>JBFWQY010000014.1:0-118099 GCA_050249195.1 Bdellovibrionales bacterium
TCATGCTCAAGATCCTGCAGAGATGCGGCGTGCTCGGTAGTCTCTGGAAACCGGCGTCCTCGACATGACTTTTTATGACACGCTGTCGAAAGTGACAATTATCGCCCACTTGGCGTCATAAAGAACCGCTATTTTGTCCGACTTGGATGAGATTGGATTCGTTCTTTTCGATTCGACCGGGCCACGATTCCTTAAGCCGGCGCCGTGAGCAAATCCGCGGGTACAGCTCCGTCTAGAATTGCCTGGGCCAGTCGTTGATGGTCGGAATGTCCGATCACCTGGGCCACTTCACTGAAAGGGACGGGATCCGGATTCGCAAGGGTGTCTTTCTTTAAGCTCACCACGCGATTGTAGCTTTCATCGATCTCGCGTGCTGAGATCACATGCGCTCGCGCGGCTTTGTACATGGCCTCAAGAGCCATCGGCGGATGGTCAAAATTGTTGCAGTAGAGGAGGATGTCGCAGCCCGCCTGGAAGGCGCGCACGGGAATGTCCTCAACGTTATAGTGATTGGCCAATGCCTTCATATCTAAATCGTCACTGATCACCAAATTGCGATAGCGCAGTTCCTTGCGCAGAAGATCTTTGAGGAACTTTGTCGACAGTGTAACCGGCCAATCCGGGTCCACTTGAGGAAACTTGATATGAGCGGTCATCAGGAGGTCCAGGCGCGCGCGAATGGCTTTTTTAAAGGGGACAAGCTCGACGGCGCGCAACCGGTCGAGGCCAACGTCCTCAACGGGAAGATCAAGGTGGGAGTCCACAATGGTGTTGCCGTGCCCAGGGAAATGTTTGGCGCAAGGAATGACCCCGCTCTTGATGTAACCACGCACCAGTGCCGAAGACAGTTTAGCCACTTGCTCGGGATCGGAGCTCAACGAGCGGTCGCCGATCAGTGTATTTGCGGCATTGGTGAGGACGTCCACGCATGGAGCGAAATCCAGGTTAATCCCCACCGCCCGAAGTTCGGAACCCATGCTAAGAGCGTAACGAAAGGCCACTGAGGTGGAATCCAACTTCCCCAAGTGGCCGATGGCGGGCCACTGAGTGAAGGGTGCCTTCATGCGCGCGACACGTCCTCCCTCCTGGTCCACGCCAATAAAGAACGGAAGTTTATCGCGGGTTTTGTGACGCAAGGTCTGGATGGACGATACCAGGGCATGGATCTGTTCGGGAGATTCTATATTGCGGTCAAAGAGAATCACACCGCCGATATTGTTCTTGATTATAAACTCGGCTTCATCCTGGGTGAGGATCTTGCCACGAATTCCGATAATGAAGAGCTGCCCGATTTTATCCGTCACTTAATAATTTCATCACCGACAGATGGGAAAATCAAATGCTCTTGCAACCCCGACATGGGTCGAGGGCGATCGTGCGTCTTGTCAGACCTTGGCTGTCACGGAGCCGATACTTAACCGCCCTTTTCTGCAGGCGATTTGTTGAGCGGACTCGACGGGTTCAGTTTATTGACAGGCTTTGTTAAGGGGCTTGCGATCAAGTTGACCTTCCCCGTCGGTATGGTCCCGAAGATGGTCTTCAGCGTTACGGTCGGTACCAGGTGATTCTCTGTGGCGGATTGAGGGGAGGCCACGAGCTCAAGCATTAGCTTTTTGGTCGCGGAATCCGTAGAAATCACTTCGGCGCGAACGTATTTGATCCCCCCTGCCTTTTTATTGGCTTCTTTAAATCTAGGGCTGCCAACATTGTCATTCTTTGTAAGGTCTTTCGCGCTAACGTCGGCGTCTCTGGATTTTACGGACAAGTTTCCGGCCGTTTTGTCCTCAGGTGGAGAATTATCGGGAATCGCGGCGACTTTGGCGGTAAATCTCTCGCCTTTGAACTCGTTCTGAATGTTAAAAACGCGATACCCGTCTTTGTCTTCCGCGGATTGCAGCCATGCCTTGCCCCAGTAAGAAGCTCCATCTTCCTCGGCCACGCCACTGTAACTGATGGAATCATTGACTTGAATGGGGTCTCTTAAAATCAGGTAGACGAGAAATTGGCTCAGGATGGTTTGTTCTGGGATCTCGTACGTTGGGGTTTTGATAGTCTTCCCGTCGCTTTTTTTAAGTTTCATGACCTGGCCCTTGAATGTGGCGTCTATACTCAGGAGTTCCGGTCCGTCTTGTTTGGTGTACTGGTAGCTGATGGGATGAAGTTTATTGTCCGCTTTGGCTTTCAGACTTTCCTGCAAAACTGTTTCTCCGATTTTCGCGCGCGTAAAGGCAAGGCACTCGAACGTCCCTGTTTTCGGATCGAACGAGTAGCGTTGGATGCTGTAACCAATATGTTTGCCGGCCAACTCGATCCGATAATAGCCTTCAAACATAGTTTCAGCGGCCAGCACCCAGGCTGGACTAAAGATTAGGACCAGAAGTCCGAAAAGTTGGCTACGCATGCGACTAGTTTCCAAGTGATCGAAAAGAGTGTCAAAATTTTTTACGATGCCTTTGATAAGAGCATGTTTAAATCAACGCGGACAAGCGGCCATTTTCATTGCCCTCATGTTCAATGTCCTGTTCGTGCTCTTTGCCATGGCCATCAACGTTGCGCTTGTCGTTCATGACAAGATCAATTTACAGAACTCCGTGGATATGGCGGCCTACTACGCGGCATCAAAGCAGGCCGAGCTTTTGAACGTGATCGCCCATGAGAACTACGCCATTCGCCAGTCGTATAAACTTTTGACGTGGCGCTATCGTGTGCTTGGGACCATGGGGCTTTACCGGAACAACCAAGAGCATCCGGTGTGGAGGGGTGAGGCATCAGACACCGTATTCACACCGGCGGTGAAGCCCTCGCTCTGTATCACCTACAAGCCGACGTGGCAGGAGGTTCCAGAAGGTGAAAACCTTTGCAACCAGGAGAATCTGCGCATTCCTCCACTTCCCGAGGTGAAGGTAATCGCAGGCTTTCTTGGCATCAACCACGGAATCGCGGCGCTCTCCCGACAATTGCGCGCGCAGTTCGATATCCAATGCGGGAAAAACGGCGCCTACAACTGGTGGTTTGCCATGAGCATCCTACATGCCTTCCGCCTGGACCAGCGCAACCGCAAGCAGATCATTTACGCACTCGCCAACAACCTGTCGTCTCGAAGTCAGGATGGAGATTTCATTGATCTTGATGGGAATTCCGTTCTGGCCGGCGCGCGTGAAACATTTGTTCGCAATCTGACCTTCGCTAACCGCGAGTCCTTCGCGGGCGGAGGCGGGGAATTCCGGTTGATGAACTCGCTTGCCGGCGTGGATCCGCGGCAGTGGCTGGTCGAAATCAAAATTCTTCCTACGGTCATTTATACAGACGTGGACAACGAAGCGGGGTGCAACGCCTCCCCTCAACCCGTTCAGAACTTGCCGCAGAGGAAGATTGCGCTCGATATCCTCAATATGGATTTCCCGCGAGGGCTCGCAGCCAGCAATCTTTTTGAATGGCGCTACGAGAGGTTTCTGGCGGATTCCGATTTTCAGTACTCAATCGGCGTGGAAAAAAACCCTTGGTACATGGCCTACATCGGAATCCAGGCCAAAACGACGCCGCGACAGATCTTCTTTCCCCTCGGAGGAGGAATTGAGATGGTCGCGCGTAGCTTCGCGAAACCATTCGGCGGCCGCATCGGACCCTGGTATCAGTCCAAGTGGGAACGGGGAGCCGCGACTTCCGACGGCGCCTTGACGGATTCTTTAATGGCCCCGCGCATGGCCGCGGGAGGAATCATGAATAGTCCTGACGACAACCGCCGCCTTCCCAATTACTCCCGCTACCCGGGAGACACTCTGGGATTAAGTTCAAAGCTGGCTCTCAACGCCATCAATGGCCTTTCCAGGGTTGGGATCAGTTACGACTCGTACAAAAACATCAAGGAAGACTTTGGCGCCGGCAAGCCCAACGATGTTCTCGCTTGGGACGCGGTTTCCGAGAAAGCACCGGAAATACGGAACTTCGAGCTGGCGGCCATCGCACCCGATCTTTTCGACATCACGTACTATTCGATTGAACCGAACTTTACGAAAAACTATTACGAGAAGTTGAGGGCCAATCGTTCCCGGTTCCAAATTCCCTTCGATGTCCCGATTCGGCCCGATTTAGGCCATCAAGGAAGTACAGTTCCCGTTTACAGTGTTCAAGAGCAAATGGCTCTCGCTAAAGAAAAAAACTTGCAACGGTCCGAAGCGTTTTATTTCGTTCGTGATAGGGTTCATTTGCTCACCGCCTGGCTCCCGGCACCCGGCGCGTTCAATTATGAGGTGAACGAAGCCTTGACCAATTTCGGCAAGTGCAGTCTTCCCGATGATGGCCTGAAGTTTACCAATCCAGGTTCGTGCGTCGCCGGTGGCGGCCGCACCGGTTATTCGGTGAAGCTCATCAATCGCCATGCACTTTTCTCCAATGGACATAAAATCGGAGGTCCTCCAGCGGCCGCCAATGCCATCTTGAACCCTCCCAAGGAAGAAGATGGGTGGTAGCTTTCAGATTGATGTGTATTGGTCTCTGAACTACAGTGGGCTGGATTGATACCATTGGAAGGTTGGACCGAATTGAACGGGACAGAGGAAGAGGCAAAACAAAAAGGAAGCGAAAAGCGACGCAAAAGGTAGGAAAGCAAAAGGGGGACGCAACTATGAAATGGTCTAAAAGATGGTCTAAAACATTCCGAATCCACTGCGCCATTGTGATGGCATTTATGATCAGCAACATTCCTCATCTGGCCGTCGCTGAAATGGCAGGTGAAATGGCGAATGAGACGGCGAGCGAGATGATTCCGACCTCAGCTGTCGTCGATGAGCTGTCCAGAAGCGAGGCGCAGGCCAAAATTGAAGGACTCCTGCAGCGCGAAGATATGCAAGACAGGCTCCTCAGCTTTGGCCTCAGCCGAGAGGAAGTGAATGCGCGGCTGGCGAGCCTTTCCGACCGCGAAATGCAAGATCTTGCGTCGCAGATGGACCGCGCGATGTACGGCGGGGACGTGACGGGGGTCCTTCTGATCGTGGTCCTTGTCCTTTTGATTATCTATCTCGCGAAGCGCATTTGATGTGAGAGCTGGCATTTGAGAAAGCGGATTCTTATTCTAGCTGGCGTTCTCTTTCTGAGCGCCTGCGCCACAGGCTTTAAACAAACAGAAAATGTTCTGGAATCCTCGCCGCATATCCCGCCATCGATGGTGCTGAAGAACACGCCGTTTGTGAACCAGGAAGAAGGCTACTGTGGTCCCGCGGTCCTGACCATGGCCCTGCGTTCGGCCGGGCACGAAATCTCGGTCAATGAACTTGTGCCTCAAGTCTACATCCCCGGTCGAAAGGGGAGTTTGCAACAAGATATGATCAGCGCCACTCGCCGCCACGGGCACATGGCCGTTCCCCTCGACGACCTTTCCGCCATTCTCCAGGAAGTGGCCTCGGGCCACCCCGTCATCGTCTTTCAGAATCTGGGCCTGAGTTGGTACCCGCGTTGGCACTACGCCCTGGTTGTCGGTTATGACCTCGAGGAAGAGCGGCTTGTGATGCACTCGGGACCGAACGCTTTCGAAACAAAGTCTATGCGGCGCTTTGAGCTCAGTTGGGAGTTAGCGAATTACTGGGCCCTGGTGGTACTTCCTCCAGATGAGCTCGCGGCGACGGCGGACGACCTCGCCCACTTGCGTGCGGCTGCGGGGCTGGAACAGGCGAGCCAGTTCAATGAGGCAGAACGAGCGTACAAGGCAATCCTGAAACGCTGGCCTGAGAGCTTGGGCGCCCTAATCGGCCTCGGCAATATCGCATTCCGAGAGAGGCGGACAACGAAGGCTGTTGAGTATCTCCGCCGCGCGGTGAAGGCTCATCCGTCATCGAAAGCGGCCCACCACAATCTCGCGGTGGCGGAGAAGGCAGCGGATGCCGGTGCGAGAAAGCGGAAACGATAGACTGGGTCACCTTGTTCAAGGTTATAGTGCTAATAATCTTCCTTTCTACTACCTGTCTGAGTTTCAAACCTTCGACGAGAAGGGAATGAAAGCGGTTCAATACATCAGCTTTGCCGTAATCTCCTTCCCGCCCGGTTGCGGGCAGTTTACATCGTGAACCCTCGAGGGAGGTTCGGGATGTTTCGTACAAATCATTATCTATTTTCTATTTTGATCTTCGCCGCGACGCTCGTTGCGACGCCGCTGGCCGGAGCGGAGACAACGCCCCCGGATCTGTGCGCCGAGGACCCCTGTACGCCAGCCATGGAATCCGTCTTCGAAGAGTTCACGCGCACACAGACGGCGCCGCAGGTCGCAGACCTTCCCCAGGTCTTCAGCGGAGAATGCTACAACAGCGGATACTATTCCGATGCCTCCCAACCGAGTTACGGTCTCACACTGCTCGATCCTATGGGGTCGGACATTATGTTTGGCGCGCTCTTCACGTTCGGGCCCACTGCAAATCCCCACATTGAGCTCGACGTCCCCAAGGCCCGCGAGACCCTGAAGTCAGGAAGCTCCAGCCCGAAGACGGTGTCCCAACAATCGGATCTGTACAATGTCGAATATCGCTCGGGCTCCTCGTCAATTAACTATTGGATGCGCATCAACCCACAAACGGGAGACCTTCTCCTAGTTAAGCTTGGCGTCTACAACGATGGAGGCCGGTCGCGAATCTTCTGCAGACTCCAACCTCACGGCAGGCGGTGAACGCCCTGTTGGTGATCTGTTGCAGATCTGAGGGAGGGGTGCTTCATCGCGCCCCTGTCCGAGGGTTCAATGTTGGATCTTGCGTGTTTATCAGCGGCGTAAATTGCACGCGAGCGCGAGTGCTACGACACTGAATTCCAAGATGCCCAGCGCCGCTCGGGGGTTAAAAGTCTACTGCGTGTTCGTTTGAAATGTGAGGAGAACTGCGGTTCCTCGGCCAGAGTTCCGGACCTTTAATTTTCCCTTGCTCCTTTGTGCGAAAAGATATGCCGACCATAGCCCTACGCCATACCCAGATTTCCGTCCCTGGCCACTTGAGATCGGCTCCCGCCCTAGGCGTCTCAAAATGGTTTTTGGGATTCCGGGTCCGTTGTCTTGCACTAATATTTCCATCTTCGATCTCTTTCGATAAAGCTCGATTTGAACTTGGGTGGCTCCGGCTTCAACAGAATTGTTGATCAGATTCGAAATAGTACATCCAAGGTCTGTGGCGTCAATGCGAGCCTTAACATCCTCAGGCGGTAAGAGTGCAGTGAGATCCACGTTCCGACTATCATATTCAAACTTCTTCTCCGTTAAAATCAGTCTAATGACCTCACTTACAGAAATTGGCTGCGGCTCCTTTGGAGCATCTGACTTTGTTCGTTGTAGAAGCGCGTCTGCAATGGCATTAATTCTCTTGGAGGCATTTGTAATCAGGTCTTGTCTGTCCGAGTCTATTCCTTTGACACCCGACACAGCCAAGTTTAGCGCAGACAGTGGTGACCGTATATCGTGACTGACCTGCGTAAGCAGATTGGCAATTTCGATCCTTTTCTCCATGAACATAAGCATCCGAATTTGGTTCTCGCGAGCCCGAGACCAGAGCTTTGCAAGGACTGCGATTACGATCAATATTGCGGTAGATAAGATGGTGGGCAACCACAAATCATACCAAAAAACGAGTGATTTGCCCGTTGAAGCATTCTGAATCTTTATCTTCCCTTCAAAAAAACTTGCATACGCATGCTCCGGAGGGAGATGAAAGATGGTGGTACCTTTTGAGTCGACCAGTTCTACGGCTGTGAATGTATTATCAAATCTGCCATTAATAATAAGCGCGACTTCACGAAAGTCACCCAGTTTAATAAATCGATCTGTAAAGTTGGAAAAAGTTCTCGCGATTTCATGGCGAACGAGATAATCCGCCGAGAACGTGAAGATAATAATAGTGATGCCGAAGAGCAGTTGAATACATCTGTATCTGTTCAAAATAGTCTCTCACCTTCACGTAAGCTAGAGAGACTACTCACATCAGCAAATCGACGTAGTCTGTCCTGGTTAAAGTTTTTGGCTGTCCATCCGTCTGGCAGATATGCCTGGAGCTCAGAGGAGGAGCTCTTTACTGTCACAAAGGGGTTGGAAATCGGAGATTGTATTCGTGTGGAATCAACTAAAATTGATTTTGATGGCCGACGTTGGCTTAAAGATCCTCTAAGTCTTGTGTTGAGCCATACCTCGATCTGGCTATCATGACTCTTTCCAGTCATTAAATAAAACACTGAATTTGGAAGCGATTCAGTAACAGCTTTTTTGATGGCGGCTTCTAAGCCGCCACTGGAGCAACCTAGGCCGATTGCTACAACTTTACCTCTGTCCGAAGCTGTGGCGAGAACGGTTGATAAGTCCGACCACCCGTGCAGATCGAAAATTTGAAATATAATGCCATGATCATTGAGGCGCTGGATGACTGGCGACTGTAAATAGCTGGATCTAAGTTCCTCTGCGGGAGCACCAGTTAGTATGTGGCAAGTCAAAGCGTCGTGTTCAATCAGTTCAAGTTGGGAATGTTAATGTGCGAGGTGCCAAATTAAATGTGTTGAGACCCCAGACGAAGTGATACCATGTTTATAACTACATAGGCGTTCTAAGGATTCCGCGAGAGCTTTTACAACCGCCGTCGGCTCATCGAGGTCTAATCCTCGACCTGTATGAACTTTGCCCTCATACTCCAACGAGATCTCGTAGTCGAAAAGATTAATTTTCAAGAAATCATGAGGCCACGACATCTTGCGAATTCTGAATCCGTACCGCGACCTATTATCGTTCAACCATTTCAGGGCGAGAGCCGTATTTGCCATAAGGGATGATTCGCAAAAAGTTTAGGAAGGGTAATTTTCCAAGGATTACGTGAAAGAGCCACATAAGGAGAGGCAAAGCAGGGAAATGCGAATCCGCTTTCTAGGTTGTACTGGTGCAAGTCGCGTATTTTCCTGATCCGCTCCTCTTTCTCCAGAGTTCCCATGTAAGATGCGAGCCACTTATCTGGCCCTTCTTTAGTACGAAGAATTCCTGACTTAACGGCGTATGAATAAAGTGATATGTCTTCGATAAATCCCAGGTCAGGGCCACTGATCATGATATCAGTATCGTCGTCTCCCCAGTTCGGAAGGATCTCTTCGGATGTATCGAAAAATTTCGCGTTTGGTAAAACTTCAGTTACTGCAGCTTTAAAAATTTCTATATCAGGCAAGCGCATGAGGTACACCCGCACCTTCTTTGCGCGATCGAAGCGTGGCTCAACGTATTTCGCTTTAATTCGATCTACTATCGCCTGATCTAAGCCACCTTCACCATAATGAGGCAAGATCTGATCAGTAGTCTTAACCAGCTTTCTCGCAGAGAACGCTCTACGTAGGGAATCAACTAGCGCGGGACCGATTTGAAACCGCTCTTCATGCGAGAAGGATCTTATTCCCGATGTAGAGAACCGAACCAAGAACATTCGGATGTCAAGAGAGCTATGGAAATTCGTCTTAGACTTATTGTTAAGATGAAAGTCCAAAACTGATTCAGCCGATGTGGTGTCTATAGTCGTAATAAGATCAATTTTATCTTCTGCAAACAACTCGAGCGCCCTGGATTCCTTTGAATCTTTGCCTACAGAAGAAATCAGAACAATTCTGTCTGGTTGCTTAGGATCGTGATTGAAGTGTTTGGGATTCGCAAGAAGCTCGATTTTTCCATCGGCGACGTTCGCCAAGTACATTGGCCCAGATGTGTTCTTCATTTCGACGATTTTTAATGTTTTCGGGTCTACTGCCCTTCGAGGAATTACGGCGAAATCGATACCGGTTAGCATGGATAGAAGAAATGGGGTTGTCTTTCTTGGTGCGAGCGTCACAATCGAGCCTTTAGCAAAAAGACCAATGCAACGATCATCGACGTGGCGGAGCGGGATGTCTCCACAAAGTAGATCGACGAGATTACCATGTGTGTTGCCGCCTAGGATCATTACCCGTTTCAGTGAAAATATGACATCTTCAGCGGAAATCTCGTAGCCGTCAGCGGTCTCAAGCCCAGATTTAATTTGGAAGTTCAGGCGGCCTTCGTCCCACCAAAATCTTTCAGCCACGCCAGGCTTGATATTTCCCTCGGAATCGTATTCCACGAGAGAACTATAAATGGTTTCGAGAAAGATGTACTCATAAGCGAGCTGAATATTGGCCGGATCATAATTAAGCGGAGATTCCCGCCTTGGAAAGGCTGTACGTACGGTTTTGTCGTGCACTCTTCTCAATCCTTCGTGAAGGGTCCATTTGATAGCAGTCCCTGTCACTCCGACCAGGACTCCCAATAAAATAGCCAGCTTATAGTTACGTGCAGATAGAATGCCCATTATTATCGGCAACTTCGACTGAATTGAGTAGCTTACCCATTTCAGCCTCTATGTTTGGCTCAAAATCAGTTGAGGCCTTCTGTATTATTTCACTCAGAATCAGCCCAACTAAAGCTAGAGACACTCCAACGAAAAGACGACCTACTCTCACTTAATTCCTCCGATGTGAGTTCAGTAATCTACATCAATTTTGACTTAAATTGAAGGCACTAGAAGGAGCTTATGCTAAATAAATATAATTTTTAGAAATTTTTATATCCGGTATTTCGAGGAAGCGGTCACAACAATTGAACTTTCTGGCTCAATTTAACTAAACAGCCAGGAGCACCGGGGAGTCTTGAGGAATCTTTGAGCTCTGAGAATTTAGTTCGCCAGTTTTTTCCGGGGTCTGAGCGGGGATGAGATAATTTCGGTGATTTTAGGGGTTTGAACGGATCTGTCGATTAAAATACATACAGCTTAAAAATTATCCATCCAAGGACTGTGCGGTTTGATGTTTGTATCAAACAAAGCACATTCCTCACAGGCGCCAAGGATGAACTTCGAGAAGGCTACCATCGAGTTTTGGGTCTAATTAAGACGTTCGCATCGAGAGCGTTCATCCTCACCAGAAGCCCATGAAGGTGCAGATCGTCGAGCCCCAGGTGCGTCGCGAGTGCTTTTGCACTAAATGCAGGCTGCCGTTTAACGCCATCAAGGAGTGGGTAAAGAAGCAGCTCAAAGCCCCACCGCTAGGTTCTTATACTGACGTCGAAATCATCTTCATCAGCTGCGCGGAGTCTGCATCAGCGGCGATCGCAGTGAGATGGCTACGGCAAAGTCTATCCACTCCGAGTTCACTTCGGTGACTTGCGGCTTTGCCCGATAACCTGCGAGGGAATTTCGAGGATTCTCCACACCGACTCCATGACGATGTGGCGGCTCGATCAGTGGCGCATCGAACGGAGAGGGGTCTGGTTCTCCGATATTGAGCACCGCCTGTAAAAATTTTATACACAGAAGAACCTAGAAATGAGCTAAATACTCTCTGAAACGGCACGAGAAGTGCTAATATTCAGGCGTGGGCCGATTTAGCCAAGTGGTTGCGCGTATTAACGATTTCGGTGATTGAACAGGAGTGAGGTCAACACCCAATGAAAGCTCGGAATCTGGCCGTGATTCTACTAGGCGTGATCGCCGCAGGCTTTTCGGCCTTTGCCGATCCGAACGTCAATAAAGCCATAGCACAGGATTGTGACCCCATTTACGAGGGCCCCGTCGCCGGTCTATTTCATCTAGCCAACATTGGCCCAAATGACGGTCGAGGTGGGCTATTGGCAAAGCAGAAGGAATTTAACGACCCGAAAAATAAACACAGATATCCAATCAAATTAACGGATGCGGATGTGGACCAAATTCGTAAGGCCACTGGATTTTTTGCTTGTGGAAGCCGGCAGAATGGCAGCCGTGGAACTGGATCAGGAGCCATTGTGGGTAGCTCTGTCGTCGTTCCTAACGTGTCCCATGCGGTACTTTACTGTAACTCGCCTAAACCGGGTCAGAATGGCGAAACCATAGAGTTGGCGAATGACGACACGAACTTAAACAACTGTGACGACAGAGATGTGGCCTTACGTGAGCCGCTGGAAGAATGCAAATTCCAGAACCAAGAAGTGGAGTGGCAAAATCGCAAGTTTGAAATCGATAGAAGGAACTTGAATGCGACTCTCAGACTAGGTACCCGGAATCCCTACCGACCTGGTGATAAGTACAGACATCGGGACTTTGCGACCGTTAAGCTGGAATCCCCAATCCCTGGTGTTAAGCCGTTTCCCATTGAGCCCAAAGGAACTTTGCTGAGGGTCGGCCAGCCAGTCATTCAGGTATCTGCTTATCAGGATCGAATGAAAGTACAGGTCCCGCGAACGGAGCCTATTGTTGAACAGTGCCGGATTACGGAAGTTCGCCCGGGAAATGGTGTCAGGGGAACAGTGATCGTGACGGATTGTTCCTCGGCGAAGGGAGCCTCGGGAGGGGTAGTCCTGACTAAGGATCTGTCAGATAATTCGGAGGGTGAGCTTATCGCTTTGGCAACAGTATTTGCGGGTGGCTCCAAAGAGAAAGATGGGATCCCCTATGCTCCTGGAAACGGAAGCGGCACTACTGCCGTGGCTTTTGAAGGCGAATTCCTGTCACACATTGTTGAGCTGAGTGGCTCTCAAGGGGTTGAGACGGTAATTGCCGAAGACCAGCCGCAGAGGCCACTCCTGAGGCCAGCTTCTTTCCGGGATCTCTAGGGTTACGTTTCATTTTGATACAAGTAAATCTTCGCTTCGACTAAAGTACTAAAGCAGCGCACCGGAAATGACGATAAATGAGACATGCTACGAGGCCCCATCGTCATTGCCCGATTCCTGGGTCCAGCCATCCTCATAATTAGCCAGTTCGCGCAAGGTGCGCCTAGCGCGCCTTCAAGATATAAAATATGTTTACAAAAGGAAACGGCGAGGCTCAAGCAGCAGATCGTGGATTCTTGTTGGAAGCTGGCGGAAAGCGAGGGGATCGGAGGCAATACTATCATAGATGATGGATCTCCTGGCGTTGATGCTGCAGTTGAATGTCAAAGGCAAGCGACTAATTCAACGGTCCAAAACGCCGCCGTTAAACTTTGCATGAGAGAGCGTGAGAACTCACCAGAAGCTTCTTTGCCATCCGACGAGCCCCTTAGTAAGAATTCAGATGTATGTTTACCCGGAGAATCCGAGTGCGAAGAGCCTGCTCCTAAGCCCTCAGTGTCGAATTCGGAATCAACCGGAAGAGCTTCTGGAGCGCCTGCCGCCCCGCCCATACCGAAACGCAAGCCTACACCGCCTCCAGAAAGAAAATCTGATAGACCATCTGCTTCAAGGGCGTCCACCCCGGCGCCTAAGTCCGGCTCAACGTCTCAACCAAGGGAGCGTGCTCAATCCGAAAGAGGGAATGCCGCTAACGCAACTACTAAAGCTCGGACAGACAATGGGAGCGGGAAAAATAGAACAAAAACCGGCAAGAGTGCGGATGGCGGTAGCAGCGAGGACAATACCGGTACTGCCGACAATTCCACCTCTCCGGCCGATCGAAACAGAAGCGCTTCCAATGGTAACAATCGCGTACAAAATAGTATCAACAACACGACGCCCACGAACGATACCTCCCAGGCTCAGTGGGAAGCGGATGAGGATGTGAACTATTGTCGACGACTGCAGAGTAAAGCTCGGAGTTGCTGCGGGCGGAATGGATGTACGTCGGAGTTGAGCACGCAGGATCAAAGACGTCTTCGTGAACTGAACCACCTTCTTGATACAGGTCCTCCGAGCGACAATGCCGGCCTTCGGGATTATTGCGCACAGCTCGAGAGACTCCATGATACGGGCGGTGATGTTAAAGCCGCTCTCGCGGGGCTTTGTGGGGACAATCAGTACACGTGTGAACAAACCTGTGGACAACTTGCGCGAAAGTATCAAGCGTTGATGAGCAACTGTGCAGGATGCGCTTCATACGGGATCTATTCGTCGGCTCTTACAGCGCTTCAAACAGATCAGAGTGCGTGCAAGATGCTTGAGGACCGAGTGCTATCCGTTTCCCAAAGTGCGATTGCGAGTGCTGATCCGGCGGCCTATTCGGCTCATTGTCAAAATCTGGCGAATGCCGATCCACAGAATTCAGGAACAGCGAACGGCGCGGCCAGTGGCACGGGTGCTGGCGCGGGAGTCGGCTCGAATGGTGTGGGAGCAACGACAGCGGCGGGCTCCTTAAATACTAATGATCCCTATGGTTGTGCGACGAATCCCTATAGTCCGGCGTGTACGGACTGCTCTCTCAATCCGAACAGCCCCGCTTGTCGGGCGCTGGCTTCGCCGGAGGCGAAGGGAGGGCAGGCGGGGTTTAAAGAGGCGCAGCGGGATCGTGCCGAGGACGGAATCGCCGGTTTCAATGTTGGCTCAGTGGAAGAGGCATTGAACAGTGCTGGGATTGGCGAAAGGCCGATCGGTCCGCCTGGCGAGGCTCCAACTGTGAAAGGCATTCCGAACAACTCGGGCGGAGGCATTCCTGGATCAGAGGGGGGTGCCGGCTCTCCCGCGAGTCTCGGCGGCTCCGGTGGTTCGGGCGGTTCTTATGCCGGTACGCCGGGCTACGGCACCGACGTGGATCAGGGCTATCGCTCGGGTGGTGGGTATCAGCCTGCATCCGTGGGGGCGAATGGTGGTGAATACGGTGGTTCTGGTGAATACGGCAACTACGGTGGTATGTATGGCGGCGCTGAAGGGCAGGCTGGACGGAGCGGTGGTCGAACATATCTGGGTATGGACTTGAAGCAGTTTCTGCCGGGGGGACGCCTGGATCCGCGGCGCCATGTTGCGGGTCACTCCGTGTGGTCACAGATCAATCCCAAAGAGGAAAACATCTGGCGCCGGATTTCCATTAAGATGGCGGAGAAATGCCGGCTGGGTGTGCTCTGGAGCTGCCGGTAGAAGGCAGACCGGAAAACAAGAGTTGTGAAGTGGCAGGCGGCGCGTGGCAGATCAGCAGGAAGCCACCGCCTCACACCGCCTGATCTGCCAACTTCTGTAAGCATCTGCCGCATCTACAAGTCGCTTTTTCGGATATATTTTAGAGAAACGTTCAGGGCAACGTCCTCACTCGAATGTGGGCGCGGGCTGGCTACTCGCCGGCGATGCCCGGATGAGTGCCTGCGGTGATTTCCACCTCATTGCTGACCCCGTCGCCATCGGAGTCGAGCGGACGCAGCTCGGCAAAGATGAGACTCATGCTATCGAAATGCTTCCGTTTGGCTTCGGCAAAGGCTTTTCCGAAATCATTGAGTCGTCCACCCGTAACCACGTGACAGACCTTGCACCGTTGGGTTAACGGAGCGCCGGGAAACTCCTTTTGGACAGAGAAGAAGTAGAGCGGCAGGGCATGACCAACGGATGTCGATACGGTGAAAAGGAAAATAAGCAGTGCGATTCTCATGTAACCCCCCCTTTGCGGTAGAAAACCGCTGTATAGCCTAAGATGCAAAAAGTTGAAACGAGGAATGTGGGCGCGCTGCAGGAGCTGTGCATGCGTCTTGGCATGATTTGGAATCCGTTTCAGACGTGCACTTCTCGCTTGCCTTGGTACTTTCGGCTTTATGGAACGACGACAGCCCCTCTCGTGATTGCGCCCTCCGGCAGGCGGGCGCCCGGTAAGAGGACGCAGTTCTCGAGCTCGCATCCGGCGGGGATATGGCATTCTGGCCCAACCACGACGAAACCGTGGAGTCTTGCGGAAGGATCAATTGTCGCGGAATCGGCGATGAGTTTCATTTCCCGCAGGCGGCTTTGCATTTCAAATGCTGGCCCGTGATGTTCCAGAATTTGGCGCAGGGAATGGGCGAAGGGGTGATCATCACGCAGGTATTCGAGGCAGCGGCGGGTGGCATCCAGATAATCAGTGGCATTTCCCGTTTCGAACCATTGCATATCGCGTGCGGAGACTCGGAACGCGCGCACGCGGGCACCATTCCCAATATGAGGTTCCAGGACGTCATACAGGATGTTTGAACTTCCGTCGGGAAGAAGGCTCCAGAGTTCCTTTGCGAACAACATGTATGAGGCGTAATGCAGACATTCGAGAGGTGCCTTGGGGTCCACACTCCTGGCGCCCTTAAGGCCATCCTGTTCCATCTTCTCCGCGGTGCCGAAGCCGGCGACCTCGCCGTTTGGGTGGACCCAGACACCGGGGAGTTTTGAGCCCACGCCCGCCAGAGGGCAAACGAGAAGTGTGGCTAGGGCGTGCTCACGGCGATGATAGGCGAGCATCTCGCGCAACAGCTCGGGTCGGGAGCTGACGATCACGCCATCGCCGTTTGCAACGGCGAACGTGCGGTCTGGACCCAGGCCCTGAAGAAAAAAGCGTGCGTTCCAGATGCCGCCGCCGCTGCCGAGAATCGCGTCCTCGTGGGTGAAGTGAAGTTGAATCTCCGGCGCTGTCACGTGCATAGCGGCGTGTCGGATGGTGTCCGGGAGGTAATGTGTGTTGAATGTGACATCGCTGAGGCCGAGTGTTTCGAGCCAGTGATAGGGAAATCCAAGCATGGGAACGTTAAGAAACTCGAGGGCGGGCTTGGCCTTCTTATTCGTAAGAGGGCGGAGGCGTTCGCCCAGGCCTGCCGAGAGAATTAGGGCGCGCATAGCTCTTCGAATTTGATGCCGAGGAGGCCGCTCTCATTAAGGATGCGGGAGAAGAGTTTGAAACGGTGATCGGCCTTAAGTGCGTCGCCGACGAGAGTGGCCGTTCCTCTGATGTGTTTTAAGTAGCGCGTGTCATTGCGCATATTGTAGAAGCTGGCGAAACTGCCGCAGGCTTTGAAGCAGCGTTGGATCATTTGAATGTGGAAGATCTCTTCAAAGTCCGGACGGATGGCGTTGGACGGCCCGGCCTGGAGGGCCTTGTTGAGATAGTCATCTTTGATCGTTTTGATCGTGGCTGGCGACAGATCCACGTAAGAATCGTGGACCAGGCTTACCAGATCATACTGAAGTGGCCCTAAACGGGCATCTTGGAAATCAATCACATACACCCGACCCAATTTTAGCATCAGGTTGCGAGAGTGGTAATCGCGATGGCAGACGAATTTAGGTTGGCGGTCCAGCGTTTCACAAATCAACTGAAACTCGGACTGAAGCTGTTTCTGGTCGGAATCCGTCAGTCGAATCCGCCCCACTTTCTCCAGGAAATGTTCGCGTGCGTAGTTCATTTCCCACATGAACTTTGAGGTATCGAATTGAATCTTCTGACAGACGCTGGGCGGTTGCAGGGGACGACTTGCGAGAAAATGGATCTTGATCAGTTCGTCCACAGCCTGGCGGTAGAAGGGAAGGGAGAGCTCCTGATTTTGGTTTTCCCAGAATTTGCGTTCGAGTGTAAGATCGCCGAGGTCCTCCAACAGGACGACACCCAATTCAGGGGCGAACGCCTCGACCTTGGGAACTCGCACATCCATCCGTGCGAAGTGGGTTTGCACATTCAAAAACGGGTAACTCGCGGGGTCCGTAAACGGCTCCCAACTCATCAGCACTCGTGACTGGTTGTCGAATCCGATCCTGTAGTATTTGCGCGTGGACGCGTCGCCCGCGAGCTGGAAGCATTCGAACGCAGTTGTGCCCACGCAACGGGAAACAAATTGAAGAACCTGGCTTGACAGTGGTGACGTCACGACCCCTCCCTGGATCGATTATGTCGGATCGCAGGAAAGGCTGTCGAGAAAATATTGGATCAATTGCTGCTCTTTGTACTCAGCAAACGGCCGCGTGAGTTTGATGTACGCGCGCGCGAGATGTGAGAGGAGTTCGAGCTGCACGCCGGGCTCCGAACGCAAATCCGCGTAGGGAAGGCAGGTTCCAACCATCAGGAGCGGACGATCCTCCGTGTTCTGAGAAGCCGTCAATTTGAGCAGCACTTCTTGCTCAGGGGCGCTGAGATCCAACACATTTGGAATAAACAGGTTGATCGCGCCGACTTCCATAAGTTTGGAAACCTGAAGTCGGGAGTGCCGATCAAGGTCACGATGTCTGATGAACGCGTAGCGCCCGCTGTGCGCATGCAGCTCCATGGCCATTTTGTGGAGATCTTCTGGATCGCGGCTTTCGATTAAACAATCAAATTTCAAGGTCCAAAGCTTGCGCGCGTTCGAGTCGCACGCGTCGGGACTCCGACGCCGAAACGGAATCACATTCGATGCATCCGCCAGACCGAGATCGATCTCAAGGTTCACTTGTTGATGGCGGAGAGCCTCACGGCGTTGCTCAAGATTTTCTATGGCTTCTAAGATCGTGGTAAAGGTTTCCTGAATTTCGCGTCGGTCGTCGTCGGGCAGCGGGTTTGATGGGCGCAATCCCCATAGACCGGGGCCGCCGACCGCCGCGCCAATCACCAGATCGTGCTCGAGCGGGGCCGGAGGAGCTTCCGTGAGCACCTCAAATGCCGTGTTCAGCTTATTCTCAAAGTAGGCTTTGAGCATTCGGGCCGAGCGCGCCCACCTGTTTGGCGGATTCGGCGATCGTGTCCAATTTCTCTTCATTGTTTAGCACCAACCTGGCAGGTTGGTACTTCAAAGGTCGTGCCGGGTGGATTTAAAAATCAGGTCAAAGAAAACAGGCCCTGGCGGAAACAGGGCCCTGTTTAGGGATTGCAGAGACTGAACAAAGGGGAAATTATTTCAGCATTTTACGCTTGTCGAGACCGTACTTTTCCACCTTCATAATCAAGCCGGCGCGGCTGATGCCCAGCTCCTTGGCCAGCTTGGATTTATTCCATCCGGTACGGCGCAAACCTTCACGGATCATATCGCGTTCCAGATCTTCGAGAGCGTCTTTCAGTTTGCCATGCAGGCGAGCCCCTTGAACCTTCGTCTTATCGCCGAGCTCAAGAATTTTGGGCGAGAGCATGTCAGCCGTGATCTTGTTTTCCGGTCCTGCGAGTACAATCAGCCGCTCCATTTCGTTCTGCAACTCACGAACGTTTCCGGGCCAGGTGTAATCATAAAGCTTTTCGAGGGCGCGCTTGGTGAGAACCTTCTTGGGCGCGCCTCCATTTGCGGCTTGCGCCTTGTTGAGGAAAAATTCCGCAAGCAGCGGAATATCTTCCTTGCGATCGCGTAGCGACGGGACATGAATGTTGATCACGTTCAGTCGGTAGTAAAGATCTTCGCGGAAGGTGCCCGCTTCAACCATCTCTTTGAGGTTGCGATTGGTCGCGGCGATGATCCGCACATCCACGCGACGGTGCTCCACCGCTCCGACCGGGATAAAGGTTCCTTCTTGCAGCACGCGCAGAAGTTTCACTTGCATGGTCGGTGAGGTGTCTCCGATCTCGTCGAGAAAGAACGTTCCTTTATCGGCCATTTCGAACAAGCCCTTCTTATCGCGAATGGCGCCGGTGAACGATCCTTTCACGTGACCGAAGAGTTCGGACTCGAGAAGGTTATCGTTGAACGCCGAGCAGTTTTGGATCACGAAGGGTTTGTCTTTGCGAAGGGAGTTGTAGTGAATCGCCTTGGCGATCAACTCCTTTCCGGTTCCATTCTCCCCTTGGATCAACACCGTGCTGTCCGCGGTCTTGATTTTATCCAAGAGAGCGTAGAGGGTCTGCATGGGTTTGGACTTGCCGATCATGTTGTCGTACTTGTAACGGCTGCCAAGTTCTTTGTTCAGCTCTTTAATGCGGTTTTCGCGCGAGGTGATTTCCAAGTGTAGAGTGACCACTTCTTGAGCAACCAGCTCCACCAGTTCCAAGAAGTGCTCGCGGTCTTGATCATCGATAAAGCTGATCTTGGAGATGGCGCGGTCAATGGTGTCGCCGCTGGCGCCAAAAATTGCCATGCGCTCGCGGATTTCGGAAATGCGTGAGACCTGACTACGGTCTTTCATAAAGCCCAGAGCCACCACGCAACCCATAAAATCGTTTTCAATATTGATCGGGATAATCGCCATGTCGAACCCCGCGGTTTCCCATTTGCGGATACTGTAGCGATTGCCGGAGACCCGCACATCTTCCAGGGATTTTTGTACGGACTCCGCCAGACTGGTCAGCGAAGTTTCCTTGCCCAGAAACGTGCTGACAGCGGGGTTACAAAAAGGGAGGGACTTCGGATCGGCGCCGCGAAGCTGGCCCCGCTCATCCGTAAACACCACATCGATGTTCCACCACGAGTTGAGAATCTGCTTCAGCTTCTTGATTACGTGTATATGTTCGAACTCATCCCAATTGATCATATTTTCGACTCCTCCAAAGGGCTGCCAAAACTCTTATCGTCAAAAATTTGGTCAACTTGAGGCTACCGCTTTGATGCGTCGAGTTATGGGCCGCCGGCTAGAGCCGGCTTTGGAGTTGAAAAAAACGGTGATATGCGCCCTGGCGGCTGAGGAGTTCCGTATGGTTACCCTCTTCGATGACTTCGCCCCCGTCCATAACAATGATGCGATCGCATTTGGCGATGGTGGACAAGCGATGGGCAATCACCAGCGCGGTCTTACCCTTCATTAGGGAATCGAGACCTTTCTGGACCTCGAGCTCGCTTTCGGAGTCGAGCGCGCTGGTGGCCTCATCAAGCACTAAAATCGGAGCGTCTTTGAAAATGGCGCGGGCAATGCTGATCCTCTGCTTCTCACCACCCGAAAAGCGCGCGCCTCGCTCACCGACACGCGCCTGATAGGCCTCAGGGTTCTTCATAATGAACTCATGCGCGTTTGCGAGCCGGGCCGCCGCTTCGACGCCTTGCTTGTCCTTACTGAAATCACCGGACCAGATGTTGCGTTCGACCGTGTCGGAGAACAAAAACACATCTTGGGTGACAAGCGCCACATGCGCGCGGAGATCGTCTAGACCCATTTGGTTGAGAGGAACTCCACCGATGCGGATCTCCCCTTCGGTGGGATCAAAGAAGCGCGGCAAAAGATTGATCAGCGTGGACTTCCCAGCCCCACTTGAGCCCACGAGGGCCACCTGTTCTCCGCGCTGAATTTTGAGATTCACGCGTTTAAGCACGTGATGATTGTCATAACGGAAGGAGACATCGCGAAACTCGATCTCGGTCCAGTCCCGCGGAAAGGGGCGGGCGTTTGGATTCTCTGGCACGACACTTGTGCTGATCAAGAGCGTGTGCAGCCGGTCAAGGGCGACCGCCGACTGCTGCATCTTAATGTAACCGCCCTGCACCTTCTTGACAGCGTCCGAGAACAGCCCGATGGCGGTCATAAAGCTTAAGAAATTGCCGACATCAAATTTTCCCTGTAGCGCCTGGTTACCGATGTAGATAAGCAAAAGAGCGATCAAAACCGCGGACAGACTTTCGGAAACAGGGCCGGAGGCTTCCTCGCGCGAGATGATTTTGCTCTTGGATCGCAGTAATTCCTCGGCCTGGTGCTCAAAACGCCGGCGCATCTCATTTTGCAAATTGAAGGATTGAACGACGCGCGTGCCGTCCAGGCTTTCTTTGAGAACTTGGGTGAGATCCTCCATGGATTCTTGATTGCGCTTGGAATACTTGCGGACACTGCGCGCGAATTTTCTAAGCGCCGCCGTGATCAGTGGCCCGCCGACCGCGAGGAACAGCGTGAGGCGCCAATCGATGTAAAGGAGCGTGCCAAAGGCAAAGAGGGCCATGAACGGCTCGCGCACAATATCCGCGATCTTCTGAAAGCCACCCTGGATTACGCTGATATCGTTTAGCATACGGCTGATCAAGCCACCGGAGCCGCTGACAAAACTCTGAAAGAAACCCAGATTCAAGGTGAGATACTTGTTCATCAGCTGGCGCCGCAGATTCACCGCGACCAGTTCCGAAATGTAAAGCATCCAGTAGAGATGAAAGTAACGGAGGAGGGCGGCAAGCATCCACACGCCTGCGAGCACTAGTGGAATCTGATACGTGAGTTGCATGTCGCCACTGCTCCAGGCCTTGGGCAAACGTCCCATCAACTCCGGCGTTGTCGCCTTGAGGGCGCTGATCAGGATTCCAAAGACCACGACCAGTGACATTTTCTTGCCGTGCGCGCGCAGCTCCGGCCAAAGCATTTTCCAGATCATGATCATGTGTAAAGGCCTTCGGGAGAGGCGTGCTGTTCCTCAAGGTACTGCTTCAGAAATCGACCCGTGTGCGAGCCTGGCGCTGTATTTACAAGATCCAACGGCGTCCCCGTGGCCATCACGTGCCCGCCTCTGTCTCCGGCCTCGGGTCCGATATCGATCAGATAGTCGGAATGCCTGATGATCTCGAGGTTGTGCTCGACCAAAAGCACGCTGCTTCCGGCCTCCACCAGGCGATTGAGCACATTTAACAGAAGATGGACTTCGCGAAAGTGCAGGCCGGTCGTGGGCTCGTCAAGAATGTAGAGCGTGCGCTGCTGATGGGCGCCGGCCAACTCTCGCGCCAGCTTCATACGCTGGGATTCTCCCCCACTGAAGGTGCTGGCACTTTGCCCGAGTTTCAAATAATCAAGGCCCACTTCCTTCAAAACGGAGAGCGGGCGGCGAATGTTGGGAAACGCCACGAAGAAATCCATGGCTTCCGACACAGTCATGTTCAGAATGTCGTCGATGTTCTTGCCTTTGTAACCCACCTCCAGAACTTCCGGACGGTAGCGTCTGCCATCGCACGCATCACACCGAATTTCGATGTCATCCATAAACAGCATGTCCACCAGCTCAAATCCCAAACCCTTGCACACGGGACAGCGTCCGCCATCCACGTTCAAGCTGAACGTTCCAGCTGTGTAACCGCGGGCCTTAGCCTCAGAGGAGGACGCCATCACCGTGCGAACGGCATCAAATACTTTCAAATAGGTGAGGGGATTGCTGCGCGCCGTTTTGCCAATCGGGGATTGGTCGATCAAGACCACACCTTTAATCTGATCGAGTCCGTGCACGGACTTAAAGGGCATGCCCGGGGCAAATTCCACGCCAAGGTGACGTGCGACCACGGGATAAACAGTTTTTGTAACAAGGGTGGACTTTCCGGACCCACTTACACCGGTCACGGTCACAAGACGATTGAGCGGAATATCAATACTGATGTTTTTGAGATTATGGCCGGTGCAACCGTTAAACGATAATACATATTTGTGTTCACCAATGGCCACGGGACGTGATTCCCGCAAGGGCACACGTTCTCCCCCAGGACGCAAATAGGGTGCGGTCTTGGATTGAGGGGCGGAGAAGAACCCGTCTGTTTCGCCGGTAAAGATCACCTCACCACCCAAATGTCCTGACCCCGGACCCATCTCGATGACGTGGCTGGCGTTCCGGATCACATCATGATCATGTTCGACAACCACCAAAGTGTTGCCGAGTCCGCGCAGGCGCTTAAGAACACCGATAAGGCGATCGGTGTCACGCGGATGCAAACCAACTGTCGGTTCATCCAGCACATAGAGCGTGCGCGATAAACCGGCGCCAAGTTGAGTGGCCAGCTGCAAGCGCTGAAATTCCCCTCCTGAAAGTGTTTTGGTGGGGCGGTCCACGGTTAGGTAGCCCACCCCGACATCGTTGAGATAGCGCAAGCGCTCGCGAATCTGACGCAAAGGTTCCGCGCAAATCGTGGTCTCGGACTCACTCAACTCCACCGAAAGCATAAACTGATAGAGTTCCTCAAGCGTCACGGCACTGAGATCCGCAATGGACTTGCCATGCACCAGAACCTGGAGGGCTTCTGGCTTCAGGCGCGAGCCATTACAGGTGGGACATGTGAAGGGGCTTTTAAACCGTGAGAGGAAGACCCGCACATGCATTTTGTATTTTTTGGTCTCGAGGTATTCGAACAGCCCTTTAACTCCGTAAAAAGTGTCATTCCCGTTCCAGAGCATTTGCCGATGCTTCTCGGAAAGGGATTTCCAAGGGCGGTCCATATCAATCTTCATCTTCTTACAAAACGCTTTGAGCATTTTGCGGTCGTGAGCGGCGCTGGGCATGGCAAACGGGGCAATGGCGCCCTCCGCCAGGCTGAGTTCGGGATTGGGGACCACTTTGGCGGCATCGAGATCCAGCCGATTGCCGAACCCATTGCAATCGGGGCAGGCGCCCACGGGTGAATTGAATGAGAATAGGGCCGAAGTGATGGGCGGAAACTTAAAACCGCATACGGAGCAGGAATTTTCCTCACTCAAAAGGAGACGCTTGCCATCTACAGTTAGAATTTCCGCCTGTGGAGCCAGCACCGATTTGGAGAACTTCATGGAAGCGGCGAAAGCCTGCGCGAGGGAGTCGGCGATCCGGCCTTGATCGTCCGCCGAAAAAACAAGTCGATCGATCACTAGAAAGAATTCGCCCTTAGGTACGCCTTTTTTGTTAAGGGTCGGATCGTCCAGATCTAAGGTCTCGCCGACCTCCACATGCGCCACAGCTTCGCCAGGAGTCCACTCGGGCTTACGCTGGACATTCTTGCCCAGGTAGATGCGCCGGTAGCCCTCACTTTTAAGAAGGGCGAGAAGCTTCTTCCCATCCGCCACGCGGTGGCCGGCGGGAATGCGCACTAAGATATACCCGCGCTCCTTTTTAAATTCTCGCACGACGCGCTCGGCACCCGAAGACGGAGAGTCGGTTTGCAGCGCCAGGCGATGGTCCGGACAGTAAGCATGACCGATCTTCTCGAAGACGAGACGAAGATGGTCTATCAATTCCGTCGAGGTGCCCACCGTCGAACGCGACGACTTCACTGAATTTTTTTGCTCAATGGAGATTGCCGGCGGAATGTTTTCGATCCCCTCTATATCCGGTTTTGGGGCTTTGTTAAGAAACTGGCGGGAATAGGTGGAGAGGCTTTCGATATATCGGCGCTGGCCCTCGGCATACAGGGTCTCGAATGCCAGCGAACTCTTTCCTGAGCCGCTGGGGCCACAGACCACCGTGAAGGATCCCAGGGGAATATCAACTTCGACCCCTTTGAGGTTGTTTTGTTTGATCCCCCACACATGGATGGATTTCATTCCGACATATCCTCTTTGTAAAAGCTCTTATCGTCCTCAGGGGAACTGGTCTCATTGAGAGCCGGTTCAGTCCCATCCACAAAGGCCTGGCGCACCACGGACTTCGACCTCGAAGTAACCAGCCCACCTGTTTCATTGTCAATATTCGCGAAAACGATACCGTCGGGAACGGGAAATCCGGTGGGCGATATCCCCTCGTGGGCGGTTTTCATGTATTCCAGCCAAATGGGGAGGGCCACTTTGCCGCCGACTTCACCACGGCCCAGCGTCTTCTCGTCATCAAATCCCACCCAGACGCCGGTCACGTACTGCGGAGTGTAGCCCATAAACCAGCCATCATAGTACGAGTTCGTGGTTCCTGTTTTTGCGGCCACGGGACGTCCGAGCGCGCGGGCGGCGCCACCTGTTCCTCCGCTTTCATCCACAACACCTTGCAAAATGGTGGTGAGCACGTACGCCGTTTGTGGTCGGATGAGCTGGTCCTTCTCCGGAAAGAAAATCGGCGGTTTTTGTGCCGCTATCTCCGCATCTCCGAGAACCTCCTGGCGTTGTTTTTCAAAATCCTCTTCGATACGCGCAAGTTCGGTTTGAAAACGCTGGTCGAGAGAGACGTCCTTTGCGAGCTCCGTGCCTTGAGAATCCACGACACGACGGATCAGGATCGGTTGCAAGCGTCGTCCGAGGCGCCCGATGACGCCGAAGGCGCGGGTCATTTCATACAGGGTCAAACCACTCGAACCCAAACCGAGTGTGAAGTCCATATTCAGCGGGCTGAAAATGCCAAGTCGGCGCGCATAAGTCGCCACCCAATCGACGCTGACCTTTTCCATGATCTTAACGGTGGGGATGTTGAGCGAGCGAATCAGAGCATTTCGAAAGAGCACATCGCCGCCGAACTTGTTGGAGTGGTTTTTAGGGCGCCAAACCTTCGTTCCATCCACGTCTTTTCCCGCACCTTCTTGTCCCTCATCAACCTCCTCGTCAAAAACGACGGGCGCATCGATAATGGGTGTGGCCGGAGTGTAGCCCTTGTCGAGCGCGGCAAGATACACAAAAGCTTTGAAGGCCGAGCCCGTTTGGCGAGCGGCTTGAATGGCGCGATTGAACTTGGAACGCACGAAATCATAGCCGCCCACAAGAGCGACCACGTCCTGAGTGCGTTGGTCGACCGACAGCAGCGACCCTTCCACAAGCGGCTCTTGCTCCAGTTCGAGCAGGGCATAGCCGGTCGTATCCGGTCCGGAGAGATTGTCCTGATCATGGACGTGATCGAGATCGTTCTTTTTATCCTTGGCTTTTCCTTTGGTTTTCTTCTTTTTCGCCTTGGACTTTTTTTCGGCCAAGAGTTTGTCCAGGCGCTCGCTCTTAAATTCTGGATCCGCGACCCGCACCTGAATCACATCTCCCGCTTTGAGCGCCGTTGAAGGCTTTTTAATGGGAGCCCAATCCGAACGGACGTTGGGATCGGGTTTACGGGCCCATGTCATGGAATCAATATCGATTAGGCCCTTGCTTTCGGCGAACCTCACATAGGTGAGACCCAGCTCATCATCCACGCGGGTGACGACGCCTTCCACCACCTTTCCAACCGGAATGTACTCAGGAAGGACCGGAATAGTTTCTCCGTCCTCAGTTTTTCCAGTGAGATTCAGAGGGCCGCGCGGTGTAAATGTGCCGTCAGGTTTCAAGATTCGTTCGGGCGAGGACTCATCCATATACTTGTTGCGAGACTCCAGAAGAAATTCGGCGACCTGCTTGGAGTCGGTCAGGTTCTTGAGCGGACCGCGGTAACCCTGACGTTTATCGACAGCACGCAGACCGTTTTGAACCTCTTCCTGCGCTTTCAGCTGCAGATCCGTGTCCATACTGGTGTAAACCTTGATTCCTTTGTCCAGCACGGCTTCTTCACCGACTGTAGACACGAGCATCTGCCGCACAGTTTCGAGATAAAAAGGAGCGATCTCTTTGAAGTTCTGCCAAACAAAAAGTTTTACCGGCTCCTCAATGTATTTATCGGCTTCATCATCGGTGATATAGCCCACATCCGCCATGCGATGAAGGACATAGCGCTGACGTTCCTTGGCCGCCGCGGGATTATGGATGGGTGAATACCGACTCGGAGCCTGAGGCAATCCAGCGAGAATGGCGGCTTCAGGGATCGTGACATCTTTGATGTCCTTGCGGAAATACACCTGTGCGGCGGCGCCCACGCCGTGCGCCCCCTGACCCAGATAGATTTGGTTCAGGTAGAGGAAGAGAATGTCTTGTTTGCTAAGAGTCTTTTCCATCTTGCGCGCGAGCAGGACCTCTTTGATCTTACGTGTATAGGTTTTCTCGCTGCTCAGCAGGAGCGAGCGCGCCACCTGCTGGGTGATGGTGGAAGCCCCTTGCGATTTTTTTCCTGTACGCAAGTTGGCGATCGCCGCGCGCATAATGGCGACATAGTTAATCCCTTCATGCTTGAAGAAGGTGTCATCCTCGGCGGCCACAAAGGCCTGGACCACCTGTTCCGGGATTTCTTCATACGGGGTCAGAATCCTCTTTTCCCGGAAGAACTCGCCAAACTTTTTGCCATTGCGATCAAACACCTCGGTCACGACGAGGGGTTTGTAGTCCGCTAGGCCGATCAGCTCGGGTAGCTCGGACTCGAACTTCGTGATCACGGCAAAAACAGCGCCTGCTCCTAGCACCGCGAGGAGGGCAAAGGCCAATACAAGATTGCGTATAAACATAGATGCTTTCCCCTTTTGAGGGTCTAAGGTCTCGAGGGTAAAGCTGCATTATAAAGAGAGTTGTGGCGCCGCGCTAGCATGGCGGCGCTGTGCGGCGCGGAGGGGGTTGTGGCTATAATGACCCTTCGTGCGTTCCCTTAAAAGGCTAAATCTTAAATATTCCTGACGCCTCTCTCGGTGAATCCGTTCTGTTCACGTCGATTTTGCGGCGTGAGTGGACGAGATCGAGAAGGAGCTGTGGGGGTGGGCTTGGGACCTGTAGAGGGAGCTGAAGAGGGCGTACGAGGTGCGGGTTCAACAGAGGCTGGAGAATGATTCGTTGGTTCTCCACCACCGCCTTCACTTGGTGTCTGGCGTGAGGCGGGATAGAGGGCTGGCGGACGACCGATCCGAGTCAGGAAATTCTTGGCGTCTTCACAGCGACCGGTCTCACCATTCTGGTTGCAGCAATTCACCCGGGCTTCCGCTTGAGCTATGAATTCACCGTAGGCTAGGCGCGCATCAGAGAGAGCCTTTGCGTCAGTGTCATTCATTCCGGCTGCCTTGTACTTGGCTGCGAGGAGTTCTTTGTACATTGCGAGGCGATCCTTATCATCCGCGACCTGTTGAGCTTTCTGATTATACTTAAGCATGGCGGTCTGGTATTTCTGTTGCCCCTCCGTCTCGATTCGCTGAGCCTCCGAGCGGAATTCCTCTTGTTTCAAGTTATAATCCGCCTGCAGCTTGGCGACATTTTCTTTCATATGCCGCATAGCCTGACACATTTCCGACTCGTTCGTTGTTCCATCAGCTTGCTGAGTTACGGGAGGGCAGCCATGCGGGCTCTTAATCTGTTCTTTCTGTACCTCGATAAAATCGCGCCGAGCGCGAAGACTGGCTTCGGTTCGATCGGCTTGATTAAGAGCGCCCTCGTAAATGTTCTCCGCGGATTTCATTGATGCCTGGGTGGGCGTGCTCGCAATGCACCAGTCATAGTACTTTTCGGCCTCTTCCTGCCACCATTCGCGATCCGTCTTGCCGATGAATCTTGCAATAGTGGTGTGGTCTCCGCGATTGAGAACTCCGGCACGTGCGTCCTTCGTCCATTCGGCCATCTTTTTTTCCACAGTTGCGGAAGCTGAAGCATGGCAATTCAATTTGATCTGGGTGATGGTTTCTGCTTTTTTCATAGCGGCATCTGTTCGACTCAGTCGGACCGCATCAATCTGCTCATCCACTTTGGCGACCTGTTCTTCCAAGGAAAAGAGCTTATCAAGCAACTCCTTGGTCTTACCCTCCTGATCGCGGCGCGCTCCTTTGAGTTGCTCTTGGTATTCCGATGCGGCTTCGCGCGCCTGCTTCTTCAAATCCGCGACCTTCTGAGCTGAATCCCGCGTGGCCTGGTCCGCTTCATCCTTGAGAGTTGGGAGCTCGTTTTCCGCGCTTCGTATTTCTTTCCGTAAATCCTTGATTTTATCGTCGAGGTCTTTCTGCCCAACCTTTCCTAGAGGAGGACAGTGTTTGAGGCGCTTTTTTTCCATTTGATAAGCCTCTCGTTCGGCATCGACAATACGGGATTCTCCTGAGGACTCATTTTCTTCCAGCTCGGTCGCCTCTGCATCGAACTTCTGACACTCAGCCATTTGCTCCGCGCAATCTTTGCCGCTGCTAACTCCCATTCCGATCTTTTCACAGGCTCCCAAGAATTTTTTTTGAGCGTCAGTGTAATCTTTGTCGGCACTCTGACAGAGCCCGCCATGGGCAGAGTTACAACCCAGCTGTGCATAGAAATCAAAAATGGACAGTCCGTGCTTTGATCTAACCTCCTCAACCAATTTGGAAGAATATTCTGGGCAATGCGATTTACCTCCCAGGCTAAGAAGGGGATTATTCTGAGACTGATTTTGCTGTCCTTCAGCCCAAGCCGGAGTGAGCAGATTACTAACAATAACAAAGATGATGACAGTCGCTCTGATCCTAAACACCATTTTTAAAGCCTTCGGCAAACCAGGTTATACTAAGAATAATTGAGCAACATGAGTGCCAACTTTCACAGTGCTTCGCTTACACAAATCGTATCATTTTGAGGCAAATTCTGGATAGGTTGCTAGGCAATCTGGCCCACGCCAAGCGCTGTGCCGACCAAAATCATAAATTGACAGTACTTCGGACCGGTCTAGCCGCCTCCTGAAAGCGATTTGATCGCACGGTTCTCGCGAAGACTATCATCACCGAGAATCCGTTTGTTGGCGAGCCAGCTGATGCGTTTCAGAGGGAAACCGACCGTCCTCTTGCAAAGCCCCCAAAATCAAGGTTCCAAACCCGTGTTATATTTTTCGTCGGCCATTCCATTACATCAGACGGAGGTGAGCATGACATTTCAGCCAGAACTGATGGACTCCTTAACTCCCCGCTTGCGCGGGTTGCACGCGAGAGCTCTTGATCTTAGCAAGAAGCACAGGCAGTTGGAATGGGATCTCGTTGTAGTCCTACAAGAAGTGGACCGGACAAAGCTTTTCAAGAAGGTAGGGTATTCGAGTCTGTTTACTTACTCGGTTCAGTGTCTCGGGTTCACGGAATCTGTTGCTTACGCCTTTATTTCGGTGGCGCGAAAAAGTTTGGAGGTCAAGGAACTCAAAGCGGTCTTGCAAGCGCAAAAACTGAGCGTGTCTAAGGCACACCGCCTGGTCTCGTCGCTTAATCCTGAGAATGCGCAGGAACTCTTGGAGTTCGCTGAAACGCACACCACACGCGAGGTGGAGCGAGAGATGGCGAGACGAAATCCCAGAGCCGCGCCTCCGGATCGCGCGCGCGAGATTTCCGAGGAGGGCGTTCAATTGCAGATATCGGTTTCACGCGCCACTTACGAGGGGCTCCTTCGCGCCCAATCTTTGGAAGCGCAGCGGACACAAAGCGTAGTGGCTCTGGATCAAGCGCTCGCCCGCGCGCTGGAATTTTATCTTGAACGCAACGATCCGGTGCGAAAGGCGCGCCGAAAAGCGACAATGAAGAAACGCGAACTGTGCGCGCTCCTACCTCTTATACACATCTTTCAGAGTGTGATGCATTTCCACGTAATGAATGAGTCTAGACCAGCCTCTACTAAGTACGAGTGGACCCGGTTCACCGTCGCATTTGCGGCCTAGATATCCTCCAAGTTGGGCAATCCATAGAGTTGCCTGCCGTAAGCTTGGCGGCTTCTTTGGGAGGTCACGAGATTTTTTTACGGCAATATAGAGTGTTTTCCACTCGTCATCGCTCAGGACTTCTGTACAAGGCAGGTTGGGGTTTTCTCTTTGGAGCTTCGTTAAGACATGTAGACGCCAACCAACTATGCTGAGCATTGTGATGAGACGTTTCAATCGGTCTACATGCTCGAGTTGAGCAGATTCAACACGACATGCGGACTTCAGGATTTTGTGAAAGGTCTCAATTTCCCAGCGAACTTTGTATATTTCAATAACCTCCTTTGCCTCCTCAAACGTGCTTACAGGTAGGTTAGTAAACAAAAGCCAACAAGCTGGCTTGAAGTCCTCTGGTGGATTTTTCTCCTCAACCAGAACTGCACGAATCTTACATTCTGAAGGTGTTGCTCTTGGAGAGAGAACAGTGTCCGAATGCACCTGCACCTCACAAAAGCGTACAGTGAGTTCGGCAGTTCTCGTGTAACGAGGACGTTGCTTTTTATCCCCTTTCTTTCTGCGCTTTTGGGTTCGAACAACCAGACGGAGTACGCCGGCTTCCGGCTGTTCCCCGACAATGCTGGCAATCAGTCGGCCTTTGTGGATAGCGCTCTTTCTAAGTTTCTCTTTGGCGCGAACAACAAATTTCACTCCTTCGCGAGAGGATAAAGCAAAATAATCAGCCCCATCGGCCTCACGATCTGAAACACAAATTACTTCCGTAAAGTTGCCATGGGCTGCGTGTGAAATCCCTTTATGCCACCTGAGCCTTTCTGTATCGTAGAGCTCATCTCCAGGCTTTAAAATGCCTCTCGACCACATCGTTTGACCTAAAATTCCAAGGGGTGTGCCTTGGATAGTGGTGGCTAAGGTCGTATGCAAAAATAGACCCCTGCCCCTTCCAAAATTGCCCATGGCACTTGAACCTAACCCCTCAGTGGCAAGCAGGGAGGCATATGACAAAGTGGTGGTGTCTTGAATGGCTAAAACCCTGTCGTACAGACTCATGCGAGCCAAAGTCTGCTCCCGATGAGTCCTCAAAATCTCATCAACACTAACGCGACTGTTGTCCAATAGCCGATAGGCAGCCATCATTTCAGCCCAACTGACCTGAGACGTCTGAATTAAGCCACTTGGACGTTCTTGGAAATTTTCAATCACCTTCACAAACCTGGCATTTAAACGTACATCTCCAAAATCTAAATCACAGAACTCCTCTGAATAGGAGAAGTTCTCAGAGTAAGTACCCCTCTTTCCCAATTCTTAGCCCCCTAAAAGGAGTAAAGAACAGAATTTCGACGCTAAGTGCAATCAGCTAAACCACACGTACTACATTAGCAACGGAGACGCTGTGAAAGATGTGTATAAGAGGTAGGCGCGCTCACAGTTGAGGGCTCGGAAGACCCCGCTCGGTCCGTAACTCCCAACGAAAATGTGAAGTCTTCACCTCCGTCTCCCCAGCAGCCCGCGCGCGTACCGCTAACGGCCGCCCAAAGACACGCTGTTTTCGCTCGTGACGGAGGACGCTGCACTCATATGGACCAGCAGGGGCGGCAGTGCAAGGAAGACAAGTGGCTGTCCATCCATCACATTCAACCCGTGAGCGCAGGCGGGAACAACGAGCCTGAAAACCTGACCCTGCTTTGCTCGCATCACCACGATCTTGTCCATCAGCTCAGCCTACCGATCATGGGCCAGGTGAGCTGGTTGCGGTCTCCACTAGCGGCGTACGAGCCAGCATCTCCTGGCCTTGAGAGCGTCCTCGGCCGCTAGGCTGGCCTTAGGAGATCTGCGTATTGCTTTTAGATATACAATATGATAGGTTAACAGTGTGCGGATTATTATCTATCCCCTTATCTTGGAAAAGCTTCGAAACAAGCATGGTGTATCCGCCGACGAAGTTGAACAGGCATTCTTAAACCGCACGGAAAAGTTGGCTAAAGAAGTTCGTGAGCGACACCAAGGCGATGAACCGCGGTGGTGGTTCATATCGACAACCGACGTGGGCCGTGAACTCAAAGTGGTCTTTGTCCAGGACGAAGATGGGAAGACGCCAGTGATTATTACGGCCTTCGAACCTAACGATGACGAGGTAAAGCTATATGAAAAAATCCAACGGCAGGAAACGAAATAGAGAAAAGGAACTCTTGGCTGAATCCGAAGAGTGGGAAACTGGCAAGCGTGGTGCCCGTTCCGTCGTGGCGACCGGCGAAGAAGATGCCACCGCGCTCGATGAGGCAATGGAACTGCAAATGATCTCCATTCGGTTACCACAGGCTGTGGTTGAGCGGTTAAAGATGATGGCCAAGAAAGAAGGTATAGGTTACCAACCTTATACCCGCCAGATACTAATCCACCACACCCAGGGCGAGGACGGTAGTGGTAAGCTGCATGACTTGGAGAAACGTCTTAAATCGGTTGAGCGAGCTTTGTTCAAGAAAACGGCTGGACGGTAGCCATGGTTAGCCAGGAGTCTGTGCACGTGTGCACCACGACAATCCTGCGCACCGGTTTAAGGAGAAGGTTCAAGTTAATTTATACGGCTCACCATGGATATCTCCAACATCCTGCTAAATCCCCCTTGCTTGAATTTCCGCTCGAATCTATTTTCGCTTCAACGAAGCATGACCTCCCTTGAATTGTAGATAAGGAGTGTACCTTATGGGAATGGCAGTTGGAATTGATCTGGGAACAACGAACACCGTAGTGAGTGCCAAAAAGATCTCCGCCATGGTCCTTCGCAATGCGGAGGGCGAGGAATTGACACCGTCCTGGGTTACGGCTGTTCCGCACGGAGATGGGGAAACATATGATCTTGTGGTTGGGAAACCGGCCCGTGATCTGATGAAACAATATCCTGATCAGACGGTGATGTCGATTAAACGGCTGATGGGTAGGGAGTTTGACGACATCGAAGTTCAGCGCCTGCAGGTGGAACACCGGTCCAGCTATCGAATTGAAACCAATCCGTCAGAACCGGGACTGATAACTGTGCCGCTGGGCGGCAAAAATCGTACCCCGGAGGAAATTTCCAGTCTCATTCTGAACAAGGTGGTGACAGACGCGGGTGTCGACGCCGGCGCACAGATCGACGCTGCTGTGGTCACGGTACCGGCTTACTTTTCGGACCGCCAGAAATTCGCCACTCGCGCCGCGTGCGATCTGGCCGGTCTTCATCTTTTACGTCTGCTGCCTGAACCGACGGCTGCGGCGATTTCCTTCGGTTTAGGTGAGGACAAGGAATCCGTCAAAACGGTTATGGTATTTGATCTTGGCGGCGGCACATTTGACCTGTCGGTGCTGAATGTGAACCAGGGAATTTTCATGGAAATCGCCAAAGGCGGAGACATGTGGCTGGGTGGTGACAACATTGACCACCTCCTTATTGACCATGTCTACAAAGAGGTTGAGAAAGCGGGAGGTCCATCCGATGTGCGGGAGCTGGTCGAACTCTTGCCTCCTCGTGACCGTGCCCGCTTTATCGCGGAAATGAAAGAGAAGTGCGAAGCCGCGAAAATCCGTTTGAGCTCGCAAGAGTCCGCTGCAATAGAACTCTTCGGAATCCTGCGCGATCGCGATCAATCTCTTGTGGATATCGATGTTCGGATCACGCGGGAGGAATTCGATCACCTGATCGCGCCACTTGTCGCTCGATTGGCCGAAATGACGTCTCAATTGCTGTATGAGATACGTTTCGAACCGGATCTTGTGGACTCGATCTTGATGGTCGGGGGATCTTCGCTCGTGCCCGCTATTCAAGAGGGAGTGAAGCGGATATTTGGGGCTGAAAAAGTGATCATTCATCCCCGTCCTATGGCCGCCGTAGCGGAAGGCGCCGCATGGATGGCGTCGCATTTGGTCGGTAGTGCTTCGGAATCCATGACAATGATGCATTCCGTTGCCCATGATTATTACATTCAGCTTGCGGGCGGGCAGAGGCATCTTCTGGTGGCGCGCAACTCACCGCTTCCGGCGGTGGTGGAGGAGAAGTTCCGATTTGCCGCGGAAAACCAACTCGTGGCACGCCTACGCGTTTTTAACGAGGTTGATGGAATTATGGAGACCGTTGGGGAATTGTGGTTTCATGCAGACAGGGCGGCCGTTGCCAAAGGTCAGCGCGAGGAACTGAACCTCCGTTTTTCCGTCAATGAGGATAATATTATTAGCCTCGAGGTCACGTCACTCACCAATCCGAAGCGGAAAGTCTTGGGCCAGATCGCGCGAGGTGGCGTTGTGATCAAGCTTTTCGGGGATTTAGAGCGGGCCATGTCGGAAGCCGTGGCCATCAGTCCAAGTCAGACGACCTCCGTTGATGCGTTGGAGCTGAGTGCGCGTATCGTCGACACCATCTTGGACTCAGCAGATCCGCGGACTGGTGCCACGCGGCCCGAAAAGAAGCGATTGGCACAAAGTCAGATTTCGACGCTGGGCGAGTTGCTCAAGAAGCAAAGCAGTCCTTTGGCTCGGACAAAATTTGCGCACAGAGCATTGGAAGTGGCGAAGCCCGTTTTGAATGCGGAGCAAGCTGCGGAACTTAGGGAGCTCAGCCATTCTCTCGATTACGAATTGACAAGGCTCGAAAACCCTAATGCTCTGGATAAACAACTCACCCAGCTAGGTGATTTTTGGGATCGGGCACCGAAAGCGGTCCGCCTGACACAAGCCCATCTTTGCATTGAGAATGCGGGCAAGTCGGCTCTGGCGCGGACTCTTCAGGAACAGGTGAATCGGTTGATTCGGGCCCATGAAGAGGGGAATTCTGAAGTCGTCGAACGTGCTGAAAGCGAGATAACCAGGGAAATCATAACCAATTTTGATCTGCGCGATGCTCCTTCTCGTCGCTTTGACCGGGATGTCACATTGTGACCTGCCCGGTGTGCTCCACATCCGGCCAAAGCGGCCCTAACTGCGCCCAATGTGGGGCCGATTTGGAAGTGCATCGATTACTTGAAAATTTGGCAAAGGAGACGCAGCATATGGCGGAACAGCCGGAACGTAAAGCCAAGTGGGCAGGAGTTTGGCCGCTGACGAGCACGGTGCTCTTGTTTCTGATATTGGGGTTACTTATTGTGAATTTGGTGTGGGAGCGGTCTGTCCACCAAAGTGTACCAAAACCTATTCCCACGCAACCGGCCGGGCTGCATACCGAATATCTAGAACAGATTCGATCGTTGACGTCGTTGCTGAAGGACACGCTCGACCTGGTGGCCGAGCAGCGCCGGGAGATTCTGGAACTTCGTGATCAGATTCGCGATCAGGCACTGGAGAACGACGTTTATAGGAATGAACCCAGCGGTTCAGTGGAACAGAGGGGCCGGTAAAAATCCATGGCATTTTACAAACAACACGCCAAACAGGCGCGCAAGCTGGATCAAGCGCTGAAGCATATTCAAAGTCGGGATTACCTGGCCGCGCTCAAACTTATAGCCCCTGCCACGGGCGAAAATCCGGGGAACCGCTACAGCCGCTATGTCGCGGGCTTTGCCCTTCTCAAGACAGGACAACCTCTGGCGACCTTGGCCCAGTGGTGGCCCCTTGTCCGCGACGGCACACATGATTTCGTGGCGGATTGCCGCTTTCTTGCCGAGTCCGTGTTCTCACCCGAGACATGGGACCGGAGTCAGTGGCAGAGTCTTCCTCTGACTAGTTTGGAGGAACTCCTCGCGGCGGCGTTGTACTTTTCCATTAACACCAAAGCCGTACATCAGCTGGAGCAACATGTGAGCTCACTTCTGTGGCAGCAAAAGCAATGGATTCGCCTACTGCGTTTAACCAACGTTGATACGCGGTATACTCCCGACAAGCTCCACCTGCGTGGAAAGATTGTCTTCGCGCAAGGTTGCAAGTCTGAACTTAAGCCTTTTGCGTTCGCCAGTTCGATTATGTCCGCTGGTGCCACTTACCTAACCATTTATCGTGATTGGAAGAAGGAGGACCTAGATGAGTTGCTCACCGGACTGGCTCGGGAAACGTTTCTGTCATGCCCTATCCATGCAAGTGGGGTGCGTAAGAAGGAGGAGCAACTCTCTCTTTGGCTCTATTTGGATCTGGAGCGCCGGGCGCTTAAAGAGATATTGACGTCTTTCAATCCGAATTGGCCTGAGCTTGTTTTATCGCCGGGACTTTTTTATTCCCATGACATACCCGAAGACAGCAGATCTCGCTTCCTCGATCGGATCATGAACACCGCCGCCGCCGCCGAGCTAAAGGCCTTATTCCGACGTGATGTTTTTGTGATCCTACAATCGGCCTGCCACGGTCAGTTTGATATTGCGGCGAATCTGATCCGAGAGTTTCCATTCTTGCGCATTCTCGAAGTCGCGGGAGCCGTGAGCAAGGAGATGGAACAGGGATCTGACAAGGATCATGATGCGCCATTGGAGCTGGAAACGCTCCCCGACTCATCGACCCTGATTGGGCATTTCGGGATACAGATCTGCAAGGCTGTCCTCTACGCGAAGTCCGATACCTCCTTCACATTTCGCAAGTCCTGGCTGCCCGGCCGCGCGCTTCAATTGGCGGCACATCTCGCCCGAACAGTGAAAGACAGGCCGTTTTCTAGGATTATATTTCATCTAGCCCTGGAAAGAGCCGCGAGAAAGGCGACCTTTGACGAACCGTGGATGGAGGAACTCGCGTATGTGGCAACGCTTACCGGAGAGCCAGAGCACATCCAGAAGTTACGCGCGATTGCGGAACGTCAGAGGGAGTGTGAGGACCTACTCCAAGCGTTAGCGGGAAAGCGGATCTCAAAAGCGTTTGATATGTCCAAGATTCTCAACGACGAAACTTCCTTTCGCGACCATTTTTATTTGCTCGCCCATGCCCGCATTCTGACACCTCCGGATTCATATGCCAGGAAAAAACTGCGACACTCCCTCGTCCGCAAAATCGTGGATTGGGAGTCTTCCTTGGCCGTCCCATATATGCTCCATGTTTATAAATTGTTGAAGAATTCGTCTCATTTACGAATCCCTGGACTTGAATTCCACCGCGCCAGGGCCGAGCGTTGTGACTGTGAGCAATGCCAAGAAGCCTTGTATGAAAGCCTGCCTGAAATAGCGGAGCAGATGGGTTGCCCACCGCTGATTCCGATTCAAAGTGAAAGCCATTTTTTGCAGAATCTCAAACGCGAGCTCGACCTCTCGTGGGAGCCGAGCCGCTCCCTGTTTGAGCAGGAGGATCCTTTTGCACGCCTTATGGTGAGTCCGCATGACCCTAAGCCGATGGTTCTCGCTTCCGTCATGCGGCTTATGAAAGAGTCCACACAGCACATCGTACAACTCCGCAAGGCCCAAGCCGAAGCCTTTCGTCCGGAAGTGCGCTTTCTGTATGGCTTCCTCAAAGATCCGCGACTTCCATCACTGATCAGCAGCGATGCCGATAAGAATGGAGCGTCCTCATCTGGCGGGAGCTCACGCCGTCCGCCTCGCGACATTCCCCTGCGGCCGAAAGAGGCGATACAGTGACGGGAGGAGAGAGTGACTTCTCTCGCGCCGAATACCAGGAAATTTGCCGTCATATTGTGGCGATTCAAAAGGCGTACGTCACTGAATCGGAAACCCGCCGGAGAGAATCTCAAAAGGCCGAAAAGGAGATGGATCTTCTGCTCTTGGGCGTGATCGAAGTGCTCGATCTCCTGGATTCTCCCGCAATCCAAGAAGCCGGAGGCGATCAAAACCGTTTTCTGCGCAAAACCCAGCGCCGCTTGAGCGCGCTTCTGGAGCAGTTTGGTGTCAGTGAAATCGTGATAGGAAATAACGAGCTCACGCCAGGGCTGGTGCGCGTGCTCGAGTCCCGGGGCGCGCCCACCATTGAGGTATGCCGCAGAGGTTACCGCCGTGGCGCTCGCGTGCTCCGCCCGGCCGAAGTGATCACTTGACCCTTTCGCTCGGGGCGAGCCTTAAGTCCGCCGAAGGACCCTGATTCGGCAATCCCGCAATGAGACGTTTTTGACTCGCGAAGGACTTTTCTGTTAATCAATTGGAAAATAAAAAGCTGTGGGCATGAATGATCCAAGTAAACCCGGGTTCTCAAGGTGGGTGACCATAATAGCGACTTTAGGCTTCTCACTGCAGTTAAGGTGAGCTTGCACACCATTGCCAGGGACAGTCCCCAATCTATTGTTCTTGTAGGGTTTACTTTTGTCATCAGCCCACAGAACTTCACACAGCTTAGCAGAAAAGAGATCTGTCGTCACAGGCATCAAAAGGCGTGCCGCGAGGATTTTTTGCGATAATTGGCGCTTCGTCCTGTATCCCTCTTAGAATATGTGCCGAAAAGCAGACATGGCCCTCGAGAAACTTGACTTGCTTTTTCCTTTTCTAGTCTTTCTCTACGGCGTGGTGATGGTATTGGTGCTGAATACCCCGTTCTTTATCACGTTGTCCGAGGACCGGCTGCCGCACGCAGTTTCCGAACAAATCAAGGGTCATCGCGGGTTGGCCTGGGTGTGCTTGTTTATAGGGGCGTTCTGGTCCCTGCAAAACCTTTGGCTTTGAGGCTGATTTTCGATTAAGGTCTTTTACCCATGGAGCAATTGCAACTGGATTTTGAGGCTGCTGAGCGCCGAGCCGCAGCCACGATCGCGACCCCGGCCATCACTCCGGTCGTCACGGAAGACCTAAGTCGTGAGTTAGAGGAAATAGAGGAAACGAAAGAAGCCAAAGCAACGGAAGAGCCGAAGATTCTTTCGGTTTCCGATCTGAACAAAGCCGTACGCGCCACTCTGGAAGGCGGATTTCGTCTGGTTTGGATCAAGGGTGAAATCTCGAACTTCAAGGCTCATACTTCAGGACATTTTTATTTCAGCTTGAAAGATTCCAAGGCGCAGGTGAGTGCGGTCATGTTTCGTGGCTTCAACCAGGGCATGAAGTTTAGACCGCGCGATGGCCTAGAAGTGATTGTGCGCGGTAAGATCACCGTTTATGAGCCCCGGGGCAGCTATCAGGTTTTTTGTGAACTCATGGAGCCAGTGGGCGCGGGCGCCCTGCAACTCGCCTTTGAGCAGCTGAAGAAAAAGTTGGAGCTGGAAGGTCTTTTTGATCCGACCCGCAAGCGGCCGCTCCCTCTGCTTCCCCGCCATGTGGTCGTGGTGACGTCACCCACGGGAGCCGCGATTCGTGACATTCTCAACGTGCTCGGCCGGCGCTTCAAGGGGTTGCGCGTGACCGTGGTCGCCGCCCTGGTTCAAGGGGACACCGCGCCGGGTTCGATTTGCAAGGCTCTAGAGTTGGCGCAGAGGCTGGACGATGTGGACGTGATGATCGTTGGACGAGGCGGTGGGTCCATCGAAGATATGTGGTGTTTCAACGATGAAAAGGTGGCGCGGGCGATCGCCGCCTGCCGCGTGCCCATCATCTCCGCCGTGGGGCATGAGATTGATTTCACCATTGCAGACTTTGTGGCGGATCTGCGCGCGCCGACGCCATCCGCCGCGGCGGAATTGGTGTGTCGGAATGCCGCTGAAATCCAGGAACAGATCGGAACACTGAGAAATCGTTTGCTACGGGCCTGGAAGAGTCGTTATGAGATCGCCCGCCAGAAGCTCTTGGGTGCCGGCAAGCGATTGGTGGATCCGAAGCGCCGGTTGCAGGATCTGGCTCTCCGTTGTGATGAGTTGAGTCAGCGGCTGGAGATGGGCATGGTGCGCGGTTTTGAACGCCGTGCCCAGTTGATTCAATTGCTGCTCACGAAGCTTCCCTCCCCGCGTGAGACCATTCTACGCCAGAGGCAAAATGTGGATCTGTTGAGAACCCAACTCGAATCCTTGTGGCTGCGGGCCCGGGACGCCAAGCAAGCCCGGTGGGCTCGCCTGAGTTCGCTTTTAGATTCCCTCTCACCGCTCAAAGTGGTGGAGCGGGGATATTCCATCACGCGTAAGCAAGGAGCGGTGGTGAAGTCCGCCGCTCAGCTAAAGCCTGGGGATCTGTTACACGTCACCTTTGCCAAAGGTACGGCGGAAACGCGCGTGCAGTCCGTTGCGGAAAGCTGATGCGATCGCTGTGTAGGGATGATTTGAGGACCCCAGGATTTAGGAATTTGAGAATTCACGGATTTAAGAAGAAATTTAGGAACTGAGAAATTGATTGAGGAATTGATTTAAGGAGAAAGCGATGGACTTTGAAAAAAAGCTGTCTCGCTTGGAAGAGATCGTAACCAAAATGGAGCAGGGGGATCTTTCCCTCGAAGAGTCGCTGACGTTTTTCGAAGAGGGCGTGAAGCTCTCCCGCGAATGCAATCAGCAGCTGTCACAGGCCGAACAAAGAGTAAAACTTCTCCTTTCCATTGATGGAAACGGGCAGGCGGTTACGGAAGACTTTAAAATCAACGAGTGATGTTTGACACCCTTTTTAAAGAGGAACTCGACGCGATTCATCTTCACCTGCGCTTGGTTCTCTCCACTTACGCCGCATGTCCCCTTTCCGAGCTGGAACTGTTTTGGGAGTGCATGGAATACAGCCTCTTTTCTGAAGGCAAACGTTTCCGCCCCCTTTTGTCAATGTTGACGGCCAAGGCCCTAGAGCATCCGGCCGAGGCGGTGCTTCCTTTGGCGGCGGCGGTGGAACTTGTTCATACCTACAGTTTGATTCATGATGATCTTCCCGCGATGGACAATGATGACATCCGGCGTGGTCGTCCCACCAACCATAAAGTTTATGGCGAGATGCGGGCGCTGTTGGCGGGAGACGCCCTGTTGACGCTCGCGTTTGGTGTGTTAGCCCAGGCTCGTTCCGCGCCCGCGGCGCGAGTGGTTCATATGCTTTCCGATGCGGCCGGTCCGCGAGGAATGGTGGGCGGTCAGGTTCTCGATATGGCGGCAGAACGGCCAAGGCTTGAGCTTCTAAAGGAGATCCATGCTCGCAAGACGGGCGCGTTGATTCGAGTCGCCGTAGCCGGCGCGGCGGTCCTTTGCGGCGTCCCCTCGGACGTCGAGATGAGGTTCTCTCGGTTTGGAGAGGAACTTGGCATGGCCTTCCAGTTGGCGGACGACCTTCAGGATTACAACCCCGCTCATCCTGAGAAAGTGAGCTTTGTGACCACCTTGGGCCCGGAGGCCACGCGCGCGCATCTGGCGCAGGCGAGTGCGCGGGCACTTGCTGAGCTGGAGTCCCTTCCCCCTTCCGCGGAAGGATTGAGGCGGATGATTCGGCTCAATCAAGAGCGAGTGTAAAGCATTTTGCATGAAACGCTTGGATCAGGTCTTAGTCGAATGGGGATGGGCCCCGACACGTAGCAAAGCGCAACAGATGATTAGCGCCGGGGAAGTTCAGGTCCTGACCCCCGGGGGATGGATCACGGCTACACGCGCCAGCTTGCGAACCGGGGAAGGGCCACAGTTTGTGCGAGTGGTCCCGAATTCCAACACACTCCGATACGTTTCGCGCGGAGGATTGAAACTCGAGTCCGCACTGGACCGTTTGCAGCTCAACCCTTCGGGGTGGCGCTGCTGCGATATTGGGATCTCCACCGGCGGGTTTACCGACTGTCTTCGCCAGCGGGGTGCGGCCGCGGTTTTGGGCGTGGACGTGGGGCATGATCAGCTCCATGCGAACGTGAGAGCGGATCCAGCTGTCCTCGCATTGGAAGGCGTGCATGTGCGCGATATGGTCTCGGATCCACGCGTCCAGCGGTGGATGCGCGGAGGGATCCAGCTCTGTGTCGGTGATCTCTCCTTTATTTCCGTGGGTTCCGTGCTGCCGGAATTGTCCCGCCTGCTGCCGCTAGAGACCTTGCTCCTTCTTCTCGTGAAACCTCAATTTGAAGTCGGGGCGGCCCATCTGGACAAACGCGGTATCGTCCGTAACACTCAACTTTACGACGACGTCAAAAGCCGTGTCTTGCGCGGCCTGGAGAAGTGTGGTTTCTCATCGTTGAACTACTTCCCTTGCGAAGTGAAAGGACAAGATGGCAATCAGGAGTTCTTTGCTTACGCTCGCCGCTGTTAGCGCCTTATTCGTTTTCTCTCTTACCGGCTGCCAGACCAGCCCAAAGCGTGAGACGCCCGGGAAGCCGGGTACCGATATTGAGGAGGTGCCGGCGCCGCGGCCCTCAAAGGAGGCGCCCAGTCCGCCTCGGCGCGAGGAGGCCAAAAAGGTAGCCGTGATCCTTGGGCCGGGAGGCGCGAAGGCGATGGCCCACGCCGGCGTCCTCAAGTCCTTTCAGCAGCAGCGAATCCCCGTTTCCAAAATCGTGGGGCTCGAGTGGGGTGCGCTCATTGGCGCCCTATATGCGACGAAGGGCCAGGCCCACGATGTAGAATGGAAGCTCTACAAGATGGAACAGAAGAATCTGCCGTTATCGAAGAGAGGATTGTTTTCGCGCAACTCACTCGGTGAGGATTCGGTGCGCGTTATGGATGGGTTTCTAAGCGAATCTTTCCAGAAGGAGGAGATTGCCGGCGCTAAAATCGAGTTTGCGTGCCCCTCGCGCTCGGTCTGGACCGGAGTGGTGAGCTGGCAGACGCGCGGGCCGTTCACGGAAGCTGTGCGACGGTGCTTGCCGTACCCTCCGATTTTCAAAATTCAGGGCAGCTTTATTGGTGATGCCAGCCAGGCCGTGGGAGCTGTCGAGCGCCTGACAAACGAAGGCTACAGCGTGATTATTTTGGTGGATGTTTTGGGGTCGGCTCAACCCGTAGGCAAGGACAGTTTACTGGAAAATTTAAATCATGTTATTCTTTGGCAGGAAGTGAAACGCGCGGTTTTGCAAGCGACTCATCTAAAAGTGGATACCGTGAACGTGAATACCAGTGGCTTTTCCGGAATCCAATTTCAGGCTCGAAAGGAACTTATCCGGTTGGGTGAGCGCGCCGGGCAATCCGCGGCCAAGGATTTGATTTCTAAATACGGCTTCTAGAACCTTTATGGGAAAAGCGAGGATTTATGCGAAAGCCCCCCATGCGTATCGAACACTTTACCGCCCGCCGGCAACGCTTGGCCCAACTGATCCCCGGTAGTGCCCTCATTTTGCCCGCTTGGCCGGAGTACTATCGCAACGCCGATATGCACTTCAATTACCGGGTCGAATCGAATCTCTATTATCTCACCGGTTTTGACGAGCCGGAAAGTTGCTTGATCTTTCGGCCAGGCAAGACACCAGCGACCGCGGTGTTCGTGCGCAACAAGAATATTGAGCGCGAGACCTGGGATGGGTTTCGTTATGGTGTCGACGGGGCGAAAGAGGTCTTCGGCTTTGACCAAACCTATCCCATTCAGGATATCGAGAGAATTGCGCCCGAATTACTTAAAGGCTGCGACCGAATCTACTACACACTCTTCCGCAACAAAGAGTTTGATCCCATCTTCGGTCACATCATGATGAGCCTTAATGGCTGGCGGCCCAAGTACGGGTTGGGGCTGCCGCCAATCGAAGATGCTTACGCGGTTGTCGGAGAGATGCGTTTGCACAAAACCGAAGAGGAAGTCGAGCTGATGCGCAAAGCGGGCGCGATCTCGGCCGAAGCCCATGTTGACGTTATGAAAGCCACTAAGCCCGGCGTCACCGAGCGTGCTCTACATGGATTGTTTATCAAGTCAGTCATGGAGCGTGGCGCCAGCGGGGAGGCTTACGGCGGCATCGTGGCGACCGGGAACAACGCCACCACCTTGCACTACAGATTCAACGAGGCCACACTGGAAGCCGGACAGCTGCTGCTTATTGATTGCGGTGCCGAGTATCTCTATTACAGTGGAGACATCACACGCACTCTTCCTGTCACCGGTCGTTTCTCGACCGCGCAAAAACGGGTTTATGAAAAGGTCCTGCGCGTGCAGAAGGATTTGATTCAGATGGTAAAACCGGGACTGCCTCACCTCGAGCTTCAGAAGTACACGGTGACGAATTTGACCCAAGTCCTCATTGAAGAAGGCATTCTGAAGGGAACGGTGGAAGAGAACGTGCGCAATCTCAGCTATCTCCGGTACTACCCGCACGGAGTCAGCCATGTTCTTGGCCTCGACACTCATGATGCGGGCGCGCTGATGGTGCAGGGCCAGTCTCGACCCATGGAAGCGGGTTGGTGTTTGACAATTGAACCCGGACTTTACTTTCCGGAAAGCGACACGAACGTTCCCGACGAGCTCCGAGGTGTTGGCATCCGAATTGAGGACGATATTCTGGTCACCCCGGATGGTCACGAGAACCTCACCCGAGGTGTTCCCAAAGAGGTCGAGGAGGTCGAAGCCTTGGTGGGAGCGAACTACAAGTAGAGGACGCGGGTTCAACGGATTTCAACATGGGGAGGTGAGTGTGTTGTGGAGACATTTTGCGGTCATGGGCGTGACTCTTGTCGTCATGAGTTCCGCTCAGGCGGAAATCAAAGATATGAACGCTGTTATGTCTGCGGTCCTCGCTGAGGAGTCCGTCGACCTAGAAACGATTCTGGATGAGATTCAGTGGACTCCGGTGAGGGAGCCCGGCTCGGGCCAGGGCATAGTGAAGGTGACGTATGTGGAAAAGGGTTCTGTCTGGGAACAAAAGGGCATAAAAGTGGGGGACCTCCTCGCTAACGGCACCTCGTACGACTCAGGCCAGATCATGCAACTTAAGGGTGAGCTTAAGCCCACTTCTAAGAAGAATTCAGGTTCAGCAAAGTGAGCGCATGAGACCTATGGCGCTATGTATGTATGGGAGTTTTGGTCGAGAGGTTTGATCAAATGGGAAGAATTCTGTCTGCTTTCATTTTGGTCTTCACATGGAATTGCTTGGCTTCGGCCACTCAGATGCCCATGACTCTGGTCAGGTACAAAGAAGTCCTTTCAAGAACGCCTGATATAGAAGGCCAGAACATTCGTGTTTGGAACATCCGGCAGACGGATCAAATTCGCGTTAATCTCGTGGAAGTCTCGGGCGAACTCACTTTGCACAAGCATCCCGATGCGGATCATAGCTTGATGGTTCTAAAGGGCCGGCTCCGAGTTCAGGTCGGCGGACGCCAAGTTGAAGTCGAAGAAGGCGATTTTGTTTCCATACCAGCGGATGTTCCTCACAAATATTGGCCTCTTGACGGTCGTCCAATCTTGGTCAGTATGGATGCTCCCTATTACGATCCGGGGAAAACGATCAATCTTGAATAAGCCGCGCTCTGAGTGATCTTGAAAGAACAGTTTTACATTGCTGCGAGGGGTTCTGGCCTCGTCGGCCTTCTCCAACCGCGATCTTTGTGCTATCAGCCGACGAAAGCATTGTTATGGCAACGCTGCTGATTATGAGAAGGAGACTAAAAATGAAGACTTCACTGAGTTTGCTTTCCGTTTTTGGATTGGTCCTGGCTTCTGCAATGTCAAACGCGGCCGAAAAGAGATTCGATTGTGAAGCTGAGATCATCCAGTTCGTATCAGAGAATTTCAAACAAGAGACGGACCTCACGGGAGCCGTTTCTCCTCTCCACCACGTTCTTATCCAAAAATCGGATTATCGAGCGGCTTTTGGCGACATGGACATTGAAGCCTATGCGGCTTTTGATGAAGAAGGATATCTTGCACGGAGAATATTTATCGGGTCAGCGGCAATTCTGAATCGGAATTCGAGGGTCATAAGCTGTCCCGACATGTACGTTAAAGCATCTTATCAAGATCCCTTGGCGGAATAAATCCATTAGCGGCATTATCGGTTGAGTGATCGCATCGATTCCCGACTTTGAAAGGAAGCTTTATGAAAATGCTTGGACTCTGTTGCGCCGTGTTTGCCGCGCTCCCAGCTTTGGCAAGCTGGGAGATCCAATTTGACGAGACATTCGAGGAACAAGTCAGCAGCGTCCTATCGAACGACAGGTACGGAGAACTCGCAATTCGGGTGGCATTTCAGTACATGCCCCATAAGGACCGCCAAGCCGTTGTGATCTTGGATCGGAGAGCGAAAGACGGCCGAAGAGTGACGACGGAGGTCTTTGATGAGGTTGTGACCGACCTGACCTATGAGTATGAGAACGGCGTGCTGAATCTCATACTTACTTATGATTTGGAGACGGATAGTCCTGCAGATCAAAGAGAGATCGCCTACCGGTGTTTTGCGCAAACCGCCGGCTTAAGTTTTGTTCGTCTTTCGGCCTGTCCTTGAAATATCAGCGAATGGACTATTTGAGGGCCGCGATAATTGTGGCTCACAAGTTTACTTGAACGGTTTGCAAGAGCTAAGCTGTTCCTTTCTCGTCGGGTCCATCGCATCGGAACAGTGGACAACCAGGACCGAAGGCCTTCAGAATATCCTATTGACTTCAGCCCGGAGAGCGCCGCATGGGACTTCTCGCCGTTCACGCCGCCCTGTTTTTAGCCATTCGCCTCTTCCTGAGCGAAGCTGAGGATCTTGCGCTCGGCTTTTTTGCAGTGGGAATTTTGGTATCGGGACCATGGATGCCGCTGGCGCGCGAGCGCGTTTTGAAGATATCCATGCTGATCTCCGGCTTTCTTTTGAGTTCGGTTGTTTTCATCGTCGCTTATAGAGTTCTGACGCACCTCAAGTTCAATCTCGGGCAGGTCCTGGAAAATCCGATCGAGGCCATCCAGAGCATTATTTACTTTCTGGGCGAAACATACACCTTTCTCGCCGTCATGGCCTTCGTGGTCCTCGGGATGGCGTTGGCCGGCTTGGGTGCGGGCCTGTGGCGGGATATGGGCCGTCGCTGGCGGCGCGACCTGACCCCGCGGTTGGCGAAGTCCATCGAGTATGGGGTCACCCTTGCTCTGTTGGCACCGACATCAGTATTTGCCGCGCAACTGATTCGCCATTTTCTGCGCTCCTCGCCACCCCTGGAGGTCCGCTTCGAAGGTCCGCGCGAGGCTATCCCGCGAAGGGATGAAAGCCTTATTCTCCTGCAGCTCGAAAGCCTCAACGGGCCGGCGCTCTTCAGGTACGAAGATGGGGGCCTGTCCGGTCGGATTCCGCTGCCCGCTCTGGAGCGACTGAAAGCGCTTGGCGGAACATGGCTGCCGTTCTTCTGGGCCAACACGTTCGGCACCAATCTTGGCATGTCGAGCATTCTTTGTGGCACGAGCGGATCCATGTTGAGCAAACTGGTTTCGCCCGCCGATGGAACGCCCTGCCTGCCCGAGCGATTTCGCCGGGCCGGGTTCCACACCGTTTTTTACTACTCATTCAAAGCGGCCGAGTTTTACAGCATGCAGGACCATGTGGGGGTGCTCGGCTTCGACGAATTTCTGTTTGGCGAAAAGCTGATGAAGCCTGGAGATCCGTTTTGGACGTGGGGCTATGAGGACTGCCGGTTTTACGACCGGGCCTTTGCCGACATGCGGGCCCGTGGTCTCGACCGCAAAAAGAAAATGTTCATTTACACGTCCGTGCACAGGATCAGATCCAGTCCACAGTGTTGGACCTGTTCGGCGCCGGGTCTTCGCCCGGTCCCTTCTTGTGGGCGTTGCGTGGCGAACCGTCGCCACCGGATTACCGCGTCTGCCATTTGATCGCCAACTCGGGTTCATCGCTGGCCTATGCGGTGGAGGGAGATCAGGTCGTTCAGCGGTTTGTGAGGCACGGGACATTCTGGTTGCACCAACACGAAGGCGGCCGCCTCCAGAGCAGCGTCCGGCTGCGCACGCCGTCCGATTGGAGCCGGGTGCGCCTCTCGCGTGCATGCCTGCAACGGCTGGGCGTACCTGAATCGTGATTGCGCCAGTGCTATCGATCAAAAAAACCGATGGGAATACCACCCACGTTCTTTAGCGAGCGCAAGCATGGTGCGTTCCGTGGGCCAGTTTTCACTTCCCTCGGGCGCCGCGGAAACGACGAGGCGGAGGTGCGTGGAGGCTTCGAGCAGCCATTTGTCGCCCTCGGTATTGCCGGAGCAGAAGTAAGGTTTGGTGCCACCGGTTCGGGCGAGGAGGGCCTCAGGCTTGCCCTCGCGGTATGTGATCACGCCTTTTTGCCGTTCAGTGATAATTCCACCCTCGACATGGGTTTCAATCCCGATCACTTGGTCCTCGGTCAAACCCACGCGACGCGCGCCGGGCTCCACGGCCCAGCGAATGGAAGCTGTGACGATATAAATTTCCACGTCCAGGGCTTTGAGTTTCTCAATGATCCGCAGCTGTTCTTCAAATAGAGGCAGGGGTTGAGAGGCCACACTGCTTTCTGCCCACATCCGCACAGTCTGTAAAGGTACGCCTTTATTGATCTGTGCCAACCACAAATAGGCGGCAGGATGGGAAACCTTCTCTTTCAGGCCGTTGTAATGGGCCCAGGGGTCAGGAGGCAGCGGAACAAGATGATTTCGGATCTGGTAATCAAACAACCCCTCACCCAAATCCGTGTTCCAGAGTGTGCCGTCGGCATCAAAGGCCGCGACCGCACGGCCCTTGGGGCGGAAACGTTCCAGATCGTCCAAGATTTGTTTTAGAAGGTCTTTTGCAAAAGGCTGCATGGCACTCATAGGTTTTTTCATGGGCGCTGGCGATCCTAACACCGCGTTGTTTTCCATGTACAGCGGGAAGAGACGAATGATATGAAATGGCCATGGCCGAACATTCCATGATTGAAGATTCAAGCACTCGGCTTGAAGCCCGCGTTCTCCTTCCAGATCGCCAAGAACAGATTCTGGTCTTTGCCCGCTCGCTTTTAGCGCAAACGGTGGAGGATCCTATGGACCGTGAGATGCAGAGCTGGAATGCACGCTGGCGCCAGGAGGCTCTAGAACATTACCTTCCGCTGGGCTGGAGCTTCGGCGCGTTCGAAACGGAAACGGAAACAGACACGGAAACAGGCATAGACATAGACACCGAAGCGGAACAAAGCCTCAGAGGCGTCGTTCTGGCGCAGCCCCTGCTCTTTTTTAGAGGTCTGACACAAACATTATGGGTGGAGCATTTCAGCTTTACCACGCCTCGGGCGGGTGTACTCTTATTGGAGACCTTGTACGCATGGGCGCGCGACAAACACCTGCAATGTGTACTGATGGAGGATGAGCCCGGCGTGAAGGCGCTGCTTGCATCCTGGAAACAAGCGCGTCTTGTTGATAGCGGACTGATCGAATGGCGCACCTCCCGATACTAGATACGAATACCAGATGCGAATCTAGATACTAGAAAACTAGGGGGAACTAGGACCTTAGAATGACAACCCGGACTCACTCGCCCACTCTGAACGTTCGTGACCGCCACGATGCCCTCCGCCGTATGCGTGAGGAGATCTTCGATCTGGCGATTATTGGCGGCGGGATCACGGGAGCGGGCGTGGCCCGAGATGCCGCCAGCCGCGGAATGAAGGTGGCCTTGATCGAAGCCTGTGACTTCGCTTCCGGCACAAGTTCGCGTTCGAGCAAGCTGATTCATGGCGGTATCCGTTATCTGGAAAACCTCGAGTTTCGCCTCGTGTTTGAGGCGCTTTCCGAGCGCCAACGGCTGTTTCAGATGGCGCCGCACTTGGTGCACCCCTTGCGCTTTTTGATTCCCGTGTACAAAACCGGTCGGGTTCCGGCCTGGAAGATGGGATTGGGCATGTGGGCCTATGATGCGCTTTCGCTGTTCGAGGCTCCGGAGTTGCATAAGTTTCTCAGCGTGAGTGAAGCTCATTCCGAGCTGCCCGCGCTCAACACCCAGAATCTCTCGGGCGCCTTTGCTTACTACGACGCCTACATGGATGACGACCGTCTCGTGCACGAAACGCTGCGCTCGGCGCGCGCATTTGGAGCCGAGATGGCCAACTATGCGCGTGCGACCGGCGCCAAAATCGAGAACGGCCGAATTCAAGCGCTCGTATGTCGAGACCAGGAGTCAGGCGAGGAATTTTCCCTGCGTGCCCGCCACGTGGTCAGTTCGGTCGGCCCGTGGACGGATCTCCTCGGGGAAAAGCTATTCAAAAAGTGGACGCGCGTTTTGCGGCCGTCTAAGGGCGTGCATATCACCTTTGCGAAGAGCCGCTTCCCCTTGCGTGACGCCGTAGTGATGGGTGCGGAATCGCGGATTGTCTTTGCAATCCCCCGCCATGAAATGGTGATCGTCGGGACCACGGATACCGATTTTCGGGGCGATCCCGCCGACGTGCGGGCCGAAAGGGAAGATATCGCCTACCTCCTCCAGGTCACCGAGAAGTACTTCCCCGGAGCTGGCCTGACCGCTCGGGATATTCTCGGCTGTTACGCCGGTGTACGGCCGTTAATAGATGATGGCGCTCGCAGCGAAAGCAAAACAAGCCGGGAACACGCCATTTGGACGGACTTACAAAATGTAACCTTTGTGGCGGGCGGCAAGTATACGACCTACCGAAGTATGGCGGCGCAAACGGTCCGCGAGGTTCTTCGCCACTTCTCACGCGAGGAACGTGCGCGCCTCCAACACACGCGAACGCTCGAAGCGCTTAATCCTCTGGTCTCGGGAGAGCTGCTTGAGCGTGCCCGGCGTGAACACAGGGAATGGGCCCGGGAATATGGGCTTGATCCGCAAATCACGGCGCTTCTTGCAGATCGACATGGGCTTGAGGCAGAGGCGATCCTCGCACGTGCGGCGGAGCAGATTCCTCTGGACGCGACCGCAGATCGGTCGAAGCAGACTCAATGGATGTGGTGCGCGGAAGCGCTCCATGCGATGGAACACACGATGTGTCTCCGTCTCGTCGACTTTTATTTCCGTCGGACTCCTCTCGTATTGGCACGCACAGACCATGGACTTGCGTTCAACAAGGCCCTAGCGGCCGTTATGGGAACGCGATTGAATTGGAGCTCCGAGCGTCGGCTCGAGGAGATTAATGCTCTGCAAAATTATTTGCGTCGAGAACTTTCCGCAATTCCCCAAGTTGACCGGGTCCAGTAGGTACCCTACGATGATTTCATCCTATGGGTTTTTTAGATAAAGTTTCTGAGTATTTCTCTAATGATATCGCCATCGATCTGGGCACGGCCAACACCCTTGTGTATGCCAAAGGACGAGGGATCATCCTAGATGAACCTTCAGTCGTGGCCGTCCAGAAGAACGCGCGTGGCGGACAAAATCGCGTGCTTGCCGTCGGAAAAGAGGCCAAGGAAATGTTGGGCCGCACTCCAGGAAGCATCGTTGCGATTCGTCCGATCAAAGACGGCGTGATCGCGGATTTTGAAGTCACGCAGTCGATGTTGCGTTACTTCATCAACAAATCTACGGGCCAGAAGAAAAGCTTCATTCGCCCTCGGATTATCATCTGTGTTCCCTATGGAATCACGCAGGTTGAAAAGCGCGCGGTGAAAGAAAGCGCCCACTCCGCCGGCGCTCGGGAAGTCTATCTGGTTGAAGAACCAATGGCTGCGGCTATCGGAGCCGGGCTTCCCATTACCGAGCCGACGGGGAGCATGGTCGTGGACATGGGTGGTGGCACCACCGGCGTCGCGGTGATCTCACTGGGCGGCATTGTGTACTGTAAGTCCATCAAAGTCGCCGGCGACAAATTTGACGAAGCTATCGTCAATTATGTGCGCCGTCAGTTCAATCTTCTGATTGGTGAGCGCTCGGCGGAGATGATCAAGATTCAGATTGGCAATGCCTATCCTTTCGAGGAAGAGCGCAGCATGGAAATCAAAGGCCGCGACCTTGTGGCCGGAGCGCCAAAAACCATCGAAATCACGAGTTCGCAAGTGAACGATGCCCTGATGGATCCGTTGAGTGAAGTTGTTGACGCTGTTCGCACCGCGCTTGAAAAAACGCCGCCGGAATTGGCCTCCGATATTGTCGATAACGGCATCGTGCTCACTGGGGGCGGTGCTCTTTTGAGCAATCTTGATGTCTTGTTGCGCGAGCGAACCGGATTACCGGTGACGATTGCGGAGGACCCTCTTTCTTGCGTGGTCATTGGCTCAGGCAAAATGTTGGAAGATGTGGATCTTCTTAAAACACTGACGGTGGAATAATTTCGGTGAAGGCTTCGCCTATGGATCCGATCACCGACAGCGTTATCGACACCGTGGCAAAGTACTTTTATTTTTCCTGCCTGGACGAGCAAGTGAGCTTCGCGGCCAGTTTGCGGGTGCTTTCCGAGCTTCGTGGCAAGAACCAACTCGAAATCAAGCATCGGGACCGCTGGGTTGAGGTGCTAGCCAAATGGAAGCAGCGCCTACCGTCGCTCCATGGACGAGCATGGGCGGACAAACGGGACCAACGTGGATTTCAAATTCCACCGGGATTCGACATGGGTGCGTGGATGACGTTTATCGCCTCTTGTGAACCCACCGAGGTGGAGGCGGTCCTTCTGTCAAGATTGCTGGGCTTTAATGATGAAGAGATCGCCGCCGGACTGGGAGTCACAGTTGGAACGGTTCGCTATCGGGTGGGTCGAGGCTTGAGACATTTAGGTGGTTTCCTTGAGCCCTGACGCTGAAACCAGACATAAAAAACTGACGCGCTTTCTGTGTCAGGAGTTGCTCTACGAGTATGTGACGGGCGCATTGGATGAGCGCCGCCGGCACGATGTTGAAGAATTCATAACGGAGTGCCGGGATACGAGACGGGAGCTGGAGCAGCTGGTGCGGGCTCTGGAGTATCTGCAGGCCGCTCAGGACATCGCGGTCGCGCCGCAAATGCGTGAGGCTCTTCTGCGGTTTGAGCCCCGCTGGAAGAAAAAGATTCGGGCGTGGTCGCTGTGGTCATCTCAGCGCGGCTGGCGTCTGCTCCCATATACGTTTGTGGGGTTGGCTGCGATCTTAGCCCTGCTGGTGCTGAAGCCCTGGCATAAGGAACCCCGCGAGGAGGAAGTCCTCGCCGAGCAGCTCAAACAGGAGCCGGATATGTTGGCTCCAACCGAGCTTGAGGACGTGGAGCGAACGGTCCCTCAACTCACGTCGGTGCCGGCTCCGCTCCTCACAATGGAGGCGCCAGAGCCCCGGCTTGCGAGCGTTCTAGTGGACTTGTTTGAACCGCCGCCGCCTTCGCTTTTAGTGACAGGATCTGCGGCGCCTCAAGCCTCTCTGCCCAAGGCCCCCGTGACTCCGCCGGACACAACCGAGATTGTTGAGGCTCTTCCGGGCCCGAAGGGCGAGTTGATCCGTGGGCAGCTCGAAGTGACGGATTTTCACAACAGCTGGCCCGCGATTCGTGACAAGGTCGTGGCCCTCGGAGGCAAGGTTGCCGGCAATGTGGAGCTGGGATGGCTTCGTCGCTCCGACGAGGCGTATTTCCATTTTTCCCTACCTGAGTCCAATCGCAAGGAGCTTGATGTCTTCCTCGGGACCTTTGGTCCAGTCCGGTTCAGCACAGAACGCCATCCCCGGGTGATGCCACAAGGGCAGATCCGAATTATCCTGACTGTAAAGGATGGCATGACAAATGAAAGTGCGCCAGAGACCCCGTAAATCGATTCGCACGATACTGATCCTTTGGCTTTTGATTTTTTCCATTGTCCCGCTCGCGTTTATCACCGGTTATTCGTTGGTCAAATACGAACAGGCGATTGATCAGGAGCTCTCCACGCGGCTCCTCGGAAACGCGCGCGAAATCAGCGTGATTTTGAGTGATTTTCAGAACTCGTTGGTCGCGGAAGTGAATCAGGTCGCCGCGGATAAGGCGCTCATTTATTACCTGAACTCCAACAACACATCCCAGGCGCGTGAAGGAGTAAAGCGTTGGTTCAAAGGGTCCGTGGGACACCGGATTTGGGTTTTCAATCGCGATGGGCGTCTCGAGATCGCGCTTTACAAGGATGAGCGCGGCCAAGTGCAACGCCGGGAGAACTTAGAAACCGGTATTGTTGAGTTAAATGACTCTCTTCTTAAATCCCTGCAAGAGAAAGACAATCTGCTCCTTATGGATCTGGCCAGCCAGGATACCGGTAATCCGGCCACGCCTCGCGCCTCGCATTTGGAGCTTTCCGTATTCAGTAAGGTCGTCAATTCCAGCGGACGAGTTGTGGGATTTATCGAGGAGGCGCTCACAATTGACGAGCAGGTGCTTCAGAATCTGCGGCACCGTCTCAATGCCGAGATCTTCTTCTTTCAACCGGACAAGCCTGCCATTGTGGCGACCCACGAGGATTTGGGTTTATACACTGTGGAAACCTTCCTGCCGCACCTCAAGGAGGACGGCTTCTTCGAGCTCAATATCCGTTCCACACCCTACCGGCTGATGCTGAGAGAGCTCAAGTGGGGGGATTCCACCTTTGCGCTCGGTCTGGGCGCCTCGAAGAGCGCCGCAAAGTCCGTCCTTAAAAACGTCAACATCGCGTTTTTCACGGTCGTCGGAACAGTGGTGATCTTACTGGTGTTCCTCAGCTTTATCGCATCCAAGGTGCTGCTCAACCCCATTTACGGAGTATTAAATGCCATTGAGCGCTCGGATTTTGATAAGGGATTGCTGGAAATCCCGACCTCCAATGAAACTGAGATAGGGCTTCTCGCCGAGGCGTTCAATGATCTCTCGCGCCGCACTTTCGACTCCCAAAAAGCGCTCAAAGGGAAAATCCAGGAACTCGAAGAGGCCAATATTGAGATTCGTGAAACTCAAGCCCGACTCGTTCACACCGCCAAGATGGCCAGTCTTGGTCAGCTAGTCGCGGGCGTGGCGCATGAGCTGAATAATCCAATAGGATTCATTTATTCAAATATGAGCCACCTGCGCGACTATTCGCAGAAACTGATTCATCTGGTGGAAGTCGCGGGGAAAAATCCGAAAAAACTGGAGGAAGAAAAGAGAAAAGCGGATCTGGATTACATCGCCCAGGATCTTCCCAAGTTGATTTCGTCCTGTGAGGACGGCGCACGCCGAACACGCGACATTGTCCTGGGCCTGCGCAACTTCTCTCGCCTTGAAGAGGCTCAGCTAAAGCAGGTGGATCTCCATGAAGGGCTGGAAAATACCCTTCAACTCCTGACCGGTGAGCTTAAGAATCGGATCCAAGTCATCAAGCATTTTGAAAGCTTACCTAAGGTGACCTGCTACCCGAGTCAGCTCAACCAGGTTTTCATGAATGTGCTGACCAATGCCGCCCAGGCGATTGAGGATGAAGGAGAAATCCATATCGCCACCCGGCGTCTCGGAGGCGAACGTGTTGAGGTTAGCATTCGAGATACAGGCAAGGGAATGGACAAGACGACTTTGGAGCGGATCTTTGATCCCTTCTTCAGCACGAAGACGCTTGGAAGTGGCACCGGTCTCGGCTTAAGTATCTCCTATGGCGTTGTGCAAAAGCATGGCGGAGAAATCCTCGTTTCCTCCCAAGTTGGAAAGGGGACCGAATTCCGCATAGTGCTGCCGGTTCATGGCCCGGCAGAGATCCGCCAACCCGCCGGCTAAAAGTTAAAACGGCCCGCTTCATTCAGCGGGCCGTCTGAGTCCAAGCAGATATGGGGTCAAAGAAATGGTAAACGCTATTGGGCCGGAGCCGAAGCTGGGGCGTTCGCCACGCAGTTCATTTCACTATTCAGAGGGTATTCACCTCCGGAGTTCTTCAGGGCGCCAGTCGTGACTTGCTTTAAGCCACCTTCCGTCTTGGAGAAGTCGAGGTTGAGCTCAAGGTCCGCGACATAGGTGCCTTCACTATAATATTTGCTCAGGATTTGAGCCTTCAACATATTGTCGGCGCACCAAGCACGAAAGGTGGTTTCCTTCAAACTTTCATCATCAGGAACCGGATAAACCACGTTATCCGCTGGAACACTGGAACCGTTGTAGTCATACACGGTCACCCCGTCTTTCATTTCCTGTTTAATTGTGACGCTTTCCGTTTTTCCTTCCTCGTCCGTGCAGGTGTAGCTGCCGGCCAGATCCGGACAGGCATAGGCCTGAACGGATACAAAAGCGAAGAGTGCAACAAGTTTACGCATATTATCCCCCCTTTAATAGGAATCGTTCTTGTTGGTCGCATTCCAATCATCTCGGCTGTCGCAGTCAAAATGGGGGGCTAATTTGAAAAAAATGTAATTTCGTCTTAACAAATCTGAAATTTGAGCTGCGCCGCTGCCTTCGTCCTATTCGCTAGCCCTAAACTCGGTTTTGGAGAATTGCACCGCCAATGCAGACACCTCGGAATTTGCGGGTCCGCTCTCAAAAAAGCTGAGCGATCGCGACTCCAGGTTTATTAGGACAAAGCTTTCACGAGTTCGGACATCTGCAGTTCAGCACCAGGAGTTTGCAGAAGACACAGAACAGCAAAGTGCGTCGATTTGGGCTTTGGGAGAGGCAAGCACTCGCGGATGTTTCCACACTCAAAATTCGCTAACTGCGTAACTGCTTAATTTCCAGGCGCGTCTTAAAAGGCGGATCCACTGAACCTCTAAAAGGAGCCAAGTATGAAGGCATTCTCGTGGACCAGCTTTGCACTGACGGTTGGTTCTTCTATGCACCTGCTTTTGGCGGTGAGGCCACCCGCACCTGTCAGGGCCGCGAACTCGATCTGTTCTTTATTACCGCTGCACACACCGTCGCTCGAACATTCCCAGCTGAGCATTTCTCCTGAAGAGCTTCGCTGTGAAGGATTCGAGCGACGTGCTGCTGACGGCACGGCCTTTGTCGGTGACGAATGCCGGATTGTAATCGAATGAATTCCAGATGTTTCGCGTCGGCATCCAGGTGCCCGAGACAACCGGTTCGAAAACTCGGAGTCCTGTGATGGACTTCGCGATTTCAGCGTCCGCTGTTTCGTTTGGATCCTTATAGAAGGATTTCACATTGTAGTTATTCGAGATAACCAGGAGTTCGCTGGAGCCGTTTCCATCAACATCGGCGACAACCGGGTACTCGTTCAATGTACCTGAAGGATTCACTGTGCTCCATACCACGCGTAACTCGCCATTCACTATCTCAAACACGCGCAAGTATTCTTCGTCACCGTAGAGGATTTCAGGTTTTCCATCCCCATTGAAATCAAACGAAGAGATGCCTGTGACGAGTGAGCTGCAATCCTGGGTGGCATACTTCGCGATCAGGCTGCCGCTTCCGTCAAAAATTGTGAGATAACGTCCGGTGGCCAGCGCGATTTCGGAGGTCTGCGGATTCCCATCGAAGTCGCCCAGCGTGGAGGGCCCGCCTCCAATTCCCAACGGGCAGCGAAGTTCATTATGAACGCTCAGGTCTTTATCCAACTTGATGTTGCCGGTGACACCGTCCGCAATTCGTAAATAACCGCCGCCTGTTCCCACAAGCTCGAGGCCAGGAGTGCCATCGATATCGCCCGCGGAATAGCGGCTGTTGGGAAGCGTAAACACAAGGTCCCCGTCAAGATCGTAGACCCCGTTTGAAGCCACAATACGAACCTGGTTCGGGCGCGAGGCATCCAGGTTAATCGCGAATGCGGACGCGGGAGAAACCCAGGCCTGTGCTTTCCACTTTTGGAAAGGTTTCTTGGCACTATCTTCAGAGATGGCCCACTGGCCTATGAGGATCTCAGCCTTACCGTCCCCGTCGATATCAAATGCGGAAAAGCCTGTCTGGTTCTTGAGAGTCTTGTCTGTCGGTAAATCAGGAACTGAGTGCTTCCACCGGAGAGTCCCGTCGGAGTTGAGTGCCACAACCGAAGTTCCGCTATAATGACTATAAAAGATTTCGACCTTTCCATCGCCATCGATGTCAATGAGAAGAGGTGATGTTGAGGCATAGGGTGCGAGATTATCATCACCGATCGACTTCAAGGTTTGCCCTGTGCGGCCATCAACAATGCGAAGAACTCCCGCTCCTCTATAGCTGTCTTTGACCGTCGTACTCCAGGAGACAAAAACGACCTCAGGAGCGCCGTCGGCGTTGAGATCGGCCACCATCGGTGCCGCCATAACTTGCGAGATGTTCGGATATGTGTCCGAGCTGGATTTATCAAGCAATTTGTACCAGTCCCATTTCACCTTAGGCGCGAATGCATCCGGGTTGAGATCCACACATAAAGGCACGTCGCTAGAAAACTGGATCGAGTTGTTGGCGACCTGAGCGCAGTTTTGAAAGCACGCAAACAAGCCTAACGAACCAAATAGAAACAATTTCTTTTTCATGAATAATGTCAACTGCAATTGCAGGGCCCACTTTCAGTCGGCTGGTCGAGGGGGCGGCAGGCCTTTTGCGGACACCGGAGGAGTGTTCCGCATCACCGTGAGATGAGAGGATCAGCAAAGAATTAGGCACTGAAAACTTGTTATACAAAATCCTGAACAGGTGGATGGATGAACAGGTGGATGGAAGATGGACGTCTCGGAATGAGAATCACGCTATCGATGAGTTTTATCACATCTGAGCGACCTGAGTCTGGCCTCTGCCTTGCTTTGTTTAGGAGATGAGGTTGGAGATGAGCCAAGGCGACGATATTCAGATCCGAGCGCTACCCCGTTCGAACGAAAAGCCGAACGAGAAAAAGAAGGAGGGCGAGAAAGCTCCTCTGCCCGCGGCTGCTCCTACTTCCAAGTCAGGCGCTGCGACCCCCACGCGCCCTCCGCGTTGGATTATCTATGTGGGCACGGTCTCAGTTCTTCTCCTAGTCTCTGTCTTCTTTTTACCGGGCCCAAAATCAAATTTCCACGCACCTTCCCAGACCGGCGTAAAAAATGGGCCTCCCACAATGACCGCTGGACCTAAGGCCACCCACGGCTCCGGGCAACGCCTCGACTTGGCGTCTGTTGTGACCCCGCAGGACGATGCTGTTGGTCGCCACCTGCAAGAGACCTTGGTCAAGCACGAAATGTTGACTCAAAAACGAAAACTGGAAAATCTCCGCCTGGGCAATGTGCGTGATTCAGTAGATACCAGTGCCGGATACGTTTACGATCCCGACCGGTCTTACGGGGTTCAATTGGACCAGGAAGATGCTTCCGAGCGCCTCTATGAAGATTTGCAAACCCACGACGATAGCTATTCCGACGCCACACCCGACGATCGTATCAGTAACCGCTTGGCCAATCGCAAATGGCTTAACGAATATGAGCGCGCCCAGCGCATTCAGTTCGTGCGAAGCTTCCTTAAAAATGCCTACGACCGAGGGTACAAGATCGAACTCGATCAAAATCTCGTCGTGGTGGGAGTAAAGCGTATCAACCGCACGGAGAAACTGGATATCAATCAGGTTCTTGATCGTTTGGAAGGACAGGGTCTGTAGAACCAACCCAAGTCTGCTCGGACAACTCCTTTGCTCGCAGCCGCAACCGGCCATTTTCCAGGAAACTGTAGTAAGAGTCTCGCGCCACGATCACATGATCCACCAGTGGAATTTGGAGAATGAGAGCCACTGTTAGCAGCTGTTCGGTCACCGCCACGTCCTGGGGTGATGGCCGTGGGCTACCACCGGGATGATTATGTGCGACCACGAGCGCGGACGCGTTTTGCAGGCAGGCGAAGCGGAACACATCACGCGGATGGAAGAGACAGTGGTCCACTGTTCCTCGAAAGAGACAGCGCGCGCCTAGGACTGTCTTATCGGAACCCAGAGCCGCGGCCCAGAACTCCTCGGTCTGCGCCCTCAGGAGACGCGGGTGAAAGAATCGAAATGCATGGAAAGGATGTGTAATTCTCACGCGAAGGAAGTCCTTGCAATTGGCCAGGCCGTCTCAGTTCGATTGAAGCTGTGAACACCTCGGGAGGTGTCCGGATCTGGAATCGCGCGAGGGGGGTCTCTCGCGCCGCGTTCCCAATGGTTGCGCACCCCTGTCTGACATCCTAAGATGGGTAACGCTTTGGGAGGAAAATCTAATGATAAAACGTCTCTTAGTTCTCGGTGGAGTGCTGTGCGCACTGGTTTTAGCAGGCTGCAGTTCGCGTCAGTTTGTAAAGGGCAAGTATGATGAAAACGTGGAGGATGCCAATCTTCTCACGGACAAATGGTCTGAATCGGACATGCAACAGGCGGTAAAGGATCTAGTGGCGAGTGCGGTGGCCCACCCCGCGATCAGTGCCCAAAAACGCCCCCCGATTGTCATGGTCACGCGCTTGCAGAATAAAACGAGCGAGCATGTGGACACCCAGAGCATTACGGACATGTTTACAGTGGAACTCATGCGGACAGGCAAAGTCACATTTGTCGATAAGGCCGCGCGCGAAGACATTTCCGAGGAATACGATTATCAGGATTCGGGAATGGTGTCTCGCGAGACCAAGAAAGGTAAGGGCGGTCAAATTGGTGCGGACTTCATTATGAATGGTCGCTTGGACTCCATTGTGCAGGAAGCGGGACGCGATAAGACCGTTTATTATAAGCTGACAATGAACCTCACGAATCTGAAAACCGGTCTCATACAATGGACGGACCACAAGCAACTTCGTAAGCTCTACAAGAAGAAGAGGGTAGGAATTTAACCTTTGGCAACCGCTCTCCTCTCGGTTCGAGTTCTTTGCGCAGGGCTGATTCTCTCAGCCCTGGTCGGCTGCGCGACCTATCAAACGCAGGCCCGTGGAACTCGAGACGCCATACGCCAGGGCGACCCCGAAAAGGCCGCGGAGAAGGTTAAGGAAAAGGCGTTCGCACCGGGAGATGACCAGGTTGTTTATCTCTTTGAATATGCAACGGCCCAGCAACTCGCCAAGAACTATGAAGAAAGCACGAAGGCATTTTTAAAAGCTGAGGAACTCACCGACATTAAGGATTACCACTCGCTGTCTCGTATCACCGGGTCCTTGTTGCTGAACGAGGGCATGGTGCAATACAAGGGAGACGACTACGAAAAGGTCCTTATCAATGCCATGCTGGCGATTAACTTTCTGATGGCGGGAAATCTTGAGGCGGCGCAGGTGGAGACCCGTAAGCTGAATAACAAGCTCTACAAGTTTCGTTTTGAGGGCAAGAAGAATTACGAGCAAAATCCTTTTGCTTTCTATCTTTCCGCTTTGATTTGGGAGGACAACCGGAACTGGGATGACGCCTACATCGACTTTAAAAAAGCCTATGACCTCAATCCCGCCATGGATTACCTCAAGGAAGACCTGATCCGCGCGGGCCTCGCGGCTCGCCGCGCGGATGAGGTGGGCCGATGGCGAAAGCAATTCCCCGGGGTGAAGCCTGCGGACTTGAGATCCAACGGAGAAGTTGTTTTGATTTACCAGCAAGGTTGGGGTCCCGTAAAACGTCCTCATCCCGGATTCGCTCGGATTCCTAAACTTTATCCGACCATGTCCGAAACCGTGCGAGCCCGGCTTGAGGTTGAGGGTGGATCAGCTGAGCTGAGCCAGACCGCATTGAACGTGACGGACGTGGCAGTCAAAACCTTGGATGATAAATACGCAGGATTGGTCGCCAAACGGGCCGCGGGTATTGCCACGAAAGCCGTGGTGGCGGACCAAATTCGTCAAAAGAATCAGCTGCTCGGGGACCTGGCGTGGATCGGTATGAATCTCGCGGATCAGGCCGACCTGCGACAGTGGAGCACATTACCGGCGAGCTTTCAGATTGCAAAACTACGTCTTAAGCCCGGCAAGTACCGGGTCCGGGCGGTCGGTCTAAACCGGGCGGATCATCCAACGGGTGAAACCTCCGAGTGGATGAGTGTGACCGTGGAGCCCAGAAAGAAAGCGTTCCTCAACTGGCGCTCCGTGCGCTAGGAACCCAATCCAGAATCTTAAATCAATCTTAGTTTTAGCCGCTGCTTTTCATCTCGTCCTGAACCCTGTCGGATTTCAAGCACGGTCCCAAGATCCACCGCTCCGTCGTCCATAAGGGTTCGAAGGCTGATAGCCCGGGATTTCTGGCTGACCGTCTGACGGAGGGCGGAGGTATTGGAGATTTTCTCAAGATAAATATCGAACGAGATCGAGGCCAGTTCTTCATGGTAGCGATTGAAGACGAAGGTCATCCGGATCTCCATTTGAAGGCCTCTTCCCAAGGGAATTCGGTGGGAGGCGCTCGGATGAAGGTCCAGGAGGGCGAGTCCTTTGCGCAGGGATGCCAGGTTAAGGTAAGCAGGCCGCGTGATCCACAGCGGTCGTCCGGGCGATCCCGCCTTCGCATCGCAGACAAGCAATTGTATCGGATAGCGCTCCAGAAAATGCGCCACGTCCGCCAAACGGGCCCGATAGATTTGAAAGTAACGAAGCGCCTCTGGTGATTCTGGGGAACCTGGCGTGACTCCGTCGGGTAGCGACACGTGTTGAGACATTCTCTCTCCGTTCAGACTCTGACCACAGTGCCTAAGTACGGCACTTCATTTCGATCAGAATCAGGTTGTCATCTCTGCTCATCTAAAAAGAGCAAAGGCAATACCAATGGGAGAACGCTCGATCGAATTGAAAACAGGCGCTTAAACTTAAGAAGCCCTGGCCGGGTCCCAGGGCTTCGATTATTATAAAAATCCGTTGAGCTGCGTGGGCTTTCTATTGCCCCAAGCTGCGATTGGAGTTCGGAAGATCGGGGAGATCGTTGCTAAAACCCCGTTCCAGTTCTTTCGCCGCAGTGGCGGCATTTGCGGCAGAAGCCACACGTTCGTCGAGCGATTTTTTCATATCATCATAAGAGGCTTTGCCATTCCCATCCATTTTCTGAGCGGCTTCCGCTTGGGCTTGGGCTTGCTTTTCCGCATAGTCCTGAGGGAAAGCTCCTAACTTCGCGAGATAGCTGGAGATGCTGCCATTGCCATTTTGGATAATTTCTCTCAGGGTGAAAAGGGGCGCATACTGTGAGGCTTTCTTTTCAGATTCAAAGATAATCTGAGTTAAAGTCGCCGCAGTGATATCGTTCTTAGTTTTGTTATCGATTACCATAACGTCTTCGCTGGACCGAATCATCTTTGCGATGTCGTCCAACGTGACGTAACAGCTTTGTTGTGTGTCGTAGAGTTTGCGATTTTGATAGCGTTTAATAATTTTAGTCTTTGCGTTAGGCCTGCTCGTCATCATTTCTTGGTTCACCAAAGCCTCCCTCTAGAAAATGACTCCCTTTGTAAAAACTGCGGCCAACGTATTCCCCGCCGCCACAGCTTGTCAAGCGCCCGGGTCGGACTCCTTCAATAATTTCAAGAACTAAGACACCGTGTGACAGGGTCCGCTTATTGATAGTTGATGCTCTGTGCCTCCAGTCCCGGTGATCGACCTAGGTCGAAGTTTTTAAATGACCCTCGAACAGCTTTCCGCAAGTCCATACGCAGGACGCCAAACTATTGAATTACCTGATTCTTTGTATAACAGATCAGACTTTCCTGAGGCCCAAGCCTAGACCATTTTTCGCGTTTCCCGCATCAAGCTCATGGCCCGATTGGCCGATTTCAATACATGGACGACCGGTGGAAATTCGGGAAGGGCCCTGAATGAAAAAACTACTCTACTGCCAAACTGTGCTCCTCGCAGCTCTCACTGCATGCACAACCCTTGGGCAGCGAGACGGGGCTTACTACCGGAATTCTGCGCTCACAAACATGAATGCCGCCCCCGGAATTCTAACGCCACCAGATTATACCCAAGGAACACCGCCTCTTCTGGACAGCACATACATGGGAAGCCAAGCGGACTACCACTTCACCATGGGGGAAACGCTCAGCTTTGAAGGCCAATCCAGCCGCGCGGTGGAAGAGTTCAAGACGACCCTGATTTATGATCCGAAATCCATCCATGTGCGTTTGCGTCTAGCCGCAGAATATGTACGGATGGGAATGATAACGGAAGCCGTCGAGCAAACTGAGATTGCAGTTGAGATGGACCCCAACAATATTGACGCGCGTATGATGTTGGGCGGGCTTCATTCCGGACTGAAAATGTTCGCTCCGGCGCGCACGCAGTTTGAAGCCATATTGAACATTCAGCCGGGCCATCCCGAGGCGTCAATTTATCTTGGTGCTCTTTTAGCGGAAGAGCGCAAGTACGAGGAGTCGATCAAATACTTTGACGCCCTAACACGCAATACAGCCTTTAAGGACACGGAAAAGGCCTACTATTATATCGGTCGCGTGCGTTCCGAGCAGGGGGAGGGCTATTTAGATCAAGCCGAGCGAGCTTTCACAAAGGCTCTCGCTTTAAAGCCTGAGTATCCCGAAGCCGCTCTCGCGTTGGCCATGTTGCTGCGTGCGCGGGCTAAAGAAAAGGAAATGGAAAAGTTGTTGCGCAGCTATCAGGACAAGTTTGGTCCGGAGCGCGAAATGGCACGCCAACTCAGCCATTATTATCTGGAGCGCGAGGATTTCGCCAATGCCTTAGGGCAGCTCGAGATTCTCGACGGGTTTGAACGCGATAACGTGAATATTAAGATGCAAATCGCGCTCATCCTGATTGAGCAGAAGAGCTTTGAGGCGGCGGCTATCCGACTCGAGGATGTGCTGCACCTAGCACCCGAATCAGACAAGGTTCGCTATTATTTAGGTGCCGTGTACGAGGAACTTAAACGCCCGGATCTGGCCATTCTGCATTACTCGAAGATCCCCGCCGGAAGCAGTTACTTCTCTCAGGTCACGATACAGTCGGCCCACCTCCATAAGGAGCGCGGACATCTGAATAAGGCGGTGGAGGTGCTCGAAGACGCCTTGAAACAGGAGAAGGATATTCCTCAGCTCTACGCCTACTACGCGGTCTTGCTTGATGAGCAAAAAAAATACCGTAAGGGTCTCGAGATGCTCACGGCGGCGGTTGAGCGCTTCCCCGACAACACGCAGCTGCGCTTTTTTCTTGGGACCATGCATGATCGCCTCGGCAACAGTACGGAAACCGTCGCTCAGATGAGCAAAGTTCTCGAGAAAGACAATGACCATGTGCAGGCTCTGAACTACCTGGCCTACACCTACGCCGAGTTGGGAACTCGCTTGGAAGAGGCGGAGACGCTCGCGAATCGCGCTTTGAAGATCCAACCCAATGACGCTTATATTCTCGACACGATCGGATGGATTCACTTCAAAAGGGGCGAGATGGAGACAGCGATTAAATATCTGGAAGCCGCATTCAGGCTCAAGCCTGATGAATCCATTATTGCGGAACATTTGGGAGATGCCTACTTGCGCCACCAGATGTGGCAGAAGGCGCAAAAAATGTACAATCGCGCTGTTCAACTGGAAGGTGATGATGGTCGACACCAGAAGATTCGTGAAAAACTCGCGAATATCAAAGCGCAGGTTCAGCCCCCCTCTCGTGCGCCCGCAAGTTCCCGCGCGCCTAAGGCCCAGTGAGGCCTGACAGAGAATAATCAGCGAAAACGGGTCAGTTCGTCTTTAAACAAGGCCTAAATTTTTGACTGCGGCGGGGATCCGCGATTTAATCATGGGCATTATGAAGTCAATAGGAACAGGCATCTTTGCTTTGGGGTTTGCCCTCGTACTTTCGTCGTGCCGGTCGACGCCCCCAGTGAAAACAGATCAAGTTCGGGACGGGCATTGGAGTGCCCGGGCTTTGATCCGAGACAAAGAACAGGCCCGTTCTTATATCGTGATCTTGAACTTCAACGCTGTGAAGGACGAGCGCGCACGTATGGACGTGACAAGCACGCTGGGAACGGGAGTCGCCAGCCTGGTCGTTGCACCCACCGAAGTCCGCTATGTCCTTCTGGACTCCAAGCGCTTTTACTTTGGATCCCCGCAACTGGATGTGATGCGCCCGATTCTCGCTATTCCATTTGACCCTCGCTGGTTACATAACATTCTGTTTGATATGCCTATCGAGGGTTCGGATTGGTCGTGTCAGCGCGGAGAAGCTGATTTCCTTAAGGAGTGTGTGAATTCGAAGGTGAACCTTAAAGTCTCCTGGTCCGCCCGTTCCGGCGAGAGGAAAACTGTTTTCATTGAACATCCCAAGGCCGAGGTACAGATCAATTTCCAGAGCTTTCAGCCCAAGGTCCAGGATAGGAAAAACTTATTCGTACTAGAAGCCCCGGAGGGCTTCCAAAAGTTACGTGTGAGATAACGAGTACCACGAAATATCTCACGGTGATACATGTTCATTTCAGATGCGGTTGCCGTCGTGTTTTCCTCTTTGTTCATTGCTGAAAACGGCATTTTCATAGGATAATTTCAACATGAACCTTGAGCAGGCAAGGTTCACTCGCCAGGGGGGCTTAATGGCTACGGATTCAGGCCGGACCAACTTCAATGATCTTATACGCAATCTTCAGCAATCCAACCGGTATCAGGATCTGAGCTGGTCCGGAAGCTTCAATGATTACCTAAATCTCATTCGTGAGAACCCAAAGGTCACCCGGAACGCCTTTCAGCGTATGTATGACATGATTGTCGAGAAGGGCACGACGGAGTATGTGGACGTTAAAAAACAAATCGTTCATTACAAGTTTTTTGATGATGGAGACAATGAAGGGAAAGATGCCGTTTACGGTGCCGACATCCCGCTTATGAAGCTGGTCAATGTCCTGCGTGCGGCGGCTCTCGGTTATGGCACGGAAAAACGCGTGATTCTCCTTCACGGGCCGGTGGGCTCGGCTAAATCCACAATTTGCCGTCTGTTGAAACAAGGTCTCGAGCGCTATTCCAAAACGGAGAACGGCGCTCTGTACACGTTTGAGTGGGTGGATGAGTCCGGCCAGCATGAGGATATCTTCGGCAAAGGATGCCGGGTGTTCCCAAGCCCCATGCATGAAGAACCTTTGTTGATTCTGCCGCCGGAAATGCGTCAGGCCATATTTGACGAGCTGAATCGTGGCGCCAAAGGTGAATTCCGCGTAAATGTCACGGGCGAACTCTGCCCGCCCAGTCGCTGGATCTTCCGCCAGCTTATGGACCGGTACCACGGGGACATCGGCAAGGTCTTGCAACATGTACGGGTGAAGCGGTTGCTTCTCTCCGAAGCTGATCGGATTGGTATAGGAACCTTTCAGCCGAAAGACGAAAAAAACCAAGACAGCACGGAACTCACGGGCGACTTGAACTACCGTAAGATTGCGGAATATGGTTCGGATTCGGATCCACGCGCCTTCAATTTCGACGGGGAGTTCAACGTCGCGAATCGGGGCATGATTGAATTTGTCGAGGTGTTGAAGCTGGATGTGGCGTTCCTATACGACCTCTTGGGAGCTTCGCAAGAACACCGGATCAAGCCCAAGAAGTTCGCGCAAACGCATATTGACGAAGTCATCATCGGACACACCAACGAGCCGGAATATCGCAAGCTCCAAGACAATGAATTCATGGAAGCGTTGCGGGATCGCACAGTGAAGATTGATATTCCCTACATCACCAAACTGCGCGACGAAATCAATATCTATAAGAAGGACTTCAACTCGCGTATCCTCCGTGGAGTCAGCATCGCGCCCCATACTATAGAGATGGCGGCAATGTGGGCGATCCTCACCCGACTCGAAAAGCCGAAGAAGGCGAATTTGACCCGCCTGCAAAAACTTAAGCTCTACGACGGCAAGTCCCTGCCGAACTACACCGAGGACAACATCAAGGAGCTGCGCAAGGAGGTGAAACGTGAGGGATTGGAAGGAATCTCTCCTCGTTACATTCAAGACAAGCTGTCCAATGCCATCGTGACCGCCCAACATATGACTCGTGGATCTGTGAATCCGTTCATGGTCTTAAACGAGTTGGAAGCCGGTCTTAAGCATCATTCCCTTCTCGCCAACGAGGAGCTGAAGCAGGATTACCGCGAACTCCTGAGCGTGGTGAAACAGGAGTACGAGGAAATCATCAAGTCCGAAGTCCAGCGCGCGATTTCGGCGGATGAGAGCGCGTTGCACAGACTCTGCGCCAACTACATTGATAATGTAAAGGCTTACACTCAGAAGGAGCGCGTCCGCAACCAGTTCACTGGCCAGGACGAGGAGCCGGATGAGCGCCTGATGCGATCGATTGAGGAGAAGATTGAAATCCCCGAGTCGCGCAAGGATGATTTCCGCCGCGAGATCATGAACTACATCGGTGCCTTGGCGATTGAAGGCAAGAAATTCGACTATAAGACGAACGAACGCCTGCACAAGGCGCTGGAACTGAAACTGTTCGAAGATCAAAAAGATTCGATCAAGCTGACCAGTCTGGTTTCCTCCGTGGTGGATAAAGACACGCAGGAAAAGATCGATATCGTCAAAACTCGCTTGATTAAGGAGTTCGGTTACGACGAGATCTCGGCGACGGACGTGCTCCATTATGTGGCGAGCATCTTCGCCCGAGGTGACGTGAAAGATAAGAAATAAAGATGGGAATACGCGAAGATCACAGCCGGTTCCGTGACATTGTCCGGGGCCGGATCAAGCAGAACTTCAAGAAGTACGTCACGCATGGCGAGATGATCGGCAGGCGTGAGAACGAGTACGTCAAAATTCCCCTTCCCTCCATTGATGTTCCCCGCTTCAAGTATGGTCCTAAACAGTCCGGAGGGGTCGGGCAGGGTCAAGGCCAGTCCGGCGATGCCGTGGACGGTGAGAAGCAGCCGGGTCAGGGACAAGCCGGAGACACCCCGGGCGAGCATCTGCTGGAAGCCGAAGTCACCTTGGAGGAGCTTGCGGATATCTTGGGAGAAGAGCTGTCTCTCCCGCGGATTCAACCCAAGGGCAATAAAGCTCTTGAAACCCGGACCCGACGGTTCACGGGACGTTCGACGGCGGGACCGGACTCTTTGCGCCATTTTAAGGCGTCCTACAAAGAAGCATTGAAGCGGAGTATCGCGGCCGGATCTTATGATCCGGAAGATCCAGTCGTCATTCCCATTCGCAGGGACATGCGCTTTCGTACGTATCGCACATCCGTAAAGCCTCAAGCCAATGCCGTCGTGATCTATATGATGGATGTGTCGGGCTCCATGGGCGATGAGCAAAAGGAGATCGTGCGCCTGGAAAGTTTTTGGATCAACACCTGGCTACGTCGCAACTATAAAGGTTTGGAAACGCGCTTTATTATTCATGATGCTGCCGCTAAAGAGGTGGATGAGAAAACATTCTTCTCCACCAGTGAATCTGGTGGCACCCTTATCAGCTCGGCGTACAAGCTTTGTAAAAAAATTATTGATGAAGATTACCCTCTGAACGAATGGAACATCTATCCCTTTCACTTCAGTGACGGAGACAATTGGAGTGGCGAGGACACCCGTCTTTGCGTGAAGTTGCTGAAGGAGTATTACCTGCCGACGGTGAATATGTTTGGCTACGGTCAGGTGGAAAGCAAGTACGGGAGCGGGCAGTTCCTCAAGGACTTGGAAAAGGCCTTCCCTGACGACGATCGCCTTGTGATCTCTCGGATCGAGAGCCGCGATAAAATCATCAACAGCATCAAGGATTTCCTGGGAAAGGGGAGATAGGCCATGGCCAATCTGACTCCCGAGCTTGAACGTGAGAGGGTCCGCATTGAAAAGACGGCGCGGGACGTGGGACTTGATTTCTTTGAAACCATTTTCGAGCTTGTAACCTATGATCAGCTCAACCAGATCGCGGCTTACGGCGGCTTTCCCGTGCGCTACCCGCATTGGCGCTTCGGGATGGAGTATGAATCCCTCTCCAAATCCTACGAGTACGGGCTCTCCAAGATTTATGAACTCGTGATCAACAATGACCCTTGTTACGCCTACCTGATGGAAGGAAACGAGTTCCTGGATCAGAAGCTCGTGATGGCGCATGTCTTCGGCCATTGCGATTTCTTTAAAAACAACTATTGGTTCTCTCCGACCAATCGCAAGATGATGGACACCATGGCCAATCACGCCACGCGCGTGCGCCGCTATATGGATCGCTTCGGTGTGGAGACCGTCGAGAATTTTGTTGATCTTTGCTTAAGCCTGGAAAACTTGATCGATCGCTATAGCCCTTATGTGCAACGTAAAGCGGCGGAACCTTCCCGCTCAAAGGCCGTCGAGGGCGAAGACGATTCCGAGCAACAGTACCTTCATCCACGCTCTGACGGTCGCCTCAAGGTTCATCGCAAGTACATGGAATCCTATATCAATCCTCCGGAATACCTGGCCCGTCAGGAGCAGAAGCGGCAAGAGGAGGAAAAACGTTCCAGTATTTTCCCTGAGAACCCTGAGCGCGACGTGCTGAAGTTCCTGATGCATTATGCGCCTCTTAAACCCTGGCAGCAGGATATCTTGGCGATTATCCGTGAGGAAGCCTACTACTACGCGCCCCAGGGAATGACGAAGATCATGAACGAAGGTTGGGCGTCCTATTGGCACTCCAAGATCCTGACCGAAAAGATCATGAATGATTCTGAAATCATCGATTTCGCCGATCGCCACAGCGGAACGATGGCGATGTCTCCCATGGGGTTTAATCCCTATAAGGTGGGGATCGAACTCTTTCGCAATATCGAAGAGCGCTGGAACAAAGGCCAGTTCGGTAAGGAGTGGGAAGAATGTGACGACCTTAAGGCAAAAAAGGTTTGGGATAAGAAGCTCGGCAAAGGCCGGGAGAAAATTTTTGAAGTTCGCAAGCACTACAACGATGTCACGTTTATAGACGAGTTCTTGACCGAAGATTTCTGTGTTGAACATAAGATGTTCGTGTATAAGTTCAACAAGCGCACGGGACAATTCGAGGTCGACACTCGCGATTTCAAAGCCATCAAGCGCAAGCTTCTCTTTCAGCTTACAAACTTCGGCCAACCCATTATTTCGGTGGTCGATGCCAATCATAACAATCGAGGCGAACTCCTCCTCACCCATCTGTTTGAAGGTGTGGAGATGCAGCCCGACTACATGCAAGAGACAATGAAGAACCTGTTTGTGATCTGGGGACGGCCCGTCGCCGTGGCCACGGTCTTGGACAATGAACCAAAAATCGTGACCTTTGATGGCGCCGATTTCAAACAGCAAAATCTAAGCAGTCTGCCAGTCGGGGAACAAAACTCGGGCGAAAAGGACTGAGAAGGCCTAAGTGGCGGACCGGACGGTATCGTTGCTGTACGAAAGCTCTGACTCTTGCAAATCAAGAGATTGATTTTTCAAGATGCCTCTGAATGTACGTCCTTGTAAACATGATATGAAAAAGTCCTACATATTTATATTATCATGCCAACATTCCGGTAAGGCCAAAACTGTTAGGAGGTACGGCTGTCAAGGGCGGCAGGGCACGTGATAGGCCTTCTGAGCAAAGCTCGACCAAACCACATTCCTAGCAGTGCAACATGCGGATTGAACCACAACGAATAACTTGGTTGTCCACGGCCTACGTCTCGCACGAAGCACCGGTCTGTCGCGAGTCGGAGGGAGAGCGTAGAAGTCAGATCGATCAATGATCAATAGAGTGCGCCGATACTGACGATGGGCACGCCATCTGCTTCATAAGAGTATTCGAGATACACGATCTTGTCGATGTTGCCCGTGGCATTGTTCCAAGCGCCGAAATACACATACTTGTGACCACCAATGGCATCTGTCTCGGAAAAGCAGTCCGTTTGCTGATAAATATGGCCGCCGTGAGCCCAAAACATGGACTTGTAAGAACCGGCATTAAGAACGAGAGAAGATTGTTCCCAGATAGAGTGACCGTCGTTGATCGCATAGAGGTATCCGTAAACATTACTGTTGCCGGCCGTACGGTATACGGATGGCGACAGACTTGTATAATAGGTGATGTATGGAAAGGCGCTCCAGGAGCTCAGCACGTTTCCGGTGGCCTCATTTTGAATCACATAGCCGGAGTAGTAATTCTTCAGTTGCGAAAGAGAAATGTTAGTTGTTCGAATTTGGTCCGAAAATATGCCCCTGCCCAAAAAGCGTACGACCCCTCCTCCGCTCATGGCCGTGAGGTCGTAAATGCCATTGACGCTATCGATGAGGGTCCACGTGTGAATTACAGATCCAAAACTCACGCTAAATGAGCTGCTGCTTGCACTGGTCAGGGTGCCGGTACTGGAGTAAAAGGAGCTATAGGTGGGATACCGAAACAGCCCTGGTGAGCAACTATTTGATCCAAGATAGGGATGCAGGGTTCCGTCAGTTATACCGCTGGAATTATCCGCCAGTCTATAATGAAAGTAATTGTAGATGACATTCCCGGGGCTCGAGGTGAAGTCGAAGTACCCGACGTCGCCATCCATTGCGGTGTCGCTGTAAGAGGTTTTGAAGATTTCCGTCAGGATAAAGTACGGTTTAGGAAGTTGGGATGCGAGGTTAAAGATGCAGCTCCCATTCTGCAGGTAGTACCCCGAATTGCACACGGTCAGGTTTCCGCAACTTCCCCACGCCGTGCCACTCGCATTACAGGACTGTGTACCCGTGCCGTTATTAGCGGAGCAGGATTGCGTTGAGTTCGGAGAGCAGACGTTGGCGACGCAAGCTCCGTTTTGCAAATTGAATCCGGAGTTACATGCCGTCAAGTTTCCGCAAGTGCCCCAGGCGGTGCCGCTGGCGTTACAAGACCGTGTACCCGTACCGTTATTGGCGGAGCAGGATTGCGTTGAGTTCGGAGAGCAGACATTGGCAACGCAGACTCCGTTTTGCAAATTGAATCCGGAGTTACATGCCGTCAGGTTTCCGCAACTTCCCCACGCCGTGCCACTCGCATTACAGGACTGTGTACCCGTACCGTTATTGGCGGAGCAGGATTGCGTTGAGTTTGGGGAGCAGACGTTGGCAACGCAGACTCCGTTTTGCAAATTGAATCCGGAGTTACATGCCGTCAGGTTTCCGCAACTTCCCCACGCCGTGCCACTCGCATTACAGGACTGTGTACCCGTACCGTTATTGGCGGAGCAGGATTGCGTTGAGTTTGGGGAGCAGACGTTGGCAACGCAGACTCCGTTTTGCAAATTGAATCCGGAGTTACATGCCGTCAAGTTTCCGCAACTTCCCCAGGCGGTGCCGCTGGCGTTACAGGACTGTGTACCCGTACCGTTATTAGCGGAGCAGGATTGCGTTGAGTTTGGGGAGCAGACGTTGGCAACGCAGACTCCGTTTTGCAAATTGAATCCCGAATTGCAGGTCGTGGGATTTCCGCAAGTGCCCCAGGCCGATCCTGAGCTATTACAGGATTGGGTGCCCGTTCCGTTGCCGGATGAGCAAGATTGTTTCGAGTTAGGCGCACAAACGAGGGAAGGTGAGCTTTGTTTCGGATCCTGGGTTTTTGAGTCGGGTTTAGCGGATACAAAACCCTTCGAACACGAGGTCAGTGACAGAACCATATAGATGGCAGAAAACCCATAGGCGATAGACCGCATACTTTCCCCCTTGCCAAATGAATTGCAAGGGAGGGACCGTTCCGCCGCTATTGAGGCCTAAATTCCTACGAGAAATCGAGGCATTACGATGTCTTAGTTTGAGACCCGACGGAGAGCTGTCCAATTTCTAGTTGGATGAGGATTCGCTGGGCAGAGTCTCGATGTGATACAGGATTGTGATACAGGATCTATCCACCGACCTTGGGCTCCTCATGAGCGTCGGTCCGGCGCTGACCTGTGCCCTGTGCGCAGAACTCTTTCCTTCACACGATGGCAGGTACTGCATACAGAGCAAATGGAGTTACTCGTCCCGGTCCCCCGTGCTAGCAGAAGAGAGCTCATCCAGATCCGACGCTTTGTGCGGTTCAACCCGGAAAAGCCAGCCATCGCCGTAGCAATCTTCCATAATCAGCGAAGGATTCTCGATGACGGCTTCGTTCACCTCAATCACGTTGCCCTCGACTGGGCAGTAGAGGTTCATTGGACCCTGATCTGTGTCCAGCTCGCCGCACACCTCATCGGGGACCACTTCCTCTTGCTCCTCGGGGAGATTGGCACTCTCCACTTCCGAGAACTCTTCTAAGCCTTGTTCATTAATGCCGACGGTGACGACCCCGTCTTCAACCATAATCCATTCGTAACCCATATACGTGATGAGGTCTTTCATGTACGGCCTCCAAGATATTTGGCCAAGAATTTCTCCATGGCCCGGTAAAAGTCAAAGCGGTTTTCTTCGTTGTGGAATCCATGGCCTTCGTTCTCTTTAACCATGTATTCCACATCCACGCCACGTTTGCGGAGCGCTTCCACGACCTGGTCCGATTCCGCCTTAGGTACGCGCGGATCGTTCGCTCCTTGCGCCACAAGGAGAGGAGCTTTGATCTTGTCGACGTGGAACACCGGTGAAGTGGCCCGCAGCCGAGCTTTGTCACGTTCCGGATGGCCCACCATCACATATATCATTTCTAAAAACGGTTTCCAGTAAGGCGGAAAGGATTGAATCCAGGTGAACAAATTGGCCACCCCGACATAGTCCACAGCGCAGGCATAGAGATCCGGAGTAAAGGTGACTCCCGCTAGCGTCGAGTAACCACCGTAAGATGCACCATAAATGCAGACCCTGGCGGGATCCGCTATTTTTTCCGAAATCAACCACTTTACGCCATCGGTGACATCATCCTGCATTTTCAAGCCCCACTGCTTAAAGGAGGCTTCCCAGAACTTTCGTCCGTAACCTGTAGACCCACGAAAGTTGGGTTGGAGAACGGCGTATCCCCGGCTCGCGAGAAACTGCGCTTCGGCGTTAAAGCCCCATTCATCACGCGCCCACGGGCCTCCATGCGGGTTTATAACAACAGGTAGGTTCTTGGCGTCTTTGCCATGGGGGAGGGTGAGATAGGCCTCGATCGTCAGGCCATCACGAGTCTTGTAATGAACTGTGGCCATCGGAGACATCAGTTCTGGATTCAGCCAGGGCGAGACGTCGCCCAATTTGGTCACCTTTCGTTGTTCACGGTTATAAAGATAGTACGTGCCGCGCGTGAGATCCGAGATCGTCTTCACAACCCAGTACTTCTGGTCGAGCGACATATTGGCCACGACAGCTCCCCGGCCTTGAAAATGGGCGGCTAGGCCTTCCCAATCCTTGCGGTCGCGCGGATCCAAAAACACGGTCTCGCGGCGGTCTGTAATCACGGTGATGGGACCGAGCTTCCGGTTCGCGCGTGAATACGTCACATCCGAGATATCGTATTTAGGGTGGCCATAGATCTCCTTCACCACAAGCTTGCTTTTGGGCAAGGTCGGATCAACCTCCACAAGCCGAATTAAATTGGACTTAAGATTGCTCAACACGTACAAGTTCCGGTCGTCGGCCGTGAACGCCACGGGCGTGAAGGTGTTGCGAAAATTCGTTGAGAGTAACGGCTGCCAGGGCTTGCCTTTGGTCTTTTCGTAGTACACCACTGAATTCACCCCATCCGTGGCTGTGCCCCCCCGGACAGCCCCGGTGTGATCGATCAGCCAGCTCGTAACATTGAAATCATTTTGAACCAAGCGCTGTGAAGCTCCAGACACGACGTTCACACGGTAAAGGTCATACACCTTCTTATCGCGCTGATTGTGCGAAATTAAGATTTCATCGGATGAGATATCTTCAAGCGTATCCACGAGGTTGGCCTTCACCCCCGTATAGGGGGTGAGATCACGAGTTTGCCCCGACCTCACATCGACCAAAAAAATATGGTCGTTCTCATCACCGCCATTATCCTTGGCGTAAAGGACATGGTTCGAACCTTTCCACGTCACCTCATAGATATCCCGGTCCTCGACGAACGTGACTTGTTTCACGGTGTTTGGATCGGACACGGGATGGACGAACACATTGAGCCGAGTCTTCCAAGGCTTCAAGACAGCCAATGTCTGCCCGTCAGGTGAAATGCGATAGCCCGTCAGCTCAGGGTTGCGGAAAAAATCCTCAAGAGGGATGTCCGCGCTTGAAGAATAAGACGGATAAGCCTGTTCACGTGCGGCGTGTGCGCACGAGAAAAAAACAAATCCAAGAGCGGCGGTGAAGGCTCTTGCTCTCAGAGAGTTCATGCTCATCAAACTCATGGGACCTCCTCGTTGGGCAATAAAAAAGGGCCCCGCCTAGGGCCCTCTTCGCGGACTTAAGCTCTCAGCTCTATATTACAGATCGTAGTACAAGTAAAACTCATAGGGCGCCGGGCGCTGCTGCATGGGGAGAATCTCTCGCTCGTACTTGTAATCGAGCCAGGTGTGGAGCATGTCTTGGCTGAAAACGTCTCCACGCAGCAAGAACTCGTGATTGCGGCGCATGTTTTCAATCGCCTCGTCTAATGTTTTCGGTACGGAAGGAACCTTCTTCGCTTCTTCCGGAGGAAGCCCGTAGATATCTTTGTCCAGCGGATCGCCGGGATGAACCTTGTTCATAATCCCGTCGATGCCGGCCATCAACATGCCCGCGAATGCCAGATACGGGTTGGCGCTGGGATCGGGCGTGCGAAACTCTATGCGCTTGGCTTTGGGGCTGCTGCCTGTGTTCGGTATGCGCATGGCTGCCGAACGATTCCGATACGAGTACGCGAGCCGCACGGGAGCCTCAAATCCAGGGACCAATCGCTTATAGGAATTCGTCGAAGGATTGGTAAGCGCGCAGAGTGAAGGCGCATGTTTCAGGACGCCACCGATAAAATGGAGAGCCATTTCCGAAAGGCCCGCATATTTGTCGCCCGCGAAGAGTGGCTCGCCATTTTTCCACAGCGACATATGCGTGTGCATTCCTGAGCCGTTATCGCCCCAGATAGGCTTGGGCATAAAGGTCGCCGACTTGCCATGCCGACGGGCCACATTTTTCACAATGTACTTAAACCACATTAACTTATCGGCCACATCCACCATCGTATCAAAGCGGAAGTTGATCTCGCCCTGTCCGGCCGAAGCCACTTCGTGGTGTTGACGTTCCACCTGAATTCCGAGCTTCTCCATCTCCAGACAGATTTCGGTGCGCAGGTCATGATGAGTGTCCGACGGCAATGCGGGGAAATAACCTTCCTTCATCCGCGGCTTGTAACCTAGATTGTTTCCGCCCTCGTCCCGGCCGGAATTCCAGGTGGCCTCATCTGAGTCGACTCTGTAAAAGCCGCTGTAAGGAGTTTGTTCATAGCGGACATCATCGAAAATAAAAAACTCGGCCTCAGGACCAAAAAAAGCGGTGTCCGCAACTCCCGTGGATTTAAGGTAGGAGATCGCTTTCTTGGCGATTTGGCGCGGGTCACGTTCGTACGGCTCGTGAGTGTCAGGGTGAACGATGTCACAGAGGAGAGAAAGAGTCGGGACTTCCATAAAGGGATCGATCTTCGCCGTCTTTGGGTCGGGCTTGACCGTCATATCGGATTCATTGATGGCCCGCCAGCCTCGGATGGAGCTTCCGTCGAAATTCAGACCTTCTTCGAAAAGGTCAGGGGTTAACTCCGTCAGCGGAACAGTAAAATGTTGCCACATTCCGGGAAGGTCGATGAACTTTAAGTCCACCATTTTCACGCCGCGCTCACGGGCGTAGGTTATGACTTCTTCTGGCTTCATGCGGGTCTCCATTGGGATTAGGTAGGTTTGCGTTGGGTTGGTTCTGGTTCATTTGATCGGCAATTGGTCGAGTCGAAAACGCATCGAACTTAAATGGCATTCTCATTCCGTTCTCCGGTGCGAATGCGCAGCGCGGCCTCAACGGGGAGAACAAAAACCTTTCCATCACCGATTTTTCCCGTATAGGCGGCTTTCTGTATGGCTTGCAACGCGGGTTCGACCAGATCATCCGCGAGCACGGTTTCCACTTTTATTTTAGGAAGGAAGTCGACGACGTATTCAGCGCCTTTGTAAATTTCGGTGCGCCCTTTTTGACGGCCAAAGCCACGGATTTCAGTGACGGACACACCTTCGATGCCCAGTTCCGTGAGGGCTTCGATCACATCGTCCAGCTTGAAGGGCTTAATGATCGCCTCAATCTTTTTCATTGCGTTTTCATGTGTCTTTAAATGTCGGGATTGCGCCTATTTCCGGCTGTTAAACCCCAAAAAGATCCGTTCAGTCAAAAGGATTTTGTGCGTTGCGAGAATTGGGGGGAAGAATCCCCGCGTGAGCGCGATCTGCCGATGTCAAACCCAAGCGACCGCGGGAACGAGCGTGTGCGATGCACAGCCAACTTCCTTGCCGGAAGGGGTCTCCTGTGCTTTGAGGGGATTGTGGGTTGGATCCGTCTTTGCCGGCGGCCGGACGTCTTTGGCGGGAAAAGGAGTCGTTCTCCGCGGCGACCAGCTCACTCTTCATTTAACCGTCTAAAAGCCGTGCTTATGCGCGTTCTAAGGACGACTGAGGGGGCACGTTTTTACTAAGATTCCGTATCGATTCGCATTGAAGAGAACTCATGCGTATGCCATAGCAGGAAACATGCGAGCCATCACCACGATCTTTCTTATCCTGTCGTCCTGGAATCTCCCCTCCGTGACCGCGGCTTCCTGTCCGGGAAACCTAGTTTTACATGTCAATCCGGCGTTCTCGCCGGACCTTCTAGTTCCGCCGGAGAACGGCCGAGTTCGGTCTTGGCTGGATATGTACACCGATGGCGCCAATGCCTCAGGTTTTGAGGAGTTCTTGGCGGTGAACGGGGTCGATCCGCAAACTTTGAACGCGGATAAGCGCAAAACCTGGCTGGCACAGTTTCTTTATCAAAAATGGCCGCGGTGGGAACAGAGTCAAGGTCTGCACAGATCCGCCATGCGCAATCTCGAGCTCCGCAAGATTTCGCCTCCGGAGGAGGCCCCGGTCTTCAACCTGATCGTTGAAAACTCCCTCCCTCAAATAAGCGCGCGCAATCGGGCGCGACTCCTGCGCGAGCTGCATGAGAGATATCCTTTGAACTCGCAACCCACAATCGAACAGCTCATCGCGGCCGAGGGGGTGGCGCTGGAAATGCGTTTTGAGTTCATTCGCGAGGCGAACTTTAGAGTTGAGCACGGGCCGATTCTGAGTCCCATGGAGGCGCGTAAAATCGGGACCGCTCACGACGAGTTTTATTCGGACCTGCTCGATGGATCTCCCAGCGTCGAGTTTGAGATTTTTCCGGCGGCCCCGCAGACGCGGATCCGTGACTTCATGCCCCGATTCGCGGCCGTCTTGAATCCCCAGTTCGCGTCGGAAAACGGGTTCGTGCTACCCAAGCTCACGGACGTTAAAGAGATTGTATCCTTGTTCGCGAGATGGGAGCCAAAGACCATCGAAAAACTGATGCGATCGAGTTTCGCTTCCCTCCCGCCAGGGATCGGAAGTGTGGATGAGTTTTTAAAATTGATCTTGGAAGGAGATGGCGCGGATTTGGTGTTTCCGCCAAATTCTTCCGATTTTAACCGCTCACTTTATGTCACGCTCGCGTCCTTGCGGATAGCGCTCCACCGTTATGTGCTCACCGAGGCGGACGGGCGCGCCTTCATTTATGAGTCCTTCAAGTACTTTCTATTATGGACGGCGTCCACCCTCGGCCCAGAGGAATTTGAAAGCCGAATGTCTGATTGGGAGAATCCCGCGACAGCCACGCGCCTCCGGAACACGTACTTGGAATTTATTGGCTGGGCGGGATTCTCCTTGCATGTGCCGTTTTCGGTGCCGCGTGGTCAATTCAGGTTTGTGGCACGTGACGAGCACTTGTATCCCGCGATCGCTCCTCCTTCATTCGACACTGGAGGAACAGCGGTTCCGCGGGATCCCTGACGGGAACAGCATACAAGACCACCCTTTTCAGAAATCCGTATTTTTTACATTGAGTCGGGACGCGCACTTATTGATTGGTTCGCTCCACACCGCTGGCTATGTTGCACATTCTGAATTTCTGAAGACAGTGGTGGGGGGTGTCCATGAAGATCAGTGTCTTTTTGGCCGTGCTTGTTCTCATGCTTGCGCAAGCCGCACGGGCACAACAACCGGATGAGGACTCATTCAGGCGGTATGTGCAACAGTACCATGAGCCGCAGTTTTTCGATGACAATGATCAGGCTTTCCTCGCCCGCCTCAAACTCTTGGACCACGCCCCCGCGGGTTCAGTGGCGAAGATTCTAACCTTCGTGTTTGATAATGGCGAAGTCGTGCGCCGTCTGTCCACTCACGTTTGTCAGGCGGCGCGACGGGGAGTAAAGGTTCAGTTAATCGCAGATAGCAAATCCGGCGGGCTGCCGGGCTGGGATGAGGCGTTCGATACCTCTGTCCACAACCGGGTGAATGAGGACAATTACCAATACATGGCCAACTGTGGGGCCGAGGTCCTGATTCACAATTCCTTGCATAAATTTAACTCATTCCTTGGTCGCCGCATCCCGCGCGTGACTTATTTTGACAACCTTCCTGTCGTTTTATGGGGGTTGCAATCGCTGGCCTCGGACTTTGTCGAGATTCTTAAGGAAGAGATCGAGAGTGAACAGTTCCGCGAGGAGGGACGCCGGCGGTTTCGAGAGGCGGGACTCAGCCGGGAAATGCTCCGGGAGATGAGATCCGAGTTCGCCCGTTTGCTCGTGGCAGGGCTGATCTTACGCCGTGGCGACCGGGAACGTACGTTTTTTGAAGAGATGGAAGCGCAAGTGGCGCAGTGGTTTATCGATGACCCGGTGATCGATACTCTCCTGAGAGAACCCGAAGGGGCGGGAATCGTATTTGACGAATCCCTGGCGGCGCTGCATGAGAAGCTCGCCCGAATCAATTTTGAAGCCGTTGACCTGGGAGACATCGCGTACCTGCACGAGTCGCTTAAGAAGCGTTTTGCCTCGCGCCCGGATCTTGTCGAATTCTATGAAAATGTCCGCCGCTTCAACCGGTTGAACCATCGCAAGCTCTTCCTCGTGGAGTCTCCCGCCGGCGAAGGCTGCTTTGTGCTGGGCGGTCGCAATTTGGGTGATCATTACCTGGCCTCGCATGACGACTCATTCATGGATGGCGATGTGTTGTATTGTCGCCACCATGGCCAAGCCGAAAAGGATTTGCTCACAGAGGCGAAATCCTCTTTCGATGAGCTGCGCAACGTAGGAGAGGATGCGGTGCTTGAGCGTGAGAAGGACGTTTCGATCTCTTCTGTTCAGCCCGTTCCGCTTTACCCTTACAAAGAGCTGATCGTTCCTCCTGAATTGAGGGATCCGTTAAGTGTCATGCGCCCGCCCCGGGTCGATTTCACGGAGCTCTCGCGTGAGGATCGCACGCTCCTGCCGCCACTCCTTTGGCTGGATGATCAGGCCATCACAGGATGGCCCATTGCGGGCGCCACGAATTGGCGTATCCATCGGGTGACGTGGCAGCCGGAGCGGGAGAATGATTCCGTGAGACGGGCCCTGATCCATGCGATTTCCAACGAAACTCAGGATGCCTACATTGAAACCGCCTACGCGGAGTTCGACGGGGAGCTGCGTGAGGCGGTTGAGCAGGCGCTCAACCGGGGAGTGAATGTCCGCCTAGTGACAAATGGTCTTCTTATCAGTGACGGCCCGAGCAAGATGATCCGGATCTTTATGGGGCTTTGGCTGAGGGATATGCAACACAAGTACGATGGTTCGGATCCGGCCCTGGGTCGGTTCGACGTTCGATTTGCCAGCTTGGAGGGCGGGCACATGATCCACTTCAAAGGCGCCGGATTCCGGTGCCAGAGAGGCCAAATTCCCTATCGCACCTCTATAATTGGCTCCCATAACTTTCATCCCCGTTCAGGCTACAGCGATAAGGAACACGCGATACAGTGGAACCAACCCGCGGGTGCGGATTGTATGCGTGAGCATGGCCTCAGTGGAGGGCAGGACGTTATAGATCTTGTGGCCTACAGGGACGCGTTTTACCACAAGATGCAGGCCCGGTTTGGTGGCCGTCTGTTGATGCATTATCCGACTCTTCTCTCAGAAATAGAGCATGCCCGTAAAATCAAGGACCGGATTCCAGAAAGGCGCTACAAGAGAATCAATGCCTTGGGTCGGATCCTCTATCGACAAAGCGGGCAGCTGCGCGGCGGGAAAGCCACGGAGTACTTTCTCATGTTCCTGCGCGAGAGTGGAATGCGCGATTTCCTGGGGATTGTGCTTTAAACGATCGTTCCCAGGTTGCGCGCGACTAAAGTTCGATCTCGGACGAACGTCCAAAGATCTTGCGAAGGTCCTACAGAATGCCTTCAAGTGAACCTATGATGTTCAAATGCGATGTCTTTGCATTGCGGCCACAGTCATCTTGTCGCAATCTTGTGCCTATGCTGCTGAAACGGCGAGTTCCATTGGAGAACTCAACGGTCTCGATCAGATCTCGGAGGCCAATCAAGATGCGGAATGCGCCCCGCTTGAGGTTGGAAAGTCGCGCGTGGTCAATGAGCCAAGCAAAAACTCGGCAACACGGCTTCCGCGCGGTTTTAAAGTCACCCGGACCGAAGATGGCGTGTATCGCGTGGAATTGGCGATTGCCTTTGGAAAGCTCTCACCGGATGCGCGATGGCGCCTTCGGAGAGATTCTCCCGAGACCTGGAACGAACTTGGTTTTTGGGGCAGAAACTTTGGCGAGGACGCGCAAAATGCAACCCGTCGGATGTACGCCCAGCAAGCAAACAAATGTCTTCAGCAATATGATGATCGCCTCATCTCGCCTAACGGCGATAGACTTCAGATTCGGATTTCGGGAGGAACGGAAGCCGACGCCGCCGAGTCGCGCTTGCCGACCCATAAGGTTGATGTGGTTCACGGCAATGCGCGATCAAATCATCTCGCGTGGGCCGCTAATATTTCCTGCGCTGAGCTTGCTCATGAGGTCGTGCATTTGATGGGCCTGTGCGACGGATACCATGAGACGGAGCGGACGGGCACCTACTGGGAACTGGGCCGCATGCCTGTTACGAGACCCCTTTACGATTGTCGAAACTTAATACCCGAGCATCGCCTGATGAACCAACACCGGATCGCTCTCGAGAGAACTTACAAGATCGTGCTATGCAGATGTAAACCCCTAGGTTCGCAGCTAAAAGGCTCTAAAATACAAACGTGTATGAGAAAGCCTGTTGAACGTTTAGAAAAGACAGATCTAAGCTGTCCAGAGGGGTATGCTTTGGTCCCAAGAGCAGCCGGGACGCTTTCCGAGTCTGGACTCGAAGCGCTCATGAAAAAGGTCCAGGATGACCACGGGTTTCTTATATTGTCACACGCCCAGTCGACGCCGAAACGTCCGCCGTTTAGCCAGGCGGAGTGGGATGTGATTACGCGCCCGCGGTGCTTTCGAAACCCTTATTTTCGTTGCGCTCAGAACGCGTACTTGACCTCCTTTATAGAGGGCTGCCGCCCGCGACCCGAAGAATGTAAGGATCTGAAATGATCGCGGACCTGTTCATTTTACTTTCCCTGGCCGTGGCGGAGCCGAGAGCGGTCAACCTCTGGGCGGCGCGATCGACCCCCCTCATGCAAGAAACCGTTGCCCTTCGAGTTGAGGGTGACAGGATTCATATGGCCACGAATACGAACTCGATCTGCTCAAAGACTCGCGAGATCGGAGAGTTTGCGGTCAAGGATCGCCACGTGAAAAAGAAGATGGACGACATTGTCCGTCTCGCGAGAAAACTCCCTAAGACGACGGATTCTGTAGTCCCGCACGCCTGGCGCATCTTTGTGGAGCAAACGGAGATTCCCGTTCACACCGAGGTCTGGTCAAAGTCTCTGGCGTTGCTTGAGCAACAGATCTGTCGTGTCGACCGCAAACCCATACGAACCGTTAGACTTCACGTCGACGGATTCGATGTGCGTATTCAAGAAATCGAGCGAGGTAAAGTCAAGACAACGACGAATACGAATATTGTGGAGGCATGCCCGAAGGTCGATAATGGAGCTCTAGTCTGTCCGACGAGAGCAGGCATTGTGATTCTCTACCACAACTGAATAATTGCGGTCCTTGGATTATTCATGAGGTCCTTACTTTTTATAAGTGAAGAAATCGATGTTGAAAACGGCCATTTCTTCTTCGGCCGATTCGCGGATTGTGACTTTGGCATTTTCAATGAACTGCACCAGCTGCTCCCTGAGCTTTGCGAAATCAGCGACAGACAAGGTCACCACTGATGAATAGTGCAGGTCTTCAGCGGTGGAAAAATTTAAATTGTCTATGGCTTTGAGACGCCAGTTGCGATGATGATTGTAGATCAGTTTAGAGTCATGAGGCAGATGAATCCGCGCCTTTCCCACCACGAACTTTGTGTTTTGCCGTTCCACAAGGCCAACAGTGGTCAAGAACTCCAAAATTTGGTTAATGATGGCGATCGGGACTTTAAGCTGATCGGAGAGAGCGTGCGGAGTCTGGAATTCGGGAATTGTGACCGCCATGTGCACAAGGGCGTAATACGGGTGGCTATAATAGGTTGCCTGATCCGCCTCATTCAGAACCGGATTGACTCCAACCCGGTTGCGCAAGATTTTTCGTTCCTTCTTGGCTTTCTCCATCTGTTGGTTGAAGTAAGTCCGTAATCCCTCGGTGCCCGCGCGTACTCTCTGAACCAGAAGAAGGAAGAAATGAGCCTCATATTTAGTGTGTCCCAGCAGCGCGTTGGCCTTCTCACATTGTTCCAGACTGAAATGGGAATGGCCGTTCAGGACCTGCGAAACATATGCGGCTTGGCAACCCATGGCGTCGGCCAATTCTTTGCGCATACCGCGTCCTGGCCAGCCCTGTTCTCGGGCCAGCAAGTATTCCTTGTAATCATCGAAATCAAAAATGGCTTTATTGTCTGATCCCATAGAACAAGCTCTACTTAACAATCGGCATTCGTGATGCCTAAGTAGAGGCGTATCGATCTGAACCACCTTTTCGGAGCTATTCCGCGATCAGATCTGACCGTTAGCTAAAATGTGGCTCCGATCCCTAATCCAAAACCCAAGGACGCGCCGATTTCATTGAGCGTCAACGTACCCAGGCTGGTCTCGGTCCACTCCAACTGATTTCCCGTACCCCAGAACGTATTGAAATCCAGCAAGAACACGGAGGAACCCGGGCGTTTGGACATCTTAATGCGCGCCATGTATCCGAATTTAGCGTAATATCCGTTCTTGCTGACCTTTTCTGATTTAACCATGACGTCTTCACCGCTCAGAATCCGCGTGCCCTTACCTTCGCCTGTCACATCCACACGCTGGAAGGCGCCGGCAAGATAAATACCATTTGTATTATAACCAGAGAACTTGAAGCGCGCCTCAAGTCCGTAGCGCAGAATATCCCACCTCACATCGCGCAGGATGACGGAAGGCTGTTTGTCGTCTTGCGAACCCGGATTAAACCGGTTGTAGGCACCGAACGGACCTATCGCCAGCTGATCCGTCAGGCGGCGCTGATAAAGAATGGACGTCCCCACCGGCAACTCCACGTGGAGCAGACTGAGATTGTTTGGGGCATCCTCGGCAGCAGGGGCATCCATGCGGAGCGTGGACGCCTCCTCGGTCTGCGCCAGCGCGAGCGAGGTGGCGAAGTATTGGACAAAAAGACAAATTAAGGCAAGCGAGATACGCATTGAACGCCTCCATGTAGAATTGCATCGAGATCACTGCAACGTGCAGGCCGCCAGGGCGGTGCGCTCGAGCCTCGACAATCGTCCTGCGCGGTTCGCTCGCCCTTGGTGCAAGCCAGGCCGCAGGAATTGTCTTGGTTGAGTCGCCGGGATACCATGTCCTTCTCTGGCTCATACAAGGAGTGGGGATTTGCGGCTCATATTCGGAGTGTGTTCTTTAATCGGTTTTCTCTATGCAACACCTGTCTTCGCTCAGCAGAACTTTGGCGCGGGTCTTGTGATTGGTGATCCCACCGGCTTAACCGCCAAATATGAACTCAACAAGAATCATGCGGTGGACAGCGCACTGTCGTTTTTCAATGATGAGATTTATCTTCATGGAACCTGGTTGTGGATGATGCCGACGCTCTTCGATATCGACAACTATCCGTTCAACTGGTATTTTGGCTTGGGTGCGCGCATGATCACACATGATCACGGGCGCCATCACAGACACGGCGATGATGACGATGATGCTGACGATCATTTTCACTTCGGGGCCCGTGCTCCTGTGGGACTGCGGATGAACTTCAATAATCCAAAGATCGAAATTTTCGGTGAGGTTTCATTGGCTTTGGATGTCGCACCTAAATTAAATATGGACTTGGATTTTGGAATCGGCGCTCGCTACTATTTCTAGCGCGCCGTGAGCTCCAACGAACATATCATGTCATGCTTCTTCCAAGGGTTACCTGAATCCGATGAAACGTATTTCTGGTGAAAGCCCCACAATCCGACTTTACCGTGAACTTCTCGGAGTGGGTCCGCAGGCGGGATCGGAAGAGCTAAAAAAAGCCTACTACCGCCTGGCGATGCTGTATCACCCGGACCGTAATCTGAATCGCGATACCAGCGAGACCTTTCAAAAAATACGGGAGGCATTCGAAACGCTCAGTGACCCGGTCCAGGTCCGGGCCATGCAACAGTCGTATTGGCGTGAAAAGCTATTTAACACGGTAGTTGAAGGGCTGAATGTGAGTTTCGGATCGTTCTTCGGCTACCGCGTGTTTGCGCCTGAAGGATCCCGTGTTGAAAAGCGATTTCGGTTGGGTGAGGAAAGAGCGGGCGAATCCGACGTGAATGGTTTCGATCAAATTGCGGGAACAGTCGAGCAAGACCAGTCCATTCTGGATAATCCTGCTTATGATGCCATCGAAACAGTCTACGCGGGCCGGTTTTCCATTGACGATGAGGAACGGTTGCAAAGTGGCCTGTCCAGCGCGCAGATGGTCCGCCTGCCGTGGGTGATGCTCAACAATCAGGGCATCATGCACTTCCTAGATAGTGATATTCAGGGAGCTCTGAGGTGCTATAGAGAGCTTAACGACCGTGTGCCAAATAACATTATTTTTATGTACAGGCTTGGGCTTTGCCATGTTTTACAAGGATTCGCCAATTCCACGCGCGGCCTTTTCGGCCGCACGCGGCCCGATCGTGGCGAAGTCGAAAAAGGCATTTTGCTTTTCCGCCAGTGCATAAAGATCGGCGAGAATCGATCCGTTGGCAAACAGCACTGTCTTTTGATTCGGAAGTTCCTGGCGGATACGCTTGCGAAAATGGGTCGCCGTCGCCAAGCCACGCGGGTTTGGCGGGATATTTTGCGGCTGGACCCAAATTCCGTGGAGGCGTCGTTCCAGATTCAGGGGCTAGCTGCGGCTAAGCTCAAGCTGCAGGATCGCATGCGCGCCCGCACGCGAGCGCGAGCCGCGGAAGCCGCGCTGAAAAATGAACGTCTTCTCAAAGGGCGACGGGATTGATTCAGACGGAGTGGAGAAGTGACGGCCCGGTCGCCAACGCCGGGTAGCTAAAGAGAGAAATGTGTACGAGATTCAGTCCGAAATGGGTCACAATGGCCGACTCAATCTTGTTTGTACGCATGTAGGCATACCCGTAGAAGAGCCCTGCCATAGATGCGAGAGCTACGTAGGCCCATCCACCTCTGAAGTGGGCCAGGCCGAAAAGCAGGGCCGCGGTTACGAGAGATGTGATTTTTCCGAGGGGATGATCGGGCAGGATTCGCGACAGTCCTTTTTGCACAAATCCCCGGAATAAACTTTCCTCAGCGACACAAACAAAGAAAAGATTGTTGATGATCCAAATCACTGGCGGCCACTTGGGGTCAACGCGAGCGTAGCCAATCATCAAACACAGGGGGAGGAGCAGGCTGACCAGGATCAGGAGAATCCAACCGGTCTGACGGGCAGCTCCTGCGTTTCGATCTCGAAGCGTGTGCGGACGAATGAAAAATATAAGAAGGAAAACACCCACAAGAGTCTTGTCGAAGTTCAAATACATCGTGAACGGGACGGAATCCGCGGAAAACTGGACCTTATCAAAAATCTTTAGATTACGGAAACCCGGTAAAAGGTGACTTGCGAGGGCCAAGGCGAGGAACGAAAAGATTCCATAGAGAATAGCTTGAAGAACGCGCGGAACACTAGGCTTGGTCGCCAGCCAGAGCGAACCGCCTAAAAGCAGGATGGGTGGAAGCGTCAAGATCGTCAGCCCACCTGTCCACAAGCCGCAAATGGTTCCTAGGCCGATCAGAACGAGCGCGAGCCGGTATCGTCCTGAAAAGCAGGCCACAACGGAAGCGAGTAAGATCGCATAAGGGACAAAGCCGATTTCCATAGCACGCCAACATATGTGAGACTGGTGCTAGCGTCAAAACTCTCCTATGCGCGGTCAACAGATGGCACCGTCACTGGTGCCTCCTGCCATATGGCTTTCAACTGAGCTCTCGCCTTATTGCTGCCAGCGCGCGGGGTATTTCTCGCGAATTCTATTTGGAGCAGTACGTGCTCCCAACCGGTTGCGTGTTGGTGATGTTACCGCGGACCTGAACCGTCAGCTGGCAAGAAAGTGGCCGGTCCACTGGACCGTCGGTTCCATAACTCATCTTCAGAGTGAACTGGGCAATTGGTGCGGCACTGGCCATAATGGCGGCATTGCACGCCGACGGGTCCTCAACGAGATCCCCTGTGAATATGGTTTCCGTTCCGGTGTTTCGCATCGTCACGTTGCCAAAGGTATTTCCTCCCACGGCCATAAGGCCGTTCACCAGGGGGTTATTGGGAGGAGAACAAAGGGTGATGGCATTCTCAAAGGTGAGAGCATAAGTTGCAGAACCAGATACCAGACACGTACTGAGAACAAGATGACGCAGTTTCATAAGGTCTCCTTTGCGTTAGAAGGGCGTTAGACACTTCCGCAATCCGGTTGTCACCCGAAGCGGCTTGTGAACTCCGTAGTGCTTGCACAGGGAATCAATCAAGAGGAGTCTTGCACGACCTGGCTATATGGGGTGCTGAAGACGGTCAAAATCTAAATCTAGATCTCAATCTAATTTAAATCGGTCGAACCTCCGGATCGACGGAGAGGAACCAGCACGGGGGGCGCCGGTGCTGGGGATGACGTCGCATGTGGCAAACGCCCGCGTCCGGATCGCCGTAACTCACCGCTTCTGTCGCGGGCACGGGGCAGAGCGTACCTGCGCGAAGCGTGTCCAAGCGGCACTGCGGATCCGGATGCGAGTCCCTATTTTCGATCACCACGAGAGGACTGTTGGTTTCGAGAGTGGGAAAACGTGAACGTTCGAAGCCTTCAATATCGGCGGTGACCTCTCCCAGTGTCCGGGTCGCAGCCAAGGCGCGGGCGCAAATCCGGACGTCTAGCGGGCGGTCAAATTCTTGCTGGCAACGGGCAGTGAGCTCAAGTGGAGGTGGGGGAGCGAGGTCAAAGTCGCCGGGCGGCCGGCTTTCTAGATAGCGCCGCATGCACTTGAGGCTGCCATAGTAATCCGCTTGACCTTCGGCGCTGGCCCATGAGCTGAGTCGCTTCAGCGGGAGTCCTCCCAGATGATGTCCGAACTCATGGCATACAATGAGCGCATAGGCATCCGCCGTCATGAGCTTGTGAAAGCGCGTGCCCCTGTAAACTTCGATTGCATAGTCACTGTGCTCGCGCCACGCGAACGCGCCAAATTCCATCTTCTCCGTTTCAAATACACGTAGGAATCCTCCGTGCGCCGCGATCTCTTGTCCGTGCATGGCGCTCAATGCCTGAAAGATGGCGCGCATCTCTGTCTCCGTGACTCTCTCCTGGGGAATAATGGCGAAAGCCTGAGGTGCACGCGATGGAAAACAGTTATGGGCTTCGTGGGCAAAACCGGCAAGGGAGACGGTCAGGAGAAAGAGGAGCGCCAGCGGCGCTCCTCTTTTCCCCAGGGCATCTCCTTTCCTTGCAAGGCTCGAATTCAAGATCATACTCCCCTCCCTGAGAATGAACGGCGGCCTGATTCTACTGGGCCGATAAATAGGCGTTGATCAAACCCTGGCCCTGTTCCAAAGGATCAAAGCCAAGATCCAGAGCTCGGAGCTGAGGTGTGCCGCGCGAGAGACGAATCGCTTCTACGCCGCTGACCAGCGCCGCCGAAAAGCTGCTGCCGGAATGCACGGCCTGGCCACCGCCCGGCATGAGCACGCGGACCTTTTCGCCGGGGGCAACAAAATCTAAACTTTCGCCGCGTGCGGAGAAAGTTGGAATTTTGAGTTCACGGGTCACGGCACCCACTGCAACGACCGGTGCGTAGCGCGCGGGGAAACCGAGGTCGGCGGGATCGTTGCCTGCCGCCGCAACCACGGTGAGGCCGTTGCGAATCGCTTCGTCAATCACATCACGAATGATCTTTGAGTCTTCAAACATACCAAAGCTGAGATTGATCACTTGAGAGCGGCCAATGCAGTCCAGAATGCCTTCGGCGGCCGCAATCAACGTTCCTGAACCGGTGGAGGACATCACTTTGGCGACGTAGATCTTGGCTCCTGAGGCGACTCCGGAGGAGCCGCCAATCAATCCCGCGATCCCGGTACCGTGGCCGAACCCATCGCTAAAATCTTCGGCCTCGCCCTCGCCCGAAAAATTACGCCCGCCGATAACGGTGTGGATGAGAGCGGGATGCGACGAATCCACTCCCGTGTCCACGACACAGATCGTGATCCCTTCGCCTTTCCCGTTCGGGAGTGCGTTGGCCGCGGGGGCATGAATGGTTTCAAGATGCCAGTCGGAGGACTCGTACGTGGTCGCTGGCCCTCGATCGAGCAAATAGATGTTCTGATTCCTTTCGAGCTCAAATCCGCGGTCGCGCAGGCGATCCGCCTCCTCTGAGCTGACATCGATGAGCTGGATGCCGGTCAATGGATAGGATTTCACGACCGGTATCCCCGAGGATGCGGTAAATGCCATGGGCGCGCGCACGAGAAACTCGTCCGCTCCCGCCGTAAACGTGAACATTGCGAGTAGCACGAGAATTGTGGTTTTCATCATCTCCCCTTTCCGTGGAAGTTGTCTGAGTTCACTTCAACACAAGAAGGAGATCCGAGTCGAAGATTCCAAGATGAAAAAAACTTAAATTAAGGTTGTGGAGAGAGAGCGATAATATGGTCTTGTAAAATAAGACGGCTATCTTGCCGATGATCAAGATCTAATATCAGTGTGCCCGTCATCTCTCCCAGTTCCGCCTCCACATTGATACGGCGACTGTTGAGTTGGGTCCAGATCCGATCCCAAACGTATCCATCCGTCCGGCGGATCCAGATTTTAGCTTCTTGATCGCTGGGAACTTGTCGTCCCGGATAGACACGGACCTCCACCATCAAGTCCCATTCGGGCGCGAGCCATTTGCGTGACTCCAGCACCACCGATTGTTCATCTCCTTCAAACGGGAAGGGCAGTTCCCCGGCTCCTCCAGCGAGAAGCGGGAGAGCGACAAGAACGACAAGAGCAATAAGAGCGATAGGCGAGGTCAATGTGGATCGCTTCCAGACAGCACGCATGGTGTTCCCCTTTCAAGCCTTAACTTTAAATTCCATGGCCGGATTGAACTGATATCCATCGGGCGCGTTAAGTATATACGCTGGGCGCCGCAGGTCCGGTTCGATCATTTGGCGCAAGCGACGAATGGTTACATAAATCTTGTTGTCGTGAACCAGCGGATTGTACTCTTCTTTCCAAAGAAGTCGCGTGATGTCTTCCTTGCCTAAAATCCGGCCGGGCGTGAGAGCGAGCATCTTGAACAATGAAATCAAAATAAATTGGTTTCGGAAGGCGACCTTTTTTCCAGCGGGGGTGATCAGAAACCGCTCTTCCACCAATTCAAACGCAGGACGGTTTTGAGTTTGCGACTCAAGTTCTTTCAGCTTCGCTTCCACTTGCATGGCCAGGTGAGGAAGATCGCGGGGGACGAGCAGGGACTCCACCATCTTATAATACTGGCGGGCGCTCTCCCGCTCCTGGCGCTGTTGGTGAAGGGTGCCATAGCAAAAGAGCACGTTGAGCGACATATAGAGATTCTGTTCCACCTTGCACATTTCTTGAAGGGGTGAAAGGAGTTGGAAGGCCTGTTCGATCTCGCCCAGGTGACGGTGGCAGAAGGCCGATAGAAGGCCAGTGGCCAGTTTCAGGTCAGTAAGAAGGGTCGAGCGGAGATCTTCTTGAAGTGAATCCAACTTCGTGAGTGCCGTTTGGTAGGAGCGGCGCTGAGATTCGACCGCGGCTAAACCGAATCGGGCTTGCGCCGTTTCGTGCGGCGCCGCCGCCATTTCGTGTGCGAGCGAGAAATATTCCTCCGCAGCATCCAACTTCGCCTCATAGGTGGCGGCAATTCCGAGGGTGTAGCACGTGGCCGAGTTGAGTTCGAGCTTTTCGGACCGCTTCAGTTCTTCCAGTTCACTCTTGAGCCTTTCAACGGCGGTGAAATCGAACCGTTCGGCTTGAATTCGTAATAAAAGGGGGAGGTAGCGACACCAGGAACTCCAATTCGCGTCGGATCTCGCCTGCGCCAGCCCGGACTCGAGAGCGGATATGGCCGCATCAAAGTCCACAAGTTTGAAATAGAGCTTGCCGAGTTCCAGGCGATCCAATGCCAACGCGAGACCTGTGCCGCTCACTTCCCCCTCCCCACCAGTCGTAAGCAACCGGTTAAAATTGCATCACACGGGATGTATGCCTCCAAATCAATTCTTTAAATTGCACCCATAAGTCATACCCTAGACCAGTCCTGTGTGGCCTGTGTGGATGGATGTACGACATATGCTGTCGACGTGTCGTGTTCCCATGGTTATACAGGCATCAACGTACGAACGCACCACGCGTACGTACGTCCGTACGCATTGAATCACGGACGATTGCTGTAAAAAGGGTCCTTTACCCCGGAGTTCTTATGCGAATGAACATGGCTTTGTGGTTGATTGTATTTGGGTTCCCGGTGACGGTTTTCGGCGAAAATGCCGCTTTATCGACAGCGTCTCAACACGCGGATCCAGGAATTCTTGAGATTATTGATTTCGCAAAAATGGGAGTCTCCTCGGAATTGTTGAAAAGGTATCCTGTGGACGCTGGCAATCAACTGTTTGGCGCCATCAGTTTGGACCCGACTTGCACCTTCTCCGGAGAAGTGGAGGGTTTGAGTTTTGGTGGTATCTGGGCTCCCCTTTTCTTTCAGGCAGACGCCGTTGGCCAGCGTCTTCCTTTCGCTCCGCGAGTGGGATTCGTCTCCGTCCCGGAATATGATGTTGAACTGAAACGCGACAAGACGGAAACACGTGTAAAGTTCATCAGGAGCCGGCAATCCGGAGCCCGTTCAGCTGGTACATATGAATTTACAGTCAAGAGTGCGGTGACCACAATCGTAGTCAGCCGGTCCTCTGACAGTGCGTGGGAACTTCGCGAGGACAGCGAGGGTGTTTCCAAAACGGACGAGCGGCAAAGAGTCGGCCACGTCAATGTTGAATGTGAGGGATTTTGACCGGGGAAGGATCGGGGAGTCGGCGATCCGTATTCTGATGTTGTTTACTGAAAACATCGCGTGCTCGAGCCATGGCTGAGCCTCGGACGGAGACCCTTCACATCTCCGGGCCATACAGTACCTCGCCCACATCCAGCGATATTTAAATCCCAAACTCAATAGGCTAGAACTCAATTCAAAACCCAATCGGCTTCGTTGTTCGGTCGGGCGGTTACGACGGGTACGCGGGGTCCGCCTTCGCACCGCCCTCGGTCGCGCCTCGCATCTTGGAAATGAGTTCGGGGCAACTTGGGGGCGGGGACCATTTAACGCGTAGCGTATAAAGGGGGCACCCCGAATTGCGGCTGGCCACAAACTTGCCGTGGACCATGGATTTGATGTGAATGTACAAGAACCTCATGAGCCCAACCCATGCCTCCCATCCCTCGTCCGTTCCCACTTTTCATGTTGTCCTTATCGAGCCAGAGATAGGAGCCAACACCGGGAATATCGGGCGGACATGCGTGGGCCTTCGGGCGAAATTGCATCTCGTCGGCAAGTTGGGGTTTACGATTACTGACCGCCGCTTAAAACGAGCGGGACTCGACTACTGGCCCTATTTAGACTTTGTTCATCATCCCACTTGGGATGAGTGGTGGCGGCATGTGCCGGATCCCGCACGCGTGTTCTTTTTTTCGACAAAGGCGAAAGCCTCACTTTATGAAACACGGTTTCAGCCGGGAGATTGGATGGTTTTCGGGAAAGAAACTAAGGGGCTTGACCCCGCGATTTTGGAAAAGTTTCCCACTCAAACACGCCGGATCCCGATGACTGGGCCCATCCGGAGTTTAAACGTGGCCACAAGCGCAGCTGTGGTTCTCTTCGAGTCCTATAGGCAAGCATTTCTAGACAGGTTAAACCCTTAGGACTATCTTAGGGAACTATGCTCCAAAAAATTCTGACCTCGATCTTTGGCACGAAACATGAGCGCGACATGAAGAAGCTGCGTCCGCTCATTGAACACATCAACTCCCTTGAATCGGGCCTGCAAAGCCTTAGTGATTCGCAGCTTCAAGCCAAGACTCCAGAGTTCAAGGAACGGGCCGCGCGCGGTGAACCTTTGGATGCCCTACTGCCCGAAGCGTTCGCCGTCTGTCGAGAGGCGTCCCGCCGGGTTCTCGGCATGCGCCACTATGATGTGCAGCTGATTGGCGGAATGACTCTCCACCGGGGATCCATCGCGGAAATGAAAACGGGTGAGGGAAAGACTCTCGTGGCCACTCTGCCGGTGTACTTGAACGCGCTGGAGAGCCGGGGCGTGCATGTGGTGACGGTGAATGATTACCTGGCGCGCCGGGACAATGAATGGATGGGCCGCCTGTACAACTGGCTGGGGCTCAGCACCGGCACGATTGTTCATGACTTGAGCGATGCTCAACGCAAAGTCGCCTACGGTGCCGACATTACATATGGGACCAATAACGAGTTCGGCTTTGATTACTTGCGCGATAATATGAAGTTCTCCCTCGAGGATTACGTCCAGCGTGAGCTCAATTACGCGATTATTGATGAATGTGACTCGATCCTGATTGATGAAGCGAGAACGCCACTGATTATTTCCGGTCCTAAAGATGATTCCACGGAAAAATATTACGAGATTGATAAAATCATTCCTCATCTCAAGCTCGACGTTCATTTCACCATGGAAGAAAAGAGCAAGACGGCGAGTCTGACAGAAGAAGGCAACCACAAGGTTGAGCAGCTTCTGGGAATCGGCAATCTCTACGATCCCGAGTACATTGATCTCCTGCACCATATCTATCAGGCTCTTAAAGCGCATCACCTCTACAAGCTCGATGTTGACTACATGATCAAGGACGGGGAAATCGTGATTGTGGACGAGTTTACTGGCCGTCTAATGCCGGGCCGACGTTGGAGTGATGGCTTGCACCAGGCGATTGAAGCTAAGGAAAAGGTGAAGGTGCGCAACGAGAATCAAACTCTGGCGACTATCACGTTTCAGAATTATTTCCGTATGTACCGAAAAATGGCGGGCATGACGGGAACAGCGGAAACTGAGGCCACGGAATTCAAAAAGATTTATAATCTCGATGTGCAGGTGATTCCCACCAACAGACCCATTCGTCGCACTGACCACGAAGACGTGGTGTATAAGACGGAGGCCGCGAAGTACCGGGCTATGGCCAAAGATATTCGTGAGAGCCACGAGCGCGGACAACCTGTTCTCGTGGGAACTGTGAGTATTGAAAAATCTGAGAAATTATCCCGCTTACTCAAGAACGAGGGCATTACACACAATGTATTGAACGCCAAACATCATGAACGTGAAGCGGAAATCGTGGCTCAGGCCGGTCGCAAAGGGGGCGTGACGATCGCGACCAATATGGCGGGCCGGGGAACGGATATTTTGCTGGGAGGAAATCCGGAATTCCTTGCCCGCGCTCAAGCGGGACATGAGGCCACCGAGGAGCAAGTTGCGCCTCTTATCGAAAAATATCGGGCCGCCTGCGAGGCGGAAAAGCAAGAAGTGATCTCGGCTGGTGGTCTTTACATTATGGGGACCGAGCGCCACGAATCCCGGCGTATTGACAACCAGTTGCGCGGTCGTGCCGGCCGCCAGGGCGACCCGGGTCAATCACGCTTTTATTTGTCGCTTGAAGACAATCTGATGCGGATCTTTAACGGTGAGCGCATCCAAAAAATTATGACCACTCTGCGCGTGGATGAGGACGAGCCAATTGTCGCCGGAATGGTCTCGCGCGCGATTGAGAATGCCCAGAAACGTGTGGAAGGTCATAACTTCGATATTCGCAAGCATTTGATCGAATACGATGACGTTATGAACCAACAGCGAACCGCGATCTACACTTTACGCCGCCAAATTTTAGCCGGTGAGGATGTGGAGCGTAAGGTTCTGGATATGTTGGGGGATGTGACCTCGGACATTTTGGACACGTATCTTCCCGAAGGGGCCAAGCGCGAGGAATGGAATCTGCAAGGATTGAATCTGGCTTTGCAACGGCAGTTTGGTTTGCATCTGAGTGAGAGTGAACTTGCCGGCCAGGCAGCCGAGCAGATCACGGAAAAAGTCAGTGCCGATGTGAAAAAGATTTATGATGCGCAAAAGGCTGAAATCGGTGGGTTCTTTGAGCAACTTGCCCGCATGTTGATGTTGCAGACGATTGACCAGCGATGGAAGGAGCATCTGGAGCGCATTGATCGGCTGAAAGAAGGCATTCACTTGCGCGCCCATGCGCAAAAGGATCCCCTCATCGAGTACAAGAAGGAAGCATTCGATACGTTTCAAGAGATGAACCGTTGGGTTCAGCAGGAGACCGTCGAAAAACTCATGAAGATCCGACTGGTTTCACAGGAACGCGCGCGTGAACTGATTGAAGAACAGGAATCCCAGGAGCTGGACGAGTCGGGATTGAGTTATGCGGGCGCGGAAGAAAACCCCTCTCCGGGATTTGGAAATCCAGCCGCCGCCATGGCCCAACCTCACGGTCCAGCTCCTGCGGGAGGACTTCCGTTTGCCCAGCCTCAACGCCCACCCTCCTACACACTGGGTCCTGCCGGCGAGGACGACGGGCCCAGAATGAATCGTGAGCAGCGGCGCCGGATGGAAAAGGCCAAGAAGAAGAAACTCAAAATCTAAGGTTCACGGTTCACCTGAGCGAGATTTTCGTCGGCCCGCTAGCGTTACCTAACTCCACGGTGATACCATCGGGCTATGGCTCAGTGTCCGATATGCCACGCGTCTGTGGGTGATGACTTTGGATTGGTCGAGTGCGAGAGTTGCGGAGCGCAGCTGATCGTACATGTGGACGGCCACGTCGAGTACTCAAATCCCGACGGATCCCATGAAGATGACTTGGTCGCCGCTGGTGAAGAGTCTCCCCGGGGCCAGGATACACCTCTCGAGGACTCATACAAACCGGAGGCTCTGGAAACAGCTCGTCCAGATGAGGGGCTTGTCTTTTTCGGTACGGCCGCGTTTGATTCGGAGGCAACGTCCACGGAGACCGATGTCGCAGCCGTAATTGAGTCGTCGGCGGAACCGCAGGAGGTTGGCGGGCTTTCCGAGACTCCGGAGACACCAGAGGCTTTACCAGAGGAGCCTTTAGCCCCGATTTATGTCTCCAACCCACCGGACTCTCCAGATCTCTCGGATGTCGCGAACTTTGGGAATTCAGAAGCCTCGGGCGGCCGTGATGGAAGTTTGCGGTATAACGTTTTCGTAAGTGGAATTGACACTTCGGACGTACGAGACGAGTTCCGTGAAGTCATCACCGATCGGAAGTTTATGTGGGACGTGGAGCAAATCATTCGCTCCATTCGGCATGGTGAGGTTCGCCTGACGGGGGTCACGCCGGCTAAGGCTTACATTTTGATTTCTCGACTTCGTCATCTTCCGGTGGATATCCGGTGGGAGCAGTATGCGGTTCATCAGGCTTAGTTTAGTAGTTTGTAGCTTTCTTGTTCCAATAATCGCCGTCGCTAGCGGTGGGGGAGAAGACAAAGGCGCCGAGGATTCCACGGCGGTTTCAAAGGAACAAAAAGAATTTATGGAAAAATCCGCAAAACTCACCACTTTAAGCAATCGAATCGCCGATGCGGATCGACAGTTCCTGGAATATGTGCGCCAAAAAGAGGCGGCGAAAACCAGCGAAGAAAAGCAGAATCTGATTCAAGTTATGGTCGAACTCAATGTTCAGCGCAACAAAGATGTCGACGCCCACAACAAGCTCAAAGCGGATCTTACTTACCGTTATCCCAAACAGGGCCAGGCTCTCAATCGGCGCTATCATACCCAGAGTAAGAAATCCATTGAGGAGCTTGAAGGCGTGGCCGGCCTAGACGAACTTTTAACGTCTACACGCAAGATTATACAAAAGAAGTTTGCTCCGTTTATGGCGGAGGAGGATAAGGAAAAGATCCAGGCCCCGCGTGTGGCGGAGCCCGCCGGCGAACCGCCGAAACGCCTGCGCCTTGAGAAGTAGATCTGGAAAATAAATCCAAATGGCGCGTGCACAATCTATTAAAATACTTTATAAGAGACCACGATGTCCGTTGTGTCCGTCTATACGGCGTCAGTCGGTACATCTACGTCCACCTCTACCCATTATTTGTATATACTATTACTACGCATACATAATAGGTAGAGGGATGAGTATAGGTAGTCGAAGACCTGTGTTATGCGACGGCTTATATCTTGCATAGTGTTTATGGATGCAGCCAGGTAGGCAAAGACCGAGGAAATGAACGGCACAGGACTTTTTATGACAATTTTGGGCGCACTCGAACTTCACATTCCGGATGGTTTGCAGGACGTGACCGCTTTGAGACTTTCGAGGATTGGGCTTTCCTCGCTGAAACTGCTTCTTGGCCTGCTGCTTTCTAATCCAGCCTTGGCATTTCAGATCCAGAAAGTAACGAATCAACATTTATTCATCTCGGGAGAATGTTCAGAAGTCAGTCAGACCGTCGCGATTCTGAAACAAGCTGATTTAAATAATGGCGTGGCGGACGTCATCCAGATCACAGGGGGCTGTCGAGCTGATATCATTGGCCTGTTACCTTCATTCTATGCGGAGATCGAGGCTTCGGGTTCGACCTACCAGGAGTCGAATTGCTGGGGATTTGCTTTTGCGGCTCGCAAAGTCTATCCGTTTCCCCGGTTCTTGAATTCAGATGAGATCTCGAGGGTGATTGAGTCCAATCATTGTCAAGAAAGAGCCCATCCTGTACCAGGGGCTATCGGCCTCGTACGGACCCGTCCAAGCAAGTATGTCGGGGGACGACTTGACCAACATGCATTCATATATCTTTCACCGAATCTAAGTTTTTCCAAACCTCGTCAAGGGGCGCCAGTGGAGTTTGAAGTTGGACCTCTAGCGGGAACCGGCGGACCAAACTATCCGCCGACTAACTATGACGTAGATTATTACTTTTGCGAAGGCCCGTACTAGGGCATTTCGTCATCTTAGAATCCCGCCAATTTGTGAGTTGAATTGAGTTGAAGTGCGGCACTATCTGGCAGCGTGGGGTCGGGCATCGCCCGCGCGATTTGATGGGGCGATCGGGCCGGCCAAGCCCATGGGCCCCTTCGCCCCAGCGAAGGCCGTACAGGCGGGGCGATGCCCATGATTCATTTCGCTCACGAATCACGCGCTTTGGGTCGCCGACAATCAGAAGCCCTTTGCAGAGGCACCCGGCAACGGATTATACGACAGATTAGGCTACTGTGACGGCGGAGAAGGGTCGGAACGGACCGGGGTTGTGCTGAACGTGTGATCCAACTGTTCTGCAAGCTGTGTGCAACGTTGAAGATCTTCGGCTTGAGCGGCAAGTTCCAACTCGCGGCTGAGTTCACCCACCTGGGCAAAGCCGTAATTCGCCGCACTTCCTTTCATCTTGTGCCCCAGCCGTGAAACTGACTGAAAATCCTGAGTCTGCAAAGCGAGACGAAGGCGATCCATGTCTTCAAGCCGCGCTTTGAGGTAGGTTGGAATCAGTTTGGCGATATACGCTCCCGGCAAGGTTGGACCGCCGCTTTCGTCGACCTCCGGGACATCCAGTCCAAAAGATCGGCTCAAGCTGCCGTAAATGTCGTTTCGCACCACAGGTTTGACAATCCGGTCCGTGAAGCCTGCTTCACGGCACTTCTGCGCGTCGACCAAACCGGCATGAGCGGTCACCGCATAGATTGGAATGGGCGATTTGCCGCGAGCACGCTCCCACTCGCGCATTTTGCGTATGGCCGTGTAGCCGTCCATGACGGGCATCTGGATGTCCATGAACACGACGTCATATGGGTTTCTGCCGAACTTTTCCACGGCTTCCAATCCGTTTTCTGCGAAATGCATTGAGGCCGCCACTGGTGAAATCACCTCTTTTAGGAGAAAGAGATTATCATTGGAGTCATCCACCAGGAGGATCTGCAACTTCATTTCCTTGAGCTTTGCGAGTAGAGCAGCATGAGAATTCAACACCAGAGTCTTGGGTTCCACTTCGGCCATCATTCGTGTCGGAAGATGGAGGAGTTCCCAAGGCTTGAGAGGCTTGATCAGGAACCGCGTGAACCCATTGCGCTGCAAAAGATCCATGTTCTCTTTGGTGAAATTCGAGCGGATTACAGCCACGGCTCGTTCACCTTGGCCGTTTGCCTCGGCGATATTGCGGCAGTTGATCATCGCAATGATGCCAAGAGAATCATCAATAAGAACCTCATGCACGTTGGGCTGAGCTTCAGGTTCGAACCACTGGCGGAGTTCTTTAGCGGAGTGGAAAAAACAGGCGGAACAGTGTAATCGGGAGAAAAAGGACCGGCTGGCCGTCGCGTCCTGCGGGGCCAGGACATAAACGAAACGATAGTCCTTAAGCGGTTGCAGAGGAGCAGGGGCTTGCACGAATCCAGATTGCGTTTCCATTTTCACGCGGAAGTAAAAACAAGAGCCTTCGCCAGGTCGGCTCGAAACCTTAAGTTCGCCGCCCATGAGCCGAACGATCTCACTGGAAATGGAGAGGCCGAGTCCGGAACCCCCGTACTTACGCTGGATTGAAGAATCAGCCTGCACAAAGCTCTCAAAAATGGCGCTGTGCAAGTCACTTCGGATGCCGATCCCCGTGTCAATCACCGAAAAATATAGGAGAAGAGAGGACTCCTCTTCCCGCTCCACATCCACGGTGATCGTGATGGTCCCTTGGTCGGTGAATTTCACGGCGTTGTTCAGAAGGTTAATCAGGACCTGTTCGAGCCGTATGGCATCGCCTACTAGAGCGCTCTGGACGCGGGGATCGATACAAAGGTAGATGTTCAGATTTTTGTGGTGGGCCGGCACGGCGATCAGATTCATACAGCGGTCGAGCGATTCAAACAGATCGAATTCCCTTGGCTTCAGCTGCAGTTTACCGCGTTCCAGAGACGAAATGTCGATGAGATTGTCCAGCATATCCAAGAGCGCGCGCCCGGATCGCGCCAGGTTCTCAACGTATTGCTTTTGCTCAAAATTGAGGCGCGTGCCTTTCAGAATATCGGCCATGCCCAGAATTGAATTCATGGGATTGCGGATCTCGTGGCTAATGCGGCTTAAGAAATCCGCGCGTGTGGACAGGGACGCATTGAGTCTCTGTATGGCCGGACGGAACACGTAAACGGCCTGGATAAGGAGAAGAATCAGGAGGGCGAAATAGGAAATAAGGTCGAAGGTCATCTTGGCTTCGCTTCGGTTCTGCAAAATGTCTTCACTCAGGATAAAGGCGTCGCGAAGAGCCGCGTGATAGGGCTCCGTCGAATCTGTGATCTTCTCAAAGGCTTCCGGTTTGAGCAGCTCCGCGCAGGGCCGATGCCGACACTTCTGCTGGAACTCCTTCAGGTCATGAATTAACGGGCGGAGCCGCAAGTGATTCTCAGAGACAGTGACGTAGGCCTCAACCGTCTCTTCACGGTTTCGCAGACGCGGGTTGGCCACCAGGCGATCCATCTTCAACAGCCCATCGCGCTGTTGATCCAGGGCTCGGAGAAGGTGGATGGCCTTGAGCTCCTCGTGTCCCAATTCGTACTGACTGGCGCGAAAAACAGAATAAACGACCGCAATTGTTACGAGGCACGCGATATAGAGAAAGCTCAGTTCGGTGTAATCAAATGAGCGGAGCCGTTTCCAAATGCTTTCGTGCCGAGTCACATCGTTACCTAATGGTTAATTTCCAGGTTTAAGTTATATTCGCGTTCTTTGCGGTAAAGAGTCTTGCGATCGATACCCAGGATTGCGGCGACTTTTTCTTTTTTGCCTCCCGTGGAAGTGAGGACATGGAGAATGTATTCCTTCTCCAATTCTTTAAGCGTCAGAAAACGGGAAAATAGATGATCTCTTTTGCTCTGGATGGGTGGTAGAGCCTCCATGCTGAGATCATTCACGTCGATCCAAGAGGTGGAACAGAGGGTAACGGAGCGCTCGACCGTGTTTTCGAGCTCGCGAACATTACCGACCCAGCCTGCATTCACTAGCGTGGCCATAGCCTCACGGGTGAATCCTGAGACGGTCTTTTCATTCAGGGTCGCGTATTTACGCAAAAAATAGGTGGCGAGCAGAGGAATGTCCTCCCTTCGCTCGCGCAACGGGGGAAGGTTGAGGCGGATGACACAAAGTCGAAAATAAAGATCTTCGCGGAATTCCTTGCGTTCCTGTGCCAGTTTGAGGTCGCGATGAGTGGCTGCGACCACGCGCACGTCGATTGGCCGATCCGTGTTCTCTCCCACCCTTCGGAGACAGCGTTCCTGCAGAACACGAAGGAGTTTGGCCTGAAGGAGCAACGGCATGTCTCCGATTTCATCCAGAAACAAAGTCCCGCCATCAGCCTCCTCAAAAAGGCCCTTGCGGTCCGCATCCGCACCCGTAAACGCTCCTTTCCTGTAGCCGAAAAGCTCCGACTCCAGAAGTTCTTCAGGAATCGCCGAACAATTGACGGCTATGAACCGATTTGCGGCCCTTCGACTGCGTTCATGCAGGGCACGCGCCACAAGTTCCTTTCCCGTTCCGCTCTCGCCTGTAATCAGGACGTTTGAGGTTGTATCCGCAACTTTTTCGATGAGAGCATAGAGCTCGCGCATCTTTGGGCTTTGTCCCACTAAGCCGTTAAAGCGGCGGGTGTCTCGGACAGTGGAACGTAGGTCGAGGAGCGTTCGCTCGAGACTTTTTATTTTGATCGCACGATTGCACAGGACCTCCAGCTCCGTGAGATTCAGTGGTTTCGTGATGTAGTCAAAGATCCCCTTCTTGAGCGCATTGGCGCCAATTTCCGATGAACCATATGCCGTGATCAGAATTAAAGGGACGTCGAGATTATGTTTTTTCAGCACGGGCATAAGACCTAGGCCGGTGCCATCAGGCATGCGCAGGTCCGAGAGAATCAAATCAATCTCGTAACCATTCCTCGAGATATACTGAGTGGCTTGAGTGAGGTTCTCAAGGCATGTCACTTGATGTCCGAGGTCTTCGAAGAAAACCTTGAGCAAGTCATGAATTGCAGGATCATCATCGACTATAACGAGTCGCGCCACGAACCCTCCGTGTATGGCTGGCAGGTCATCATCCTTGAGGCAACTTGCCCCCTCTGCTGAGGCCGATTGCCACAGGGGGACTATTTTGGCCCCGCCCTCCCGAATAAATCAAGTCCTAATATGGCACCGCTATTGCTCCTTTTACATGTCTATTGACATATCCCGATAGAAGCCAGGAGGAGAAAATGACCCAATCGGATCCAGTCACGACAATGGAGAGAAAGGATCGAGTTCTTCCTTTAACTGCTCCTAAGTCCTTGCTGGTCATTGAAGATGATCTCTCCCTGATTCAGTTTATCGACACCGTATTGGATGACATGCGGCCGGGCTTGGAGTGGGAATACGTGACCACTGGTGAGCAGGCGATTGAACTCATCCGCCGTCGCGGCGAACTCCGTGGCGAGGCACCTTACAGTTTGGTCATTACGGACATCTTTCTTGAAGGCGAAATGACCGGATTCGACGTGTGGCTGGACTGCCAGCAGCTTTATCCGGAAATGCCGTTCGTCATCACCTCATGTCTGACATTTGACCGTTACTTTTCCATTCTGCGCGGGGTGAACAACTGTCCCGTATACTTGCCCAAACCGTTGACGGTGGGGCGCTGCCAATCCGTGATTCAGGAATATTTTTAACCGTTCAATTATCACTAAATAGGAAGGAGATAAGGATGAACGTCCGCTATGTATCCAAGGACCTGGAATGGACTTCGTCGATGAAGGAATGCGTGAGCCACAGAATCGTGGATCCCCTTCGACGTCACCTGAAATCCGAGGATTTCGAACTCTCGGTGCATTTGGAAATGGGACGTAAGCGTATGCGGGCCCGTAAACCGTGGTTCGAACTTTGGGTCGTTTTGCAGTCCTTTGATGGGGCAGGCAATAAGATCGTCCGGCGCCAAGGCAACGAGTTTCCGACTCTTGTGAGTGAAGTCTCCAGCGCGATGAGAGCCTGCCTGCGCAAGACTCATCTGCGTCGACGTTTGCCGTCGCTTTCGACACGCTGTCTATTCCCGATGATGAGCGAGGCTTGAGTCGGTCCTTCTGGGCGCCACAAGGTCTTGCGCTCAGGCAGGATTTCGAAAGTTATCAACATGTATTAACAAGTTTATCCACATAGTTTATTTGACGGGCTTCGTGTGCGTCCGATTTGAGACGTTCGGTTCGATCTAGATATTCACGCACACGAAGCAGGGTTTAACGCTCTCGATCTGAACGCGGCCGAATCCCTCATTGCTCAACCCATGACTGGAAAAGGGATAAAGGGTCGTGTCCAGAGAGAGCGGGTAGCGGCACTCGCCACTGATGCGGATCTGGGCCAGCTCGAGGACAAAAACGGAGAATGCCCCGTGCAGAGTCAAGAGAACTTGTCCGCGACCGAACGCGAGAATGTACGCGTTGTTGTCCTTTATCATGCGAAGAGACGTGAACTGATCACGCCGACTCAAACAGCGATAGATCTCGCCAAGATTGGCCAAGTGATGATCTTGACGCCCACCCAAAAAGCCCACGAGTTCCATCCGTGTTACCGACGGCGGCAATTCACGCAGGACGAAGGCGAGGTCCGAGTAATCTTTTGCGGCCGGCAGCATCACATCCAAGGCAGATGTGGAGGAGTCTCCATCGCCCACGCTGACGCTGGGAAATACGTGCGTGCGGTCAGCCGAACGAAATCGGCTTCCACCGTCCACATACACGGTTGGCCCTAGGGGGCTGTGGGGCTTATCGAGCAGGGGACCGACCAGTGTGACTTCCGGCGCGGAGGAGATCTGCGTTATGAATTCAGCCCAGGTCATTTTGGCTCATCAGTTTCATCTTCATCGCCGCTGCCGTCGATCGTTCTGAAGTCCTCATTTTTATTTTGATGCTGCCGCGCCCTCGACTCGAACTCCTCCATACTTTCCGCCCCTTCGAGCGCATGGAGCCAAGTTGATTTGCGCGACGGCCGGTTCACCCGGATCACGCGGCCTTCGGCGAATACAACATCCCGCCGAAATTCAGTATCGTCCACAAAGTAAATGTAGATCCAATGATCTTGTCCCTTTTCCCGAAAGGTGCGCTTGGGATCTCCCACGGCGTCGAGCACCTCATCCTTATCCATTCCGGGACGAAGGCTCTCAAAGGTCCGATGGGAGGTGGAGGCGCATCCGACAAGAACTAGGGCAGCGGTGACTGCGTACCAACGACTGATCATGCTCATCATCTCCTCATTAGGATGAAACTGGTTGTTCCCTCTCCCGGTGCTCCTAATGCTGATTTTGCCTCACGGCGCTTCATTGATATAGATACGTTGCATCTCTGTCTCAAATTGAGAATGACCCTATAATGCTTTGCATTAATTTCCTCGAGATTTTGCGGTTCATATGTGAAAACCAAGTGAATCTGGATACGTGACTCGGCTTTTAAACTGTCGTACTGTGCCCAAAAGTTCAGCCAAACACCAAAGGTTAGATACGCATGCAGAATGATAGTTATAACCGTGGGGGGTACATCGCGTTCCTCTTTTCCATGGTCTTTTCCCTGTTATTTTTTGTTTACATCTCGGTCATTCATCCTGGCGTGAATCTGAAGGAAGTTCCGGAACCGAAAGCCGCTCCTGAACAAACCGTGGCGGAGGGTGACAAAGGGAAGCCCGCTCAGGCCGTGGATGTGAGTCAGATTCCAAATCCTTGGGAAGAGTCGGAATCACTTGTAACCCATGGAAAATCAGTTTACGCGACGAACTGTGCCGTCTGTCACGGACCTACCGGCGAGGGCAATGGGCCTGCGGGCACAGCTTTGAATCCCCCACCACGCAACTTTGTGGAAGGCAAATGGAAAGTTGGAGGTGATCGGGTGAATCTTTTCAAGACCATTTCAGAGGGTATTAAGGGGACAAGCATGGCCGCCTTTGGCCATCTTCCGGTGCCTGACCGTTGGGCTCTTGTTCATTACATTCGCTCCATCACCAAAAACAAGGTTCAGGATGATTCCGCGAAGGTGGAAGCCTTTGCCAAAACCGTAAAGTAGGTCTCGCGAAATATGAAGAAGCTTGGATTACTTCTGACTGCAACGCTCATGTCCCTTCCCGCTTTGGGCTACGATCCTAAGGAAGTCGCGGTGACGGGTCATGAACTGCCTCAGGAGCTCCAAAACGTGGGAGTGGATGAGCACTTGGGATCGCGGCTGGATTTGGGGCTGGAATTCACAGACGATAAGGGGCAGCAGGTTCCCTTAAGCGCATTTTTTTCCAGTGGACGGCCCGTGTTGATGGCCATGGTCTATTATGAATGTCCAAGCCTGTGCAACTACCACCTGAACGGCCTTACCGATACCATGAAGACGCTGAATTGGACGCCAGGCCGCGACTTTGATGTTGTCGCGGTCAGCATGAATCACCGCGAGACTCCGGATTTAGCGGCTGCTAAGAAGGCCACCTATCTGAAAGCGTATGGCCGGCCGGAATCCGCGAACGGATGGCATTTTCTGGTGGGAACGGAAAAGAATGTGGCGGCACTTGCCAAGCACCTGGGATTCCGCTTTCACTGGCTCGAAGACAAGCAACAATACGCTCACGCGGCGGTCAGTTATGTGCTGACTCCCGATGGGAAGATTTCGCGGTATCTGCACGGCATCCAACCGGATCCACAAACATTAAGGTTGAGTTTGTTAGAAGCCTCGGATGGAAAGATTGGCTCCATCCTCGAGCAGGTCCTGATGTTCTGTTTCCAGTTTGATCCGCAAAAGAACAAATACACATTGTACGCTTGGAACTTGATGCGCATCGGGGGTATTCTCATGGTCCTCATGCTCGCGGTTCTCTTGGTTCCCGTTTGGTGGCGGGAGCATGCACGAAATCGAACACGGACTTAGGAATTAAAGGAGAGCGACACTCATGTCTTCCGCAGCACCCTTCAGCACTCGTTTCATGCCGTACCCCGCGACGGATATCGCCCATGGTGTGGATACCCTTTATGAGTTTCTGTTGATCGCCAGTTTTATCTCCTGTGTGCTGGTGATCGGTGGCTTAATCCTGTTCGCGATGAAGTACCGCCGCCGTTCGGAGGGAGAGAAGACCCCTTATATCTCCCACAATACGACACTTGAGTTCTTGTGGAGCTTTATCCCATTCGTAATCTTTATGGTCGTGTTCGTCTGGGGATGGGTCATTTTCCATCAGTTCCGCAGTATGCCCGAAAACGCGCTCGAAATTACCGTGGAGGCGCAGAAATGGGATTGGACGTTCGTTTACAAAAACGGGCGTCGGACAACGGGTGAGTTTTATGTGCCCGTCAATGAGCCTGTAAAGTTGGTGATGACTTCCAAGGACGTGCTCCACAGTTTCTTTGTCCCGGCGTTTCGCAACAAGCAGGATGTCATTCCCGGTCGTTACACGACCTACTGGTTCAAGGCGAACACAGAGGGAAATTTTCAAGTTTTCTGTACGGAATATTGCGGAGATAAACATTCCGCGATGTTGGCCAAGGTGCATGTGGTCTCGCGTGAGAAGTTTGATGAGTGGCTAGGCAATGAACCTTACAAAGGTCTCAGTTTGGTGGAAATTGGTAAGCAAATCCATCAGGTTCGCTGCTCCGTCTGCCATACCGTCGATGGCGCAAAGAATGTGGGCCCCAGTTTCGCGGGTCTCTGGGGACGTGAAGAAAAACTGCAGAACGGGGAGGCCGTGAAGGTCGACGAGAACTACGTACGTGAATCAATCGTGAATCCGGCCGCCAAGGTGGTGTCGGGATTTCCCGCCGGCGTTATGCCGACCTTCGCCGGTCAGCTCACGGAGCAAGAGCTTTCGGGGATGATTGAATTCTTGAAGTCATTAAAGAAGTAGGAGCAAAAATGGCAACGGCAACAGCGGCGGGCGCTGAAAAAAACTATCTCAATGAGAAGTCCGGATTATGGTCCTGGCTGACGACCCTCGACCATAAACGCATTGGCATTCTCTACATGATCTCGGTGATGATCTTCTTCGCGATCGGCGGCACATTTGCCATGCTGATTCGGTGGGAGCTCTTCAGCGCTGGCAAAAACATAATGGATGCCAAGCTCTACAATCAGGCCATGACCTTCCACGGCGCGATCATGGTTTTTATGGTGATCATTCCCGGAATCCCAGCTTTTCTAGGGAACTTCTTCTTGCCTATGCAATTGGGCGCCAAGGACGTGGCGTTTCCTCGGGTTAACTTGATGAGCTGGTACTGTTTGATAATCGGGGCTGCCGTCGCGTTCTTTTCTCTCTTTTATAATGGCGCGGACACGGGCTGGACCTTCTACACCCCGTACTCGATCAACACCCAAAACGGAACCGTATTGCTCGTGACGGGAGCCTTTATCATCGGCTTCTCCTCTATCTTAACGGGATTGAATTTTATTGTAACGACTCATAAACTGCGCGCGCCCGGAATGAGTTTTTGGCGCATGCCCTTGTTTATTTGGGCTTTGTATTCCACAGCCCTGCTTCAGGTTTTGGCGACACCGGTATTAGGAATCACACTCCTGTTATTGACCGCGGAGCGTTTGCTCGGTGTCGGAATTTTTGACCCCAAGCTCGGCGGCGACCCCGTCTTATTTCAACATTTTTTCTGGTTCTACTCGCATCCAGCCGTGTACATCATGATTCTGCCTGCGTTCGGAGTGGTGAGTGAGCTGATCGCGACCTTTTCGCGCAAGACAATCTTTGGCTATAAGGCGATTGCGCTATCTTCGGTCGGTATCGCGATCGTGAGCTTCTTCGTTTGGGGCCACCATATGTTCGTGAGCGGGCAGAGCCAAGTTGCCGGCATTATCTTCTCCTTCCTGACCATGTTGGTTGGGGTGCCCACGGCGATCAAAGTATTCAACTGGGTGGCGACATTATATCGTGGATCTGTGCGATTTGATTCTCCGATGCTTTTCGCGTTGGGCTTTCTTTTCCTCTTCACGATCGGTGGAGTCACGGGAATCATGCTCGCAACGGTGGGCGTGGACGTGCATTTCCACGATACCTATTTTGTTGTGGCCCATTTCCACTACGTGATGGTCGGTGGGACCCTGATGGCTATTATGGGCGGGATTTATTACTGGTTTCCCAAAATGTTCGGCAAAATGGTGAATGAGTTTTGGGCGCGGATCAGCTTCGTTTTGATCTTTATAGGTTTCAACGTGACGTTCTTTCCCCAATTTATCCTGGGCGCGATGGGAATGCCGAGGCGGTATTTTGATTACCTCGTGGAATACGAATCGCTGAACAGAATCTCGTCGGTTGGAGCCTGGACGATCGGAGTCGGCTTCCTCATTGGATTGAGCGTAATGGTTCATGGCTGGCTGCGTGGCAAACCCGCAGGGCCCAATCCTTGGGGTGGAAAAACTTTGGAATGGCAGACGGCGTCGCCTCCGCCACACGAAAATTTTCATGTTCAACCCGTAGTCACGGCAGGTCCATATGAGTACCGTTAAATCAGCAGTTCCCGGCGAGCATCATCACGCGCATCATTACGAGAGCGCGGAGCACGAATACAACACAACGAAGTTCGGCACCTGGACCTTCCTTGTAACCGAGATCGTGATGTTCGGAGGGCTATTCGTCGGCTATGTCCTCTACCACGAGGCCTATACGGAGATGTTTAAGGCGGGCGCGAAGGCGCTGGATTGGAGACTGGGCGCTCTCAATACAGTTGTGTTGCTCTTCAGTTCGCTCACGATGGCGCTGAGTATTTATTACGCCCAATTGAATAATAAAAAGAAGATGCTCACATGCCTGTATATCACGCTTCTGTGCGGATTTATTTTCATGGGCGTCAAGTACATCGAGTACACCCACAAGTTCCACGACGGGCTTTTCCCGGGCGCGTATTTTAACCCGCACACGCCGGAGTTTCAGGCCGCGGCCCAAGCGTTTCCGAATCTCGCCATGTATTTCTCTTTCTACTTCTGCATGACTGGTTTGCACGGGTTACATGTTTTGGTCGGAATGGGATTGATTACATGGCTGATTATCCGAGGGCACTGCGGAGAATTCGGACCTAAATACTACACGCCGGTGGAATGCGTGGGTCTATTTTGGCACTTGGTGGATTTGGTTTGGATTTATCTCTTTCCTCTACTTTACTTGATCAGCTAAGGGGATCACACATGGCGACTGACCAGCAACATCATCACATTATTCCATTTAGAACCTATCTGAATGTGTTCGGTGCGCTGCTCGTGCTGACAGCGATAACGGTGGCTGTGGCACAAGTGGATTTCGGCTTTTTGAATACGGTGATCGCGATGGCCGTGGCCTCGGTGAAAGCCGGCCTGGTGCTTGCCTGGTTTATGCATTTAAAATATGACGATCGCCTTTATCTGGTGGCCATGGGGACGGGAGTTTTCTTCCTGATTCTGATGTGGTTCTTTTGTTGGGTCGACATATACACTCGCGTTTCGCAAGGGAGTGTTCTCTAAGCACATGACGGTTCTTAAGGCCTACTCGCAATTGACCAAGTCCGGAATCATTCTTTTCTCCATAGTGAGTGCGCTGGCTGGCTATGCCGTCAGCTTTGAATCCGTACCGGTTTTTGATCCCCTTCGGCCTGTCCTCCTGGTGATCGGTTTGTATCTGGTGGCGGCCGGAGGTTTCGCTCTGAACCAGGCCCAGGAGTGGGAACGCGATGCAAAGATGAATCGCACACGGAACCGTCCGATCCCCCGCGGGATCTTCACTCCCGCTCAAGGATGGATGCTGGGCGGTCTGCTTGCATCCGCAGGACTCTTGGTGCTTTGGATTTTGGGGCCTTTGCCGGCGGCACTGGCTCTGGCGACGCTGGCCCTCTACAACGGGGTATACACGTACATTTGGAAGCGGCGGTGGGCCTTTGGAGCGGTTCCCGGGGCCATTCCCGGGGCTATGCCAGTGGTGATCGGGTTTTCGGTGAACTCGTCGGATCTCCTGAGCCCCGCCTGCATCTATCTTTTTCTGGTTTTGTTTCTGTGGCAGATGCCGCATTTCTGGGCGCTCGCCATACGCTTTCGGGAAGACTATGAACGCGGAGGATTTCCGGTATTGCCGGTGCGAATTGGTGTGAATCGCGCGCTCTATCACGTCGGTTTGTATGTCTTCACGTACGTGGGCGTGGCCTTGATGGCGCCGTGGTTCTTGCAGGCGCATGCGCTTTATCTTCTTTTGGTCTTGCCCATTTCGCTCAAGGTGATATGGGAGTTTCTTAAGTATTATCAGGCTCGGGAAGGGAAAGCCTGGCTTCCTTTCTTCCTCTGGACCAATCTCAGTTTGTTGATCTACCTTGCCGCGCCTGTGATGGATAAGTGGCTCCACTGGATGTTGGTGGGGCCGGTCTCCTGATTCTCAACCTCCGTTCAAGGAGTCGGCATTATGTCTGAATCTCATGCTCAGGCGCCTCGTCTATCTTCTCTTCCGGTCCGCCCGTGGCCTGGAGCGGGATGGGATCTTCCGCGTTGGTATGTTCCCGCCTTCACCCTGCTCTTGGTGGCCACATTCGGATTGATTGCCCTGGGCGGTGCGACCCGAATTATGAACGCGGGCCTAGCCTGTCCGGATTGGCCGCTGTGCTTCGGCGATGTGATTCCGGATTACCATCCTCAGGTTTACTTTGAGTTTATCCACCGCGTGGTCGCGGGAACGGTGGCGCTTGCCACGATCGTGTTGATGTCCATTTTGTGGTGGCGCTCGACGGCTCCCCGATGGCTCAAGCGCATGGGCGCCGGGGTTGTGGTCCTCCTTGCGGCCCAGGTGGTGATGGGTGGCTTAACGGTCCTCCTGCAGTTGCACTCGAAGGTGGTGGCGGCGCATCTGGGGATGGGAACCGGGTTTTTCGCGCTCCTGTTGTGGATGCATCTGAGTATCAAGAGCGAACACAAGCCCGAGAACTCGGTGGGACCGTCTTGGCTTTGGGGAGCGTCTCTTCTGATGGTGATGCTTGTTTACGGTCAGGTCTTGTTAGGGGGCTTGGTGGCCTCGCATTTTGCGGCGCTGGTGTGCACGGATTTTCCCACCTGCCACGGCCAGTGGTTTCCCACGTTCCGAGGAATTATCGGGCTGCATGTGATTCACAGGCTCGGCGCTTATGTCGTGTTTGCGTTTGCCCTGGTGAGCGCCGTCTCTATTTATAGGTATTCCGCTTCGGTCCGCTTAAAGCGGCTGGCGGGTTGGCTCCTGGCGTGTGTTCTTGTGCAGATAGGGATCGGAGTTGCCAACGTCGTGTTTCATACGCCACCCGTGATTGCGGTGGCTCACCTGGCAACAGCGACAGCCATTCTTGGCTTTGCCATTCGCCAGCTCCATCTGACCTCACGGGCACGCTTACCACTCCTCAAGAAGTCTTAATAAGAACTCGTAAGGAGAGGCGCGAACTGTTCACGTGAACAGCGGATGAGCCGCGCAAGTAGGGCTCTTCCGTGCGGTCGATCGGAACCGAATCATCGAGTTTAGAATCGAGGTCCTGTTACGGGAAAGAAGTCCCTCTAGTTTCGCTCCCACACCTGTTTTTGAGCTTACGGGGCAAATGCAATTTCGATTTGCGTATTCAACTCAGTTTCGCCTCCTCGGGCACGGAATTTGTTAATCCACGAATGAGATACAATTACATGAGGTAATTTTAACTTGAGGGAAGATCGCGTGACGCATTTTTGTTTTGCGACGACAATTTGCGCCTTTCTGTTTGCACGCCTAGAACTGCCGGCTCAACCGAGCAATAGGGTTTTGAGTACCACGACGCCCGCACTTGCGTTCATTCCGGTATTGGTTTTCCTGATGGGACTACCCGAACTCGCGTCTGGCCAGGCTCGCCGGTCACGCAGCCGCGTCACATCACCGGTCAGAATACAAGAGGATGGTACAGTTCAGTACCGGAGGGATGGTAAAATAACGGATATTGGCAGAGTCGTGACGTTACCCCCAGGCGCCACGTACTTTCACTGGACGGCGCCGGAAGCCGCTCAAACCATTTTGAGCAATGGATTGAAAGATCTCTCATTGTTGACTGGCGGTAGTGCTGACAATGCCATGGGATCTGGCTTTTACGTCGCGGAGAACATTCTGGACTATGGAGGGACGGGCCGCCTCCAGCTCATCACGCTGGAGGTGCGTCAACCCACGCGTGTTGTTCTGGTCACCGGCTCCTGGGACCCAGGATTGGATCGAGGAGACCCACATTTTCGAATCAAGTCCAAAGAAGTTTGGGATCGCGCCCAGAAGGCTCTTCGCGAGCAAGGATTATCGGGCGTGATGTTCAAATCTGCTTTTTCGGGCAGCTACTGGTATAACTTCTTTGCCCCAGCCGGTGAAAATTATTTGGTGCGCCCCACACGCCAGACGGATGTCATAAACGCAAACACCCTAAAGGATCCGTATAATGCGTATCGAACTCTTTTCCAGTACAATCAGATTCAGCCGCTTGTTGCAGACGATACTCTATATAACTTCTCGCCGACACTCTGGAGGCTAGCTTCCGGCCAGTCACTCACGCCACGGGAGAGGGAGGAGTTCTGGAGCAAGGCTGGCTCCCAACTCACCACCAGCAGGGCCCATCCCAGAAATCCTTGGACTCTCTCGCCGCGATTTATTGGTGGAGACTCAGTGCTCTGCCAAGCCTTTCGTCGCGAGTTCAGACAGGAACTTGACGAGCTCAGTGGCCCAAAAAGGATCGATCTTAGACGGCACGGCAATGCCGATCCGAAAGAACTTGAGGATATGTTCCGAGACAACGCGGAACTGCTGAAGGGATGGGGATACGATGTGGAGTCGAATCGACCCGCGCCCAGGCTCGAGGTTCAGGCTATGGCCCAGACACTCCCTGAAGAGCTGCGTGGGCTACATTTCTTGCTGAATGATCGCACGAATTCCTTCGACGACCGTGTTCAAGCGCTAAGTAAATTGGTGGAAATCGCCCGAACGGACTCTCGCGCGCTCGCTCCCTTGATTCTCTCGTACTATTTGGAAAGGAATGAGGACCCGGGAATTATAAACAGCATTCAAAGCGCTTTACGCTACGAGCTTTATGAGCAGCTCAAAGCTGTAGAAAGCCTGCCGATCAAGGATCCGCAGCACCTCCGGAATCTGATCGCCCGTATGCCCAAGAACCTACTTCGTCTCGTTGGCGAGCCCACGCCGTGGAATTCGAAATGGGGAACGCGTTACCTTATGCGAATCGAGTCGAGGGACCTGATCCCATTACTCGTTCTTTCGAAGGCGGAAGTTTTGACCGACGAGGTTGTAACAGCTATGAAGTTTTTCGATGACCAATATGTCCACAGCAGTAGTGAGGGTGCCGAGATGAAGGAGGCCCTCCTTAAACGAATTGAGAAGTTTAAAGCCGACCGGAACCGTAGATTCGCTCAGATCTGTCAGGGATCTCTGCTACCTGCTATTGGCAGACCCATACCGATGAGTAACCGTCCCGCTTCGAAATAAGAAGGTCGACTTCAGGTCGAGAAATGGTCGCAGGAAGGCAACTTAAAATTTTGATTCTCCGCTAGACTGTGAAATCCGGTTGCTTCTCCGGGTGGGCCTTGATGAAGGCCTCCTGGGCCGCCGCCCGCCGCTCGATGCGCGCGATCGTCGGGAACTCTTCGACGCGAACACCAAAGCGGCGTGCGGAAAAGCACTGAGGCACTAAGAAGCAGTCGGCCGCGGTGATGCGGCCCTTATAGCAAAATGAACCCGCGGTGCTTTCGAGAATCTGCTCGAGGTTTTGTAGCCCTGAAGTGATCCAGTGCCGGGTCCAGCGCTCCACCTCCGAAGGTGAGAGGTGAAAATCGCGTTCCAGGGCCTGCGTGACTTTTAGGTTCTGCAGGGGCTGAATTCCGCTATTGATCACTTCACAAATCTGCAGAACCTTGGCCCGCCCCTGGGGGTCCGAAGGGAAAAGAGGGCGCCCTGGGCAGATATCATCCAGATAGCGGATAATGGCGACTGATTCGGCCACGAGGAACCCATTATCGTCCAGCGCCGGAACGTGGCCCATGGGGTTCACTTTACGATACTGAGAACCGTGCTGTTCCCCGCCCGCCTTGACCAGGTGAACCGGAATGTATTCAAACGGAAGTTCTTTCCAATGGAGCGCGATCCGAACCCGATAGGCGGCGCTGCTGCGGTAGTAGGAATAAAGCTTCAACATCTGAGACCTCGACATTGCGACGCGTTGAGTTTGCGGCTTGCCAAAGTTCGTGCCCTGTCTTCTTAATTGGGGCATGAAGCTCGGAACTCTCAAATCAAACACCAGCCGCGACGGGGAACTTATCGTTGTTTCCCGTGACAATCAAAGAGCGATTCGCGCTCGTCAAATTGCGCCGTCACTGCGCGAGGCGATTGAAACCTGGAAGTCCTCAGCCCCCAAGCTTGAGGAACTGTACGCCGCGCTCAATGCCGATCCGAATATGAAAGGAAGTTTTCCGGTCGAGCCGGATCACCTCCATTCGCCTTTGCCGCGCACTTTTCAGTGGGCGGATGGTTCGGCGTTCATCCATCACATCAAACTGGTCCGGATGGCACGCAATGCCCCTCTTCCCGAAACTCTGGAGACGGTTCCTCTTATGTACCAGGGCGGCGGTGATGCTTTTCTGGCGCCGACAGAAGATATCCCGCAGATTGATTTCAGCCATGGCACGGATTTCGAGGGTGAAGTCGGCGTGATAGTGGATGATGTCCCAATGGGGATCTCACCTGAAGGTGCGCTTAAAAAAATTATTTTGTTCGTACTGATCAATGATGTTTCGCTGCGAGGCCTTATTCCCGAAGAGTTGGCGCAAGGATTCGGTTTCTTCCAAGGCAAACCTTCATCCTCTTTTGCACCCTTCGCGGTGACTGAAAACGAACTGGCCGGGGCTTGGATTGAGGGCCGCATTCACCTTCCCTTGTTGGTGCAGTTCAATGGCGAGTTCTTTGGGAACGCGGATGCTGGGGCCATGCATTTTCATTTCGGTCAGCTTATTGCGCATGCCGCCCGCACCCGACCTTTGACGGCCGGGACGGTTATAGGCAGTGGCACCGTCTCGAATGAAGATACAGCTCGAGGGAGCAGCTGCTTGGCGGAAAAACGTATGCTGGAAAAGATCCATGATGGCGTGATCAAGACCCCCTTTATGAAGGAAGGGGACACTATAAAAATGGAGATGTGGGATCGCGAGGGGCGCAACATTTTCGGAACGATCTCGCAGAAAGTGGTGAAGTACGAGGTTCCGACGACCTAGGCTTAGCCGCGGGCAAATCCTTCAGCTCCCGTCATTGAGCTCACTTCGGAGCCGGGCAATCCAGGTTTTGGAACTTGCCCTTGTGAACTTGATCTAGGATGTAAGCATAGCCTGGAAAAGAGAGCTGAACCTGATTGCCTGAGCTGGCTCGCCGCTTGCTTTTGCCTTTGGACGTTGGCTCGGCGCCCTCGGATTTTCCGGTCAGCAGCTCTTCCAGCTCGGCGGGTTCCTGAATATAGGTCGCCAGCAATTCCGCAAATGTTCTGCGGAGGGACACTTTGCCGTCCGTGCTTCCCCAATCGACAGCGTACGTCTCTTTGAGCCAGTAGTTGGTAGCCGTCGTCCCGCACACATTTAGCCCCTGTGTTGACCTGAGCACAGTGATGAGGAGCTGATTGCGCCCACGAATCAAGGCATACCACCGAAACTCGCGCGGGCCACCGGTACTTTCGAGCGCGAGAACGGAATGCCTCACTTGCGATCGTGGGTTTGTTTTTGTTGGAGTCGGGCGCTTATCTTTGGGATCTTTGGTGGTCCCCTGAGCCGGGGTTGGGGGCGAAGGCGTCTCGCGTTCGGAAGTCGTGGTGGCGGTGCGATTGAGAATTCGGAATTCGCGCGCTCCCTGCTGGCCGGCGGCCGCCGCGAAGGTAATGGTCTCACAGCCCTTCTGCCCGGCCGCATCCAGCTGAAGCAGATGGGCCACCTGTTGAGAGGTCTTAAGGTCCTGCGCGGTTAAGGCTTCGAGCCCCGGCTTCCAGTCGCCTTTGAGGAAAACCAATCCTCGGGTCAGGAGATCCGCTGTGGATTTGAAGGGCGGGGCAGTTTCAGTGCTTGCGGTAGAGGACGGTGTTGTTCCCGTGGCTAATCCGGAAATCTCACCCAAATCCATGTCGGCCGTATAGACGGTGTAAAGGACGTTCGCAGGTTGCGCCAAAGCTGCGGCCACTCGATCGAGGCGGAAACATTCGGGCGACTCCGAGGCCGCTTTGGACAGAGCTTCGCTCCGCGAGTTGGCTGCAGAGTCTTCCTTGCCGATATTGCGGTTGATAGGGATCTTACCGCCGGCTCCATTGGAACAGGCCACCCCGGCACTCAACGCCACCAAAATGGCGGCAATCACCGCCAATTCACTCCGCCAGGGGTTCATAGATCCATTCCTCCGGGTCAAGTTGAGAGCAAGTTATAGACCAGGTCGCGTGGGAATATAAGCCCTGAGGAGTGCCCTTTTTGGGCAGCATGACCTGTTATGTGACCTGTTATGTGACCCATTCCGCCCTCTCCGTAATTATTTGGGGTTGGGCACACTGTATAGGAGATCGTCAGTGTTGATATGGTAATGGTTCAGGAAGCCACAACGCTGGAGGATCTTGTGCCTGAATGAGGTTGGCTTCATGTATCCA
>JBFWQY010000015.1:0-116147 GCA_050249195.1 Bdellovibrionales bacterium
GATTTGCGTTTGAACTTTCCGGCCCGATAGACTTTCGGTCGAGGGCCGGACACATCATCATTAGGTGTACAATACGGGCATTTGACTTTCATTCCTGTAGAGCAAAGCAAGTCCCGACCCAAATTTTCCGCAGACAAGTGAGCCAGTTCTTGATCGCTTGGCATCCGAGCCCCCATCTGATAATCAGCTCAAATGCGGTTGGGAAAAATTATTTTTGGACTCAGCGTGTTGGCTGTCGCTCTTGAACTCGCGGGTGGGCTCGCGACGCGACTCGGGCTATGGCATTTCCGGACAGGATTGAAAGCCTTTATTCTGGGCGGTCAGTTGGGAGCCGCAGTCGCGGTTGCGGCATTTATCGTCCTTTTGATTTCGGTTTTCGGGGGACGAGCACGAACAGGAAAAATCTGGGCGAGCCTTGGTCTTCTTATAGGAGCCGGAGCGTTTCTTCCCATTTATATCTTTAAGAGTAGAGTTGACGCTGTCCCGCGGATTCACAATATCACAACAGACACGAACAATCCCCCCGTGTTTGATAGAATCACACGCAAGCCGGATGAAAATCCTCTTCTCTACGAGGGAGGAGAAGTGGCCCGACTGCAAGAACAAGCCTACCCCGAAATCCAGACTCGGATCGTCTCTTTGCCTGTAAAGGATACGTTCGCCAAGGCCCTGCAAGTGGTCCAGAGCCTAGGCTGGAAGGTTGCCGCAGCGGATCTCGCCCGTGGCCATATCGAGGCCACAGACACAACTCTGTTTTTCGGCTTCAAAGATGATGTGGTGATTCGCATTTTGGCAACAGCTCCAAATGAGTCCAAGATAGATGTGCGGTCCGTCTCACGCGTGGGGTTGAGCGACTTAGGGGTCAATGCCGAGCGAATTCAACGATTTTTTATGCGCTTGAAGGACTCGACGCCAGTGTCAGATGCCGTCGCTCCGTAATCTCACCGAGCGCCAAGCTTGCGTGAAAAATGGTTTAGGTCTAACCTGCTCACCCATGACATCACTGAGGAGGAATTCATGCGAACCGACTTGTCTCTAATTGTGGGCCTGTTGATCAGTACCTCGGCATGGGCGATGCATTGCCCGTCTGACATGAAGAAGATCGATGCAGCTCTGGCTAAAAAGCCAAAGCTTTCTACCGCTCAACTGGACGAAGTTAAGAAGCTTCGCGCCGAAGGCGAACAGCTGCATGCGTCCGGCAAGCACCAGGAATCCGTTGAAACTCTCGGGAAAGCAATGGCCATTCTCGGAATTTGATCGAGCGGCCGTGGCGTTTCCTGAAGTCATTTGGGAACATCCCGCGGCCTCAAGCTTCACGGCGAAGCCTGCCCGGCTTTCGAATGACGCCACCGCGTCGCGTAATGAGGGACGATGTTCAACCTGGTACCTCAGATACCGAATCCAAAAGGAGGCTCTTCACAAATGAAGCAAAGAATTTTGATTGTTGAAGATGACGACGACATTGGAAAGAGTCTCCGTATTCTTTTGGAAGGCGAAGGCTATCAGGTTGAAATTGCGAGAAACGGGCGCCTGGCTTTGAACTTCCTGAAGGAAGTCCAAGAGGTGCCCTCGCTCATTCTCCTCGATCTCATGATGCCGGAGATGGACGGATTTCAGTTCCGGGCGGAGCAGAAGCGCCATCCCCGCCTGGCGAAGATTCCTGTGATCATCATGTCGGCCGCGGGACAGATCGAGGCCAATACCGAAAGATTGGGAGCTAACGGATCCTTGCGAAAACCTCTCGATATTGATGATGTGCTCACAGCCATTGCGATCCATGCCACCAAACCTTGGCCAGGCAGAGACAACGCCCATGACAATGCATCATACCCATGATCCTGTTCTTGTCGCCCTCTCCATTTTAATTGCGGTTTTTGCATCTTATACCGCGCTGGATCTCGCCAACAGCATCACCGTCGCGCGCGGGCGGGCGCGCTCAGCCTGGCTATTTGGTGGCTCGCTGGCCATGGGAGTGGGCATTTGGAGCATGCACTTTATAGGTATGCTCGCCTTCAGCCTTCCAGGCATACCCATTGCCTACGATATCTTTCTTCTGGTTCTGTCTGTGGTCGTCGCGATTGTCGCTTCCGCGTTCGCTCTATCCATTGTAAGTGGCGGACGCGTCACGACCACTGGCTACGTCTTAGGGAGCCTTGCCATGGGATCTGCGATCTCCGGCATGCACTACATAGGTATTGCTTCCATGCGAATGGCCGCGACCTGGAAGTGGAATTACATTCTCGTAGCCACCTCGGTGGTAATTGCGGTTGTCTCTTCGTTTGTCGCGCTTTTAATCGCCTTTCGCCTGCGTCATGATCTCTCAAAGCGAGGCTTCTGGTACCGAGGCGCGGGCGGGATTGCAATGGGACTGGCCATCTCGGGGATGCACTACACCGCTATGGCCGCGATGACCTTCTTTCCGTCGGGTCCCTCGCCGCTGCAAGCGGAACAGGTTCTTGCCACCTCAGGACTCGCCGTCGCCGTTGTGGGGATGACGCTTCTGATCCTGGGAATTGCCCTGACCGGGTCCATCGTGGATCGGGCCCTCGCTCGCCGCCTGGCCCGAACCGAGCAGATCACCCGAATTTTAGCCCGGCTGCAGCTGGCACTTGATGCCACACAAATGGGAACTTGGATGTGGGAGATTCCTTCAGGAAAGATTACGTGGGATGAAACCAATGAACGGCTCTTCGGAATTCCAGCGGGACGTTTTGGCGGAACCTACTCGTCTTTTGAACAGCTGCTGCTACCGGAGGACCGCAAGCCCGTGACTCAAGCCGTACAGCTCGCAATGGAAAACAAAAGGGACTTTGAATCCGAGTTTCGTGTGCGTTGGCCTGACGGAACGGTTCATTGGATTTTATCAAGGGGACGGCCGTTCTTTGACGCTCGAGGTGCTCCTACCTATTTTCTGGGGACGTCCATGGATATCACGGAGAGAAAAATTGCCGAAGGCAAGCTCAGAGACGCTCTCCATGCACGAGACGAGTTTATTTCCGTGGCCAGTCACGAACTTAAAACTCCTATCACTTCAATGCGACTTCAAACCCAAATGCTGAATCGAGCCTTCAAGAAGGGCGGATCGGCCGCGATTGAGCCAGCCCGTTTGGCACAGATGCTTGACACCTCCACGCGACAGCTGGATCGACTCACACGATTGGTCGAAGATATGTTGGACATCTCCCGGATCTCCACCGGAAAGTTGACCGTCGAGATCGGACAGCATGATCTAAGTCGACTGGTTCAGGACGTCCTGGAACGCTTTGAAAACGAATGCAAACAAAAGGGCTGTGAGGTGCATGCCGAAATTGAGCCGGAGGTGATCGGGTATTTTGATCCCTTTCGGATTGAACAGGTTGTAATTAACCTGCTGAGCAATGCCCTGAAGTATGGCGGGGGCAAGCCGATCTCGGTGACCCTCATAAAAAAATCTCCGACACGTGCAGAGCTCCGTGTCCGTGACTATGGAATAGGAATCCCGAAAGAAGCCCAAGCGCGCATCTTCGATCGTTTCGAGCGGGCCATCCCCTCCCGAACGATCAGCGGTCTTGGACTTGGCCTCTACATCGTAAAGAGTATTCTGGCCATACATCACGGCCAGGTGCGAGTTGAGAGCGAACCAGGTCAAGGCGCCCTCTTTACGGTTGAGCTTCCTCTAACTTAAATTTCGCGCAGAATGACGGAGAGAGCGTAGTCCTGCCAGCGCCGCGTGCCGAATGGCGTTTTTTGGCGCGAGAGATAGCCCATATGTCCTCCGAAGGGCTCAATATGCATAAGAACGTGCTCAGAGACTTGGGCCTCGTAAAAGCTCTGCACCGGCACAAAAGGATCATCGGCCGCCGTGAGCACAACGGTGGGGGTTGCGATGTCACCCAGCACATTATGTGTCGAACAGCTTAAGTAGTAGTCTTCGCGATTCGCAAACCCTCCTGCGGGCGCGGTGTAAAAGTTGTCAAAGTCGTGCAAGGTCGCCCACCATGGAATTCGACCGTGCCAGTCCTCTTTGGCACATCCGCGTAGAATATCGCGCCGACACTGCCGGTAAAACTTGGCATCGTAAATGCGGTTCAGCCCCTGCCGCAACAATACCGCGGTCCGCGCCAGATGAATCGGGGCGTTCACACTGACGGCCGCATCCGGTTTCGTTTGGCCGCGACGTCCGGCCTGTAAGAGCAGGAGAGCATTTCCACTTAGGGAAAATCCAATCGCAAGATGCCGATGACCGGGGAAAAGACGACGGCCGTACTCAATCACCGCCGCAAGGTCCTCAGCCCGTCCCGAGTGATAAGGCGCCTTCGCGTACCCCAACCCTTCGCCGCAACCGCGGTGATTCGTTATGAAAACAGTATGACCCATACGCTGCGCGAGTATTGAAGTCCGATGAACGTAAGACGAGTCCGTGCTACCCGCTAGGCCATGGAAGATATAAGTCACCGTTTTAGACTCGCCGGGCTCAACAAAGCCGACCAGCCGATCGCCGTCCTCAAGAGGAATTTCGACCCGTCGCCCCTTGGAGCGGAGTCGTGGGGACGGAAGCAGGTAGCCTAGAATTGTCTGTGCATGGCCTGTGGAAGCCCAAACGGGCGGGTCGCATGGTTCGAGTTTCATTGCTCAATAATGCCGGCTCCGCCCGTTTGAGTCTATGCCAGCGTAAAGGTTCAGCCGACATCGAATGAATTTGTCTGGATTTAGCGCAGTGTCGCTCTCACCAAACCTCGCTCCGAACGCGCGCCTTTATTGATCACGAGTGTCAGCAACCCCGAAACAAAATCCCCAGCTTCATCCGAGAAACTCTGGACCGGAATCTCCACCGTGAGCAGGCCCGTAATCTCGTCGTACTCCGAGCGCGCCTGCTTCAGATCCGCTGCACTTAATCCCCAGACATAGCGGCAAAAGCTTTCCGCAGTTGAGAGGTCCACCCCGCGATCAATCGTGACCGCAATACCCACAGCCGCTGCCGCCGGTTCCACCTGGTCGATCGCGAAGACTTTAATGCTCTCATTGCCATAGGCTCTCATCTGCGTCACTTGATTCAAGCTCACGCCGTAGTCCTCACAGCTCTGAATATCGAGCGCAAATGCAGAGCTTCCGCACGCGACAAAAAAACTGGTGACCGCGATTTTCAAACCGATTTTTAACATGGTGTCCCCCTTTGGATTGACGTTATGACCCTGTGATGCCCGATTTCAGAAGATGCCGCCAGGTCGCCATTGGCCGATGAAAACCCAACAGGGTCGAGCAGGCGAATCACGGTATCAGATTGTCGAAAGTTCATTCAATTCGGAATGGCCTGCTCATACCGGGTCGGGCCTGGAGGGAGGGAACCTGAAAGCCGTACCGGCTTTCTCTGTCAGCATCTTGTTACCGCGTCAATCGAACTGACGGCACTTATTTATGGACAGGGGGTGTCCAGAGTTTAGACATCTCGTCCGGGCTAAAAAACCTGAAAAGTTGGCCCTTCACTTGCTCTTACATACAGATACCCATACCCCCAATACCCCCACTACCCCTAATTAGGCCTGCCCCCACAGGCCTAGTTTTTTTCAAACGACAAGGCCCCAACTCCTCCGCGCGAAATAGAACGCCGTAGAGTTGGAGTTTCAACTGTGATCATAGCCTCAGTTCACCTGGACTGATAATGGTGGTAAAACTGTTTCGACACAAGTGAATGGAGGAAATTCAGTTCATGGGACAGAAAGTTGCGATTCTGGGAGCTTCGCAAAAGCCAGAGCGATACGCCTACCGTGCCTTTAAAATGTTGCAGGAATATGGTCACACTCCTGTTCCGATCACGCCGAAGTTCGCGCAGATCGAAGGAGTCAAAGCTTATGCGTCAGTTTTGGAGCTGAAGGAGCCCATTGATACACTCACCATGTATGTCAGTCCGACCATCTCCTCTCGTTTGAAGGAGGAGATTCTGAGTCTTAAACCAAAACGCGTGATCTTCAATCCGGGCAGCGAAAATCCCGAACTCGCGGCGGAATTGCGCTCCACCGGAGTCGGTGTGGAGGAGGCGTGCACGCTGGTTCTGCTTCGCACTCAGCAATTCTGAAATTCTCAGAGGCAGCCATTTGGGCCGCGGGCTTTCGCCCTTTCTTCACGCTCGCACTTGTGTCTGGAACCTTCCTCCCGCTGATATGGGCTATTGCCTTCTCAGGACGAATCGAATTCCCGGGGTCTTCGCTCTCCGCGTTCCAGTGGCATGCCCATGAGATGCTCTTTGGGTTTGGTTGGGCCGTGCTGGGCGGGTTCCTTCTAACGGCCAGCAAGAACTGGGTCAAGATAAGGGGCCTACATGGAGTTCCCCTGGCCATAGACGTGGCACTTTGGATCATGGAGCGTTTCGTAATCCTCATGCCGGGCAACGCACGGCCTTTATGGTGGCTCGGAGTCAATGGGTTTCTGACATACATCGCCGGTTACGTGATGTATAGCCTGATCTGCTTTCGCCGGCAGGACTCATTCCGTGACAATTACTTCTTTTTGATCATTCTCCCTCTCTTCGTGCTAGCCAAGAATCTGATCCTTGTCCCCGAGACCTATGCGCACGGTGTGAGTGCTGCGATAGGGCTTTATCGCGTGGCCTTTCTCGTTATGTTTGAGCGAACCATGACTCAGTTCATGAAGAACAGCATGGGAATCGAGTTGTTTCGCAGCTCATTTCTTGATTTTTCCATAAAGGCGTTCGCCGTCCTGGCGGTGCCCTCGAGTGTTCTTCCGGAACCCTTTGCAATATTTTTGTTTTCCACCTTGCTCATACTTCTTGTCGTCCGCCTCTCGCTTTGGCGCCCACTCGCCGGCTTCCGTTTCTTCGGCAACGCGGTGATGTACTTGGGGTACCTCGGGATTGTCACCCATCTCTTAGTGGAGGTGTTGCACAGGGCACATGCCTTTTCTGGCGTCGGGTCCCTGTCTGTGCATGTGTTTACGTTTCTGGTGATGGGCCTTGTCATCCCCGCTATGCTGATTCGAATCTGTCAGGGCCACACGGGACGCCCCATCCTCTTCTCAGCAAGCGACCGGGTGGCGCTTGGCCTTATGGGCATAGGAGCATTCTTCCGACTCATCGCCACCCAACTTTGGCCTGAGCTCTATACCACCTGGATTCTCTTATCGGGGCTCGGCTGGTCCCTTTGTTTTGCTACGTTATCGATCCGTCTTATTCCTTTTTTATGGAAACCACGAATCGACGGGCGTGCGCATTGAATACGCCCACATTCTTATCGTCATCGCCGGATAGTCCAGCGAACGTGAGTTGATGGCCCTCGAGCTGCAGAAGATAGCGCTTGATCTCGATTCCTCCGGCAAACCCGGTGAGGTTCCCGGTGGTGCCAACGACGCGGTGGCACGGTATTAGTATCCCAATCGGATTTTTCCCGTTCGCGGATCCCACGGCGCGCGCCGACTTGGGCTGTCCCAAACGCCGGGCTTGTTCCCCATAGGAAATGCACTCCCCATACGGAATCTTCAGGAGTTGCGCCCATACACGCTTCTGAAACTCCGTTCCCTCCGGCGCGAGCGGAACATCAAATATCTTTCGTTTTCCAGCAAAGTATTCGTCCAGTTGCTTTTCCGCCCTCATCAAGATGGGGTGGGAAGCCACCTCCTCGTAGACGTCGACCGGCGCGCGCCGAATGTTCTCCTTTCCCCACGAAAGGGACAGGAGAGCGTTGTCACTCGCCGTCAACCTGATTGTTCCCACCGGTGAATCTATAGATTTTATGTAGGTGACATTCGACGTTTTCGCGATAGCTCGGATGCGTACCGCTTCCAAAGCGCCAGGGTGATGTAAGCGTTCCATGGGCTCCAATCTCCTTCTTTAGAATCATAGTTATGGATATTTAGTGCGCGCCGGATTATGAGGTCGCTTTTTGGAAAGGCGTTTGCGTCTCCTAAGCACCTCATGGCGATCATTTCAACGGTCCAAGGACCAAATCCCCTAATGCTGAGCAGCTGGCTTCTCGTTCTCTCAATATCGGAAGAACGCGACAGATCCAGCTGCCCTTCTGCTACAAGACGCGCGAGCTCACGAATCGCATGTTCGCGCACGCGGGTGATTCCCACATTCTTCAGGTTTGCATTCGCCAGAGTTTGAGCGCACGGGAACACGACAGCACATTCCGCAAAGATAGGAGATCGAACCCGGCGACCGAACTGCTCGACCAGTTTTCTGACCGTCTGTCGCGCCTGATCGACACTGACGAGTTGACCGAGAATAATGCAGACCGCAGTCTCGAAAGTGTCCCAGGATCCCGGAATCCGCAGGCCCAGCGCTCGCCGGTAACATAAAGCCACAGGATCGGTGCTGCAAAGATCGTTCAGGTGCGCGTGGGGGTTGACTCGAGCATCGAAGAGATCGCGCACGCGTTCGATCACGGTGCGCAAGCCGGCGGGATCCGAAATCGAGATCCCGGCGCGAAGCTGTGCGTTTTTGGGGTCGAATCCCACCTCAATCGTGCCGACCGTATCGCCAGCCGCAAACACCCGGCGGTACTGGCCGTTTCGAAACCCTTCCACGCCTTCGACCGCATGGTCCCGCAAGAACGCAAATATATGGTCCCAATCATACGGGGCAATGACCGGAACAGCCACACGAATAAAGTTGGCCCTGGATTCCGGAGTTAGACCTTGGGTTAGAGCAGGTCCCTGACCTGGACTTGTGGACCTGCGAAATGTGGTAGGCGACACTTTGAATCGGTGACGGAAGGCTTCATTAAACCGGCGAAGGGATTTGTATCCCGATGCAAACGCGACCTCGGTTACAGGCAGGTTCGATTGCGTCAGCAAGTGCTTCGCGAGGTGGAGCCGCTTGGAAATAGCCACCTCCAGCGGGGAAGCGCCCACATGCTCATCAAATAATCTTCGTAGATGGCGATCGGAAATCCCCAGCTTGCCAGCGAGAACCTCCATGGAAATTTCATCAACATCACCTTGTGAAATCATCGTCAGAGCGCGCCCTACCACAGCCGCCGTTCCACGCCACTGCACCGAATTCGGTGCAAGGTCAGGCCGACACCGCAAACAGGCACGAAACCCGGCCCTCTCAGCTTCAGCCGAACTCCGATAAAACACGATATTCTCGAGTTTAGGCCGGGCCGGACAAATCGGACGGCAGTAGATCCCGGTCGTGCGCACACCACAGTAGAACCGCCCATCATATCGTCTGTCCCGGGCGCGAACAATTTTGTACAGAAGAAGTCTGTCGCTCATGTCCATGGACGTGGACGTTAGCGCGACTCGCGCGGGAACACTAGCGGTTTTCGGACATGGTCGATCCCATTCACAAGGGGCTGCGATCACGTCCGAAAACCGCCAGAGTGATGGGATCTCTCAAGAGTAAACTCAGGTTTCATTGGGAGGCAGATATGAAGACAGACATGAAAAATCACAACGTGCTGAATCTGGCGGTTGCAGCAGCAAAGAACTGGCTCGACGGACTGGAGAAAAACCCGGTTGCGGCTACGGTGGACCTGAAGACCCTGAGAGATCGAATCCCGCACGAGCTTGAAGACGAAGGACATTCTCCCGAGGAGGTCATCCAACATCTCCTGAAGATAACTGAGGGTGGACTCTTGGGCTGCGCCGGCGGACGCTTCTTTGGGTGGGTGATCGGCGGGGCCGTGCCATCAGCGCTGGCGGCGGATTGGCTGACCTCCACCTGGGACCAAAATGCGGCATTGTATGCGTGCGGGCCCGCAGCCAGCGTTATTGAAGAAGCGGCCGGAGAGTGGATGAAAGATTTGTTGGACTTGCCCAAAGAGTCCTCTTTTGCATTCACAACGGGTTGTCAGCTGGCACATTTCACATGTCTCGCAAGTGCCCGCGCTGCCGTTCTGAAAAAAGCGGGGTGGGATTTCAACGAAGAAGGGCTGTTTGGCGCTCCTCCCGTGCGCGTGCTCACCAGCGAACATCGCCACGGATCCGTAGACCGGGCTGTACGTTACCTGGGCCTTGGTAATAAAGCTCTTCAATCCCTTCCAACAGATGCGGCTGGGCGGGCTCCAGCTTCCGCCCTGAAAGCAAGCCTCCACTCTGATAAACGGCCCACGATCCTGGTTCTGAATGCGGCCGATCTGAACGTGGGCGCTTTTGACGCGTTCGAGGAACTTATTCCAATGGCCAAGGACGCTGGCGTTTGGGTTCATGTTGATGGCGCTTTCGGCCTCTTTGCACGCGCCAGTCAGCAGAAGCGCCATTTGACAAGAGGGGTTGAGCTGGCAGACAGCTGGGCTACAGACGCACACAAATGGCTCAATGTGCCCTTTGATTGCGGAATCGCGATTGTCAGGGATCGCCAGTGTCATCGCGAAGCGATGACCATTCACGCCGCATACATCGCCGCCGAATCCAATGCCAGAGACCAGATCGACTGGAATCCAGAATGGTCGCGGCGGGCGCGCGGAATCCCGGTGTACGCGGCGTTGAGAGAACTCGGTCGGAGCGGGGTTGCCGACCTGATTGATCGAACCTGTCGGTACGGACACACCCTTGTGACCGAGATTGGAAAACTTCCAGGAACTCAGGTTCTATGGGAGCCTCAGCTCAATCAGGGCCTAGTTCGCTTCTTGGATCCGGATCCAATCGCGACCGATGCGCACCACAACGCACGAACCGACTCCGTCGTCGCGGCAATCAATGCGACAGGAGAGGCTTTTTTCTCGCCCACCACCTGGAAAGGCGTCCGGGCCATGCGCGTGAGCGTGGTAAACTGGCGAACACGAGAGGAAGACATTCAGCGCGCGATTACGGCGGTAAGATCGGTACTGATCCCAGGGCGCGCAGAGCCTACATGAGCAGGAGGTAACATGAGAGTCTTAGCGTCCCCGACTTTTGCGCTTCACGCCTCCCAAGAACCCAAGGACCACATTTAGAAGAACGGCAAATTGTCGCGGATTGGCTATTTCCAAGACAGTATCGAGGATATCGGGAAGTAAGAGGACCAGGAATTGCGTCTAGGCTCCTGGTCCAGATAGGCGTTTTATCAAAGCCTCCGCAATCGGTTTGGACGAAGCCGGGTTTTGGCCCGTGATCAACTCACGGTCTTCGAGAACATGCGGTTGCCAGGCCGGTCCCTCGACGAAAACGGCGCCTGCTTTTGTAAGTTCCCGCTGAGGAGTTGTTTTCATCTTCGGGCCAACCGGAGTTTGATTCTCCTCAGTATCGGTAAATGCCGTGACTTTATAGCCCCGATAAGGAAAATCATGCCCAGCAGTCGAGGTCAACACCGCTGGGGCATGGCATACCAACGCTGTGGTTTTGTTGTTCTTATGGAAGTGTTGAAGCACCCGCGCAACATCAGGATTTTTTAGCATGTCTACCATCGGTCCGTGACCACCTGGAAAGAAGACAGCGTCAAACGAGGTGAGATCTTGATTTGAAAGCTGTTTGAGGGAAACAATTTTTCCTTCATCTAAAGCTCTCTTTTTTTATTGCAAGGGCTTCGTTCAATTCCGCGATTGTGGACCAATATAGAGGTTTGCCGTCATTCCCGATTGCCGCACTTCCATGATCGACGGTCGGTCGATTTCCGTTGGGGGTAGCGACAGTCATTTGGAGACCGTTTTCCTCAAACAACTGGTAAGGAACGCTGAATTCCTCAAGCCAGTAGCCCGTCTCGTAAACCTCTCCGTTTCGCAGCTCGAGCTGACTAGCTCCCGTCACCACAACTAAAACTTTCTTGGCATTCAGAGCGGCATGAGAAAACGAAGCAAACGAAAGTGCGAAACACACAAGGCCTAAAGTTTTGCTAAACATGACAGCTCCTTTTGATGACACCACATACCATCCTCGAGTGGCCATTGTTCACGAACGAAGGCGCCCTTTTCAGCAGCCCACGTTCAAGGTTCAAGGGCGCAATTGATGGGTTGAGTCTTGCCTTCGTACTTGGGTAAATGGTCTCCCAGCGTCAGCCAAGCCACCCGCTCTTCAAAGCTTACGTGACGTGTCGGCGTGACTCCAACCGGCCCATAAAAACACGCGGTCGGACTGTAAAGTACGGGGTCCTCCGCGATACACTGGAAGAACAAATGGCTTCCGCACCATTTGCAAAAACGACGATACACATTCCGAGAGGACTCAAATTGCGTCAAGTGGGCGGAGCCCTCGAGTATTTTCAACTGGTCCTTTCGATACGAACTCCAGGTCACAAACGCCGAGCTATGAGCTCTTCGACAGGACTCGCAATGACAGTGGGTGCACGTTTGAATCGGCGGACGCACCGAAAACCGAACCTGTCCACAGAAACAGCGACCGAAAAGTGTTGTCGCCTCACCCGTTGGTGGCGGGGCATCGGCAAAGCCCTTGGCTCCTCCGGCACGCGAACCTGTTCCCGTAAGTTCTGACAGAGGCACGACCGTGTCGGCGCAATGAATGCAAGGAGCCTTCAGCGTTGGACTCACGATTTCAGAAAGCCCGACAGCTTGAAGAAGCCCGGCGAATAAACCAGAAAACTCAAACTCAACCCGAGTTACAAAAGGAGCGCGCTCCTCATGCCCCTCGTGCCCTTCGCGCTTCTCTTGAACTTCGATCAGAGCCGGGAATCCGGGCCGTGCGAGGTAGGCCGTTCGGGCGGCCTTCATCAAACGAATGCTCATCGGATGAAGCAGCCAACCCGATCCTGACAGAGAGACGATAAACTCGTCCAGGTTCGCAACGCCGATGGCGAAATGGTGAAACCCCGGGCCGCGCTTCTCCATAGCCCGTTGATACGGGCCTGCACAGATCGGTTCCATAAGAAGAATTGAATTGGCCCTCTTTCTTTCGACGTAGATCTCCTTTGTCCCCTCGCCCTCCCAACTCTCAGCCGGACCAATCGCGAAGCCCCGATTGGAGAGAACCTCCGCCGCGTGGTCCACTGACCGAACCAGCACGGCAACGTGACTCAAATGAATCGCAACAGAATTCGGTTTCATGCCGTCTCCATTCTATCCCCGCGCTATCCCAAGTAGTTGTTCCCGGAATTCGCGATCCGCCACGTGCGAATCTCATATGTCCGAAAGCCCTCCCTTACGAAAGGATCTTCTTCAGCCATTTCCGCTGCCTCCGCCCTGTCTTTGGCCCGCACGATCACTAGGCCCGAGGGATGATCGGCGAATGGACCACACAGGACCAAGCGCCCCCTGTCGTCAAGCCGCCTCAAGTATTCGATATGCGCACGAACGACTCCAGCCGGAAGCTCTCGGCCTCCGACCTTTGATAAGGATACTGTGAACAGAGTGGGAGCGGTCATAAGCCGTGCTTTCCGGTCCGAGTCCAGAACCTTGACCATAAAGTACTTGCACCCGTCCCGAGGATAGTGAGGTTGCACCCACTGACATTCATAGCCGTGTTTCTCATAAAATGGACGCGCCTGAAAATTTAGGGTGTCCAAAAGGACGAACTCGCATCCCCGCTCTTTGGCACTAGCTTCCATGGCTTTAAGGACCCGAGAGCCCAGGCCGCTCCCCCGCATATGTTCGGCGACCCAAAGATTATCAATAAGAAGCCATTTTCCAAAAGTCTTTCCAGCGGCTCCCGCGATAATCACGCCTTCCTGGGCTTTAACACAAACGGCGACAGGCCTTTTTTTCTTAATTTCCCAGCGCGCATTATTGAATTCCTCGATCCGGTTCTCGAAGAAATCCAGCAGCTCCTTGTCGGGTGAATCTACCAATTTTATTTCCATTCCGTTCGGGCCTCCTAGGCCTAGGTTATGAAGCCACAATCCGGTTGAAAGCAAGGAGTGAATTTGAAAGAGGTCAGACAAGGATTCTTTCTACGGGCATTGCCATTGATTCGCCCGCGCTCCTCCTAGGTGAATTTCTGCCATTAGTCGATTATGCACGCCGCAGAGACATCGGAGATTTGAAAGTTCATTTCCGCCTCCGAGCGCTCGCGGTACGATGTGATCCGCGTCGAGCTGGTATGAACTCTCACATCTGTGGCCCGTCACAGGATCTTGGTACTCGCACTTCCCTCCGGCGCGTTGGATGACGACGCGGCGAACGGATGCGGACACGCGGCGCTTATTGCTGCGCTGCTTAGTCGGAGCGGCGGTGCTCCCGGTAGTTTCGGCAACGCCAGTGGCCTCAGGAACGGCAGTGTTTCGGTCGCGGGGGTGACTTCACTCGCGGAAGTGGAATGAAGTGGGAGGAACGGAAACGTGGTGCGCGTGGTCTTTCTCGCGAGCAGCCGATCGGAGTGGTGCGGGAGTGAGGCTGTCCTTGTGCGGGCTGACTCCGGCGCGTCCGGCGCCGAAGTCCTTCTTCTGTGGGATCGATTCTGATTTTGGGACGGCCTGGGATGGAAAGGGATGGGGACGGAACTTTTCGTGCGGAGATCGAATCAGGGACGCCGAAAAACTAGAATGCGTTTACGGGACCTCCTTTGAATGGCACGGTCTCGCGGAACCACGCCCTCCGAACCGTCTAAGCGGCGTGACAGAGCGAGGAAAATGTTCCATGCGCCTCCCTCGCCCACACCCTCTCTTTAAGGGAATAATTTCTTTAGAAGGAAATAGTCTGTCCTCTGAGTTGCCTTAGATGTACGCGCTGGGGCAGGATACACGGACTCTTTGACAGAGTTAGAACCAATCAAACAGGCAAATCATTAAAAAGGGGGAATTATGTTGTCCAAATCTCGTCATACGTGCGGAATCTTAATCGCAACGGTTACCTTGTTTTCTTCCCTGTTGGTGTTTGCCGGTTTTTCAACAACTGCATTTGCGGCACAAGAACGGCTCGCGTCTTTATCGGAACAGAGCAACCAACAGTGGCAGAACCTCCTGTCCTTGATGATTTCCAAAGGGGAACGTCTTCACGTGGATCGTGGACTTGAGCTCCGGACATTGAAGCACATTGTGCCCGAGGACCCGAACGTCTCCCATACCGCAGACTATATCAGCACGCGCGGATACGTTGACGGCGATGGTGTCTACAACGCGTTCGACGTGTCGGTGGTGTCAGAGGACTGGCAAATGACTCCCGAAGGCTACTGGCATGTCGACCAATATATTTTTGATGTGACGCTCACAGGGGAGATGGTTGGCATTCATCACTTCTTCATCGATGAGTATCCAAGCGGACGAGTGATTGAGGCTGGCGGTCTCCCCGTGGGTGAGGCGAACTCTCCAGAGGAACAGGAGCGCTGGGAACGTAAGCGTGCCGAGTGGTACAAATGGTCAACCGCGCAGATGCCGGCAAAGCCCAAGTTACAATTCTGAGAATTAAAACGTGAGCTGCGCTTTGAGGCTCACCATGCGGCGGTACTCATCTATAAACCAGATCGTGGCATCGTCTTGGTCCAGATAAGTCCCGTTGCTCAAGGCCACGCCCATGGAGAGGGAGGACCAATCATAGCTGGCGCCCGCCGCCGTTCGGTAGCCCATATCGTTTGTTCCATCGAGGTACCGCGAGAGCTGTGATCCCGCGGATCCTTCCAAATGGAGGCCCTGCCACACACGCCAGCGGGCGGCAAAGCTGGCTCGTCCGCCTCCCTGCTTGTTCAACTCTCCCGTCGCGGGAGAGTAGCGAAAGGAATTCCAAATATAGTGGAGCTCCCCTCCTAACCGCACCGTAAAACTCTTGGAAAACAGGGGTGTACTTAGGGACAGGTCCAATGTTGTCACCGAATTGTACTCCTCGCGCCGGGCTTCAGGACTGGTCGGGAATTCATTTCCCAGCGCACAGGAGATCCTCATATTTTCCATCGGCGTCCACGATTTTCGTCCGAGCAGCGAAACGTCGCTGACAAAGAGCTCGGTACGTTCTGAGTCCACGAGAATTTCACTGCGACGCTCGCCCGCGGATTCGTAAACCAAACCCACTCCCGCCGCGAGCGCAAAGCGTGAAAGGCGATGCTCAAGTCCGTAAGAGAGTTCCAAGGAATGGGTATATAGCCGAGGCTTGATCTCGTCCGCCAAGTCGGTGCGGATCTGGTAGCCCAAATCCCCTCCCCACACGAGAGCGGGTGAAGAGCTTCGACGCTGAGATTTTAGTTCGGAGATCGGAGGGGTCGGTGCCTTTGGGGTCCGATGAGCCTCCCCCGGACGGACCCGCACGCGGGGCACGCTCTTTAAATCATACGATGAAGCCGCAGAGGAAGAGGGAGCGGGAGCAGGTGACACCTTGGACTGCGCAAGGACCGAGGTCCCAATTATAAATCCGGTCAGGAACTGGAGCATATTTCTAGCTTACATGCCGCTGCCCCGGTTTTGAGCTGCGAATTCGCAGGGACTTACAAAACACCGCCCAATGGCTTGTATAAATTTCCCTAGGGGGCCTATTTTGTCAGCTGTAAGTATCTTAAATCATTGTGGAAGCCGCGATTCGTCGCCATATGTAAAAAATCTCTATGTAGATTTTGCCGATGTGCGCCCCGATAGACCTGTTTTGGCCTCCTGAGAAGGCCTCTGGATATTCTTTAAAATCAATGAAATCAATTGGTTACACGAAACTTTAGACGCTGTGGCATCGGGCGTGCACCAAAGACGTTTTGGAATTCCAGATAACCGAGGACTCGATGGCCAGATCACAACCCAATCTCCTTCGTGGAGCTAAGCCTCTCGTCATGATGCTTCTCTCTTTTGGGATAAGTCAGTGTACCTTTAAGAAAAATCAACCCGAACACCCGTATCCCTCGGAGAGCCGTGTCTCCCGGGACTTTTTTGAAACCAAAGATAAGGCCGGCCGGGTGCGGTTAAAGACGTTCCTTGCGGGCTGGTCACCCGAGATGTCGGCTGGCAAATACTCCGCGGCCGTGTTTGTACACTATAATCATGCGGAGCATGTAAATGTGGTGTTTGATACCACAGCCGCCGAAGACAAATTGATCGGAAAAATGGTTGTCCCCAGCTTTCAGTCCGACGGTGAAGACTGTCTCACGCGTGACTCCGAGGCGGCTAAGGCCTGCCGCGCACGCTGGCCCAATATCGTGACAATCCCTATCCAAAGCCGCTTCTATTACGAGCGCCAGAAGGACGGCCGTGGTCGCGAGACGGATGTGTATACCGAAAACACTTCGCGCAGCCATTGGAGTGCTCGCCCCTACATGAATCTCGATCTTAAAGGAATAAAGATCAAGGACTGGGCCATGGACATTATGTGGAATGGTCATGAAGTGTACGGGATCGAGGATATCGAAGGTCCTAAAGACGGCTTCCTCGCCTTTACCCTTGAGGTTAGTGACACGTTCTATGGCTCACGCATGCAAGGAAAGTTTCGCTTTAATTTCCTTGAATTCGATCACGACACGCAATTCACTCCGACGCCCTATCGTCACGACAACTCGAAGTACCTGAATGTGTTGCATGTGATTGGGAAGGAGATTGATGGCGATCCCGAAAATCCCGTCATGTACGCCGCACACTGGAACACACGCCGCAAGCACACCATCTGGCTGCACGGGTTTCCCGAGGAATCCTATGAAAACATCGCAAAGGACGTGATTAACCAATGGAACGACGCCTTTGAGAAGGTGGGTCATGGTCGTCCGTTTGAAGTGAAGATCTCTCGACGTAAGTATGCCTTTGATTTGCGCTATCCCACCATCACCTGGGTCGCCGACCGCCGGCTCAGTTACAGCGCACCGCTCGGTGTGGGAATGGCTCTCGCCGACGTTCGTAATGGTGAAATCCGCTGGGGTGGCGTCACCATCTGGGGAGGCATGCTTGAAGAGATCATCAACCGCTACTCGGCCAATGCCGCGGTCGATGGTGTTGTTGAGAGCATGAGCCTCGGCGGTAAGCCTATTGTGCAACTCTCGCTCATGGAACCCGAGCTCACGGTACCCAAGGTTCGGCTTCCTGTTCCGCAGGATCTTCTCAGCCTGAGCTCGACCGAAGCCGTGAAGGCCGACCTCACACGGCAGATGAATTTCCACCGCCAGGCGCTCGAAGGAGCCCTTGCCGAAGGCTCGCGCGGAAAGTGGGATTTGGAAAAGATTCGGGCACTCACAGGTTTCGATCCCGAGGCCGAGCAGAAAGCGCTGAAGGCTGTTGATTTGATCCAACAGCTGCAACAAGGGATGGAATTTCTCAACGCCAAGTTCCTGGATAAGACACGTGACCAGGGCAAGCAGGTTCTGGATGCTATGGCCGCAGGTTTGGTGGGCTGGTCCAAGACCATGAATCTTATCGCCGGTCAGATCGGATCCGCCGACAAGATCTACAACGCGGACTTTATTCAAGATCTGATCAAGATGCCGAAGCTGGCCGAGAGCGTGAGCTACCTTCCCACTCAGGATCAGCGTGGCCTTAAGGACCGACTGGCCAATAAACAATCTCTTTCGAAAAAAGATATGTTGGATCTCCTCCGCTCGAGCGCGCGCTCGAATCGCACGGGCAACGCGGCTTTCGATATGGATCGCAGCTTCTACCATCAGGCCGAAGGCTATGCCCATGGTCTCGCTCAGGCCGATATCGACAAGGTGCAAGCCCTGCGCGCCCTGATCAAAGACCTCCTCTTGCACGAGGTCGGACACATGCTCGGGCTCGGACATAACTTCAAGGAGAACATTCTTCCCGAACCCGGCAGTGTGCCGAACACGTCCACCAAAGTCGGGCTCTACAAGCCATTCGCTCTGAAGGATTTGCAGTCCGCCGCGCGCGATCAGTTCAAGAATTACACGACCGTTATGGGATATAAAGACGGGGTCACCGACACTTTGATGAAATACGAGGAATTGATGCCCGGCCCGGCCGATATTCTATCCCTGGAGTATCTGTACAATGCCCGCTATCCCGTCTATCCAAAGAATGCCAAGGGGGAGGGTGACTTTGAATTCGTCAAGTTGGACAAAGACGGATGGATAGTCGAGAACCTGACCAACTCCTACCGTCCCGCCTTCTTTCCCGCGTGCAACGATATCGAGGCTTCGATGGGGAGCGATCCTTACTGCGCGCGATGGGATCGTGGCTACAACGCCTCAACCATCGTCAACAACCACTTTGAAAATTTCCGGGCCAACTTGGTCTCGAGCCTAAATGCGTTCACGGACACCATCAAGGGCGGCTCCTCCTGGCGTTACGAAATGTACCTTTGGCACCGCGCACTCAGCGCCTTCAGCCGGGCCCGCGTGTTTTACGATCACATGCGCCAGAAATATGACGCTGACTTCCGCCAGATGGCGGATAGCGGTTCCGAGGACGGAATCCAGAACCTTTTGCAATTTTCTGAAACCTGCGATGCCATTGCCGGGCGCAAGAGAATCAAAACGGATCCCAAATTGGGCCGGGAAGAAGGTTCTTCCGACGAGAACAAATATCTCAAATCTCTGTTCGCGAATAAGGACAAACATGAACTATTGGATCTCTGTGTCGCGGGCTCGCAGCTGGTGGAGGAATTGGATCATCTTATGCAACTGGCCGGAAAGGACTACACCGTCATAGATTACTTCAATAAGTACGCCAGCGGGTCCATCCTTGGAGGCGAGGCACGGGCGGACTTCAGCCGCTATTTGGGGACGTGGAAAGAACTGGCCCGCATGCCGATCAAAATCTCAGCGCTGATGACCCTAGCGAGTCCTTATCCTTATGCTCTCTACGGAGGTTGGATCGTTCCGATTGATCGCTACAGCCGTCAAGACGGCGGATACCATATCAGCACGGCCTACGCCAAGCAGTACACACGAGCCGTCGCATCCGGTGTGGAGATGAACCTGACACTCGGCAACTCCAGCCTCGATCAATCCACAACTATCGGACGCACAGTGCTGGCCATGGGCTACTTTCTGAATCACACGTTTATGTCGAACGACATCTTGCGCGTCGGCGTCCCTTTTATTGAAAACATCCGCTCACAGACCGAGTTCCGATACTCTTTGGCCATGATTGATGTGAAAAAGGAAGATGAAAAGAACAAGCCTATAGGGCGCAAATTCACCGGCACGATCTACAATATTTACGCGCGCGGGCCGGAAAAAATTCCCGACCTTTATCTCTACACGCAAAACCGAACGATCGTACGGCCTCCACCAGGCAGTCTGCTCTTGCCGCTATCCAAGATCCGTTGGTATGACAAGGATGCCGGGTACTTCTACGCCATAAAACTCGATTATGCCGATGAGTTCTTTGATCGACTGAACACCAATAGCGTCCGGCGCACGTTAAACGAGACCTACCAGGATGTCGTGCGCAAATGTATTGAAGGCACAAGCAACAATGGCTTGCGCTATTTCTTCAACAAGAGCACATCGGAGTTCCCCGGCTTCAAGTTTATGGACACCCTTGGCAATGGTGAGGATTATCCGAAGAACCAACTTCTGGAATCCATTGAAGAGCATTTCCGAACCTACTACTCGAAAGAATCCAAGCTTGTTCCTGTTCCCGAGCGCCGCTTCTGCGAGGAAGCCATTCGTGGCCAGGCCGTACTTGTGATGGCCGCGTCCGTGCTCAACGGATTTTACTTTTTGAACCTCTACGATTACTTGGAAAAGGACCTGTCATGGTAACCAGGCCCTTTCTCCTTGTTGTTGTTGTTGCGATGAGCGCGCTGGTGGTGGCGTGTACCGGAAAACGGTCCCAGCGCACCCAGCACGAGGGCCCCCCAAAAAACACGTCCGGCATGGAGACACGCGCACAAGAAACGGGCCACTCGGTCCAGCAGATATACGCGCGGCGCGAAGAGTACAGCGGCCGTATCAACAAAGCGAATTCCGCAGAAGACCTCCTTCGCATGGCACTTGAACTTGAAAAGACCGTGCTCGATCCGAACGTTCTGGCCGACCCGGAACTTTCGGGACGGGTCGAGTTCGCCACCGTGTTGAATCTATTTCACCGCGCCCTTGAACGCGCGTGGCAACGCGATCGGAACCTGGTTGAGAAAAACGGAATTCTTTCCCGCTATGAGCGCGTCGCCCTTACCGGTTGCGGCGCGGATGGCGGGGCTTGCATCCGCCTGCCCGCCTTTAAGGGCGACAGTCTGACAGGCCGCTTGCTTATGCACGTGGCTGAGGGCTTGGAGGCGCGGATCTTAAAAGGGCGTTCGCGCACGTCGCGCGATGTGGAGTATCTGCAAGCCGTGTCCCGGTATTATCAGCTTCTGAGCCTGGCCTATGAAATGAGCAGCTCGCAAGCGGCTCCTGATCTGGACCAGAAGTACGTCGAATATGCGCGCGACTACTTCACCTATTTCCGCTCCCTCCCGCCCGATCAACGTCAACACGCCTTTCATCAACGTCATCGCAACAATCTCAGTCTCGCGCTCGGCCATCTCCGTGATCGCGCCAAAACCGGGCGCACAGAGCAGTATTGTAAATTCATGATCGAGCTGAATCCGCTCGATATGGAAGCCTTCGAAGGCATGGACATGGACAAACGGGCTCTACGTTCCTTGCTCAGCGAATTTATCGAGTGCGCGAGCAGCAAGGGACAGCTCGGGTCGATCGTGGCCAAATACATGGATAAGTACAACGGTGTAGCCGAAAAGCAATTCAATGACGATATCAAAGACGAGAATGCGCGTTTGGAGGTTAGCGACCTGGGCTACGCCTACGCCCTGGCCGCGCTTAAAGAGGTTCCCCATCTTTATAAGAATTTGGATATCGAGCTCATTCGCCGCGCGGATTTACCGGCCTTTATTCTCGAAAATGTATACTATCAACGCATCGATCAGAATATGGCACAGCTGTACTGGAAGCGAGTGCGCCAGGTAAACGATCTAGAATTTATCCGCTTTGTCCGCAACTATGCGAGAGTTCAATCCGCCTACGTCATTAAAGTCACCCTGGCGAACTACGCCCGCATTCTCGAAGAGCAGTTTAAGGAAAAAGACGGGCTCGGACCGAGTTTCTTTGAAGATGTGGCACGTGAAGTTAACAGTCGGTCACAAACGCGATACAACTGGACCGCTGTGCGCGACAGACTCCTGGCCGTGCGCGATTTTCTGGGGCGAATTTACGATCAAAAATACAGCGGGTTCAGTGGCGCGGGGCGAACCGAAGCGCGAACCGAATACCAAAGTCTGAAGCAGGAGCTGGGGCGCTTTTCCGAGAATGTGAACATCGCCGTGTCGGCTCCCATGACCCTGGCCTACTTTTACTACATGGCAAAGTTCGAAGGCCGGGTCGAGAATGAATGGATCAATATCGAAGGATCCGAAGCTTTGAAGCGTTTCTTCCGCCCGGATTTTTACTTTAGCGAGCCCTTATTCCCGTTTGGTGACATTCGGCAAACGATGAACGAGCTGCAAAAGCTTCATGTCTTTGACTACGCTCTACGCATCGGTGTGTTTGACGTCTTAAACTTTGCTCTTCTCGAACGCGATAAAGCCAGCGGTGTTGATGCTGAAGTTTTGTTTATCCGTCAGATGATCGAGGATCAGCTGACAGTTCGCGCGGACGAGTTCGCTGTTGAAATGCAGAAGTTGGAGGTTTTGGAGCGGAGTCGTAACTTTTCCGACTACTTGCTCAAAACCTGCGAGGATCCGCTCCAGGCACCGCTGTCTTTTTCATTGGATAACTTGAAAATGGGGACGTTGCTTCAGGACAAGGCGATCACAGCTCCGATAACGGAGATCTATAACGCCATCAAACCCATTGGGGCTTGGCGCAATAACCGCGAGGAGTTTGAAAGCCTGGTCGGCATACTCCGCGCCCATTTGACAAACAAATCCGGAACGGACGCGAGTCGTTTGAGCCCCGGCAAGTTCCGAAGGCGTCAAGCGATTATGGCCGCGATCGAGAAAGATCTGGATCGCTTCCAAAACATGGAACGCCAGCTGTTCACCAAAATGTTCAATCTCGACAAGATGATCGTCAATCAACAGAAGAACTGCCTGGAACGGTTGCTCAAGGCCGAGGACTACCGCAAGTCCCGGATCATGGAGCAAAACATTGAGTTCTACCGCAATGTGCACGCGGCCATGACCCTGCTGAGAACCGTCCCCACCGAATCTCCAGGCCCTCTGTCCGTCGAGCAGCTGGAGGGTCAATTCACCACGTGGGCACGCGAACAGAATGTTGCCGCGGATGTGGTGAAGCGGGCCATGTCGCTTTTAAACCAGGTGAGGGATACGGGATTGCTGGCACAGATGTCCATGGAAGACGCTTTGAATGAGATACTTCGCATTCACAACCGCACTCACTCCCCGTATGACAAAATTGGATATCTGGTCACGGATATTCCGACCTTCACGGGCAAGACTGGTGAAACCCTCGTCAAACGGTTGAACCATTTCAACGGCAATGAGTTTCGTGAAGGGGCTTGGGACGCGCTCATGCGCGTGCGTCGCATGCTGCAGATCACGCCGGTCGCGACGAACGCAGTCAACGCCGCTTTGCGCACCCAATATCGGCCGGGCATCAGTCTTCCCATTGGACCCAATGTCTCAATTCGAATTGGAGAGTCTTTTGACGAGATCATCGCGCATCCCGCGTACCGGAGCAATAAGACGTACTCGGTTCTTTACAATGTGGACCAGGCCACGTTCGTGCGTGGAGCCATGTCCCAACTCGCCGGCGAGCAACCAGAGAACAGCCAGTTCCTTTCCTGGTATTCCACCGGAGGCCTGGATGTCGACATTATTTCAGAACGCTTGAAGTGGCTCCACAAACTCCGTGACCTGGGCGCGCTCGAGATGTCCGAGACCGATCCCCAGGTCTGTCCGCGGGATTATTGGGGACGGGTGGCCGCGGTCCGCGATCTTCGAGGCCAATGGTTGCCAGGCGCTGAACGTAAGGAGGCGTGCAAGGCGGTACGCGTGAGCGCCCAGGACATGATGGACTCCTTCCTCACCTACCTCGATATTTTGCGAATCGACGATAAAGAACGAGAGATTCTCGATTGGATTGATCGTCCCGGAAAGCGCCAGGACAAGATCAAGGTTGCACTTCAGTATCGGGATGAACCCAGCACGCGCGACTGGACTTACTTCGATCAGTTTTACAGAAACTTTTATGTTACCGTAAACCGGATGGTCTACAATACAAAGGACCATCGCTATGAAGGCACCACCACCGAAGGCGTGCGCGGAAGCGGCGATTTTATTGAATTCCGCAAAGATCTTCTTCCCAAGGTCAAAGACTCCCTTTACCTGTTCCCACCGCACGCGGAACCAACACAGCAGCTTCGAAATCACCTCCGCGAGGGGATCAACAGACATCTTCACGAAGCCGTCGAGTTCGAAGAGGCTGTCCGCGCACTGGAAGAGACAAAGGTTCACCTCGGTGACTTCATCATTGAAAAAACCGCGTCCAAGACCGAGCCGGTGGTCGCGGGGCATTGGCGTGTGATGAAGGTGCGCACGCGCCCCGAGGGAGGCCCCCGCTCCGGCAAGCCTATTTATTTGAGTGATAAGGGACAGATTAAAAACTGGGTAGAGAGCGTCGAGAAGTTTATCGTCACCGATACCCAATGCGACGCCTTACCGCAGGAAGGAGATCCCGATTACGTCAGGACGAACTCGAAGTCGGAGGCCGATTGCCGGTCCCGGTTCGAGGGATGGAGAGAGCAACGGGAAAAGGAGCGCCTGAAAATCCGCGACGATCTTAAGCCAAAGCCGGGGGAGTGAGTGTGGGACGCATATCCGGATTCATTCTCATGCTCCTGTTTCTCTCGGCCTGCCATGTGGGAAAGAAGGATCCCCGGGTCCGTCATGAGGGCCCGGCGCGCGCCAATGGCGGCTTAGGCGATAGGAGCTCGAATACCCCGGTCGGGACAATCTCGGGAACTTCACAGACGTCGGGCACTCCGCGGGCAACGGGTGGAGGCGATGATGATACCGGTCAGAAGCTCGAACGCCTTTATTCTCTGGCGCAGAAGCCCGGCAATGAAGACGCACCCGAGATTTTTAATTCCTTAGCCTCGATTCTTCTCGACCCGACCCACCTTTCAGATCCCCAGTTCCGCGCTCACCCTCGCGCGCGCTGGGCCCTTTCTCATTTTAACTCGCAGCTGATCCGGGCGGTGAAAGCGCGTGGCCTGACGCCGGAACTCAAGAAGACTCTCGCGCTCTACCGGGACCGTATCTTGCGCGGATGTGCGCCTGGCAAGTTGACAGGATGCTTGAACCTCGATTTTTTTGATCGCGGTTCGCAGACCGGATCTGTATTGAAACTGCTGGCAAGGGAAAGCCCCACGGTCACCGAACAATTCACCTTGCTCTTTGCCGCTTACGAAGTTCTCAATCGTCGGGCCGACCCCGAACTTCACACCATGGTCCAAGAGCGCGCCCTGGACTTGCTGAAGGTTTACGTCCATTCCCAATCCTCCAGCGAGGGTGTCCGGCTTCAGCTCCGCACTCTGACTTCCGAGCAAAAGCAGGATTTCGCGGCCTTTACCCGATTCTTGGCCAATGTCCTCCAAACCGGAGATCGCCGCGCTCTGAAAATCGATACCCGAACCGTCGAATTGTTTCGTTGGTTAGCGTCAAACCAGTTGTCCAATGTGGCCGGTCCGAATCTGGCGGCTGTGCTCTCAAACATGATTTCCGATCAACTCACCCATCCTCTTCTTTGGAAGGAGTTTGTCAGGCATTTCTCTCTTGAGCAAAAGAGTCAGGATTTGAGTTACACCAACGCGCTCAAACGTATTCGGAAAACCAATCCCTCGCTGCTGAAGCGGTTCCACGTGAAGCCCATCGATATTGAAAATCTGATTTCGACCAAATCCAGGGATCTCGCGGCCATTTTGTTTTATGCCAGAATCTTCGATCTGCGGCCTCAGGCGCAGCAGAAAAACCTTTGGCAGATCGCGCAAATCAACGATCTTAAGGCGCTGGAGTACCTGGAATCGATGCTAAAGGTGACCTTCCTTGATCGCATCTTGTTTACAAACGGGGAAATGGCCAATTTTTTCCTCAGGGAGTACCAACATGATGGAAGTAACAGCTCGGAACTTCTTGAAGATGCCCAGCGCTTTGCCGACCAGAACCTCACCCCCGTGTGGAAGGATTATCTGTCACGCGTGAACCTGCTGGAAAAATTCTTTGCCGAGGAACTGGAAATCAGGGCAAAGGCGCAGAACAACAACACCGCCTTGGTGAGCGGCGCGAGGCAGTTGCGCCGACTCTTTACTGTTTTCAACCCTTCCATCAAGTACCTGGTTACCTATCCCAATATGATCATGTTAGGATATTACGCGTCCAAGCTCCGGTTAAAGACGGAGTCAGAAACCATCTTCCAGTCCACACTCGAAATTAACAAAGATCTCATTTTGCACAATCTGATGGAGGGACATCTTATGCCGATGTTTATTTTCACCTCCTATCCGCCGGACGCGGCGGCGCAGACCACGGCTCCGATTGATAGTGTTCAGATGCTTTGGTCCCTTTACTTCGCCATCGTCACTGACTTGCCCCGTTTATACGGCATCTCGGCGAAGGATTTCCTGAACGTGTTCTTCAAGGGTTACAAGGAACGCAGCGACCAGAGGATGTTGAACTTAATTCGCCATCAGGAGCAGATCTCAAGCCCAAACTCTGACGTGCGCAAACTCCTTTGGATCTGCCGTGCGGGAGAAAACTCCTTCGACAACCAAATGGATCTGAAGACCTTTGTGCATTCAACCTTTCTCGGTGAACTGAGTCAGCGCTTTGCACGTCCGCCCCTCAAGTCCGTAGTTGAAGAGGTCGACCGCGATGCCCGCGAAATGCTGAAAGCCCTCGATGAGGTATTGGAAGTATTGCGCACGGACGTCGATCCCAAGATTAATCGCCTCTATCTCATTCGGGATTTATTTAATGGAAATGGTCGCGAACACAAAGAGGCGCTTCAGGAGATTGATGACCAGATGAAGGAAACTCTCCAGCTCCGCGCGCAGCTGCTCGCCACCACGCGGATGTGGGTGGAAGAGGTTCCGGAATGCCTTTTGAAGCTCCGGAATGTTGAGCGTCAACGTCGCTATGAACTCGTGCGAATGGAGAAAATATTTCTTCAGTATGTGGACACCGCGCTGCGCGCCTTAAAGGAGAGCCCCACGCCCAGCGAAGGCTTGTCGCGCTTGAAAGCTCAGGGCGGGTTTTTCACCGATCTGGACGTGACCCAGTCGCCTGAGGTGACGCTTAATGAGCTCTTCCTCCGTCGCTCCGGTATGGTGAACGCGTTTCCGTACATCCGAGGCTACGAAAATGGATATCGGATCTCCGCCGGCTTTCAAAAGGACAGCCTTGGGCGTTACTATTTCAATTATCGACGCATCGACCTGCTCGTGCGCCTCAGCCAGTTTTTAAGCCAGGGCTTTGAGGGTCGAAGGATCACTCCAGGCCCCGACCGGGTCCGCGTGACCTTTCCGCCGGACTTGAGAGATTTCGAGTTTCCCGATCCCAAGGAACTCACCAATGACTACTATCTCTACGGCAAAGACAGCATCGGGGCCAAAGATCATTTTCTTTATAGCATGCCGGGCGATGGCGTTCTGCGCTCGGGTCTGGAGCATTTCCGAAATTGCGTGGAATGGTTCAAAGACATCGTGGAGGCCACAAGCGTCTTCCGAAGCCTGCTTCGCCAAGCCACGGCGCTCTACAAATACGATTACCTTGCGGGACTATCAGCCGATGTCGCCCGCCAGAAAATGATCGGCCTTCTCGAGCTGAGCGCCAAAATTCTTAATAGCCTCACGATTCATCCCGAGACGGAGGAGATCCTCAGCTTATTCCAAACCGATTCCTTCTACAATTTCAAGCGAAGCACGACCTTAACGGTCCATTTTGGTCCTACGGAGTTGTTCACTTCCGATCACGTTTATGAAAATCATTACTTTGAGCTTGGAGACGAGGTCTTCACCTATCTGACGAGCGTGAGCTTAGGCCACCAACCTGTCTTCTGGGGCATTCGCAAAGGGGCGGAGGCGGCGCTCGCCGGAGCTACCGACTCCGATATCAGACCCGAGGAGCGTGTCTCCCGCCGCGGCGAAAAGATCACCGCCGAGGAGATGATGATGCGAACGCAACCTTATGAGCAGGCCCGCCTGTACTACCGTTCGATCCGGGATAAAGACTGGCTTCAGGTTTTTCCCATTGAGCCCTCGATCGACGCCGCGATCATCGATTTTCACGTCAAGCGCATTCGCTCCGACTTCGAAATGGAAAAACTGCTGGAGACCGTCGCCGTTGAATGGGGTTCGCGCGCTCAGATTCCGCTTATGCGGTTCTCCCTGATCAAGCCCCCCTACCGAACCATCATTCTGAACCCCTCGCTTACGGGCGCCTATCACGGAAAGATTCGGGAGTTTCATACCCAAACTTCAGATGTTTTCAAGCTGAAGGAGAATCGATGACGCTACAGACATCCGCTATTGATATTGTTGGAAATAGACCTCATAAAATGTGCACTTACCAGTACCGACGGCGTCGGCGTTGCAAACCAGGTGAATGTAGCGGCCCCAGAAGGCACATTGCTGGCGCACAGTCTGCAATGTCGTTCCGCCAATTTGAGAGCCAGGAGAACAAATCGCGTAGGTGCTATTATCATCGCTTTGATACACACCAAAGGCAGCCGTGCCGCCAGCAGCTCCACTCCTGATCTTCGCATAGGCAAACACAATTCCTCTGTAAACCGCCCCCAAATCTATGGTGACCAATGCGGACTCACCCGCGGCGACAACTCCTTCCGTGCTCGAGGTCGCATCGTTTCTATCGGTGACATTCGTCAGGGAAGTCGGCGCGGTGCTCCAGAATGCTGTTGTGGGCGTGATACTAGCGGCTAGATTTTTAGCCTGAATCGCACCCTCAACGTGAAGCTTGACGGTGGGATTTGTAATTCCTATGCCAACGTTTCCACCTGCGGTGATCCGCATCGCTTCAGAAGGAACGGAATCCGACGTGACATTGCGTGTCCCGAATACGAGATCGCCCTTTCCGGAACCAGCTGTCGAAGTCTCTTGGAAGCCCATATACGCGTTGGGATAGATCTCGCCTGAAGGTGAACGATATCCAAATCCAAGAAGATGGTAGCCATTACTGGCTTGGTAGTCTCCACCAAAATGCAGATACTCGTTCGCAATGGTCACGGATGTAGGGGAACTCGGCCTGGCGATATGGAGCCTCGCGATCGGGCTTGTCGTTCCAATCCCGACGTTGCCCGTGTCTGAAATTCGCACGGCTTCATTGGTTGTGGATGCGGACGTGGTATAGAAGCGCAGATCCGAATCGGAGTTGGTATCCCAGTCGGCCGTCGCGTACGATTTGATGACCGATCCGGCCCCAGATCCCAGATAAGGACTCATGCCGGCGTTAGGCCCACCAAAGCCAATGGAACCCAAAGTATCGCCTTGCAGAACGCGGGCCGGTGCTCCCGGAGTGCCTCTATAGTTCAGAAGGTCGAGCCTCGGATACGTATCTGGCGTGTCATTTTGAAAGTGTTTAACGGTAACCATAGCCTCATCGTACGTGATAAGTGAGGCGTTCTGTTGTACGGCTACGACCGAAAGATTCCCAAAGCTGCCATCTTGTTGGCTTCCTAGAAGGAGAGAGCCGCTCATGAATTGAGCGGTGACGGCTCCATTTGATGTCACTGAGACAGCGCCATTGGCGGGCCGGAAGAGACCCGTATCCGTGTCATTGGTAAAGCTGATACTCGGGGCGGCTGCGGTTCCATCCGCCGCCGGAAGATCTCCACCTCCGCCCCCGCTCGCCCATCCATCCGAGACTGTTTTGCAGTTCGCTCCCGCGCGATCGCAAATCGTGGTGACCCGCATGGTTCCCGCAACGTCAAGCAGGGCATTTGGCGTCGTCGTTCCGACACCGACGTTACCAGCGGAACTGATACGAACGCGCTCAGATCCGCTGGAAAGGAACAAAATCGGTGTCGCCTCGTAAGAACCTAGAACCAAACTCTCATCGGTAGCCAGCCCGAGAATAGAACCATCAGTTGCGGCCACGCCTGAATCTGAATTGGTTAAGTGAATGGCCGAAGCGTTCCCGCCAGAATCGTGAACATGGACTACGGTCCCTGAGCCTGAAAGGGAGGGAGCCGTTGTCCCTACACCAACGTTCCCACTCAAAAGCTGAATGGTGCCGGCTGTTCCCGATCCGGTGGCGGCTCCCGCCGTGAGGGTGATGTTTCCACCGTTTTGGTTAGTTCCCACACCGGCCTTCGCGGTCAGGCTCACGCTGCCGCCCGCGCCGGAAACCGGGGTTCCACCGTTAATGGTGACCGAGCCGGCGTTTCCGGACGAGCTTCCTCCTGCACCGGCCGTGATACTCACGTTGCCACCGGTGCTGGAAAATCCGCCAGAACCAGCCGTAATGGAAACCAGGCCACCGGCGTTTGAACCAGCTCCGGCTCCCGAGTTGAGAGTCAGGGTTCCGCCGTTGTTATTACCTGCCCCTGCGCTGGCCTGAACCGTCACATTTCCTCCAACTGAGTTACTTGAAGCACCCGCGCTGATGACCACATTCCCAGGCTTGTTTCCGGATGCAGCGGCGCCACCCGTGATGGTGACATGACCGCCGCCGCCCGCCATGCTCACGTTAGATCCACCTGTAATGCTGACGCTTCCGGCGACGCTTCCCGCGCCTGTGCCCGTTGGGTTACCCGCCGTGATGGTGACACTTCCGCCGGCGGCTTCAACTCCGGCGCCTGTCCCGGCGTTTTGGGCAATGAGAAAGATCGAACTTCCCGAAGTGCCGGCCGCAGCTGTTCCGCCCCGAACATCCAGCATGCCGGCCGGATTGGTCGTTCCGACGCCCACATTTCCACCCGCCCCTACGGTCATTCGAGTCGCCCCATCTGTTTCGAAATGGAGAGGGCGCGTGTCGTTTGTTCCAAGGACGGCTTCCGCTCCAAAGCTATTTCCGTTCTGGCTGAAATAAGAGCCTGAGATCACCGAGCTGACCGTTGAGCACGCCCAGCCCGAGGCCGTCCACTTCAGCACCTCATCTAGAGAGCAGGTTGCATACTTCACCTGTGTTCCTGAAGCCGCATCCGTGATCAGCAGACGGTTCACCGCCACCCCGGCGCTGTTCACCTTCGCGGAGGTGACGGCATCATCCGCTATGTCTGCTGTCGCAATTGTTCCATCGGCAATTTTGACCGAGGTCACAACAGAGTCCGCCAAAGTCGCCGTGACCGAACCCGTACCCGAAGCTGACACATCTCCCGTCAAAGCGGTGATCCCGGTGCCCGCGTCCACCGCCGGCTCCCAAACGGAGGTGGTCGCATTCCATTTCAGGATCTCGCCATCGTTCGGAGCCGTGGACGCCACAGTTCGCGTCTGTAACTTGACCGCATTGACATTTGTCAGATCCGATCCATCCACCTGCGGAAGCTTGTCTCCTGCGGCCATTTGCACGATCTGGCCTGCGGCCGTCCCCACATCCACGGACAATGTTCCCGACGTGGTGATCGTGCCACCGCTCAGGCCCGTGCCCGCTTCGATATGGGTGACGGTTCCGGACGTGCCACTGCCATCACCAGCCTCCTGCCAGCTGGATCCATCATACCACTTAAGTTTATTGCCATCACCGGAATCTATCGCGATCACGCCTGTCAAAGGAGATCCCGGCAAGCCCGAGGCTTGAATGCGCAGGGGCCCGACCACATCGAGAAGAGCCTGCGGCGAGGTTGTGCCGATTCCAACTTTGCCGTCAGATTTAACTACAAATTTCGAAGATCCATTTGTCATTAAATTAATAAAGTTACCGTCGAAGGAACCAGTACCCTGGCCCAGGTTGACTTGAATGGCATCTCCGGAAAACGCGGAAGTTGTCTGTTCAACGTACAGCAATCGTCCCGATGTTAAACTTCTGCTTGTCACCACGAGGGAATCGTTAGTCGTTCCCGTTGATTCAGCGATGATACCCGGATTGGCTCCAGATTGACCCACCACGCCCGCTCCGTTCCCTGCGGACCCACCGTTAATGCCATATACACCGATTCGTTGAGCATTGGCTCCGTAACCATATATTACAGGATAGACACTAGCGTTACCACGAACCGTTACAGTGGCTAACGCTCCACCGCCGGCGTTGCCATCATTCAAGAAAAACTGTGTGGGCGATATATATCCCGTTTCCAATCCGAATTTTCTAATTGAAACGAGCTTGTAATTTCCCGAAGTGCCGGTCGCGACGTCAAAAATACTATAGGTATTTCCATTGACGCTTCCGTGTACGTTCAGTAGCGCGCCAGGGGAAGTTGTTCCTATGCCGACATTCCCAGTTGCCCCGATAGTTAACCGGGTTGAACCCCCTGTTTCTAAGTGGAGTGGCTGGCTGTCATTCGTGCCAAGGACCGTCTCCGCGCCAAAACTGTTTCCATTCTGTGTGAAGTAAGATCCTGAAATAAGTGAGCCAACCGTCGAGCACGCCCACCCAGAGGCCGTCCACTTTAATACTTCATCGGTGGAGCATGTCGCATACTGCACCTTTGTTCCTGTGTTTGCATCCGTGATCAGAAGACGGTTCGCCGCCACGCCGGCGCTGTTCAGCTTCGCTGAAGTGATCGCATCATCCGCTATGTCTGCTGTAGCAATTGTTCCATCGGCAATCTTGGCCGAGGTCACGACAGAATCCGCCAGAGTCGCCACGACCGAGCCCGTACCTGATGCCGATACATCCCCCGTCAGTGCCGTAATCCCGGTGTCTGTATCTGTATCCGCAGAAGGTTCCCAAACAGAGGTCGTGCTGTTCCACTTCAGCACTTCGCCATTGTTAGGAGCTGTGCTGGCCACCGACCGGGTCTGTAACTTCACCGCATTCACATTGGTGAGGTCCGATCCATCCACCGCCGGAAGCTTATCACCAGCCGCCATTTGCACGATCTTCCCAGCGGTCGTACCCACATCGACAGATAATGTGCCAGACGCGGTGATCGTACCTCCGCTTAAGCCGGAACCAGCGGTCACCTCGGTCACGGAACCGCCCGAGCCCCAAGAAGTCGTCAGGTCCTTACAGTTTGAGCCGTCGGACGCACACACGTGAGTCGCACGAATCTTGCCGACCACATCCAACATCTCGTTTGGTGTAGGTGTCCCGATGCCGATCTTTCCATTCTTGAGTACAGTTATGGCGTTTGAAGCATTGATCCCTGATCCCGTGCCATTGCCGATGACGAATAAGGGATCAGTGGCGACCCAGGAGTTTGCGGTTTCGCCGCCTGTGACATTGTATTGTCCTATAGAGACCTGCGCGTATGAAGGGGCTGAGGTGGCAAATCCCAGGGCTGTCGAGTACCATCCATTTGCCGTCGTGTTAAAGCCGCCAGCAAAAGACACGTACCCGCTCGCCGTTGTCGAGTGTCCCATTGCAACCGTGTTGTCATGTGACGATAAAGTTAAGTAGCCTAGTGCAACGGAATTGATTCCAGTCGCGGCGGTCCCATTACCTGTCGCGAGGGAACGAGTCCCTGTGGCCGTGCCGGAACCCAAAGCTGAGGAAAATTTTCCGGTGGCCGCACTATTACCGGTTTGCAATCCTCCGTCGCTCATGACGACCACGGAAGGATTCCCGCTGCTGCCAAAGAGGGAGAGGCCAAGGCGGACGGGTTTCCCATTCGAGTGAGCGGCAGCGGTTGTGCCCTGCGCGCCGCGAGTTACACCCGTAAAGGTCGTGCCCGTGATCCCCGTGTAAGTTATGGCCTCAGAATCAATCCAAATAATTCCGCTGCTCGGATAATTGGCCGTGGAGTTCACCGTGATGGTGGTAACCCCGGAGGTATGTGCCCCGCTTAATGTCGCGAGAGAATGACTGTGAGACGGCCCCGATCCACTCACCTCTAAAATGGTTTGTGGAACCGATGTTCCAATGCCGACCTTTCCCGCAGCCGTCGCGGTGATTCGAGTGACACCATCTGTTTCGAGGTGCAACGGCTGTGCATCATTGGTCCCGAGTACAGTTGGCACACCAAAGCTGTTACCATCCTGGACGAAATAAGAGCCCGAGATCAACGCGCTCACAGTGGAAGGTTCCCACACAGACGTCGTGTTATTCCAAGTGAGCACTTCGCCGTTGTTGGGAGCCGTGCTCGCCACCGACCGTGCCTGAAGTTTAACCGCATTCACATTGGTGAGATCCGAGCCATCCACGGCCGGCAGCTTATCACCCGCTGCCATTTGCACGATCTTGCCGTCCGTTGTTCCCACATCCACGGCCAGAGTCACTGCACCACTTGTGCCGCCGCCCGTAAGACCTGTTCCAGCTGCGACTTCGGTGATATCCCCGCTCCCCCCATCATCACTCGCACACGCCCACCCACTCGCCGTCCACTTCATCACCTCACCCACGGAGCATGTGGCATATCCAATTGTGGAGCCATCGGAAGCATTGGTGATCAGCAGACGATTCACCGCCACGCCCGTGCTATTCACCTTTGCCGATGTGATCACATCATTCGCGATTGTGGGATTTGGATAAGAACCCGTGAGATCCCCACCGGCCGAGCCGCCCGGTACCACCCCTGAAATCGTGGTGTTCCCGGCTGCTGTCAATCGACCATCCGCTCCCACTGTAAACGTCGCCACCTGTGTGGCCGAACCATAGCTTCCACCTGTCACAGTCGTATCCGGTAACCAGCTGGCTTGAATTTTATCTGTGTTGGACAAGTAAGCCTGTGTAACAGCACGGCTGCCATCCCAAACCTTGAGCACATTATCATCCGAGTTGTACCAGGACTTGCCTTTATCCACCGCGGCCAGAGTTCCCACCAATGTGGTCTCTTGCGCATCCGTGTAGGTGCCCAGGTTCAGGGTTGTTTGTGCCGACATGGTAATATGACCCGTCGCCAGCAGGTTATTGCTACCCATATGGATCACACCACTCATAGTGCCACCCGCGAGTGGCAGCTTGGTCACATCGGTCGCGCTGGCCACCTCCGCTACCCACTTGCCTTGAGCCGCATCCCAGGTCAGAACCTTTCCGTCTCCGGTGCCGGCACCTACATCCTGCAGATCAATCTGCTGGCCCGCCACATAGGTGTCCGCATAGTTCTTAGTCGCCGCATCTTGCGCGCTGGTCGGATCGGCCACACTCGTGATCCGCTGGCTGCCGAAGCTAAAGCTTCCCGAGCTGCTCAATAGCGTGTTCAAGCGCGCGTAGTTGGTGGCGGAGAACACATTTTGCACATTGGCCTGAGTGAGATCGTAAGTGGCATCGTCCCGCAGCTGAACAAAGTCGGACGGCGTCTTGCCCCGCAAAGTATCCGCGACCAGTGCAAACCCAGAGGACTCCACGCCCACGTCGGGGGTCATGGTCAGGTAGCCGCTGCCTAGGTTGTAATGGACCCGAATCAGGCGCTCGTCACCCGAACTCAGAGTCACTCCCCCACAGCCGGTAAATACCTGAGGAGCTCCGTCATTCTGAAACAAACGCCCGGTAAACGTTGTGGAGTTCTCAAGATAGTTCTGGGGACTGGACCCCCTGCCGAAGGCCAGTGAAAATCGTCCCTTGCTGGTCGAAAGATCCACTCCCAGATGCTCTTCAGAATAAAGCACGCAGGTGCCGTTTTTGTCGTAAAGCTCAAAACGAAAGTTCACGCTGGAATTCAAGAGTGGCGTGCCATCGGACTTGAGCATGACACCACTGATGCTCAGGGACGAAGGTCCGGTCTGGGCATGTACATGCACGGGACAGAATCCGGCCGAGAGCAAAAATGCCGGCATAATCGCAATAACACATCCGACTAGTCTCGACCACCGAGTCCGACGCACTTCAACCAACGTTCCCCGCCTTTGATCTGGAAGCGACAGGTCCGCGAGCCACTAGATCCACAGATCACAGCATTAATAAAAATATCGGCTATTTCAGAGGTTTTCTTGAAAAAGGTTCCAAGCCAGGGCTGGTATTAAGGGCCTCGAGGAGCCACACATCGCGAAATGAGACGTCGTTTTCCGAGAGGCCTTGTTCCAAAATAAAACTGGCGCGGGTCACGCGCCAGCCTGGTTCAACGGAACGAAATGACGGGGCAGGAAAAACACTACCGCGTCGGGTGTGTCCCTGCGACCGTTGAATGAGAGGGCTGATCCGCGACCTGCCGTCCGTGAATCCGCATTCCAAAGAAGGAGCGCCATACAAAGAACAGCCCAATTACGAAAAATACCGCGCCGGCATAGATTGGGGCCGAAGATCCCCCTCCGTCGCTGGCCATTTTCACCGCGATTTCCACCGCGAGCAGACCAAAAAGGGTCGTGAACTTAATAATCGGATTGAGCGCCACACTTGCCGTGTCTTTAAACGGATCACCGACGGTGTCACCCACCACGGTTGCAGAATGTAAGTCCGTACCCTTTTCCTTAAGGTCAACCTCCACGAGCTTTTTGGCGTTATCCCAAGCGCCACCGGCATTGGCCATAAACATCGCCTGATACAATCCGAAGACCGCGATTGAAATCAGGTAACTCGCGAAGAAGGTGGGATCAAAGAAAGCAAAAGCCAGTGTTAGAAAGAAAATCACGCCAAATATATTGACCATTCCGTACTGGGCGTACTGCGTGCAGATGCGCACAACCTGCTTGGAGTCCTCGACCGAAGCACGAGTTCCGGAAAGTCGAATATTCGCCTTAATAAACTCCACGGCCCGGTAAGCACCCGTGACCACAGCCTGAGTTGAAGCTCCGGTGAACCAATAGATCACGGCTCCACCCGTGATCAGGCCAAAGAGAACTTTTGGATCCAGCAAGTCTAATTTCAAGTTCAAAAGCAGGATGATCGAGAAGATCATGGTTGTAGCCCCAATCACCGCTGTTCCTATAAGAACCGGCTTCGCTGTGGCCTTGAACGTGTTCCCAGCGGAGTCGTTCTCCTCGAGATACTCTTTGCCTTCTTCGAAGTTCGGCCGGAAGCCAAAATCCTTTTGAATCTCATTACTAACGTTCGGAACGGATTCAATCTGCGAAAGCTCAAAGACGGACTGAGCATTATCAGTCACAGGACCGTAACTATCAACCGCGATGGTCACAGGTCCCATTCCCAGCATCCCGAACGCGACCAATCCAAACGCGAAGACCGCCGGGTGAATCATCAAGGCATCCAGGCCGGTGGTGCTTGTAAGATAAGCCACCAGCATCAGGCCGACAATAACCAGCCCTTTCCAAAAGGCGCTGAAGTTACCGGCCACAAACCCCGAGAGAACGTTGAGTGAAGCACCGCCTTCGCGCGAGGCTTGCACGACTTCATGCACATGCTTCGATTTGGCCGAAGTAAAGACCTTTGTGACCTCGGGAATCACGGCTGCAGCCAATGTTCCGCAACTGATGATGACCGAAAGCTTCCACCACATATCGCCGAGGCCATCGAGCATAAAATAGCTTACCAGGAACGTCACCGCGATCGAGACGATGGAGGTCAACCAAACAAGGGACGTGAGCGGCGCTTCAAAGTCAAAATGTTTGGAGTCTCCAAAAAGGGCCTTTGCCACTCCGGCATTGATCAAATACGACCCGATCGACGTGAGAATCATCAGAATACGCATCGCGAAAATCCAGATGATAAAACGAGCCTGCAGCTCAGACCCACCCGGTGCCACGCTCATGGTGCCATCCGGATTCACCTGCATTCCCACCGCCAGGACAATAAACGTGATCAGCGCGACGCCGGTCACGCCGTAGGTTTCAAACCCATCTGCGGTTGGACCGACGGAGTCCCCGGCATTGTCGCCCGTGCAATCCGCAATCACGCCTGGATTACGCGCATCGTCCTCCTTGATACGAAAGACGATCTTCATCAAATCGGAGCCAATGTCGGCGATCTTGGTAAAAATCCCTCCGCAAATCCGAAGTGCCGAAGCCCCTAGTGACTCGCCAATCGCGAATCCGACGAAGCAAGCTCCTGCTGCCTCAGGTGAGACGAGCAGAAGAATCAGCATCATCATAATGAGCTCAACGCAGATCAGAACCACACCGATGGACATCCCCGCGCGCAGCGGAATGGACATGACCGGGTAGGGTTTTCCCGCGAGTGATGCAAACGCCGTGCGGCTGTTGGCGAAGGTGTTGATGCGAATCCCAAACCAGGCCACGGCAAATGAACCCAGGATTCCCAGGATTGAGAAGGCGAGAATGAGGGCCACCCGACTCGCTTCAAACCCTTCTAGGACGCCGAAATAATAGACGATGCAGGCGCCAATAAAGACTTCGAGCAGGATCAGCAATTTGCCTTGCTGCAGAAGATAGGTCTTACAGGTTTCGTAAATCAAATCCGACATCTCGAGCATGCTGCGATGAACGGGCAACGCACGGATCTTAAAGTATTCGTAGAGCCCAAAGAGAATCCCGACCACGGCGACGGCAATCCCGATCCACAGAATCGTGGTTCCACTCATTCCACCAAGAGCGGGGAATGTGACATTCAACATCGGCAGCTGAAGATCCGCTTCACTTGCGAGCGCAAGCGGCGAACCCAGAAGCAAACCGAGCACACATAAAATTCTGTGCACCATCGGGCACGGCCTCGAAGCATGAGATGGCGCCGTCGGGCGCCATTCTGAAACGTGAGTTTGCGCCGTCGGGCACAACGCTGAAACGCGAGATTGCGCCGTCGGGCGCAACTTTGGTACGTGAGTTTGCATAGCTCTTCTCTTTACCCTTCGTTTATCTTTTGTAGACCTTTACAGACCTATTATTAATTATAATTAACTGATTATGTTTGGATGCACCCGCCCAAGAGTGTCGAGCTGGATCTCATAGTTTCTAGGGGCATTGCGCAACCTTGTCAAAATCTTTATTCTCTCCTGTCCCCGACCGTATCTTGACGGTGGAAGCGAAAGCCCGGAAAATCGCCACCATGGCTCATGGCTCAGGTCATCACTGCTCCCACTCTTCAGACGACGCTGCTGCGCGCAACATTGGCTTGGCGTTCTGGCTCAACCTCGGTTTTGCCTTAATCGAACTGATTGGGGGGCTGTGGACTCAGAGTCTTGCCGTAGTCTCGGATGCTTTGCATGACTTTGGTGATGCTCTCAGTTTAGGCCTTGGATATCTCCTGCAGAGAAAATCCACGCAAGGACCCAGTGAGTATTTTAGTTATGGTTTGCGCCGGCTCTCTCTTCTTTCCGCCGTGCTGAGCGGCGTGGTGATTTCGGTGGGAGCCATCTATGTGATTATTGAAGGCGTGAGCCGATTCAATGAGCCCCGCGAGCCACATGCGCCCGGTATGGCGATCCTCGCCGTATTTGGAATTCTGGTGAACGGTTTTTCGGCCTGGCGATTGGGCCATGGTCACACCGAAAATGAAAAAATGTTGCGATGGCACCTCCTTGAGGATCTTATGGGCTGGGTCGCGGTCCTTGGCGGGAGCGCCTTGATTTGGCTTTGGGGCTGGACCTGGCTTGATCCCGTTCTCGCGCTCGCCATTGCCGCCTTCGTTCTTTACAACGTGGTGAGGGGCCTGACGCGCACGGTGACTCTCTTCCTTCAGGCAAATCCCAATCCCGAAGCTCTCAGAGGCTTTCGAGCACAGGTGGACCGGTTGCCAAATCTGGTTGAAATCCACGATGTGCATTTTTGGAGCCTGGATGGCGTTCGACATATTCTCTCACTTCATGCCGTTCTACGCGATGTTCAAAATGCGGAATCCACCAAGGAGGAGATTCGGAGACTCAGTCGGCTACTCGGTGACTGTCATGTCACCATCGAAATTGAGTCCTTAAACGAACCCTGTGAAGCCGACTGCGAGAAACAATGATTCTTCTCTACCGGCTTTTCATTATTCCTCTGGTCGCGCTGATCCTCCCGTTCTTTCTGCCTTTCCTGCCCAAACTGCGATCAGGCTTGGGTTTGCGCCTGCGGCCGCTGAAAATTCCCGAGTTCGCCAACGATCCGATTTGGATCCACGCAGCCTCGGGCGAGTTCGAGTACGCCAAGGCGGTGATTCGTGAACTTAAACTTCGGCATCCCGATATTCCGATCGTGGTGACGTATTTTTCCCCGACTTATCGACGCGCGGTCGAGACTTTCGAGGGGATCGACTTTGCCTGTCCCCTGCCGCTGGACCTTCCCGGGCCGTGCGCCAGCTTTCTCAAGCGCGTTCATCCGCGGGCCTTGTGGATTGCCCGCACGGATTTTTGGCCCGAGATGATCACGCAAACCGCGCGGCGCAAAATCCCGCGCCTGGTCTTTGCCTACACTCAACGAGATCCCTCCCAAATGAACATTTTGAGTCGGGCTCTGCGCCGTTGGGTGCTTATCCGTCTGGATCAGATTCTGTGCGTGGCGGAAGGCGACCGGGAGGCGCTCAAACGGCTGGGCCTTGACGACGGCGTGAGTGTGAGCGTGGCCGGCGACACGCGCTATGATCAAGTCGAATATCGCTTGCGCACGGGACGTCCGTTGCCGCCGGACCTCAAACCCGACCCGGGTCGGTTTTGCCTGGTCGCGGGGTCCACCTGGGAGGAGGACGAACTCGTATTGATTCCCGCCGTGCAGGAGCTGCTCAAGGCTGGACGCCTGAAGCTGATTGTGGTGCCGCATGAACCCACGGACGCGCACCTCAAACGTCTGCGGACGCGACTGGAAGCGTACGGGCTGACCGCCGCACTTTTTTCAAGTGAGGCCAGCTGGCCCCATCGACACGCCTTGATTGTGGACGAAGTCGGCGTGCTGGCCGAGCTGTACAGGTGGGGTGACTTCGCCTTGGTCGGAGGATCTTTTCGTAAATCGGTGCATTCCGTGATGGAGGCTTTGGGCGCGGGCTGCCGAACCTTCGTGGGACCCAAGCATCATAACAATCGCGAAGCCCTGGAGTTCCAGGCGCTGCGGTTCGCGGGCCAACCCGGGGTGACTGTTGTCGCCGATAGCGGAGACCTTCGGGCTCAGCTGGAAAAAGCGACTGCGGCCCGGGAGGCCCTCAGCCAATTCCGGCAAGATTTGATTGCGGAGTTTCAGAGACGCCGGGGCGCGAGCGAGCGCGTAGTGGCGGCCTCGCTGCCGTAGACGCGCGAGCGTGACCGCCAGAACAGCGCATGCAGACGGATCCCGCCAAACCCTGACGCTACCGTGCCCGCTCATTCTGGAGTCGAGAGTGCTGGACCTCTCCCAGGGGATCGACATCCCGCATTCGCAGCCGGTAGTTTCGCGGCTGCTGCTTCGGGTTCGGGTCGTCATCACGCGACTGCTGAAGAACAAAGGCTCTTATATCCTCCTGCTCATCCAAAACTGTATAGTAACCGGGGAATGAGGGAAGCTTATTTTGATAAAGTTTGTACAGATGATCGAGAGCCCAGGCCACGGGACGCTTCTCGACGTATCCCACCACACGTGAGAGGAACGCGCCCAGCCCCACCACTTCCTGAGCCCGAATCCCCTTAACGAAGACCGTGAAATCACGAATGCCGCGCAAGGCGAGCAACCACGGATGATTATAGAGGTCCGCCTGGTCGAGCATGTCACCTTCGGTAAAGTGTTGCGTAAAGTAGAAGTACATTTCCTCCACGGACCGTGGTTTGTTCAGCACGCGCTTCGCGCCCTCACACACGAACAGGCCCGATCTCAAGATCTCCTTGGCCCGAGATGTTTCCCGCCCGGGTGCTCCCCGCACGATTTCCATCAGCTGCCCAACGGCACCGTCAGCGAGCCGAACCACGGCGCACCTCTCGTAGGAATTCAGGATCAATTCGAATTTCGCGATCTGGGCCACGAGATAAGTCGACTCACTGACGGAGGTGCCGTCACCCGAGCTATCCCCCATGCCATACTTCAGACCGATCGACTTGGCCGCCCATCCCATTGGTAGCTTATGGACGAGAGGTCCAAGAAGGTCGGTGAGATCAAAATCTCCCGACACGGAATATCTGGAATCGAACCCGAAGGATTCTCCCACATTAAAGTTCAGATTCAAGCCACCCAAGAAGCGATATTTGCCAGTCTCTCCGACATGCAACTTGATGTCATGGACCAATCCTCCCTCGCGATTGCAATACTTGTTTATCCACGAGATCGAGCCCGTCAGTTGGCGCACATTCAGGCCTGTTCGCTTCATGTTTCGCTCAATCTTGTTGGAAAGGAGATTGCAAAGTCCGACATGGGACTCTGTGCTCCGTTCGAAGAACAGACGGCTGTAATCCGCTGGCTCCCAACGCGTGCGGGAACTCCAGCGCGTCTCCTCATTCCGCAAGCGCATGACGTTCTCGAGCTGTCCCTCGGCAAACACTCCGGTCGGTCGCAAGTCATGGTTGAGCAGCTCACCCATTTCCGTGAGCGACATTTTGTGTTCGTTCGTCTCCACGAGGCAGGCTTGGAACTGCTCCTCATTCTCCGCCTTGCATTCCGATTGGACTTTAATCAGAGGCTCGTTCGTCAATGACACGAATTCCATTTGAAAGGGAAAGCTGGTCACGAAGTTGTGCTTCAGCGACATCGCCCGATAGCGGACAATCCACTGATCATGCAGCTCTTTCTCTCTCTTAATGAGATCGTCGACATCCTTGTAGCAAAGGTGCGTGAGGGCACCGTAATTCGGATTGAACTCGTAGTCATTATTTTGGACGTTTCGACTGCGTCCGAAAAACACGTTGTAATCAAAAGCGTTGTTCATACGACGCCCCTGGTACGGATCCTTCGGGATCGGCGCATTTGAGTTGAGCAGTTTGTCATCATCCAGCTGCTCCGGCAGCAGCCGCGCCGCCCGGTCCTCGTAGGAATTGAGGGCCAAGGTTTCTATGGAGGCGTCCAGGGGATCCTGACCTTTGTCAGGATCCACGCACGCCGCCTCATCTAGATTGTCGGTGGCACGTACGGAGTCACTGTATCCGTTGGACAGGAAGATCACCGGCCCCACGAATGTGCGCCGCTTTAACCCCGAGTCTTTTTCGAGAAAGATATTCAGATCAATGTCCGCCTTCTTAGGCAGGCGAATCTCGCTGAAATCATACGTCTTCATTGCGGTCTGCACATCCGTCAAAAGGGGATCGTTCACGGCGAAGGGTTTCATCGCCACGGGGTCGTTCAATATTTGGTGGCGGCTTTGATCGTTTCCTAATCCATCCAAATAGTTTCCAACCGCATTGCCGCTCTCCAACTTCTCTTTTAGCGCGTGCAAGTTGTGCCGCACGATCTCCTTCACTCGCAAGGTCTTGGCCTCTAATTCCTTGCGGGCCTCTAACCGCGTCTGACCGCGCGCCTCCGCTTGCTGTTGCTTCTGCTCGGCTTCCAACCGCTTTTTTACGACCGGTTCCAGCCCCGGACTCACGTCGCCACCAAGCTCTTCCGTCACGTCATTTAAATTCTTTTTCTTTTCCCCAATCGCTTGCTTGTACTGCTCGAGGCTTCGCACCAGAGCCTCACCCTTGATGGCCTGCTCTTTGAAAACATGGTAGGCTTGTATCAAACGTTCATCCACGGCTTCCAATTGGATCAAGAAATTGGCCCGCGTTCGCATCAGGCGAAGATCCCGCATTGTGAGCTCAATGGGATAAATCATCAACCCGTCCACGATCCGCACCAGGGCCACGTTTGTCGAGACGTACTCCCGGGCGACGAGTTGGCGTCCGCCCTCGCGGACCAATTCAGCTTGAAACTGAGGCGTGTTGATCAGTTTCCATCCCGAATTGTCGCGCGGGTCGAGGTAATTTTTCTGAATGGCCACCTTCATCAAATAGATTCCGTCGCGGAGAGCTTCCGTTGTTCTTCGCGCGTTGACGATTCCCGAGTAGCGCAGCACCCGCGGCTCAAACATCATCAAGATTGTCTTCTTTACCTCCAGCTCCATAAAGGGATCGATGTTATAGAGGAAGCGCACCGTGTGATACTGAAAGCCTCCCAAAAAGAAGCGCGATTTGATCGGATGGCGCGCCCGAATTTCCTCAAAGAACTCCGGATCAAACTCCCGGGCGTCCCAGCCAAAAGTGAACTTGTCATCCCAAGGGTTCAGATAAAACGTAAAGTCGCGTTTGAATCGGCCGCCCTTCCCGATTGTCACCTTTCTCTCAAAATACTTCTCTGGCCCGTAATACCTGTGTTTCACCTTGCCGTTCCAGGTGAGGCATCCGGATTCATCGGTCTCGCCTGCAATCTCGTTCCTCTCAACTCCCTGGTCCTCTTTTTCATTGCGGTGATAATCAACCGTCATGGGTGTATTGGTCAGGGGCTTTCCAGTCGCAAGGTCCGTGACGCAAGTAGAGGCAGAATAGGCCACCGTCCGTTGCGTCGCCGTTTCACCCGCCATAACGGCGACAAACCGAAGCTTCAGGTTTGAAAAGGAATACCGCACATTGGGACGGAGGTAGCCTTTTGCGACCTCATTGTAGTTGGCAGCTGAGGCGAGAATCTTGTCATAGCTGCAGTCTAAAGTTTGATCCTCACAAGCCAGTGCGAGGGGACCATTATGCTCGCTGACCCGTTCACCAATACCAAACCGGAAAAGACCATTGAAAGGCGAGGGCGTTTTGTACGCATTCAGTGAGCGCGGCCGCACCCGCACCGCAAGCTCCAGATTGCTTTGATTGGCGACAACCTTCTGAGTCATGCGCAACTCAGCCTTGAGAATTCCGTTACGCGCCTTCGCTTGATGCACGGCCTGCTCACCTTTGAGCAAAAGCACTTTTTGGTTCATATCGGGACCGACTTCGGTGCCGAGGACCTGCATCTCCAGAAGAAAGTCGCCGTCGGGCACCTTTTCCCGGTGCCAATCGCCGTTGGCCCTCTTGGTCCGCACATAGGGCTCCATTTCGAGCTCAATCAGGTATTGCATCCAGTTCGAGTCCTCGGCCGTAGGAATCGCGCGAATTTTCACATGGTGCGCGATCAGCTGCCCGGGCCCCTGGTCCTCACCCGACAAAACCTTATCAATGCGACCCGCCGCGAATAGAGGTTCGGGCGTAAACCCTTTTTCAGGGTTATCCAAGCCGACAACCTCGGCCCCCGAGTCCCGCCGTTGATCCCCCTCTCCGACAGCCCACGGATTAATGGCGATGCGGGCTTTGCGTACGCCCGTGTGGGTGCCACGTCCCACGAATTCGCGTTCCAGCTCAATCCATCCCGAACGACCGGCGTAATGGTTGTAAGGGAAGCTCTCAGTCCATCTGATGCAACCCTCGCTACTGGAGGTGACGTCAAAAACCTGACTGGAGCCCGGCACGCGCACCGTGAACGGAAGTTTGCGTGGCGGGGTCGCGGACGCGCGATCTTCCAAGCAAGCTTGGAAGTCAAACACGACGCGATCGTGAATTTTCCAAACCGCCTTCTCGGGCAGCTCGCCGAGGTGCCCGGTACCCGTCACCTTTACAATCGTGAACGTCGCCGCTTGCTCGTCACCTTCGCCTTTGTCCGCCTTCGTGCAGCCCAGAATCAGAGATAACGCGAGCGGGATCCACAACACGGCCCGGACGAAACATCCACTTGCGCCGAAAGGCCCTTTAAAAAGGCGCATAGTGAGTCTCCACTCCGATGTAGTACGAAGTCAGCGTCTTCTGCGTGCTGCTCTCGCGCAGAGTGCGTGCGTTCACCCACTCCCCGACAATCGCGAACTTCTGTTCTTTGAAGTCCAAGCGCGCCTCAATATTGTCGCCAATGCGATTGGTGTGTCCGAGCATGGCGCGGTTGTAGTTCGCAACGGTCGCGTCGGACTCAACAAAATAGCTCCGGTAGCGGAGATCCAACTCATGACGGCCGAAGTTCAGACGTGGACCTAACCCCCACATTTGCGCGTCGGCCATGCTCGGCGGGGCCTCCGAGTTATGGACTCTTTGAAATTCCCCAACGAGTCCTAACCAGCTCGGACCGCACCAGCACGCCCGCGAGGAGAGAAACAGCCCATCAAATCCGGAAAGGAAGCGCGCGCCGGGTGCGACCTCGCCGGCGACGCGGTTCCCGACCCGCGCGCTTTCAAACGCCACCTTATCCGGCAAATCGCTCCAGTGGTAACGGCCCACGGATAAATCCAAGTCAAGGTTGTCGAACTCGCGCGCCGACACATGTAAGCTTTCAGTTAGAAATGTCGGCAACTCCTCTTCTCTCTCCCGTTCCGTATTGAGGCTGTACGATGTCGGCACCACCTGTTGCGCCATTACCCCCAGGCGATAGTTCCCCCACGTTTGCGAGAGGATCTCCTGAAATCCTGGAAATGCCCGGCTATTGGCCACCAGCAAGGGACTACTCAACTCCCCCTGGTCAATCGCGCCCGCCCTCAGTTCCAACTGTTGCACCGGCTGGAAGGCCAGATGAGCTTCATCCATGCGTACGCGGCTTTCCGAGAAGTCGTTGTCGTAGCGTTCCTGCACGCGGGAGGAGTACATTTGCAGCTGTGGCTTCACGCGCGCTTTCAGGAGTGAAGAAAACCGGTACTCAAAGCGGGTGCTAAAATAGAGGAATGCCGCTGCCCCTTCGTCTTTGCCTTCCTCGAAGCTTAATCCCCCGATTTGAAAATTCCATTCTCCCGTCCAGGGGCGCACTGGGGCCAGCGATTCCGAGTTCAGTTCTGACCGAGCGGGTGGAACGAGAAGACTTTGAGGATTTGTACCGGAATTCAATTGCGCGTGCAGACCGGGCACCACCGCCCACATGATGGCCAAAATTATCGATCTTATTTTCGACCCCGACATCCAGTTCCCATCCCACCAAAAGCTGAAGTTTCCGCCAAATATCAGGTACAAAATTCAAGCCAAGGGAACACATCTGTCGTGTCCTTTGCTTTCCCACTCCCACGGGCATTTCACGTCAAAGTGACAAATTTCGTCTGCGTTTATTGTATCTTGGCACCGGTATACGCAAGTCCGCCGTAAACCTGCAACCCCTAATGTTGACGCCCGTTTAGAGCAATTGTAAAAATTTATCTAAATGCCTGCAGGCTGATCACTAGAGGGCGCCCGGCGCCGGACACATTGCGCATGGACTTATGACAATGGAATTCGTACAAACCCGAAAGTCCCACGCTAACAATAAAAAAACCTAAGACAAACGGGAGAGAGTTATGCAGACCTTCCATCCCTTGCGAGAAATTCGACCACAGTCCGGCTACGCGGCCGACGACGTTCTTGTGGTTTTCGGTGAAGTGTTCGCGCGCGGATACGTGAACGGATTGATTGATGCGGCTCGAGCGGCGGGAATGAAGGTGATCTTCAGCACGGTCGGACGTCGGGATGAACACCTTTCCCTGCGCTCCCTCAACGACGCCGAACTCAAAGAGAAGGAACAACCCCTGATCCCTATTCCGCTAGAATGCGGATTTGACCTGGAGCCCTCGCGCCAGGGTCTGACGCCGGTCGATCAGGTCAAGGGCTTGAAACTGAGCGAGTGGGACCAGGCGAAGATGGATTGGGATCAGGTGGAGGAGTCGCGACGCAAGGGCCGAGAAGGCTTCCGTACACGGGTGCGGGAGTATTTGGCGGAGCTCGAGAAACAGATCCCCGCGGGTGCCAACATTCTCTTTGCACACACGATGGCGGGAGGTGTTCCACGCGCGAAAATCGTGCTCCCGGTAATGAACCGGGTTTTTAAGGGGCATGGCGACCGCTACGCTTGCAGTCGCGAGTTTTGGGAAGGAACCCTGGGCCGGTTTTGTGATATGAGCTTTATGGACGTGACCGCGAATTCGCTTGCCGATCTGATCGAACTCAGCGCTCCGCTCCGCGAACGGGCACAACGCGCGAACGCCCGTGTCTCGTATGTGGCTTACGGCTATCACGGAACCGAAATCTTAATGGGGAATGAGTACCGCTGGCAGTCCTACTCACCCTACCTCCAGGGCTTCGCGAAGCTGGAACTGGAGCGCATCGCCCACCGTCATCGCGATCAGGGCGTGGACGTGAGCGTCTACAATGCGCCCGAAATCCTCACCAACTCGAGTTCCATCTTTCTCGGCGTGGAGGTGGCGCTTTATCCCCTTATGGGAGCTTTTAAAAAGGAAGGATCCCATCATCCTCTCACGCGCGAGATTCTCGCATCCTGCCAGAATCTGCTCAAGCCAGGTCATAGTGTAGAGGAAATCCTGAGTCTTACGGACCGGTATTTCCGTTCGGAGATTATCCAGGAACGGTGGTCAGACTATGGCGCCTGGCCTCAGCACAACGGCCCGGAACAGATGGAGCTGATGCGAACAACTTCAGACACGATTCTGAAAATGCACCAAGATGAACGCCAGCTGCTCACGGCCCGTCTGAGCGAGGTCGTCTTCCGCGCCTGTGGAAAGGCCATGCTCCATGAGGCCAAAGAACCACGGGCCGCAGTCTGGTGGATAGGTCACGATCTGGTCGCCAAAGCGGCTCTTGCTGCGGGTGAAGCAGGTTAAAAGCTCGGGGCGCGCGTATCAAGAGTTCCATCTTAAGGCGCCCTTTTGCGTATCAGTAAAGTGGGCCGGCTGCTTGAAACGCTCCCCAGAGGAAGTATCCCAGCGGGAGAGCCGACGCCCCACCCAATACAATCGCCTCCGGAAGGGGGCGCACCGGAATAAAGGGCATCCAATCTCGGATCCAGAGTAACAAATAAGGAGCGCAGAGATAAATCAGGTGCCATGGATTCACATCCAAAAAGAAATGCGCGGACATCATCAGCAGAACCACAAACACGGAGAGAAAGGGAATCAAAGCGAACTTGGAAAGCCGCTGCGGACATAGGAGGGCCATAGCCAGGACAACACCTTGTATCGCACCGAGCACGGTGATCTGTTGTGACATGGAGGCACTCGCCTTAAGCAGCACGAACAGACTTAGAGCCGTGGTCGTCAGCCACGGCAACAGCACCAGGGCCGGCGCCTTCACTTTGTATTGCGCGCGTTCGATAATGGACCAGACGCCCAGGCTCAGGCAAAAAAACGCGATCAGATTGCGTTGAGCCGCGGCCCCTTCGAACACGCCACGGATTGGAAACAGAATCAACGCGCCCATCGCCAACACAAAGAGGGCGCGCACGAAATATCTCCCGCCGAAAGACTCCGGCTGAACCAGGACAAAAACGGCCAGAATAAGGGCGACCAAGGAGTAGCTCTCACTCACATCATGGGGCGGCACGTTCAGGCGGTTGAGGAGGAGAAAGTTTCCAACCAAAAATCCCAGCGCCAGAATTCCGGCCTGCACACGGGCGCGCCAGGATTCCTTAAGTCCGCCGGATACAAACAACAGGAGGCCCACTCCCAGTGCGGGAAGAAGGGCGCTCCTGACAAAAGCCAAAACCAGCGGCGACATGAACATCATAAGCCAAACCTAGCGGACCGCCTCGACGTTCACAATCAAATCCACAGTGTCGCCAAGTTCCTCGGCTTTGCTCATATAGGTCATGTTGAATTCGGTTCGCGTGATCTGGAACTGCGCTTCGCCCCCGAAACGGGTCTTGCCCCAGGGATCTTTAGCGGTCTTGAAGTGAGTGAAGATCACCTTCAAAGGCTTTGGGACGCCATGGAGAGTGAGTTCCCCGTTCACCTCGTATTTATTGCCGTCGAGTTTTTTGATGCTCTTGCTTTTCAAGGTGATCTTGGGAAACTGCTTGGCATTGAAAAAGTCCTGCTTCTTCAGATGATCATCGCGCTTCGCCGCCAGGCTGTGCGTCGTTTCAGGTTTAAAACTGATTTCAAAAGTCGATTTCTCAGGCTGAGCCTCATTGAACTGAATAAAGCCCTCGGCACCACCCATCAGTCCGTAGACGTTGGAGAAGCCCAAGTGACTGACTTTGAACAGCGCTGACGTGTGGGTGTCATCAATTATGAATTTCTGTGTGGGTGCCCCCAAAGCCATGCGGGGCCCGAAAGCCGAAGCCAACATCAACGCCATAGCGACTGCACATACGCGCATAGGAATCCCTCCCGGATGAAAGTAAGTCTTTTAGAGCGTGCTCCTCTCATCATTCCCCGCGATTGGTCGGAGCGCAAGACTCCTTTTTGGGTTCGGAGGGCGCGGACTTAAAAATTTCGGAAATAATCACCTTAAAGACCGTGGCAATCTCCATGCGATCGAAACCGGTTTTGCCGTTCATCGTGGGTTGCCACCAGCGTATTCCCCAATTCTTCTCTGCGCGAGTTATCAGGCTTGACAGTCCGAGATTTAGAACTCCCGAGTCGGGAAGCCCGAAGAAATTCATCCAGCCTGGAGTTATCCGGCCGAGAAGGTCCTCAGGTTCTGGAATTTTCTTGTGCATCAGAATGTAGAAGAAAGCGCCCCGGGTACAAGGAATACACCACTGGGCAACATACTTTCCATATGCGCCGCCGAGCTCATTTTCTTCCAAAAATCTGTTGATCTTATCTTCTATAAATTTACCAATAAATGCGGAAAACACCGGCTCCGCGGTATCAACTTCATCAAAGTCCAACTGATGATCGCGATTGACATCGTAACGGGTCATCACGGCCTCAGCATATTGCGCCACCACGGCGACCGTGCTGAGTTCGTTCAGCTCCACCCACTCAGCGTCGGAATGCTGCGGGGAAATGGCCGTCGCGAGCAGGGTCTCGGCATACTCAAGCTGACGTTCCGGCGCGGAGGCTTGCAGGAATCTTCGCAGACCTGGCATATGGAACGCACTTTCAATAAGCACGCCAGGTAGACTTCTCAGCACGCAGGCGCGCTGAACTGTGCGGCGTCCGTAAATATCGAGGGGACCCTTCGCGCATCGCGCAAGTAAGAGCCCATACATCTCGTCGCCCAACTCCCCACCCGAATAGAGAAAGCTGAACAGTTCAATGGCCTCAGTCAGTTTTAGCATCGCGTCGGATTCCTCGCCTGAACGGCCCAAGCCATCGGAGGAATAGGTAAAAAGATTGCCTTCAATAAAGGCGCGCGTGCCGGCCGTGCAATTGCGCCGGTCAATAATCCGCAGGTCCACTCCCAGATTATAGAAATCCTGGTAGAAGCGCTGCAATTCGGAGCTCTTGAGCCCGGCCGTCCATCCCTGTGCCCGTCCACTCCCGCTGCCATATCCCTGAACGATCAGTTGAACCAGGGATCTGACCAAGTTCATCATCGAGAGATTGTGAAATCCATAGATCAAATCGTGCTTAACAAGATCGTCCTCGGGTACAAGGAACACACGGCGCTTCTCGCGGTCATCGCCTTTGTCTGGGAACAAGGGACGAAGGAAGTCCTTTTGCTTGTCATGCATTTGCATCACGCGCATAAACTCGGTCCAATCGGATCCCTGCATGTCTTTGAGCTGCCGGCGCACGTCTTCGGGAAGGAACCAACGTCGGCGCAGATTGGGGACCGTGTCCGCTGCGGCCGTTCGGTCCGCTGGATGAAAGCGCGCGTCGAGATTGAGCTGAATAAAAACCCAACGATTGAACGCATTTTCCATAAGGCTTAATGCCTGCGGCGTAAGTCCTTGGGCGTTGCGGCTCGACGGGGGAATTTTAGGATCCTCGAATACGGTCTGTACGAGGGCGCGCACAGCCTGGTCCACCGATTCCGCCCGAATATGTTCCGGGATCCACCCCAGACGTCGCATCACTTGCGTCAGCTCATGAATCTGTTCAAAGGTCAGAGTCAGTGAAGATTGACTCCGCACGGCTTCGCCCACCAGGTCGAAAACCTCTTGGCTCAGGTAGAACAGATTTTGAAGACCAACGCCCCGCCATAGGGAGCTCTCCTTTACGCCTGCGGTGTATTGCAGGTATACGGAATACCAACGCGACAAATTCTTCAGGAGCGTTGACCATTGCGCGACCTCCACGCCACGTGGGGACGCCGGAGAGACACTCAGCTCTTTGAAGATGCGGACAAAATCCACCCAGGTGTGAACATCGATCGCGTCGGGAAAATGGCTCTCCCAATCCACAAACGACCGAAACTCCTTTAAGAAAACCTCGAGATTGTCAAAACTATAGGGCTTCTTGCCGTGGGTCAGCCGGCGCGAAAAGGACCCGATCGACTCATTCAAGGCTTCTATGGCCTCACCCAAACGCGAGCCGAGCTGAGCCGGATCTTCATTGCGGAGGAGGTTCGGATTGAGCACGCGCAAGTGGGGCTTGAGGCGGATGGCCTCTTTACGGACGTCTTCCAGAAAATCGATCGCCTGCCGCAGTTCCGCCCGGGTGATGCGGTCATTCTCGCCGCCCACGACAGTTTGTTTGATCACCATAAACTCTCGCAGGAGAGCGTCTGAAATCTGGCGGTCTTTGAGAAAATAAGAGTGAAGAAAATTTCGGATTTCATCGGGCGTGTAGGTGGCGGCGTCGTCTCCCCGAGTGTACTGCGCAAAACTTGCAAAAGACCGCTGCAGACACCGGATGAACTCCGTGATCTCGTCTGGCGAGAGCTTGTCCAACACGTATTTCTCAATATGCGCCGGAATCTGGCCGACACAGCTGTAGCCCCGGCCGCTGAAACTGGGTGCCGGATCCTTTGGAGGAGATTCCCCGACAAATAGACCGCAGCTGGAGCAGGTGAGGCTGAATCCCACCGCGAGGGCGGCCACCCTCAGGAGGCTAGAATACATAGCTGAGGCCTCCAAAGACTCGGTCGTTAGCCCGGTAGCGGGTGAGCATACCGGCGTCCGCCGAGTTTGAATCCACGCGTGAGCCCAGAATATCGACGCCGACACTCCAGGTGAGCGCGCCCTGGGCCCAATCCAGGGCACTCGTCAACCAACCTCCCTGCTCCGGCACGGAATAGCTGTAACGGTGCCGCAGGAACAATTGGTTCTTGGTCTTTTGGCTCAGCAAGAACTTCCCATCAATCGCCACCACCTCACGAAACGCATAACGGTCAAAAGACGATTCGACATCATCTTGCGCCAGTGGCCCCCGCCCGCGGGTCTTACTCAATTCAAAACTCCGCATGTAAGAGGACTGCACCCACAGGGGCAGGCCAATCCAGGCACCCAAATAATACTGGTAGGCAAAACCCGCGACCAAAAGGTCATTGAGTTCGGCTTCTTCGTAGGCCTCTGGGAATCCAGAACTGTTGGGAAAATCGCCGGTGAGAGAAAACCATCCGCGATCATCCACACGTTCAAATCCCGTCTCCCATGTCACAACGTGGTGTTTCACGATTTTAGGATGGATGACCGCGGTCACTTCCACCGGAACTCCACCGCCGATCTTCGCGCAGGATTTACACTCAATTCCCAGATGGATCTGATTGCGCGGCTTGTAGGCATAGTTCATCTGACTCCAGAATGGCCCGTCCGAGTGATACTGGATGCCAAAACCAAAAGAGGAATGCATGACGATATCCTCTTCTGTCGGTTGATCAATTTCAAAGTACAGCGGGGCATCCGCCGCAAAGGGCGTATCCTCGAACAAAGCGACACGACGGTGCGGCTGGCGAAACCACCGGTTGCTGGATTCAAACTGCCCATCGCGCAAACGGTATTGCGGTCCTTGATCCGGAAGAGAGAGAGGAGAGGTAAAAAATGCGAAGCTGACATTACGGCTCAGCGACCAGTCAAAGAACACTCCCGTCAGACCCTGCTGAACGGGGGCTAGGTAGTCCCAGCGCAGCTGAGGCTGCCAGATTCCCAGGTTAAATTCCTCATCCAGACGGCTCCAGGTCCGCTTCTTTCGGCCGATAGTCAAATGGAAGCCTGGAGCCAGCTCCCGCGGCTGAACGTAAGCCTCGGGAACTCCAAAGTACAATTCATCTTCAATTTCAAACGCGCCTTGCACGACTGGATTCAGCCGATAGGTGAATCCCGGAGACTGCGTCTCTAAATTCAGATCTCCGGAGAAGACCGTGTAGTTCGACTTCTGAGCGGAGTGTTGCACATCGCCGAGGTAGCGATTCTGTCGCAAATCCAAATCCAAATAATTTGTGGCTGTGTCCGCGTGAGAAAGGGAGGTCGATATCAATCCAGCCAGAAGCAGAGCCTTGAGCTGCATGGGGCGAGTTTACCCGGAATACAGGATAGGTTTCAATTTGGCGCCTTGGACCATATAGAAGTTCCAAACTTGCCGGTTTTCTTCACAGCTTTGAGAGCTCATTCAGAATGCCCATCAGAATCTGCCGGTCGGCCCGAAATCCCCAGGAGTTTCTATGCCATCGCCAGTGGAGGAAGAGGACCTGACCACCAAACATTGTGAACGGAATTTCACCATATTTCATTATATATGTAAAAAATGCCAGGACATCCTGCTCGAGCAAACCCGTCGGAGCCAGCAAGACGGTCAGGGTCGGACCGTAAATCTCGTAAGCTCGCAAAGCCTCTGACAAAGCTACGGTTTCACTCACATCCTGATCATAGCGACGAAGAAACGTTTCGACATATTGAAATAGCATCCAAACTTGAAGCAAATCGCTGGTGGAGAAGGGGCTGTCCCGTATCTCCGAAAGCGCGATTTCCTCTGCCTGATTTACGTAACGGATAAAATCCAACTCTCCCTGATCCAGAACCCGGCGCAGTCGGGGCAGGGGCGCCAGAATCTCTTTGTGCTTTGGATCCAGGGGCAATTCGCGCACACATGCCGGTCGCGCCTGTTCACATCCCGCGGTCGCGGCGTCCAGCTCCATCAACTGCGCCAAAAGCTCGTCGCTCACACCGATCGAGTCTTTAAAAAGATACCGCTGCAGAAAATGGCGCACGGCTTGGGGTGAGTATTCTCCCTTCGGACCCTCGCCGATGGTCAGACGCCGAAACTCGTTAACAGCATCGTCTATACAACTCCAGAACCTCGCCACATCCTGCGGCCCCATCCGGCCATCCACATAGGCAGAAAGGCGCTCGGAAAACCGGGAGAAACACTCGCCCTGCCCTGTCAGATGGGCTTTCACAGGGGGAGACGCGCTTTCATATTCCCTGGCACAGCTCAGAATCACGAATGCACAGCAGAGCAAACCAAGCCTGAGATTGATACTCAGACACGGCGCCGCCACCTGGTTTAAGCGCGATCTAAAAGACATAACTCATTCCCAACGCGATACGATCATTGGCGCGATACGTGGACAGAAAACCATCCTCCACTTCACCTTTAGAACCCACCAGACCCAACACGTCCAATTCCAGCTGGCCACGCCACGCCCGCGTGAAATTCATTGCCAGTCGTGCACTGAACGCGCCCGCATTCTGACGGCGGTCGTAGCGAACGCTCCAGTCCGTGGCCAGGGGAAAGCGCAGGCCCGAGCGAAAAGGAAAGTGAAGTCCAACCAGGTAAGCCTCCGAATATTGAAACCGGCGTTCAAACAAAGTGGTTTCACTGGCCTAGGTGCCGGTGTCCGGCGCATCTCCTCCCTGTACACGCAAGACGCCCAATCTCACGCGCGCGGCGGAAGGCCCCTCCTCTTCGAGCGGACGCGAAACTTCGAGGGATGAGATCCATGTTGGCGCAAACTGCTGAGCTGTCCAGTTGTCTGGTCCGGGATCCTCCTGCGGACGTTCATATCCCACGCTACCGACAAGATTCCACTCACTCACCTGAATTCCCTGATCCCAATTTATGACGTGGTGATAGAGAAGCCGAGCATTCACCTCGACATCCATAAAGACATCGTTGGACAGCAAATTCACACGTTGGTCCGAAGGGAAGCCAAGTGCGAACTGCGGAACAGGCTTATACGCATAGCTGAGACGCGAAAGGACGCCGCCAGCTTGGAACTCGAGTTTGGCCACGCTCCCGGGATTTGAAAGAACCTCCGAGGACCTGGGCTTGTTGAGGGAATATCGAATCTCCCCCTCCTCCCCGCCCATGTTAAATCGGGACGCCGGAGGATGAAACCAGAGATTATGGGAAACAAGTTGATCCTCATCGACATAACAATGCGGCCCGATTTCGGGAATATGCAGGGCTAAGAGGCCCACCGTTAGACGCCAGGGCCCCGAACGCAAATCCCCAAACACGCCCGTCAGCCCGGCCGACTCCGGGTGCAAACGATTTTGCATATACCGCGGCTGGAAAACACCTGAGTTCCATGTGGATTCCCATTGCGCCCAGTCGTAGTGCCTACGTCCAAGACTCAGCCGCGTCCACGCCGGACCACGCGACACATAAAGATCATGAACATTCAGGTAATTCCAATTCTCACTGAAGCTGTACTCATCACGCGCCCGAATCGCTGCATCCCATCCGCTTCCTACCGCGCGTTCGTCATTAAGATCCAGAATTAAACTCGTGTTATTTTGCGCCGCCTCGTCGCGAAAGTAGGGTTGGCCGCTGCTCACATATTGGTTCGATTGCAATTCTAGCGCACCACGCACAAGAGGCTGCTCACCGGAAGTGCGGAGGGACGCTTCCGTCGTCGCGCGGGCGAACCGCGCGTCGGCCCAGGAAACCGGGCTCAGAATTGCGGATATAAACATAAAAAACATGAGACACAACCCCTCCGCCACCCGGTTCTAAGAAAGCCAGACCGGGGAGGCAAGGCGTTTCTGTCACTGCCTGGTGTCAACAAGGAGGTCGCGAATCTCTCGTAAGAGAAGAATATCTTCGGGTGGCGCCGCGGGTGCCGTGACCTCAGGCTTCTTGCGTAGGTGGTTGATGGCACGGATGAGGAGGAACAAAGCCCATGCGACAATCAAGAATTGCACGACGGTCTGCAGGAACAAACCGTAGCTGATAGCCACGTCCCCTTTGTCAGTCCCAGAACGCAAAACCACCTTCAACTGGGAGAAGTCCACCCCGCCAATCAGCAATCCCAGAGGGGGCATGAGGACATAGTCCACCAATGAGGTCACGACGCGTCCGAAGGCGCCACCGATAATAACGCCAACGGCGAGGTCAATCGCACTCCCTTTCATCGCGAACTCTTTAAATTCGTTCCACATAGCTCCTCCTCCGACGCACTCTCGAAAACTCTGAATAGAACCATGTGGCAAGAATCGCGCCACCCCTATTGCTCGTGAAATTGTAATATTTTGCGGAACCCTGTTAGGCCTGGCTCCGGATGCCGGCGCGCTTTATATCGTGAACTTCAATACGAACAGTTTTTGTTCGTAAAACATTTTATAAAGAGGGGGGAACTTCATGTTCAAGCTTGGCGTTTCAATCTTGGCCCTGGCACTCGCATGCTGCGGCCAAGCTTTTGCGAATGACGGTGGAATTGCGGTGATCGATGTCCTGGGCGTGATGCCGGGCCCGGCCCGTGATCAAGCCGAGGTGAAAATTTACGGGGGCGACGTCAAGGCGTTATTCGACTCACTTCCATCCACGTCAGTTGGCGACTACGGCAAATCCCTGGCCATTGCGAGCCGCAATAATGTCGTTCAAATTTTGTGCACCCAAGAATACGACCGTCCCACCACGGGACAATCGCGCTCCGATTACGAATGTCGTTTCAGCGTGGTGAGAAGGTCTAGATCCGGTATCGACACGGGCCAAATCGACATTATTCGTCCCACGCTATCCTCATTCACTCGCTACCGTGCCCACAATGAAGCGCGCGTTCTTGGTATTGATCCCGGCGGCATGCCAATGGGCGAAATGTTTAGCTTCTATGGCAATGAGGCCTGGCTGTGGACACGAGCTCTTCCCAATCGGCTCACCTTTGTGAGCGGGCTTTACCAGGTGCAGATTGCCTGTCAGCGCGAGTATGAGAGGCCCACAACCGGAGAATGGCGTGACGATTACATGTGCACAGGTTTTCTGGCGAGAAACTGAGCTCAGCATTTTCACAGCCGGCGGTCCGCAATAGAGATCGCCGGCTGGGTGCACAACGTTGGCGTCAAGAATTGCCCGGTTCGCCTCTTTAAGCCGAGTCGGGTCGGAGATTTAGGCTCTGTTGATTATAGAAGAATTCCAGTTACGGATCTTTTCCAAAACCCACTCGGGATCATCCCACGACAGGTCGTGCCCGGCCCACGGATGGCGATGAATCGGCCAACCCCAGCGCTGATGCAGGCCTTCCGAACAGGAAGGGTCCACCAGCCGGTCGCCAAGGCTGCTCAACAGCAGGACAGGAACGTCAGGCACCCGGTCGCATCCGCGAAATCGGGATGCCGCCCAAAGTTGATTCAGGAGATTTCGGTAGGTCATAGGACGCTCGCTGGCAATGCGAGTCCAAATGGGAAGAGCCTCGTGGCGCGCTTCCTCGCGATTCATCAACAGTTCCACAAGCGCTCTCTCGCGCTCGCGCGGGGCCTGTTGGAGGACCGCCGCCACAAACTCTCCCCAGACCTGCCAGCGCAAACGGCTGTAAAACGGGCTCAGGGTGCACGAACTTGTGTTGATCAAAACGCAGCCGGCCAGCTCCCGCGGATTTCGCCGCATCCATTCCATCGCGATCATTCCGCCGAGTGAAAGCGCCACGAGCCTGAAAGAAGAGGATGAGGAGGAGGATGAAGGCTTTGAGGCCAGGGCGAGAGCCTGCTCGCGCACGATGGGAAAGAGGCTCTCAATGCTACGCGGACAGCTGATTTGTCGAAGCGCGCCCGCTCCCGGCAGATCCAGGCATAGGACCTGGTCCGACGGAAAACTTTGCGCGAATCGATCTATGAAAGATCCCCAGTGTCCTTGTTCACGTCCAAGTCCCCGTAGAAGAAGCCAATGTACGCCCATTCCGCTCGCGCGTGTCCCCTCCTGATCACTTCTCATACCAAAGTTCCAGCGCTTTCTTTTCGTTGCGCGCGCGCTCCTGCTCCTCCTGGCGCAACCAGGCCTCGGGCGAGAGGATCGCCCGGTGAAGAAAATCAAAGAGGTTTAGATGCCGACGCAGAATCCGGCTGCGGCGATGCGGGAGAACCGGGTTGAAGACGCCCATCTTTGAAAAAATCTGCGTCGGATTCTTTTTCAGCCAGATCCACGAGCCCATCTCCAACGTAAATGGAATGAAGAATCCATGCGCCGCCCGCTTTCTGTTATTCTCAAAAATGTAATCCCAGGGATCGCCGTGCACCGTGTACTGGCGTGACATCGGTTCGAATCGATAAAAATGATGCGGGTACGTGAGGTCAAATAAACCTTTGAGCGCATAGGCTTCAGGAAGGTAAGGAAACGGACGACGGGAATGGGAGTAAGGAAACCAAAGTTGATCTTGCGCCCCAAAACCGGAGTGCACATCCACTGAAAAACTCACCTCCGAGGTGAGCAGCTCCGTTTCCACCACTTCAATGAGAGCCTGAACTTCAATCTCCATCTCAGAGCCCTCAGCTCCCCGGTACCAAGGCAGCTGTGGGGAGATGCGATGACCTCGGTAGAAGGGACCGGTCCCATGTTCACCATCCAGCGGTGAATTTCGCATCAGGTCCACACCGTTACCGTTGGAGCGTGTGCGGTTCACAATTCCTACGGGATTCACTAAAGGCATAAATACGAGACGCGAACTTTCCAGACGTTGGAGAAAATTACGGTCCCAGCGCAAAAACTCCAGCAGCGTGTGCATATACGCCAGCACCACTTCGGAGCCAATTTTTTCCAGACCATGCGCGCCAGCAAAATACCCGATCGACGGGGCCTTAGGATCCGAACATCCCAAGCTGAGACAATGAAGCGGATAGGATTTGTCCTTGTAATGCACCCTCGCGACGACTCGGCTCCGTGCATGTGCGCCGAACCCCTGAATCAGGGTTTCGAAATCTTCCATCTCAGGAAAGTGGCGACGCGCTAAAAACTCAGGCACTTCATGAGTATAAACGTCCTTGAGCGACCAACGCAACCATGTTACCTCCGGAAGGTCAGGGGCTTGGCAATTGAGAGGGGAAACAAATGACAATGACTCAGGACTCGATTTTTGCAGTACCGCCGGAATGGGAAGGGGAGGCCTGGATCAACCAGAGCCATTACATAAAGATGCAGGAAAGGGCAGCCACCGATCCCGACGGGTTCTGGACTGAAGTTGCCGAACGCCTCACTTGGTTTGAACGTTGGAATCAGGTTCAAAATGTCTCATTTGAAAAACCTGTTCACATTGAATGGTATCGCGGCGGCAAGCTGAACGTTTGCTTTAACTGTGTCGACCGTCACCTTCCCCAACACAAAAACAAGGTCGCCTTTCACTGGGAGCCGGAAGACCCCGCGCGCCCCCCTCTTACAATCACCTACCAGGACTTGAAAGACCAGGTGTGCCGTCTGGCCCAAGGGCTCAAACGTCTGGGTGTGCGTAAAGGCGATCGGGTGACCCTATACATGCCTATGATTCCCGAAGCTGTTTACGCGATGCTCGCATGTGCGCGCCTCGGGGCCGTTCACTCCGTCGTGTTTGGAGGGTTCAGTCCCGATGCCCTGGCGGATCGGATTCAGGATTGCGAAAGCGATTACGTGATCACGGCGGATGAAGGTGTGCGGGGCGGGAAATCCATTCCACTTAAAGCCAATGCAGATGAAGCTTGCCGTCGGACGAGTCGGGTGAAAGCCATGGTGATTGTCCGCCACACCGGCGCGCCGGTGGCCATGGACAGCGGTCGGGATCACTGGTACCACGACGTGACCCAAGGACAGCCCACCGAGTGCGAACCGGAGGTCATGGACGCGGAAGACCCCTTTTTCCTCCTCTACACCTCTGGATCGACCAATAAGCCCAAAGGCGTGCTTCACACCACGGGAGGCTATCTGGCCTACGCCTCCTTCACGCACCAACTGGTCTTCGATCACCGTGCCGATGATATTTACTGGTGTGCGGCTGACATTGGCTGGGTCACGGGCCATAGTTACATTGTTTATGGCCCACTGAGCAATGCCGCCACCAGCGTGTTATACGAAGGACTCCCCACCTACCCGGATGCGTCTCGTATCTGGCAGATTGTGGATAAATTCAAGGTGAATACACTCTATACAGCTCCCACATTGATCCGCGCTCTTATGGCCTTGGGGGAAGCTCCGGTAAAAACGTCCTCGCGCCAGAGCCTACGCCTGCTGGGATCTGTGGGCGAACCCATTAATCCGGAAGCCTGGCTCTGGTACTATCGCACGGTGGGCGACTCCCGCTGCCCGGTTGTCGATACCTGGTGGCAAACCGAAACCGGCGGGATTTTGGTTTCACCGGTGCCGGGCGCCACTCCTCTTAAACCCGGTTCGGCAACGCAACCTCTGCCAGGAATTCGGCCTGTAATTGTGAATGAACAGGGGCAGCGCGTAGAGGGTGAGGGTCAGGGGCAGCTGTGCCTTGAGGGTTCGTGGCCCGGCCAGATGCGCACAGTTTACAAGGATCAAGAACGTTTCTACCAGACCTACTTTGCGCCTTATAAAGGGATGTATTTCACGGGAGACGGATGTCGGCGTGACCGGGATGGCTATTATTGGATCACAGGCCGCGTGGATGATGTGCTCAATGTTTCCGGTCACCGGCTAGGGACAGCGGAAATTGAGAGTGCGCTCGTGGCTCATGAAGCCGTCTCTGAGGCGGCCGTGGTCGGATTTCCACATGAAATCAAAGGCCAGGGCATTTATGCCTTTGTCACCCTCCGTGCGGGCGTTACGGCAACTGAAGAACTTCGGCACCAGCTGACGGAGTGGGTGCGGCGTGAAATCGGTGGTTTAGCGAAGCCCGATGTGATTCAGTGGGCCCCGGTGCTGCCGAAAACGCGCAGTGGAAAGATCATGCGGCGTATACTTCGCAAGATCGCGTGTAATGAGTTGGATTCTCTCGGTGATACCTCCACGTTGGCCGACCCCGATGTGGTTAAAAATCTCATATCTCATCGCGCGAGGACTTGAACTTTCAAAGGAGGCCTGCTCGAGCTGCATTTTCGTGCTTAGACCTTAAGCATAAAATTGCAGTCAAGGGAAAGTCTTGAACGCTTATGGACAATTTCTAAGCGTGTGATTTCCGAACAAAAAAAATTTTCTTGTCCTGCCGAAATGCATCCACATTGACAGTTTCTTTTACTGCGCGATAGCGTTTGAAGTGTTGCGCGACAGCTCGGAAGCATCAGGATCCAAGAGGGATCAAGGGCCACACGGAGCTTAAGGATGACGCTCCAATTGCAACCGGGAGTTCACATAAAATGACGGATCGGGTCCGGAGTTTTCGAGGGGGATTTCAGTGACCTATAAAAAAGACAGAAAATGTCTTTATGGCAGAGTATTCGCCAAGGGGGCAGCATGAGTGTTCAGAACGACACCGTAGAAACAAATCTATTGGATAGAAAATCAGAAGGCTTTGTGGATCAAAACCATAAAAGTCCGACTCCCCCCTTAGGGACCGATGGCACCACGGAAGGCCCGATTGTCATGCGCGTGCGCAAGCGCGATGGCAGCCTGCAACCCGTGGACGTGAACAAGATCGTGAACGTGGTACTCGCCTGCTCCACCGGCCTTAAAGAGGTGGATCCCATGCGGGTCGCCGCCAAGGTGATCAGCGGTCTTTATGACGGTGCCAGTACCAAGGAACTGGATCAGCTCTGCATCCAGACCGCAGCGCTACTTATTGGGGAGGAGCCTCAATACTCCAAACTCGCTTCGCGCCTCCTCGCCCGCTACATCCTGGAAGAGGTGAACAACCAAAATATCCGCAATTTCTATGACTCCATCACCGTGGCCTTTAATCAGGGCCTTGTGAATGAGGAGAAGTTCAAGTTTGTCAAAGAGCACAAAGAAGCTCTCAACATTATTGTGGACGACTCGCGCACCCAACGCTTCGAGTACTTTGGCTTGCGCACGATCTACGATCGCTATCTCCTCAAAGATCCCAATAGCCGTCAGGTGGTCGAAACGCCCCAGCACTTCTTCTTGCGTGTGGCCTGTGGTCTCGCCAACAGCTTTCAAGAAGCCAAAGAGTTCTACGAGCTGATCTCCAGTCTGGATTACATGCCCAGTTCGCCGACGCTCTTTAATTCGGCCACCATGCGGCCCCAGTTATCGTCCTGCTATTTACTGGATTCTCCACAGGACGATTTGAGCTCAATCTACGACAAATACAAAGACATTGCTTTGCTGTCGAAGTTCGCCGGCGGCATTGGTGTCTCGTTCTCGCGCGTGCGCAGCCGTGGCTCCCTGATTAAGGGCACGAACGGGCACTCCAATGGCCTTGTGCCATGGTTGAAAACCCTGGACTCCTCCGTTGCAGCCGTGAACCAGGGAGGACGTCGCAAAGGTGCCGCTTGCATCTATTTGGAAACCTGGCATTCGGACATCGAGGAGTTCTTGGACTTGCGTGACAATACGGGCGATGAAGCTCAGCGCACGCATAACTTAAATCTTGCCAACTGGGTTCCCGATATTTTCATGCGCCGGGTTGAAGCCGACCAGATCTGGTCGTTATTCGATCCCAAGGAGCATCCCGAATTTGTGGACCTCTACGGAGACGAGTTCGATAAGGCTTACGAAGCGGCCGAAAAGGCCGAGACCTTCGTCCGCCAGGTCAAGGCTCGGGATTTGTACGCCCGAATGATGAAGTCGCTGGCTCAAACGGGAAACGGCTGGATGACATTTAAAGACGCCAGCAATAAAAAATCCAATCAGACCGGCCAATCTCAGAACGTGATTCATCTCTCCAATTTGTGCACGGAAATTCTGGAGGTGACGAACACGAGTGAAACGGCGGTGTGCAATCTGGGATCCGTCAATCTCGGCGCTCACGTGGTGAATGGCGAGTTTGATTTTGAAAAGCTGGCCCACACGGTGGAAGTCGCGGTGAAGTATCTGGACCGCGTGATTGATATCAATTTCTATCCGATCCCCACCGCGTCCAGCTCCAACAGCCGCTGGCGCCCGGTTGGACTGGGTGTGATGGGCTTGCAAGATGTGTTCTTTAAGCTGAACTTGCCCTTTGATTCGCAAGAGGCACTCAATCTTTCCACGCGAATCCAAGAGGAAATTTACTATTACGCGCTTAAAACCTCCTGCGCGCTTGCGGAGAAGGATGGGCCCCACCCCTCTTTTAAGGAGACCAAAGCCGCCCAGGGAATTTTGCAATTCGACCTCTGGGGTGTGGAGCCCACAGATAAGGAGCGCTGGGACCGGTTGCGCCGTAAGGTGAAGACCATCGGTTTACGCAACTCATTGATCATTGCCATTGCGCCCACGGCCACGATCGCCTCGATTGTGGGCGCCTACGAAGCGATTGAGCCGCAAGTGTCCAATCTTTTCAAACGCGAAACACTCTCGGGCGAGTTCATTCAGGTAAATAAATACCTGGTCGACGCGCTCAAGGCCCGTGGTCTCTGGAACGAGGAAATTCGCAATCGCATCAAGACGGCTGAAGGCTCCATTCAAAATCTGGATGAGATTCCCCAGGATATTAAGGATGTGTTCCGCACCGTCTGGGAAGTTCCGCAAAAAGCCATGATTGACATGGCCGCGGCTCGCGGGGCCTTTATTGATCAAAGCCAATCATTAAATTTGTTTATTGAAAGTCCGACGATCGGCAAGCTGTCCTCTATGTACATGTATGCATGGAAGGCGGGGTTGAAGACGACATACTATTTGCGTTCACGTCCCGCCACGAAGATTGCCAAGGTGACCACTCGAGCGACGGAGGAGCCCAAGAAGAAGTACTCCGACCAGGAAGCGCTCGCCTGTTCGCTGGAAAACCCGGAAATCTGTGAAGCTTGCCAGTAGGAGGAAACGGCTATGATTTTGAACCCCGGATTTGACCTGACATTGCGCCCGATGCGCTATCCGGTCTTTTTCGAAATGTATAAGAATGCCATCAAAAACACCTGGACGGTGGAAGAGGTGGATTTCAGCAATGACATCGTCGATCTCCAGCGCAAGCTGACGCCGGCTGAGCGTTTCTTGATCGGCCGTTTGGTGGCATTTTTTGCTACCGGCGACTCCATCGTGGGCAATAATCTCGTGCTGAATTTGTACAAGCATGTGAATTCCCCCGAAGCGCGCCTGTATTTGTCTCGCCAACTCTACGAGGAAGCGCTGCATGTTCAGTTTTATCTCACACTTCTGGACACCTATATTCCGGATCTGGCGGAACGCGAGAAAGCCTTCGCCGCCATCCATAACATTCCCTCCATTCGCAAGAAGGGTGAATACAGCTTTAAATGGATGGATTCCATCCATAGTCTCGATCGCCTGGAGACCAAAGAGGATCGCCGTAAGTTCCTGATGAATCTCATCTGCTTCGCGGGAACCATTGAGGGGCTGTTCTTTTTTGCTGCATTCGCCTATGTCTACTTCTTGCGTTCTAAGGGGCTTTTGAATGGACTGGCGACCGGCACGAACTGGGTGTTTCGAGACGAGAGCGCACATATTGACTTCGCTTACAAGGTGATTGATACCGCTCTTGAAGAAGAGCCGCAGCTCTTTGATGCGCGCATGAAGGACATGGTCATTGCGATGTTCAAAGAAGCGATTGATTGCGAAATGAGCTTCGCCAACGACATCCTAGACCATGGCGTAGCGGGATTGAGCGCGCGGGATATGCGCACCTATCTCGAATATATCGCGGATTCGCGTATGGAACGTTTAGGCATACCCCATCAGTTCAACAAAAAGAATCCCTTTGGGTTTATGGAGCTTCAAGACACTCAAGAGCTGACAAACTTCTTCGAACGTCGCGTGGCTGCGTACCAGGTGGGAGTCACCGGAAGCGTGAGCTTCGACGAAACCTTTTAGCGTTCATTGGTTTTCAATGAGATCGGCCACAACCGATCTCATTCCATCCGCCGGCCAGAAGGCGGGCCTTCTTTTTAGTTTTGACGATTTTTGAACCCGGACTCATGATCAAAATATGACAGTCGATCGTAAAGGGAATCAGGTCCAGGTCTCGCTTTCCGGATCTATCGGAGAAACGACCCCGTTCTTCAATCTTCAGCTCAACGACACCAAATTATTGGCCATTGATATGAGTGATGTAACTTATATCAATTCCATTGGCGTCAAGAACTGGATCCTATGGACCCTTCGGATTCCCAAAGCCTGCGATGTCAAACTCATAAACTGCCCAGTTGTGATTGTCTCACAGGCCAGCATGGTCCATGGCTTCACGACGCCACGAATGACCATCGAATCCTTCCGCATGCCGTACGCATGCGACACCTGCGGTTTCGAGGATATGCGTTTCGTAAGCCGGGGCGCGCATTATGAGTATGCCACCGAAACACATCCCAAAAGGATCACACTCCCGGCCGACCTCCCCTGCCCCAAGTGTGGCAAAGGATCTTTCCTGCCCGATGTGGTTTTGCAAAAGGTTTTCAAATTTCTGGGCTAGGGCGCTGTCGCGACCTCTATGGCATCGGCTCATAGCTCCTACCCCAACCGGCCAGAAGGCCCACGACAGAGTCGACCCAAGAACAAAAGTCGGCACTCCTGGCCGCAGAACAAAATTCTACTATTTGGTGCCAGGCATAGCTTGAGAGGGAACGACGCTTCGGATGCCTGGAATTGAGGATCGTTTTGCTTTTGATCTTACCAGTTATTTAGAATATCCGACCCTGCTTGAGATTGATTACGATAAAGCAAGAGCTGAAAAGAAAGAAAAAGGCGACAGTGGACCGATAATTATATTCTTCTTTAATTTTTATAAACGCATCGAGAGCCATTTGTTGCTACCATTTGTAGCTAACCCCATGATGCGCGAAGCATGGAAGAACATGAAGCGGCCGCTACCCAATCCTGTTCACGAACAACTCGCGCGTATCATTGATGAGATGAAAACAGAAGAAGACATCGACAAATTCCTTACCAACGATTACTTAACAGAAGAGCACTTCAGCGAATTCCTGACATTGATGAAAGTATTTGGCCAGCAGGTTCTGGCCAGTAAAGAGGCAGCAAACTTTGGTTTAGAAAAAGCAAAAATCAATGTTATTTTGGCCTCTGAAAAGGTGTCCTCGGATCAGTTGCATTTTATAATTGACCAGTGCTTGAGAATGCGAAACGTGCTTATGGCTAAAAATATCGTCAAGATCACATGCGCGATCCAACGGAAAAAAAGGATGTTGTCGGACAGTTGGGTGGCTACCACATCACTGTTCCTGAGCCGCTGACTGCCAAGTCAGTACCTGAATTATTGCAAGATGCAGCCATCTCCAGCGGCCTCAACCCCTCCTTCATACAAGTGAATCCATCGCTTCCATAGGATGAAATGAACCATAACACTGGTCATCCGAGCGGAGTCATGGACGGGTAAGCGCAGGGCTCCTGAACGTGTGCATTTAGGGCACTCCCAACGCTTTTAGGGCGGCAGAATGGTCACAGAGCTGAATGTTCTTGGATACAAGCCCTGCATCTTGAGTCAGATATTGAAAGACATTTCCATTGGTAAAGTACGCCAGATACTTCTGGTAGGCATGAAGATGATTGGGCGAACCACACAAAATGGACTCCCCCGAAGCCGCGGCCCACTTTTCAGACACATAAGCGGCCAGCAAAACCCCGCGGGACTTAAGTGGACCATAAGCATCTAATGCCGCTTGCGTGGCCGTACCTGTATAGTAGCCACTTGCATAGGAAAACCCTTCCATTAAAACGTAGTCGCCGCTTCCAAAGTGAGGCGAGGCCCCGGCAAAACCGACGTTATCCGCCGACACGCCCACGTTGATCATCAAGCGTTTGCCCTTGCCCTTTACGTAAGAAAAAATATTATCGCGCACGTGCGCGTTGATCCACTGCGCGCCCACCAGATCCACAAAAATTCCATCGATCCAAACATTGCCTTCGACTTCAACCTGGGTCCAGTCCTCCACAGCTTTGATAAAATTGCTGCAAACACCTCCAGCGCAATTCCAGGTGGCGGGAGTCGATGGATCATAGAGGTTGTTGCCACAATACGTCCTTAACGTGTTGGCCGCCGGGAATTCACTGTTGATTTCCGCCGCGGTCTTAAATGAGGTCAGAAAATTTCGAATCCAATTGGCGGTGGCATCACTGACATACACCGTCTTGGGAATATCGTATGTGCTCGCGACATATCCAAAGAGGCGCTGACGCGGCTTCAACTCGCGCAGCCGACGGACGAGCTCACCCAGCTGCGCAAATTTTCCCGTGTAACAGCGGTCCGTCTCCACCGGAAATTCGCTGCTGTTTGTCGCCCAAGATAAAACCACAACGTCGGCTTGAGATAACTTTTGCGCCAGAGTTTCCACGTCCCCGAGGCTTCCCGGATTCGCGGCAAGGAAAGCCATTCTATCACCGAGAAGCTCAAACCCTCCCTCGCCCGCCAAGAAATCTCTCGCCGGTGCCGGACTCGGCGCCGGTGCGGGTTCAGGAGCGGGTTCAGGAGCGGGTGCGGGTGCGGGCGCCGATGCAGGATCTGGGGCCGGCGACGGAGCCGGATACGGAGCGGGGATCGGGCCGGGATCTGGAGTCGGATCCGCAGGATCCGTGGGCGAGGAAGGAGCCGGGATTTCTTCGCCGCCAGTCCCCTCCGGAGTAAGAGTTTCATCAGATGCGGCTCGAGCTGTGCCCTTGCCAGCTGGACCGAACTTTGCGGCTTCGAACTGTTGGGAACAACCCATCGCTCCCACAGCGACGAAAACACTGATCTGTTTGACGAACTTCACTTGGACTCCCCCTCACCTCCCCTAAAGCTGCAATTGGGGCGCCCCTGCGAGCTTTCCCAGGAGCTGAAAGTTCCAAGCAAATCAACCAGTTATGAACGGTTCAATTCAAGACAGTCGGGCTGACGATGTATAGATTCAGGACATCTGTCCACCGACCGCTCAAGGCAAGGTGACACAGCGGCGTAGACTCGTTCCATCGCCTTTGTACGACGTCAGTATGGCATTAGCTCCGGCACCGCAGCCAACCATTGACCCCTTCGTGTTCTCTAACACGGGCACTGGCTGCCCTTGGGGGTCCTGCATAAGCGAAGGAGCCAAATCGAGCACAAAATAGAAGTATTGGCGGGGCTTCGCGGAATATGCTGAAATCTTTTTCCCTTCGCGAATGCCAGGGTGGAGTCTTTCACCATCGATGTTCAAAAAGGCTTCGTTGGAGGCTTCGGAATATAAAATGCTGATATTCAAATATGTGGAATCCCCGCTCTTTGACAGGCCCGGTTCCAACGTGGCCTCATTCCGTACTTCGAGAGTACCTCGACGGAGTGTCTTCTCGGCAAAGGAAAGCGAGGGGATGACCAGAGCCAGCACGATGACCATTTTTGAAAGCATAGATATTTCTCCTGCCAAATTTGGCTTGATTCGAAAACAAATAACCGACACCTCAAACGCCAGGTTCGATCGTTTTGGCTTGAGGGCCGAGTTCGAAAACTTTATCGAAAATCCTGCAGTATATATGCCAGTAGCTAGACTTTCGCCCCAACTCTGCCGTGTTCCACGGGATTTGAACGTAACGGGGGTGCCCAAATACGCAGCCCCACTGCTACGATAATTCAATGATCAAAGGAATCAGATCTCTTCTTCTCACCCTCCTTCTGCTGAGAGGGGCGAGCGGACTCGCGTACCCCGCCTGCCGGTCGGACTCCGGCGGAACCGCGTTGATCATTATCGACATGCAACCCTTTTACATTAAAAGACATGGCGACGATTCCCTGCCCAGCAACCGAGTAAAAGTTGAACGGATGATGAACGAGCAGTTGGCCGTCATCCATCGTGCCAAACAAGCCAATATACCGATCATATTTGTGGAATACGAGTTGCGACGAAACGATGTGAGCCCGGCGGATAGGGAGACGAGTCGCGTACTTCAGGATGCGGTGGCGGATTACCCGGACGTCACGGTAGTTAAAAAAACCACAGATAGCATGTTCCATCCTGGCAATCGGTACCGCGATCAACTCGTGAATGTCCTTCAGGAAAGAAAAATCGGAACATTGATCGTCACGGGAGCGAATGGTGGTGCCTGTGTGAATAAGAGTATCGAAGGCGCGCTGGAGAACAACTGCAACGTTATCGTCTACAATAAATCCATCGCAGATTTCAATTTCCGACGATTCCTCTACCCCTATGTTGGCAATTTCCCCAGCTATCCGGTGAGATGTAGAAATTGCGCATTCCATGAAGTGTCTTCCATAGATGCGCTAACGGCAGCCATGATGAACCATGTGGAAAAAAGACCCTATGGCGCAAGCCCGCCTCCACGAATCACACATTAAGCGAATGCGCAGGAAGGTTGATAAAATGAAGACATTGGTTGTGGCTCTTGGCTTATTATCTAACATTGCGATCGCGGACCTCCTGGAAGATGTCCACGTATTAAATGTCAAGCCGGGTCAGAATCATCTGGAACTCAAGCTTCGCACCAAGGAGGGACCAAAAGATTCCTTTTTTTTGGTCGATATCGTCAAGAGCGATCCCGAGGCCTTTGAAAAGTTAGCGCATGTTATTAACGAGCTGAACCGTCCAGACAAACACAAATTGAATCTGGACATCCAAAGCTTTTCTGTATCGCCTAGCGGCAGTTACTATCAGAGCCCGGGAATCCTCTTCTCAGGAACAACCGACTCGAAACCAAGTGCAGTGAAACCCGATAACAAGAAGAAAAAATAAACGGAATACAGAATCGCGAGAATGTGCGCTATTTTCGGCGCCGGCCTGCCAGGACCTCGGGATCCGCGCCGAGCTTGGGATTCCAGCCGCCAATACGCGGGACCGGACGACGCAAGGCCACGATCAGCCATCCGAGCGCGAAGATCAGAAACGCAATGCTGATCCATTGTCCACGGGTCAGTCCAAGAAGCTGAAAGCCGATGTGAGCGTCAGGCATGCGGAACTGTTCTCCAATAATCCGAGCGATCATATAAAGGACGCCAAAGCATCCCCCCACCACTCCGGGTTTACGCGGACGTCTCCAAATCCAACACAGGATCAGGAAAACGAGAAGGCCTTCAAGAAATGCTTGATAGAGCTGCGAGGGATGGCGCGCCGTCAAAACAGGGGCCAGGAGCACCGTCACCTGGGCGTGCCCGTGCTGAACCGCTGCGATGAGCGCCTCAACCGTCTGATACACATGTTGTCGCGCGCTGAAATCATGGCCATATGCATTCAGCCATCCCTGCCAGACCGAGGGACTCAGTGGAATGACCTCGCCGGCATCCGTTTTTACCTGCCCCAAAGCGCCGACCGCGCCCTTCAGCGAACTCAAGCGCGAGACGTCGTTGTGCACCCACAGAGTCATCTCCGTGGGAAACTTCACCGCCCAAGCGAGGGTCTCAGGAGCCGGACGGCCAAATAGCTCGCCATTAATGAAATTGGCAATGCGACCGAAGAAGAAACCCAGGCTTCCTCCATACACGGTCAGGTCCAGGCAATGCAGGAAGGAGAGTTGATGTCGACGCGCATAGGCCCAACACACCAACATAACCCCCATGATGCCACCATGAGAGGCCATCCCCCCTTCATTGACCTTAAGCACACCCCAATAGGGAAACGCGGAATCAAAGCTGGTCAGTAAATCCGGAGAATAAAATAAGCAGTACCCCAAACGACCGCCTGCTAGAACTCCGATGGCGACCCATGTGATAAAATCAGCGACCTGAAGTTCTTTGAACTGCGTCCCGCCCCGCCGGGTCATCAGGAGGATTGCGTAGTACCCGCCGATAAATCCCATCAGATAAGCGAGTCCGTACCAACGGATACCAAAGTGCTCGGTGAACTGAATCGCAAATGGATCCAGGTTATGTACGTAGGGCATCACATAAACTTGTCATGGGGCTCACGAGTGGTCAAAAGGAGTCCTCTTTGACACAGTTTGGCTTTTTGCTCGGGTCTTTTTTGATTAGCTTTAAGACCCATGCAGGTGATTCTGGCCAGTGGCTCGCCCTACCGTAAAGCTCAGCTTGAGAATTTTGGCCTTCGATTCGAGGCCCATATTCCGCGCGTGAACGAAGACGAACTGAAGCGGCGTGGCCCGACCGACCTTGTGGAACTCACCCGCTTCCTCGCCCTGGAGAAGGCACAGAGCCTGCGAGCCGGGTTTCCAAACGCCGTGCTGCTGGGGTCAGACCAGCTTGTGGAATGGAATGGCTCGCGTTTTGATAAGCCAGGAACTCCAGAGGCGGCCCTGGCTCAGCTTTCAACGTTGCAGGGACGGACTCATCGCCTGATCACATCACTTGCGGTCTTAGCTCCCGCACAAGCAGCCTTGCATTTCACCGATATCACCGAGATTCGCCTGCGCCCGCTGGGACTCGATGATCTCAAGGCCTACATCGCTCTCGATCAACCCCTGGATTGTGCGGGCTCGTACAAAATTGAACGCGCCGGAATGGGCCTTATTGAAACCATTGAGAGCCGGGATCCCAGCGCGATTCAGGGCCTGCCGCTGATCAGCCTGACCGCGGCCTTTTGTCAGCTCGGGATCCCGCTTGCGAAATTATGGAGGACCCCATGAAACTTGTAGAACGTCCGCGCCGTTTGCGCCGCTCCGCCAGTGTGCGCGATCTCGTGCAAGAGTCGCATCTCTCCGCCGCCGATCTTATTTGGCCCGCCTTTCTGATTGATGGCCAAGGGGTGCGTGAGGAGATATCCTCTCTGCCCGGCTGCTCTCGTTTCTCGCCGGATCTCCTGCTCAAGGAAGCGGAATCTTTGGCTGGACGCGGTTTGCGCGCCATCGCGCTCTTTCCGCGGATCGAGGACTCGCTCAAAGATCCGCGCGGGCGCGAAGCGATCAATCCAAAAGGTCTGGTGCCTCAAACCGTGGGTTTGCTGAAAGAGCGACTTCCCGAAATCACTGTCATCACCGACGTGGCATTGGATCCCTACTCCAGTGAGGGCCACGATGGAATCGTCGAAAAAGGAGAGATCCTCAACGACGAAAGTGTGATGATCCTTGGCGAACAGGCGCTGATGCAGGCTCGTGCCGGAGCCGACTTTGTTGCACCGTCGGATATGATGGATGGACGGGTCGGTTGGATTCGGAAAATTTTGGATGAAAACGGATTCACCCAAACGGGGATTATCTCCTATTCGGCCAAATACGCCTCCGGGTTCTACGGCCCTTTTCGGGAGGCCCTCATGAGCGCCCCTCGTTTCGGGGACAAGAAGACCTACCAACTGAATCCCATGAACCGGCGCGAAGCTTTGCGCGAGGCCCGCCTCGACCAACACGAGGGATGCGACGTCCTCCTCATCAAGCCGGCCCTCTCCTACCTCGATATCATCCTCGAGGTGAGACGTCGAAGCGACGTACCCATTGCCGCCTATAACGTGAGTGGGGAATATGCGATGGTCAAGGCCGCGGCCCAAAGGGGTTGGCTTGATGAACGAACCGTCACGCTGGAAATTCTGGGATCCATTAAGCGCGCCGGAGCGGACATGATCTTTAGCTATCACACCCCGGACGTCTTGGCTTGGCTTAACACCTAGATTGATTTACGCCGCAATCCTGAGAATTTCACGAATCACGACTTCTTCGCTCTCGGCCTTCTCCTGATCCTTCGGTAGGTGCGGGAGAAGATCTAAGAAGTACTTCGCGATTTGGGCATCAAACTGGCGCCCCGAAAAATCCTTTATCTCTTGAATCGCTTTCTCTTGCGGCAGAGGCTTGCGGTAAGAGCGGGCGTGGGTCATGGCATCGAAGCTGTCGACCACCGCGATCACGCGCGCGAATATGGGAATGGACTCACCACGAATGCTATTCGGATACCCAGTGCCTTCAATTGTCTCATGATGATACCGAACGCCGGGAAGCATAAAGCGGAAAAAAGGAATATGGTCCAAGTGCTGAATCATTTGCGCGCTCAGCATGGGGTGAGACTTCATGACCTCAATCTCATTCTTATCCAGGCGCCCGGGCTTGGTGAGGACCTCTTTAGGAATACGGGCTTTGCCAATGTCGTGAAACAATCCCGCGTACTCCAGGACCGCCTGTTCAAACTCGTTAAGGCCCATGGCCTTCGCCAATCGCCGTGAGTTTCGACCCACTCGGCAGCAATGATGGAATGTAAAGGCATCTACATTTCGGACTTCTTCTAAAAGAGTCGCCGCAACCGAAACGGACCAATCTGGAATATCGTCCCAAGCCACTTGCCCAGCCCTTTCGCTAGAGACTCTTTCCTATCGGCGCAGCGATTTTGCGACTTAAGATATTTTGACGCGCCTTCCGGTAGAAAATGAAATGGTGTTCTCTTGAGACGGCGACAGGCGTAAGTCGGTGTCAAAGCAAGGCTTTCTAAGCGAGCCATGGATTCGCCTGAATTCAGCTGAGTTCAACCGTCTCAAATCTTACGAATAACGTCGAACTTCGATACAATGCCCGATTCGAGATGGACCTGCGGGAGAGCTGCGGTCGCATCAATCGCAGAGCGGCTCCGGTGCGGACGGCGGGTTTGAGAGCGGGTCAACCGGAGGATCAACGGAGGGGTCAATTGGGGGGTCAACTGGAGGATCCGAAGGCCGCACCGGGCTCTCAATTTTAATGTCCGCACAGGAATAGTAGTAGCTGGGATTGGCGGGGTTCTCCGTCATGATCTGGATCATCTGAATGGTACAGGCGTCGCAGGACTGGCTGGGCAACGTGATTGTGGTGCTGTACGAGTGCGGGAGATCTTTCGTTCCGTCCTGAGAGTCAGTGACGGTCTTCAATAATGTAAAATTCTGATCGTTCGCGCGTGAAAACGAGAAGCGAAACTCTCCTGGATGCTGAACGGTTTCTTCCCATTCGATCGTTATCGTCTCTCCCGCCTGGAAAACTTTGGGTGAGGCGGTGCGGGACACACCTCCGCAAGGGCCCGTCTTTAAACCCGCATTGTTGCTCCTTGGAGGCAAGACGCTCCCCTTCAACCGGGCATGCCCATAGGCTTTTGGAATAAGGATAAACAGGAGTGCAAAGCCCGAGAGGATCCACCCTTTCATAAATCCTCCGACCGCTTTTGGCAGGCAGACATGATTTCGTTGAGCGCTTCTTCCAGCGTGTCGCCCTCAGAGCGGAAGACAGCGAGTCCATCCGACTGCAGCTTGTGCGCGCATCGATTTTCTTCGCGGTTATAATCGCCGCCAGGAAGAAGCATGTACTCGTCTCCTCGCTGAGCCAACGCGGCGGTTGCGAACTGTCGCACGTCCACGTCAACACAACGTCCGTCGGGCAAACACTCGGTATGCGCGAAAGCCCTATCCTGCACCTGCGGACTAAAAATGCGCCGCTCGCAGGAGTATGACGATGGATCGGCGCATTTAAGGTCTCCAGAAGAAATTACGGATGCGGCCACTTTCGCTTTCATTGAAGCTTTGCATTTTGATGAAAAATTTTTGGCGGACTTAAACCCTTGACCACTGCAGTTCTGGAACACGAAAACAAGGCCCACGAATACGAGACCCGGCAGTAAGCGCCCAGACCACTTCATCACCTTTTGGTGTTCCATATAATAAAACTGTATCATACCTGGAATGCGAATCACGGCTTCCAATGGAAACGATTCAGTTTGCGACGTCGACCGGGTAGAGCTCCTCGTGATCTTGTCCTAGCCGATGGGCAGGGATGAGCTTCTCCCGATCGCCTTACGTTCCTTTTTTATTTAATTTGGCAGATCGATCTGGTCCAAGATCGGGAGAATGGCCTCAAGAACCACTTTGTATTTCTTTTCAGCCCCATTCTCATTGAGGCTTCGGTCAGGAGTCGCCTTTATCCGCTGTAAATCCCGGTGAGCTTGGCTACGAAGATGCTTCGTGATGTGAGCCTTCGTCCAGGCGATGAACTCGGGGAATCTGGGATCTCCCGATTCCGTCTCCGCCGCAAACTTTTGAACCGCCAGACTCATCATTAAGATGCGGCTGGATAAAAGACCGTTTTTACGTGTTTCACTGCTTGGATCCAAAAAATCAAGTGTTACAGCCTTCGCTTCTTCCACTTTGTTCAGGTAAGTAAATAAATTATCAACGCCAATGGGAACCACGATCGCCGAGCCAAAGATAAAAGGTGATCGGATGAGTTTTGCCCTCACCTGCCTCAGAAGGTGTCGGGCTGAAGAAATGACGAAGGAGGTCGCCTTGCTTATGACCGAACCGATAACACTGGCGCCCAACACATAGGTCGCGGCGCCCTCGGAGGCCACGTTGGCGACATAATCGGTGGCCACGATCGTCGACGCAAAAAGATTGATTTCACGTGCATCCAAGGAGTTCAGGCAATGGACAGCCGCTTGCAAGAAGCCAGGAGAATCGATCAGGTACACGGTGTAGACGGACTGAAACCAGCTCTGCAAGGCCCAAAGTTTCAGGCGATTCACCTCGATATAATCCGCTTTGGGTCCGAAAATGGCGTCTATCGGCTGCAATGCACCCGCAAGTGCGATCTCGGACCAAGCCGCCAGCGAATCCTGATACGAGTATTGAGAGCGGCCAGGATGAGAGGGCGTGGGTAAGCCGCGCCCTTGTCGGTACGCCGAGCAGAGTCTAAGTGTTTGCAAATAGGCTCCTTGTTCCACAATCTCGCGGTATTTCACCAGACGATGGAGGACCGGATCGGATTGCAGCAAAAGGTTGCGCTCCACTTCGGAAAGAATCCGGCCGACCTCGTCCGTCGTGGCGGCCGGACAAAGCCGGCTGCCAAACAGCAGACATAGGATAACTGGAAGTAACGCCTTAGGGAGCCGGCGCTGGCGAGCGGGCTTGCTCATAGGCGGTCAAGGCCATTTCGGTCTGATCGATAAAATCATCCAGCCAACCAATGAGCTGATCGGTTTCAGCCGGCGTCAACACATTGATCTCAACAAAGGTGGCCGCGGCGTCCGCTACCAATGTCACTCCAATGGCGCCAGCCAAGATGATACGCGCTCCTCGAACGAAGCGGCCAATCCTCCCGCTGGGTTTTACCATCAGCAACCCTTCTAAAGATCCTTTCTTTGTAGCAAGTTCCTGAGCTTTGCTCGTGAAGAGCGCCACATCAAATCGGGCTCCACTGCGGTCGATCATCCGGCGAAGCTCACGCTGGACACTCCTAACCTCCTTCGTCAGAGCGTCCACCTTTCCCAAATGCTCCACGACTCTTGCGGAACTCATAAAGCGGGGATCAGTGCCCTTTTTAAGGAATAAAATACCCGTGACTAATTCAAGTATCGTTGGAGACAAGGAAATGAGAAACGAGGTCTTCTGCGTCAGACGCCCCTGCGTTTCCGCATAGTCACTGATCAACTTTGCCTTCTCCACCTGTAGCTTAATCGCCCAGGCGAGGTACATTTGAGCCTGAAGCGCCACGACCCGTGCCTGCGAAAGCTGACTCCCCTCGCGGGCTGCTTCGGCCGCGGCCTGAAGGTTCTCCATTCCCGAAAAATTTTCGACCTCGCCCATTCCGGTCTGTGACCACGCGAGAACACCCGCCAGGGCCAAAGACGTCCACCGATTCTTCATAACCAACTCCTCTAACGAACTGTTATATATGATTACAGCTACCCGGCTTCTGCAAGGGCGAGGCCAAAGCTTTTGCGCGGCCAAACTCCTAAGCATCGAATAGGCATCGAATGGAAAGGCGGACCGTGCCCCGAATCGGCAGTGGTGGATCATCAAATGGCACCTGGGCTTCCGCAGCAGACGTTCGCAGCAGACGTCCTTAAGGCACTTCGAAGTTTCACCTCGGAGCACCCGCCTGCGGCCATCCGCGCGACCCCTCCAGAACCTCAACCCAGGGACTCCCATAGTTCTCTAAAAGAAGATGTGAAACTGAGCCAACATCATTTTTTCATTGATGTCCTGGCCAGTGTCGGTTTCCGCTATTGATTTGTACATCAATTCGAGTTGAAGGCTGGAGATGAGAAAGGATGCCGCTCCGATACTGTATGCCCCTGCTTTGCCCTCACGAAGGGAGCGCGCCGTGCTCATATTCTCGTAATTGAACTTGGCGTAAGTCTCTCGCCAGACGCGAAAGCGATTTTCCGCTGTGATCACGGTCCCGGTGTCCTTCCGTACACCTGTAGTCTCACGTTCAACGCGCGAGAAATCCAGAGATAAGCTGTAGAACTTGTACGTGCCGCCGCCCGAGAGCGACCACATGCTGCGTTTGAGAACACTTGTGCTCCCGGAGTCCGGTTCACCTTCCGTGTTCCAATACGACAACATAGCATACGCACCAAACGTCACCCAACGCCCGCCCACATTCAATGCAAGACCCTTGTCCGCCTTCGAATCGGCATCGTTAAAATCACTTTTATTTATTGGAAGAAACGCATGCATATTTAGAAAGGGCACTCCGGGCGCGGTTCCCACGGTCACGGCCTTGTAGGCCGCACGCTGATCCAAGCCTGTCGCGTAGCTCAGAAAACTCGTGTGATCCGGCGTATGATGCCCAAACAGCGGACGGTAAATTCCAAACATGGCGTGAGTGTTGTATGGAAGATCGTTGACCAAAAGGTACGCCGAGCGCACGCGCGCCTCGCGTGTGTAGTTGTCGTCCCACACCTTATTCTGAGGACCATTTAAAAATCGGCCTTCCCAGACAAGATGGATCCGGCGGAAGGGCTCCACACTGGCGGCGATATCGGCCGCCATTGGAAAAAAGCTTTTGGTTCGCGACTGATCCCGCTTGTAGTCTAAATAGAAATAGCGAATATCGGCGCCGGCATTCAGATATCCCTCGCGACGCACACGCCAAGGATCGTCCTGCGGAATTCGCAAAAGGGTCATCTTGGGGTTCGGCTCGACCGGCATTTCTTGACGGGAATGTCTATCCCACTCCGATTCTGGCAGATCGACCAACGTCTGACGTAAGGGAAAACCTTCGCGCGCAACCTTAGTTAGAACCTTATCCTTATCCTTATCCTTATCCTTATCCTCCAGGAGTTTTTGCAATCGAGGTTCCGAGTAGTACTGATATTTTACCGGAGCCGGACGTGGCTTATTCAATCTGTAGTCCTTAACGTACAAGGACCGAAGCCAACGCTCCTGATTCCACTTTCCGTGGGAATTGCGCAAACCGCCACCATTGGGATTAGTATGACAGCCCTGGCAAGAAAACGTGCAACGCCGTTCCTTAGGAGCCACATTCACGCGACCAGGGGCATGGCAAGACGCACAGTTTTGCGCGAATCGACTCGAAAGCCACGGCTCAGCCCGCAAAGGGATACAAAATAAAAAAATGGCCGCGAGCACAGCATTTGGGCGTAGGAATACCATCGCAGACCCTCTCCCAGTAGATAGCCTCTTTTTTAAAGTAGATAACGCGGCGTAAACTCACCAGCTCGGATGGACCAAACCAGACAATAGTCCAAGGAATTCAGTCACAACAGCACCATCCGCTATTCGCGCGCACATGATGTTCAATACCGCGGAGCTTCTCCCATGCGAAGGCGAAGTGGACCAACGCCTCTCAAGTCATACTCGCAATTGAGCTCCGCGGATGCGCCGAAGTCAGCCCGCACACGGACGGCCACATTCCCGCACCACCACGATCGGCTACTCCAGAGAAAAACTAAGCGCATCCACGTTTCTTCTCTTCTCAATTCTCACTTCCCACTTCCGCTCCACTCTACTACACACCACTTGTCTCCCCTCCTGAAGCAAGACGGCATATATATTTTTGTTTGACAGGGATTAAGCACAAAATCTCACTCGGCCCCCGCCACGGAAGTCGCCGTCGCGGCCGGAAACACCGCGGCTCGAGAGGTCAACGCCACTTCCGAGAGCACCCCGGCTCCTAACCCGCAGGCGCTACTAAGAGCGCGGCCGCATCGACTAAGCGGCGCAGCAACATGAGTCGCGTGCCTGCATCCGTTAGACGAGTGGTCATCCAGCGCGCGGGAGGCAAGTGCGAGTACCATGATCCTGTTACGGGCCGCAGATGTGAGAGTTCGCACCGGCTCGAGGCGGATCACATCGTGCCACGAGCGCACGGAGGTGGTGACGACATATTAGACTTACGATTTTTATGTCGATCGCATAATCAATTCGAAGCTGAGGAGAAGCTCGGGAAGGAATGGGCGAACAGGTGGAGGTATTAACGGCTCAAAGCGACTCAGAACGGCTTATAATGCCGCTTCTACGGGAACGATTGTCTATGTTCCTTGAATTCGCATCTCTAAAAAGGAGAACCGGCCGTGACTTTGCGGAAGCCCAAACCGCAGCTGCGGAACTGTATAAAAGATAGGACCATCATAAACGACCGTGTGAAACTCTCCGCGCTCTCCGCAGGGATCGATGTCGGCTGGCAGGCTTTTAAGGAGTTGGTCGTCGTATTCCCAACCCACAAACGATCGGTCAAGCTGGGTGCTGTCCACGCTACAGACTTTGGCTTGAAAGCCCGCAGCGACAATCATCCGCGCCAGATCGAGACTTGACGCTCCCAAGAGAGGAAATACGAGTTCAAATCCAGCGGGAATAAGAAAGGACTCTCTGTAATCTTTAATCCCTTCCAAGAAAAGGTCGCCAAATGCCAGGTGTTGACACTCTTTCTTACTCGGGGACAGCCCCTCAAGAACTCTCTTTTCATACTCTGCATTGGAACAATTCTCCGGAAGATCTATTTCAATGAGTGGAAGGCCAATACAGCGAGCTTGCTCGCGTACGACTTCAATAGGCGTCCCTTGGATCGGAATCCTTCCCGTCGTTGAACAGTAAGTCGTGAATAACGCCGCAGGTTCCAGGTCTGGATGGGCATACAAGCTATAAAGTGTGTAGGCGGCGTCCTTGCCCGAACTCCAGCCAATGGCCACTCTTGTCGCCATTTCAGCCTTCCTGAACTGGGAAGAAGATTGGATTTTTGTAAAAATCAGTTCGCTCTATGGCATACACAACAGCGTAATAAACGGCACCCTCCTTCGGCTCGCGCCTGATCTTCTCCACAAGCTGCGCCCCAATCTTCTCCACCGCGTAACGGGACCGCATGTTTTGTTCGCCTATGTAAAATACGATCCGATTCACATAGCGGAACGCGTGATTCAGCATGAGCTTTTTCATTTCTAAGTTGTAACCCCGGCCCCAACACCTTCGCGCCAAGAATGTGTATCCCACTTCAACTTGTTTCTGTTGGATGTCGAAACCAACGAAACGTGAAGTGCCGATCACCTCTCCACTCTTGCAATCACTTGCAATGAGAGCGCCCTTGGAATCCAGAGCACCCTGGAAAAAGCGCTCAAAGGTGCCTCTTTGATAGCGTGTCTTTTCGGGATGCTGCTCCCATATAAATGGATCCGAACACACGGCATATAGCTTCTCGAAGTCGTCCGGCTTCAAGGGCCGGAGTCGCAAACGCTCACCGACCAGAACAGGTTGCAGATCAAACGTCTTCGCACTCACGGCTTCGACTTCGGTTTCGCTTTCGGAACTGAAGTTCCCCATGTTTTCCTCGCCTGCTCGATCTTCTTCGTCTAATCGATTCTCTGACTCGATCTTCCTTACTCGTTCGACCCCTGAGTTAAACGGCGCCGTTGCCGCATCTTACAACGTGCTGGATGAATTTCAACTTCCTCTTCGCCTTGCGCACTTCACTCACCTGGACTGGCCTCATCCCCCTCGCCCGCACCATCAACGCCCCCATCCGCCTTACGCATGTATTGACGAACTTATAGGCACATTAGCCTGTCCCTCAGCTAACAAACCTGATCTTAAGTCGCGCCTTCCCGCGCCTTCTTACGTATTCTCGCGCATTCAGGACTGAGGCCGGCGCGATCCTTCAGTGCCTTGTCCTCACTGCCGATGATTGAGTTTGCGCCAGCCTCAATTGGGCTGTGGCAGAAAGGCAAGGTATTATGAGCGAATCACAAGACCCGACCAAAGGTTCGGCGGGATGTGCCAAGCTTCACACTCAAGAGAAAATCTGGTCCGTGGCCTTTCTCCTATTGATTTGTGTGTCTTCCATTCTGGCTCTGGCTTCCGCCGCAAGGATGAAAACTCAGTATTCGATCGATCAATTTCTTCCTCAGAATCATCCTCTCTTGCGAGCCGATTTTGATATCAGGAAAAAATTCCAGCTGGACCGGTCGCAGCCGTTGCTGGCCGTAATCTCCATTGAAAACGGAAGCTGGCTTCAGGAGGAGCGGCTTCGAAGTCTTACCGGGGCCACCAAAACCCTCCGTGAGATTGAGGGAGTGAAAAGTGCGCTGGGGCTGGGTACGGTCGAGCTTGCGACCCAATCCGGAAATGAACTCAAGGTTGGAACTCTCGATGTGGTTGTCCCGTTTGAAAAGCGGGTCGCACGCGCGAGCGAAGATCGCATGATCACGCCATTCTTATTGTCGGCAAACGGAAGGGATACGCTCATCGTCCTTGGAACTCCTGAAAGTCTATCGGACCAAGAGGTCATTCGTATCAGCAAAACGGTACGCGCTCAGCTCGAGAGCGCCTTCCCATCAGCAAAAATCATGATAGGTGGCATCCCAGCGATCCAGAGCCAACTCACGACTCTGCTAAAGAGTGAACTCGTCCGCTTTATGTTATTGGCCATGATCACCTCCTGTTTTACGCTTCTCCTTGTGTTTCCGTCTCCGTGGACCTCGGCGGCCCCGTTCGTCACGATCGTCGTGGCCAACGCCTTTGTGCTGGCGTTAATGGTCTGGCTTGGGCATCCTATGACTGTTCTCGCCGTGACCATCCCCATTCTGGTTGCGGTCAATGTGCTCTCTCTAACAACGCATACAATGCTTCGCCTCTCCGAGGAGGCCACGCGCAGACCTGCATCCGGACACTCCAAGCTTTCCGCAAAAGCCGAACTTGTCTTCCGAACCTTAAGGAAGCTCCTGCTCCCCAATCTTCTCACCGCTTCCACGACCGGAATCGGCTTTGCCACTTTGATCATTTCCGACGTCCCTGTCATTCGGGACTTCGGGCTATCCGTCTCACTCGCCATGATACTGTCTTGGCTGGCGACCACCCTCGTGCTCATACCTCTCCTCCTATTATTTCCTATTCCCATCTCACGAACATGGGTTTTAACAAATGCGGGCTGGGTCAACATCGCGTTTAACTACGCTAAAATCGTTGTGATTGCCGTTGCGGTTACGAGCTCACTTCTTGCGCTTAAGGGCCAGAGGCTTCACTGGTCGGCTCGGCTTTTCGACGACCTCCCGGCAAAACAAGAAGCTCGAATTGTGAGCGAAAGAATCGACGCGGCCTTCGGGGGCATGATTCCACTCGAGCTGATTGTGGAGTACAAAGGCAATGCGCAGGCCTGGAACGACCCTCAGCGTCTCGAAAAGATAGATCGGCTCTTAAATCTTTACCGAGCCAAATCCGAGGTCGGAAGCGCCCTTGGCATCACAGATCTCATCCGTCAGGCATTGGGTGACCCTTTAGCTCCGCTACCCCAAACGAGCCGAGGCGTCGCCGAGCAACTGTTTCTGATTTCCATGTCAGAAGCCAGTTTCTTAAGGAACTTTATTGCCGCCGACGGGACATCAACCCGCATCGCCTTGAAGCTCAGGGATGTTCCCTCCGACAAGATGCAAGCTGCGCTTGCCGAAATCGAGCGCGAGGCAAAGTCGCTGTTTCCGGATGCAGATATTAAATCCGGAGGATTGGCGACAACGGTTCACAAACTAAATGATGAACTCTCAAGATCATTGATGATTGGATTTTGGCACGCGCTGGGGGCCATCGCCTTCCTGCTGTTGATCGTGTTCCGCTCGCTTCGATGGACGCTCATCGCCGCAATTCCCAACCTAGCTCCGGCCGCGATTCTACTCGGCGTGCTCTCGCTGACCAGCACACCCATTAAACCTGGAGTTGCGCTCGTGTTTTCCATCGCTTTGGGATTTGCATTTGACAACACGGTGTACATTCTTTTGCGATTTAAGGCTCTTCTCCAGGAATCCTCCTCCCGCGTCCAAGATAAGATTGTCGAGACCTTAAAACTCGAGGGGAATCCATGCCTCGTGTCCAGTCTCTGCCTGCTCTCCGGTTTTCTGGTTTTTCTATTTTCTGAGTTTGAAATCACGCAGACCTTTGGAATCTACATGATCGTGGCCCTGTTCTTCGGCCTTATTGGGGATTTGATATTCCTGCCCGCGCTTATCTACTGGTTGCCCCACTCGCTCGGGTTAAGGAGCCCGCCTCAAAATATTGTCCCGCTGCACCCAGAACCTCGAGAGCGAACAATTGTCCGTCCAGACAAGGATCAGTCTCTCATGAGCGGAGAAAAGGTTTTAAAAACTCTCCCGTAATGCTCTCAGGAATATGAGCCACCGTCTCGGGCGATCCGGCTGCGACAATCCGGCCGCCGCCCCGGCCCCCTTCCGGACCTAGATCGATCACATAGTCGGAGGACTTCACCACGTCCAGATGGTGTTCGATCACGATCACCGTGTTGCCATGTCCAACCAACTCCTGCAGGAGATCCACAAGACGCCTGACATCTTCGAAGTGAAGACCTGTGGTAGGCTCATCCAGAATGTAGAGTGTGCGTCCGGTGTCGCGCTTGGACAACTCCCGCGAAAGCTTCACGCGCTGAGCTTCTCCCCCTGAAAGGGTGGTGGAACTTTGCCCTAACGTGATGTAATCCAAGCCCACACGATGCAGGGTATCCAGCTTGCGGTGAATGTGACGATGATTGCGGAAGAACTCGAGCGCTTCCTCAACGGTCATGGCCAAGACGTCCGCGATGGATTTTTCCCTAAATCGGATATTGAGGATTTCGCGGGAGTAACGCCGCCCTTGACAGGATTCGCAGCGCACAAAAACATCGGCCAGAAAATGCATCTCCACCCGGATTTGCCCCGCGCCCTGGCAGACCTCACAACGCCCGCCTTTCACATTGAAACTAAAGTGGCCGGGTTTGTACCCGCGCAAGCGGCTTTCCGGCAGATTCGCGTAAAGATCCCGGACCATGGGAAACACACCCACATAAGTGGCCGGAACCGAACGCGGCGTACGCCCGATCGGTCTCTGGTTGATCTCGATCACCTTGTCGATATGCTCCAACCCTGAGATTTTTTTGTAGGACGCCGGCTCCAAGCTGGAACCATTGAAGTCACGGGCGAGAATTCGAAAGAGCGTATCCACGATCAACGTGCTCTTTCCCGATCCCGAAACTCCAGTGACGGCCGTCAGCGTTCCGAGAGGAATCTCCAGAGTCACATCCTTCAGGTTATTGCCACATGCGCCTTCGAGGCGGATGCAGTGGCCGCTTCCGGGTCGACGCGAGACGGGAGTGGCAATCTTTTTAGCTCCGGAGAGGTATTGTCCCGTGAGCGAGCGCGGATCGTGGGAAAGGCTCTGTGGGTGACCCGCCGCCAACACTTCCCCGCCGAGTCTTCCCGCACGAGGGCCCATATCGATCAGATGATCGGCCAGACGAATGGTTTCTTCATCATGCTCCACCATCAGCACGGTGTTGCCGCGATCACGGATTTCCCGGATCATTTCCAGCAACCGCGCGTGATCTCGCGGATGCAAACCGATACTCGGTTCATCCAGAACATACAAGACCCCCACCAGGCCTGAGCCGACCTGGGTGGCCAAGCGAATACGCTGGGCTTCACCTCCGGAAAGGGTGCGCGTCGGACGAGAGAGGCTGAGATAGCCTGCGCCCACACGCTCCAGATACTCCAATCGGCTCTGAATCTGACGCAGAATTTTTTCGCCGATAAGAGCCTGCTTCGGCGCCAGCTGAAGCGCCCGCGCCCAGCCACTCAGTTCTCCAGCAGGCTTCTCGGCCAGCTCGACGATATTGCATCCGTCCAGCAAGACATTGCGGGCGCTAGGGTTCAGGCGTGTCCCCTCGCAATCGGGGCACGCCCGAAGGGCATACTCATCTACGCCCTCATCCATATTTTCGCCATCGTCATCTCCCGACGGAACTTCTCCCTCATTCAAGTCGAGCGTCCCTAGGCCGTTGCACGTCGGGCAGGCCCCGCGAGGATTGTTGAAGCTGAACAGCCGTGGTTCAAGGTCCGTGACGGTATGACCACACTCCGGGCAACTGCGATGAATCGAGAAGGTCTCAATCTGACCGGAATCCACGCGCTCGATACGCACGAGCCCGCCGGCGAGACTCAAGCTTAAATTCAAACTTTCCCTTAAACGCGGGAGAAATTTTGGATCCACAATCAAACGGTCAATCAAAAGATCGATATCATGCGTTTTATGGCGGGCGAGCTTTCGGGCCGATTCAAGCTCCACCCACTCCCCGTCCACGCGCGCACGCGTGAATCCCTTGCGCAGCCATTTCTGAAACTCAGCGAGAAACTCGCCCTTCTTTCCGCGCGCAACAGGGGCCAGTACCATGAACTTGGTGCCGCTCTTAAGCTTCATAATGCTATCGATAATCTCTTGGGGCGTCTGGCCCTCAAGCGGCAGACGGTGGGTGGGGCAATGGGGTATCCCAATCCGGGCATAAAGCAGCCGCAGGTAATCGTATACTTCGGTGACGGTGCCGACCGTGGACCGCGGATTGGTGCTGATGGACTTTTGATCAATGGCAATGGCGGGAGAAAGTCCTTCGATGGAATCCACTTCCGGCTTTTTCAACTGCTCAAGAAATTGGCGCGCGTAGGTGGACAGACTCTCGATAAAGCGACGCTGTCCTTCGGCGAAAACGGTATCAAAAGCCAGGGAGGATTTTCCACTGCCGCTCAGGCCAGTGATCACCGTGATCCGGTCGCGCGGAATAAAGACGTTGATATTTTTGAGATTATGTTCGCGTGCCCCCATGACGATGATTCCGTCACTTCCGACAGGGGCCGTATTCGCCGTTGTCTCAGGCACCCGTTCCTTCCGCCTGACATCTGGGACAGACTCCATAGAGCTCCAGTACGTGGTGAGTCAGCCGGAAATTATGCGCCTGTGCGACTTGCTCTTGCAAGTTCTCAATCTGCTGACTCTCAAACTCCACAATGAGCCCACATTCGACACAAGTCAGGTGATCATGATGCCGGCGTGGCGTCAGTTCGTAGCGTGCGGGCAATCCTCCCATACGCACTTCTGTAACCATGTTTTGCTCTGCCATTTTGCGCAAGAAACGATAGACCGTCGCAAATCCAATTTCTGGGTACTTCGCATTCACAATCTCAAAAACTTCCTGCGCCGTGACGTGAGCCCGTCCGCCACTGAGCGACTCCAGAATGGCCACCCGTTGCTGCGTCACCTTCAAGCCCATCTGACGGATCATGCGCCGGAATGTCGTTGGATCCACAGGATCACGGCGGATCAGTTTCTCAGGCTCCAAGGGTCTACGTCCCTTGGCAAGATGCGGGATCAGTGTTTCCATTGCGGGTTCCTGTTGCGGCCGGATACGTTCTAATCGTTGAGCTGACATGGATCTAGGAGGTATCCTAATTGAAAACGATTGTCAATTCAGTCCGCCCGGTCAGCGGTGCTATCGCATCGCCGAAGCATGGCGTCGAAAGGACGTCAGGAATCAGCCGTCTTTAGCCCATTCCTAAAGTGCAGAGAGCGGCCGCATCCAATGATCCTCGGTAGGTCTTGAGCAACCAGTCGGGCAGCGGGCGCCCGACCGGCGTCCCGCACAAATCGGCCGCGTCACCCATTGTTGCCGAAAACCAACCAAGTTGGTTGGCGTAGCTTTGAAACAGCTCGCGTAATCCTTCGGAATGGGTCAGTCGACTCTCCACCACCCGCAATATTTCCTGAGTCCGTGATCGCGCCACCTTCACTACTTCTCCCACCTCGGGAGAGGACCGAACCACCATAAGGGATTCCAACCCTAGAAAGAAAGACCACGCACAAAAGCGGCGGAACTCCAATTGCTCCCCGGGAACTTCAAGTATCAATTCCAAAGCGGCAACGGCATTCATATGCGCGCTCTCCTCGACCACAACGCGCGACGGAATCAGGTGCCGCCCCAATTTCTCGTCGATGACCTGATCCTTAAGGAGATTCACCTTCTGCAGAAATAAACCGAAATTATAGGCATTCAATAACATTGCCTGGGAAAGTCGGAAACGATCCTCAACGTGGGCCAGGAGTTTGACGAGCAACTCTCCGACCACACCCGCAACAAAAAAACAGTACGTGTTCACCTCATCCAGACTCAGGAGTCGTAATTCCCGACCACCACGTTGACGGCAAAAGTGCTGCATCCCTTTTGACATAGTCAGCACCATTTCGCGTATAATTTCGCGGACCGGGGTCGGAAGGGCGTGAAAATCTCGCATCAGGCGCGCCGCATCGGCGATCAAGACTTTTTCGCCGCTGGAAACCTCCTCAGGAAACAAATCTCCCCAGCATTCGAAAGCCTGGATTCCCGTAACTGCAAGCAAAGCCTGATCAAAACGTTCGAACGCTTGAGCCTGCCTTCCCCCATTTCCCCAGGGAGCGTCTTCGATCGTGTCTACAATACGGCACAGCAGGTAGCTAAGACCCACCCATTCTCGTAGTGGATCTCGCAGCTGACGAATACAAAAGGCGAAGCTTCGGCTCACACGGTCTAAATGATGCTGGTAAAATTCGGCATTTGTTCCCATTCACTCCTACGCACTCGCATTTCTGCCACTGAAAAGCCCAAGAGAGTTTTACCAACGGCATAGGTCAGGATCAAGAAAACGGTGCGAGCCCTACCAAAGGCCATGTTTAAGGAGCTAAACTTCAGGAGCTACAGGTCTTTCCTTGAATTCACGATACGAGGTCGATGGCCCGAATCAGCAAAGATGTCTCACGACCACTCCTGTTATTTGCCTGGATTTCACTTATCGGAACCGGCTACTGGAGTCTCTTTCTGTACTCAAACACCGCCGGCTCGCCTGCTGCCGCACAAACCAACTGGCCCGGCGAATCTGTTCTTAAACCCCAGCCCGGCCTAGCCACACTGGTGGTATTTGCCCATCCCCATTGCCCATGCTCAAAGGCAACCGTTGGTGAACTCGCCCGCCTCATGCCGTATGTGGGCAACAAAGCGAAAATCTTTGTGACCTTCTTCAAACCCAAAACCCGGCCCTTAGGTTGGGCGCAAGGAAGTCTTTGGCGAGACGCAGCCGCCATTCCCGGAGCCGAAGTCACTTTGGACGAAGACGGAACTGAGGCCGAAAAGTTTGGCGCCAAGACTTCCGGACAGGTGTTTCTCTATGGTGCCGACGGAAAACTCGTCTTTCAGGGCGGCATTACGCCTGAGCGTGGACATATGGGCGACAGCGACGGCCGTTTAGCCATTATCTCCTTTCTTGAAACCGGGCATGTGGAAAAATCATCAACTCCGGTCTTCGGGTGTTCCATCAGAAATCCCGAAAGAGCTGCCCAGGAAGAAATATGACATCCACAGCTAATGATGCCGTTCGCATCAATGAAATATTTCGAGACCAACTCGCCGATACAGCAAAAAAGACGGATCACATGTTTTGCGTGCTCTTTGTTCTCCAATGGCTGACGGGCATCCTCTTCGCGCTGTTGATCTCGCCGAAAACCTGGTTGGGAAATACGAGTCAGATCCATATCCATGTCTACGCTGCCGTAATCCTAGGCGGACTCAATGCCCTCTATCCTATCTTTCTTATACTTCGAAATCCCGGCGAGACTTATAACAGGTACATCATCGCCATTTCTCAAATCTTGTTTTCCGTCCTATTTATTCATGTGACGGGGGGACGGATTGAAACTCACTTTCATGTCTTCGGATCCCTTGCTTTATTGGCATTCTACTACGACTGGAGAATTCTGGCGACGGCCACGATTGTCACAACACTGGATCATCTGATTCGGGGGCTCTATTGGTCGCAGTCCGTATACGGAGTTCTTTCCGCGACACCCTGGCGAGCGTTAGAGCATGCGGCCTGGGTCTTGTTTGAAGACGTTTTTCTCTTCGTTTCCTGCCGAAGAGCATTGGCTGCCTTAAGAGCGATTTCACAAAAACAAGCTATGCTGGAGAAAGCTTTAACTGAAGCGAAAACAGCGAATCAGGCCAAATCTGAGTTCCTGGCGAACATGTCGCACGAACTGCGAACCCCCATGCATGGAATCTTAAGCTTTTCCCGCTTCGGCCAGCAGCGAACCGAGACCGCGACTAAGGAAAAAATCAAGTCCTACTTCGACGAGATTTACGAAAGTGGATCCCGTCTAATGGTTCTTTTGAATGACTTGCTCGATCTGTCAAAATTGGAATACGGCAAGGTCATCTATAACATGCAAGAGGGCGACTTTTGCGCGAAAGCAACTCATGTGTGCGCAGAAATGACCGCCTTTGCCGAGGAGAAGGAACTGAAACTCGAACTGGACTTCAAAGAAACTCGAATCTCTGGAGTATTCGACCACGAAAAAGTCGGGCAAGTCATGAGGAATCTTCTGTCAAATGCGGTCAAATTTGCCCACAGGAATACCACCATCCGTGTACGGGTTGATTGCGGCCCCGGCTTTGTCCGATTTCAAATAGGAAACCGCGGCGTGGAGATTCCGGAGGCTGAACTCGAGATGATTTTTGGTAAGTTCGTCCAAAGCAGCAACACAAGAACCGGTGCCGGGGGAACAGGGTTAGGACTCGCCATCTCCAAAGAAATCGTGGTCCAACACGGCGGAAAGATATGGGCTGAAAACGGTGTGAATGGAGAAACGCTATTTACATTTGAGCTCCCTTTGAACGCGAATGTCCCGACGTCGGAATCAGCCGCTTAGGAGGGGGACCATTTGAGCGACGGTTCGAATAAACAGAAAGTTCTAATTGTCGATGATGAACCTCGAAATCAAAGAATTCTGTCCGAGATTCTGAGTTCTCATGCCGATTGCCTGTTTGCCTCCTCGGGCGAGGAAGCCCTCCATATCATGAAAGAGCTCACTCCAGACCTGCTCCTGTTGGACATCATGATGCCCGGAATGGATGGCTATTCCGTTTGCCGCCAGCTCAGGTCAGACTCGCGATTTGAATCGACAAAGGTCATTCTTCTTTCGGGAAAAGCCATGGTCGAAGAGAGATTAAAAGGTTACGAACATGGCGCCGATGATTACATCACTAAGCCCTTTGTCCCAGAGGAACTCCTGGCCAAAGCCAAAGTCTATCTTCGTTTAACTCGGCTCGAGAAGGAAAACCTGAATCGGCTTTCCCGGTTTTTTCCCCCTCATCTGAAGGAACACATCTTATCTGGAAAGATCGAAAATCCGTTCAGCTGGCGAAGGGCGGAAGTGACGGTCATTTTTATTGACTTAAGAGGCTTTACTCATTTTACGGAAACCGCCGATCCAACAACGGTCATGACGCTGTTGCATGAATACTACCATACCGTGGCCAAGATCGCCTATAAGTACGGCGGCTCTGTCGGTCACTTGGCTGGTGATGGCATCATGGTCTTTTTTAATGATCTTCTTAAAATCGATCGTCCCGAAGAGGCGACCACAAGAATGGCTCTGGAGTCTCGCAAAGCCATTACGGAGCTTTCGTTAGGCTGGAGAAAAAAAGGGATCGAGTTGGGTTTTGGAATGGGCCTGGCCCACGGCAAAGCGACCATTGGCGGCATCGGGTCTGAGGGATTTTGGGACTTTTCTGTTGTGGGGAACGTCACCAATTTGGCTTCTCGGCTTTGCGACATTGCGGTGAATGGCCAAATTCTGATCTCTGAAAAGTTCGTTAGAAAACTGGAAGGTCGGTTCAAACTCTCGAGCCTCGACGCGATTCAACTGAAGGGCATGCAGGGGGAGATCCAAATTTATAACGTTGACGGCGAGATTGAGGAGGACTAATCGTCACCTGAGTCGGCCCGGAAACGCAACTCAGTCGTCAATCACCAGCCGCCCCTGCCCCGCCGCTGGCGCGGGCGAGTGGGGACCCTTCTACATCACGACGGCGAGCTGTGGATATAGGATGGCCTAAGCCTGATCGTTCTGCACACGGGGTGTGACCGCAAAATCGGACAGTGAGCGCAGAGGGCGCGTCCCAGTTAAGCTTTACGGCAGATGCGTGGTACTTGCCTGCAAATAAGAACTGGCTTCTCCATACTCAGTTTACTGTAAATGCACGGTACTCCACCTGCGGGGCCCGCAACCACGAAATCTGGCCTTCAATCGGCAAACTCAATTGGTGAACCAGATCGTGGTGGTGCCGGCACAAGGTTGTCAGATTATCCAGATGATGGCCGCCGCCCGCACTTACAGGTCGGATGTGGTGGACATCCAACCACTTATCTTCACTGCAGCGTCTCCCCTGCGCATCCACATGGGTGCACCGGCCTCCATCGCGTGCCAGCGCCGCCTCCCGCTCCGCAACCGTGACTCGCAGGCGCCCATTTGGCCTGGGAGCCGCTGGCTTGGGAACACTCGGCCGCGGCACGGGCGCCTGGTGTGTCTCGGGCCCTTCCGCTTGTGCAGGCGTTCCAGAAGGTGTCGGAGCCACAGAATCTGTACTGTAGCCCGATGGGCTATCATTCGCTGTGCACGTGAACACCTCGCTCTCACCTTGGTTCGTGGCCTTGCCGTGACTTGTAACGCCTTCCTGACCCTCATGTTTACCCGCATGCTTACTTTTACATTCGCGCGCATTCACGCTGACCTTCACCCGGCGCTGGCGGGCTTTGCGAGCGGCATCCCGGCGCACCGGATCCTTACGTTCCAGATAGAACTCCAAAGCACGAGCCAAAGCGGCATCCAAAGTCGCCGGAGCTTGCGTGCGTTGCGCCTCCAATGACTGAGCTCGGAGCAGCATCTCGTACGTGGAGCGCGTCATGCACAGACGCAAACTGACCCGATCAGCTGAAAGATCTCGCACCTGATCGCGGGGTAAAGCCTTGGGATTGCGCCGCGCCACCTCACGCTCCACCTCCCGGGTGGAGTGACTCTCGGCAAAATCCAAAAGCTCCTTGGCATTACTTGAGTCGATCACCGACACCAGACGATGAGCTTTAAACACACTGACTCTTTGTCCCTGCAAGGCGATATTCAGCTCGTCAACCTCTAAGCTCTTTCGTGCCACTGCGATAAAGGCATAGGCCACTGCCTCGGTAAATCCCAAACACTGAACACAGTAGGTAAACAGACTGGAATAGCCCATCTGCTTGTAGAGCTTGGCCCGTTCCACAGCTTGCAAGACTTGTACGATCTCCCACTCGAGCTCTCTATGCCTGCGGCTGACATTCAAAGCCCGTGCATGCAAGTCACGCAACCGCGGTGTCAAACGAGACGCTTCGGACTGCAACGGTGCATTCCTATTCTTATCCGTATCTCCATTCCCATCCCCATTCGTGTTCCGATTCATACCCATATGATCCTCCCTCAATTCTTGCGACCTGATTGGCGTTACTCACTTCCTATTCATTTCAGAGACGAAGCGACTATACCGTATGTTTTCGCAGCCACAGTTTAGAACTAGACAAGGTCTCACCCGCACCCTCTCCCTAACGCCTCAGCATGCGCATGGACGAGAAATTCTCGCGGTCGAGTGATTTTTCGAGGAGCATCTCCCAAACAACTCTTGTATCCAAACCTGGAGATCGCAAAAACATGTCAAGTCGGAATCTGACGCTTGAATTTTTCATCTTGATTCCACAATCAGCGCCTGCTGTTCGGTCCCGGCCACTGGCGCGTCACTTCCACACCATCGCTTCGCTCCCCCATCCCGCGCCTCGGTCTCATTCCTCATTCCCGACTCTCACTCCCGCTCTCGTTCTCGCTCCTGTGTACAGCTCTGAAAAGAGTTCATTCCTGCCTTCGCCCTTGGACATATAGGGGTCGTGAACGTTAAGAGCAGGAGCAGAATGAAAGCTCCACTGTTCTACCTGACACACCTAACGGACCTATACGGACCTAACGCAGAAGTTAAGAAGGTAAAGTGTTAAGAAGGTAAACTTAAGATAAGAAGCTAAACTTAGGAGACGACCCATGAAAGAACTCATTCTCATCTTATCCCTACTCACCTTCACTTCAAGCCCGGCCGTTTATGCGAGCAGCGACGTCAATGCCTTTGTCACGCATTTACCGGCGCGCGTGCAGACCGTGATGGCTATGCCCGAAGGGGAATCTCGCGCCGCTAATGTCATCCTTATCCTCAGCGACATCTTCGCCGTGACCTCTAATCTCGGTGTCGGCTTACAGAACATCAACGCGAATTTTAATAGTCCGTCGGCAACGATTGCGGACGCGCAGCGAACCTACGAGTACTATCGCTCCTGGACTCATCCCGCGGTCATGCTGCGGGTGACGGTTTTGCGTGACACCCTTCGACGCTTCCAACCTGAAGTTCGCGAGTTCTCGACGGCAGCATCCGCTCTCCAGTCCAAGGCCCAGTCGCTCTCGAGTGGAGTTCTAGAAGTGGCTTCCACGATTCAATCCAGATATTCCACACGCCCCATTGGTCCCATTGCCTCCAATGTGATGGGTTGGGGTCACGCGCTCACCAATAGCTTTGCCTCCCTCTCCGTTCTTTATGTTGCCTACGGAACACGGCTGCAGGTTTACATCGACGCGCTTGAGACAGATCGTGATCCCGGTCCCTTGGCGGCGGAGCTCGCGCAGCTGGAAAGGCAGATCCAATCCTTCCAGCCCGTGGCCGGGTATTCCTATACTCAAATGGCGCAGTTCTTTGAAGCGTACTCACAAAGCATCCGCGCCCAGTACCCGGGAATGCGCTAAGAGGCTCTTACTTCCCCTTCCCAAAGATTCCCTTGAGCGCCTTGTCGACCTCTTTGCCCAGTTTTTCGGCGCCTTCTTTCTTAACTTTGTCGACAAGTTTTTTGGACTCACACTCAAGGGCTTTGGCGGCAAGTTTTGAGGCCGTGTCCGACAGCAGGCTGTAGCTTGGGCTTGTAAGCTGTCCCTTGATCGCGATCGGGATGACCATCCGGCCCTCGGTATCGGAGTTCCCTTCCAAGAGACAGCCCTTGACCTGGGGCTTCGCCCAACGAAACTCACCCCTCAGATCCGCGTTCATATCCGCCAATGCAACATTGCCGCCGACTTGAAGTTCACTGCCACTCACATCTTGGGCGTGCACCGAGGGAAGTTCCACTCGCTCCTCTGCCAGCGCGAAACGCACCTTCGCTTGTCCGTGCAAGGGATCCATTTTTACCGGACTTATCTTAACTGCTGGAACCTTTGCAATGATCTCATTGATCATCTTTCCAATGTTCACAAAATTAAGCGTGACCGGATTGAACTCCGTCTCACCATTCGCCTGCAGGCGTTTAAAGAACTCGGTATCCGAGGGCATAAGCGTTGTGAAATTCGCTTGCCCAGAGGATTTGCCTTCCGCAAGGCCCTTCAACTCAGGCTTGAAAAACTCAAGCGCTTGCCGCACATCAATCTGAGACCATGTCGCGGAACCCGCTAGTCGCGGACGCCGTTCCAGCAGAGGAATTTCCAACTCGCGCACCTGAACACGCCCTCCGAGAACCTGATCCACAGTGACGTCTCCCCGATAGGATCCACCGGCCAGCATCCCTTTCGTCGACACCCGTAGAAGGACCAGGCCTGGCATCTTCACTTTTCCAACCTGTGCCTGTACCTGGAGACGGCTTTTTTTGGTCAACGGCGCTTCGGGAAGAAAAGCCTCGCTCGCCGCGCCCGGGCTCTCTGGCGTCGCCGTTCCCGGCGGCGGTGCACCTGCAGCCGAAGCCTTCTTCGCCGGTTGACCCACTTCATATTCGGGAATCTGAACCTGCACCTGTCCTTGTGCGACCAGAGGCCACTCGAACCAAGGCTTCGCTGTCGGTATCTGGCCGTTGAGTCGGACATCGCCTTTCACTTCACCGCCGGGAATGAGTTCCCGGTACGCTGGCAAGAAACTGCGGAGGGCTTGCAAATTCAGTGGCTGGAGGCGCACACGCAGGTCTAGCTCGGGCTGAAGAGGCGACTTCACCGTACCGTCCGCATGTATCTGACCAAAGGAGCTATCCAAATGAAAACGGTCAATCCGGAGACGCTGTTCCTGATGGGTGATATCGAAGCGCAAGTTCAAGGCTTTCTCCGCAGGCTTTTGCAGTGGACCTAGGACGAGTTCCGAACGACTCATGTCCAGGCGACCACCGACATCCGCCGACAGAACCTGTTCCTGATTCCATTCGCCTTTACCCTCAAAATTTCCACGCACCGGACCGTGGATCTGGACGGCGCTACCCTTCGCCCCATAGTCCACCGCCGCGGCGAAGTCTTTCAGGTGAGCTTCAAGGACCTGAATCCGCCCTTTGAGCGGCGCTTGAAGTGGTCCGACGATGCGTACGGATGCGGACAGCTGCCCCTGCACGGGCGAGGCGCGTAAGGGGATCACAAGTTTCTCCAATCCCCCAAGCCCCACGGGCAAGACTTGGATATCCAGATTCGCGGGATAACCCTCGGCCACCCGCACGGCACCTGTCACTGTGGCCTGAGCCTCCCAAAATCGGAGACTCAGTTCCTTAAGCGTCAGGGATTCTGTTGATCCACCCGCCTGCACGCGAACAACAAACGGCACACCCACTCGCTTCTCCAAAAGCTTATCGACAGAAACATCCGCACCGGATAAATCCAGCGCCCCCGAGAGAGCCGGTAAAGAGGGTTTGCCGTCAAGGTATGCGAAGCGCCCCTCAAGATCCAAGCTCACGGGCCCGCGCAGTTTGGCGTTGCCACCTTGGTACCCCATCTCCGCGCGTACGCCACGAGCCTTTAAATTCCCTTCGGCTTCCCAAGGTTTTGCCGCTGTTGACTTGCTTAAAACGGCTTCGGCGTACACCGCTCCTCGCCAATTTTGGGCGGGAATTTCCATCGGCGGCTTAGGCAGTTGCGCCAGATCGGGAACATGAAGTTTGAGCTCCCAACGATGCCGGTCGTCTGCGATCAGACTGGTACCTTGGACTTGCGCGACCAATCCACCGGCGGCGGCCCTCAGATCATTGGTTTTCACGAGAGTCGGTGTCAATGTCAGGGAGTCCGTCTCTAAACTCAACGGGATCGCCGCCAGGAAGCTATCCGTGCGCACATGACCGCGCAAATTCAGCCGCGCCACCGATTGCATCAGCACCTTTTGCTCAAACTGCATATCGAGCCCCGTCACGTGCGCCCGAGGGATTTTTATATCCCCATTCTCGATCTGCACGTTTAAGCGCAAAGGGATTGGAGTGCGCACTCCTCCCGGTTGGGCCGCCGACCGCGATGCCGCATCTGAGTTTGTACCCAATGTGTGCGTTCCCCGCCACACGACTTTTGGCTCCTTCAAGAACACACGCACGGCGTAGGGAGGAAACAAAGATGCCAGCTCAACTCTCAGGCTGGACCACTGGACCACATAGGCCGGGTGACTGATCTGGGATGCGAGCACATTCAGCGTGAGCGGCCATTTAAGCGCCACCTGCATCCGTCCCAGGCGGACATCGGCTCCCGTCGCCTGGCGCAGACGCGCTTCCATCTGCGGGTGAAAAAAACCGGAGTTGAAGATCAACAAGGCCCCAATGACAATCAAACCCAACACCACTGGTAAGATGAGCAAGCGCTTCAATTGACTCTCCTTAATTTCGATGCCATCCCCAGTATACCGGGACGTTTGCGGCACAGACATCGACTCTCCGATCCGAAGACGCCAATTTATGCGACGCATTTAAAGATTTCGCTGTTGGAATGAGACTGCCCACCCGCCGGATCTCTTGCTATAAATCAAGGGTACGTTGTCATCCCCATTACCCGTGGAGTTATTTTTGGAGCGAATCACCTCCCTTCAACGTTCAAATCTGGAATACATAGAAGGTTTATACCAAACGTTCTTGGATAATCCCGACAGTCTGGATCCGCAGTGGCGGCTGTTTTTCGAAGGCATGAGCTTTGCCCAAAAACTTTCCATACCGGTGGGCGGAACGGCCTATTCAGCAGCGGAGATGAATGTTTATGATCTGATTGAGCATTATCGGGACTACGGACATCTCAAAGCGACCCTCGATCCGCTCGGGATACATCCGCCACAGGCGGAGGTGTTCCAGCTCTCCCGTTTCGGCTTGAGCGAGTCCGATTTGGATAAGACCTTTGCCGTTGGCAATCTGCTGAGCCTTGGCCAAGCGACTCTTCGTGAGATCATTGCTTTTCTGGAGAAGTCCTATTGTCGGACCCTCACCGCGCAATTGGCAGAATGCCGCCAGGAAGTGCGCGACTGGTTCCGCCGTGAGTTTGAAACCGATACTGGCTTCGGCCTGGACAAAGAGGAAAGACGCGAGATTTTTAAGCAGCTGGCGCGAACAGAATCTCTAGAACGGTTTATTCACACCCGCTACGTAGGCACGAAAAGATTCTCCATCGAGGGCGGAGACGCTTTGATTCCCATGCTGGAGCGTTCCGTACAACAAGGGACGGGCTTGGGAGTGGAGGAAATCGTTATTGGCATGGCCCACCGCGGAAGGATCAACGTCCTTGCCAACTTCATGGAAAAGGCGCTGGAGATCATATTTTCCGAATTTGACGGCACCGCCTTTGATCACTTCGATTACGAAGGCGATGTGAAGTACCACCTCGGATACTCAACAGATAAACAAACCCCCCATGGACCGTGTCATATTTCGCTGGCGTTCAATCCCTCCCATCTGGAGGCCGTCGACCCCGTCGTTACAGGTATGGCTCGCGCGAAACAGCGCCGACGACTGGACATGGTCCAGCGGAAAAAAGTGATTCCCATTCTTATTCATGGTGATGCCGCCTTCGCGGGTCAGGGCGTGGTCAGCGAGACGCTGCAGCTCTCGCGGCTCCAGGGCTACACCGTCGGCGGCACTGTGCATGTGATTATTAACAATCAGGTCGGATTCACCACCGATCCGAAGGATGCGCGCAGCGTGCGCTACTCTTCGGATGTGGCAAAGTCCATTAAGGCTCCCGTTCTTTTGGTGAATGGAGATGACGTTGAGGCCTGCGTCCGTGCCATGGATATGGCCGTGCGCTTTCGCCAGGAGTTTGGAGAGGACATTGTCATTGATGTGATTTGCTACCGACGCTACGGACATAACGAAGGTGATGAGCCGGCGTTCACACAGCCCCTTATGTATGAAGTCATCCGCAAGCATCCCACGCTTATGAACATCTATCTCGATCAGCTCCAAGAAATCGGGGTTATGACCCGCGCGGCGGGCGAGGAGTTCTATAAAGAAAAAATTGATAACTTGCAGCGCGTGCTGGAACACACGCGCAAGCATCCACCCGTGGTGAAGCCCAATGCGTTTGGAGCGCAATGGCAAGGTTTGCGGCGCGGCCGCCTTGAGGATTTCGATCATACTGTTCCCACGGCTGCAACCCGTGCGCACCTGGAGGCCGCGGCCCGGGCTCTCACAGAAGAACCGACGGGCATCCATCTTCACCCCAAGATATCCAAGCTGATTCAGGCGCGAAAGCAAATGGCGGAACAAGGAGCTCTGGACTGGGCGATGGGTGAACTCTTGGCCTATGGGACCCTTTGTCTGGAGGGAACTCCCGTGCGCGTCTCTGGACAGGATTGCAAACGCGGCACATTCACGCACCGCCAAGCGGTTTACTTCGACACCCAGTCAGGCGCCGAGCTTTGCCCTCTCGCAACCTTGAATCCGGAGAAAGGGGAATTTTGTATTTACAACTCCCCGCTTTCGGAAATGGCCGTCCTCGGATTTGAATATGGCAACTCCTGTTCGGACCCGACCTACTTAACGGTTTGGGAGGCACAATTCGGTGACTTCGCCAATGGGGCGCAAATCATCATTGATCAGTTCCTCAGTTCCGGTGAGGAAAAATGGATGCGCGGTTCGGGTCTCACACTACTTCTTCCCCACGGCTATGAGGGGCAAGGTCCGGAGCATTCCAGTGCACGACTCGAGCGCTTTCTCCAGCTTTGCGCTCAAGGCAATATGCAGGTCTGCAATCTCACCACGCCCGCCAATCTCTTTCATGTGTTGCGCCGGCAGGTGAAACGTGACTTCCGCAAACCTCTGATTATTATGTCGCCCAAATCCTTACTTCGACATCCAAAGGTTCTGTCCGCCTGGAAGGATTTCAGTGACGGGCATTTTCTCGAGGTGATCTCCGATCCCAAGGCTCCGGATCCGAAGAAAGTGGAAACTTTGGCTCTATGTTCTGGAAAGCTTTATTACGATCTCGACGAAGCTCGTGAGAAAACGTTCAAAGGGCGCGACGATGTCGCCCTTGTGCGGGTTGAACAGTTGTACCCGTTTCCCCGTGTTCCGCTCACGCCATACCTGAATGGATTACCCAAGCTCAATCGCGTGGTTTGGGCGCAAGAAGAGCCAAAGAACATGGGCGCGTATGGCTACATCCTTCCCCACCTCAATCAGCTGCTGAGTGACCTGGGAAAGAAGAAGCTTCAGGTTGAATACGTCGGCCGCACGGAACGGGCTAGCCCAGCTGTGGGATCGCCCTACCGCCACCAGAAAGAGCAAACTGAAGTTCTTGAGAAGGTATTTAACGGTTAACCCGAGGAGTGGACGTGAAAACACAGATCAAAGTTCCCGCGGTGGGCGAATCCATCACTGAGGGGACCATCGCCGAGTGGACCAAGAAAAACGGCGAGTTCGTCAAACGCGACGACGTGGTGCTCGTCCTGGAGACGGACAAGGCCAGTGTGGAAGTCGTGGCCGAAGCTGACGGCGTGTTGATCACGACAGCGAAGGCGGGAGATGTCGTCCAGGTCGGGGCTGTTGTGGGCGAGATTGACTCCGATGCCAAAGCCGCAGCTGGCGGTCAGACGTCGGCCCGGGTCGGTGCGAGCGCAAACGGCGGAGCGGGAGCTCGCACCGAAGCAGGCGCCCCCGTCGAACCGGCCAAACACGCGCCGGTGACACCGCCGGGTCCGACACCGCCAAACGCGCCTCCCAGGAATGAAAGCCTCAGCCCAGCGGTGCGCCGCCTTGTCACTGAAAACAACCTGAGTCCTGAGGACGTTATCGGTACGGGCAAAGGAGGGCGCATCACCAAAGGGGATGTTCTTAGCGCCATCAATTCCGGTCCCAGCTCGCCAACGGAACCTCAACGGGCGCCAAAGTCCAGTTCACCCGCGACCTCGTCGACCGCAACCCCCGTCAGTGCGCTCAAAGCACCCGCAAGTAAAACTTCGTTGGGAGAAGAGATCGTGCGGGAGCCGATGACCACCATCCGTCGACGTATTGCCGAGCGTTTGGTGGAGGCCCAAAGCACGGCCGCCATTTTAACCACCTTCAATGAAATCGACATGTCGGCGACCATGGCATTACGCAAAAAGTATAAAGAATCTTTTGAGAAACGATATGGAATTGGATTGGGCTTTATGGGCTTTTTTGTCAAAGCCGTGATCGAAGCGCTCAAAGCTTTTCCGCGCGTGAACGCCTTCATAGAAGGCACTGATATCGTGTACCACAAGTACTATAACGTTGGCGTCGCCGTCGGCACGGAGAAAGGTTTGATGGTGCCCGTGCTCAAGCACGCGGAGCATATGTCGCTGGCGGAAATCGAACTGGCTATCAAGGCATATGCCCAGAAGGCCCGTGACGGCAAAATTTCCATCGACGATTTAAATGGCGGTACCTTCACCATCAGCAACGGAGGGGTCTATGGGTCACTGATGTCGACTCCCATTTTGAATCCTCCACAAAGCGGGATACTCGGCATGCATAAAATAGAAGAGCGCCCGGTTGCCGTCGGTGGCCAGGTGGTGGTGAAACCCATGATGTACGTTGCGCTCTCCTATGACCACCGTATTGTGGACGGGGCCGAGAGCGTGAGCTTTTTGGTGCGAGTGAAAGAGTGCATCGAAGATCCCTCACGCCTGCTTTTGGAGATCTAATATGTCACAAACGCCGGTATATGATGTGATCGTGATTGGCTCAGGGCCTGGTGGATATGTAGGGGCCATTCGCGCCGCCCAACTGGGCTTGAAGACTGCGATTGTTGAGAAAGATTCGACCCTAGGCGGAACCTGCCTGAATGTAGGCTGCATCCCCTCAAAGGCTCTCCTCGATTCCTCGGAGCATTATGCGGCGGCCCGGCATGATCTGGCCACTCATGGTGTGGAGATCCAAGGTGTTCATCTAAATCTACAAAAAATGTTGGATCGGAAAGATAAAATCGTCAAGGATCTGACGGGCGGGGTCGCCTATTTGATGAAAAAGCACAGGGTTGATGTTCACGCCGGTTTTGGCCACCTTATGTCCCCCACCCACGTTGAGGTCACGTCCCGCACAGGTGAAAAGAGCGTTCTTGAAACCAAGCATGTGATCCTCGCAACGGGCAGTGTGGCGAATGCTCTCCCAACAGTTCCGTTCGACGGAAAGCAGGTTATTTCTTCCACCGAAGCGCTCAATCTTTCCGCTGTGCCTCAGCACCTGATCGTCATTGGCGGCGGCGTGATTGGACTTGAGCTGGGTTCCGTATGGCTGCGGCTCGGAGCCAAGGTCACCGTGCTCGAGTATGCCGACCGCCTGGTCCCATCAGCCGATCACCAACTCACCAAGCGCTTGCAAACGGTGCTTGGTAAACAAGGCATGGAATTTCTGTTGCAAGTGAAGGTCGCGGGCGCGACAGCGTCTACCAGTGGTGTGGAAGTCAGTTACGAGGACATGAAAGACGGCGGACGCAAGACCCTTAAAGGTGACGTGGTTCTCGTGGCCACAGGACGCCGTCCCTTTTCGGAAGGATTGGGACTGGAGGAACTTGGAATTCAGAAGGATCCACGTGGATTTGTGCTTGTGAATGAGCATTGGCAGACAGGGCTTTCGAATGTGTTCGCGATCGGAGATTTGATTCCTGGACCCATGCTCGCGCACAAAGCGGAAGAAGAAGGTGTGGCTGTCGCCGAGCTCATCGCCGGTCATGCCGGGCACGTGAATTATGAAACCGTGCCGAGTGTTGTGTACACGTGGCCCGAGTTGGCCTCCGTCGGGGCCACGGAGGAACAGTTGAAGGATCGAGGAGTCGCCTACAAGGCGGGAACCTTTCCCTTCACACCGAACGGACGCGCCAAGGCCATGGGAATGACCGATGGCATGGTGAAGGTCCTTGCCGACGCTCAGACGGACCGACTTCTGGGCGTGCATATTCTGGGTCCACGCGCCTCGGATATGATCGCAGAGGCGGTGATGGCGATGGAGTTCGGCGGGAGTGCGGAAGACGTGGCACGGACGTTCCACGCGCATCCGACACTCTCCGAAGTTTTGCGCGAGGCCGCATTGGCCGTGGACAAGCGCGCTCGTCAGTCCTGAATCTAATTCAAGTCAGCCACGATATCTGCCGGTTTCCCCCGCAGCCTTACGAGGTTTGGGCAACTGCACTCATCGAACACAAAGTACATATATACGGAGTACAAACGGCGCGAAGAATTTCAATCTAGGCGCCGATATTGACTGATCTGCCGTGTTAACCGCCGTAATACAGGCCGGACCTTTCCAACTCAAATTCTTAGGGAGAATAGGAGAAGAAATATGAGACTGTATACATATGCACTGGCTGGGCTTATTGCTTTCGCAGCCTCCTCGGCTTTCGCATCTTACCCGCCGTCCCGTAAAGTTCAGTACGGGGGGACTGCCGAACTGGATGCCTGCGGAGGTTCAGGCATCATCTTAACAACCACCACATTGTTCCGTATCAAAGGCAGTGACACCTACTGGACCTTCGATAAAGCCAATGTCAATCAGATGGCAGCGCTGTGTGATGAGGAGGACGGATATTACGGCGTTGTTTTTTCTGAACGAGGGAATGAGTGCGGTACCGGCACTCCCGTTTCAGAGCGAAAAGATTACGACGGGCCGTGCAAGAGCGGCTGGATCAAAAAAGAATTCTTCGAATTGCTGGCTGGATAATCGGATTTGAGCTTTGTAAAGGCAGCGCGGGTAAGTGGGCAGCCCACTTACCCGTCCATCCCGATGAGGTCTACAAGAGACTGAGCGGAGCTCCGACCTTAAGCCGTCCCTCATTGAGGTGGGCGTAATAGTATCCGAACATCACGCCTTTTTCCTGTTTCCTGTATGTCGCTAAAGTTTTTAAGGGCTCCTCGCTCACCTCTCCCGTCAAAGGATGGACGGTTGTGATCTTGCAACGAGAACAAGGCTTTATGGCCTGAAACCGAATACTGCCCACGCTGAACTCAGGCCATGTGTCCTCGGCATGTGCCGGAACCTGATCAATCACCACATTCGGACGGAAGCGCGACATCGAGAGCGAAACACTCGCCCGCGCCTCCAGTTCTTTCAGAGACGCCGTGGAAATAACAAGAAGAGGCTGCTGGTCCATAAATCGCACCCCTCGGCGAGGCACGTCGGGGGCTGCCTCCGTTGGACCGCCAGGAAACGGACGATAAGCGTCATCGCTGAAGCGCACGAGCTTCACCTTACGACTAAGGACATCACTTAGCCATTGCGAAACTTCAGAACTCACTTCGAAAGCCGGGACCTGAGTCTTCCAGACCGTGACGCTCAGGGCCTCTCCCTCCTGCTCCTCCAAGCCGAAATCGATCACGCCCTGCTCCGGGGTGGATAACTCTAAAGCGACATCATCTTCAAAGCGAACACCAATACGAGCTAAACCCGGAATCTGCCTTTGGGTGAGGAAACTCTGATTCTCATCGACGAGCATCCACTGTCGATCCCATTTCGCTCCATTCGGAGTCAATTCCAATTCAGCCGTTCGAAATCCCCGAAAGCTCTTGATCGGATAAAAATAAAGATCACGAATAATCGCCATAACTTCCTCTCCTACCAGGAGCGATTACCGTAGCCGCTGTCTTGATGTTAGACAATGACTAAACAAAGGTCCCGTTGTCATCCCGAGTGCACCGCATACAATAAAGGAATGTGCGCACGGATCTCGATCGTTTCCACCCTCTTGATTTCCATTCAGATATTCTGTACGCGTCTGGCGTATTCCGCGCCCAGCTGCGAGTCGGATAGCCGGGTTCTTCGCGTGAACGAAGCCTGCGCCGATATTCCGGTTTCACGAGCATCACCAGGGGAAAGTTCCGCGGGCGATTGCCAGACACCTGAATATCACGCGTGGATTCTCAAGGCCTATCGGGCCCGAGTTTTAGACCATGTGCGCCGGCTTGAGGCCGCGATCGAACAACACAGCACCGCCAGAGACGTGGCCCCGCAGGCGATGAATGTGCATGCGTGTGTATCCGCGCTCACGCTCTTTGCGCGTGGATCGGATCAAGCACCTCCATTTAACGACGAGGACCATGCCCACCTTGAGCGCTTGGCCGTCTTCGCCGGCCCCGGCCGAATTTTAAAATCGGATCCGCACCGGGATTGATCCGCCTCCGCGCCGTAAACTTCCTCTGTTGCCTTTAATGTAAGCCGATAGAAGGAGCAATTTCCCAGCTCAACTGGAGCAAAGCCGACAGGTCCCGCGACTTTTCGGAGGATTCAAAAACGCCCCCGCCCGCCGCAACTTGGAAGGCCCCCGGACGCCAGCGCGCAAGCGCGAACGGAAAGCGAGAAAAGTCCCCCTCGTCATTGGTCGCATATCTCAAACCGGCAAGTATGGCCCACGCTGGGTTCAAGTTCACACCCATGAGTCCCTGGTAAACGGTTTGAAAATCTCCCTGACTTCGCATCACCAGCCCCGAAGTGGGTTCCATGAAATCGCCAGCAGCCGGCTCCTTCTGCGTCCAATGTTCGCGCCGCCACCGGCCCTGCACAAACAGCGATCCGGCACCCAAAGAAAGTTCGGCCTCAGCAAACGTTCGATAGAAGCGACCTAGACAGTTCACCTGCCCACATTCATACGCCGTATATTTGCGGTCATTCTGGACGGCTTCACCGCCCGCGCGCATGCCGACGAAAGCGAGAGGGAAAAACTCAATAGCCGCGCCCAGCGAATTGTAGTGAATCGCGGAACTCGTATCCAGACGCGCGCGCGTGTACCCATAAAACGGCGAGCCCTTATCTCCCCACAGCAAGGCCCCATATCCTGTTTGAGCTTCGATAACTCCGCTTAATGGGTACGTCCGCGTCGTGGCGCCAACACTCAGGTCCCACTCACCACGAGCGCGATCGATATAACCCATAAAAAGTGAGAGAACGACAAATGTCGGCCACAGCCACCTGAAATGGTCACCCCTTCCGGACACCATGAAATCCGTTCTGAAACTGATTAAGAATTGGTCACCTTGCACCTGCTTCATAGATCGCTCCACTTGCATTTACATTCCATCTCAAGCCCCGATTTTTTTCAAAGGCTAAGACAAATTCCGTCATAATGAATTTCGGTAAATTTCAGATGTAATTCCTCGTCGGGCCGAAGAGCGGAACAGCGTTTGCTCGACAGCTTCACACGAGGCAGGACGCCTCGCGCATGAACCAACCCAATGTCCGCAAGTCCAGGATGGACTTGCGGCCCTCCTGTCCGCCCGCCTTCTTTAAAGGAAGGCGGGCGTCTCTTCATCTGTGTTTGGGTCATGCGCTCATGCGTCCGCCTGAATTCAGAACCGAAATAAGGAGTCGGTCTATGTTGGAATTTGGAACTTGCCCCCGCTGCCGGATGGATATTTCGCCTGAACGCAAGAGTTCTACGCCCGTCATCTGCAATCACTGTGGTTACACGGTGACCGCGTCGGAGCGTCAGCTGAATGAGCGATTGGAGAAACGCATCTCTGCGGTTATGATTTCGCTGTCCGCGCTTGTTGTCATTGCCTATGTTCAACTCCTTCACTGGGACAATCACTCTCTCAGTATCATCCCGCTCACGGTTAAGGAGTATGCCGGAATCAGCTCGCCTTCAGATTGGGAACACAAAGCCCAGATCTGTTTTGATCTTAAGAAGTGGGATTGCGTGGAGTCGGCATATATCAAAACGGCACGCGTGGACGCCCGCCTCTGGCAGCGCGCTGGAGACTTTCAATCCAAGCGTGAGAAATACGCCGAGGCCGCGCAGAGCTACTTCCAGTTCTTTCAAAACGGTGGTGACAGCATTGAAGCCAGCTATGCATATGCCAAAGCCCTGTCCAAATTGGGACATGTGGACGACGCCGTCAGGTATTTTGATCAAGTGATTGCCGCCCGTCCCGAAGTCCTTCAAGTCACTGTAATTAAGAACTATGTGGATCTCTTGATGCGCCATCAACGTTACAATCAAGCCAAAGTCCTGATTCAGGACATTCGCAAACGTGCGGGACCTGGCGCAGATCTCTTCATGGATAGCGAAATGGAACAGATTCAGTCTCTGACTACAGCTAGTCGAGAATAGAACTTAATTTAAATTCGCCCCGGCCTGTGTTATCCTGAACCTGAGTGTTTTTGTACCGCCAACGACGACATAAGAATAAGGTTTAGGTAAAGTTCAAGCATGAATCCAAGCAAGACATCTGTTAACTGGCCGGGCGCGCTCTTCCTCCTTCTCACACCTCCGGCCGCCATTATCCTCACGATTTATCACCTCGCCACCGAAGGCTTTTTGTGGCCGATCTGGATCCTGGCCGCTGTTTTTTACACGCTCACAGCCATGAGTATCACGGGCGGGTACCACCGTTTGTTTGCGCATAAGACCTACGAGGCGCGCCCGTGGGTGAAGTGGTTTTTCGCGCTTTTCGGCGCTGCCGCTTTTCAAAACTCAATCCTGATATGGGCTCGCGATCATCGGATTCACCACCGCTTCGTCGATACGGACCGAGATCCGTACTCGATCAACAAAGGCTTCTTCTACGCCCACTTCGGATGGATGTTGGTGGACGAACCCAAGAGTGTTGCTGTTGAATCTTATGGACGTGATTTGGAGCGTGATCCTGTTGTTCTCTTTCAGCACAAGTACTATGTGACCATCGCCATCATTATGGGCTTTGCTGTTCCAACCCTTCTTGGTTTGGCCATGGGGAGCGCGATGGGCGGTCTTGCAGTGGCCGCTTTCCTGCGAATCGTCGCGCTTCATCATATGACTTTCTTTATCAACTCTTATTGCCATTATTTTGGCCGCCAGACGTTCACGGACACCAATACCGCCCGCGATTCGTTTATTATGGCAGTGGCCACGTTTGGTGAAGGCTATCACAACTTCCACCATATTTTTGCCAACGACTATCGCAACGGTGTCCGTTGGTATCATTGGGATCCAACGAAATGGAGCATTCAGATCTTCCGTTTGTTGGGTGGCGCTCACTCGCTCCGTCGCACACCTTGGAGTGAGATCATCAAATTTCAAATGCAGATGGACGAAAAGCGTTTAAAGAATCGCCTGGATAAAAACTGGCAACTGCAGTTCCAAACCCAACTCGACAACATCAAGACGCGGGTGGAAACGGCACAGAAACAGTTTGAGCAGCTGCGCGAAGAGTACAAGACGGCGGCATCCAATTACGCGCAGTCGTCAATGGAGCGAGTCGCCGAACTCAAGCTTCAGATCCAACTGGCCAAAATCGAGTTTCGGGCGGCCCTGGATCAATGGCAGGCCTATCAGACGTTTTTGCTCAAGACCGTACCCGTGTCCGCCTAAAACTCATTTCAAAACCCAATCTGCTTCGTTGTTCGGTTGGGCGGTTGGTGCGGCGTGCGCAGGGTACGCCTCCGCACCGCCCTCAGTCGCGGGTCGCGCCTCGCACCTTGGGTTTTGAAATGAGTTTTAGGCTCTTAGGCGGGCTTTAATGATTGAAGATGAAAGAGAAAGCCCGCAAGCGCCTGCGCGCGGGTTTGAAGAGTGTTCACATGTACAAACTCATACGAGGTGTGCATCTCCCCGCCGACAGGCCCTAATCCGTCGAGAACAAAGTTGTCTGATGTACTCAGGTAGTTGACATCTCCGGCACCCCCTGCCGGCTGGGAATACACCTTGCGGCCCTCGAGTTGACTCACAAGCGCGGCATAGCTGCGCGCGAGTCTCTTTGACCGTCGTGTAAGCGAAAAGGGAGGACAGTCGTCAACAATGCGATACTTTGTCTCTGTCCGGTATTTTCCACAGCTGGAGACCTCCACGGCTTGACCTAGGATCTTGTCTATCTTTCGATGCATGTAATCGCGCGCTTCGACCGTAGGAAAGCGGACATCCAGTTTGGCCACGGCGTGACCGCAAACGATGTTGTGCTTGTCCTTGCCCCCCGCAATATGACCCACACTCACACTCATATGCTTGCGGTAGTTTGTCAGTTGTGACAGCGCAACGATTTTCGAAGCAAGATCATGAGCCGCGTTCGCATGCTCCCCATAGCTGCGTCCGGCATGTGCCTCACGCCCTTGCACCTCAATGTCGTACCAGCGGTTCCCACGCCGCTGGTGGATAATAGATCCGTTGTCCAGGGCGGGCTCCAGGCCAAAGGCAACGACGGTATCGGCGGCCAATTCCCGGTACACGGATGTGAAGCCGATGGACCCCATCTCTTCGTTGGGCGAACAGATCACACGCAGGGAGTACTCTGTCTGAGGAAAGGCCCGTAAGAATCGAGCCAACCCGCCTAGCCCTACGACCACCCCTCCCTTATTGTCAATTACCCCAGAACCAAAGGCCTTGGCGCTCTCAGGCTCCCATGCAAACTCACGGTAATTGCCGAGTACTGTGTCCGTGTGAGTAACAAGAGAGATATACTTCCGCAGTCGCCCCGGACGCTCGGCGATTATAAGATGAGAAAAGCGTTCTTCCCCTCGGAGGGTTTGCACTCGAAAGCCCAGCTCCTCCAAGGTTTCGCCGACTCGGGCCTGCATGCGGTCCACACCCGTTTTGTTGAGTGTGGCGCTATCGATCGACGCGAATTCCTGAAGCCGCTCCAGCTCCGTCAGCGGTATCGCTTCGTTTATAAATCCGAGATCTTTGCTCTTCAAGGCGGACCCCATGAGCTTTTCGATCCGCTCCACAAAGCGGCTGGGAACATATCTTTTTGCGACCATAGGTCCAAACTAGAAGAGTGGGATCATTTTGTCCAGTGCACCCCAGGCGGGACACCCGATGACACCGACGGTTTGCAAAATCCTAATAGGGTTTGGAGTCAGTACGACACCGAATACCGCGAATTTCCACGTGTATAAGTTGGCCTCGAATTTGTAATATGAGAATCACGGGTGGAGGGGGATTGCGCCCGCCCAGGGGGAGAGGGAGCAATGGTTAAACGGTCCAGGAAAACAAGATGGTGGCGATGTGCGGTGCTGGCGATGGCTGTTTGGGGGAACGTCATCGCGGCCGCGGCCGGAGGAGCGGAAGGCCTGAAGAAGGAATTCCAAGTTTCTCCACCAAGGGAGGCACCTGTCGATACAGTCAACTGCACCAAGCCCGTCTGTGACGGCGGAATGCGAGTGGTGTCGCTGGCGTAGGAAACGCCTCTTGTTCTGCGTCGGCGCATCAGGTACTTTTTAGGGGAGGTGCTTGTATGCGCGTGACGTGTTCTTTATTTTTCCTGTTCTTTACTTTCTTAATCACTGCTCCTGCGGCGCCGGTCTTGGCTGCCACCGAATCCAACTATTTCGAACGCAATCTTCAACAGGTGGGCAAAAAACTTGACGCGGCCAAGGCCAAGGGCGAGGAGGCCACCGCGGAGCTGCGGGAAGAGGCCGCCACCGTGTACGAGGACGCGCGCGAAGAAGCGAAAAAGACCAAGGAAACCGTGAGGTCGCAAAGTTCGGACTGGAAAAAACGTCTTGGTTCCGCATTCCACGAAGTGAAAGAGGGTATGAAGCGCGCGTGGAGCAAACTGGTGGATCAGAATCAGGCCCAAGATTCGACAAGGTAACCGTTCCTGCGAAAGTATTGCGGCGGTGAGGCCACATCATGCTAAGATGCCATATGCGCTTCGCTCTGATCATCTTCAGCTTGACCGGATTCGGACTCACTGCCCGCGCCGAATGCGACTTCGAACCTGAAGCTCTGAATCGCTATGAACACGAGATCCTTGCTGCCGCCCAGGCGGGCGATGCTAAGAAATTGGCGGCTCCACTGGTCTGCGTTCTGCAGATGCAAACGGAGAGTGAAGGTATCGCACGTTATCTTTCCTCTAGTTTTCTGCGTCCCATTTTGGGTGGTTCGCAGACACCGGGCTTGGCCAAGGACAAGCGTTATGAGTTGGTGGCCAAGGCTTTGGAGCGGCTTGCCCTACGCGCCCCTGACGTGGTCCAAAGCTCATTTCTGACGGAGTTCAGCCGCGGGGACTGGCGATTCTACACCCTGTTTTGTGAGCAGGGCAATACGGAGTTCTGTTCGGTGTTCCTTCCCGACGCAAACAAGGTTACTGGCGAGCCTCCCTTGCTCGCCGCCGCGTCAATGATGCGACTACGAAAAGCCTATCAGGTCTTGAAAGGGGAACAGCGGGAACATGTGGCTCTGCGCCTGAAGCAGCTCTACCGCGACATCCCGGCTTCGTCCTCTCTGAAACGAAGGGTGATTGAGCAGATCTACGATGAGCTCTTCCGCGGAGAAACCCCACTCAGCCGTCTGGGGTAGTTCCTCGTGTGGCTCTCTTTGAGCAGTATTCTTGGCCTGAATGGCCGGGCTACAATCCCTTCAGTTCCGCCTGCAGCTGATCGTGAACAATGGACATCTGCGCCCGTACCCGTTCCTGAAGCCTTTCGACCTGCTCTGGCGTGTATTCCCGGGCCGGAACGGCGGGCGTGATTTGCATCAGGACATCACGACGCCAACGCCCCTGATTCACCCAGATACTGCTGCGCGGAATCACCTCGAATGCGCCCGCTAACACAACCGGGACAATGTCCATTCCCGCATTGATCGCAAATTCGAATGGACCTCGCTTGAATTTTCCTAAAATGGGATCATTCTGGCGCGTGCCCTCAGGGGCCAAGGCAAAGGACTCTCCGCATTTCACGCGATCGATCGCCTCCTGGTAGACCTTCATCACACGGTTACGGTTGCGGCGGTCGATGGGAAGAACTCCGCACACCCTCATGGCCCAACCAAAAAAGGGGATCTTGAAAAGTTCGATCTTGGCGCCAAATCGGAATGAGCGCGGAAAATAAGCGTAAAGAATCGGGATGTCCATCAGGCTACTATGGTTGAAGAGAATCAAGCATCCCTCCGCCCGTGCGTTGACATTCTCAGCACCGCGCCGATGCACCCGAATCCCTGCGGCGCGGATGAGGGGCAGGGACCATAACCGAATGATGAGTGCATCTATAAACCCACGATGCCGGATCAGGCTCGCAAAAAAAACGACGACGACGGACATAAACAAGGTCCACGCTCCTCCAAGAAGAGTGACAAGCACTCCGCGCGGATAAGAAAGCGCATCAAGTACAGAGCGGCTAAAAGATCCCTGTGATCTCGCCGCAACTCCCGATTCTGACATAAGTTCACAAGTAGCCGTTCATCTGATAAAGAGCAAGCCGCGACTGCGCCCGCCCGCACGAGGTACGAAGGTTGCACGAACGTCCACAGCACTGTGGTAGAGGGCTCGAGCGCTTGGCTCGAAACGAACATTGCCGCCCTGAGGCCGCCTGAGAATGGAGACCGGGTGAATTATTTGAAACTCTTACTGATCGCACTGACGTTTCACGGCACGGCTGTGACGGCGGAAAGCTGGTCCGGTTGGTCCCGGCAAGTGGTCTCCCTAGTTGCACTCCGAAACTCCCAGCCCCTTAATCCACTCAATCCCCTGTGCCTCGCCATTCGGGAGTACGCACGGACCTCATTTTGGGGAACGTGGACGGGACAAAAAGAAATCGTCTTGCCCCTTTCTCAGCGCCATTTCGCCCAACCCACTGCGAAAGGTGAAATGAATGTTCTTGAAGGCCAAATCGCCTGGTCCAAATCCGAGCGCGCCGACACCATTGTGTTCCTGCCCGGGATCTTTCAGGCCGCGAATCATGTGATTCCGGCTTCGATGGCGGAAAAGCTCAGTGCTCTGGGATTCCACATTCTCACGCTGCCGGCCCCGTTCGCCGATACTTACCTGCAACGTCTGCCTTTTGCTGCGGTCGGAAGTTTTGAGACGGAAGCACAAGTGTATTTACAAGCCATTAAAGGGCTTAAGGCTCTCCATCCCGAGCGCATTGGGAAAATACATATCGTGGGCTTGAGTTACGGCGGATTTCTTGCGGCCGTTATGGCAGCCACGGATAACGAGCAGATTATTGACGGGCAGGTGACCCTTCTGAGCCCTACTTTTCATATGTCCACGACCCAAAGACTGATCGATGAAATGGTCGAGCGGGGATTTAAGCAGCCTTGGAAGTACCCGTGCTCTCGGGCCGCCGCCAGTCAAACACTTCCGGATATCATCCGGTTCACCAACGCCCTTTTTGGCCAGTATCAGGCTCATCGTCATCAGCCGTGGTGGAGCCAGAGATTTTCACCGCAGGCTCGGGCCGAGTTTGACCGCGTCCGCGCGCTGGACCCGGGCGCGCGGAAAACCTGGGAAGAGAGTCTCGGTTTTCAGAACGTCCTTCGACGCTACACCTCGGAGAATTTGCATTATTACGCGCAGGAGCAAGATCGCATCGCTTATTGGCTCGGTGTGGCCCGGGAGCGCGGCTTCACCCGCTTCCGATGGCTGAGCGCAAAGGACGATTTCCTCAACGATCCGTCCGAACTCGATCAGGAGGCGGTCGTTCCCGCCTGGCTGAAGGATCCGCAAGTCGGCTTACTGATTAACGACGGATCCCACTTCAGCTATGTTAATTGGACGGTCGGCCACACCTCGTGGTTCAATTGGTTTTTGGAAGCCGCATTTCTCAAGTAGTCTTTGCCCCAGCAGGAGCGATGGTTATGGCAGAGGAGGGGCCACAACAGCCGCGCGGCTTGCCTCCTCTCTCCTGTTTCCAAATTTGCAACACTTGTTTCCATGTCTTCCGTTGTCCGCGCCCCCCTTCCATTGCTATTCGTTGAGATGAGCCTCGAACTAAAAGGAGAGCTACCGTGATGCAAGAAACTCAACAGTCATCATCTCCACATCCGATCGGTGTTAACCTCTCGCCAGCGGCGGTTGTGACTCAAACTTATCTGCAAGATCGAGTTATTTATATTGTAAGAGAAGATTTGCTTCCGGGTGGCACCAAACAGCGGGCAATCTTCCACTTCCTGCTTGCATTACGTTCCCAGTGTTTCGACCAATTCGTTTATGCCAGCCCTTTTGCGGGCTATGCCCAAGTTGCGCTTGCGTATGCATGCCAAATTCTAGGGCTAAAGTGTATCCTCTTTGCGGAGGTCGAACCGAAAACTAAGAAACCTCATCGGTTTACAAGACTTGCCCAATCATATGGCGCGCACGTGCTGGTCGCACCCACTCTCGACGCTGCCGAGCAAGGTGCGTTGAACTTCAGTCAGGCTCGAAGTCAGACTTACAAGATTCCCCTTGGTTTTGACGATCCTCATTATAAGTTTTTGATGCGTCAGGAGATTCGAAAGCAGTGGGCAAATGTGCTGGCGCAAATTCCTGCCCCTGTTCAGACTCTGTGGCTGCCGGTCGGAAGCGGCACATTGGCCGACATTTTCTCAAAGGTCGTCGATAGGATGGTTCGCCTTTGTTGTGTAAACGTTCACGTTTTGAAGGATGATGATAAACGCATTCAGGCCTTGCGGGAAAACCCCCAGATCACGGTTCTTTCATCACCGCTGGAATTTGCCGCACCGGCCGCTCACCCGCCCGCGTTTCCATCAAATCTCCATTACGACGCCAAAATCTGGGATTTCATTGTTCGCAACGGCCGAAACGGGGACGTCTGGTGGAATGTGGCGCAGTAGCCTTGGCAGCCGAGCCTTCTGTTCACGTGAACAGCGGGTGGCGCGGCAATACCCCGCCTGCGAAGGCCTACCTACTGTGCTTATGGTTGATGATGACGTATGCCGTACCGCGCCCGCGAGGACACGTCCAAGTTAAGCTTTACGGTAGATGCACTGTACATTGCCTTCGAAGAAGGACTCACCATACCTATCTTGCGGAAGATGCGTGGTACTTGCCTGCAGATAAGAACTGACCTCACTATACTCAGTTTACTGTAAATGCACGGTACTCCACCTGAGGAGCGCGCAACCAGGAAACCTGGCCCTCAAGAGGCAAACTCAGTTGGTGAACCAGATCGTGGTGGTGCCGGCACAAGGTTGTCAGATTATCAAGGTGGTGGCTGCCTCCCGCACTTACGGGCTGAATATGATGGACATCCAACCACTTCTCTTCACTGCAGCGTCTCCCCTGCGCATCCACATGCGTGCACCGGCCTCCATCGCGCGCCAGCGCCGCCTCCCGCTGCGCAACCGTGACTCGCAGGCGCTCATTAGACTTGGGAACTGCCGGCTTTTGAGCGGCTGGCTTTTGAACTGTCTGGGGAACACTCGGCCGCTGCACGGGCACCTGGAACGTCTCGGGCCCTTCCGCTTGTGCAGGCATTCCAGAAGATGCCGGAGCCACAGAATCTGTACTGTAGCCCGACGGGCTATCATTCGCTGTGCACGTGAACACCTCGCCCTCACCTTGGTTCGTGACCTTGCCCTGACTTGTAACCTCACCCTCAACCTCGTTTTTACCCACACGCTTACTTTTACACGCGCTCGCGTTCACGCTGACCTTCGCCCGGCGCTGGCGGGCTTTGCGAGCGGCATCCCGGCGCACCGGATCCTTGCGTTCCAGATAGAACTCCAAAGCACGAGCCAAAGCGGCATCCAAAGTCGCCGGAGCTTGCGTGCGTTGCGCCTCCAATGACTGAGCTCGAAGCAGCATCTCGTACGTGGAGCGCGTCACGCACAGACGCAAACTGACCCGATCAGCTGAAAGATCTCGCACCTGATCGCGGGGTAAAGCCTTTGGATTGCGCCGCGCCACCTCACGCTCCACCTCCCGGGTTGAGTGACTCTCGGCAAAATCCAAAAGCTCCTTGGCATTACTTGAGTCGATCACCGACACCAGACGATGAGCTTTAAACACACTGACTCTTTGTCCCTGCAAGGCGGTATTCAGCTCGTCAACCTCTAAGCTCTTTCGTGCCACTGCGATAAAGGCATAGGCCACAGCCTCGGTAAATCCCAAACACTGAACACAGTAGGTAAATAGACTGGAATAGCCCATATGTTTGTAGAGCTTGGCCTGTTCCACAGCTTGCAAGACTTGCACGATCTCCCACTCGAGCTCTCTATGCCTGCGGCTGACATTCAAAGCCCGTGCATGCAAGTCACGCAACCGCGGTGTCAAACGAGACGCTTCGGACTGCAACGGTGCATTCCTATTCTTATCCGTATCTCCATTCCCATCCCCATTCGTGTTCCGATTCATACTCATATGATCCTCCCTCAATTCTTGCGACCTGATTGGCGTTACTCACTTCCTATTCATTTCAGAGACGAATCGACTATACCGCATGTTTCCGCAGCCGCAGTTTAGGACTAGACAAGATCTCACCCGCACCCTCTCCCTAACGCCTCAGCATGCGCATGGACGAGAAATTCTCGCGGTCGAGTGATTTTTCGAGGAGCATCTCCCAAACAACTCTTGTATCCAAACCTGGAGATCGCAAAAACGTGTCAAGCCGGAATCTGACACTTGAATATTTAATATTTAATATTTAATCTTGAATCCACAATCGGCGTCTGGCACTCGGTCCTGCCCCTGGCCTCACACTCATACCCCGCGTCCGCACTCCCGTACCTCCGGGCCTCCGCTCCTGTTCTGGTGCCGCACTTTTCGCACCTCGTCCTCACTCCTCACTCCTCACTCCTCACTCCTCACTCCTCACTCCTCACTCCTCATTTGTCATTGCCAATCCCACTCCCACTTCTGCGTACAGCTCCTGTTGGTTCTCCTGCTCTCCTGATCATTTTCCGCTGCTCCTGCTCCGCTGTTCACGTGAACATCTGCGGGGCCTTGCTTCCCCTCTCCAGTGACAATGCAAAGATGCGCAAAGCGAATGAGTGCCAGTACCCTAGCCTCTAAAGCGCGCTTATGGATCTGTCTCCGCCGACAAAAAGAAGAAAAAGGGTAAAAACGAGGGAAAGAATGAAGCAAGAAGAGAGCAAAAAGGGTTCTTTATGACGCCAAGTGGGCGATAATTGTCACTTTCGACAGCGTGTCATAAAAAGTCATGTCGAGGACGCCGGTTTCCAGAGACTACCGAGCACGCCGCATCTCTGCAGGATCTTGAGC
>JBFWQY010000016.1:0-106595 GCA_050249195.1 Bdellovibrionales bacterium
GAAGCATCAATGGCTGGAGTCTTTTTCATCCAACAAATTTCGCTAACTACAAAATCCGCGGAATTTCAATAGAATCTGCACTAAACTTGCGAAATTCCTCGATCCCACTCGTTGTCATAGAGAATCCCAGAAAGTGCCATTTTTCTTACAACTCGCAACTATTTGGTCAGTGATGCGCGCCCTAATCTTTCTGTAGCCGGACTGGCAATTGCAAGTATGCCTGTATAGACTGTAAGGAGCCAGGGCTATGTATCTAGGAACTCTGATCCTCGCCGCGCTTATGTTCTCACAAACCAGCCATGCCCGCCTGGATCCCACTCCAGAGAGTATCCAGGCCACAACTAAGCGATTTGTGGAAACGGCTTTTCGAATGCAAGAGAACCCGGGTTCACCCGGGGCTGAGGCTGAGTTTTCGCGCAGTGCCGATGTGCTCAATACTCTTCTAGGACAAGCGGCGCCTGCGGAACGGGAAGGTCTAATAGAGCTCGCGGCGAGCTCATCCGGTAGCATTTGCTACATTGCGGACCTCAGAACCGGGAAGGCTTATCGCATTCCCGGTTTCGTCGCTCGTATGTTGGAACGTGGCAAGAGGCTGTGCGGTGGCGGTGGCGGCGAGGTCACCGTTATCGAGATCATTCCTCCGGGGTCCCCGGCACCTGCGACAGGCACAAAATGATTTTTGCACGCTGAAGGCAGCTAGAGCTTGCTTTCGAACCGATCACCGATTTCCAGGCAGGGCCGTATGGATCCAGCCGGCATGACGCCGTTATCACCAGGCATCACGCCATTGTCCCCGGATTTTCCCGACGGGTCGAGTTTCGTCCCAATGTAATCCTGCAGCTGACCGCCGCGAACCGCATTTTTAAACTGCGAGCAGAGCCGGCTCTCGGGGCCGAACCAGGCGGCCAATCCCAAGAGCGCGATCTTAGCCGACGGCATAAGATTGATAGGCGCGCCGCCTGCCGAAAGGACACTCAGGACGTGGTAGGCCTCAGGTAAACTGAAACGCTCACCCCTAAGGTGAACGCCGTCGGGAAGGGCCAATCCTCGGAAGGGAAGAAAAAACGCCTCGATGTCGGGCGTTCGCGGGAGCGGTGGTTGCACGCGCCAAAATCCAGGGATCGTCTGGTCCAGGCCCTGTGGGCTAAGTCCCCAAAGCTCTCCAGGGTTGAGCTGGCGGTTGAAGTAAATCCGAGCCACGCGCTGGTAGAGATCATCGCGGAAAGACGGGGGATCGCGTGGAGCGGTTGGATCCGGGCAAAGTTGGTAAGTATTCGCTTCGGCACCGGGGCTGAGATCAGGGCATAGATTCATACGGAGTCGGTCATCAAACAACGGGTGAATGGCACCCGAAAAGCGGTAAATACCCCACTTCTGCTGCGCGATAGCGGTTTGGTTGGAGTCAAACTCGTCATAATGGGCCAGCGGGCCGGCTGAGGAAAAAAAGCTCAGATCCCCGATGCGTTCAGGTGTCAAGTTCCCCCTCAAATACTTCTGCGCGAATCGCCGTTGTAGGGCGCCGGCATGGAGCGACGCGATGGTCTCATCCAGTATGATCAACTGAAGGAAGTGAGATTGCGGAAACGCGTGCGAAGGCGAATTCAGCGCCGAGTTCTTGTCGAGAAAAAAGTGCGTGAATTCGTGAACGATGGAAGCGCCTAAGTTCAGGGGCGTCTGAGCGGGATCCACCCCTATCTTTGTGTTGCCGCAATCGTAGTAACCGACCATGCGACGCTGCGCTTGCGCTGAGCGCGAAGGCATAGTGTTATAGTTTATAATTTGAGCGCGGGCGGCACCAATCGCAAAAAAGACCCACGCCGAGTCCACGTGCAGATGGGGAACATCACTGGCACCTTCATAGTAATAGCGGTAGCCTTGATCCATCCAGATATCAGTCAAGAGGGCAACCGAAGCCGCTCCGTAAGTCGCGAGCGCAAGGTCACGACAGGAGCTAGAGGGCTGCGCCGCCAACGCACGGGCTTGGTTCTCCAGAGCTTTCCCATAATTCTTGATTTCACCTGGAGACGCGGCGGAGACGATCAGTTGGCGGTAGGCCAGCACCTGGCTCTCGATTTGAGCCGGCAGCGAGCAGTTGGGTGCGACGCCTAAAAGCCGAGAGATAAAATGCGGCTCAACGGGGCCGGGGGGAGCCGCGAAGATCCGGTTCCACAAGACCACGAGACCGTGGTCGCCAGTCGACGCGGTCGCTGGTCTTTCCGCTAGGCTGAGCAGAAAGACAAGAAGAAGCCACAATTTCTTACCTGATTGAATCGGTTTCACGTCCACGAACTCTAATCCATTCCGAAGATGGTTTCTCCCATAATGATTTCAATAAAGTGATTCAATAAGTGCGAATACCCAGGTTGCCAAAATCCCTTATTCCTCCACCTCAAAAATGCTTCTTTAGCCGGCACTGATCCGTAACCAACTCACCGTTTTCCAGATGGAGGCTCAAATGATTGCTTGTAGGTGGGATTTCGGCCCGGTTGCGGTTCTTGTCCGTGTACCATCCTGACCAGACGTCGGCCAGAAAAAGCCTGGTTTTGTCACTCGACCAATGCGCGCTTGAGACGGATTCCATGAACAGTGGACCTTGTGGTAAATGCAGCAGCTGACTCTGACGAGCTTCGCCGCTCAAGACGTAAAGGGTCGAACTGAAGTTGACGTGTTCCTCGTGTGGATACGCCCGACCAAAAGCAATGGCAACGTTCAGGCGTGCGCAGCCGTGTTGAGTGATGGCATAGGCGACCTTGTGGCACTCTCCGTAGCCTATCCACACACCCGAGAAGTCAGCGCAGGCCATAGAAGATCCAGGGGCTACCGGAGGTATAGAACGTGAGGCATCGGCAGCGTAAACGGACATTGCCATCAGATAGAAAACTCCGGAGATAAACAATCTTCTCATTGAAGACTCCTCTTGTTGAAAGCATTTTGTGGAAAGCAGGGCCAGAAGAACGCGTATTCGTTTTTTCTGATTCGAATATTATAGAAAAGGGATCCGCCGCGGACAAGTTCCAGGCCGTGACAAGCGCGTGCCGAAAACTGTCACCGTGAAATCTTTAGGTGGTAGAACTTTGCGTAACGGTCAAGGCGTCAGGACACGCGACAAGGCCTTCGCTGACGTTCACTTGCACCTGAAACTGTCGCCGCAAACGTGAGAAGAGCTGCCGAAGGAGCGGTCCGTGAAGATGCTCCACATATCGCTGCCGGAAGATGTTCCCAAATAAATCTTCTTTTTTTCGCTTCTCGGATCCGCCAAGTTCGCAGAGCGCCTGATAGGCGCGCGTAGGCTTTTCCATCCATTGGCTCGAAAACGGCTCGAGGTTCACGACGATCTTCCGGTGCGGCAGAACGATTTTCACGGGCTGTGCTGAGAGAAAGTCTAAACTCGCCGTCGAATGTTCGCGCGATTCTTTGAGCAGACGCCCGGTAGTCGAGGTGAGAGGTCCTGAAATCACCTCGTCACGAAGGCTCTGCACTTTGGGAAATTTCATGGCATCGGCCTGCACCCTCGAGGCCAGGGAGACTGAGGGATCACCATTGATGTTTAGCTCAAGACGAGCCAAGGCGGCGTAAAGGTCGTCGCCCATGACGTTGGCAACAGTGTGTGAGGCGATCAATGTGGAGCGCGCGGAACGGCCACACAGGCGCGCGAGGACGGCTTCCGTGCGAAGGAGTGCAAGAAAGCGGAGAATGTTCAGGGAGCCTTGTCGCCCGTCGGTCATCCAGATTTCGGCCAGGCGCTTCTCTGCCGCGGCAAAATCTCCCCGGAGCGCGAGAATTCGCACGCGCAGCAGTTCATTAAAGTACGCGGCCTGCGCATTCGGATAGAGTTCGGCAAAAGAGCGGACGAGATCGACATCTCTTTCCGCCTGATTCCATTGTCCGAGCTCATACCAGGCCAAAGCACGCGTTTGCAGGGCTGTCATTCGCGTGATCGAAGACGGCGCTAAACGTAAAACTTCATTTACGTTCTGGATGCAGTCTTGCCACTGGCTTGTAAAGGCCGCGAGACGCGCTTTCTCCAGTCTCCATTCCGGATCGCCTAGAAGCGATGGTTGCGCCTGTATGGCGGATTGCAGTTGATTCTGGCTGTCCTGAATTTTGCCGCGGGCAATCGCCGTGCGCAGGACCTGCAACGGGTCGACTTCCCCAGAAGCACTCAAGGCTTCTGCCTTTCGCAAGTTGAACTCGAGATTGCGGGCACGATAGATTTCTACGGCAGAGTGTTCGCCAAGTTGTGGAAGCCGGCGGCCGGTGCAGCCCAGAGCTTCAATCTCCTGCCAGTTTATCTTTTTTGTGGCGTGTGACATCTGTCGTCTCTCGTATCTTTAACTGGTGGAGATCGCAATCAAATCCAACTGGCATATTCATTGAATAGCGATTAACCGACCAGGTTCTAGCGAAATTCAACGTTTCCGGGAGAAGAATAATGAAAAAATATTTCATATCGACTGCACTTATAGCCGTGTTCTCGTTCGGGAGTGTGTCTCCAACAGCGAGCGCGGAAGTGTTGGACATTGTCCCTTTAGAGGAAGTGACTTGCATCGCCCGGGTCAGCATAGAAAATTCAAACGATTTGATGACCAGGTACCCCAAGCAGGCCGAGGCGTGCGGCGAGATCGCAGTGGGACGAATCGACACAGAAGGCGTAAAGGGCTACTTCCTGTTACTTGTTGATGATCCTCAGGTTTGCAGCGGCGGAGATTTCGCGGTTCTGAGATGCGGTTTGATAAAAGAGATCCGTAAAAACTAAAAATATATGGCAAGCGCAGCGGCCAGATTTCCACCCATAATTTCGTGTTGCTGGGCTGAAGGATGGCCGGCGGCACGGGGGATTATATCTGTGTTGTGCGTCCTTGTTTCCGGTTCGAGGGCAGTTCGAGAAGAAATCCAGGGCCGCCGTTACTCGTCCACCCGCAACCCATAGGAAAACGAAGCTCCTCCGGGATCAGGTCCAGGCGGGGCAGTTGCGATAAACTTAATCCGGCCCACCTTCAGACTCAGATCCTGATCGGGCGCCAAGGCTTGGCCTCCCAATTCGGAAAGCGTGACTTCGATGGCTTTCATCTGCGTCGAGCCGAAGGTATCCTCATCTGCGATCTCTTGGCAGCCTCCTATGGCGGCGAAGGAAATCGCCTTATCTCGAACGGCTCTAAGGCATGAAATCGCATTTTCTTGGGTGCTTCCAAATTTATCCCCCTTTGCGATCGTCAGACACACGTGCGCGGCCGCCTCGTCAAAGAAGCCTTGAGCGACGAGGGAATCGCATCGGTCTGCGTTTTGTTCAGTTGAGAGATGGGTGTCATGTGACCGGATTGTATCGCAGACTTCCTGCGGACTTGAGGCCATGAGATGAGAAGAAAAAGTGGCTATGATGAGAAGGCTAAGGGCTTTTAAGCGGATCATGTCATTCTCCAAAGAAACAAAACCTCTAACAACTTAGGAGGGATTCATGCAATTCACTCGCCTGTCAGGGATTATGGATCCACGTTCTGGCCAACATCTTTTAAGAACGAGCGAAACGCTAAATGTTTCCATGCCGTAGGGTTCTGACTGCGTGAAACTCGTCAAGTTCATGGATCCGACCTCATGGCTATTTTTGCCCCACTTTTAAGAAAACATTTTACAATGCGAGTGAGTGCGGCAGACGACGCGCTCGATGTCGGCATTTTGCCATGTTCAATAGGAGCACCCCTTTTCCAATTGGTCGCTTCTTTTGCGCCAGAAAACGTCACTTTGTAAAAATCGTTACAGGTGATAATGATTTGAGATTCGAGTAGTATCCTAGTGCCGAGGAGAATTTATGCGTTATTTGACTTTAATTATGACTGTGTCCGTTTTGAGTTTCGGAGCAGCGGGAAGTTATGGCGAAGAAGGTGTGATTACAGAGTTTGTGGGTACCGCGACTTATAAATTCAAGGACCGCCGGTTTAAAGATTTTTTGAACGCACACTTATATTTGGCCACAGTGTCAGCTCGGGGTTGATGCGTACAATCTTTGCGCCTTACCCCCCATACGGAGAGGGCCCAGGGACCATATTGGCCAGGACCTATGGGCAAGAAGAACCACTTGCGAACATTGCCGAGGGAATCGGATACATGGAGACGGGCTTCTCTAAGATGTACCGCTGGGCTCCTCCAGTGTACGAAACAAGGCTCGAGCCGGATCCGATGATGGACAAGCTGTTCCAGGAATCCACCGCTATTGTGGGTGTTGATGCCTTGTACATGTCCGCTGTTAAAGACTTCAATGACTGCGAGTACGGAGAGCGGACGATCCGGGACACACTGGAGAGATTCGTAAACAAATCTTATCAGGCGGGTAAGATTCTGATTTTGGGTACGGTGCCTAAGGAAGATCCTACGAAAATGAGTACAGCTGCGAAGTTGGTTGTTGGAGATCAAATCGAGGCATGCCGGCAGATCCTGAACAAGGCTCTACGGGACGCATGTGAGCCCGTAGGACCTTCGGGCGAGAGAGCTCCCTCAAGAAACTGTTACATTGTCGACATTGAAGCGCTTGTCAGTCGTTTGCATGCGACGGGACAGCTCGAGCTGAATGACGGTACGATCCTTAAGGAGTCTCCTGGATTTTCGTCGTTTTTTGTGAACGAGGTCCGGCCCGACGGCGTCAATCTGAGTGAGCGTGGCGTACAGGTCCTGGTTGAGAAGATCCTGGATCGGCTAGAGGCTTATCCGCCTCAGCCCGTCCAAAAAGGTCCTATGCTTCAAGTCCAATAATCTGATAATCTGCTGGACGAGTCGGTCGCAGCGCACGCCGGTGCTGAAATTCCCGAATCGTGTGGCCGGCATCCGGCGTAAAAGGGTCACCAACAGCCGCGTTTAGAAGCTAAATCCCACCTGGAGTTTAAGCGTCGCCAGTGCGGGAATTCGGCGCACGATCCGGAGCCAGTCGCGCACGTCCTCGGCGCGCTCGGTGCTGCTGGTGAGGTCGAGGAACGGAGTGTCTTCCTTCACCAGCCAAAGTGGAATATTTATCGCCAGCCAGTCGGCGCCAAATGTCAGTCCGTTCTTAAACTGCCAGCGATTTCCCAGTCCCAGTGAGAGTCCCATCGAGGCGAAGTCGACCACGTTGGCAAATGTGCGCTCGCTCCCTGCGAGAGTGCTCAAGAACTTTTCACCCAGGTGGGATTGCAGGCGTGTGTAGTTGAACCCGGCAAAATAGTTGAAGCTGTTACGCCGTCCATAGCGGCGGACCATGGCTGTGTAACGCTCTTCGCGAATCTCCCCGAGGTCTTTGCCGAAGAATCCAACACCTAGAGTTCCTCGGAGATACTCAAACTCAAAGCTTGTTGCGGGTGAGGCGACATAGACCGCGCTGAGGCCCCATTTGGAGGGAATCCACATATCCAGAGGAGACCAACTCGCGAGTCCCGTCCAGTTCTGCACCGCGCGGTTCGAGCGCGAGTCGGGAAGCTGAATGGACGGCTTCTCAGGTGGGAGCGATGGGGGCGGCTCCGCAGGTGTTCGCTCCTCAGGCTCTTGCGAGGGGGGCGTCGTCGGCGGTGGCGGTGTCGGGAGAGGGGGAGTGGTCTCCACCTCAACCTCCCTTGGTTGCGGCACAGGATAGCGCGGGATCGGGGGCTTTGCTGGCGCTGTCGGCGGCGGGTTGGGTTTCACCGGTTTGGGGGCAGGAAGTGGCGCCGGTTTGGAATCGGATTTTCGGAGCGGATGCCGTTGCGACGGCGAAGCCTCATCGTTCGCTGGCGTGGAGTTTTGTGCAAGATCAAGAAGAAGCGGATTAGAAGGCGAGGCGAGGACCTCCACCGAAGTGGCCGGCGCGGCAACCGCAACGGGACCTATGAGTCCTACGGTTAAGAATCCTACAGTACCGATAACGACATGTATCAGGGCCCGTCGATACGACACAAACCAGCTGTAAGGACGAGGGAGTGGGACTTCCATCATGCCCTCGTCCTCCTCCACCGCCAAGGGGCTGTCAAGCCCGAGTGTTCTACGCTTTCACATGAGAGAGGTAAAACTGAAGCTCAGCCATACTCTCGCGAATATCGTCCAACGCCCGGTGACCATCTTTCTTCTTAAATTTGAGATCATAAAGGCCGTTGAAGACAATTTTGAAGGATGTGACGTCGAGCATGCGGTAGTGAAGAGTGGCCTCCACTTTCGGAAGGTGCTTGCGGATAAAAAGGCGGTCCTGGCCGATGGAGTTGCCACACAGAATCGCGCGTTCCGATCCAAATTCTTTTGCAATCAGGGCGGAGAGTTCATGGTCGACGGCCGCAGGATCTTTGCCCTTGGGAATCAGCTCATAAAGGCCGCTCTGGCGGTGTTGTTTCTGGTTCCACTCATCCATACGGTCTAAATACGCTTGCGGCTGTCGGATAACGGTGTGGTATTCGGCGAGCGCGCGGAATTTCCAATCTGTGATGATAGCCGCGATCTCAATGGGAACCTCTTTCTCCACGTCAAGACCCGTCATTTCCATATCTAACCACAAAAGTTTTGTTCCCACTTCCGCCATCCTTAAGACTCCCGTTGCTCGATTCTCATTATTTTATTCCAATTTATTCTTTATTCCATGTAAACGATCAGAACACCTTCGTTAAGTTGGCCGTCCACCTGGCGTTCGTGACTCCATGGATATCCAGCCAGACGGAGGTACTCGATCACTTTTGCTTTGACCTTGCCGGTACCTTTCCCAGGCATGATTCGCACCTGAGTTTTGCGTTCATGCTGCCGTAGGAATTTTTCAACTGCATCGAAGACATCTTCACTTTTGTAGCCATGCAGATCCAGGGTCGGGGTTTTCACGATCCCTCCGGTTACCTTTAGTTTCAAGTAGCCGGAGATGGGTGTCAAATGCGGCCTACAGCCAGAACTTGACTGCCTTTCCGGGCGTGGCCACAATGCAGCAACAACTGGAGGTGGTCTATCAAACCAGATTTTGAAGGGCGCTGGGCTCTAGTGGGTGGAGCTTCGCAGGGCATCGGGCGCGCAACAGCCCAGGTCCTGGCGGAAGCGGGCGCCCGCGTGGTTCTCTTGGCGCGGCGCCAAGATGTGCTCGAACAGGTGCGTTCGGAGCTGCCCCAGTCTAAGGAACATCGCACACTCGCACTGGACCTCGAGCGCGTTGAGGATGTGTCCACGCATGTCTCGCGATTGGTGGCGGAGTTGGGTTCCATTCCGATTTGGGTCAACAATACCGGTGGGCCGAAGGCTGGGCCGCTCGCGGAAGCAAGTCCCGACGAAATGGAACGTGCATTCCGAGGTCATGTGTTGGCTTCTCAAGTTATTCTTCGCGCGCTCCTTCCGGGCATGAAAAGCCAAAAATACGGACGCATTGTCAATGTCCTTTCGACCTCGGTTAAGATTCCAATACCCAACCTGGGCGTATCGAATACGATTCGAGCGGCTATGAGCGCATGGTCGAAGACCTTGGCGCAAGAGTTGGGCCCACACGGCATCACCATAAACTGCATTTTGCCGGGATACACGGAGACCCCGCGGTTGGAGGCCCTGGCAGTCGGTCAATCTCAGAAGCAGGGAAAGACTTCGGAGCAGATCAAACTCGAATGGTCCGAGTCCGTGCCATTGCGGCGCTTGGGCCAACCTGAAGAGACGGCTCGGGCCATTGCCTTTCTGCTCTCGGAGCACGCGAACTATATCTCTGGCGTGCATCTTCCTGTTGACGGTGGAAGAACGGGGGCGTTTTGAAGTTGGATATCTTCCTTTCCATCTCCCAAACCGAAGTCGACGGCTTTATGCCCTCGGAGCGGGAGATGTTTGAAAATTTCTTTGATCAGGTGCAATGGGCGGATGAGTTGGGATTTGGAACCGCGTGGGTCGCGGAGACGCATCTTTCGTGTGAGATCCAAAAGCACGGCCCGGAACCGGTGATCCCGCACTTTATAGGTGAGATTGGTCTCAACACGGATATTCTCCAGCTGGCCCATGTGATTTTCGCACGCACACGGCGTATCGAAGTGGGTTCCGCAATCCGCAATATCCTGTGTAACGGCGGCCCCATCGCTCATGCCGAAGCCGTGCGCACGTTTCTCATGCTGCATGGGTTGCGCGCCGAAGAGCGACGATGTTTGAATATTGGCTTCGCCTCGGGACGCTTTGAGTTTTCCAATCGTCCTTACGGCATTCGCCCGCGAACTCCGGTAGAAAAAGCCGCTTGGCCTGTGGTGAAGGGCAAGGTCCTTCTCGAGGCTACGGAGATTTTTCTGCGTTTGCTGAAAGGGGAGAAGATTGCGCGCTCGGATGTGCCTCTGCAAGCGCTCCGCGCTTGTGATTTCCGCCAGACCGACGAATGGGAGCGGATCCGGCGCCTGGCGGAAACAGAGGAGCGGATGGACGAGATTCCCTTGGAACCGTTTTGGAATTTTGACCGCGTGGGAGTGATTCCGTATGAAGCGCGCTTGGATCTCTTGCGGCTGACGATCGGCACCCATGATCCCGCCGCGCAACGATTGGCCAACTCAATTTTGCCGACTGGAGTGTTCAATCTTTCCATCACTCCGCCGCAGGTGATTGAAGCCACACACCGGCGCATGGAGAAAGAATATCATCCGTCAGGCGGGTCTTGGAGGCGGGACTTGATGCCGCGGACGGCGATGGTTTTTCTCGATGACACTCCCGGGCTTTCGAGCGAAGCCAAAACGGCGCGGGCGAAGCTGGCCGCCGCCAAGGCATGGACCAATTATTGGAAGGCTATGGAGGGGACTTTGGATCAAAAAAAAGTGGATCAGGCTGTGGGCAATGCGCTTGTGGGGAGTCCGGACGTCGTTGTTCAACAGATTCGGGAAAAGTACCACCCGGACGACCGTTTGATGCTTTGGTTTGATTTCAACAACCACGACAACGGCGCGGTTAAGAAAAGCATGGCGACATTTATGGAAAAGGTCGCTCCGGAGCTGGCATGAGTGGCGCCAGGTGTGATGAAACAGCTGACGGAATAGGTGGCAAAATGGACGGCAAGATGGAAGCGCGTTTGCGCAATTTTATCGGCGGCGAGTACGTCGAACCTGTGGAAGGCCGGTATCTTGATAAATTCAGTCCCGCCACGGCTGAAAAAATTTATGAACTTCCGGATTCGAGTGAGTTGGATGTGGTCCAGGCGGTCCAATCCGCGCAGAAAGCGTTTGCGGGGTGGTCGAAGCTCAAGACTCAGGAACGCAGTCAGATCCTGACCCGCGTGGCGGAATTGATTGAGCGCGATCTCGAGCTGCTCGCGCGAGCGGAAAGTGAGGACGTTGGAAAACCTTTGGAGCTGGCGAAAACGTTGGATATTCCGCGCGCGGCCTTGAACTTCCGCTTCTTTGCCAGTGCAGTTTTGCATAAGCAAGAGATGGCGAGTGATATGGACGGTGAAGCGATTAACTACGTTCTACGCCAACCGGTAGGGGTGGCAGGTTTAATCGCGCCATGGAATCTTCCACTCTATCTGCTCACATGGAAAATCGCGCCGGCGCTGGCATGCGGGAATACAGTCGTATGTAAACCGTCGGAGTGGACCTCTAAGAGCGCGTTTATGTTGGGACGAATTCTGAATGAGGCGGGCCTTCCCGCCGGTGTGTGCAACATCATTCTCGGCCGGGGCGAGCCCGCCGGAAGCTACTTGGTGCAACATCCGGGAGTGCCGTTAATTTCGTTCACCGGCGGAACGGCCACGGGGGAAAAGATCCAGTGTTTGGCGGCGCCGCACGTAAAAAAGCTCAGCTTGGAGCTTGGGGGAAAGAACGCGACGATTGTACTCAAAGACGTCGATCTGGCGAAAGTCGTACCGCAGGTCGCGCGCGCCAGCTTTCTAAATCAGGGCGAGATCTGTCTCTGTGGTTCCAAAATTCTGGTGCAAGAGGACATCTATCCCGCGTTTGTCGAAGAGTTAGTGAGGCATGTGGAGTCTCTGAAAGTGGGGGACCCTTTGGACCCGGAGTCCTTTATGGGACCGCTGGTTTCTCAGGCTCATTACGGAAAGGTCACTCAGCTTCTTGAGATGGCAAAAAAAGATGGCGGCAAAGTGATCACAGGGGGCACGCGACCGGAGTTACCGGAAAAGCTTAAAAGCGGGTATTTTCTGCGCCCGACTTTGATTGCCGACCTAAACAACTGCAGTGATATTCACCAGACCGAGATCTTTGGGCCCGTGGTGTCGATTAACTCGTTTAAGTATCCGCATGAAGCTGTTAAATGGGCGAACAACTCTCCGTACGGCCTTTCTGCATCCATTTGGACCAAGAATCTCACGTTGGCCCATAAGATGGCCGCGGATCTGCGGGTCGGCACGGTGTGGGTAAATACCTGGCTGAAGCGGGACTTGCGCATGCCGTTTGGTGGGATGAAGGCGTCCGGGCTCGGGCGTGAGGGCGGCCACCATTCATTGGATTTTTTTACTGAGACAAAAACAGTTTGTGTGCAGTTATGATGAGGTAAGTGATGAGTCGAGGAAAAATCGTGGCCGGGGTGCTCGCACCCCATCCTCCGCATTTGGTCTACGCGGAGAACCCGCCGCAGAATGAGCCCCGTGCCGAGTGTGGATGGGAGAATCTGCGTTGGGCCTATGAGCGCTTGCGACGTTCGTTGAACGAAGTCGAGTATGATGTCCTGATCGTGCACTCGCCGCACTGGCGGACCAACACAGGAACGCACTTTTTGGGTGTTCCTCATTTTAAGTCCTTAAGCGTGGACCCTGTTTTCCCCAATTTGTTCCGCTATCACTATGATTTAAATGTGGACGTTGAACTTGCTGAGCGGATCTGTATGGAGGCGGCGGGGGCGGGGCTGGAGACGCAAATGATGCGCAATCGGGATTTTCGGATCGATTACGGGACCATCGTGTCCTGCCACCTGACGGATCCGGCCTGGCGCAAACCCATTGTGGGAATCTCGAGCGTGGGCGCGGCCCGGTATTTCAATATGGATGTGCTCCAGGCCATGATGTTCAAGCTGGGGCAGGCGACACGCAAAGCCATCGAAGAGAGCGGACGCCGGGCCGTGCTTTTGGCTTCGAACTCGCTCAGCCATCGGCACTTCACGCGCGAGCCGGAGGTTCCCGAAGATATGAGCTTTGAGCACATCCAAAGTCATAACCAGTACCTTTGGGATATGAAGATGATTGATCTGATGAAGCAGGGGCGGGCGCGCGAGATCGTGGATATTTTGAGCGATTTCACCGAACAGGCGACGGCCGAAACGGATGGTGGAAGTCTGACCTGGATGCTCTCGGCACTGAACTTCCCGAGTCACCCGGCCGAAGTTCATGGCTATGGAACAGTGATTGGAACGGGCAACGCCGTGGTGGAATGGCGGGAGGCAGGCGCATGAGCCGCGTGGTCACTAAGGGATATGTTCTGCCGGGATTGCCCCACCTTCTGCTGGCACCGGAGAAGAACTCCGGCTGGATGAAGGTGCGAAAGGCCCTCGATCGCGTGCGTGAGCAGGTTGAGAATGTTGAGGCGGATGTGCTGTTGATCTACTCGACTTATTGGCCGAGTGTGATTGGACATCAGATTCAGGCGCGCCCGGAACCCGAATGGGTTCACGTGGATGATGAGTTTCATGAGCTCGGGAGCATTCCCTATAAACTGCGAGTGGATACGGAGCTGGCGCACGGGTATGTGGCCGCGGCCAAGGCACGTAACTTACAAGCGCGCGCCATCGATTATCATGGTTTTCCGATAGACACGGGTTCGGTCGTCGTTTCGAAACTGATCAATCCCGACAACCGCCTGCCCTGTGTGATTGTCTCCTCAAACGTCTATTCGGACCGAGCGGAGACTTTGGTCCTAGGTAAAGCGGCTCGCGACGCGCTCCGGGCACAGCGGAAGAAAGCCGTGGCTGTGATCGTGACCTCACTCTCCAATCGGTTGCATGAAAAGAGAGTCGCACCTGCCGATGATCACATTCATTCGCTTAAGGACCAGGAGTGGAACCTCAAGTTTCTCGAGTTCCTCGAAGCCGGTCGGCTGGAGGATGTTTCTCAACTGTCGCGCCAGTTTCATAAAGAGGCGCGCGTGAACAAGGTGGCGAATTTCAAACCCTTCTGGTGGCTGGGGGCAGTGATGGGTCAAAGCAACCTCTATACCGGTGAGGTGCTTGAGTACCAGCCTATATATGGGAGCGGGGCTGCGGTTGTGGGACTGACTCCGGCGGCTAAGGCCGCGCGCGATCTCGAGTTTGACGAATCCGATCCGGAGACGTACCCGGGCGAACGCAATGTTCTTGGTGGAGGTGAACCTCTGCCCGTGATGGATGTTCCTGTTTCTTCCCCGTCCACTTCGGCCAAGGCAGCAAAAGGACCCCGAGGTGACGACAGCGGACCGGAGGATGACGTGGATGCCGATGCGGAAATGGATGAGCGTGTATGAGTGAAAACAAAACCAACCCGTTTATCGACGTGAAAGACATCTACCCTAATGATCCTTTCGGCGAGTCGAGTGAAGGGATTCCCACCGGGCGCGATGTCGATTGGGAGCCCTTGGTGGACTATCGGCGCAATGGAGTCAGTGAGAACACGATTCATGGTGCTGTGGCTTGGTATAGCGGGAAGCAATTGCTGCACTCTTTCGGCGGCAATGTCTTGTGTTATGGCCGTTCGATGATGAAGCCGTTCTACATCAAAGTGTTCTCCAAGGAGTTGACCGATACTACAGACTGGCGCCAGAAGGCGATTTCCGTGTCCTCCCACAACGGGACTGCGGAACATGTGGAGGCCTCGCAATCTTTGCTGACCGAGAATGAATGGGGGTTGATGCAAACTCCGCTTGATTTGCCGCTGATGCAGTTTGGCCGGCAGGTGCGCCGACCGCGGAGGTGGTACAACAATTCTTCCGGGCATCATGCCGCAGTTCTTAGAGGCTGTCGACTCAAAGGATGGAACCGGGCGGGCTACACTCTTCCGTCTCATCCCGTATTCAATGAATACATGAAGGTCGTTCGGCGCTATCTGGGCGAGGACTTTGCGCCCAAGCGTATCGCACGCGACGGAGACGGGCTGCCCACGGTGGCGATGACGGTGAAGGAATTGGCGCGCTGTTATGCTGGGCTTGCGAAAAATCGCAGTGAAGATTGGATTTGGGAATCAATGGTCCGTTATCCCGACTTGGTTGGTGGATTCAATCGATTGGACACAACGGTGATGAAATCATGCCAGGGCCAAGTGATCGCCAAAGAAGGTGCGGATGGGCTCTTAGGGTTGGGAATTGTGCATAGGGAGTACCCGGATGGTCTTGGTGTCGTGATTAAGATCGCTCATGGGTGGAATCCACAAGCCACGTGGTATGTGGCGCGTGGGATTCTCGGAGTGTTGGGTTTTACTTTGCGCAATCCCTATCCTTTGCGCCGTCAGAAAGCCTTTTTAGTTCCGGGAGTGGTACCGCCGCGATATACGGAAAGCTTGCGAGCGATTCCTACCTGGGATGAGTGGGATCCTGATGCAGACCGGTGGTACTTCCAAGGACAGCTTTAGAACTCTAAAAGAGCAATCGTAAAGGGACTCGTGATGAATTCAAATTTGCCTCCAAAGTCGCAATCAAAGACAAATGGACCCGATAAGGTGCTTTCCACGCGGGCGCCGGAGCCGGTGGGGCCGTACCCGCATGCGCGCCGAGTGGGAGATTTTATCTTTGTATCCGGAATGGGGCCGCGCCGTCCCGGGACTCGTGAAATTCCCGGCGTGCTCATGGATGCAATGGGACGCGTGCAGTCCTATGACATTCAGTCACAGACGCACTCCGTGATTCAAAATATCCGGCTTGTTCTCGAGGAAATGGGAGCCAGTCTCGCCGATGTCGTCGATGTGAGTGTATTTCTGACTAATATGAAAAGCGATTTTGCCGATTTCAATAGGATTTACGGAGAGTACTTCGCCACTATTGGTCCCACTCGTACAACGGTTGAGGTATTGAGCCTGCCCACGCCCATCGCGGTGGAATTGAAGGTCATCGCGTATCGCCCGCGTTAGACCATGAGCCGTTGGATCTTGGTTTCAACTTGGACTCTTGTATCGGCCGTCGCGCTGAATTTCACCCTCTCGGGTGCGGGCTCAACGGCCATAGAGAAAGCTCCTGAGCGAGTGGTCATGGGTCTCAAGGTCCGTGTGAACACACTGAATCCCTTCGCGATCGAGAGCCTCGAAACCTTCCAGGTGTTGTCTCATGTGCTGGAGCCTTTGGCGACCGTGGATCCCAAGAATGAGGAGCTGAGGCCTTGGCTAGCGGAGTCTTGGGAGTTGCGGCCGAAAGAGAAGGCGTTCCGAGTTCGCATTCGTAAGGATGTTGAGTTTCATAACGGGATGCGGATGACGGCCGAGGATGTCAAGTTCAGCCTGGAAGCGTTTTCGAATCCTAAATATAAAGCCGTCCTTTGGCAGGGATTATATTCCGAAGTGGCGTCCGTGCGGATCTTAGATCCGCATCAGCTTGAATTCAAACTTCACTCTTGGCGCTATCAGCCCTTTGTAAGCGTGATGACGTCATTACGCATCTTGCCCCGGGCTTTTTATTCGGGCCGGAATTTTGAGACGTTTCGAACTCAGCTCGTGGGAACAGGGCCATTTCTCGCGACCGGATTCCAGGCGGGCAGGAGCTTTGAACTGAAACCCAATTCAAAGTGGTGGAATCGTACGGCGGGATTACCCTCGTTTCACCTGGTGATTAAACCAGTGACGGATTTAGCAATGGCGGAGCAGCTGTTGAACAAGGGCGATCTTGATTTTTTCCGGGTATCGTCCTCGGAGCGCCGAAGCCATCAATTGGGCGTGGGCCCTAAGTTCAAAGTGATTCCAACGGATACAGGTTTGGGTGAGGGGTTCTCTATTGTGCTGAACTTGAAGAAACCTTTGTTCCAAAGCCGGACCCTGCGAGAAGCCCTTCTGCGTTTGTGGGACCGTGATGCTCTCGATAAGAAGCTCTTTGATGGAGAATTCGAGTTGGCCGTGGACATGATATCGCCGCGGCTCCCTTATTATCCCAAAGGGGAGCCTATTGCTCCGGATGCGGAAAAGGCCAAACACCTGCTCCTGGCTGAGGGCTGGTCGGATCGGGACCAGGACTCGGTTCTGGAGAAGAGGCTCGAGGGGCGAACCCAGAAGCTAGAATTCGAAGTGATTGTCCGCGGACGTGAGCAGGAAAGGTGGATGACTCTTTATCAGTCCGACGCCGCGAGAGTGGGAGTGCGTGTGGGACTCAGGCGCATGGGTGTGGAGGCGTCGTTCTGGAGCCTGGCGCGCGAGGGTAAATTCGAAGCTTACGCCAATGACGGAGGACTGGCGGCTGGTTTCTTTCGCATTGTTTCCCATTCGCAGGGTGCTTATAACCTGGCGGGAATCAAGAGTCCGGAAATGGACCGCTTGCTCGATGAGCTCGAGCGGGAGTTTGATTCCAAGAGGCGTGCGGATCTCCAATCTCAACTCGTCCTGATCGAGAGAAAAAACATCTATTCTCTACCCGGTCTTTATTCCCGTCGTGAACATATTTGGGTTTCGTCACGTCTGCTTGTGGATCCTGCCAATGTTGAGCGGGCGTGGTCCTGGCGACTAAAAGACTGACAGTTCCCAACGACATTTTAAGACGCCACCGGCGCAAATTGCGAAGCTCAGAAAATCCGTCAAACTTTTGAACTCAGGGCGGATCCACGTTGATTCATCAGAACTTATTTTCTTTTAAAAGAAAGTTCCCCGCGCCACCCTGGACTCACGCCATGCCAGGAGAGGGCTTATGACGAACGATAGATTCAGATTCAGTTTGAGACTCATGATTGTGCTCCTAATGAACTGCGCGCTGGGATGCGGTCCTTCAGCAGATGAGAGCGCGCCATTGACTCCGGTGAACGCGGTCCTGTGTCCAACGGAAAAGGGCTCTATAAATCCCGAGCAGGTCAAGATTGAAGGCGAGGCGGTCGCGAGCCCTGGAGAGACCATCCATTATAGGCTGAACGCCGACTTCACGTGCGCCAAAGAGCAGAGTTACGCTTGGAAAGCCGCGGGTAAAACAGCCAGTGCTGAGGGCGAGCTGATCTCGCGCTACACCAAACCGGGAAGCTATGTAGTCGCGGCGAGTATCTACAAGGTCGGTAGCATCGTGCCGCATGAAGTTTCCATGAAGACAGTGGTCACCCGTGGTTTGGCGATCGCGGGTCCCAGCCTCGGTATGGCGGACCTCGAACACCACTTTGAATTGAACGTTCCTGCCGATGCGACGGTCACGGGAGTACAGTGGAACTTTGGTGACCGCAACGTCAATGAGAATGGTTCGACCCAGATCGATCACGTCTACTTCCAACCCGGGGATTACGTCGTCCGGGCAACGGTGTCTTTGAATAACGGCGACGAATCCGTGGTGTCTCACACCATCAAAGTCTTACCCTACACGGATGGAATGGAGTGTGTGCGGGATCTAGCGATCACCGGACCGACCGAGGCTCGGGTCAGTCAACCTGTAGACTTAAGCGTATTTATCCCGCAGTGTTTGTCTTGGCGAGTGACCTCCGTGCGATGGTCTTTTGGCGATGGCACGACTGCTAGCAGTCAGTCCGTCCAGCACTCCTACGCGACAGCGGGGACCTACTCGGTCATAATGGAAATCTTCTCTGGTGAGGGGAGTGGCGCATTCCTTACGCTCACGCACCCGATCGTTGTCAGTGGTGAAGGTCCGGATCCCGAGGACCCTGAACCGGAAGATCCAGAACCTGTGGATCCGCTGCAGTGTACTGTCGAAGGTCAGCAGCGCCAGATCGAGGGTGAAATTAAGAGCGAAGAGAAAGAGTGTGGAATCGACGGAAAACGGACGGCTTCTTATCGTGAAGTCGTGACCGAGGAGTGCCGCCTGATCGGCGAGTTTCTTCGCTGGACAGAGGTGAGCCGCACGCGGCGTGAGCTGGACCCCGGCCAATGTCAAGATCAGGCTTGTGAAGTCCCGAGCGAAGCCCTGCTGGGACGTGACGGATCCAGTTTGGGTTTCATCCTGGTGAATGGAGTTTTTTATCTTCCGAGTGGTGAGAGCCGGACGTTTTATAGCACGACGGCTCCTGCCGGCGCCTGCGCCCAGGTGAGCCAGGCTCGCTCCTGCAAGAACGGAGTGCTTTCGGGTTCAACCTCTCACGTTCATTTGAGTTGCAATAGTGGATGTGAAGGCGTGGGCGTTCACGGCAGCACCGTTAAAGGTGTGGTGACCGGGCAAGAACAAGTGGCCCACCGCTGTGCCTACAATGAAACTGGAATATTTGATACCTTCCAAGTTGTTGCGGATAAATCATGCAACAATGGTCAGGTGGTCACCGCAAATGCGCGTCGTGGCTCTTTGATCACTGCGGGTGTTTGTCCAACCTATAATTGGGTCGCAACCGAGAGCTACACGGCTTGTGACCAGAATTGCGGCGGTCAGCAGACGCAGATTTTTGAATGTCGCGACAACAAAGGCGCGCCCGCGCCCCAAGCGCGATGTCAGGATCAAGGATCTGCGCCCGTCGTTAAGCGGGTCTGCGATGGCAATCCCGAGGCTGTCCGGCGAACAGAGTCGAACACCACAATTGAGGAGGCGGGAGCTTCGGCAAAATGTCCGCGCAATCAAATTGGTGTGGTGGTTCAGCGGCGTGAGGTCACTCGAATTCAGGCTTTCGCTTGCATCAACCATCAGGTGGCAAAGGAGTCGGATAAAACCTCCTATGGACCGTGGGTGCAGGAGAATCAATGCCGCGATCTCGTTCCCCACAGATGCTCTGGAGACAGCCTGAGCCCGCAAGGAGCCAGCGCCCGTTTGCGCTGGATGCTCAAATGTCGCCAAGACGTTCCGGCCATCGACGAATTTCTGAAGATTATGGATGGTTACATGGGAACATGGAATCGGAGTCCCGAATTGATCGTCAATGGCCGCATTGTCTATCCGACCTTTCTGGACAGCACGTCCTCGCCTCCGCGCCGATGGACGGCTCCCGTGAATGACCGTGTGGGATGTGATGTGCCTTCCACGGTTTATGTGGCCGCCGTTTGCGTGGCCTCATGTGCGACACCCGAGCAGCAAATCCTTGCCCATAACGGCGAGCGGGGAAAAATCGAGTATGTGCCGATCTACGACGCCTGGCACGATCGATTCAAACATGTGGCCACGTTGACTCGCCAGAGCACACTCGAGAGCCGACACGTGCAAAGGACAGCGGTGGAAAACTGGGTGGCGGAACTTCAAGACGAAACCCATGAGATCATGGAGTTCACTATGGCCTCCGGGGGCAAGCTCAGCTTGACGACAAATCATCCCGTGTTAACGCCGGAGGGAACGATGAAGCTGGCTAGTGATTTCCAGGTCGGAGAGAGCCTGGTCCGGCTCGGCGGCCAGCTTGATCCCATCGTGCAACTCGAACGCACCAGCTACGTGGGAAAGGTGTATAACGTCTTCGTCAAGTCCGCAGAGCTGCGTGAGAACGTCGTGGTCACCAACGGCTATCTCAACGGCACAGCGTACTTCCAAAATGAAGGCGCCAAAGATCTCAACCGCCAGTTATTCCGCCGCCAGCTGATTCGCGGAGCTTTCGATAAATGAGGTCCGTAAGGGCTCGTCTCAGCCTTGTCGTCGTTATGGTGGTCTGTTGGGTGATCTTCTTTGGAAGATTATCCATTTCGATCCCGGACGAGGCGATTCTGGGAGGTAGAGACGGAAAAGATCAAGGAGGTGCAGATCGAGCGCGGGGCCTGCAGCTTCCCCACTCTCCTGGTCCGGTTTCCGCTCTGGCTCTGGTTGGGGCCGGCGGCGCGGAGAGCCTGGCGACCCATTCGTCACCCCTTTCGCCCGCCGACGAGCCATTCAAATTTCAGAAGGACCTGAGCCGCTACGCAGCAATGTCTTCAAAGGTCTTTATGTCCGAAGAGGAGAAGAGGACTCGGCAGAGTCTCCTGACCAATGCGGACCTCCTTCGATCCCTTGGGAGCCGCATCCAGGTCGCCACCGCAAATCCCCGAATTATCGGAGAACAATCGGTCGCGGTGGACCTGCTCCTAGAAGCCTTGCAATTGGGCGATGCCCAGGTCGCTGCGGAAGTCCTAACTGAGGTCATTCGAGATCCGCTCGTCGAGGACGCCCGCCTGGATCAGGGTGCGCGGGCCAATTTGGCTGGACTCAAAGGTGAGATCCTTTACAAGTGGTCCGCCATGGTCCCCGAATTGACCGCGGAGTTCGAGGCTCTCCTCCCCGGACCCGTCACTCGCAAGATCTGGCAGAATGTCCAAGAGATTCAAAATCAAAACGTCGCGGCAAGTGAAGTCGAAGCCCGTAACCACTGAAACCCTCAAAATCTCGGGCCATTTATCCGCAATTGCATAAAGTTAACGGTTGATTCTTACGCCCCCATTCACTAAATTCGGTGCTTCAAATCTTGGCGCGGGGTGGTAGTTAAGTTGGTTATAACGTCCGCCTGTCACGCGGAAGGCCGCGGGTTCGAGTCCCGTCCACCCCGCCATTTTCCCCAACGAAAATTAGATGCGATCTCCCGGCCCTCTGACCCGCTCAGTAACATCCTGAAAGTTCAATTCAAATCTAAGAGGTTCTGATGAGCGGTCAGACTTCATCTTTTTTGATAATGTCACCCGAGATTACGCGGAATCACCCGAAGTGGGCTATTTCTGGGCTACGTTTGGGCTACACCTGCAAGGTGTCACTCGCTGATTTTCGGAGTGTTTGGTTATCTGGTTATATGCCACGAAACCAGCGCCAGTAAAGCGTCTCGTTGTAACCAAGTCGATTGTTGGAAAGTAACGACAACAACCGAGGAGGTCCAATGAAAGCAAGTTCAAGTTCGAAAGGTCAGAGTGTTTCAACTGTATTAAGGAGAATGCGCGAGTCCGCTGGGTTAACTATGCGCCAGGTCGGCGCTATAGTCGGCATTTCTCACGTAGCCATCAGTCAATTTGAAAACAGGAAGCTTGAGCTACCGGAGTATCGAATCGAACAGATGGTCAGGGCATACGGGCTTACTATAGAAGATTTCAATAAGCTCATGGGCCGGACGCCTATAGGAAATCCAAAAGATGACTGCCACGCGATGATTGACCGCATGGGTGATGAGCAACTGGCCGCTCTTGCCGCAGTTATGAAGCAACTCTTGCGTGCGCAAAACGAAAGCGCGGTCTTCGGTTCAGAGGAGGTCCGATCTATCAGGGCGGTAAACTAATCAATTTTTAAAGTAGACATCGGCAAGTGAAACAGATTTTTTCTACTCGCGAGTAGTTATCTTGAGCATAAAAATGGGTGCATCTCATCAAGGAAAGATGCACCCTCTTCAACTAATCTTGGATTCCTCTTCGCCCAACACATGCCTTGCGAGCCTTCTGTCTCGTAGCGCGCTTTTCTTCTGCACGTGTTAACGTGTCCCATATTTCATCAAGCATATCAGTATCGTCAGCGGTATCCGCTCCGGCATCTCGCCGGGAATCAAGCTCTAGTTCCGCTAAATCTAGGACAGACCTCAAAACGCTTGGGGCAACCCTAAGGCTCAGGCGCTTTTCGTTAGTCATGGCACACCTCCCCTTGGGCCTCCTCTTCCTCATCGGCAATCATTGCCCAAATAACTGTAGCCAATGCCCAGATATGACCTGAGCGTAAGAGTTCTGCCCGTGGCATTTCTTCGGCGTTTCCTTCCTTGAAGTCCGTCATCCACGTTTCAAGGCGCTGCTGGTCATCTTCGGAGAGGTGTGAAAAGTTCCCGAAGAACAGACAGTCCTCGAAGTCCTCTTGTTCGTTGTCGATAACCGACGCGAGCACGTCGTTAAGAGATGAACCAAAGACTTTACTGCAATCCGTAGGGTCAAGCTTGGTACTCATTTTTCACCCCGCTGGCTTCTCCCAGAGTGAGCAAAGCAACTTACTTGTTCCGAGGGTAGAAGCCCTTTCATTGAGAAACTAAAGTAGCGTTCACCAGCCACAATCAAGTGATCGACAATAGGAATTTGGAGAATTTCCGCCGCGTTTAAAAGTTGCTTTGTCGTGGTGTGGTCTTCAACCGATGGCTCAGCTGTTCCGCTCGGATGGTTGTGACCTAGAACAATAGAAGAGGCATTATGAATATAGGCGAAGCGGAAAATTTCGCGTGGATGCACAGGGCAACAATCAACAGTTCCTCTGAATATGCAAGACGCCTCAATGACGTCTTTATTTGAATTTAGGGCAGCTACCCAGAATTCCTCAACGTCTGCAACCAACCTAGTTTTAAAAAAGCTAAAGGCTGATTGCGGCGAATTGATTTGTAAACCCTTGTCGGCTGATCTGTTCATTTCTTTTTGGGGTTCCATAGAATTTCCTCAGTGTTAATGGTTTGAGTTAGTTGTTGAACGGAAGCGAGCGCGAAAACTGCGGCTTGACCTTGTGGCTGCCGTACTTCTCGCGGATTTCGTCGATGGACAGCGATTCGCCTTTGAACCGGCGACGCTTTTCTTGGGCCGGGCGGAAGTACCACATCTTTTTAGGGCCAGAAAAAAGGAAACCGGCCCCTTTCAAAATGTCTTTGTACTCCTTCGTTGGGCCAGAAACCCAAACCCATGCGCCGCAAACCTCGATTATAAACGTGGTCACGTGCTTGATCTTGTTGAGCGCTTTATTGATTTCGTCGCCGTAGGTCGCGGCTCCTTCTGCTTCGTTCGCAATAGGGAATGAAAGACTTGAGAGAGTGTCATAAGCAGCGTTAACAAGTTTCATCAGCTCCCCACCTGCTGGGTTGAGATCGGGATGGAACTTGCGCGAGGCTGCTCGGTAAGCCCTCTTTAAAACCTCCTCATTGATTGGATTTTCGTTAATTCCCAAAATGCTGATTGCATCATTGGTTCGCATTGATTGCTCCTTTCGGGTTGGGTTGATTTTCGACATACTTCTATGCCAAAAAAAATTCCCCCCGCCCGTCGCACCCCTCAGGGGCGGGGGGGAAACCCCTATGCGATGGCACCGCTTGCCGCCATTCCTTAAGACGCAAGCCGGCCGGTGAGGCGGACCTGACAAGCTTGCTTGGCGGGCGGCTTGCCTCTTAAGGAATGGCGAAATGCAAGCGCGTGACTGAGCCCGAAAAATCAATGGACTCGATGGAGTTCTGAAAGCTCTAGAAGTATTTGAGAGTTGTTCGAATTTTGGTCCATTTCGTTACCTCCTTCCCTTCGCGCTGTCGCGCCCCTCTCGGGGGGTGAAAGGAGGTCCCTCATGGACCAAAACTCAAACTACATTACGCTTGAAATTAGCATCCGCTTTCAGATGTTATGTCGAGCACCACATACCATCTGTTATGGGAAGCGCTGGATTATGTGGACTGTGCTCTTGGTAAAAGTGATTTCAAGCCTTTACGGCCATATCGCTACACATAAATCCGACCCTGCACTTCCGCCCTCGGATGTCCCAAGCTATAGCCGTCCTACGTCGAATTCCCGACGGGAGTAGGAGTAGGACTATGCTAAATAAATTTAGGGCGAGGGCCATCGGCCTTCGCGGATACCAGTCTTCCGCGCTGAGTTCCCACATTGATGGGTACTTATGTTGGATGATGGATCGAGGGTATTCGCGAATTACCCTTCACGGCTATCTCGGGCACCTGAGAGCCTTTGCCGGTTTTCAGAAGGCGAAGCGAATCAAGCTTGCGGATCTAGATAATTATCACATTGCGCGCTTTCAGCAATGGTACAAAAGATCGTACTCAGGCCCATTCCCGCGCCGAAAATCGAACCCGAAGAGTATCGGCAAGTGTCAGTCAGCGGCTGTAAATAGCTTGCTGACTTATCTTCGTGTCATGGAAATTGTTCCGGAGCAAAATTCTGCGGACGCCGGTCAGTTCATCTTGCACGAATATTTCCAGTTCTTGCGTGTGCATCGAGGGCTTTCCGAGGCGACCATTTACAATCTCCGAAAAATTGCCAAGAAGTTTCACGCTTGGCTTGCCGATCATTCGCTCGATTACGCGTCGATGAGCGGAAAAGATGTCGAGGACTTCGTTTTAGCCTGTGAGAATCCTAGCACTCCGACAGTCAGGCAGCAGGTTGTAGGTTTCCTCAAGGGGTTCCTTCGATACTTAAGGACAGAACAAATCATTGGCGACGGCTGCCGGCCTTTTTTACCAAGTCGCCGACACTACAAACACGCGGCGTTGCCGACAATTCTCACGGAGGCCGATGTCCAGGCCACACTTAAGGGGGTCGATAGGGCTACACCCAATGGAAAACGCGACTACGCGTTACTGCTAATGCTGAAAACTTATGGCCTTCGCGGCGGCGAGCTCACTCGTCTCCAGCTAAACGACATCAACTGGAGATCGCAGATCATTCACGTAAAACAGACAAAGACCCGCCGAAATCTCGATTTGCCCCTCGTCCCATCCGTCTCACGCGCCATCATCGACTATCTTCGCCGGGGCCGTCCGAAACGAGCGAAGGTGCGCTCGCTTTTTGTGAGCACCAACGCTCCCTATGGCCCAATGACTACTGCGGGAGTCGCGCGGGTTGTTTCCAAGGGATTTGATTGTGCGAATGTGAAAAGCGCGAAACGAGGATCGCATATCTTTCGGCATACTCGTGCAACGAACCTACTCCGAAGCGGAAAATCGCTAAAGACGATTGGTGACATACTCGGCCATCGAAATCCGAACTCCACCTTTTGGTACTGCAAACTCGCCGTTTCTGATTTGCGGAAATTGGCTCTTGAGCTTCCGGGAGGTGCGCAATGAGCCGGAACCACAAACAATTTCGTGGCCCACTGGCGCGGGAATTTAATCGCTTTACGACGATCATGAGCGGGATCGGGAAATACGAGGATCATTTTTGGTTGATGGGCAGACTCGATAAATTCCTTATTGACCGTCATCCACACGCGAAAGCTCTGACCAAGGAAATTCTCACGGAGTGGTTTGATACGTTTGCGCATCTAAATCCAATGACCCAACGTGGGTACCGGTCTGCAATTTTCCTGCTTTGCAAATTCCTGCGCAGTTTAAATCCTGAAACTTCCGGAAGAGAGCAGTTCGCGATGATTCGTAGACCAATTTTCAGGCCCTACGTTTTTTCGAAAGAGGAAGTTAATAAGCTGCTGTTTGAAACTCGCGTGATACGCCCTATGCCGAAAGACCCTCTGAGGCCAAGGACCTTCGAGCTTGTTGTTGCTCTTCTTTTCGCCTGCGGACTAAGAATTGGCGAAGTAATTTCGCTCGACGTTGGCGACTATGATCCTTGTGAAGGCGTTCTAAAAATTCGGAGGACGAAATTCGGTAAAACGCGGCTGGTCCCGACCTCAACATCCATGCGCCAAATGATCGACGACTATCTTAAGCGCCGAAACGAGATCGGCGTGCCAACGGATTCTGAATCGGCGTTGATATGGTCCCCGTACCATGGTCGACCAAGCAAAGGGTTCATGAAAATCGCGCTGATGCGCCTTATGAGAAAGGCTGGCATCAAACCTCCGCACGGAAGATGTGGGCCTCGCGTTCATGATTTGCGGCACAGTTTTGCCGTTCATAGGCTCCTGGAATGGTATCAGGAAGGAAGGGATGTTCCGCTCTTGATGCCGAGTCTTTCTACTTACCTGGGCCACATAAATATCCAATCGACACAGCACTACCTCCAATACATGCCCGAAGTTCTCATCGAAGCCAGTCGCCGGTTTGAAAATTCATTTTCGACTGCGGAGGTTCGCACATGAAAGTTGTAAATACTCTTGGTAGTCACCTGCGGTTATTTCTATCGGACTATCAACCGCGCCAATGCAACGCGAGCCCGAACACGATTTGGGCATACAGAGACAGCCTGAAGCAGCTCCTCTGTTACGTTGCAAAGGTGAAAAAGCGCTCAGTCGCGGAACTCAAGCTCGCAGACCTGGAGCACCGACGCGTTTTGGATTTCTTGGAATCTATTGAGTCAGAGAATGGAAATGCCATCTCAACTCGGAATCATCGCCTTGCGGCTATTCGCTCATTTTTTCGGTATGTGGCGCTGACGAACCCCGAAGCTGTGGAATTGGCCGCGCAAATTCTCACGATTCCAACGAAAAAAACAGAATCAAAGTCGATGGACTATCTGACCAAAGAGGAACTCGCCGTTATTTTGCGGCAGGTGAATATGGAATCTCCGGCTGGGCGCCGCGATGATGCTCTTCTTCGCTTCCTGCACAATATGGGTGCCCGTGTACAAGAAGTCGTCGATCTAAAGGCTTCCGACCTCAGGCTGGATGCTTCTCCTTCTGCAAGAATTTTCGGAAAAGGCCGAAAGGAGCGTTTTTGTCCTCTCTGGCGAGAGACGGCGCGACGAATCAGCGGACTACTGCGTGAGCGACAAGTTGATCCTAACTCGTCGGAGTCTGTTTTTACGAATAGCCAAGGCAAGAAGCTCACCAGATTCGGTGTGACTTACATCCTAGAGAAATACGTTCAGATGGCGACGAAGAGCGCGCCAACTTTGAGTAGGAAGAACATCCATCCTCACACGTTTCGTCACACGACCGCGCTTCATCTCCTTCAGGCCGGTGTCGATCTCAACACTATTCGCTGCTGGCTCGGGCACGCCGATGTAACCACGACGAATCGGTATGTTGAGATCGACCTAGAAATGAAGCGCAAAGCTCTCAGTTCAATGGTCTCTCCCACTGGGCAGAATAGGCGACTCGCCATGAATGACAATCTGCTCGCTTGGCTTGATAGCATATGACGTAATTTGAGAGCGACGGCGTGCCAACGGCTGGAGCGCAATTCAGCTCATCGCCTGGATGTGAAAGGCCACTCCTAATTGGTCCTCGCCCAAGGATGGGCTCTTTTATCTTTTGAGAGAAAACCTTTATCCGGGTTCGCCTTTGAACTTAGCGAGAACCGCTATACCGAGTCGGGCCTTTATTTTTCAATGTTTGCGCACTCGGCCAATCGCATTCCATTGAAATATGGAAGGAAAGAGGTAAGCTTTGTTTAAGGCAATGGGGTCTGCCTTATAACCGCCGCTCTACTGTAGAGGTCGTGCTGATGGCTCCTACCAGAAACAAGGTAGGAGTGCGTCTTGCGAAGCAAAAGAACCCTCTCTCAATACATCCGATGGACATTCTTAAGCGCGGCTTGCGGTGTGCTTTCAGGGACTGCCGCATCCATTTTTCTAATCTCGCTCGATTGGGTAACGAAGGCGAGAACCGAGTTTCCGGCGATCATTTGGGGCTTGCCACTGGCGGGGCTCTTTATCGGCTTGGTTTATCATCACTTCGGAAAAGATGTCGCTGCGGGAAATAACCTTATTCTGGATGAGATCCATGATCCCCAGCGAACGGTGCCTTTTCATATGGCACCCCTTGTCCTTCTTGGAACAATCATCACGCATCTCTTTGGAGGCTCGGCAGGACGCGAAGGAACTGCCGTTCAAATGGGTGCTTCCCTTTCCGACCAACTGACCCATTTCTTCAAAATTGAACCCGAGGAGAGAAAGATCCTTCTCACCGCAGGCGCGGGCGCAGGCTTTGGCGCCGCGATCGGAGCGCCTTGGGCCGGAATGGTCTTTGGGATGGAAGTAATCAACATCGGGCGATTAAGGTTCTTTGCTTGGTTTGAGTGCCTTATCGCTTCTTTTTTTGGTTACTACACGGCAGTTTTCTTAAAAGCTCCACACTCGGTCTACCCAGCGATTGAAATACCTGGAGTTGATTGGCGCACAATTGTTTTCGTTGCCCTCGCTGGAGTTGCGTTCGGACTGACCGCCAAGCTCTTTACGATGAGTACCCATTTCGTTGAGCGAACCGTGAATCGCTGGATTTCGTATCCGCCACTAAAGCCGTTTTTGGGCGGGCTACTAATTGCGGTTTTGTTCTATTTTGACGGGACTTACCGCTATTCAGGATTGGGAATTCCATACATCCAGGAAGCTCTCACTCAGGCGACTGGGTTTCGCGATCCGGTTCTAAAATCCATCTTCACATCGCTAACGGTGGGCACTGGATTTAAAGGTGGGGAATTTATTCCGCTCGTTTTTATCGGAACCACTCTCGGAAGTGCGCTCTCTGTCATCTTACCGGTTTCTTTTGCCCTTCTCGCCGCGCTCGGGTTTGCCGCGGTTTTTGGTGGGGCCGCAAATACTCCCATCGCTTGCACGCTGATGGCGATGGAAATTTTTGGATACCGAATCGGTCCTTATGCTTTGCTCGCTTGTTTTGTGAGCTATTACTTTTCTGGGCACTACGGAATCTATCGCTCACAGAAAGTTCACATGAAAAAGCACGAAAAGTTACTGTGGTGCCTTGGCTGGCTTGGAGAACTGCCGCGCAGGTTTCTAAATGGAAATGGAAGGAAATAAAATGAATTCGACGATTCTAAGAATTTACATGCCGGTGAAGGCGCGGGGGAAAGGAAAACTTTCGATTTTTCAGAAATTATTTTCCTCCTCGCTCGTAGGGTATCTTCTTAAAGAGGCGAAAGCATTTGGTACTGAGCAGTCGATTTTTCAGCGAGTTTTTGGCGGCTACCTCAAGGACCGAAAACTTGTTTTTGATCAGGCAGAAATCGCTCCGCCCGATCTTCCACAATGCGTGGAACTCATCGACCAAGAAACGAAACTCCGATCTTTCGTAGAGAAATATCGTGATCAACTCGAAGGCTGCCGCGTAGTGCTTTTTAAAACAGCGGAACTTCTGAGTTAGGAGCCCAAATTGGATCAGAAAAATTCAAAAGCATCTGCACTAAATCCAACGGTTGTAAAACTTGGTGCCGTTTCGTTCTTCGCGGATGTGGCGAGCGAAATGCTGTATCCAGTGACCCCAATATTTTTAACAAGCGTTTTGGGCGCTTCAATGACTTCGGTCGGTCTCATCGAAGGAATTGCAGAATCCATTGCAAGCCTAATGAAGGTTTATTCTGGAAGCTGGTCTGACCGAATCGCCCGAAGAAAACCGTTTGTGGTGGTGGGATACTTGCTTGGCGCTCTCTCAAAACCTATCATTGGAGCATCTCACTCCTGGGTTGGCGTTCTTGGAGCCCGCGCACTTGACCGTACAGGAAAAGGTCTGCGCTCTGCACCCCGAGACGCCATGATCGCCGATTCAGTAGAACCCGCCAAGCGCGGCGCTGCGTTTGGGTGGCATCGGGGAATGGACACTTTGGGTGCGACCGTAGGACCACTCTTTGCGATTCTACTCTTGTCATTGAATCCCGACGAATTGAGAAGCCTCTATTTTTGGGCACTCATTCCGGGGCTCGTATCTGTCGCAATCATCTTCTCGATTCGAGAGCCCAGGCATAAAATTGAAAGCCGCAATTGGGAAAATCCGTTTAAAACATGGGGACGCTTCGATAGACCGTTTAAGCAATACCTTTTCGCCTGGGGTGTTTTCTCGCTTGCGAATTCCAGCGATGTCTTTTTGCTGATGAGAGCAAAGGCGTTCGGTTTTTCAACTCAATCCGTGATCTTACTTTTCTGTGCCTACAACCTGACTTACTCCTTTTCGAGTCCTTGGCTGGGAAAGCTCTCGGATGAAATTGGGCGAAAGACACTGTTGGTAAGTGGCCTGTTGGTATTCTGTGCGGTTTATTTGGGCTTTGGCTTGGCCAATTCTGCGTGGCACTTCTGGGCATTTTTTCTCATCTATGGCCTCTACATGGGCGCCACAGAGGGCGTCGGCAAAGCTCTCGCGATTGACCTTGCTCCTGAGGGGCTCAAGGCAACCAGTGTTGGCATGCTCGGTACAGTCACGGGTCTGTGCACGATTTTCGCGAGCTTCGTCGCAGGAGCGCTTTGGGATCAGATCGGACCATCATGGGCATTTTATTACGCGGCAGCCGGAGCTTTCATAGCGGCAATGTTAATTTTTTTAGATCAATCAACGCCCAATAAAAAGGAAGAATCCTATGCACCCCTGGCATGAAGTAGACGTTGGAGACCAAGCGCCAAACGTGGTCAACGCCATCATTGAAATTCCGAAAGGCGACATGAAAATGAAGGTCGCTACGACAGCGATAGGTGGCTTGGAGCTGTCCTTGATTCCTGCGGCCATCGGAATGGTTGCGCAAGAGCAGCCTGGCAAGATTGCGCCAACGCCGGCTGCCGAAAAAAGCCCAAGGAGCCAGTTTTTCTGGTTAAACACAAGGCGCGACCGGCGCTCTGGGACAAATGCGGAGAGCGCTGCACCCGCCACCGCTCCGATTAGAAAATACGGGAGCACCGTTATCAAAAGATGAACGAATTCTTGAAATACTTCTGGCGCTCGCGCCAAGACGTCACTCATTCAGCATCTTCCAAAAGGCATAGACCCGTATGAAGAAGAGTGGGCACACAAGGGTCCAAGATCGAATAGATGATCTGATTCCCTTCACGGCGAGAAGCCACCATTTTGGCGGCTGAGAGTTTCTGAAGCTGGTTAGAAATTGCCTGGGGTTTCATGCCAAGCTCATCACAAAGATCACTTACGCAAAGCTCGTGTGACCTAGCCAGCGCATGGATGATGCGGATTCGGGTTTCGTTGGTGAGAGCCTTGAACAGCTCGCCTAAGCGCCGCGCACCGGAACTATCAATAAGCCTTCGGCTCGCTAGAGGAGGCTTTGGATGGCAAGTGGCGGGAGTTTTGGTATTTTTTGGGGACATGCCTTGATTATTACATGACCTCGTGTAATTCTGTAAAGAGATGCGATCCCTTCGGTCTCTTCTTCTATTTTTGAGCCTCTTCTCTGCCTTGCACCTCTCCGTTGGTGATGCAGTCGCATCTATTCTCGTGGACACACCTGAAAGTATCACTACCTCTGAGGACCCGTGCGCTGAGGAAAGTGAAGCTGATCCTTGTCCCGACGAAATCGCGGCAGAGAACCAAGTGCCCGATCAAATGATTTTAACCACGGTAAGTGATGAGTCCGGATGCAAGGACACCTCTTGCGATGGCTATGCAGGCTGTCGTACCAGTTGCATGAGTTGTGTTAGCCCTGAATCTCCTAGATTTGCGGAACATGAGCCTTGCGCCCTAATTGGTGCGGAATCGTCTTTTCAGCCGCAATTTGAGTTTACCCCAAGGTCTAGACCTCCGATCGCTTAGAGCTGCTCTCGCTCTTTAGCTTAACGATCATTCAAAAGTGTTGAATCCTTGAGTGGGGGCTCTTCTTGCCTCGCTCGTTAGGGAGGTTTCTTGTTTGGTAGGATGCGGCTCGCCTTGAGCCTTCTCATCATCTTTTTGGCATCCATGCCGCAAGAGGCGAAAGCCTGTTGCGGCGGCAATTTGAGTGCGCTCACGATTGCGGGAGGCGCCGATGGTCGGGCCAGATGGCGAGAGTCAGACAAAGCGCGTGCCGAGCTTTATGGCCTATTCTTGAATGCCAGAAAGGTATTCTCGGATGACCTCGGCGACCGCTGGATAGTGTCGCTTCAAGGCGATGCAGAGCACGACCTCAAGGAGATCCGCTCCTACCAGAGTTTTCTTCAGTACAAGGGACCTTTGGGGAAGTGGAACATCCGCGCCGGTCACTTCATTCTGCCTTTTGGCCTCCTCAGCGATTTCGATACAGAACGCTTACTTCTTCAGAGTATCGAGGATGAAACCATTGGGATAAAGCTCGATACCGGACTTTCCGTATTTGGCTTCGTAGAGGACTGGAGCTGGGCTGCGAGTCTTACGAGCGGACTTGGGAGGCGCTGGGTTCGTGAATACGATGACACGCATCTTGCGACACTCAGGCTTTCGCGAAAGTTCGAAGACCTTACGCTTGGAACGTCCCTGCTGTTTGGGGAGTCTCGCGTTTCCGAGTCGTTTCCAGTTCAGCAGTCAAAAGTGCGGCAGACCAAGGTGGCATTCGACGGTGTTTATGAATTCAGCCAATGGATCACGCGCCTAGAGCTTCTATTTGGAAAAGAAGAAGAAAAGCTCATGGGTGGAATTCAAGGGTTTCTCGACTACCAGCTCGCAAGAGCCTGGGAGCTCAATTTCAAAGCAAGGTCGATTCGCCGAACAGGTACAGATTCAGAGCTTGGCGGAGGAGTAAGCTTTAGACCGTGGGATGGATGGGCCTTTCGCGCCGCCAATCTTTATCATTTGAAACAAATAGGAAACGAAAACGAACTGCAATTACAGGTGCTCTATGAATTTTCTAAAGGGATCTAAGCCACTAGCTACTCTCTTTCTGTTGCTGCTTGTGCCAGTAGCCTCCTACGCCGATGTTTGCGTTTGGCGGGACCCCGAGCGGACGATGAACAAGCTATTTCCTGAAGCCGAGGACTACTCTACGATTACGATTAAGCTCACACCAGAACACATCAGTGCTATTGAAAAGCGCCTGGGCTCGCCCCTTGATGAATCTGAAAAGCACGAATTTAACTTCTACGAGCTAAAATCGAAGGCAGGTGGAAAAGTCAAAACACTGGGCCAGGCGGTAGCACTTGCCGGAAAGGGCGAATACGGAGCTATCGAAGTCGTCATCGGCGTCGATCCAACGCGCAAAATTCGGGCGGCCTATATTCAACGCTCCCGAGAAAAAGCTAAGAGAGAAATCGAAGAATTCCTGACGCAGTTTAAAGGGAAAGCCTTGGGTGATCCCCTCGAATTTGGAAAGGACTTAAAGAATCCGCGATCGGCAGCGGAAGCTGCGAACGTAGTGCGGATTACGATAAAGAAGATGCTCGCGTTTTACGAAGAATTGCTCCCTAAAACAAAAAGTAACCATTAACCAAAAGGAAATGACAATGAAACAGACCATGAAAATCGCAGCCCTAGCCCTCTCGCTCCTGATCTCGGCAACGAGCTTTGCTGGACAAATGGGCCAAGCGATCCCGAAAGATGCTCCCAGCGTAAAGCTCGCTGAGATTCTAAAGACCCCAGCCAAGTACAAGGGCAAAGAAGTTGTGCTCCAAGGCAATTACGGCTCCATGTGCTGTGCAACCGACTTCAACTACAAGGAAGGCCTTGATGGAATCGAGATTAGCGCGACTGAATTTGATGACTGGAAAAAACTAAAAAAAGGCACCCCCGTTAAGGTCTATGGAAAGATCAACGTCATCGAGAGAGCGGGTGGCGAAAATATTGTCGGTATGAACGCAAAAGGAATGGAAACCAAATGACCCTATTCTCATTCGCGAAGAAAAATCTAGAACGCCATAAAGCGAGAACCTTGCTTACAGTGCTCGGGGTTGGAATCGCGGCGGCAACGCTGTTTGTGATCCTCTCCTTTGATGCGGGTTACAACCAGGCCGTCAAAGAAGAGCTAAAGAACGCTGGCGTTCACCTTTTTGTTTCAACCGAAGGCTGCCCGCTTGAGGCGGCCTCGCTTATTCTTCATGGAGGTGAAATTCCAAAATTTTTACCTGGCTCGCGCATGAAAGAGGTGAAGGCCGTTGAGGGAGTAAAGGAGGCAGCAGGTTTTTTGATCTTCTCGTTAAATTCCCCAAGTGGCGACAAAGTAGATCTCTTTTACGGGGTTAGCGATGAGGTCCAGCGGCTCAAGAAGAACTGGAAGATTCGCGGCTCTTGGTTCAAGGATGAAAGCTCAATTATCCTCGGTAGCGAGGTTGCGAGGGTCGAAAAACGAGACGTCGGAGATAAGGTTTTTATCGAAAGCGTAAACCAGGAGTTTGTTGTTTCGGGTATCATAGAAAAAACGAACACCCAGGACGACGGGTTCTACTATCTCCCGCTTGCGACCGCGCAGAAGGCGTTCAGAAAAGAAGATAAGCTTACTGCCGTCGGTGTTCAGCTAGACGATTTCTTTCAGCTCCAAAAGGTGAAAGATAAACTCGAGTCACTTCCCGATGTTTACGTTGTCACTTCTGAGCAAATCGGGAGTGATATTGCAAAGCTAATTGGTGGAACAAAGGCGCTGATGTACGCGATCCTAATAGTAGCGCTCTTCGTGAGCGCGGTCGGTGTCCTTAATACGGTCCTTATGGCAACAATGGAGCGGAGGCGCGAGTTTGGCTATATCCGCTGCGTGGGGGCAACCAAGCTTGATCTAGCGAAGCTCATCTTGATCGAAACCATAGGTGTCTGCACTGTCGGTTGGGCCATTGGAATTGTTTTCGGGTATGGCCTCTCAAGCGTAGCCGAAGGATGGATCAGAAACTTTCTACCCTATGTGCCCGCAGGACAAATGCTTCGTCCTGACTTCAATGTATTGGCAATCACGTTCTTAACGACACTTGGGCTTGGCGTTCTGGCAGGGCTTTACCCCGCACTAAAGGCGTCGAGAGTTTCGCCGGTGGAGGCAATTCGATATGAGTGAACTAATTCAAATCAAAGACGTCTCGAAGGAGTATGTGAGGGGCACGGAGACAGTTAAAGCGCTTCGCGATGTCTCTCTTAGTATACAAGCGGGCGAGTTTGTAGCGATCACCGGAGAATCCGGCTCCGGCAAGACAACTCTTCTTCAGCTTTTGGGCTGCATGGATACGCCCACGCGCGGAAGTATTCGGATCACGGGCCAGGAAACGAGCGGTCTATCCGATACGAAGCTCTCTGAATTTCGCTCAAAAACCGTGGGGTTCATTTTCCAGCAGTTCTTGCTCCTTCCCACCCTTACGGCGCTAGAAAATGTGGAGATGCCCGCCTTCTTTGGGAGAAGTTCGGAAGGCCAAGACCGCGCAAGAGAGCTTCTTGAACTTGTCGGACTTGGTGGACGGATGACTCACTATCCAAATGAGCTTTCAGGCGGCGAAATGCAGCGAGTGGCTATCGCAAGGGCGCTCGTAAATCGTCCCAAAATTCTTCTCGCAGACGAGCCGACGGGAAATCTTGATTCTAAAAACGCTGACTCAATTATGAGGGTCTTTGAGGAATTGAACGCCAAAGGGCAAACCATTCTGATGGTCACTCACAGCCGAGAATTGGCAGGAAAGGCAAAACGGCGAATTTCTATGCGAGATGGACAAGCCCACGATGGATAGATCACGACTAAAGCCATTTCTCTTTGCCTTGCTTATCGCTTTGATTGGTGGAGTGGCGTATTACGCTTTCCACGCCAGCTCAAAGGGCGCTCCGGAGAAAGAGCGACGGTTGCCAACAGAAATCGTAGAAGCAAATGATTTTGATGCAATTGATGTTTCAGGCGAGAAGTTTTCCCTGTCGGACTTTCCGGATAAGCCCGTGGTTGTCCATTTCTGGGCTTCTTGGTGCGGTCCTTGTATAAATGAATTCCCAAAAATGATCCGCTTTATTCAGAGCCTTAAAGGGAGTGTTCATCTTGCGGCTGTGTCTGCGGATCATTCTGACGAGGACATTAAAGCGTTTCTTGCAAAGACTGGGTTGAACTCGTCACCATTCATCCACATAATCCGAGATAACGGCGGAAAAATAGCCGAGCAGTACAAAGCCAAAATGTTGCCAACGTCAATTATCATTGGAAAAGGGCTACGGGTCGAAAAGAGAATCCCCGGCGAAATCGACTGGGAGGACCCGAAGCTACGCGAGATTTTCGAAGGGCTGGCCAGTCAATAGATTGGTTCGGCCCAAAACTTCGGGCTCTCGGTGATGTATCTGCGTAATCAGGTCTACTCCCGATGAGAGCGGACCTGGTTTGATCGTGGTTCTTCGTTATGTTGAGCGATCTGACCAAAAATTGCCGTAATCAGCTTGAGTAGCAACAAGCTCCACATAATCCATCGCTTCCCATAACAATGCAAGGATTACCGAATTGTGCTCGGCATGAAGCGCACGTGGATCGTCGCGGCTCTTGTTGGACTCGTTCAGCTCATTGTCTGGGCATTTAAGAGCCACTCTTAGAGTGGTTCGCCCAAGGATGGGTATTTTCTCTTATATCTAGCAGCAATTGAGCTGCTTCAAGCGGGCCATTTTTTCCGACCAGGCGCTCAAACTTTTCTGAAACCGCTCAAAAACCTTCCAGTCAATACAATAGCGAGACCTAGGACCATCAATCGAACCTTTAATAAGCCCCACGGCTTTAAGTGCCTTCAAGTGTTGGCTCACGGTGGATTGGGCGAGCGGCAAGTCCCAAACGAGGTCCCCGCATATACACTCTCTTTTCTCCGCAAGGATCGCAAGGATCGCAATTCGTGCTGGATGCGAAAGCGCCTTTGCGAAATCAGCAAGATTCACTTCTTTGCGACAAAACTCTTCTTTTCTTGCAAGTGCCATAGGGATAGCCTTATATCGTATTTATACGATTGAAGACAAGAGGTCATATTTAAGACTTTGAAGACGAAAGTGAGTTCGCATGTGGCTGGTATTGTGGATTGGGTGTTTTGGATTCTTTGGTGCAATCGCACGATACATGATCGAGCGCTCGTTTCTGCTATTCACGAGCCATATTCCTATTGCGACCTTTGCGATTAACGTTCTGGGTTCGTTCTTAATTGGTATTTTATATGCAGCTAGCGTTGAGAGAGATCTCTTAGGGCCAACTCTTGGAACTGCGCTCGCTGTTGGCTTTTTGGGCGGGTTTACTACATTCTCGGGCTATTCCATTCAGACTCTACTTTTGATCGAACAAAAACACCTAACGGCATCAGCCATCTATTTCGCTGCAAGTCCTTTATCTGGACTTCTCATGGCAAGACTAGGTCTGAGCTTTGGACGAACACTGTTTGGGTAAAGACGAAAGGAGAACGAACGTGAACATTCTATTTATGTGCGTTGCAAATTCAGCTCGCAGTCAATTGGCGGAAGGTTTGGCTAGGCAGTTAATTCCTGATGCAGAAATCAAGAGCGCTGGTTCTCATCCAGGACGATTGAACGAATACGCAATCACAGTGATGAAGGAAATTGGATTGGACATTTCCCGCCACTATTCAAAGTCAATAGACGACCTGTCGCCAAAGTTCATCGTTGGTATCGACTACATTATCACCCTGTGTGCTGAAGAAGTTTGCCCATCAATGATTGCGCCAAGAGCGAAGAAGCTCCATTGGCCGTTTCCTGATCCCGCTACGAAGGAGCCAATAGAAGAGTCTGAGGCATTACGGCGATTCCGCGAGGCAAGGGATGGCATCCAGAATCGGCTCAAAGAATTCTTAGCGGGGCTCGAAAAATAATGGTCACTAGGCGTTTACTTTCAGAATTTTTGGGGACCGCAGGGCTTTTAATCGTGGTCGTAGGTTCCGGGATCATGGGCGAATCCCTCTCTGGCGGAAACGAAGCCATTGCCCTCCTCGCAAATTCGCTCGCAACTGGAGGGGGCCTCTACGCCCTTATTCAAACCTTCGGACCTATTTCTGGAGCTCATTTCAACCCCGCCGTGAGCTTTGTTGAATGCCTTTGGAAGAGAGTTTCGCTTTTAGATTTCATTCGATACTCGGGAGCACAAATTTCTGGTGGAATTTTGGGCGTACTCATCACTCATGCAATGTTTGGCCAATCCATCATTCAACTCTCAAGTAAGAATCGCGGCGATTTAAGATTCGTGCTCTCAGAGATTGTGGCGACATTCGGGCTCATCACTGTGATTTCACTTTCTGGAAAACGGAGTGTCGAGGCGACTCCTTTTGCCGTCGCTCTTTACATCACCTCTGCCTATTGGTGCACTTCGTCTACTTCCTTTGCCAACCCAGCAGTGACGATTTCCCGAAGTCTCACGGACACATTTTCTGGAATCCTCTGGACCGGCAGTCCGGGGTTTATCGCGGCCCAATTTGCCGGAGCGTTCTTTGCGTACTGGATTTCAAATGTGCTATCGAAGTGAATGCCGAACAACATGACAGAACCATCGAGATTATCCAGACGCCTTGAAACTAAGGACGCCATTATTAATTATTGGTCTGGGCTCCATGATTGGAGCCGGAATTTTTGCAGCGGCAGGACCAGCCGCATCTGCCGCAGGAAGCGGACTTTTGATCGGAGTTGTCATTGCCGGAGCCTTGGCTTACTTAAACGCCACCACGATGGCTCAGCTCGTGGCAATCTATCCAGAATCGGGTGGCACCTATGTTTATGGACGAAAGCGCCTTGGGAATATCTGGGGTTTTCTTGCGGGTTGGGGCTTTGTCATTGGAAAACTCGCTAGCCCGTTGTTGCCGGATTTCTTCTTTTGATCGAATCGCCAGGAAATCAGCTTGTCGGTTTTTATCTCATCGCTCTTTGGAACATCCTCTCGTTTTTTCCAGAGTACGGGCTGCTTTCTTCCATATTTCGACGGAGGCCTGATCTAAAAAGCAAGCAGGTCAGCGTGAGCGAATCTGCGAAAGTGCCGCTTTTCAAAAAGTTCTCCTTTGGATGGAACGCTTTTTTTCGTGAGCCTGTCGCACCGGCAGTTTTAGCATACTCGCTTTTGTGGTTCTCGGTACTAAGTCCTCACGGCGTATTGCTCGCGGCATTTCTTAAAGATGGTTGGAAATTGCCGGAATGGGCAATCGGCACATTTCGAGGTTGTGGTGCGCTTTTCGGACTGATTGCAACCATTGTTTACCCGCTGGTGGCTGGGCGTCTTGGGCTTCTGCGAGGGAGCCAAGCATTTATAGTATTGCAGGCAGGAGCGGTCACGCTTGCGCTGTTTTGTTTTCTCAGCGGTGAACGATCGGGACAGATAGGATTTCTTATTTTCATTCTGCTATCGCGCATTGGTCTCTATGGCTTTAGTCTCGGAGAAATGCAGATCAGACAGGTTGGAATTGGCCCGAACGCGCGTGGAAAGGTCAACGGGTTTGCCAGCGCATTGACCGGCATTGCAACACTTGCCCTCTTCGGAGCCGGAGCCCTTTTGCCATCCACGGATGACTTCAGGATTCTTATCTTTTCTTCTGTGGCGGCGGTACTTTTCGCCTTTTGTATCTTTACGGTCTGGATTCGAGGAAAAACCGATAAGAGATTTTCAACCGATTAAAGGTTTCATTCCGCTCCAATTCAACTCTCACCAAGATTGGTGTCCATCGAAACCAATTTTTCTCAGTCTAAATTCACTTTAGCCTTAGCCTTGATCCTATTCTTATCCGACGAAATCGAAAGTTATTGAACAATAATATAGCCCGTAATCATATCCATGCCGCAGCCGAACCGAATTTCGCCCTTATCGAGTTTTCCAAGTGCGATGGTTACGGTTTTGTTTAAAGGTAATTCCTTCTTAATTTTTTTCGACTGCATCTTGATTTGAGTTGCGCATGTCGAATCAGTCTTTCGGATGATTTTGAGAACGACAGGTATGCCTGTTTTTACATCGAGTGTACTTGGTTCAAATCCTTTCTCGGTTACTTGAAGTTCTACGACTTGGTCCTTCACTTGGGCCAGAGCTGGCTGCAGGTTTAGTGCGAACATGATGGCGACAAGAAATGATCTCATAGGGCCTCCTCTATTTTTGCTTTGTTAAAATAGGTTTTCTCTTTCCAGATATAAAAAACCACCGGATAAATGAGTAGCTCCAGCAGGAATGACGTAAAAAGACCGCCAATCATGGGGGCTGCAATTCGCTTCATCACGTCAGCACCGGCTCCTATGGACCACATGATGGGGATGAGTCCCATAAAGAGAGCCGCCACGGTCATGAGTTTTGGTCTCACGCGATGAACGGCGCCCTCTATAACGGCGCTCTTGAGGTCGGAAAGATTTCGCATCTTTCCTTTTTTAACGTGATCATCAAATGCCAAATCAAGATACATGAGCATGAAAACGCCTGTTTCCGCATCAAGCCCGAGGAGCGCAATCATGCCAACCCAGGCTGCGATTGAGAGATTGTAACCAAGCGCTACGAGTAGCCAAACGGCGCCAATCAGTGAGAACGGAACGGCCAAAAGCACAATCCCAGTTTTCACCCAAGACTTCGTATTGAAAAAAAGCAGAAAGACGATAAGAGCCAGTGTAATTGGAATGACTATCTTGAGGCGTTCCTTTACGCGTTCCATGTTTTCGAACTGGCCGCTCCAAGAAATGAGATAGCCTTCAGGAACTTTTACCTTTTCTTCGACGAGTTTTTTCGCTTTGCCAACGTAGCTGCCAATGTCTACCAGCGATAAATCAATGTCGACGTAAACGTAACCAACAAGCGAGGCGTTTTCATCGCGGATCATGGAAGGTCCCTCCTTAAAGTGGACCTTTGCAACTTCTGCGAGCGGAATTTGAGCTCCGGTTGGCGTTGTGATCAAAATTCGCTTGGCTGAATTAAGATCCTGCCGGAAGGACGGGGCAAACCTGACCTGGATGGGGTATCGCTCACGGCTCGCAAGAATTTGCGAGACATTCTCGCCCCCAATAGCCGCCATTGCTTGGTCTTGCGCATCTTTAAGTGAGAGTCCATAGGATTTCAATTTCTCACGGTCGAAATCGACATCCAGGAAGTATCCGCTGGCGATACGTTCGGCGACTACAGTCCTTGTGCCTTCGAGAGATTTGATTTCTCTCTCTAAATTTTCTCCAATGGATTGAATGGTCTTAAGATCGGGTCCAAAGATCTTGATACCAATGGGGCTCCGGATGCCGGTTGAGAGCATGTCGATACGGTTTTTGATCGGCATGGTCCAGATGTTTGGCATCCCGATGAAACTGAGCTTTTCGTTCATTTCATCGACCAAGGTTTCTTCAGTGATGGTCTCGGGCCATATTCTTTGGAAAGGGGCTTTGGTAAATTCAGGAAGAGATGAATACCATCGACGCTCTTTTCGCCATTTTGACTTTGGTTTGAGAACGATGGTCGTTTCAAACATACTAAGGGGTGCTGTGTCGGTTGAGGTCTCGGCTCGGCCAGCTTTCCCAAAAACAGTATCCACTTCAGGAAAAGATTTTAGAATCTTGTCTTGTTCCGTGAGGACCCTCTGCGCTTCGCTAACTGAAATGCCTGGAAGTGCGGTCGGCATATAGAGAAGGCTTCCCTCGTGCAAGGTGGGCATGAACTCTGAACCCAGGATCATAAACCCAGGAACTATTGAGATTAGTCCCGCAAGGGCAAACCCAAGAGTTGCCTTCTTATGCTCTAACACCCAATGAACAACGGGTTCATAGACTTTAAACAAACGACGGCTTATGGGATGCTTATGTTCGGAATAGTAAGTCCCAACGAGAAGTGTATCGCCAATCCGATTGAGCCATTTATTTGGCGAGTTGAATCGGTCGGCTCGCGCAAAGAGCATACGCATGGCAGGATCAAGCGTGATGGCAAGGATTGCGGCGATGGCCATCGCAAAGTTTTTGGAAAGCGCCAAAGGCCGAAATAAGCGTCCCTCTTGATCAACCAGTGTAAAGATCGGGATGAAGGCGACGGCGATCACGAGAAGAGAAAAGAAGACTGATGGACCGACTTCGGTCAGCGCTTCTAAGCGAACCTTGAAGAAATCTTCCTTTCTCCCATTTTCATCCCAATGCTGGATTTTTCTATAGGCATTTTCCACTTCAACAATTGCGCCATCAACAAGGACTCCAATGGAAATGGCAATACCGGCCAGAGACATGATGTTTGACGTTTGTCCTATGAGGTAAAGAGGAATAAAGGCCAAGAGCACTGAAATCGGAATAGTGACGATGGGAACAATTGCCGATGGTACATGCCAGAGAAAAAGGAGAATGATGAGGCTCACGATAATCAATTCTTCCGTAAGCGTTCCCTTTAGGGTTTCAATCGCGCGCTCGATGAGATCGGATCTATCGTAGACAGGTAGGATTTTTACGCCCTCTGGGAGACTCTTTTGAATTTCATTGATCTTACTTTTCACGCGATCAATAACGGCAGGAGCATCTTCCCCCTGGCGCATGACGATGATGCCACCAACGGTATCACCAAAGCCGTTAAAATCCGTAATTCCACGCCTCATTTCGGGTCCAACGGATACGGTCGCCACTTGTTTGACGAGAATGGGCGCGCGGCTTCTCGTATTGAGCGTTACCACGGCATTTTCGATGTCTTCCACCTTATCGACGAGTCCGCGGCTTCTAACCATCGCTTCGGTGCCGGAGAATTCAACGGTTCTTCCACCGCTTTCTTGGTTGGAGTTTTTAACGGCGTCCATGACCTGATTGATCGTCACTTGAAAGAGCGCAAGCTTCGTGGGATCGACCCTGACTTGGTATTGCTTAACGAAGCCCCCGATGGGAGCTACTTCAGCTACACCTGGAACGGCTTGAAGCTGAAAGCGAATGAGCCAATCTTGCATGGATCTTAAGTCGGCAGGACTGAAACTGCCGGACTCATCTCGCAAAGCGTACTGATAAACCCAACCAATGCTGGTGGCATCTGGCCCAATTTCTGTTTTCACGCCATTAGGGAGCTGTGAAGTAATTCGATTTAAATTTTCAAGAACGCGGCTCCTGGCCCAATATAGGTCAACGCCATCTTCGAAAATCACATAAACGTAAGAAAACCCGTAGTCCGAAAATCCCCGCACCGACTTTACCTTGGGCGCGCCTAAGAGCGAGGAGACGATTGGGTAAGTGACTTGGTTCTCCATAATGTCAGGAGAGCGGTCCCATCTTGAATAGATGATGACTTGTGTATCGGAGAGATCTGGAATGGCATCGAGCGGGATTCGCTTAAGCGAATAAACGCCGATAGCCAAAAGAACTGCGGTAACTGCCAGAACAAGGAAGCGATTGTGAGCTGAAAATTCGATAATCTTTTTGATCATGAATTTAGCCCTTGCCCGGCATGCACATCGCCATTGGAATGTCCCAGTGCTGACCGTCAGGACACGAGGGAGTGGGCTTTTTACCGGATGCGCCGCTCGAATTTGAAACCCCACGAATCTTGGCTTCGGAATCGATCAAGAAGTTGGGTCCGGAGCTGATGACTTCACCAACTTTTAGTCCAGCAAGTACCTCGTAAAAGCTCTCAGTTTTTGGTCCAAGCTTTATTGGTCGTGCCGAGAGGCGATTTCCTTCTCCGAAAATGTAAACAAGGTCTCCTGAGCCCGTATGAAGCACTGAGCTTTCAGGGATCGCAATGCGGTCCTTTAAATTGATTTCCACCTCACCGCGAAAGCTCGTTTCAGAAAAAAGTCCTCTTGGACCTTTTTTGATGGAACCTACGACACGAACCGTGCGGCTTGTAGGATCGACGATGGTGTCAACCGAGGAAATTGACCCTAATATTTCTTCCTCGGGATAAAAGCTACTTTCCCCCTTGAAACTTAGGCCTGGTTTCACATAGCGAAGATCACTTTCATAAACCTGAAATGCCACAGAAGACGACGAAAGGAATCGCCCGGACACAGGCAAAAGAACTTTCAAGTCCATTTTCTCGACAGTGTGCTTTTGAATTCCAAGTAGTTGAACTTGGGAGTCCGTGGCTTGAACTTCTGAGCGGCCTTCGCCTTCCGCCTTCTGGCTCTTTACTTGTGCCTGCTGAGGCTTTACTTGGACGAGCTTCATATGGCAGATGGGACACTCACCTGACTTATCCGAATGGATTTGGGGGTGCATGGGGCACGTCCAGTAACTTGTCCCTTCCATTTTGGTGATGGATGATTTTTCCGGCCCATTGCTTTCCTTTTTCTTAAACAAATCTGTCGATGCCAAAAGTATGATGGCGGCGATCAGGGCTATGGCCCACATCCATTTCTTATTCATGGGGATTCCTTACTTTGTTCATACTTTTGAAGCTCCGAGATCGCCTCTTCATATTGCTCACGATATTCGAGCGCTTTTAGCTTGAGATCGGGAAATGCTTCCATTGTTTCGCGGTGGTCTTGAAGCGTTTCCATATCTCTTGGGGCGAGATTATGGACAAGGCGCATACGCTTTTCCGCTCTCGGAAGAAGTTTTGAGTGCAGATTATCGAGCTGCTTCTTTAGTGATTCGGCCTTTATAAGAAGAGAGGCTTTTTCGGTCTGGATTTTTCGGTTTTCCCGGTCAAATTCAAACTCTGCCTGAAGCCTTTGTGCGGAGGCGCTGCTTGATACCGCGCGGGGCTCCCAGAAGAATACAAACGGGAGACTCATTCCAACCATGACTTCGTTATAGCGAGGATACATGGAGCTTGCGCCCATTTGTTTGTACCGGAGGCTGAACTCCGGGAACCAGGAAGATTTGGCTTCGCTCTCTCTCGACTTAAAGCTCTCAAGCGTGAGTCTTGCCGACTCCAGTTGGTGTGGAGACGCAAGAGGGGCGCTTTCCGGGAGCGCCACGACCGGCGGCTCTTTGATCATGGGCCGAAATTGCGTGGGATCGGCATTTACAAATTCCGCCGCGTCGATTTGTTTGCTTCTGAGTGTTTGCTCTGCGGTGAGTATCTCGTTATCAAGGGAATCCACGTCGGATTCGGCTTTAAGAATATGGATGTTGGAGAAACTGTCGGAACGCGATCCTGCGCGAGAGAGTTTGATATGCTGACTGATGACCGCCTTCCTTTCTTTTAAGATCTTCAGCCTTTCTTGCGCGGCCCACATGGAGAAATAGAGAAGGCGGGCTTTGGCGATGACTTCACTTGAAAATGCCTTGCGCATTTCCGCTTGCGCCTCGGCTTCAAATTTTCGTGCTGAGCGGTCGCTTAAAAGTTTTGTGGGAAACGGAATCGTCTGGCTGATTTCAAAGCCTGAAGTGGAACCGCCACCCACTTCATTCATTTGGATGGCCCCTATCATGGGAGGCGGTAAACTGAGGCCCACGGCCCGAGCGCTTGCCGCATCAGCTTTTGCCGATTCAATTTTGAGACCGAGATTTTGGCTCCTTACCTGGCCCAAAAAAGATTCAAATGTCAGCGTGTCTTGTGCAAACGCTGGATTGTTCAGGAGGAATAGGACAGCGATGCTGAAAAAGACGACTCGTTTCATGCCCTCTAATACGAGAGAACTTAAGGGTTTGTGACAATAAATTTTATCTCTTTGATTTTACTGGATATTTTGACAATCTTTGGAGGGCTTGTCACAATCTGGCGAAACCAATCGTATTAGAGGGTGTGAATGAACGGTTTGAAAGAGCGATCAGATGAGGAGCTTATGACGCTCTATCAGAGTGGTGATTACTCCGCCTTTGAATGCCTTTTTAAGCGGCATTCTGGACGCGTGTTTCAGTACCTCAAGGGTAAGGTACCTAGCGAGACGGCGAAGGATCTTCTCCAGGAGACGTTTATGAAAGTTCATCGCTCTAGGGAGCAGTATCAACCTCAATATCCTTTCTTGCCTTGGCTCTTTACTGTAGCTCGGAACAGCTTGAATGATTTCTTTAAGAGCTCGGAGCAGAAAGTGGTGAGACTCGGGGTTGAGTCGGCCGCCCTTGCGGCAACCGCTCTTGAGCCAAACACTTCTGATTACGATTTGTCAGCAGTGCTCAATAGTTTGCCCCATGTCCAGCGCCGCGCGATTGAGCTGCGATACATGAACGAGTGGACATTTGAAAAGATTGCGGAAGAAATGAAAACGACTCCCGATAACAGCCGGCAGATCGTGAGCCGAGGGATCAAGAAGATTCGCTCCTTGCTCAATGGAGGAGACAAATGAAGTTTACCGAAAAAGAATGGCTTGAAGATTTTAAAGAGTTTGTTCAGGCGGAGGGCGTTCCTGTGCCAAAGGATGTTTCAGATAATATTTTGAAGCGCATTCATGCTGACATGAATCCCTCTGCGTGGATTGTTTTCTTTAAGCTCCTCGGAATCCATTTAGTTGTTGGAACGTTGTCACTCGCGATCTGTAGCCAATTCGGTCTCAATCCCTTTCACACAAATTTCTCGCTCTCAGAGTATTTCATGAAGTTCGGCCATTCGACATGTATGATTTTTTGTGGAGTCTTGTTTATTGGGTTAACTATCATGCTTGGGCAGCTAGCTTTGCTTAAGGAAGAGTTACTTGTGCTTTCAAGAAATGCTCCGCTTCAAGTTTTTGGCCTAAGCGTTTTCTCAATGGCAGCATTCATTGGATTCGGTGCAGAAGTTGTTTTAGGAATAGGAATTCTTTGGTTCATTGGTGCGATGATTGGAGGAGTCCTTGCAGCAAAGGTTTTTGCTCGAAAGCCCTCACTAGCTTAAAGTTAAAATGTCATGACCAGAATTGTGTTTACACGTTTCTAGTGTTTCTTATCTTCCGGTGGAGCGAGCAGCCGCCTGCTTTCGGTGGTCCACTTTAAAACAAGCTTTCTCTCTTTTTCACTCAAGGCCGATTTCCAATGCATGATCTTATACCGAAAAGGCGGCATACTCTTGTCTTCGATTGACTCGGCAATGGCTTGCAAGTCTTCTTTCGGTGATCCGTGCCCTGTAAAGGGGAAGTCATTTGAAAAATCAAGATGGACCTTTGCTTCCTTCATGTCGTTTTCCAGTAAACGATGGATCAGGGGAAGCGAATGATACCAAGGAAGCCGGGGACTTTGACTGTGACAATTAAAACAGCTTCGTTGAAAGATCGGCTTTACCTCCCGTTTGTAGGATTCGTTGATTTTTTCCAAGCGGTGTTCAAAAGTTACGTCTGCCTCCGGTGGTTGAGGCTGCGTTTTTACTTCAGGCGGAGCGCGGTTTTTGTGAGCAAAGGACGAACTTGCGATTCCCAAGATCAGCAAAAAGGGAAAAATCGTCCTCCTCATTCGCTATCTTCCAAACTTTTAATAATTGGGCAATCGGGTCTGTTATCGCCATGACAATTACGCGCAAGAAGACGAAGACTTTGGGCCATCTCCTGCATTTCAAGAATTTTACATTCCAGCTCTTCAACATGAGAAAGCGCCAAAGCTTTTACCTCTCTACTTGCTCTTGATTTGTTTCTCCACAGCCCTATTAGCTTCTTGATTTCTTTCATGGAAAATCCAAGACCTCTAGCTCTTTTCACGAATCTCAAGAATTGCACATCAGTCTTAGAGTAGATTCGGTATCCCGATTCGGATCGTGTCGCCTTTGGGATCAATCCAATCGATTCATAATGCCGGATCAGCTTTGCGTTTACGCCCGAGGATTTCGCAAGTTCTCCGATATTCATAGGCCTTCCTAGAAATTGTTATGGAACTTTGGCCCCAAGCCGAACTTAGCATAAAGGTTCCAATAGTTGGAAGGTCAAGAAAAAGACCTGGCGCTCGGTATGATACATTGCATTTTACTTCAAAACGTCATTTTAGCCACGTTGGCTGTCCCAATTAGGTCCTTGACCTTCCAACGATAGGAAGGTGGAAACTCTGTTTTTGAAGAGTTGCTCTGTTGAGTAAACAGGATTGGAGAAGGAATGAAACATTCGGATCACAACAACCCATACGACCATCCTGGTCATCATTCATGCTGCTCGGTTAAGCCGACAACTCAAGCAACACCCGCGCTCATCAGAGATCCGGTTTGCGGAATGATGATTGATTCAGGATCAGTTAAGGGCGGCAGCCTTCACTATAAAGGTGAAACGTATTATTTCTGTAACCTCAAATGCAAAACCAAATTTCAGACCGAACCAGAAAAGTATTTAATCCCAACGAAAACTCAGCCGGCAAGGATTGCTAAAGACGCTATCTACACGTGCCCCATGCATCCAGAGATTCGGCAAAAAGGCCCCGGCAACTGCCCGATTTGCGGGATGGCGCTTGAACCAGAAGAAGTCCGTCTCGAAGAAGAAGCCAATCCTGAGCTAGTTGACTTTACAAAGCGTTTGAAAGTGAGCGCCGCTCTGAGCGTTCCTCTCGCGCTGCTTGCGATGTCAGACTTACTGCCAGGTCAACCTGTGCAGCATGCACTTCCCGGATGGGCGCTCTCGTGGATTCAGTTTCTGCTCGCGACTCCGGTAGTGCTATGGGGCGGGCTACCGTTTTTTGAGCGAGGTTGGGCTTCCGTTAAAAACCGAAGCCTCAATATGTTTACCCTGATTGCAATTGGCACTGGCGTTGCTTATGTTTATAGCGTCGTTGTTACTCTATTCCCTGAAATTTTTCCCGAAAGTTTAAAGGTTCACGCAGGCCTTTTTCCTCTTTACTATGAAGCCGCCGCCGTTATCACAACCCTTGTTCTCGTCGGCCAGGTCTTGGAGCTTCGGGCACGGGACCAAACGGGAAACGCGATTCGAGCGCTTCTTGGCCTTGCGCCAAAGACGGCCAGGAAAGTAGATACGGATGGCTCTGAAGCGGATATTCCGCTTGAGAATGTTCAAGTCGGCGACCGCTTGAGAGTGCGCCCAGGAGAAAAAATTCCTGTTGATGGGCGAGTCATGGAAGGAAGAAGTTCCGTTGATGAATCCATGATTACGGGAGAACCGATTCCTGTTGAAAAAGAAGGCGGAAGCGCAGTCACTGGCGCGACCGTGAATGGCTCCGGAAGCTTTGTCATGGAGGCAACGAGGGTCGGATCGGAAACCCTTCTTTCTCAGATTGTAAAGATGGTCTCTCAGGCTCAAAGAAGCAGGGCTCCCATTCAAAAGCTTGCCGACAAGGTGTCCGCCTATTTCGTTCCAAGCGTGGTTGCAATTGCGGCGATTACCGCTGTCGCGTGGCTTTTCTTAGGTCCGGAGCCCGCCCTCACATACGCAATTGTAAACTCCGTAGCTGTATTGATAATTGCCTGCCCCTGCGCACTTGGCTTAGCTACGCCTATGTCGATCATGGTGGGAACTGGCCAGGGCGCAACCAACGGAGTGCTCATTAAAAACGCCGAAGCACTCGAAACGTTAGAAAAGATCACGACTCTCGTCGTAGATAAGACAGGAACGCTCACGATTGGAAAACCAAGGCTCGCGCTTGTGAAGCCATTAAGTGGATTTTCCGAAGACGACGTATTAGGCGCTGCCGCAGCTTTGGAGAAAGTGAGTGAGCACCCACTGGCCGAGGCCGTTGTTAAGGGGGCGATTGAAAGAGGACTCACCATTGCAAGTACAGAAGATTTTGAGTCTTTGACCGGCATGGGGCTTCGCGGGTGGGTTTTAGGTAAAGACGTATTGATTGGGAACAAGCGGCTTTTGAACCAATTCGGCATCGATCCGACGGAACTTGTCATAGTCGCTGAAGATCTTCAGAAATCAGGGCACGGAGCAATGCTTGTCGCCATCGATCACAGACCTGCCGGTGTAATTGCGGTAAAAGACCCGATCAAAGAAACTACCAAAGAAGCGATCTCCTACTTTCACGAAAAGAGGATTGAGGTGATCATGCTCACTGGTGATAGCCGGCATACGGCTCACGCGGTTGCGGCTCAAGTCGGGATTGATCGCTTTGAGGCGGAAGTGCTTCCAGAGCAAAAAAACGAAGTTATTAAAAAACTTCAGGCCGAGGGAAAACGTGTAGCGATGGCGGGCGACGGAATCAACGATGCCCCAGCTCTCGCGCAAGCGCACGTTGGGATTGCGATGGGAACTGGAACTGACGTCGCGATAGAGAGTGCGGGCATTACGCTTGTCAAAGGGGACCTTTTAGGGATCGTTCGGGCACACAAACTAAGCCAAGCGACAATGAGAAATATTCGGCAGAATTTATTTTTTGCGTTTTTCTACAATGTGCTTGGTGTTCCTGTGGCCGCAGGCATTTTATATCCAGCTTTTGGAATCTTGCTGAGCCCAATGCTCGCAAGTCTAGCAATGAGTCTAAGCTCAGTTTCCGTGATCGGAAATGCGCTGCGGCTGAGGCATTTCAAATCGTCTTAATTGTTTGAATTTACGCTATTTTTTTCGTCACGCTGGCTCATTTCTTGCGGTTCCTATGGGAGGATTGGCAATAACCAACCTTTTGGGGAGTATTTCCCGAAGAGGCCCGACTGAGGAGGAATTCATGGACCTACAAAGTGCGCTCGGCACGGCAAATCAAGTTCTAAAAAATGCGTTCAAGAGCGTGTCTGACGAAGTGCAGATGTGCATTCAAAACTGCACGACGTGTCACCAGATCTGCGAGCAGACGATTTCGCACTGCTTAGAAAAAGGTGGCGTTCATGCGGCACCCGCCCATATTCGCTTGCTTTCCGATTGCGCGGAGATTTGCGCAGTATCGGCAAACTTCATGATGCGTGGTTCGGCCCTTCATTCTACGGTCTGCGCCGCTTGTGCAGAGGTATGTATGGCATGTGCTGACTCTTGCGAACAGATGGGAAGCAGCGACGAAATGATGAAGGCGTGTGCGGACGTTTGCCGCCAGTGCGCGGAGAGCTGCCGTAAAATGGGCGCCCGTCACTGAGTGGATCGTGAGGAAGGCCGTGAAACACATTGCCAGAAAGTTCATCTTTCTCTGTGCACTTATTTTTTCCGTGAACACGCATGCGCAAAACGCAGAACACTCTGGCCATGCTTCAGCATCGCCCTCCACTGAGAAAAGATCTGAAGAAAATCCGAGTATGACTCACTCGATGCGCCATGAGATGCCCATGGGTCCGAAAGATTGCTCTGAAATGGAGGTTTGGGATTACTCTTCGGCTATGTGCCAGCCGCTTTCCATGGCTGGTATGCCGATGGGAATGTGGATGGCACATGGAAATGCCTTTCTGGTTCAGTCGATTGCGGAGGGACCGAGAGCACGAAATCGCTTTGCGGTTCCCAATATGATTATGGCTGATGCCGGTCATACAGTTGGAGATCGGCACTACCTAAACGCGAATCTCATGCTGACCTTTGAACGATGGACGTTTCCAAAGGATGGTTATCCAGAACTACTCCAGATTGGTGAAAGAGATCAGGATGATCGGCCCTATATTGACGGACAACATCCGCACTCTTCGCCGGTCATGGGTATTACAATTAGCGACACGATTCGCCTTGGGAATGGCAAAGATCACTTGAAGGTGTTCTTTGCACCTCGCGGGCAAGCAACTGAGGGTCCGATCGCCTTTATGCACAGGCCAACTGGCATGGTGAACCCTGACGCTCCGCTTGGGCATCACATTGGACAAGACGTTTCTCACATTACCAGCACCGTGATCGGAGCCTCTCTTGCGCTGGGACGATCACGCATCGAAGCCTCGGCGTTCAATGGTAAAGAGCCAGAACCAACCCACGTCGATCTGCCGCTAGGAACTCCAAACTCCTACGCCGGACGTTTGATCTATGAATTTTCCGATGATGTTCAGGCCATGGCATCTGCCGCTTATGTGAAGGAGCCTGAGCCGCACGACCCTGACCTTGAAAAAATTTATCGGTACTCGGCCTCTCTCTACAGTAAGCACAACTTGAATTCCGGTTGGAAGCTTCACAACTCTTTCGTTTTTGGTCTCACGAATTTCTACGATGAAGTGTCGGCGCTCAGATCCTTTCTGGACGAAATTTGGCTTCATTCGGATTCCAGGCATAACTTTTGGGGGAGATTTGAAATTTTAGAGAGAACGGCAGCGGAACTGGCCATTCCGTTAGCAACCGGCGTAGATGAACCCCGTTGGATAACTTCTCTCGCCGCTGGATACGCCTATGATTTGGTGAAAGTCCACGGATCAAAGCTCGGCGCCGGCTTCTCGGTTACAAAAAACTTTCTTCCCTCAGAATTTCGCGGCGCCTATGGCGGCGATCCTTGGTCGGGAAAAGTTTTTATTCAGCTCGCCGGAATGCGGATGGGAGAGTTCAAATGAAGTACGGGAACGACTCTCAGCACATGGCTGAACTTAAAACACGTTTTGCGGGAATCGTGAAAGAACAGCGAGACGAAATTAGTCTAATGAAAAAACTTTGAACCGCATGAAAGGTGGTGGCTAAAAATGAAACCTCTTACTCGTACCTTAGAAGTTTTTTTAACGAGCTGGATTTTCATCTTTGAAAATTCCGCATATGCACAAGATATGATGTCAGACTCATGCCCAATGTGCGGAGCAATGGGGTGGGGTGGAATGATCCTGGGAGGCATTCTCATTCTCGCAATTATCGGGGCTCTCATCGCTCTTACAGTTTTCCTGATTCGCAGAAGTCATTCGCCGCACTCTGGCTTACGCTCTTAGGCGATGAATATTTGAGAATCGGAACGAGCTGTAGCTGCGCGAAAAATTTGTTAAGTCGCTCTCTACCAAGAAGGTTACGAGTTACGACCAAAGAGCCTGTCAAATTGGGTGTAATGCCAATAAATAAAAAGAAGGGCCGACGCGGTAAACAGATGCCACAAAGCATGGCCTGAAATCCAGTGCCGAGCTGGATCACAGAAACGTCCGCTCACATCCAGCCACCAAAGCAAAAATCCGACTGTCATTGACGTTAAACCTAGGACATAGAGACGGTAGCGGACGGTTTTTCTGTCTCGAAAATATAAAATTAACTCAAGATAGCAGCACGGAGCTAAAAGGGCATAAAGCCATCGTTCAGCGCTCGGAAACGCAAAATAGAGGGAAGCGAATGCTAACAATGAACCAATGAATACAACCTGTAGCGCGCGGAAGCCCCACAAAAGAAGTCGACGTATATTGAGAGAGGTGAGCAAAGACGTTACTGAGTACATTGTGATGTAATCGGCGTTTGCTCCTAGAACACTGCTCGACATATGGAAAAACGTCGACGCTAAGCCAATAACAAGTGACACCCATCCGAAGAGGCCCAACCAAGTTTGCTTGCGCCAGCTTTGATCCCAGAAAATAAAAGCGGTGACAAGGAGAAAGCCAATATTGGACCATGTATTACTGGGTTGCCTAATCCAACCACAAACCGATTCTTCGCAGAAACCGGCAGCGGTTTTTTCCAAAAAATCCCAGGGACAACTACTGCCCACGAGAACCCGCCAGCTTAGACTTTCTGGAAAATAGCTGATCCATATGGAAAGTAAGCTTAGACAGCCGTCGCTGGAGGAATCTTGTCAAAGTTTGATCGCATGGTGCCTCCAAAGGTTTTACTTACTGAACAGAGATACTGTTATTTTCGAGAGATAAAATGTTAATGGATTAATGAATAGCATCTGAAGAATCGGCAAAATTGAAATTTCTATTCCAGGGATCAGCGGATTAACCGAAGTATATTTCCAACGCCCGATGTGAAGTCCCACGCGTTCAACGAGTAAGGCAAGAGCGACTGAGGGAATCGCAATTAGCATAAACGTCTTCCAATTCCAGTCTGCCGCAAACCAGCGTAGCGATCCTTTGACCAGCGCCACAGTGGCATAGACAAGAAACATCATGAACACGTCGCCTGTAGAAGCAAACAGCATAGACGCGACCGTCGGATTTTCTTCGCCATGGTAAAAGAAAGGTGCGCACTGAAGATATTCCCAGCCGAGATGAAGGAGATAGCCGAAGGCTGAGAAGTACATCACAAACAATACGGTCTCTCGGACAGAAGCACTCATGATTTAGGCCATCGAAGTTTGTCTGACCGGCCCAGTTGGATTTTAGACTCGGGCTCATACCTTTGTAATGTATCTTTGCGCCTCCATTCGTGAAGTGACTCACTGAGAACCTGAAATGCCGAGATCAAGAATAGCGCGGCGATTCCCAGTCCTACTAAAGCGTCTGGGTATGAGCGTCCTGTCCAATTGACAAACAAAGCTGCACAAAGAACACTGACGTTAGCGATAATGTCATTACGCGAGCAAATCCAAGTTGACCGCATATTGATATCATCTCTCCGGTGTCGATAAAGGAGCATAAGACAACAAGAATTTGCCGCGAGCGCGAGAATTCCGATAGCCCCCATTGTCTCCGAGCTTGGTGAGATATTGAATGCAAGACGGTAGATAACACCTGCCACAGCTCCGATGCCAAGTAACGCCATGACCGCGCCTTTAAGGAGGCCAGCCGCAGCTAGCCATTGCTGCCCACGGTCCAGAGCATAGAGACTAAAGGCGTAAACAAGCGCATCGCCAAACATATCAAGGGAGTCGCTTGTTAGAGCGGATGAATGCCCGATAAGCCCGCCAGTCAGCTCAAAAACGAACATTACGGCATTGATGACCAAGACCCATTGAAGAACGGTCTTGTGGCTGTTCCTCAGATGCGCCAAATCTTTTGTTTTAGCTTCGCAACAGCTCTTTGCCATGAATTCTCATATTGCTCGACGTTTATCCCCAAATTAAATGTTCTTATCATATAAATCAGCCCACGCGCGATCGCAATCACAGAACGTGCGTTTGCGCAAAAGCGGTGGAATCAGAGCCTGTGACCGTCTTTCATTTCGCTTTTTTTTTCAAGTTCTTCGTAGGCATGGAAACAGTTAAGTTTTTCATGTGGAGCATACCTTTCGTTTCAAATGTCGGAACTAGGGCCTCATTGCTTTTCGACTTCCATAGAACTGTCCATCGCTAAGCCTTCAATGGGTCGAACAATGGCCGAGTCATGGTCGAGTACTTTCAATACTTGGGGCTCGCCAATCTTTTCATCATGACAGCTCCTTTTGGAGCCGCCGCGAGTTCCGACTCCAGTTGCCGTTTTGCACACGAAACGAAGGACGTCTACTTTATCGCCCTCCTGTACTTGGTTTCTCTTGTCTGATTGGAAACTCAAGTCCTAGCCCACAGGACCAAGAGTGTTGCACCATTTTTAGAAGTGATTTTGACCAAACGACATACAATCATAGCCCTCACGGAGCCAGTGCCTTGGTACAATTTGTTAGATCTATTGCGGACTCGGGGATTTCGCTGACTGAATCCGCTATCCTTTCGAACCAAAGTGCCTTGATCTTCCCACCTTCGAAATAATAGGTAAATAGCCCACGAAATGGAGTGCCATTCGGTGGGTGCTTTTCTTCGATAGTAAAGACATAGGGCGCACGTTCAAGCGTAGCAATGACAACAATCTTTTCTATATTGCCGGAGTCGAAGTCCGGCTTTATGTGCTCAATGATAGTTTGCTTGGAATCTAGAAACGGCTCGGGCTTACTTCGCGAGTAAACCTTTACGTCATCATGGTAGTAGGCCATCATTTCATTCATTTTGCCTGCGTTCCAGGCGTAAAGCTGAGCCATGACTAATTCGAGCAGCATAAGAAATTCCCTTCTTTGAGCACTTAATCGACGAGATTCACATTGCAACCCTAGTACCAGAGACAATGGTGCGGGAGGGGTTCTTGTATTGATTTTACGGTTGCGTTTCGCACCGGGCGCGCGAAATCCACTGAATTTGTTTCATGGTGGTGCACAAAAGATGGGCGTGTCTGCAGGATTCTGCAGTTTCTTTAAAAGAGGTCTTAATGATTGGTTTGACTGAGGAATTAAATAAACTGGAGTTTGCCGACTGCGGAAATCTGCAGGAACGCGGAAAACATTTATAAATAAACAATAATCAATTACTTACGGGCACTTGTATCGCCAAGGTTGCGCCACAATCAGAAAATCCTGCAGATTTCTGCAGAAACGTGAAGGGCTTTTCCCACGAATACGGTAAGCAACTGGTCGTAAAGTCGCTTCAGTCCTATTTAAATTCGATACGGGCGAAAACTTCCCGTTGGCTCCATGTTTGCTCTAGGAGTTCGTCAAGCCCTGTAAGGGTAAGGAAACTCTATGAAACCAACAATACTTGCGATCGATAACGACTCCCTCGTACTTCAGGCTCTGAAGATTGTATTTGAGGGCGAAGGTATTGATATTCAAACAGCAACATCCGGGCTTGAGGGAATTGAAGTCTTTAGGAAGAATCCAGAAAAGTACGCTGCCGTCCTCGTAGACTTCGAAATGAAGGAGAACGGCCGTGGCCTTAATGGTGACGAAGTTGTGGCAGCCTTAAAGAGCATTTATTCAGATGCCCACGTAATCATGGTTTCCGGACGCAACTGTCCGACCATAATGGAGCTATGTAGAAGAGCGGGCGCGGAAGAGTACATAGTCAAAGATACCGATGTCGAACCTTTGGTTCAGGCAGTTAAGGCAATCATCATAGCGAACGCCGATTATGCCGAGCAGGAAAGTGAGACTGAGCGCGAAGAGAAAATTTCGCGTGTACTCGGCATGGTTGGTCGCTCTGCCGAGATGGCGAAAGTGGCAACGCTTATCTCTAAGTTTTCCCGGCACACGGAGCCAGTATTGATTCTGGGTGAATCAGGCGTTGGGAAAGAAGGTATCGCTCGTGCGGTTCATGATAACTCTGGTCGCGTGGGTGAATTTGTTGCGATCAATTGTGGAGCAATTGGCCGCGAGCTGCTTGAAAGCGAATTGTTTGGGCACGAAAAGGGTGCTTTTACCGGAGCGCTGTCAAGGAAGGTGGGCGCCTTCGAGCGAGCTAATCGGGGCACCATTTTCCTGGATGAAATTGGTGATATGCCGATTGAATTGCAGGTAAAGATTCTGAGAGCCCTGCAAGAAAAGACAATTCAGCCCGTTGGCGGCATTGAGAAGAAAGTGGACTATCGTGTTGTAGCGGCCACTCATCGCGATCTTAAATCAAGGATCGATGCCGGTGAATTTCGACAAGACTTGTATTACCGACTCAAATATTACGCCGTCGAGGTCCCGCCATTGAGAGAGCGTCCGGAGGACATTGAACCCTTGGTGCGGTTTTTCCTTCAGAAAATGGAAGAGCAAGCTCGAGTTAAAAAGGGAATCTCCGCTACGGCAATGAGGAAGCTAAAGAGTCATTCTTGGCCAGGCAATGTTCGTGATTTAGAGGCCACCGTAAAGAAGGCCTTTGTGCTGTCGGGAGATAAGATTACGCTTGAAACCCTTAAAGACGGCTGCACGGATGGTCATATTGAAAAGTTACAGAAGATCTTGGTCGGAGGCGAACTTATGTCGCACGCACAATTCATGAAGCTTGCGGAAGATGCGGAACGTTGGTTGCTGACTCGTGCTCTTGAGGTTTCCGGGGACCGAAAGGGCGTTGCGGCTACTCTTCTCGGGATGAAGCACAATTCGATGAATTATAGAAGAAGTGCACTTGGACTTGAAGCTATATCTTTAAAAAAAGGAGGATTAAAGTGAAACGTGAATCAAAGGTGATCTTGGCTGTGCTCGGAATTATTCCCCTGCAAGCAGTCGCCCATAACCAACATGACCGACCGGTCAATGTGCAAGAGGCATTGGCGTTAAACGAGGGCACTGTCTCTGCCGTGCAAGCGCTATTGGCAAGTGGTGCTCTCTACGCCAGCGATGATGGGACACGACTTATGATCGACTCGAAAGTCGTTGGTCCAGAACTTCACTCTAGGCTTGAGAATTCTAGGCAGGTTCGCAAAGACAATGAAACTGGTGATTATGTCGTTGATTCTAAATTTGCTTCAGCACTTAGCGGATCTCGAATTCTCAATCAGAAGATGGCGAGCTCAGTGTCTGAGGTGCTGTTGCTTATGAAGCTTGAAAGAGAGTTGAAGGACGTTCCTCGGGTGGAATTGGCTGGCTTTCGCACTAACCCCTTCATGAACTAAGGATTACATTATTCAAAGGAGGGCAAAATGGCTCAGCGGTTTACGCCGATGTGTCGGGCAGCAATATGCCCTGTACTAATGTGTATGACATGGCAAGGAGGCGCATTGGCGAAAAGTTCAGAGGTTCAAGTAAAGGATGACGCTCTTCGAGTCTCTGTTGGACGAAGTGGAAAGCCGGTTTTTTCGGACGAAAGTGGTGTCCAAGGATTGGAGACCTTTTTAGCTGCGGTCCTTGGTCAGCTTGTCTACACTTCCGGATCGTTTGAGCTAAAGCCGGGATTGCTGAGTCGCTACTACTGGGATTTCGAGCAGAAGTGGTATGTCCTTGAACTTCGCGAGGGACTTAAATTTCACAATGGACGGGCTGTCACTGCGGGAGATTTGGAGTTCTCGCTCCTGCGTGGCCTGATTTCAAAAAAAGGTTCTTGGTTTAAATCGTTTTTCGCAAACGTTGAGGGAATCAGGGAGCTAGACGGTAAATCTGTTTACAAACCTGGGATGGCATCAGGGTTACGAGTGCTGGATTCGAGGCGGTTGGCGGTTAAGCTTAGTTCGCCTAATCCGTCGTTCTTACACTCGCTGAGCCGAAGTTATTTTTCTGTAGTTCCGCGTGAGGAAATGAATGACGACTATCTGACGTGGAAGAGATTTCCAGTCGGCGCAGGCCCCTATAGAGTCGTCTCTACTACCTCTAAAGGCTCTCAAGTTATGCTTGAAAAGTATGATGTGGGCGCCAGCGGACCCAAACGGATTAGTTTTACTTCAAATGGCGATGAAATCGAGAGCGATATTATTTTAGGAGCTCCATCAGAGGGTAGTTCGTTTGCAACTGAAACCTCGGCCCGTGCGAATGGACTGACTGGAATTTACTTTAATTTTTCAAATGAGTTTGGAAAGAATCTGTCATTTCGTCGGGCTGTTGGATTTGCGGTTGCACGTGCGCCACTGGTTGATGGAGTTGCTGCCTATAACCCAAGCAATGAGCTATTGGTATCGCACTTTTGGGGTCGCGCGGGCGTAAAGGAGTCTCATGATCTTGAAAGAGCTAAAGCAGAGTTTAGTAAATTGAAAGTGCCCTCTACTCCTATAAAGATTCCGGTTTTCAATAGTGAGATTGGGAATGGTGCGCGGAGTAAGTATCTTGAAACGCTAAGGCGTCAATTGGCGGCGGCCGGTTTGAATGTCGTCTTTGAAAAAAGCCAAAAGAAATTTTTTGATGAATCTGATCAAGGTATCCCATTTCGGATCATGACCCTCGGCGCTGATGTGCCCGATCCAACAGTCTTGCTTGGTCTTTTTAGAAATGGAAGTCCGATCACTCCTCACTATCCACCTAGCGACGCTGAGTATGAAAGGCTTTATCAAAACGTAGCGAAAGCTCAATCGCAAGATCAACGGGTCTTATCGGTAAAGGCGATTTCTCAATATTTTGTAGATCATGCTTTCGCTGTTCCCTTGTTTGAAGCGCACGCCTCTATTGGGGTAAATAGGAAAAAAGTGAAGAGCCTAGGAGGGCAAGATGGTGGGCTCGCGCTCTATCTTGAGAGAGTGGTGGTGAATCAGTGACTGCAGCTCGGTTGCCGATTGATGGTCACTGGATACTTGATGCTAAGGGCACCAAGAAACTCACTCTCTTGTCGTCGAGTCTTTATGCGCGAATCCTTCGGTCGCAGAATCATGATGATCGAAATTACGGAGAATACTTGCCGTGGATGTCGTCTCCTCAACACGCGGTGCAAATGAAAGTCGATCAATTGACGATGCTGCCGGATCGAATTGTTACTGATCCCTCCATTTTAAGACAGCTTAGGCGGGCCTATTGGAATGGACGGCGTTCCCCTCTGGGTGGAGTTTCAATTTCAGCAAAGTTTATGCTGATTGATGTGAATGCCCGGTTTCGAGACTTACAGCCTATGAAACGTGCTGTTGATCTCATTTGCTCAACAGACTCGACCTGGAATGAGCGGTTTGAAAATTTAGTCAAAATGATCGTTCCGCTGCGAACCATTGGCAGAAAGGCAAGAATCGGAGGCGTCGGATTTAGTACGGAGCTAGCAAAGGGCGCTGTTTTCCTATCCGTGCCGAGAATTGAGGACTTTGCCGCTGAAGAGTTATCGATCAATCTTGCCCATGAGATGGGACATCAGGCACTTGGGATCTTTCAAGCTGGCGACCGGATAGTTGCTGGAGATCTTGGGACACCAGTTTACTCCGCCGTTAGACGGACCATGCGGCCAGCTATACATTCGTTTCACGCGATGGTGGCACTTGCTTACATGGTTGAATATTTGTCGAAGCGGATTGAATCGCCTACTTCACTTAGTGAAAGACAAGTTGAGTTTTTTAGGCGCAGGTATGCCGAGCTTAATGCCGACCTCAATGTAGCCGTCGGTGCATTAAAGGATCTCGAATTTACGAAAATTGGGGCTTCACTTTTTCACGAGTGTTGTGCCCTTGCTTTTGTTACAACATCGGTAGGCAGCTAGATATGAAACACGTGGGCACGCCAATTCGGTCCTATGCGGTCAGTAAGGCAAGAGGCCTTGCGATGAGAATTGCCGCTGTGGGATTCCTGTTTGTTGTAGCCTGCACACTCGGCGGAGGAATTCTTGCCTATTACGCAAGGCTTGACTACGCGTCGCGAGCTATTGAATCAAGTTTGTCGAGTTCTCTTATAGCGGGAGATACCTTTCAACTTTCAAGAATGGTTGAATCGCTGTTCAAAAGCGAAGGTATCCTCGCCGTGGCTCTCACCTGGGGTGACTCAGCCAAAGTTGTAGCCAGCGCTGGTGACAGCCAATTGATTGCAAAAGCCATTGGAACAGAGAAACGATTTAGTCTTGTAAGTGGCGCGTATTCGCCATCTGTGGTGTTGAAACACAAGATCTTTGATCAATCTGAGCCGATTGGTGAACTAAGTATTGTGTCGGCTCTTCCGATTGGAATACTCGGGGGGACAGTTGCATGTTTTGGACTGCTCTTCCTGCTTGGAGGTTATCTAATTGTCGACGCGGCAAAAAAGGTAGCTCACGCAATTACTATCCCCCAAGAGAGGTTATCTGAGCGTCTAAAAAAGGTGGACAATTGGACCGAAGTCCCCGAGTCAGATCTTCGATTTGCCGAGCTGATCGAGATTCAAAGGGAGTATGGGGCGCTCGCCAATCGTCTAAAAATTGCTGCTGAGCAGGCAACGGTGGGTTTGATCGCATCCAAGGTGCGCCACGACGCTACTCAGGCCATCCTTGCGCTAAAGGTAGGTTTAAAGCGACTCTCGTTCAGACCTAGCGTGTCTGATGTAGAGATGGTGATGACAGCACTAAAACGAATTGAGTTCACAATCCGAGAAATTCCAAAACTAGATTTGAGCACTGAACCTTTGCCTGAATTTACGACGAGGGCAGAAGGCCCTATGCCGGCTACCCTTGAATCCCACGAAGTTGCAGGCCTGATTGAGCCGCTGGTTACAGAATTTAGCGCTTTAGCCGTGGATTCGGGCAAGACGGTCGACATCCACCTAGAGCTATTTTGTGACGCTAGGTCGTTGTTAGTGAAGGTTGATCCGGAACGCTTTCGCCGAATGATAGTCAATTTGCTGGCAAATTCGATCGAGGCAATCTCGGAGTCTGGGGAAGTTTTAATTAGCGTTTGCGATACACCTGCTTCACTTGTTGAGATTAGAATTTCAGATACGGGCAAAGGGATTCCTCCGCATTTGATCGGAAGCATTGGCAAACCAGGATTTACATTTGGAAAGGCCCACGGTTCGGGTGTGGGGCTCTCGAGTGCCGTAGAGTATGTGACGCAATGGCAAGGATCGCTAACCGTAGATTCGGAAGAAGGTAGCGGCACGACGGTGGTCATTTCGCTGCCGAAGGGCGCGGCTCCCCGCAAATCTAATTCTGTTTCTCGTCTGGCTTAAAGGTATTGGTTGGATCTGATCTTACATTTCACCTTCGGCAGGCTTTTCTACCTTTACATAGTAGTGATAGATCTCGCCAAGGCCGGAACTTACCGGGCCAAGTTCGGCATGTGCGTTCTTTGGAAGTCGATCAGCTATGCCTTGAAGACGTTGGGATACAAGGTGTCGAACTTTGTAGATATCAGTGTCATCTTCAAAGACAGTCGTTACTTGTGAGAGACCGAAACGTGTAATGGATCGAACCTGTGTGACTCCATGGAAAGAATGAATCAATAGAATGCGTGCTGTAAAATCAATGCTTCCAGTTACTAGTGACATTAGTTTTAGAGTGAAGGCCCTCTCAACCGACTAAGTTGTAGACATGTATGAAAGCACTTCTCGTTTGTTCACCTATTGTAGAAATCCTATTTACTTAAAGTTTCCGTTCGGATAATTGTCACCTTCAAATACCTAATTTTCGGCCGGCTCGCAGTAATTCGGTCAGTAAGGGAAGCCAATGAAAGTGCATTTTTTTCTCATTTATGTCGGGGTCTTTCTAATCGTTCGCTCTGCAAATCTTTTCGCACAGGACTTAAATGTAGCGACAATCGAGGAATATAACGAAGCTCTTCCAATTTGGGGAGTGACGTGGTCACCGGGCGCAAACGCGGTCAACGGTTACTATCCAAGTTTTTATACGGGATTTGCGGTCCGAAGCCAGAGTCCAGAGCGAGTTCATATCCGCGTTTCAAGGGGCAATCAGACCAGGGTCAGCGTGATTCTTGATGAGCAAACGGTAAGCGATTACTTGTTTGATCTGGCGAAGCGCTACAATTTTTATAAAAAGGTTTCCGCCAAAGGCATAGTGAATGTGAATCCGCAGGGCGGAAAGATGCTGCCTCAGCTAGCTTTCTTCAATCAAATAATTGGATCTCCAGTTTACGGGATTTTGCCAGCGGTTGAACAGGCAAAAGCGGGGAAACTATCACCCGAAGCTCTTTATGCAAAGGGCTTGGCTGTATTGACCGCATTGAATCCAGGTCGCGTTTTTCCGTTAAAAATTGATTTGAAAGCTGAGTTCATCAAATGGAAGAATCAACTGAACGCCTCGCCCGTCGGTTCCGAACAAGGAGCGTTAACCGCCATTAATAGTTTAGTTTGGGGACGAGTGAATGCGACGGCCAAGCCCTCAGCGGAAATTTTGCAGAAGTTGAATACGGCTGTTCAACTGGGATTACAGGGGCCAGAAGACAAATTTATTTTGGCCGCTCTCGATTTGTTCAAGGCTGTAACGGGAACAAAGTATCAAATCAAAGTGTTAAGTGCCGCGGGTCAAATGGAAGATGCGATTCAGTGCTCAGCTTACAGTTGCACTCTGAGCTATCCGGAATTTACGGCCATTTACCCGACCGGTTCCGTGATGGCCTCAACCACAGATCAATTTGGTAATCGCATAAATACGTTTTCTACGCCTGGATTATGGCCATTTTTATCGCGTGGCAATCGACACGATGTCGACAATATCCGTGAAGAACCATACTATGGTTGGGCACCGAAGATGGATTATGAGGGAGAAGGAAACGGCTTTCACAATCCGGCGGTTCGTTTTGGTGGGGTAAGTGGGGCGGTTAAGAAATCCTTGGGAGCGCCTGCAAGCCATAGCACTCTGTGGGCGGTTAAGCGTGGGGGCGTTTCACATGGATGCTTGCGTTTACCATTGGGCCATGTTTGGGAGCTGCGCCACATCCTGCCCGTTCAAAACAACAAGATGACTCAAGTTCATTATTTTGGAAACCATCCGCAAGACTTTGATCTCTATGATATTGATGGAGATGGGAGCCTGGAGGTTATGGGCGTTGAATACATGATTTCCTACAATCTTCAGGGCATGAGTGATTTGGCCAAGCGAGAGGGTGCTGATCTTGAAATCAGCATGGACCGTAAGATAGATTTTTATAAAAATCTTTATGGTGCGATGAACGTGTTCAGCATTGATAAAGATGGCCGGTTCGTGTTTTCAAATCCTGGCGTTTCCATCCAGTCTTATTTGGATTTGAAAAAGAAGAAAGTGACCACGCGCCTGACCATGTCTGGACTGTATCCTCTTTATGAGCAGAATTACGAACGTGATAAAGTACAGTTTTATTCCACAGCCAACATGTCGACATTAACCGAAGTTGGGAAAGCTCCTATCGCCAAGCGAATTGTTCGTCTGATGGGCCGAGTGAAGGGCTGTGCTCCGGCGTCGGATAAGGCTCAGTGTGGCGAAGCGGACTTTGATCAAGAAGTGCGAGAACTTTTGCGAGATCTTTAGAGAGTTCTTTTGTCAAAGTTGGCGCCGAGCGACAATTCGCCGCCCAGGCAGGACATATAGGACAGAAAGAATGTGGAGTCGGATTGAAGGCCCAGCAATATCTTTCGCCAGTTTGAGTCAAAACTGCTGGTAATACTGAAACAGTTGCTGGATTCGGCCTTTGTTGCAATACTCACTCGCGTGAATCAGGTATTAGCCCTTCTCTTCATTTTTAACTTTTTTGCCGTTGGGATTGAGAGCGATAGTTTGGCTTCAGTTGCTTCGTTGGGCTTAGGCAGCCACGAAACGGCCAAAGTCATGAGCCAAACTGTGCACGAAGGTGTAGCGGATAGCTCGCCATGTACAGATCCCTGTCATTTTGGTTCTTGTCATTTTGGACATTGCTCATTTCCTCTAGCTTCGGCGCAGGTGATTTTTCAAACCCTTGAATTGCAGATCGTCACGTTCGCAACTCGCAACATTCCTGAAGAACCTTATCTGAATGGGCGCCGTCGGCCGCCTAGAGTAGGCGTCTTTTTAACCGTTCTTTCTTAAAAATATAAGACTCGCTAAAAATTTAATGAGGTAATGAAATGTTTCAGCTGGCTCTAATCGGGCTCGTTTCACTGCTATCGTCGATGACGGTGTATGGCCAAACTCCCTGTGAAGGGCAGAAGATTTCGTATGCGCAGGTTTTAAAATGCGTGGAAGAGAGGTCGCCTGCAATTCAAAGCGCGCTTTTAGAGATGGAGCGCGCAAACGCTAACGTAGGCGCTGCCGGACAGTGGAGGAATCCCGAGTTGGGGTTGGAATCTTTCCAAGGAAAGGTACTGTCGCAATCAACTTCCGAAACCGACCTGACTTTAGCCGTGCCGATTGAGCCGGGAAAAATAGGCGCACGTCTGAGAGTGGCGAATAGCGGTATCCGTGTCGCTGAAGCTCTTCTATACGAAGCACGCGCGACTGTGCGATCAGAAGTCATGCTTAAGCTTCATCGATTGAGGCAGCTTCTGCATGAACAGGAGATTTTGGACGAATCTATATCGACATTCGCCAAACTCGTATCGCAATATTCGCGAAGACCAAAGTTATCTCCTGAACAAGAGCTTTCGACGACGGTGTTTCGTTTGGCCAAAAGTGATTACGATTTACGCAAAGCCACTTTGAACGAAGAGCTTGCGACATTGGACAGCTTTTTCAAGCTTCGCACGGGCCGCACAGTCGAAACACTTATACCTTCGTTGCCTTCCGCCCCCAAATCATGGCCTAAGATCGAAGGTTCCGGGAGCGTGGAACACTCTCCTCGGATACGCCAGCTTAGCGCCGAATTGGAAGTCGCCAATGCGGAAGTCTCATTGGCGAGAAGTGAGTCTTGGCCCACGGTTAGTGTGGGTCCGTCGGTTAAACTTGTGAATGAGGGCGGACGGGCTGACCAGCTTTATGGCGTTAACTTAAGTTTGCCGCTTCCTCTGTTCAATGCGAACGGTGCGGGCCGCCGGGCGGCTCAGGCAGGCGCTAAGGTTTCCGAAACCAAAAAAAGCTTTGGACTGCTCGAAGAAGAAAACCGCCGTGCGGAGTTAGTCCGTATATATGATCAATCAGTTGCCGCGCTGAATTCCACGCAGTCGCATCCTGAAATCGAAAAGAGACACCATGAGGCGGAAAGGCAGTTTATGCGCGGCTTGGTGCCAAGCTCGCTCGTTATCGAAGCTCATCGCACGTTCGTCGATCTGGAACAATCCCGCCATCAGAGAGAGCTGAGGGCTATTGAGGCATGGCTCGGCATTTACACCCTTGACGGTCAGATTCTGGAGAAAAGCTTATGAAATATTTTATTTTGGTGGTGGTTCTATTTTCATTTTCGATGGGTTCATTAGTGTCTCGCGCCGAAGGAAAGCACGAAGCCAAGGAACATGAAGAAAATGAAGATCATGAGCATAAAGATGGCGAACATAATGGTCATGATGAAGAACATAAGGGCGAAGAGGGACATGGAGAGCATGGCGAGGAAGAAGAAAATGCGAGTGTGGGTCCGGAAAAAGGAATCATTGAGGCCAATGAGGAGAAGGGATTTAAGTTGTCTCCTGAAGCCTTAAAAAATTTCGAAATCAAAACACTTAAGCTTGCCAATTCACCACCATGGAATGTGCCCTCAACGGCGAAGGTGCGATCGGGGAATGAGATTAATCTTTTCCGGTTACGCGATGGTTATTTCAAACGAATTGATTTCAATGAAGTGCGTAAACAAGGCTCCCAAATTTTCGTGGCCTCACCGGATTTAAAAAAGGGCGATGAGATTGTGACAATCGGACTTGGGTTTTTAAGAATCGCGGAACTATCCGCCTTTGGCGGTTTGGCCGAAGGCCATTCCCATTAAGGGGCTTTAGATTATGATGAACAAGATTATTCATTTCTCTGTTTATAAACGGTGGACCGTACTCCTTTTGACATTGGTGATGGCGATTTGTGGGGCGCTCGCATTTCAGAGTTTACCGATTGATGCTGTGCCTGACATCACCAATAATCAAGTGCAAATCAACACGGTCATTGAAGGTCTGGCGCCCGAAGAAATCGAGCGCACGATCACTTTCCCGGTCGAGAGTTCAATGCGCGGTTTGGCCGGCGTAATTCAGGTTCGTTCCATCACCCGTTTCGGACTTTCGCAAGTGACCGTGGTGTTTAATGATGACGTCGATATCTACCGCGCAAGGCAAATGGTGTCGGAGCGGTTGCAGGGTGTTTTGCCGGAACTTCCTAAGGGTGCCGAGGCGAGGCTTGGACCCATTTCCTCTGGGTTAGGTGAGATTTTTCAATATAGCTTGGACGTAAAAACTCCAGCTAAGGAGTCGCAAAAGCGGCTCGAGCAGCTTATGGAAGTTAAAGCGCTTCAAGACTGGTTTATAAAGCCGAGGCTACTTACGGTTGAGGGAGTTGCTGAGATCAATACCACCGGTGGATATGAGCGGCAATATCACGTACAACCCGATGTCCGCAAAATGGCGGCCTATGGCCTTCATTTTGAGGAAATTGTCGAGGCTCTCGAAAGGACGAATAAAAATGTTGGCGGTGGATACATCGCCCAGACCGCAGAACAATTTCTGGTTCAAGGGGTGGGCCTCTTTAAGACACCTAAAGACATTGAACGGGTACCCATTAAACAAATAGATTCCTTCCGCGTAATTCGAATTGGTGATGTAGCCAGTGTGAAATTGGGGAAGGAGCTCAGAACGGGTGCCGCAACCCATAACGGGCGCGAGATGGTTTTAGGAACCGTGATGATGCTGCTCGGGGAGAACAGCCGAACTGTGGCCACGCGGGTGGAGGCTAAAATCGCGGAGATTGCCAAATCTCTTCCCGAAGGCTTCGAGTTGACCACCGTTTATAACCGCTCTGACCTCGTCAATGCCACGTTGGGCACCGTGGAGCATAATCTGGCCATGGGCGCAGCACTTGTTATTCTCGTTTTATTTTTATTGATAGGTAATGTGCGGGCGGCGCTTATTACGGCGGCCATTATTCCACTTTCCCTTATGGCCACATTTCTAATCATGAAGCCATTAGGACTTTCGGGAAATTTGATGAGTCTGGGCGCCTTGGACTTTGGAATCATAGTGGATGGTGCAGTCATTTTGATCGACAACTGCGTCCGTGCGATCCATGACCGGATCAAGCAAACTGGACGTAAGCTGACCCGTGAGGAAGTCGAAGAAGTGGTCTATCAGGCTTCGGTGGAAATCAGGAAGGCCGCGGGATTCGGGCAGTTGATCATCGTTGTTGTTTTTGTTCCGATTTTTGCGCTCACAGGTATTGAAGGGAAGATGTTCCAGCCCATGGCCGCAACGTTTGCACTCGCGGTTCTGGCCGCTCTGGTGCTTTCTTTCACTACGGTTCCGGCCCTGGCCGCATTGGTCCTTTCATCGAATGCTAAAGATCGTGAACCGAAATTGATGCATTGGATTCGCGAAATGTACCGGCCTCTGCTGATGTGGACGTTCAAATTACAAAAGGCAACGATTGCGTTCGCCGTTGTAGCGGTAGCTATCGGCGCGGTTCTTTTTGCGACACGGGGGGCAGAATTCCTGCCACAGTTAACTGAAGGCTCCTATGCCTTTCATATGATTAGACCGGTAAATATCAGCCTGGATCAATCGATCGCGTTTCAGGTAAAGGCTGACGCCATTATTAAAGAATTTCCGGAGGTCGAATCCGTGTTTTCCCGCATCGGAACCAGCGAGGTGGCTACGGACCCCATGGGAGTGAACGTTTCAGATACCTACATTATGCTTAAAAGTCGCGATAAGTGGCCTAAGGGTGAAAACGGGCGCCACACTTTTGAGTCTTTGGTTAAGAGTTTGGTGGCACGTCTTGAGAGAGAGCTACCAGGTCAAAATTATTTGGCCTCTCAGCCAATTCAAATGCGCTTCAATGAACTATTAGAGGGAACGCGCGCCGATGTGGCGGTGAAAGTCTTTGGTCCGGATCTGGCGGTGAATATGGATCTCGCCAAGAAAATTCAAGGGGTTGTGGCAAAGGTTCAGGGAGCCGGGGATGTGGAAGTCGATCTTGCGGGGACCAGTCCGGTGCTTCGCCTTTCACCGAAGGACGAGACATTGATTAAGTTTGGAGCATCTGTCTCGGATGTGTTGGAAACCATTTCGATTGCATTGGGGGGGCAGGAAGCCGGATTCATTTATGATCTGGAGAGAAAGTTTCCAATCGTCGTGCGTTTAGGTGAACAGGAGAGATCGGACCTTGAAACCATACGCTTGTTGCCTGTGGGTATAGGTCCGAACACAACTGTCGCATTGAGCGATTTGGCCGAAACTAAGTTTGCTGAAACGTTTGGCTCGATCAACCGCGAGGATTCAAACCGGCGTTCGGCGGTCCTGATCAATTTGCGCGGCCGCGATACGGAGAGTTTTGTCAATGAAGCGCAGAAAGCAGTTGAAGCCTCGGTGGAACTGCCTCAAGGCTATTATTTGCAGTGGGGGGGAAACTTCGAAAATTTGCAAAAAGCCAGGGCTAGGCTCATGGTGTTGACGCCCATTGCACTTATCGTGGTGCTGATGATGATTTACTCAGCTTTTGGCAGCATCGGGCAGACATTACTGATTTTTCTATGCGTGCCTTTCGCATTAGTTGGCGGCGTAATTGGGTTAATTCTTAACGGATTACCCTTTAGCATTTCGGCGGGAGTTGGCTTTATTGCTCTCTCAGGGATTGCGGTGCTTAATGGCGTAGTCCTTGTGAATTACTTTAACCAGCTAAAAGTCGAAGGTAAGGGCGGTCAAGATCTGGTCTTAACCGGAGCCTTGATTCGGCTTCGTCCTGTTTTAATGACCGCGCTCGTTGCTATTTTTGGCTTCTTGCCGATGATGCTATCGACGGGAATTGGCGCGGAGGTTCAGCGTCCGCTAGCCGCAGTGGTCATTGGGGGAATTATTTCATCGACTATTTTAACGCTGATCGTTTTACCGACAGTCTATTTACTTTTTGAACACCGCTTCCAGGGCCGCGTTGCACACTAACGTCTAAATTGGAGGATAATTTATGAAAGAAGTAAGAGCCTTTATCAAAGAATTTAAATTGGCGGATGTCATCTGGGCGCTGCATGCGATTGATGGCTTGTCAGGCGTTACCATGACCGAAGTCTATGGTTACGGTCGTGGGAAAGCTTTGAACAGTGAAGACAAGGTTAAATTTATCTCCGTGGACTCTCTTCATGGGGTGAAGCTTGAAATAGCATGTAAAGATGAACTCGTTGATCAGGTTGTCTCCACTATTCAGAAGGCCGCGCACACTGGCTTAAGAGGAGATGGCAAAATCTACGTTTCAGAAATATTGAAAGCGGTTCGGATCAGCACAAATGAAACTGGCGAGGCTGCTGTTTAGTAAGTATTTTTTGAAGTGGAGGATTGAATGCAAGAAGTAAGTAGAGTTTCGACTGTGTTTCGAGTCGCGGGCATGGATTGCGGTAATGAAATCGCGGCTATTCGGAAGGCTTTAGCTCATCCTGAAATAATTGGGGTTGAAACCAATTTGATGTCTTCCACGGTGCGCATCGTTCATTCTGCAAAACTTAGCGAAAAGTTTTTGCGTGAAAAAGTGGAATCTGCCGGCGTAAAAGTGGCGGCTCAGGACGTCGTTGCTCCTCTTGTGGCAAGAAAAAGCTTAAGTCTGGTAGTTATCTCGGGGCTTTTCCTGAGTCTGGGGTTGATCCTGGAATTCGCCTTAGGGTGGGCTGAGTATTCTGCATTTATCTATGGCGCGGCTGTGCTATCTGGCGGGGCCCTGATTTTTCCCAAGGTTCCGCGGGCACTTCGTGAATTCCGCCTGGATATGAACGTGCTTATGAGCGTGGCGGTGGTCGGTGCGTTTGCGATCCGTGAATATTCAGAGGCGGCAACCGTTGTGTTTTTGTTTTCGGTCTCTGAGTTGTTAGAGGCCTTTAGTGTGGCTCGGGCGCGCCGGGCTATCCGCGAAGTTTTAGATCTTACGCCGAAGATGGCGCAGCGGATAGGTGCTAACGATAGGATTGAGGAGATACGAATTGAGGACGTTCGCGTCGGAGACATCTTGCTGGTCAAATCAGGCGAGCGCATTCCCGCAGACGGAGTTGTGGAAAGTGGTGCGTCTCATGTTAATCAGGCGCCGTTAACCGGAGAATCCGTTCCAGTCGAGAAGAAGCCTGGAGATTCTGTTCTAGCCGGTACCATCAATGAGTCAGGAATTTTGCGGATAAAAGCTTCTAAAGGTGCGGCTGAATCCAAAGCCGCGCAAATCGTGAAGCTTATCGAGGACGCTCAGTCTAAAAAAGCACCCTCCGAACGATTCGTAGACTCTTTTGCCCGCATTTATACGCCCATTATGTTTTTAGTAGCATTGTTAACCTTGTTCGTTCCCCCGCTTGCATTTGGCGCAGCCTGGGATATTTGGGTATACCGCGCGCTTGTTATTTTGGTTGTCGCTTGTCCGTGCGCCCTGGTCATTTCCACTCCGGTATCAATTGTTTCCGGGCTAACAGCGATGGCGAAAAGAGGTGTACTGGTCAAGGGCGGAATTTTTCTTGAGGCTTTGGGGCGGGTGCGGGCGATTGCTCTTGATAAAACCGGCACGATCACCGAGGGCAGACCGCGGGTTATTGAAATTATAAATTTGGGATCGGAAACCAGAACGAATCTTGTGAGAATTGTTGGCTCGATCGAAAAGCTTTCCTCCCATCCATTAGCCAAAGCTGTGGTGGAATTCGCTGAGGAAAGGGGAGTTTTGTTGGAGCCTGCCAGCGATTTTAAAACAATTGCGGGCCGGGGAGCACAAGCCAAAGTGGGCGATCACGAATATTTTGTCGGCAATCACCGTATGGCACATGATATTGGAGTTTGCACTCCTCAGTTGGAAGATCTTCTTTCTTCTATTGAGGAGAACGCGCAGTCGGTAATAGTTGTTGGTCATCGGCCGCACGCGAATTGCACGGGGGAAGTTCTTGGAGTACTTACCTTGGGCGACGCTATTCGGCCCAATGCGAGAGCTGCGATCCAGGCTTTGCATCGTAGCGGCGTCGAACATGTGGTCATGCTGAGCGGCGATAATCAGAAGACCGCATCGGCAATTTCTAAACAGGTCGGAGTTGAAAAAGCTTATGGAGATCTGCTTCCAGAAGACAAGGTGACGAGAATCCAAGAGCTTGTTCAAAACTACCGAAACGTCGCAATGATCGGTGACGGAATCAACGATGCACCCGCACTTGCCCAAGCGTCTGTTGGAATTTCAATGGGCATGGCTGGGACCGACACGGCAATGGAAACCGCAGATGTAGCTCTGATGCGTGACGATCTTGAGCAGGTCGCAGTTGCAATCGGACAGGGCAGACGCGCTCTTTCTGTCATTAAGTTCAACATTGGTTTTGCGATCGCGATCAAAGCGGTTTTTCTAGTGCTCGCGGTAAGTGGACACACCAACTTATGGTTTGCGGTTGCGGCGGATACGGGGGCATCGATTTTGGTGATTCTCAATGCGCTTCGTCTCTTAAGGGTGTGATGTCGGTGAATATCGAAGCTAACACCAGTGAGCCCGCTAAATCGCAAACGGATTGGGGCAAGAGCAGTCCCGATGTTGAAGAGCGAAAGTTTTTAGAAGGGCCACATAGTCATGGCTCAGAGCTACTGAGGGCAATTCGGATTTTTTGCGAGTGCATAAAAGGATTTCGGGCTCTGCATTCTATTGGTCCGTGTGTCACAGTGTATGGTTCAGCAAGGTTTTTAGAGAGCCAACCTTATTACCGAATGGCTCAGGACGTGGGTCGCGAGTTGGCACTTGCGGGATTTACGGTAATGACTGGTGGCGGACCCGGAATCATGGAGGCCGCAAATCGGGGTGCTAGGGAAGCCGGTGGACGCTCAGTCGGGTGCAACATCGTACTTCCTCAAGAACAACGGCCTAATGCCTACTTGGACCAATTTGTGGAATTCAGATATTTCTTTATACGCAAACTTATGCTTGCGAAATACTCCTATGCTTTCATAGCAATGCCGGGCGGCTTCGGCACACTGGATGAATTTTTTGAAATCGCAACGCTTATTCAAACAGGCAAGCTGCGCAATTTTCCTTTGATACTTATGGGCACAAAGTATTGGGCGCCGCTCATACATGTTATTAAGAAGACGCTTTGTCGAGGCGGAACCATAGATGCTTTGGATGCCGAGCGGATAATTGTTTCCGATTCACCAAAAGAAGTGGTTCAGAGTATCGCTTCACGAGCGACTACGGAATTTGGCTTGTTCTATACTAAGCTCAGCCAGCATTAATAGGGAGGAATCGATGTTTAAATTTTTCCGCAAAGTCTTTCTTACTTCAGCTCTTATAACGTTCCCGATCTGGGAAGTTTATGCGCATGGTGGAGGGGAAAGTCCTCCACCAAAAAAAGAGCGACTTGAGGAGCCAAGGGCAACGGCGAACAAACCAGATATTCTGGAAGATTCGGAGCTGAGAAAATTGTCCGAACTTAAAAGAATACCGGAGGATGTTCTTTTCATCCGATGCACATTGAGCGAGTACGCGGTCTGCCGCGGCCTGGACATTTCACTATATGATCTTTCTGGAAAACGGCTTCTTACGGGAAATACAGGAACTGAAGGATTGGTTGGATTTGAAGGGCTAAAGACCAATACAAAGTATATTGCGAAGATCGACAACCCCAAATATCAGGGTGAAATGGATGCCAGGGCCGGCGCATTTCACGTTATGAATGGAGATCGCAAAGATTGAAAAAAAATCGCATTCGATTTACCAGAAGGGTATTTACTTTATGGGGTCCGAAAAGAGTGAAAGCTCAAAGACCGAAAAATTCAGAAAGATCTGAAGCGAAATTCAATAGGATATTTTTGATTGTTTCTGTCGGAATAGCGCTCATCATCTTCGGTAAAGTTGCCTATCATGAATACAAACACGGCGCCGACTACTCCATTAATCTTTCAGCCGTTGATTCTGCATTGCTGGTAAGACCTCATAGCCCAGTACGGGGCTCAATATCGGCGAAGGTGACAATCGTTGAGTTTTTGGATCTTGAATGCAAATCATGTCGCTTTATGCATTCTGTTTTAAAAAGGCTTGGGTCTGAGTTCGGAAGCGAGATTCAAGTCGTCATACGCTATTTACCCTTACATCCCAACTCGCGTTTCGCGGCGTCGGCCCTTGAGGAGGCGCGGGAAATCAACAAGTATGAGGAAGCTCTTGACGTTCTTTTCGATAATCAGGCTAATTGGGGCAATCACAAAAGCCCGCGTCCGGAATTGATTCCGGAATACTTGTCTCAAATCGGCCTTGGTAAAGACCGCACGTCCAAAGAGCAGGTAATTTCAAAGCATCAGTGGAAAATTGATTTGGACGAGACTGATGCGAGAAAAATTGGAATTGCAAAGACACCTACGTTTTTCGTAAACGGGCGACTCGTGAAATCGAGTTATGAATCCATTCGAAAGGCCATTGAGGCTAATTTGAATGGCAAATGAGTAAGAATGAACCCGGCCAGGTATTAACCACAGTTCGAGTCCTGCCCGAAGTTTCACCATTGAGAACCAGCGATCACAATGCAAGAGCACAGCTGATTAAGTTCATTTTATCTCGCTGATCCGTTTTACTTTCAAAATTGCCGCGCTCATCAAGTCAGAATGGAAAGGCACCTTATTTGACCATTGGGCAATAGTCAAAAAGACTATCTTCCAGCCTCAGCCATGGGCGCAAAAAATCCAAGTCTTCCAGCAATTTTCGAGGCAAAACCTGACTTTGATTCAGCTTTTTCAAGGTGAGCGAGAGTCGAATCACACTTCTCAGACAACGATGTGTTTCTGCTTTTCTGGGCGTCTTGTAAATGGTGTCGTGCCTCGTCAGCAGCCTTGATTCTCTCACTGTAAACCCACTTCCTATTTAAATCCAGACGAGGCTGCGAGCGCGAATTACTAAACTGAGTGTTTGGATCTGCACCCTTCTCCAAGAGCGCCTTTACAACACTCTCTTGGCATAGGCTTGCAGCGTAACCCAGGAGAGTGATCGAAACTTTATCCCTATAACCTTGTCGAGAACCGTGGCTACGATCAATATGGAACGCGCCAGGAACGGTGACATTTAGACTGCTTACATCCACTTGTTTAATTAAAGACTCGCAGTTTCCTTGGCCCCTCGCTATGCATTTTACAAGATCCATTTCTGCGTTTCTGGATTCAGCTAGGGCGGTAACACCTAGTGAACATAGTGCAAAAAGGAAAGTTAACACCTTCAGATACATATTCTCCTCCTTTTTAAATCTCTTACCCTTGGAGGAGCAATCCTGGTGCCAAACGGAGACGTGTTAAAGTCAATATTCAATAGATGGTTTGGAAACTGGTTAGACGGACGTTGCTAAAAAATGGCTTCGTTTAATATGTAGACAGGTGGAAAATTGGTCAACAATTGCATAAATTTATGACCATGCGTAATTCCTGGCGTCTGCGAAATGGCCGTCATTTAAGTCGTAAAAAAGAGGTCGCAATGGATTGAAATTCATTTTTCATTCCCCTTGAGATGAACTTTCGCCGCCAGATGGTATGTCGAGCTCCACATGCTATCTTTTATGCTTTTATGGAAAGCGCTGGATTATGTGGAGCGTGCTAATCCTCAGGCTGACTCCAGGCACTTGGCACGCCATCGCTCGACATATTTAACCTGTATATCTGGCATTATCTCGTGATTCCTGTTCTCGCCACTTTACGGATCAGGGCATTCTCTGAAGCAAGCATCAGTCTATGCTAAAGCCTTTGGACCACCGAAAATCGAATGTTTGTTGAATCGGCCGCGAACTAATCAGGACAGGCCTTCTTCTCAAAAAATCGTACGCCTAACATCAGACCACCGATCTTTATGCTCTTTAAGATCGAGTAGACCACGGACAGAACCGCAGGTGCTATATTGCAAAAAGTTGACCTGTACGAAAGCGTCGACTCCAGGCACTTCGCCACGGCCATTTATCTGAAGCTAAACATGCATATGTATCTGCGGGCAATTTTTATCGAAATATATTCTTTTGAATCTTCCTCAGATTTTCGGCCTCAGTGGAGTGCCTTTTTGCCAGCTCTTTGGCGAAATCTCGCACTTTCGGGCTAACCGCTCGCGTCTCAGCCTCTGTTGCTACTTCGAATGCTTGAAGGTGATGTTGCGTCAGAAGTTCAACGTAACTCCGGTCGAATTCCGTGCCCTTTTTTTGACTAAGCGAGGTGATATCCAATGGAGTGGACGGGTTTATAAGACGAGGGACTTGCGAAAATTCTTGATTGCGCCATGCCTGAATTTTATTGATTTCAGCCCTTTGATTTTTAAGCATCTTACGCGACATGGCCTTCAACGGGGGAAGTTGTGCTTTTCTAGTACCCATTTTAGCGATCTCGATACCTAGCCGATGATATTCAGAAGTCTTGTCCAAGAATTGCGCGTCATAGGTCAGGTCCTGTTTCTCCGCAAGAGCTGTGAATCCAAAGACCAGAAATGGTACGCAAACTATCGTTTTAAGTTTCATTCCGCTCATGGGCCCCCCCCTGGAAACAAGCTGCAAAAAGAGTTCCCAGGATATGGAAGGTCAGGGTTTGGCGTTCGAAAAGAAAATATCTTATTTTTTTGAAACGCCAATATACATTAGGCTTCCTTCTTTAACCTTATCAATAACCGCGTCTTTAACGGTCCAGTCTAGAGCGGGACATCCCCAGCTCAGTCCTTGAATGACCGGCTTCTCGTGGGCATTGTCCCAACCATGAAGCACGACGGCACGCTCACGAACTTTGGAATTAGTGGCTGATAGGCCATCGAGACGTACGGAACGTTTAAACTTTCCCCAGTAGACTTCGGCGGTCCGGATATAGCCAAGCGAACTCATACCTGAGTTCACGATATTGCCAAATATCTCGGCGATGCCATTCTTATTCTTGTCTGATCCAATCCCATGGGTGGTAAAGAACTTTTCAACTTCACCAGTGGTCATATTGATAACGAAGAACCTACGCACATCGGAGCGTGGTTTGAAATCGATAACGGTAATGTAGGCCCGATTGGGGAACTTAGCGAGGTTCCGATCGAGGAAGAGAACCGCTTCTTCCAAGAGATCGGTAGGGACCTCATTTTTAGGGTCCAAGTGCTGATACTTTTGCAAGATCGCCGCCGCTTCAGCTTTTTTTAAATTTTTAGGACCGACAGCATCACTGAATAAGGCTTCGATCTCGCGGCGAGCCTTTTCGATCTCTTCAGGACTTTGTTTGTCGAATCCTTCGCCGATTTCTCCCGCAGGATCGAATTGGGCGTTAGATGCGAGCGGACCATACATTATAGCAGCGAGGATTAGCGTACCAAAGGTTTTCAATAACTGCATTATGCCTCCACAAAGTTGAATAATGCCTTATCGGCTGAGTATATCTTCATACTCAACACCTCGAGAGCTGGGCTTTGATCCAATTTTGACTGAATGCTTTCTATTGCGGAAAGGGGTGAATCTCCTTTCCGCATATCAGGATAAAAGTTGGGCGAATGCTTTTTTTACCTAGAAAACGAAACGACGGACCCTTTGAGCTCGTTTGTAAGAACGTTCATAGGCACGGCTGGATAATTCATGGTTATACAATGAATCGAACCGCGACCTTCGGTCGAGAGATCGCGTGAGTTAATGGGTACTATTTTATAACCCAAGTTTAAATTTCTATAAACCTGCAGTGCGCTTTGATCATTTTGTTCGCCAAAGATCGGAACGTAGAGGACGTCGTTAACGATTAGGGAATTGACGTAAGTTTCAAAGTCCAATTCAGCTTCAGGAAGAAGGTGCACTCTATAGCCCGCTCGCTCGAGAACCGGAACATACTGAGCCGTATCGGTGACCACGATATCGTCGGTCATAAATTTAACCACTTCGTCAGAGTGACCGATGCCTTTTAGATGCCTAAACCGTGTTAAGGTTTTGCAGCCATACTTTGCTTTAAAAACATCGTCGGGGATTGCAGCGGTATCCGATAAACCTGCCTTGCGATTCACGACAAGGCACTCACCGCGGCTATTGGTGGTGAAGTTTCCGCCTTCGTAGTAATAATTATGGGTTAACAAAGTTCCTTGAAAGAGCTGATTAAGAAAAGCATCGGGTTCGAAGTAATAATAGTATTTCGCATCAACTAAAGCGAATCGTCCGTTTTCCCAAATAGGTACGGGGGTATTGTCTCTGGTCCAGAAGTCACTTGACCCACTTCTCGGGACTTCCAGGATAATCAATCGATCTTGGGGCACGTATTGAGAATAAGTAGCTCTGAGTTGATTTTGATAATTTCTATTTGTGGATTGGGTGTAGACGATCAGTTTGACGTCTTGGGGAAGGTTTTGCGCAATGACCTTCTTCATTTCCCTCGCCATACCGCCGAAATCATCATCACTCATAAGTATGTAGCCAGTCTTATCAAATTCATAAAACGGCTTGATGTTCGAGTTCAAAACCAGAGGCCCGAGTAAAGCCTGCTGTCGTGCCATCTTTTGGTTGTGAATCGCCATCTCCTTAATCTGCTCAGGTGACGGCCCATGCTTGCGCAAACCCTGCGCGAGTACATTCGAAGCGAATAGAAACAACACTGTGAAAATAGCAGTAGCCTTCATTAAATTTCCCCCATTTGATGCTATTTAAGCCTACATCGAATCCACGGCAGAGCCAGCTCAACCGGAAAATTTTGCCTCGAGTCAGAAGTCGGACGGATAGGCGTAGGTTATACCTAAGATAACTTTTTAGCCGTTAAAGAATGAGAATGCATTAATCCTGGGTCCAGAATTTTTTGTTGATCCGTTAGATTAGATCTGAGTGCCGCCGTTTGGCCAGAGCTGTTGTCCATAGACTTGTGAAGCTCTGCTCAATTCGCTCAAGCTAGATAAAACAAATCACAAAGGATCTATCATGAAGTTCAGGATGAACATCATTGGTCTCGGGGTTTTCCTGGGAGCGCTCGGACTCGTTGCGTGCGGCGAGCAGAGCCATTTTCAGTCAGAAAAAGTAGCGCCATCTATAGACAACAGCCATGAGACGGAAGACCTTGAACTCTATGGTGATAATCTCGTCAACGCCTTGGCTTGCAAGAAGGCGACGACAGCTCAAATCTCTGTTGTAAATCAGGGCAATACCAAAAAGGACGCATTTCTCCAGCAGTGCGCGCGTGAAACTGGCGGTTCGGCATGGTGCAACCAGTTGATTCGGCCAAATCCGAGCAGTATTTCTGTATTCCGCTGCACCTATGGAAGTTCTCAAGTGCATCAGCTGATACATCCTGATACCGCCACCTGGAAGAATGCGATTCAAGCCGTGCGTTTGATTCAGGAGCTAGAGCAAAAGGGCTTAAGAGTTTGCCAGATCTATAATTGGTGGAGACCTGAGCCTTACAATAAGAATGTGGGCGGAGCAGCCGGGCGGCATCCCTACGCCACCTCCGTCGACGTGCGTTTTTGTAGCAATGCCGATGCAAATCATGGCTTCAATGAACTCTGTAAGTACCGCAAGGAGGGAAGGATTCGCGCTATCGGACACTACGGCACTTCTGCCCTACACTTTGGCATGGGTGACTCGAACGGCAATACCTGGGGCAAAAGCTGTCCTTAATTATTACGCTTTAGGTTTCGGCGCTAGCGAACAGTCGCACCTGCTCCTAATAGGAAAATAAACGCAATAAGGAATTTCGGAGCCTAGGTCCTGATTCTCATCAACAAGAAGAATTGGGCATGGCCGTCATCAAGCACCTCACCGAGATCTGATGCGCTTCAATACCGTCGCAGTAGCTCCTTAATCCATCACCTTACGTCATGGGGGATAAGACAGTGTGCTGAAAAGAAAAATGGCACCTGCTTCCTTTGTACGCGTGTAGCGACATTGACGCCCTAAAAACCCGCCCGTTGGTTTGGCAGGGGTCACAGCCGTTCCGCTAAGAAATGTTACCGACGTTAAATTTCGCGAAGCCTATAGCTCTTTTAGCCGTGAGCAAACACAGAGAAGAACCGTTGTGCTCATCATGGAGCTGTGCCTGAGCGACTGGAACTCAATACTCACACTGCAGGAGAGTCAGCGCCATAGAACGATGTGAAGGCCAGCTGCTCTTATTTTTTCACAGGGCTGCCGCTAGTGGAACGGCTGCAGCTCTGCAAGAATCTGCAGAATCCTGCGGATTTGTGCAAATTGATCATCCCTTCGAAACTCTTATTGAATTGCGCTTTCGCTGCAGAAACCTGCAGAAATCATGAGTATTTCGATTAGCGCTCTGCCTCTTCTCCTCAACTGAATATCAAATAAATTCAGTAATTTATGTTTAGTTCGGACAGATCTTCTGAGCCGGCACATTCATCGCAATAGTGTATTGGGGACGACGAAACTAAAAAAGAGAGGTGTCCAATGTTGAATGCAGATCGAGCTCCTTACTTCGAAACTTGCCCTCGGTGTGGTGACGGCGGTTTTGAACGACTCTCAACTCATAGTCATTGCGTGGGTTGCAATTATTCTGAGGAATTTAATGCTGACGCACTTGGAGCAATCCCTCCCTGGGTTACGGAAGCGCTTAAATCATGCAGAGCTCAACCCATTCGGCTAAGGGCTGAAAAAGGTGAACTTGTCCCGGTTGAAGAGTTGGCGGGCTGAATATGAAAGGAAGCTTAGCTATGGAAATGACAACTTACATACCAATACCTGAGAGCCAAAGTCTGCTCCCAAAGCCTCGACGCTTTTGGAAGCTCATTCAAACGGCGGCCGGATGGTTACTATTTTTAGTGAAGGGAATTCTTCACGCAATTTTTACGCCTCATCCGATTGAAGAGAAAATAAATGAAGCCAAATTACGAGCATTAGAAAAAACGGGCCAATTCATCGGCCGCATTTAACCGAGGGGAGCAATGCAAAATGAAAGTGTTTGTCGCAATGATTGATTGGGTTTTATCCGCAACTGGTCTCATTTTTTCACCGGAGATTTGCCTAGATTGGGAGGATTTGAAAAGTTGGGATGCAAGCGAGAATACGGGCGAAGCAAATGCATCCGATCTTTCGAGGGGCATCGCATGAAAGCTAAAGATGTTCCCAAGGAAGGTTTGATGATTTTGAAAGCGAATCGAATGCTTTCGGAACTGAAGGCGTTAGTTCGAACTTGGGTAGGCTCACAGCCTGTTGAAGCAATTCATCAAGATCCATCAATCGCAAAACGCCTTGAGCTTGTGGAGCACGGGGTGGCGATGATTCAGGCGGGTTTATATGACCGGAGATGCACATGAACTTATCCGCAGAAAAGGCACTGGAAAGTGCGAGTGACATTGAGGTTTTTGGTTACTGTGCAAAACGCCTTCTCAATGCATTTCGACTGCGAACTGGGTGGGAGTTTGGATTTGGCGAATTTCGATTTGTGATTCACAAAGGCGAACTCGTCCAGATCGAAGACTGTCCCACGTTTCACAGTTATCGAAGGCGTGATGCAGAGAAGTTTGGAACTTAAGCAGGCCAAAGACCAATCATTGAGAGGAAGGAGAAAAGTTGGATCAAAAAAAGCAGAACGACAACATGCTAGCCTTGGCCATTCTGCCACTTGTGTTTGGCGTTGCGTGGTTCTTCAGTCTCAATGGTGATCTTGATACGAGATTCTGGCAGCTAAAATCCTATCTGGAAAGCAAAGGCACCGTATTGTACGCGGTAGCTGCGTTAAATGCTGTAATTGTGGGCGCGGTTGTTTGGATGTGCATGATCGTGTTCGGACTTGGAAGTTTTGGACGAAAGATAAAACAATATCGAGCGGCAAAAGCGGGCGATAAATCTCCACTGCTTGATGTGTTAGTTGTAGGAGTTGGCGGAGCTGCTGGCTTCCTTTGGGCACACATATTCGATCCTTACAAAATATTGTGGCCCGTTCCGAAAGTGATCCCTTCAGGCCAAATTTTTGCGATATTCATGATTTTAAAACTGAACATCGCCTTTGCGGCGTCGGCCGTAGCCGTGACGTTGCTGTATGTAGCAAATTCGATTCGTAATTTCGTAACAGACGGGATGCCCCCACAGCCGCTTCAGAAAAATATGCTGGTCCTTGGATCGAAACTAGTCAACGGCCGAGAAGATTGGATTGTGATTGGGACCAACGCTCTTTGCTCGGGGATAATGGTAACTGCAGCGACCGGCGGCGGTAAATCGAGAAGCTGCCTCATCCCATGGGCCAAGCAAATTATGACAAAATTTGAACCCTTCCCTTCAATCTGCGTGATTGATCCAAAGAACTCATTTGCCCGAGCTGTGTTGGAGCTCGCTGCCAGTTTGAAGATGGATAGTAAGGTGGTTCACTTCACATTGGACGGACCGTTTAAGACAAATCCTATATATCGCCCTCATATGCTTAAAGACAGCGGCTATATGTACGTTGCAGGAATGATCAAGGCTGCAACCGTCAACTTTATGGGGAAGGAAGAGGGAGATCAAAAATTCTGGGGATCAAAGGGCGCAACACTGATCAAGAACTTACTTGTCTTTTGTGTCGCGAAGTTCGGCGACTACTTTACGTTAAGGGATTTCTATCAAGAAATGATTGAAGTTGGCGAGCGTGATTTTTCGGCTGAAATCCATTCGGCCATTCAAAATGGAAAATATGATTGGGAGGAAAAGCGCAATCTTGAGATCGCAAGCGATTATTTTGAGCGTGAGTTTGTGAGTCTGGACCAGAAGTTAAAGGACAGTATTGCGCAGACAGCCTCCTCTTTTCTTTCTCAAATTCGCGAAGCTCGCATTGAGCGTGTCTTTTGCCCATCTAAGGATGAAGTCAGTTTTTGGGGATTTGATGAAATTGTTGATGAGGGAAAGATCTTTGTCTTTGGAATCGACGTGCCAGGCCTTGCCGGTCCGATCTCTGTTCTTATGAAGCTCATGTATCAGCGCTCTGTCATGGATAGAATAATCAATAAAAAACGCCTTGAATCGAAGCGGCTCGCAGTCAGTATTTATGATGAGTATCAAAGTTTCGTAAGTCTCGGTGGTGGTCAAATTGAGGGCGACGACGATTTTGCTGCAAAACGACGTGAGGCTTTAGGCGCAACTATCGCGGCGACGCAGAGTCATAGTTCGCTTCTTCAGGCAACGGGCGATGAGGTCGGCACGGACGTTCTCATCATGAACTTTCGGACCAGGATCGTAGGAAACACGACCGACATACGAACAATCAACCACTACAAGGAGATCGGTGGAGAGATTGAGCAAGAATATGAAACACAAAGCTATACCGAGTCAGGCCAGAGCCCGACGAAGTGGCCAATGGGTAAGGGCCTCGTAACCTCTCATCCAACTGTTAGTCAGTCGCTCAACAAGAACGTGCATCGAAAGCCGCGTATCAACGGGGAAGTGCTGAGTCGTCTGAAGACGTTTGAAGCCATTGGGCTGGTGTATAATGGCGTGGACTCAGAACTCATAGAGAAAATTTGCCTAAAGCCGAGTTTCTTTCCGTCTATTCGCATCTCGCATAAGCGGGTGATTGAGTTTGCAAGGAAAGCGGCGGTCGCATGTCTTTGCCTCGTATCCATGAGAGCTTTCGCGTTTCCGTCCGTTTGTTCCGTCGTGAAGTCGGCTGCATTCAATTTGTGTATGGAACATACACGGGCTGGATGCACTTGCGGATTTCCACCGCATCCCTGCACGCTTCACTCTTATTACGTCCCACAGACATATATTGAAGTGACCACACTTCCGCGCGTTTCCTTCTTTAAGGACCTACCAGGAGCTGCAATGCAGCTCGCAAACAACAAGGAATCGCTAACTGCGTCGGGTTCTGTGGAAATGGACGGCCACTTTTATCATGCCCGAGTTGTCCAAGTGCCGTTTGTGGATCTAGCCTATGCTGGAATGCCTTGTCAGCAGAACTACAGCGACAAAATGTGTTTTGAAGCGATGAGCGAGCATATTGGTCCGCAATGGAAATCAGGCAGCGGCGACGCCAATCAACCTTTGCTAAAAATTTGGGCCGCCAATGTATCGGCATGTTTTATAAAAGGTGCGGCATCGGCGGCAACGACAGGAAGAATTCACAAAGGTGTAGCTGTCTCCTCCCCCGTATGTAGCTTTCCGATGGACGGCCTTAAGGTTTTTCCGCCTGTGACAAGTGAGATTTGCGGAGGATGGGGCGTGCTTCTTCCGCGAACTGGGTTTGTGGAATCAAACAGTACAATCGGAGCGGCACTGCTTGTAGCTCAGAGAATCCGAAGTATTGCAAATGAGGTGTATCAGTCGAGCGCGATTCACCCTGATGAAAAGTGGCAGATGATTCACCCGCAAACTTCAACTTGCTTTCGCGAGGGCCAAACTCTTGGGCTTCTTGAAAACTATAACGGGGTGAACGAGAGAGGTCGCTTTTTGTCGTTGGATCACAATTCGTTCTTATTTGTGGTTTGGAAGAGAGTGTCGTGTTGCAACGAAATGACTTCTATCGGCTCAGCGGAATTTGCAAAGGGCGCGATGAAGTCGATTTGCCAGGGGCTTCAATGAGGTTCGGTGAGTTCCTTCTTAACAAGGGCTTGGTGAGTGTCGAAGAGATTGAAGACGCTCTAGCCGTTAAGGTTATTACCAAGGAAAAACTTGGTCGTGTTCTCGTGGAGCTGGGCCTCTTGACTCAAGAGGATTGTAACGCGGCACTCTCTGATTTTTTTAGTCCGCGAAACGAACCTGATCTGCTTCAGAACTGGAGTAAGGATGGTCCGAAAAAATTTGAAATTATAGAGATTTTTGGAATAAGGGCTTTCCTCTCTGATGGGACTGAACCCACGCTCTATCTTACGGTTTTTGACGACCGAGCCATTTCAATGGCTGAGAAGGTCGTGCCGAGCTTTGACATTAAACTTATCTCGGTTGATCAAGCTGAAGCCCTAAACGCCTTGGTGAAGTCTGCTCGCTCGGAAATATCTGGAGTTTCGGCCATTGAGCCTATGGCTAAAGTTGAGAGGGATGTTCTTACACCATATGGAGATTTATTTCAGAGTCTCCTGGCGTCGGCAAAACTTCAAAATGCCAGTGACATTCACTTCGACAGTGGCCGCGATGGTGTCGTGGTGAGACTTCGGGTCAACGGTGATCTCATCGAGGCTAAGAGAATTAAGTCTGATCATAGCCAATCATTTTTAGCAGAGGTCAAACGCCAAACGGGACTTCCGCTGACCGTAGTGGGAGCGCCGAGTTCCGGAGCAGCTCGCTTTGAAGGACATAAACTAAAGGTCCGCGCGCAATCAAATGGACAGATTCACGGCGAGACCGTGGTTTTAAGATTGATTGACGAAGAAAAAACAAAGGGAGCAGCGATTGAGCGAATCGGCGCTGATGATCTCTTTATTCGCGAGCTAAAGAAGGCTGTTCAATTCTCAAACGGGCTTGTTCTCATGTGTGGGCAGACTGGTAGTGGCAAGTCGCTCACGCTTTATTCGCTTTTGATGTCTTTAGATCGAAAGACGATGAAGGTGGTCACGATTGAAGATCCTGTTGAATATGAAGGCCAGGATCTTATGCAAATCGAGGTCTCAGATTTGAAATGCGGCTTTAAAGACGCCTTGAAGTCGTGCTTAAGGCTAGATCCCGACGTGATTATGGTCGGAGAAATCAGAGATGAGGAAACGGCTGAACTTGCATTCAAGGCTTCGTCCACAGGGCATTTGGTATTCAGTACGCTCCACACAAATGGTGCAATTGAGGCTGTCACGAGACTCAAAGGCCTAGGCATTGATGACGACCTGATTAAGTCAAATGTACGCCTGATTTCAGCCCTCACTTTAAAAAAGCACCTCTGCAATTCATGCAAGATCGAAATGGCGGCGGAAGATCTTCAGGCGATGAATCTTGATTTTGATTCACTTATTTTTCAGGGGGCAAAGTTCTTTACCCGCAAGGCTGATGGATGTGTCGAAGACTCTTGCGTGCGGGGTGCTGTTGGCCGGGTGTTGCTTGCGGAATGTGCCGATCAGGAGGCTGTGAGGTGTTTTGTGAATGGAACAATCGTCCCCGGCTTTCGGACCCTCCATCAATACGCAGTCGAAAGTGCCGCAAATGGAATCATAGGAGTTGAAGATGCCATGTTCACTTAAGACGACCATCGTCTTCGGACTCTTTTTTTGCTCATGCTTTGCCTATGCATCTGTGTTTTCAGACGGTGTTCGCTTCTTTGAGGACGACAAGGTTGAGAAGCAGGTTACAGAGGAAAGGCCGAAGGAGGAGAAAAAGCCCTTTGATTGGAACTCATTTATGAATGTCGAAAATGATGAGTTCTTCAAAGAGGGCGATTACACTCCTCCGGCGCCATTTCTCGAGGCTTTGCGCCGTCCAACTAAAGAAAACATCCTGTTATTTGAGAAGTGGAACGAAACACGTAATTTGCTTCTTCAGCGCTATGAGACTGCACGTGCACAATATGTCGCAAAGTCAAATGTCATGCTGCCGGAAGTGAAGCGATCCCAGGGCGGCAACGCGAAGACGTTAGAGAAATTTAGATTTGTTTTTTATTTCGATGCTGAGTGTCCGTCATGTCATGCGATGTTCGAAACGGTAAATCAGATGGTTCAGAAGGGGGTGTATGTTGAAGCTGTAAGACTCGACAAAGGAAAGCAGGAGGTGCGTGGACTCAGTATTCCCTGGGTGTCACCTTCTCCTAAAGAAGTTCAGAAAATAAATTTAAAGGCGGTTCCATTCTTGATGGCTTTCGATGATGAGACAAAGAAAGTCTACCAAGTGACTGGCAGAAAGACAATTGAGGAGATTGCAGATCTTCTCGAACGGTCATCCAGCGGGCAATAGCGCCCGAATGGTTAAGCGCTTTAAGTAAATCAAAATTCACTTCTCGCCAAGAGACTGCGAGGAGAAGGGGTTGGTGCGTGCTTGAAACAATGAAAACTGCACTAGGTCGCTTTTTAAAGCAGGACGGGTTCTTCCTCCTAGTGTTGATTGTGTTGGCGTTGCTCGCGGCTTCACGCGCGCACGCTGTTGACATTCCTGGGTCTGACTTCAGTGGAGACCTTGAGACCCTCGGTAGTATCGCGCAAACAACGGATACAATCGCATTTGGTTGGATTCGGCCATTTGCAGCGGGTGTCTTTCTTATTATTGGATGCGTAGGCCTGGTGCGAAGTCATTTCCTACTGCTTGTGCTTGGCTTTGGGGCGGCTCTCATCATTTTGCTCACGCCAAAGATCGTCAAGGAAATCGGCAAAAAGGGCGGCTCGTCGATTCTATCCTCTATTGAGTCTGAGTACCGAGGACCTGTTCATGTTTGATTATAGGAAGGTTCGCCGCGAGAGATCCGTGCCGATTCGAAAGACCCTTCCTGAGCCCGTGATGGTCTTTGACTATCTCGAGCTCAAGGAAGCGTTGTTTGCCGTTGGTTGCTTTGCCTATTTCGGGATCATTGATGTGAGGCCGCTTGTACTGCTGGCGCTTCTTTTTTTCATCATTGTACTTTGGCCCCCGTTTCGCGAGCGCGTCCCAAAGGGTTTCATCATTCATAAGATTAACCGTTACACGCCGATTAAAATTCCAGGTTTTTTGGGATTAAGCGGTCGAACGAAGCTTGCGATTTGAAGGAGGTAATTTGGAGAAATATTTCGACGTATGCGATCAATGTGGCTCAAGGGAACTTGATTTCATCTTCTTCGACCTAAGGTGCGAACGAGGTGACACTTGGATCAAGGACATACCTGGATACCGCTGCCGCGATTGCGGCGAAATTCTGGTTTCATCAGGCGCGGTCGACACGATTGATGAGATCTCATTGAAGCCGAGCGCTGTTATCGGCTTTCCGATTCTAAAGTATCAAAAGCGTGTTCTGAAGGGTTCAGGACTTGAGCGCGACATCAACGAGCGCATGCTGCACGCCTGGAGCATTGTTCAACGTGATGGCCGGCTGCACTTGCACGTTATGGGATCAAGAACGTTTGGTGATTTGAAAAACTTGGCAATTTAGCCAGAAAACAAAGGAGAAAAAAGGATGAAGGGTCAAGCCGCAAAGGAAAAGACGAAAGAGGCTCAAGAACAGATGGCACAGGCAAGTAATGAAAAAGAGCAGAAGAAAAGCGAAGTGAAGTTCATCGACGTTCCTGTGGAGGTTCTCGGAAAATATAAGGGCAAGAATTACGTCAACCTAAAAGGTTTGTCGTACAACACTGAACTCGGGCATCTGTCGTTTCACCTGGACGAGAAACACACGATGCTCTTTAAGGACCATTTCCAGAAGCAGTATTTGAATATTGTTGTTAAGGAAGCGGACAAGGTGGAACAAGCCGTAAAGACGGCTCCCCAGTTTGATCGCGGCCAAAGCGAGCAATCAAAGGCGAGAATGCGAGTGTTGGGCGAGCGCGACGGCCGCGTGTTCGTCGGTCCTAGCGGTTCTGTCAAGTATGACGGCACCGTGAAAGGTCTTGTCGTCAATTTGGACGACAAACACACGATGGTGGTCGATTCACAAACACTTTCAAAGGAACTGGGAATCAAAATCAGTCCCCTTGCAATGGAGAAAAATGTTGGTCTCGGACGTTAATTCAAACCCTGCGGCTAGAGAGCCTCAAGGATCTGAGAGGAAAGTAGACCTTCGTGCATGGATGCACCAAGTGTCGTTAAGAGGCCGCTCGATTCTTGAGAATGGCATGAACTTTCTTAAAAAGGGGGCAAAGCGCAGACGAACTGCAATTCGATTGAGTGACCTGAAGGCTGAACGTCTAAAGCAAGTTCCAGGCTATGTCATCCTCGAGGCCGCAAGGAAGCATGTGCGACTTGGTCTTGAAGCCTGTTTGGTGATTTCGGTGGCGGCAAATTTGGTGCAAGGTTGCGAACTAATTTCGCTAGCAGATCGGCTTAGTCAAAAGCGGATTGCGCTTGTTCCATCAAAGCTTGATCAGATAACCGAGGTAGATGTTGGCAAGATCGGAGATCGACAGGTTTACGGGACTCTCATCATGTACTTGAGTTTACTCGGCACAGTCGATGCCGCAAGCGTTGATGAAAATTATCGAGTATTGAAGGAATACATGACGCCAGAGCTTAGGATTCAGTTTGAGCGTGAGACTCGCGAATACAAACGCATGGTTAAAGACGAAGGGCTGTCTGAGCAAATGTTCGTTGACGGAAAGAAAATTGCCATTGGGAAGGACGGTCGTATTGAGGCTGAGGCGAGAGTGAGGATTCGTCCAAGCATTGGTGCAAGTGTCGGCAAAGTTCGTGAGGAAAGAGTTGCCATGAAAATGCGGGTTATTACCAATTACGAAAAAAACCAGTGGCTTCTACAGATCACCGAACTGACACGAGCTCCTATTGATTCCGAGTTTTCGCGCAGAAAGGTGGAGTGATATGAAATTACGGGCACTGTTCTTGGTGCTTTTGTTGCCTGTCAATGCGCTCGCAAAGCAGGTGACGTTCGGATCAAAGGAAGTCGCAATTGTCGTGCGCTACGAAGTTACGGATCAGCGGGCGGGTCCAAATCCGACTTACTTGCGGTTTCCTCGGGCAATTTCTCGCGTGGACAATGCCACACTATTTGCGATCAAGGCTGCGTCTCCTCAGGGCCAGGAACCTGACTTTAGAGAACTTGAAGTCCGGCCGAGGTATTCACAGGGCTCTCAGAAAATTGAAGTCCTTCTTAGCGATGGTACGGTAGTGCGGATCAGGGCCACGATTAGTGACAAGGAGGGGGTGGCGTCGTCGTATGACTTCGAGCCGAATAGGACTGTTGAGCAGACCTCGGAGTCTGGTAATGCAAAGGCACCGATACAGGAACTCGAAGTCATGCGTCAGGTTTTGCAAGGTGAAACCCCCGCAGGCATGAGACGAAAAACATTTGATCAAGGAATTTGGTGTAAACCCTCTGGTTTAAGTGGGCGCATTAAGAGTGGCTTAGAAAGCGATGCATTTAAGGTTTTCCAGATAGAACTTCGAAACGAATCAAGCAAGGGCGAATTTCGAATTCACGAGGAGAACTTTATCTTCAAAGGGCGAGATTTGGCGAGATCTCCTCTCATCCATGTTTCTTCTCGAACTTTAAGTCCAAGGCGAAAGGGAATCGATAAGGCAACCATTACTGTCCTGACTGATCCATCGGTAACGACTTCACGCTTAAGTATTTGCGACATTGCCGATCAAATTGAAGTCTTAAACCAAAAGACGGTGAAAAAATGACGGCAAATAATCTGATACTGATTGGAAATCGGTCCGCCGCACGGCTGAGAGAATTTGCTGTCGAGTTTTTTCTTTGGATCAGGGCTGATCGAAGGCGCCTTGGAATTGTTGTTGTGGGCGTGGCAATTCTTCTTTTGTATGCGTGTAGTCGCGGCGAGGAAAAGGTTCATTACATTTATGAGGGCGGTAAGGCGTTTTCTCAAGAGCGCGTCATTGAAAATCCTTATAAGCACATTGCGGACAATAAAATTGAGATGGTCGAGGAGTCTGAAGAGCGTCTTCGGCAAGAAAGCCGGGAAATTCAGCGGCAGATTGGCGAGATGAGGAAGGCGCTCGAAGATCTCCGCTCAGGAATGGAAAAAACTCCTCAGGTAATTTCGGAACATACCGCGCCAGTCGAGGCGTCAAAGCCAAAGACTGAGCCAGTTCAGGAAAACCATGCCGAGGGAGCCAATCCTGAAGACCCCAATATTCAGTTGTTGAATGAACAACTCCTTCAAGGTGCGGGGGCAATTTCCAGTCAGGCGTCATCGAAGGCATACCGACCTTCGACTGGCGTCGTAAAGGGGGAGCCTGGTCCGTACTCGATTACTTTCCCTGTAGCTGTCAAGCGCGAGGAAAAGGCCACAGGTGTTGTGATTCCAAGTGGATCTTATGTAAAGGCGAAGATCGTTAGTGGTGTTCAGGTGCCGATGGGCGAGACCTATCCGACTCTTCTACAGCTCGATTATGCATTTATAAAGCCATCTAATCGCCGCGTGGACCTCACAGGTTGCTTTGTCGTTGCAAAGGCTGAAGGCGACATATCAACGGAGCGTCTTCAGATGTCGCCACATTCTATGAGCTGCTACAACGCTCGTGGGATGTACTTTAAGCGTGACAAGCTTGTCGGTTGGGCCAGCGATACTCGTGATAACGACTTTGCTTTACGCGCCGAAGTGAATCTGAATCAAGGTCGAGTGGCTCAGACAGCATTTGCCAAGGCCCTGATTGACGGCCTGGGCGCATCTTTAGAGCGAAACACAAAGTCAATTGGCGGCAAAGGCATCGATGATTTCAATCCAGACATCATTTTAAAAGATAGCGGCCAAAAGGTTGGTGGAATGGTGGCTGACTTTTATCTCTCATATCTCAAGGGTCTTCGTCCCACGATGAAGGTGACTTCTGGTCGAGACGCCTGGCTTGTTTTCGGAACAGATATTGAATTGCCCTACGAGTATTTCAAAAAGGAGGAGTCTGATGAAGCAAAGTTTGATTTTGTCACTGACATTTTTCATTAGCGGAGTTACGGGATGCTCCTCATTTCCAAAAAGTACGCGGGAAATGGAGAAGCGCGCTAATTACGGCGTCACAGGTGCAGTGCTTCCCCAAGTAGAGCGGCCGAATCGGAAGAAGCAAAGGGTGGAAGAGATTTTTATGGGAGGACGACTGCTTTCGACCGGCGACTGGTTTGTGGGGGGCAGGCTCATGCTCGTCGTGAATGAGCCGGACTGGATTTTTGACGACCCAAAGCTTGGCCAAACGATTAAACACTAAGAGTGAGGTTAGATTGAAATTATCGAATCTATTTTCAAAGCGAGAAGTTGGCAGTGGGCTAAAGCTTATTGAGGAACTTCCCTATCGGGAGTACCGGCCAGAAAGCAAGATGTTCATTCTCTCCGACACCAGCCTGGGTGTGATTTACCGGCTTGATCTGCTTGAGCATGAGCCAATGTCTGTCGAGAACATTGGAGAGTTAAGGAGTCAGCTTGAGCAATGGCTCAATCTACCTTCGAATTGCGTTGCGCAGTTCCTTTTACAACAGACGGAAATGACCGAGGCAGAGATTGATGCACGCTTAAAGCTCGATTATGAGCCGGAATGCCAAGTGGCTGGTTTTTTGAGGGCCGAGAGGGTCAAAAAATTTAAAGAGCAGGCTCGAGATCATGGCGGAATTTACGTTAGGCGCTGCTATTTTTCAATCCGCTACATTGCGGATTCGGGTGCTCTTAATCTCGCGGAGCTCATTCCTCAAAGCCTGACCGACAGCGTGATCGGGGGACTGAATCAATTCGAACGTAGGCAGGCAGAGTTTGAAAAGATTCTCTCACGGCTCGAAAGCCTTTCGAAAATTCATATTGACCGGATTGACGCTTGTGAATTGCGGGAAGTTTTGCAGAAGTCCTTTCATTGCGACACTTCCGATTCGGCAAGTATCAACCCTGAGGTTCCGCTCAACGAGCAGCTTTTTTTCTCTAGTATTGAAGCAGATGAAAAGGGACTTCTAGGAAATCGTGTCACGAAAACGGTCAGCCTTTTGGTGCCGTCTGATCATTATGAGGGCGGACCAACGGTCTTTTTAAATTTAGACTTCCCGTTTCTTTTATCTCTTCGAATGACATTTCCGTCGAAAGCGAAAGTCGCTAAAATTTTGGGTATTAAGGAGTATTGCACGAAGAGCAGCTATTCGGCTAAATCTCAGCGGCAGTTTGAAGAACTCCAAGAGACAAAGCGAAGGCTTGCCGAGGGTGATCCTTGTGTTCATATGTGTTGGAGTCTCACCGTATCTGGCCAGGGCGAGCGCGAGGCCACCGAGCGTGCAAACAAGGTCATTGCACTCGCAATTGAGGCTTTTGATTGTAATGCAATACTGGAAGATGAAATTGGTTTTGATCTTCTTCGAAGCTCAATGCCTCTACACTTCAATCCAAAGAGCGAATGGGGAACTCAAAGGCATGTGCCCGTTCATCGAAGCGAGCTGATAAATTTTCTCCCCATCTTTGATTCATTTCGTGGAACTGAACTTCCATTGCAAATTTTTAAGTCACGAGATGGAAATCTTGTTCCGCTTTCTGCAACCGAGGGTCAGACGTGCCAGCACGCGGTTTTCCTGGGTGATAGTGGGTCAGGTAAGTCAGCGCTGATCAATAATTTCATAAATGGATTTAAGGCGCTCAATCCCGAGCCAATCATCTTTGTAATCGATTTCAACACCAGTCAAATCATGAACGTGAAGTATTACGGCGGCGAGCTTAACGTCTTTAATCATGAAGAGGGATGTCCGGCGAGTGTCTTTCGCGGTGTCTACGATCAAAAAAAGGTTTCAGTCATAACAAATTGGATCTGCGAAGCCGTTAGACTTACGTCACCCACCTTTGTGCTTGAGAGTGAGCATAAGGAAGCGATTTCGCAGGCAGTTCGATTTGCTTATCGCAAGAAAGCACTTGCAGCGGGAATCCGCTTTGTTGAAGGAGACCTTTTTGACATTGAGTCTTCTGAGCCCATTGCTGTTGATCTTGACTCGATTGCGGCTGAGCTCTCTTATCTGCCGGGCCAAGAGGGATTTGAAAGGTTTAGGGCACCGATTGAGGATTTGTTAGTCAAGCTTCGCAATTTCTATGGAGATGGCCTTTACGCCCATTACTTCAAAGCGCCGGAGAAAACGCTTAAGTACGACAAACGCTTTTATGTCTACGATTTAATGAAAATTCAAGATGATCCGGTACTACTCAACCTGACGATTGCAAGTCTGTTTGAGGAGATTCGTCAGGTGAAACTGCTCCCTGAGAATCACGCTCGCGAGATTTGGACAATTCTTGATGAGATTGCGGTGCTAGGACGTGAGAGCCAACTACTGACTCAGTACTTCATTCAGAAGGCAGAAACCAGTCGAAAGGACGCCTTTTGGATTATTGGTGCAACCAATAGACCGCAGAATTTTGTTGAAATCCCCGTATGTCTCGCCTTGGCTCAAGTGGCCGAGCATTTTGTCTTTTTACCAATGGACCTTGATAACGTCAGGCTTCTTGCGAAGCATTCCGAGAAAATAACTGCGGCCGACCAGGAGAACATTGCATCGCTACGCATGCGACGTGATCAGCACAGCGAGGCTTACATTTGGAGCAAGTCTCAGGGACGTCGTGGGGTGATTCGCTATGAACAGACTCCTCATGAGAAATGGCAATCGCCGACAAATGCAAAGGCCGCGCGAGAGGCTCTAAAAGCGCTGAAACAATCAGGCGGTAATGCCGTCGAAGCCATCCGAAGCCTGATCCAGAACTTTCCCGAGGGGGTAAATTAATGATTGACCAATTTGTTCGTGAACAGAGGCAGGACTTAAGACAGCTCAATACTCTGATTCGATTTGCAGGCGATGGCATGGTGGAAAATTTTGAATCCTATTTTGCAAACTCTGTCTCCGATGACCTTCTTCAGAGGAAAGTCTCATTTCTCAAGGAGAAGGCTGAGGAGTTGTATGTCAAGGACCTTGAAACTCGCGCCTTTCGTGAAGAGTTTCAAGAGCGCCCTGACGTTGGTGCGCGCTGCCGATGGAATGTCCAACAAGGAGGTCGTGTACCAGAGTGGGTTGTGGAGAATACCTGGAATGATCAGGAATTTTATCGCGACTACGTTTCGAAGTTACTCGTTCTCGAAGTTGAACAAAAAGAGCGGAACATTCTCGGCGCTCAAGGCCGAGTGTCTGAAATGAGCCGATGAAAGGGAGGTTTTTTGAAAATTGAAGGATTGGGAGAACAAAGACGAGCCGTCATTAGGCAGGTATGTCGCGTCGTCACCGACGTGCCCGAATTTTCTGCCGACCAGTTTCGGCGAATGGTGGACTCATTTGAAAAGGAAGACGTCACGACTTTTCAGATTCTTAAAGCTGCCGTCAGTGAAGCGGATCTCAATTACACCCACTATCTTAACTCGCGTATCCTGGGTGTTTCGGCAAAGTATTCAGGTCTTGGAAAGGGTTTAAGCGAGATTAGCGATGGAGAAAGTGTTTTAGGAAAAGTGATGTCTGAGCTTCGAGAGCGAGTCCGCAATGAAGGCGAATATCGCTCGCAGTTTCTCGCTCCTCAGATTCAGCAGGTCTCCGGACGTTTTGATCAGGAGCTTACCAGGGTTCAGACCGACGAAAACAAGCGTCAACGTGAAGTTGCGAAAGCGCAGATGAGATCGGACAGAAAGCGATCTTACGGATTAGATTTTTGATTTTAACGAAAGGGTCAAAGTGAAGACATATATTTTGTCAGTGCTTGGCTGCTTGCTTCTGCCCGGTATTGCCCAAGCTGAATTTACATATAAGGACTCAACTCGAGTCCGAATGTCGAGCCCGAGACTTCTTGACCTTGGTGCCAATGGTCAATCGTCACTTGATCGGTACAAGGTGATTGATCTCTCGGCGAATGTTGAAGTTGGAACGAGCTGCGGTGAAATGGACGTTTCGGCAAATCTCAGAGCCAATCTGAACGACCTCTTGAGCGACGACTTCTTTAAAGGCATGGGCAATAAGATACAAGGTGCGGGCGGAATGCTCGCCCTTTGCTACTTGTCACCGTCCTACTGTGCGATTGCAAAGCACATGCGCCTGTCCTCTCATTTTTTAAGCCAACTCAACTTGGATAGCTGCGGAATGATCGACAAGTACATCGACACGCGAGTTTCAGATTACGAGATGTCCAAGCAGCAGTGTGTTCGAAGCACGATGGAAAGAAACGGCAACAATGTCAAAGGGGCAATTGAGCGATGTGGCGATAGTGGCAGGAACCTCGACCTGTCTGACTGGTCTGGAGGAAGTAAGGGGCCTGTTAGGGCGAATGCTCTGATTGAGTCAACTGCGAAATGGGCAGGCCTTAAGGGTGATGATGCCGCACGAGTCATTGAAGTGACCAAGGCCTTTGTTGGCGACACGGTCGTGGCCAGCGGCGGGGTTGAAGTTGAGTTTGGCGCACGGAAAAAACTTACGACGCCAAGGGAATTCATTAATGAAGAAGGAAAAGCCAGCGAAGAACGCATTAACGATCTCATTGCTGAAATAGACCGAAATGACGGCTCATGGCATCTTAATCGAACAATGCAGGACAAGGTGGCGGAAACGTTTAAGGGAGAAATGTCGCCCGAGGTTGGCTATGAGACGCTGAGGAAACTCTCGTTCATGCCGACAGCACAAAGGGGTCAGGCAGTCCGTAAACTTTCGCGCGCGCTGGCATCACACCGGGTGGTTGAGGATGCCGAAAAAAGTTTGGAGCTGTTGAGTCTTGCCGCGCGAAATCCGAATCTTCCACCTTTAAGGCAACAAGAGGCCATCTCTTTACGGGAACAACTTAAGGATCAGCTCGAGCTGACATTAGCGATGCGTAAAGGAGAGCGAAACGAGCTCGCGGACGTTCTGGGATCAATTCACTCCGAGGGTGATCAGTTTGAATCCGGAGTGAGCCGAAGAAAGCTCGAGGGTGAGGCGTCGAAGCACAATCAAGAACGGCTTAAAGACTTTTTTATGGATTGCTCCGACGCTGTGTTTTGCGGAAACGGAGGCACCTAATGCATTCGCTTACGGCAATTGAGGCCTATTTCACGTACATGGGTGTCTTTTGGTATCAGGAGGTTGTTCGCTTTCTACAGAGCGATCATTTCGTGAGATCGGTCTTTTTGCTCGTCTTTGGAATCATGTTCATGACGACCGTGGTGCAGCTATTTGCAAGACAAATGGGAACCAACGTTATCGGCTACCGTTACGTGAGCCTCGGCACACTTGTAAAAGTGGTTCTTTGTTATCTCCTCGGCATGGCCGCGCTTAAGGTGGATACGAAGTCGCTAATTAAAAACTACGATAAGGATTCTTGGGAAAATAGTCCCTATATCGTTTCGCGCCTGGGCGTCGCGGACAAGGAAATCCGTCTTAGTTTGCCGGTTGATTTAATGATTCGAAGCTCTGAGGAGGTTGGCTGGTTTTTTACGAAAATGACGGACTGGTTGATGAAGGGCCCGAATTCCGAAACGAAGGCTCCAAATCTCTTCTACAAAGCAATGATGTTGGCCGGAGCTACAACCATAGGAGATCCAAAATTAAGGTCCAAGCTTGAGCTTTATACAGTGGATTGCATTGATCGACTGATGCCAACAGTTGAAGCCGCGTTTGGTCCGGACAATCACAACCTTGATAAACTTCTGAATTTTGACGAAAGCTATTCGCAGGAACTTTCTCAGATTTCACTTGGTGGAGGAAAGACGTGCCTCGATCTCAGACAAGAGGTGCAAAACGGCCTTTATAAAACGGCGCAACCAAACCTACCGTGGAATGAAAGAATTATTAATAGCCTCACTGGTGATCGCGACATCTCGACCGACCAACTGAACAACTACATGATCTCTTCTGCCCTTATGAACTTTTACATCGAGAAGAACGAAAAGGGCCTCGGGGTTGTAAACGGCGGCGAGGTGCCCGGCGTTTACGGCCGAATTCTCCAGTACCTGGGAAAGCTCACAGGTCACGAGGGAATCATGAGAACCCTTGGACTTAGGGAAGTGGCCGGTGCCGGCGTCGCAGTCGAGCGAGCTAAAGAGTTCAACGAACAGCTTCGAATGGCACCAATGATTTTAGGTTTATCGAAAGCCGGATTGATTGTCGCAAGTAGCCTTCTTCCGTTTTTTCTTGTGGCTATGCGCTGGCGGATTGTCGTTTGGTGGTGGCTTGTTTATACCTCACTTTGCCTTTGGGCTCCGCTTTGGACCGGGCTTTACAAGCTCATTACAAACGTCTTTGTTGTACCCGACATGACCGCGTCGTTTGGCCGAATGACAGATTCGTTTTCAATGTACTCGGCAATGCTTATCAGCGATCAGGCCTACTACATCTCGTCAGTAATTAGCTGGGCGCAGATTGCGGTAGGCCCTGGACTTACGGGTTTGGTGGGCTTCTTCGCCGGCCAATGGCTGCTGAGTTCAAAGGAAGATCACGTCCCTACGGCGATTCAGCAGGTGGCAAATACGGCTGTGATTGGAGCAAAGGTGCTTGGATGATTGATGAAGGTAAATGGCATCTAGATAAGGGGGATTGGGGGCGAAGCCCCCAACATCGGGGGACTTGGGCGCCCAAGTCCATGCTTGCCATCGGAATAAATGCGAAGTGCGGGTAATTGAATGGCGGAAAGTTGGGAAGGATCTAAGGAGGTATGGGTTGCCTAAAGATAGGACGGAATCGGCACGTAAAAGGCCTCACCGGGTAAACGTCAGGCTGTCCCCTGAGGAATGGAACAAGCTCTGTGAGCATGAAAAGCTCCTTCGTTGGCAAAAGGCCACGATCTTGCGTGAGGCGTTCGTGTCAGGTCTTCCGACCAACCTGATGATGGACAAGGAAGGTGAACGGAGGTTTTTGACCGAGTTCAACAGGATCGGAAACAACATTAACCAGCTCGCGAAACACGCAAACACCGGAGAGCTTGTTTCTGATGCCCGGATTTCAGAAGTCAGAGATGACTTAAAAATCCTTTATCGGTTCCTGATGAGGTTTGATGGCGGTCGTTAAGATTCTTTGGAACAGAAACGTCGTCGGTCTTGAGCAGTATCTTTTTGAAGGCCGCGATGTTGACGATCCTTTGGAAATGAATGGATGCGTGGAGGGATTTATTTCAGAACAATTCATCGGAACTCAAGTTCACTTTGGCGAACGCACAGGCGTCAACGTTATCCACATTATCCAGAGTTGGCATGAGGCCGATAGTCAAAAGCTTGCACCTGAGGAGTTTACGATGATCGGCCGAAAACTTGTCGAAGAGAAGTTTCCCGGCCACCAGTTTTGCGTTGTGACACATACCGAAACGGGCCGAGTTCATAATCATATTATGGTCAATCCAGTATCGGAAGAGAATGGATCACGTATCCATAACAAGACGCGCCTCCTCTATGACCTTCGAGAACAAAGTGACCATCTTTGCGCAGAACAGGGTCTCTCGCTCGTTGAAGCGCATTCACAGGAGACGTGGAAGCGTACACCTGAAAAGGTGCGGGAAATGAGACGAAGAGGCGGTTTTCAATGGGTCTTGGACCTAAAAGAAAAGTGTGATTTTGCTCAAAGTGTCGCGACCTCGTTTGATGAATACGCCGGCGTACTAAATCATTTCGGTATCCAGGTCCGAGTTGAAAACAAAAACATCAGCTATCACTACCCAGGCAAAAAGCCAAAGCGCGGAGATACCAGGGGTCTGGGCGAGAAGTATTCAAACGAGGGCTTAAAGGATCAGTTTCGCGCGAACTACGAGAAATTTTTCGAAGCCGGCTTGAAAGTAAAGCCAATTTCAGAGGTGGATTTCAATGATCATTGGCGATTTCATCGCTCAGGAAATTCTGAGTATTTCGTACCGCTTTACCGATACAAGGACCTTGTCATACCGCCTAGCCTTCTCAAAAGTGTCCAGGGTATCGACTTGGAAGCTCACGCGGCATCTATTGGGCTGGAGTTGGTGGAGCTGAACGGCGAGAAAAAGGTACTTAAAAATCGAGAGCATATAAGTATCAATGGGTCATCGTGGAAGAACGAGCGAACTGGCATTGAGGGACACTCAATTGAATTTCTGACCTATCTCCATGATGAGTCCTGGCTTCGTATGCTTCGCCGGTTTGATATTACCGACCGGGTTGAGAAGGTTCTTCAAGCGATAATTGAAGTTACTCCAACATTTCAGGCGTTCTATGCCCCGCCACCTCGAAAGAGGCGAGATAGCAGCGAATCCGTTGGATTGCCAAAAGATTTTGTATCCGCCGTTACCGCTGTTCGAAGTCTCATGTCCAAGAATCAGATGCAGTTTCTACCAGCGGCGGGAATCAAGTTTCGAAATGCTTCGAATTCGAAGGGCTCAATCACGGTTCACCGCAAGGGTCAGGGTTGGGTGTGCCGCAATTCATCTGGAGTTGGAGGAGCATTTTACAAGCGGTTGCGGAGTCCCAAAAACTCGCTCCTTATATTTAGTGATCCGGTTGCGTTTCTTGGGTCGGGCAAATTGCTAAAAAAAATCATTCGCAATGAAATTCCTGCGGACGTTTACGTTCCGCTTCGTCCGCTTGATCGATTCCTTAAGGAAAACTCAAAGTGGATTGCGCCATACAAAAAAATAGTTTTTGTGACTCCCAATGAACGACTTCTATGGGGTCGCGATGAGAAAATGAAGGAATTTAGCGAAGAACAGATCAGGCAGTCGGCCGGAGCTTTGCCGATTGCATTTAACTCAATCGATGAACTCTTAAGGGAATTAATCCTTGGAAGGAATAAGTAAGTGGAGGTGACATGGAAAGAAAACTAAATGCGGTGACGAGTGCTGAATCCAGCCAATCCCAGGAAACCAAAGAAAAGGTTGTCAAGATCAGCGAGGAGCATCACCGGATGCTTCTGACTGACCTTTTAGAGGTCAATAAGGATGAGCGATTCAAGAAAAAGATCGGGTTGAAGAGGTATGTCGAGGTCTTAGTTGAAGATCACCGTAAGGACTGCATCGAGAAATTAAAAAGTGAACGCGAAGGAAGCGAAGACTGGCTTCGGGTGGAGCACAAAAGGCGTGCGCCTGAAGTGCCGTTCTTCGATTGGCTTAAAGAGATGATGAACGAAAAGAAGAGTAAACGGTCCAAGGCGGAAGGAGGACAAGGCGCATGAGGTATTCCTGTTTGTTTCTTGGGTTTCTGATCAATCTCGCCGGCTGTGCAAGTGTATGTCAGCGGGATGCTAAGGAGGGCGATGTTATTGCAGCTCAGAACCGCATCATTAAGAAGCTTGTTACTCTTAGGGAGTCGCCTGAATTTCAAAGTCGACTTGCCAATGATCCGGTCCTGGTTGAGCAGGAATCTGTTTTGATGCGGGGCTTGAGCGGTGTGATTGAAAGTCAGGAATCTCTCATAAAGGTTCACGATAAATCCAAACTTTGTGGAGGAAAGATTGCAAAGTAGTGAAGGCAGCCAAAAGGAAGAAGTATTCAAGGAACTCGGTCGGCTTGAAAGTGAAACCGAAGCCTTGAATGAAGAAATCCAAAAATGTGACCACAAGGACGACGCGGTTGTCGGTTTTTTCGAGATCGTCGGAAAAATTCTTGGGCGTGTGTTTAACCTTTAACGGAGGGATTAGTGAAGAGTGAGTTTGGTGACCCGCTGATTGATGAGGTGAAAAAGCATCTACTTCATGAGCGGGACCGGAAAGTTAAAAAAGTCATTGGGATTGGACATCGGGAAATTTCAAAACAACTGATCACTGATCTTTATTGTCTTCCTGGATCAGGTGGGAGTGACGAGCGTGAAAAGGCGCGGGAATGGTTTTTAAGGGAGATTGGACTATTTGGCCTTAAGGGGGACAGTTTTGAGAACTGGGGGAAGATGCAAGACGTTCTGCTTGAGTTTCGTGAACCATATTTACACGAAATTAATGAGTTGGCAGCTAAGTTAGGTCTAGGTCAGTCAAGGTAAATAGCTAGAAACAGACGTTTTAACTGCAATTTACCAAGATGGTTCGAAGGTATATAATCAATAAAGGAGAAATTAGTTTGAACGTAAATCGAATAGATTCAGGAATGGTGCTCAAACTCTTGAAGGAATTAGATATGGCGCTAGGTGAACAAGGAGAGCGACGGGAAATTACGATTTTTGGTAGCGGGGCTATGATGGCGCAAGGTTTCTTGCGCGCAAATCGCCATACTGAAGACGTCGACCTTGCCAGTCCCGATATGGATATGGTGTTTCAAACAATTGCGGCTGATGTCGGTGAAAAATTTGGGCTTAGGATGGGCTGGTTAAATAGTGCCGGCGTGATCTTCTCGCGCAATTTCCCGTCCGGTTGGGAAAAGCGAAGCACATTGGTTTTTGAGGGTAAGAGTTTGAAAGTGAGTTCGCTCGGGAGAAAAGATCTTATTGCGACCAAATTCAATGCGCTTTGTGGCCGCAATAAGGCTCAGGATATGGATGACCTTTTGGATCTTAAGCCTTCAAAGGCCGAAATCACTTTCGCAAGGAAGTGGGTTCTTGCGCAAAAAGAACCGTCAGCGGATTTTAGGGACAGAGTTGAAAAAATTGAAGGAAAGGTTTTTGAAAAATTAGGGCATGGCAGAAGTAAGTGAAGAAGCAAAATTGAAAATGCGGCAAAAGCTAAAGTCATTGGGCTGCGCTTTTGGCATTGAGTTTCCAAGTGAAGCCGCGGATCTTGAGAAGACAATTCTTGAGTGTCTACCTTACTATTGGCGCTATAATGATTTCTTCTTCATGTGTTTCTCGGCTTTGAAGCTCCAGTTGCATTCGCTTGTGAATGTTGATCGGCTCGTATCCCTGGCGGAGAAAGCTAGTCTTACAAACGATGAGCTTTGCCTGCTCCTCGCTGTAAGTCAGCGAATGGTTGATCTGAATGATCTGAGGTTCGAACAGGTCATAGAAAATTTTAGAAAATCCGGGCTTCGCGTCAAAACCATCCCACGGGATGAAGATGACCCTCACCTGATTTCTCAATGGGGTGTCGAGAAGAGTCTTGAGCCATATGGTGTGCGTGTGCGTGCATTTTACGAGGAAGCTCAGAAGAAGTTCTATGTTTTGGATGGGATTTTAAAGAACAACGAGTGGCTAAGAATTCGCTCCAAAATTGGGGCCAACTTTAAAGCTGACGTCGCCTATTTTAAGATATCAGGCAAAGCAACGTCGGCAACAGAGGCGGCAAGGCTTGCCGGATGCACACTTCAAGAGGCCAAACGGCATTGGAAAGCATTGGCGCATGTGTCTAGGATAGATAACCTCGTCGCTTAAAGTGCCGAGCCGAAATTTAAAATCAACGGACCCACCACCACAAAGGCGGTCTTACTCCTCATCAAAAGGGGGCTTTTGTGGAACGGGTATGTAGTGACAAATTAATTCCGATTCAGAAAAATCCGGATTCGAGGGTTAAGTCGGCGCTGAAAGAGTTTGCGCTAGATTTTCTAGCCATCGTTTGTGGCCGATCTTTGTATCAACGAAAGCGGTGGTTGGTGTTGAAACACAGTAAAGTCGCGTCCGTGGCTCTTATTGTTTTCATATATGCAGTGGCACTGTCTCTTCACCGCTGCCAGTAGCGCGTTTTATGGTGGCCTTCCGGCCCATGGCCGGGCCTAGATCTGTAAATGAAGTCCGTCTTACCACCTCATAGGCAGATGGGTTTCCAAATAAGGAGATCCAAATATGCAATTTTCAAAGCCCAAAGTAGTAGGCAACTCTGCTCCTAGGCTGAACGTCTATTCAAGAAAAATTGGACAGCAATTCAAAGAAAAATGGGCGGCATTTTTCGGGCCAATGCCTGCGTCTGACGCATCCAATTTCGCCGCTTCATTTCCGTCTAAATCCCTTGCCGATAAAATCTGGAGGAACTAAATTATGGAAGATACTTTGCTCTTTGACAATCTGACTTGGTTAACAACGAAAGACGCCGCAATTTACTTGCGTAAGTTTCGCAAGAAAGATGGAAAGCCTTCTGAGGGAGCCATTCGCACAGCCATTTGGCGCGGCTATTTGAAAGCGCGTAAATGGAAGCGAAGGATCTATATCAAAAGGGCGGAACTCGATCGCCTCATCGACCTCTCATTTATTTAAAAAGGGAGTGTCGAATGGCTATATCTAGTTACATTGAAAACGGTAAAGAGTTCTGGGAAGTTTACGTCCACGTCCGGAGTGAGAAGAGTCGAAAGATTCGTTCCCAAAAGCGAATCCTCGGTGTCGAAACGAAGGAAGAGGCCGATAAACTCTATAAGCGAGAGTTTCAACAAGCCTGCATTCGCGTCGCCCGTCGTGAGAATGAGGGGGCTACTTGGCAGGAGGTTGTTGATTCTTGGGAACTCTACCACCGAAAATATCCATCAAAGAAGTACGATCCGTCGACCATTCGCGACTATGCCTCGAGAATGCATCGCTGGACAAAGTCCTGGGCGAAAAGACCAGCAGCAAAGCTAACGCCTGCTGATGGGCATGAAGTTATCGAGCTTGCAAAGCCGGAAGCTGGAAAAACGCTTCTTCACCAGATTAAGAGCACGATCAATGTCATTTACAAATGGGGCATTGGACACGGCCATATTCCGGGGAAGGAAACGTCTCCGGTTGCAGATGTTGAGCTTGAAGCGAGGTCCGAGGACAGTCTTCCGGAAATCTTAAATCGCGGCCAGGTGGTGACGTTCTTAGAAAGAGCAAGAGAGCGTGAGCACCCTTGGTATGCGGTTTGGAAGTTTGACGCTTATTGTGGCTTAAGGGCTGGTGAGGTTGAGGGCCTTCGCGTGGAGGACCTTGAGCTTGTCTCAAGCCAGAGGGCCATGGAGCTTGATCGCTTTCCTTCTGAAGTGAAGAAGAACTACGGAATGATTCGGGTGCAGCGAGCATGGAAGAATAAGCTTAAGGCTTACGGGTCAACGAAGGGGCGCTACTGGCGAAATGTTCCAATCTCAAGCCAGCTTTACTGGTTTTTGGTGAAGGAGCATTTGCCGAGTGTCGATTTCGGGTCCGATGAACATGGGCGTAGGCTTTTTCCGGAATTCGCCGAGCTTAGGCGCGGCGAACAGGCGAAGGTCTTACGAGCCTTCTGTGAGGCTGAAAAGCTTCCGTCGATTAAGTTTCATACGATCCGGGCTTGTTTTGCGACTATGCTGATTTCGTCTGGGATTCCTGCCACGACGGTCATGAAGATCGGCGGTTGGAAGAATTATAAGACGATGATGATTTACGTTAGGCTCGCAGGCATTGATGAAGCTGGAGCTACGGAAGGAATAGATCTGAATCCAACGGATAACGCAGATGCTTATGAATTACCGGAGAACGTCGTACCTCTTTTCAAAGCGAAATTGTAAGAGTATATTTTTAAGGCCTGGGCTGTCTGTCACAGCTCAGGGGAATTCCATGTGCTTGGGCTATGGTAGCCCAATGCAGCGGGTAAGTTGTTGAACAGGTTAGAGTTCCGCCGAGCCCGCCAACTATGTAAAAGTTACAAAACCATGTGAATTCAATAAGTTACGAATGATAAAAATCACTTGCGTGACAGTTTCGGACGTGCCAATGACACAAAACCAAAGAGCAAAAATCTGAATTCTTAAACCGAACTAGGTAGTTACGACGATATCTAAGAACAATACACGGTTCAAGTCTGAAGGCATCTAGGTATAAAGCAACGAGAAATTTCCTCGTCAAGCATAGCAAATTGCGATACAAACCTTGTTCTATATATCGCATTTTGCTATAGTATTGATGTGGATTTTTCTCGATGAGGCTGCACAACAAAGAGAAGCTCGACCTCTTCAAAAGAAAGCATCCAACTCTTGTGAGTGCCGTCAATAGATGGGTCACAATCGTTGAGGCGGCTGACTGGAAGAATCCGAGTGATGTTAAACGAACTTTTGGAGTCAATGTCGATTTTGTTGGCAAGCAGGTCGTGTTCGACGTGGGTGGAAACAAAGCTCGAGTTGTCGCAAAAGTGGTTTACGGAATTTTGCAAATCGTGAATGTCACCGATGTATTGGATCACAAGGAATACGACAAGGGAAAATGGAAGGAGTAAGTCATGAGCAAAGCATTGAAGCGCATTTTTGAAGAAGTAAAACCCGTGAAAGTCTCCAAAGTTTATGCAGAACTATGCTCGCATTTCCCCCTTGTTCCCATTCAAAGCGATACGCATATGCGGCAAGCCCATCGAATGATCGATCGTTTAATGGACTATTTGAATAACGATCCAGAGGCAACGGAAGCAGCCGAGGTTTCTAAATATCTTATCGTACTCTCTGATTTAGTGGGAGTTTTTGAGGCGAAACGTTTTAAGTTTGAGAAATCTGAGCCTCGTGAGATCTTGGCTTATTTCATGGAGGCTCATCAACTGAAGCAATCGGATTTGGAAGATGAAATTGGACCGCAGTCTGTAGTGAGCGATATTTTAAGTGGTAAACGGACTTTGAATGTTGGTCACATTAAGAGATTGGCAGAGCGGTTCAAAGTTTCGCCCGCGCTATTCGTGGCTTAGGTTGATTAGATGAATATGGTGCGATGGCCTAGCGCACTGAGAATTCTGCCGGTGTTAACTGCCTCTTTTGCCTGTACCTCATGCGCATCTTCGAATTCAGCCCTACGCAATCCCTCAAATATCGACTCACCAAACTGCGCTTATTCTTCGTTGTGGGGCAGATATGGTGAAAGATGGGATAAAAAGGGGCCGCTTCCGGATTTTTCATACGCTGGATATCATGCGGGTGAATCGCCACTGCCTAAAAAGGAAATTACTAAAACGTTGGCCGTTAATAACGGTTCAGACATTACGTCAGACCTTCGAGACGCTTTGAATTCGATGAAGACCGGGGTGCTGGCGATTCCTACTGGTATTTATTTGATTTCTGATTGGTTCTACATCAAAAAAAGGGGGATCGTCTTACGCGGCGCAGGCATAGGGAAGACGACTTTGTTTTTCACTAAATCATTGACTGATTTGCATGGCAACAAACGCAGTAATCGTGGCTACTCCCAATGGTCCTTCGGTCCTGGACTCTTAAATTTTAGCGGCTCAGATCAGGTTACGAGCGAAACTCTTCTTGGGCCTGTTGTGTCCGTGGCCAAACGCGGAGATACCATTATTACTGCAAATTTAAAGAACATTGTACCTGGTCAATGGATTCGCGTTGTTCTGAGCGATCCACACAAGAATAGCGCGCAAACAGGCACCCTGATCCGTTTCTTGTTGGGTGGCCCGACGGCCGAAGGCCTTAACGGTTCAACAAATATTGTTGGTTTTTTGTCGCGAGTGAAATCTACACATGGCAACCAAATTGAGCTCGAAAGACCGTTGCCTTACGATATTCGTCCTGAATGGAATCCTGAGATACATCGATTTAATCCCACGGTGACTGAAGTTGGCGTTGAATCCATGACCATCGAATTTCCTAAGAGACCATATTTAGGCCACTTCAAGGAGGACGGTTACAACCCGAATCCGAAATTAAGGTTGGCGTTATTCACTAAATTCATATTTTTCATGATTTTTTGTGCAGAATTCCCAGTGGAAATTCTGATGGGGCCGAGGTGTGCCCAAAATTCGGCCTTACTCACAG
>JBFWQY010000017.1:0-104544 GCA_050249195.1 Bdellovibrionales bacterium
ACTGAACATGTCTTCTTGATCTGATTTTGCGCCACGCATGGACGCAGTCTACGATACGACAATGGCTCAAGCAAATGCGCGGAGGTAGAAAAACCGGCCGCAGGCCAGGTTTTTCACCGGCCTGCTAAATAATACAAGATCACAGGCCAGGTTTTATCGAAAACGGATCCAATAGCGACATAGGTTTCTCGAAGGCTCGGAAAGTGAGGAAATCACGTCATCCAGTTCGCCACGGTTCACCTCAATGGCTCGTCGGGTAACTTGATCCTCCTCAAAGCAGGTAATAAGGATGCGTGCAAGACCTGCGCGCACCGCCTCAAAAAGCATACGATTCAAAGTATACGCTTCATTCATTCCACCACGTTTTGACGGAGGTGACGAGAAAGCGACATTGCCTCCTTCTCTCGATGTCTTTGGATTGAGAGGAAAGCGCAGTACGGCATGGCCCAAGATGCTGTCATGATCGTCTAACAGGACATATTGAGTAACGGAGACTCGATTTGGGACGGTTTCCAATCCTGTCGGTCCTTCGCACATTTCTTAACAAAATTGCGGAACTCGACGGCATCCCAGCCATGTGGCCACGGAAACCAGTTTGTTAGGCTTGACGGGTCCTTTTTTAAATAGTCAACGACCATCGTCAGAAAGGGAACCATATGATCATTTGAAAGCTCTTCAAGTCGCATGGATTCATTCTACCGAACTTTTGCGGTGGCTGTTCAAATTCATGGCGCGCACGCACTCATCCGCGAGATTTTATACACTGATCTGTTTGGTGCCCAGCGCAGACAGGACGTCTTCATCCACACTTACGTCACGGTTCATAAGCTTTAGTTTGTAAGACCAATCTCCGGTGATCAATAAAGCGGCCATCAGCCGGGCTTCGGGCTTGGCTTTGTTCCAGCCATTGATGATATCAGCCAGGGTATTATGGTCCACTTTAATGGTCTGATCGGTACCTGCTATTTTGTTTGAAGTATGCATCTTAGGTTTGGATTCGCTCTGTCGACAAAGCTTTTTCACTTCTTCGCGAATCTCTTTGAGAGTTCGCTGTTCAGCGCGCAGGACTTCGATGTTTTGCAGGGCAGGGCTGGGATCACCTGAACCTTCAAGCAACCACTCCGCACTCTTACCGAGTACGCTGGCTACACGGGGCATACCCACTTGGCGGGGGACTGAACGTCCAGTTTCCCAGCGACCGACACTGCCGCGATCAATACCGAGCGCCTTAGATAACTCGGCTTGGGTCATTCCTTTAGCCATCCGCGCCTGTCGGATTCTCAAACCTATGTGGCGTGCGTTCAATCTCATAGTTCGCCTCCAGGTATTCCGTGGAGCAAAGCAGGTGCCGAGGCGGGGGGTATATAGGGGCGGTAATGTGCCCTAAAGCGGCAGTTTCGAGCTCAGGGGTGGCTGACATAGTCCCTGGAGGTTCACCCAGATACTTGTACCACCACGCATTGTACCAATCGACAAAGGCCTCCGGGGTCGCGGTCCAAACAATTTGTGAAGAGCATCGGCCAGTTCACGGAACTTGGCTTCGCTCTGTTTAATCGCCTCTTCAGCTTTCTTGAGGTCAGTGACGTCTGTAGCAATGGTCACCGCGGCAACAACACGGCCGTCCGTATCCCGGACAGGTGCTGCCGAAAACCGAGCGTAGCCTTCTGTTCCGTCAGGTCGCACGACAATCACTTCTTCATTGACCGTTGTTTCACCCTTCGTCACAGCACGGGCGCCTGGGTAATCCCTCGTCTGGTAGGGCGTACCATCAGGATGAAGGGCCTTGTACTCGGCGTACTCCTCGACACCTTCTGAGGGTCTCTCTGGTTGCTTCATGGGATTTCTGGCCATTGGGTTGTCCATGAGGACTTTTCCAGAAGGAGACTTTAAAATCCATACTGCCGCTGGCATTTGTTTGATCACGGCCTGGAGCAAGGCCTTTTCATGCCTAAGTGCCTCCCTCGCCTGGAACATTTCGGTGACATCTTGGCAGATGACCACTCCAGCAATAATTTTGTTGTCAGGATCCCGAACAGGCGCGGCGGTGAGGCGTAACGTTCGCTCCTGCCCATCAGGCCACTTGATCCTGACCATCTCGGAATCAACCACTTCGCCGCGCTCGATCGCCCTTACTAAGGGCCACTGGTGAGGTTCAAATGGAGTTCCGTCCAAGTGCCAGCCGTGCCATTCCTTGTAGCCGTTAATGTCGCTCGCTGGAATCAGCTCGTGTCCCCAAACCTCCTTCACCTTGTCGTTTGCAAAAAGAAGGCGTCCAGTCGGCGCTTCACCAACAATCACCGCGGCTGGCATCTGCTCCATCAGAGTTTTAAATCTAGCTTTCTCAAGTTCGGCTCGAGATCTTTCCGTTTCGACACGCTCTTTTTCGGCGGCGAGTTTCCAGCGCTGTACTTCGGAGTATTCCGAAGCTGCTTTCGCCACCCCCACATTCATTGTATCAAGAACAACATCCCGGGCTTTTCGCGTTAGAGTATCCGCGTCCTCGAGAGCTTCGAAAATTACTTTTCGCAATATCTTGTACTCAAGGATGACTTATTCCAGTGAGTACTCAGTCAAATTTGTACGCTGCTTTCCATGTTCACGGGCGGTTAGTTCTTCTTCGCTGGCAAGAACTTCGTGTGGTCCTCGTCGCAAACTTTCAACGAGTTCGTCCAAGAAAACCGGCAATGAATCGATCAGAATTGAGTGATGAACGTACTTGGCAGGGGCAATGACTTTTCTAGTGCGCTCCTCCCACACAGCTAGAATGTCTTTCTTGCGCGACAAAAGACATTCAGCAGCACTGCTGCAACCTGGGTCGTCTCCTCTTTTGACGTCGCTTTTCACCCCACTCATCTGCTCTACTCCTAGCCCAAAAAACCAAGAACTTCACCAGGCGTCTTAGCTGCCTGAAGGCCGTTGGCTCATAACGGTCACGTGAGTGAAGCACTGGATCACACCATAGATCCAAGAGACTTGAGAAAGTGGTCGACTTTAGCCTCTCTGGTTAGCCGACCCACACGCGGGACCGGAGGCCTCCCTACCCATCCCAAAGCGTAGGAAAGAGTTCGACAGAGATTATTATTGACAGAACCCTTGTGATTCCCAGAATCACGAACGAACCTCGATCCAGATTGATCTCGAAAGCTGGGAATCTTCCCTCGGCTGCAGCGGTGGCCGCTGCGAGTAGGGGTCCTTACTCGAGCTTCACAACGGCCGTCGGCTTTAATGAACTCTACGATAAAGTACGTTCCCAACTGGGGATTACTTCGATCTAAAGTCGTTCTCAATCTCACATTTTGCAGGTGAAGAGCCATTGGCATCATAATAAGTTTGTTCACCATCGCCGTTGCGCTCAACCCTGACGCTCCCGAGCGAACCTAAATCTATGCCAAGGACAAAAGCCGGCTCCGATGAATAAAGTGAGCCCGGGCACTCATTCTCAGTATATCGCACAAGCGTCCCGCTTTTATCTTTCACCCAAACGTCACATATATGGTCGTAATGTGCGCCACGCTGAAGCTTGGCCGTGAAGCCCGCTCCGTTCTCAGCATTACAAACAAGCGTCGGCAATACTGGGGGTGCCGCCCATGTGAATATCGGAATCAAAACGGCTGTGAACAGTAGAATTTTAATGTTCATTTTTTTACTCCTTACAAACGTTTGTGTTGAGGCACTCCACCTCCATGTTTTGCGCCATGCAAGCTTTGTTCAATTCCAGCCACGGCAACCAAGGGGATGAGCCTCCGTTTGTTGATTTGACTCGGTTTTCTCCAACCTACAATCGAATATTTTCACGTTGAAAACTCTGCAGTCTGGAGGTAGCCATCCTCTAACTTACAATTTCCGAAGGTATTATCATGGAAATTGTGGCTAAAATTATTGCCGTTTTGTTTGTGCCTCTTGGATCGGGAACCAGGCTATCGCAAATGAAGTCCCGCACGCGCGGCAAGAACGGAGAAGCTCACCTGGAGCTTTACGAGGACTTCCAAGATCCTCAGGAGAGCCTCAATCGATCTTTCTCGACTACTAGTCCCTTCGAATCATTCGACTCACGGCTCTGTTCTAAATGCCATCCGCGAGACGAGTCCGGACAACTTGCCGATTCAGCATTTGATGCAACTCGGTCTGATAATGATGGGATCCGTTGATTAGGCCTTCGCTGACCACAAGGTTGTCTTCAGGCGCGCGCGACACAGGCGCCACATTATATACCCTACCGAAGAAAGAGGAGCGTTCAAGAGAAACGATTTTATCTCTCCTTCCATCGGCTTTCACCAAGTCGTCTCCGATTTTGAGATCAGCCGCTTCGCGCATAATCCCTTCTCCATCCAACAAAGGATGATTAGTAGTTACAACCAGCTGTAATCCAGAAGAGGTACGGATTGTAATTAGGGTTTCTTGCGAATCTTCGAGAGTCTCCGTGTACTGTGCGACTGAGGCATTCACATAGCGCGGTTTCTCCAAAGTGCTATCCGCATTTAGGACTGCAATTTCTCTCAAGTCCAGAGCGCGAGCCTCCTTCACAGGCGTGTACTCTCCGCTGGCCGCCGTCAGTATCCTTTGATCCGCGCGATAACATCCGGCAACGCAAACGATCTCGATCGGCTCCACATCGTCTGCTGACGGGCAAGGCGCCGTGACCAACCTCTGGACTTCCTCACGACCGAGATCATCCACACGAGTGACCATGGTTTCGTTGAGTGGCAGTCGAACAGGCTGGAGAGGCCCCTCATCCACGTGTTTGTTGCTGCCAGGGACACTTTTAAGATCTATCCGGGGATAAAACTCAAGGAAGCTTCTGTTCTGTTTCTTTTCCAGTTCCCTAATGCCATCAAGATAATCCTTAAATATGGCGATTTGGTTCTCGCACTTTTTAATCCACGCCAGTCGTCCCAAGGTGGCGCCGGCTGATTTCTGGGCACACCGCCCCGACTGCGCGCAGCTCGCTTTAATGCGCTTTCCCTGGAGACCCACGGGAAGATGGACAACCATTCGGTTTGGATGATCGCTTTTTTCAGCGTCTTCAAGCGTGTTGGAAATGGATGAGATACGGTCGCACACGGTGGGGTCAGAATCTTCAATCGTATATTCAAATTCCACAAGACCAATCCCCTCCGAACAGGGTGATTTCTTTCGTAGGATCCAAAGCTTGGCCTTGAGCTCAAAACCGAGCTCTCTCAGACTTGATTGGCAGGATTCCGGAAGAGAAGAGACCGGCGGCATGCCCGAAGCCGTATCGGAGTCATCAGAATCGGTATCAGAACTATTGTCACTCGTGCGGTCAAATGTGGAGCTGGCGAGCTCACGAGAACTGAACTCGGTCGCCGTACAGCCCGTAAACACCAAGGCCAAAAGGATTGTTGTGGGCGTATTTAAATTTAGCTTCATAAGGACCCCCTGAATGAGTCCAGAATCTCACAATGTGAAAGACCGCGTCCTGATATTGCACACACGATCGGTATCAAACTTTTGTGCACCTGGTCCGCAACGGCAATCTGCAGGGATCCCAGGCCACCCTCGATCTCACCTTAATCGGCGGCTTACCTTGTGCCTTCCCGTACTGCCGTTCCACCTTCGTAAACATGAGGTGCATACGGCAAGGAAGTTCGATCCTTGTGGTCGTGCGGCCAAGGTTTGCTCGTTAACGGACTCCTCCTCCACAGAAGCAAGTCACCTGGAGTCAATTAATTCTTATTGTCAAATTCAGGAGCTGTGGCATTTCGCCCATCTAACCGTAAACATCCGGCAATCATGTACGGTACGGAACGAATTCAGCGAAAGCGACGGCGAGCAAGACCTTCGCCCGACCCTCTTTTTCCATCACAAGTTATTAAATCTATTTTCAAATGACTTACATCTGAGTTGAACAGTATCATCTCGAGCAACGGAGCAATTTTGGCCACGACAAAATCCAACCCGAACCTCTCGTTTCGACCTCTGCTTGTAAGATCGGTCAGACACGTCCTTTCGGAGCTGCGTTGGAAGGATCCAGGCCTCGATGAGGCTGTCACCGAAATTCTAACCGGATTGGCTAAGCACAAAGAAGAAGGAAAGCGTCTGTATCCGACAGTATTCCTGAGCCATGATCTTACCGAACTTCTTTCGTGTCTCGGCGGCGCGGACCCCTTGTTGCTAGGATCGGGAAGACTGGAAGCCGAGACGGTGAACCGGGCCTTGAAACAATGTGCGCCACTGAGTGAGGGACGCAGTTGGTTTATGTTCATTCTCATCGAGAGCCCTCAGGCCAAATTCGGCGTGTTCCGTGCGCCCTCGTCACCGATTGAACCAACGTCGTTTGAACGTCTGCGCGCGCTCGAAACGGATCGGCCGACGATCCTTGGAATTGTTCAGCTGGCGGAAAACATACTTGAGATTCGTGGAAGCTCCGAGTTTCATCGCTATTTCCATTTGTCTGGAGCTTCACCCAGCGCCACGCAACCAATGTCCGTCACACGAGAATTCATCAGAGCGCTAGTTCATGATGTGCCTCCGGACCTGCAAAAAGCGATGGGAAATCTCTACTATCGTGTTCTAATGGATGTCATGCAGACCTGGCACGGCACGCTTGCAGTGGTCTTGCGCAAGGGAGCGGAGATTCCGACGGTGTTCCACGACGGCGTGTACCTCGAACCGCCGTTAGACGTTGCTCAATATGTAAAGCGATTCATTGACGAGGCGGAGTTCAGGCGCGGAACCAACCTCCAAGCACAAATCAATTTAATCCGCGGTATGTTAGGGGCGGATGGGATTCTGGTTTTTCGTTCTGATGGAGCTTTGCTCGGTTACCACGTGTTCGTCCGGCCGGATGGACAGGTCGAGCTTCCCTTTCAGGCAATTGGAGGCGCTCGCCGGAGGGCCTTTGAAGTTCTTAAACGTCTTGTTGGTCGCGAAGTCCTTGCCGCGTTCTATCGCTCCCAAGACGGAAACGCGACGTGTACCTCAATTTTTTGAAGAGTCCTGCGCTAGACAAACATTCAGAATCACTAGCCGTTCTTGCAACTCAAGATAACTTTAGAGAGTGCGTTTCGGACTTCGTATTCCGACTTACCGTGAACGACGAGCGCTTCGGCTATGGTATGGTGGGAATTGAGAAGGGGGTACAAGCGTTTATGAAGGACATCGACGCGCTTTCGAGCTGTTCTATATGCAGGCCTCCTCAGTCAGACGGAGATACGTGACACCATTCCCGTTTCGGAAAGGCGATGATTTGTTCGCCGCGTGCCCTTGTGAATTTGATCTTTTGACAATGAGAGACGGCGGCTGCCGCCTCTCGAGCGATGACTCATTGAAGCTCCAGATACCGTAGGGAAGAGGAATTAGTCACCAGCGATAAAAACATTCATCAACCAACGTCCATCCACTTTCGTGAAATGCGCGCGGTAGTCGAGCGGCCAGCGTAAATACTTGGACCACATATATCCGGTTTGCCCATCCGGCGTGACCACCTTAATCCAGGGATCGTTCGCATACTCAGCTTTCAGAATCTCATAGCTCGCGACATACAGGATCTCGGAATTCGCATTTGGCTGAGCGCGAACCCGCACACGAGAGCCAATAACAGCCACATGATCAAAAGCATCCAGTTCCGCAGGCCAGCTTGAAGAAACATAGGGGGCTTCAAAGTGGCCGTTTGCCATGAACGCTCCACCGAGCGACAAAACCTTATCAAGCTCCGCCCACAGCATGCTCCCGGCGGCTTTTTCGTCCGAAAGTTCCCAGGCGCGGATGAAGTTCTCTTTCCCGGCATCCTCACCAAAGCTGAACTCAATATTTTCACTGACGCGCTCGAGAAGCGCTTTATGATCCTTGTTCTCGACGATCTCCTGAAGTTCTGTCCGGAACGCAGCAAAGGAGGGATCTTTTGATGCTTCGTCGACTGGCAGTAACGGAGTACGAGCATGTGCCGCGACGGTCACTATAGCAAAGACGGATAGTGCAAGTATTGAGCGCATAATTCCTCCAGAAAAAGTTGTTTGCTGTATAACGATCTTTAGGCGCGGTTTCAACATAGCTCGGTACTGATGTGATGAGTTAGACGGGTTCTTCTTGGTATAAGACGCCCTGATTTTCTAAATTCTAAATTTTTTATAGATGCTTTGAACGAGGACGCCCTCTTTTCAGCTCTCGTTTTACGCAATTGAAATATAGCGAGGGTCGACGGTAAACGCATCGCCAAATCATTTGAATATGGTCGCCCGGCAGTAAATGCTTTAACATTGTTCGCAGCACGACAACACGGCAGGAGCAAGTATGGGAGCCACGAAAAATTCCCACCCGAACGAACTGAAACGTCACATTGGATTAGCGGCGCTCACATTGTACGGCGTGGGTGACATCCTTGGTTCGGGCATCTACGGTCTGGTTGGCAAGGCGGCGGGTCAAATGGGTAATGCTGTGTGGCTGGCGTTTCTTGCGAGCATGATTGCCGCGGGACTGACGGGATTGTCTTACGCGTCGCTGGGCTCGCGCTATCCGAAGGCGGGCGGGGCCTCCTACATCACGGACCGGGCCTACAAAAAAGCCTGGCTGGCCTACGCGGTCGGCTTAGCCGTCTTGGCTTCAGGATTGACGTCAATGGCCACGGCCACCCGCGTGTTTTCTGGTTATTTCCAAGGCCTGATCAGTACGGAGATTCCGCTTTTTGTCATTATCGTCGGCTTTGCTCTGGCTCTAACCGCGATCGTCATGTGGGGGATTCGTGAGTCGATGTGGGCAAACGCCGTCTGCACCGTGATTGAGTTGTTCGGACTCGCCATAGTCATTCTCTTCGGAATGAGTTTTATTGGTTCGCAGGATTACTTCGATGCAACTACGATGGCCAATCCCTCAGGGGAACTCAGCGCCTCATTGATTCTAACGGGCGCCGTCCTAACCTTTTATTCCTTTGTCGGTTTTGAGGATATGCTCAATGTGGCCGAGGAGGTGCGCGAACCGCAAAAGACGCTTCCCCGCGGGTTGATCCTGGCTGTGGTCATTTCGGCTTCGATTTACATGAGTATCAGCATTATCGCCGTCTCGGTTGTACCGGCGGCTGAGCTCGCGGACTCACGCGAACCCCTTGTGGACGTGGTCCGCCGGGCGGCCCCATGGTTCCCGACTTCGATTTACTCTGTAATTGCGATGTTTGCAGTGGCAAACACCGCGCTCTTGAACTTCATCATGGGATCACGGCTGGTTTATGGAATGTCAAAGCAGGGACTGCTCCCAAGTCCTCTTGCCAAAGTTCATCCCCGGCGCCATACACCCCATAGAGCAGCGGGACTCCTGCTCCTGGTCTTGTTGGCGCTCGCGCTGTCGGGCGACATCTCCTCACTGGCAAAATCCACGAGCGTGCTCTTGCTCATGTGCTTTGTCATCGTAAATACATCTTTGGCTGTCCTCAAGCTCAGAAAGGACGAGGCGCAAGGCTCGTTTGAAGTTCCCTTACTGGTCCCGATCCTGGGAGCTCTGGTTTGCGGCGCTTTACTTCTCAATGCGCAAGGACCCGAGTTGAAGACCGCGGGCATTATCTTGGCCGTCATTGCGGCCCTTTATCTCTTTGTGCGTCCCAGTGCATCCGCGGTGAAGTCGTTTGAGGGGTCTTGAGGAGGTTGTCCCCTTCATCTCTCATGCATCCAGGCGCAACTCAGACGCGCCATCGGCAGCCCCGTTTGCGACGTTATGATCCAGAGTCCCTGCCGATAGAAGCCGGGCGAAGAGCCCACCCGCGCTGCGGAGTTCAGTGAATGTGCCGGACTCGACCACGCGACCGTTGGAAAGCACCAGGATCTTATCCGCAGCGATGATTGTGGAGAGCCGATGTGCAATCATGAACGTCGTGCGTCCTTGACGAAGCTGGCTCATGGCCTCCTGAATCTTCTTTTCGGTTTCATTATCGAGAGCACTGGTCGCTTCATCCAACAACAGAATCGGAGCGTTCTTTAAAAACGCACGCGCAATGGCAATCCTCTGGCGCTCGCCTCCGGAAAGAGCCAATCCGCGCTCACCAACGACGAAGTCGTAGCCCTCGGGCCGAGCCATGATGAAGTCATGCGCCTCGGCACGCCGAGCCGCATCTTCGACCTCCGCGCGAGAGGCGGTCGGTCTTCCCACCAAGATATTTTCGTACACGGACCGGTTGAAAAGTCCCGGCTCCTGAAACACGGTCGCGATGGACCCACAAAGGCTCTCCACACTCAGATCGGCGATGTTCACACCATCAATCAGAATGCGTCCCAGCTTTGGTGTAAACAATCTCTGGAGTAGAGCCAGGCAGGTGGTCTTTCCTGCACCAGAGGGGCCCACGAAGGCCATCGTCTGTCCGGGCTCGACGTCGAAGCTCAAGTTGAAAACGCCTTCGTTCCCCTGTCCATACTGGAAGGATACATTCTCAAAGGTCACGTGGCCCTTGGGTTCCGATTCAAGAGCCAATCCCTGCTGCAAGGATTCATGATCTGGATGATCGATAAGCTCAAAAAGGCTGTTTAGAGTGGGAGCTTGTGCCATGAGCCGATTGAGATAAGAAGAGATCTGCTCGAGACGATGAATCATGAGCGTTGAGAAACCGACGAAAGTGACCACCTGTCCGACTGTGTCCTGACCCTGGTACACGAGGTAGGAACCCACGGCCACGATTGTGACCATGGCCGACATCGACGAGACGGGTCGCAACCTCCTGATGCCCCAGCTCAACGAAACGTTGTCGCGTGTGGCACTTCCGAATGATAAACCAGTTGCCAAGAGCATAGATCACCGCCAGCACTAAGAGAACACACGCCAAACGGGGCTCAAGATAAAAGGCCACGGGAATGAGGACGCAAACACCCGTGAGCGCGGTAAGGTTTTCCCTAAAAAAGGAGAGAAAAAGATAAAAGACCTGCTCCGAGCCCGCAATGATCGTCCGCACGACCTTGCCGGATCCCGTGAGAGAGTGAAAACTATAAGGCAGAGAAATCGCGCGCCCAAACACCTGATTCATCGCATGCATTCTTTGCCGGTGAGCGAAGCGGTCCGCCGCAATTGAAAGAAAAATGCTCATACTCACATTCACGAGGCCGAGCGCGCCCCACAAAGCCAGGTAACGAAATGAGCCCACGTTTTTCCCTAAGCTATAGCCTCAATTCGCTACGTGGGCCTTCACTTCGAAGGCGCGGGATAAGGTAAGATCATCCACTTGCAGGGATCCTCCAAGATCTGATCTAAGTAAAACCGTTCGGGCTTCTCTCGACTGGGATATTTCACCTTCACGACGCCCAGACTTTTATCGATAGTCACTTCCGGCATTTCGGGCTTGCCGTCCGCATCCAGAGAGGGCCGCGACACCAAAAAGAGATGGGATTTCGGTCGCTGGAGACGCTTACCCTGATCTTCGCCGTCGTCCGCGTTCGTGCTCGTCTCCTCATCCCCGTCTTCATCGGGCAATATGGCGACACGTCCCTCTTTTAGGGTTGCGACCAGCACGTTCCACGGCGATCCGGTTTCTTGAACATCCACGGGCTCCAGCTCATCGAGGTACTCCTCACCGGATTGACTCTCGTCATTCTCGCTGGCTTCGGCTCTCTGCTTGGACAATTCAAAAGACGACACGAACGTCTTGCGGTCCCACATCAATACCTCAACATCGGAAGACGCCCGAAAGGTCTCTCGTCCCTCAATCAAAAGATCTTTCATGAATTTCGTTATGTCATTTTCGTGTGGCCAAAATATATTCAAATCGAGGTGAAAATTGAGAACTTGTCCCCCGACCAGAAGAACGGCGGCATGCATCCCGGACTTGGGGGAAGACACAACCACCCCAACTGCCCTAGGCTCCGGAAGAAAAATTGTACGGGCGCGAAGCGACTCCATATCTATGGGTTTAATACCTCTGACCTTCACTCGGATCACCTGATCACCGACTTGCAGAAGCAGCCATTGCCTCTTGTCAATCAGGTACGCTTCGAAAGTTCCAAGATCCGCCCCAAGTCCCGGTTCTAAATCCGGTTCGATGACCACCTCTTCAAAGGTGTGCGTGAAACTCCGAAAGATTGGATCCTGGTTTCGCACAACCGTGTAAAAATCCTCACGCTTAATAATTGAGTGAAAAATGGCGACCTGCTGCGGATCCCCCTCATCCGCCGCGTGGGCGGTTGGCGCTGAATTTATAGCCCCCATAGAAACCATCAGGACACCAATAGCCAAGCCGGAAAGAAACACACGAGTGTTCCGATGCGTGCGAAAAATGAACATGTGAGACACCCTCTTTGAACCCTTAGGTGCGGTTTAGACTCACGCGAAAGGATGTGTCAAGAGTTCACGCCCGCATGGAAAATAATCTGGTGATTGGACAAATCATCCTCTTCGAAAAATCACGGAAAGAGTCAAACGAGCATTTGGGCTTGCCGTACACTCCTCAAGAAGTGGCAAGGAACCAGGCAATAAAGAGGTGGGTGAATTGATGGATCATCTGATCGAAGCCAAAGCACACCCAAAAACTCTTGGAACTGGGATCGGAATAGCGCCCGAGGTAACGGGGGCCGGCTTTGATACGATCCATAGTGAAGTGGATGGCAAAATCCAAGACTCCCAGCCACCAGTAAGCGGGATTCACATACACAGCCGCTCCAAGCGTCATAAGACCGTGGACACCCGAATGGATCGCAAGTGGAGGCACAAAATCCCAACCCGGGCGTGCCTTCTGCAACATCCAAACATTTTGTAGCACGAAGTCGGCTATAAAATGCTTGATCTGAAAGAAAATCAACAGCCCTAAGAGCAGTTCAGCGTGGATTGCCATTAACTTCAAATGCACCTGGTTAGAGTTGACTCACGTACATATTATTATAGTCTCTTCCAAATCCCGGCCCACAACAAAAAATGGAAACCAACACGACCAAGATCGATGACAAAAACCGCACAGCCTGAAAACCCATTCCTCAACCTGATTGTAAACATCCTTTTACCCGTTATGGTTCTGAACAAGGGAAATAACTACCTTGATCCCAAATGGACGCTCTTGATTGCCTTAAGTCTTCCCCTAGGGTACGGCATTCAAGATTACATTCGCCGGGGACATAAGAATTATGTTTCATTACTGGGTCTGGTGAATATTCTCCTTACCGGTGGATTGGCGTTGATGAGCCTAAAAGGAATTTGGTTCGCATTCAAAGAAGCCAGTCTCCCTTTAGTTCTTGGACTCCTGGTCCTGGGCTCGGCCTGGACGCGAAATCCGGCCGCCCGAATGATGTTTTGCAATCCACAGGTACTGAACCTCGATCTCATTCAAGAACGGCTTCGCGCCTTCCAGCGGGAGAGCGATTTCACACTTCTGCTCAAGCGCACGACCCTTTGGCTGTCCCTATCCTTCTTTATTTCTGCACTACTCAATTTCCTGCTGGCCTATGATATTTTCAAGGATATCGATACCACACTCTCCGCAGCCCAACGCGATCAGGTTCTCAACGAGCAGATTGCCCAAATGACTTGGATGGGTTTTGTGGTGATCGCGCTTCCACTTATGGTTTTTTCGGGCATTCTTGTTTATCGCTTCCTCAAGCGCCTTTCGGCCCTAACCGAGATCCCTATCGGAAACCTTATCAAGACTTAAACGCGTAGTCGGAGTTAGGGCAGGAGAACAAAAGGAGGGAGTCCATTCAACCAACTCCCTCTTTACGTGAGTGCGCTTGCCGCCTTTAGAACCAATAAAGGAAATTGGCTCCGAACGTGGAGTAATTCTCAAGATCTTCGGCGATATCGCCCATGCCCCGCTCATAGTAAAAGTCGAAGCCGATCATGTCATCGAACATCAGGTTCGCCCCCACGGTCAACAGTGGAATCATCGTCTCCGCATCCGGATCCGCGGCCGTCGTACCGGACGGAGCTTCCACATCGTCACTGACGTTGACGCCAATAACCAGCCCGCCAAAAAGGCCAAACATTTCATTGAAGCTATGCTGATATAAGGCGGGAATATCCAAGTAGCTGAAATTGTATTCCGTCGTGAGACTGGCCGCCTCAACCTCAATGTGACGCCGATTGTAGATCACACCCGTACGAAAGCGGGAATTTTCCATAAGTTCAAATGCGACCGCCAGTCCGCCCTTGAAGTTCAACTTACCATCGATGGATGCACCGGTCGCCGACGTCTCGGCGTCCGTCTGATGCACGCCTACGAGAGCTCCATATTCCTGTGCCCATGCGGGCGCGGATATAAGCAATCCGCAGATCACCATTAAAATTCGATTCATCATAGGTGGACTCCTTTTTATTAGAGGAGCGATCCTTCCTTGGCCTACGGGGGATTGTCAACAGGCGTGCGGGGCGAAATCAATAGTCCTGGAGGTTGTATTCGCGCAGTTCGGGAATTCGTCGGCCCCGATTGAGAATCTCCTGCGCTTCCTCTTGATTCTTTATGTAACAGTCGCGTGCGAGTTCCAGCCGCTGCCTTCGATCCTTCTCCTCCGCCTCCCAGCGTTTGCGCAGAATTTCACTCTCTTCTTCACGCGGAGGGCGATTCTTTACGTACTCTTCACGCGCGCGCTCAAGGCGCTCAGCCCGCTTCTGCCGCGCCTTCTTCACGTCATGCGCGTGTTGGCGGATCTCCGCTTCTCGCTCTTCCCGTTCATGCTCCAGGCGGAAGAAGTCATCATACCGACGATTGATACGTTCCACGATCTCCCCGGTCGTGTAACCGGACCTGCTGGGCGGGCATTCCACGGCCGTGGCCACGGTGGCGCTGATGGTGGAAAGCAGGAAAAGGATTGAGTAAAGTCTGACCATCTCCTTGATCTTAGCCGACTCTTTGCTAAAACGAGAGGACTTGACACCTGTGGCCGGACGTTGGTTGGTCGAAGGGCCTGCGCCGGTCCACAAACGCAGAATGGAGATATATGGAATTTCTGACGGAGATGGGGCTCTTTAGCGGTAAAGTTTTGGTCGTCGCTGGAGCCATTGGGATCCTGCTCGTATTGTTTTTCGCTCTCATTGCCAAGGCGCGGCAGGAAAAATCTCTCCTTCGTATTGAGAACCTCAATCGCAAGTATGACGATATGGCGCACACCTTGAAGGCGGCGGTTCTCGATCCGAAATCTCTCAAGCTGGAACTCAAGGCGCAAAAGAAAAAAGATAAAAGGGAGAAGAAAGACCGCTCGGAGACCAGCAAGATTGAACAGAAACGCATTTACGTCCTGGATTTCGAGGGTGATATCCGGGCCACGCATCTTGAGAATTTGCGTCATGAAATCACATCTGTTCTCACTGCAGCTCGCCCCGGAAAGGATGAAATCGTTGTCCGCGTTGAAAGTCCGGGCGGGATGGTCCATGCCTATGGACTTGCCGCCGCCCAACTTATGCGTGTACGAGACGCCGGACTGCAACTCACGGTCTGCGTGGATAAAGTTGCGGCCAGTGGGGGCTATATGATGGCGTGCACCGCCCATCAGATTCTCTCCGCCCCGTTTGCAATCATTGGCTCGATCGGCGTGGTGGCCCAGGTCCCCAACTTTCACCGTCTCCTCAAAAAACATGACGTCGACTTTGAAGAAATCACGGCTGGTGAGTTCAAGCGCACCATCAGCCTGTTTGGTGAAATCACCGAGCGCGGTAAGCGCAAATTTTTGGAGCAGATCGAAGACACGCATGGACTATTTAAAGCATTCGTTAAGACCTGTCGCCCACAGCTGGATCTGGATCAGGTCGCCACGGGCGAATACTGGTTCGGGCAGAGAGCTAAAGATCTGCTCCTAGTAGATGAGATTCTTTCGAGCGACGAGTATCTCTTCCGCCAGCGGGAACAAGCGCAAATCTATAAGGTGGAAATCCATATGAAAAAGCGAATCACCGATAAGCTCGCGGAGAACTTTGCGCGCCTGTTCAGTCAGGCGCTGGAGCGTGCCTGGGAGCGCTCGGGCGAACTCTCGCGGCTCTCACTGCGGAGCTGATTCCGGCCGACTCTCGCGAACCAAAAGATGGCCTTTCTCCGCCTGTATGGCGTAGCGCGTCTGCGTGCCCGTACTGACGAAGCCACTGAATTCGCCATCCCGGACCCAGGACCCCTGCCCTCGCCAAGCCAAACCTTTGGGTGCTTGCGCGGCCCGCAGTTCCGAAACGTTTCCCCCACTGCTCGTGATATCGGCGCGGGCCTCGAGATTCCTCCAGCGGGCTGTTCTCTCAAGATCGGGAGAGATATCTTTCAAGCGCGGAAAATAGCGCCAGCCGGTATTCACTTCGGCCGCAGCCGCATGCCCCTCAATATGAAACACTCCGGGAGTGAATCTGGACTTAACGTCGATGCCTTCCACCTGCCACCCACTACCGGAAACTCGTGGCAACTGAAACCGCCCCGCCCACTGATGGAGCTCGCCCGCCTGCAGCTGGCCACGGCCGTGAACCGATACAGCCTCAAGCTCACCCCCCACCAAAAGACTTTGAATCGCGGGCGAAAATATAAGCCTTTCGATCTGAACGTCAAAGTTGCCGTCGCGTCCATCCCGATTCAGCTCGAAGCGCACCGCCCCGACAAACTCGCCGTTACGCAAAACCACGTCGTCGACGGATGATTTAATCAAATCTCCAGTCCGAGCGGCCCGTACGCGCAAACTCTGGATAAGCTGTTTACCACGCACGCTCTGATTAGAAAAAACCACCTCGAGGTTTTCCAGCATTCCGTCCAAACGCCACTCTTCAGGATTGGCATACACCAGGGTTCCGCTCCAAACACCCAGACGAGCCAATACGCGCGGAAGAATCTTGCGGCCGATAGCCTCCATCAAGGCCTGGATTTTTAAAGACCGAATCTCAATTTGCGCCGGAACTCTAAAGGCTGGTTTTTGCGCCGGATAAAAATCCGCTTGCGCCAATTCCACTCGTCCGTATCCCCCCTCAAGCACGCAGTTCCGAAGGCGAACCGGCAGAGTCTCAAGTTCCCCCAGGCTTCCCTCCCAACTCGCCGTGCAAGTCAGCCAGGCGGATTTCAAGTCCGCGTCCTGCTCGAGAAACCCCATGCGATACAAATCGCTCACCAGATCTTTGAGCGGAAACTGATGCAGTTGGATTTCGGAAACGATGGATGTTCCGCTCATATCCCAACGCCCGGTCCAGGTAAACCGCCCTTCCTTAAAGTGAGACTCAACGGTCCAATGCAAGAGACCGCGGTCGCTCTCGGCATCGAGTTCCACGGAGTGGACCAAAGCTCCAAACGGCAAACTCTTTTGCACATCCACTTGCGCCTGCAGAGCAATCCCATCCTCGACATTCAACTCGGCATACGGAAATATCAGCTTCCACGTGGGATTGCGTTCGTACGTCACCGCGAAGTCGTGCAGCTGTATGGAATCCAGGTGACGAGACAGCTCATCCAGGTCCAAACGCCGCGGCTGAATATTTTTTGCTTTGGTCATTAACGAATCTGAAGTCGTGCGATACAGCCTAGAGGTTTTGGAACCCGGTGACGGCGGGGTTGATGTCGAGCGCGGACATTCTTTGTAGTCCAAGTGCATGCGACCCGAGGAAATTTCAACCTGACCCAGGCGCAACTGCCCGCTCCTCAGGCTCCACAGATCGACCGGCAGCACCGCCATAGGCACCTGAAATGTAAAGCTGAGCTTGTCGCAACCCTCTTTCCTAAACCGTAAGTCATGAAGGCGCAATCCAAGGGCGGGCCAAAGACCACGAGAGAGGAGAACCTCCGTGCGCCCGATCTGAAACTGATGTTCGGGAAAACGGGCGCGCAATTCCGAAATGATGCGATGGTGGACCTGGTCTGAACGGAGCAGTGTGCGAATGGCTCCGCCCACAAACGTGGCTAAGACAAGGCCTACAACAAAAAGCGCGAATCCCTGGGACGAGATTTCCAGATCGGATTTGCCGCGAAGTATGCGCATATCCTCTCAGAGTATTAATTATTTGAAGTAGAAGTCGAGGACTTCGTATTCCTTCTCGCCTTTCGGGCTCCTAAACTCAATGATATCGCCCTTCTTCTTACCAATTAAGCTGCGAGCGATCGGCGAGAACACGGAAATCTTGCCTTGTTTTACGTCGGACTCATCCTCACCCACGATCTGATATTTGACTTCTTCATCCGTCTCAAGGTCCTGCAGCTCGACGGTGGCTCCAAAAATAATTTTCTCCGACTTCAGCTGAGCGGTATCCACGACTTCCGCATTGGCCAACTTGGCTTGAATTTCAGCAATTCGACCTTCAATCAAGGCCTGCCGGTCTTTGGCCGCGTCGTAGTCGGCGTTCTCGCTGATATCGCCGTGACCGCGAGCCTCCTCAATCGCTTTGATCACATTCGGACGCTCGGAATGAATCAAGTTTTTCAACTCCGATTCCAGTTTGGCTTTTCCGGCAAGGGTCATTGGCTGGCGGTCAGACATGGTTCTCTCCCTTAAAACAAAGTCGTATATCATAGTGGAAACCTTGACGCAGTCAAACAAAACATTTACCTGGAGCCGATCCGCTGCCTCTGCGTACAATGGGGGAAGGGTATGGCAATTCCAAATCTTTCTGTCTTGAATGTGGACTCGTTGGTCCGACGCATCCGATCGGCCCAAAGCATCATCCTCACGACTCACAAACAGTGTGACGGGGATGGGCTCGGAGCGCTTTTAGCCCTGTATCATGGTTTGCGAAAATCGGGTAAAGCTGTGCGCTGCGTTCTTGTCGACGCCGTACCGAAAAAGTACAGCTTTCTTGAGCCTGAGCGTCATCTCGATGTTTTTGATTCTCCCCACGCTCCACTTCAGGAAACAGATCTCACTCTGATTTTTGACACCAATGACCGCCGCCTGGTGGAACCTCTGTATTCCGCGTTACAAAAGGTATGTCGTGAAGTTTTATTTGTTGATCACCATCCGGTCTTGAATCAAGGCCCGGAGCCAACTGCCGGCTCGTTTATCGAAACCCGGGCCGCAAGCACCGGGGAAATTTCCTATTTCATTCTAAAGTCCCTCGGGGTACGAGTGGATGAGAATATCGCTCAGGCCCTATATACAAGCATCAGCTTCGATACGCAGCTCTTCAAGTTCGTAAAGAACTCAGTGAACTCCCATTTGATCGCGGCCGAACTGCTCATGCATATCAACAACGCCGAGGAGATCCATCGTCATTTATTCTCCACCCATACCATCGAAAAGGTGGCTTTCCTTTCAAAAGTTCTCGGACAGGTTGAGTACTTTGGTGCAGGCCAAGTGGCCGTGCTCAAGCTCCACGCGGCCGATCTCACCGCGCACAACCTTGATATGGACGACTCTCGCGATGTGATCGACATGTTGATGAACGTCACGTCCCTGCAGGCGGCGGCCCTGCTTCGCGAGGACGCCACCAATGAGTACAAACTCTCTCTGCGCAGCAAAGGCCGACTGGAGGTGTTGGGCGTTGCTGAAGCTTTCCAGGGAGGCGGCCATATGTTTGCCGCGGGCGCATATATCCGCGGCCAATATTCCGAAATCAAACAAAAGGTCGTCGATCTCCTCCTACATCGGCTCGACACCACCCGTAGGTCCACGGGGCAAAAGCCGTAGAGGCACAAAGGGGGAACGTCATGCCGCTCGTCGTTCTCATCACACTTCTTGCACTCGTCACCATCGCAATCGGCTCCGTTAGCCCCCGTCTCTGGGCCCAACCTGATCCCGCCCTCCTCAATCAACGCCTTGAAGCGCTCGAGTCGCGTCTTCGCCTTCTTGAGGACGAGAACGCGGCCAGGAATGACGCCCCCTCAGCCAACCCGCTGTTCGAATCCGCGCGGCGCGGACTGAGCGCTGGAAGAACTCCCGGCCCCACATACCTCGGCACCTCCAGCACCAAGGCCTATTCAGCCGCAGCCGGAACCTGGACGCTCGGACTAAGCACTGAGTTTTTCACCTTCACCGAGAACCATGGAGCAGAGAACCGGAGCAACGTTCTCAGCCTTGCGCCCGCGATCGGCTACCGCCTTCACCCCCGAATTGTTTTCATTTCTCAGATTTTGTTTGAAAACGGTGGCGCCGAAAGCAGCAATACGGTCACCCTACAAAAGGGTCAAGCCGTTGTACTTATGGCTTACGCGGATTGGCTCACCGACGCCCAGGCTCACACGGGCGTGCGCCTCGGGCACCAACTGGTTCCTCTTGGGTTCGTCAATACTCAGTTTGAACCGATGGCCTACTTCAGTGTGCAACGCCCGGAACTGGAACGCGAACTGATCCCGTCACTGTGGCACGAGAACGGGCTGAGTTTCTGGCTGGACCGGCCGCGTGCCGATTTGCAAATCGGCATTTTCAATTCTCTGGACGCCCATGGATTCCGCAAAGACAGTTTTTTGGGAGGTGGTCGCAATCACGGACAAAATGCGGCGAGTGACGATCTTATGGGCGTTGCACGATTGAATCTAAAAGGGCGCTACACTGTGATTGGCGGCTCTTTTGCTTCCGGCAGCAGTGCGCGCGTCGCAAGCGATATCCCCCACGGGGCGTTCAAGTTGGGCGAACTGCATGTGCGTCTGTCGGCCTCTCGCTGGCGGCTTTCGGCGATGGCGGCACGAGGAGAACTCGACGACGCGGATGTGATTTCACTTGTGAACTCCACCGCCATGGGCTCTCGGGCCCAAGGTCACTCACTGGAAGCAGCGGTGGATGTCCTGGAAGGCGCCCCCGAACTCTGGCTATTCGCTCGCTATGCCCGTTACAACCTGCATGACAGCGTGGCTGAAGGGCAAACTCTTGATCCCAGCCTCGACAAGACGGCCGTGACGGTTGGATTCAGTTATCTTCCAGTACCGGGCCTCGTGATCAAGGCCGACGGCGCCATACGAAAATCCGCGCTCTCGAACACCAGTGAAGAGGTCTCCATCTCTGCCGCCGCGGTATTTTGACGACGAATCCGTGAGGACTCAAGCCTTTATAGACGGTCGCGACTCCTAATCCGATGTATCCGATCAGGTGCTTTCGCTTCGTTTGCTTTTAAAAACTCCAAATGCTTTCATAGGGGTATGGTGTTCAGAAATTGGCTAATGGCTCTCGTGTGTGGTGTTCTCATTATCACCTTTTGGATTTGGCACCGATCCGGGTCCCAACCTCAAGCGGGGTCCTCAAAGCAAGTCGTTAGCTTGAGCCTATCGGAAGGCTTGATTGCACAAATGGAAAAGGATTGGAATGATTTGCCTACCCAAGCCGAAGCCCGACGCGAAACGCGGGGGTGGCGTTTCACTCGGGTGGATCCCAATTCGATTTTTTTCCGAGCGGGCCTGCGTGCAGGAGATCTCGTAACCACAGAATTTCTTGACCGCCTGAGGAACTCAGATGCGCGACTCGTTCTTCGCATGGAGCAGATTCTGAATCGCATCACGCGATAAAAACTTTCGACTTGGATCAGTCGGGATGCCACTCCCTTTGCAGAACAGGTTATCCGGGCCCGACGCTGATTTCACGCAGAAGGTCGTCGAATTCTCGCACGTCGCAATCCCTTACCATTTTCAGAATGGCTTTGAGATGAGCATAGAACTGAGATGAAGGCGTCATCGAGTAACCAGAACCGCTCCTGATCAACCAGCGAAGTTCCTTTCGCAGCTGCGGATCGAGGTCCGCCTTCGAAATCGCCAGTTCGAGACCAGATTTCAAGTAAGCACATGGACTGATCGGAACGAATTTTTGCGGCAAACTTTTGGTAGCGAGGCGGAAGGCGAAGGCTTCCTGTCCTTCAAGGTCGACGGGTTCCGTGTGAATATAGGCGTTCAAATCAGAAAATCCCACATCCGCAAGTTCGATCTCCTGCGCCTGTGACGAGTTTGCCAAAAAAAAGCCAAACAGGACAAAAAGGGCCACGATGGGTCTCATAATCAATCCTCGGGTTCCATAAACATTCCTGTATCAAAGACTATGCCCGTCTTTACGGGCCGGGAGCTGACCGAGTCGACAACTGTCCATTCCCTAATCGGCGCCCTTCGAATTGGACACCAACCTTCTATAGAAAGCGTGCCTCGCCCTGAAGAGCTGGACTTTTGTTTGCACAAGAAAAGGGGATAGGAGGGAACATATGAAAGCTTTGAAATCCGGGCTCTGCACGAAACTCATCTGCCTTTCGGCGCTCTTAGGAGCTCGCCCAGGTTATGCCAAACTAACTGCAGACAAGCCCCCGGAGATAAAAGAACTCACTGAAGCGCTACGATTTCAGGTGGCGCAGTATCGGTGGGGAGTCGCAGGCCGCGCCCCGATTGAGAGGATTTTGGAAGCTCTCCGTGACGCGGGAGTGGCTCATATCGCGGATCCCAAAACCTTAACTCCCGACGATTTAAAGGAGATCAAGGTTGCAAGCTGCGGCGCGGATCCACACACGAAAACGTTTGTCCATCTGAACGGGACGGTCATAGCTGTCGTCCGCCCTGGAGACACGGCTGCCCAACAAAGATTCGATAAGATGTGTGCCATGGTGAAAGGAGCAGTGCCAGGATCAATTTATCTGGATCCGACGTTTGGCGCGGTACAGTCTAATTCAGCTGCTCGGTAGCGAGTCTTACGCAGTCGCCCGGATACCTGACGACTTCCGGTAAAGTGATGAGAGCCGACCCGGTCTTTCGAATCGTCACTTGGTCAGGTCCAACATCGCTACAGATGGCCGACCGCCCTTTGAAAGCACCCGCAACTGGGCAACAGAATCGGTGATCTTTTTTTGGGCGATGGCTCCGCACTCGGCGATCTCATTGGAACGTGAGGTGGGGTCACAATAGGCGTCCCATCCGATTCCCACGCCGAAGCTCAACAGGATAATAGTGAGGTTTAGTGATTTCATGCGGATCCCTGTAGCAAAGATTACGCCATCTCCTAACCCGCTCGCAGATCGTCAGTCCCGTGGAAGGCCTACGTTTCGGCTGAAGATTTTGCTAGCGGAAACAGTGGCTTTTACATTTACGCTTGCTTGAGCCCCGGGGCCGATGAAGTCCCTATGCAAATCGACGTGCAGAAAGCCAGTCTGGAATAGGCCGCCCATACACAGCATCTACCAGACATTTGGTGGCATGAAAGCCTAGACCCAAGCCATGGGCGGTGTATCCGCCAGCGAAAAAGACCTGAGGATCATTGGGAAGGGAGCCCACAATCGGCTCGCCGTCGCGGGCAAACCCCATAACTCCTGACCATCGATGGGTCACACGCACGCCTTGACATCGAGGCAAGTGGTTCTGCACGAACTGCTGGAGGGCCGCCTGAATGATTTCCGTTATGTGATCCGAATATCCCACCTCTGTTTCCTTCTCCAGCTGGCGGAAACCTCCAATCAAAACCTCACCAGTTGGGAGCTGCCGAAAATAATCGAGATAAAAGTGGGCATAACAAGGGGCTTCCATAAAACGTGGAACAGGTTCGGTCATGAAACACTGGCCCCGAGTCGGAAAGATCTTGTCCCTGAACCAAGGATGCAACTGAGCGGAATAGCCGTTGAGATTCATCAAAACCAAGGGCGCTTCAAAGTCACCGCCATCGGTCGCCAGCCGGCGCAGATCGCCACGGACGCGTTCGATCTTGTGGGCCTCAACTCCCTCGAACAGATCGGCATTCACTCGAGTGCGAATCTGTTGAATCAGGGCCACAGGATGGATTGACGCATCGGCGGGATACTTGATGCCTCCGACAAACCGTTGGGCACCCACCCGGTTTTCAACCGCTTGGGCATCCAGCATCTCGGTGCGAATATTCATGGACTCCATAAGCCGGGCTGCAGCTTTTAGCTCTTCTAACTCATTCTCATGAGCCGCTAGCGAGAAGGCGCCATTTTGCTCAAATCCAAGGTCCAAATCGGCGCTGTCGATAATCTCCTCGCGCAGGAGCTTAAGATTTGTGTCGGCAAAACGCCAAATCTCTGCGGCGCGCTCGAGACCGTGCCTGTTGACCATGCGATTGAAGTGTTCGACCGAACCGCAGGTGATAAATCCCGCATTACGTCCGCTCGCGCCAAAGGCCAGACGTGATTTCTCGATAATGGCAATGCGAAGACTCGGATCCTCTTTGTTGAGCCAATAGGCGCTGGACAATCCCGAAATCCCCGCGCCCACGATCAAGACATCATAGCTGCGGCATGGCCTTTTGCTCGACCGATCAAGCCAATACGAGGTGCTCATACGTCCCTTCTACGTCCTAGAATCTAAATTTCGATCTAAATACAAATCTAAATACATTTCAATGGCCGTGCACAGACAGGGCGGTCTAAGGCATCGGGTACAGTCATAGGGCACGTCGCGCCAGTACTCTGGATGCTCAATGAGGGTTTCAAAGCCCAATTTCGACAGGTAACGCGTCGAAGAGCCGTGGGGGCTCTCCTTCCAGGCATGGGTCACAACGCCCTTTGCTCCTGTCCGTTTTAACGCCGCCAGAGCCTCTCGGGACAGCCGACCACCCCAGCCTAAACCTTGAACCTCCGGCGTCAGAAAAATGGATTGGAAATAGGCCGTCGCCTGAAGGGGGTACGGCCAAAGATCAGGACGGAGTCCCAGTCCTTTGCCCGCATCCCACCGCCCCGGCGGATAGGAGAGCCGAATCCCATGAATGGAACTTTGGCGATCAACAAGAACAAACGAGCACATATGGCCATGACTCTGGGATCGTTCATAGACGATCCTTAGCTCAGCGCCGTTAAAGTAGCCCAATCCGATTTCGCGGTCTGTGAACTCCAGCAAGGCTTCCAGATCAGTTTCCCGAAGCTTTCGAATACGCAACATCCCCTCATTGAAGGTCGAGCCCCTGGGCGTGTCAAAGCAAAATCGGATCTAACCTCTACGGCTTTGTGAACACAAGTCGATGCCGACGGTTTCGTCGCAGACGCCATGCAAACGCGATGAGTCCTGAGAGCACCAGCCCCGGTCCCAGGACCCAAGGCCACCACTGAGAAGAGCCTACCGAGGCCTCACTCATAATAGGAGTAGGAGGCTCCATCGAATCCGGTACAAACGTCGGAGGTCCCTCCTGCATAACAGGGGGAGGCGTAGGAGGGTTCGGCGGCGGCGGAGGAAGGGGCTCCACAGCCGCGACCGCCGCGTTCATCATCGTCTTCTTTTTTCGTTTCAGATTCTTGTTCTTAGCGAGCTTGCCTTTTCGGAGTTTGGCCTTCTTGGACGCAATCTTATGCTTGCCGGCTTTGTACTTCTTCTTTACCAGCTTGCGTTTTTTCGGAACGGGTGCCGGGACTGGGACTGACGATTCCACGGAATCCAGTGAATCCACGGACTCCATTGGATCGATAGAATCCGGAGTGCCCGGAGTCGTCATCGGTGGCTCAAGCGGTTCGGATAAACTGGAATCCGGAATGGGCTGTAGAGGCTCGCTCGGTACGCGAACCTCGTTGTGTGAGCAACCATTGAAAAGAACAAAGATTGTCACCGCGAGAGCACAAGAAACGGCTTTTCTGCAGCTCAGTTCAAACATATAGCGCATGGAATACTCCTCCTTGAAGGTCCGATCCTATTTAGCAATCGGGATTCCACGCGCTCTTGCGTGCGTGCGCGAGTTGAAGTTGAATCGGAGGTCGCCGCTAGGTTCCGGTGGCCTTAGCCTCCACACAAATAGTTTGCAACGGGTCGACCTTGGTTTAGCGCATAGCCTTCGGGACTCCATTGGTAACATCGAGCGTGGCCGTCCATCCCTGTGCCCCAGCGATAGGATGAAGGCGCAACCGCTTCGCACAGGTAGTTCCCGACCGGTTGTCCCCCATTCATGGCGACGCCTTTTGGTGTCCACCGGTAACAATAACCCCAGCCATTTTGCGCTCGTCCCCAGCCATAGTGCGAGGGTTGATTAGCTTCGCACAAGTAATTGCCGACAGGTCGGCCTCCATTGAGTGGCCGTCCGTCGCAGGTCCACTGATAGCAGTATCCCCAGCCATTCTGCGCCTGTCCCCAGTCGTAATAGGCTCCCGTGCATGATAGAAACCGATTCGAGTCCGGCCGCTCGTGGGCCGGTACATACTGCGGCCACGCCGACGTCGCGGAATCCAAGGGCTCAGCGGCCGCGACTGTCGCCATAGCTAGCAGCATGAGCACCGGTACCGTTATCTTTGAGATGAATCCTTTCATTGTCTTTCCCCCTATTGATGGGGACATACGGTATTTGCGTCGGTGAAATGAGGCAAAGTCCTGTCGTTTTTTCACAATTTTTGAAATTATTACAATCATGCCCGGCGGCAAGGCGGGCGTCTGTTAGCTTACTTGGACTTCAAAGTGCTCACTCGTATTTAGCCACTTGTATTTAGAACGTGCCATTCGACACCCGCACGCCTCATCACCTGAGCTAGCGCGCGGGCGCACCGTAAATCCGTGCCACCGCGGCCTTGTCCCCTTCGCTTAACGAAGGGTATTGACCCATAACCTGCTGATAGCCGGTGTATGGAGGTTTGGCCACAATCGTGGGGCGCACCCAGTCTTTTGAAAACGCATACTGGTCGTAATGCATAACGGATTGGAAATCATAATAGGTCTCGTAGCCGGCCGTGCCGAGGCGATCCAGCGCGAATGACCATCCCGTCAGGATGGCGTCCCACTGAATTTGAATATAGCGATCGCGGTCCGGCCTTTGGTGCTCATGCATAAAGCCCAAAGCATGTCCGATCTCATGGAGGGCCACACGCGGAGTCCAGCATCCGGGGCCCAGGTTCAAACGGCGCGGATCTCCTCGCAAACTCGCGCCGACGGTTGAATAACACCCGCTCTCGCTTGCGCTCACATAAAGGTAATGGCGCTCGTTCGTGCGCGGCTGGCAGCGGACGTTTGCGGCGATTGCCCACTGTGCGCAGGCCTCATTGAAGAGGCTTCTTTGGCTTGCATCGAGCACCGGTTCAAACACGATCGGAATTCGGCCTCCGGGCCACGGAACTGAGTCATAAATTGAAAAGCCAGTCGCACCTCGAACGCTAACGGACTCGTCAGAAGCACCCGGATCTATAATACTTGTTTGAAATTGGCTTTTATTGAGGACCATATCGTCTACGATCATTATGTCGGAGGAGACCGTCTCCTCGGCCGGGCGTGGGCCACAGGCCACGAGGACTCCCAGAACAAACACCACTGAAACCGCCGCCGCCGTACGGGTAATGAACCGACCCATTTGTGCCTCCGTTCTTGAGTTGCACCCCGCTGAGGGAGTGCCTACTGAACGGAAGACTTTGGCGGTCGCTAAAGGCCAGAAACGGCCGGTGCCTAGGAGCCTGACCCAGGAGCCGCGCGCGAATCCGGTCCCACGGGAAACTCACAAATGAACTCGGACCCCTGTCCCAGCTGGGTTTTCACGGTGACCTGACCACGATGGCGTTGCACGATGTGCTTGACCAACGAAAGCCCAATGCCCGTGCCCCCGAGCGCGCGCGACCGGTGCTGATCCACCCGATAAAAACGTTCAAAGAGCCGGGAAAGGTGCTGAGACGCAATTCCTGGCCCGTCATCTTTGACTCTCAGTTCGACGTGGCCCGCACGTCCTTGCTTCCATCGAATTTCGATGTGGCGTCCTTCGGGAACATAGCGAACCGCGTTTTCAAGAAGATTGCGCAGCACCTGTTCCAGGCGCTTGGGATCGGCCCAGACTTCGTCAAACTCGTAAAAGTGGGAAATCCGATGCTGCCGCGTCGGAACCTGACTCAGCACGGACTCTGTGACATCGCGCACGTCCACCCGCTCAAATTTCAATTCCACTCCAGATTCCAGAGCCGAGAGATCCAGCAGGTCCTCAACCAGGTGTTTTAGGCGGCCCACGTTTTGACTGACGATTTTCAAAAACTCCTGAGCTTGGTCCATGCGTCCGCTCTCGATGTCTCGGACCAATGTCTGCAGATATCCGTTGATGGTCGTTAACGGCGTGCGGAGTTCATGCGAGACATTTCCGACAAACTCAATACGAATGCGTTCCGCTTGTTTGAGTTCGGTGATGTCATGAAAGATCCCGACGGCACCATAAATTTCTTGATTGTGCTTCTTCCGTAGCGGAGCCAGGGCCAGCTGAAAATGCCGGCTCCGTCGTTCACTCGACACGGTCAACTGCACGTCTCGCCGGAGCGGACGCCCGCTCGTCAACGTTTCGTTATAGGCTTCAAGCACGTCTGGAGAACGCAGAATCTCGCTCAACCGCGCTTCCGATGCAGCGGCCTCGAACAAATAGGCAAACTGAGAATTAAAGAACAAGACTTTCTGTTCACTAGAAATAGCGAGAACGGCCTCAGAAACCGCGCTCATAATTGCCCGTAGTTCCGTCTTTTCGCGCGAAAGACGAATCGTTTTCTGCCTGAGATCACGTCCCAGACGGTTTAACGCCCGCTCGAGCTCATACCACTCGCCGGGTTCGTCGAAGGCCAAAGCCTCGGGCGCGCTGTCTTCGCTCTCAAATGGGAACTCGCGCAGGCGGCGGGTCTTTTCGATGAGTCGACCCAGAGGCACCACCAGCTTCCGCGCCATAAATACGGAGATCCCACACACGATGACAAAGGCCGCCGCCAGCGCCGTCAGCACAAATCCCCGACTGATGGCGCGAGCGTCGGGGTCGGAAATGCCAGCTTCCACTCCCAACAGGAGCACGATGGCAAGGAGCCCCAAAGCCAATGCCGAATACAGGAGCAAATGTTTGATAATCCAACGGAAGAGACGTGAGGGGAAATAGCTCTCGGATCTCATCCATTGCGTGGGGGCATGTAACGGACCCGGTATCCGATTCCCCGGATGGTTTCAATCACATCGGCATAAGACCCCAACTTCTTGCGCAGACCAAAAACATGGGTGTCCACCGTGCGCCCCACAACATTCACATTTTCGCCCTGGATCTGCTCGATTAGATGTTCGCGCGATAAGACCTTGCCTTGGTTCATCAACAAAGTTTCCAGTAACCGAAACTCCGAACGCGTGAGATCCAGCTTCTCATTGTTGAGATAAACCTCGTAAGTGCCCAGGTCCATCATCAGGTCCCCGAGCGACAACCTCTGCGGGCGCGAGCTGGCCCGCGATCGCAGCCAATCCTGCCGGCGAAAAAGCGCATGCACGCGAGCCATCAAGACCAATGTATCAAAAGGCTTGCTAACATAATCATCAGCGCCGGCATCCAAGCCGGTCGCCACATGTTCAGGCTCCGTTCTTGCTGTAACAAATAAGATAGGTATGGCATTGGACGGTCCACGCTTCCTCACCCAACGGGTGAGCTCAAGACCGCTGAGCGAAGGCAACATCCAATCCAAAACAATCAGGTCATAATTCCGTGTCGATAGCAGCTGGCGCGCATGCTCCCCATCTCCGACTTCGTCCACCTCAAAGCCCTCACGCCTGAGATGCAGGACGATCAGTTGACGAATCTCGAGCTCGTCTTCAACGACCAATATTTGTTTTGGGAGAAGCGAATCTTCGTCCAGATTAGGAGCCGGCCGAGACAGAGTGACCATGTCGAATATCATTTCCGGTTGCCAGATAAATGACCTCCTCAGCGATGTTGGTTGCGTGATCGGCCAATCGCTCGAGGTTTTTGGCGATCATAATAAAGGCGAGACCGATCTCAACTTGATCATCTCCGGCCTTCATTTTTTCCTTCATCTCCTCGATCAAGGCATCCTTCAGCTCATCGATCAGATCATCCCGTTGCAACACTTGTCGCGAAAGTTCCACATCCCGCCGGGCAAAAGCATCAAGTACCAGATGCACCATGCTTTTCACTTCATCGATCATGCGATGAATCTGCGCGGGAACCGGGGCATCCGGCCAAGAATGATGGAGTTCACGCGAGCTATGGGTGATATTGACCGACTGGTCACCCATGCGCTCCAGATCCGTATTGATCTTACTGATGGCGATCACCAATCGCAGATCTTTGGCTACTGGAGCTTGCTTCGCTAGAACATTCACACACGACTCATCAATCAGGATTTGCAAATCATTGATCCGTGCTTCGTGGCGATTCACTTCCTCCAGATATTGATCATCGGGACCAGCCACGGCCTTGCAGGCGTTCTCGAGCGTTTTCTCCACACAACCGCCCATCTGCAAAGCTAGATCCTTCAACGCCTGCAATTCCGAATCGATATGGCGAACCATGCCCTTCTCCTCCACTCCCTTTTCATTGTAGTGCTGGGTTTTGGAGAAAATAAATGGATTTCTAGGGCGCAATTCACTCATGCCGATCTTTTAGCAGTGATGGACTGAGGGTGCAATGGGCGGACTTGTCAAAATTCGGTTAAATTCTCGGACGGGTAAAACGGTTTAAAGGTAGGGATATACCATTTAAGGCAGGCCCGGCCTCCTGTCCACTCAATCTCCGTCCAGCTTCCTTTCTGAGGCTCCTGGCGGAGACCGATGAGGTGGTAAACGGCGAGGGGGAGCCAGTCCCCATGGCTTGAGAGCACCGTGACCGGAACGGACGACGCGATCCAGTCCTGAAGAAAGACGTGAACCCGGCTGTGAAGACTTTCGGTCGACTCTCGGGCCGCCTGTTCGTCCAGGTCGGAACGTGTCTCGACTGAACTCCCAAGATCCTGTGCCAACGGAAGCAAGGTCTCCACACAGCGGCGCTTAGGGCTGGCGACCAACCAGAGTCCGTTTGCGAACTGGGCTGAAGAAAACCTTTCGCGAAAGAATCTCCCGACGGCCTCGGCTTGCGCTCGCCCCGTCTTGTCTAGACCGTTATCCATCTGCCGGACCGAAGTGTCACGATGGCCATGACGGATCAGAATCAGGATTTTGTCCATGCCCTTTCCTCCACATACGTGCTAGACAATGGCGCATGACTCAGTTGAGCGTCAATGTGAACAAGCTCGCTACGCTTCGCAATTCCCGGGGCAAGAACAATCCGGACGTGCAGCGCCTCTCCCGGCGGATCTTGGACTGGGGAGCGCATGGTATCACGGTTCACCCGCGACCAGACGGACGCCATATTCGAATTGAAGATGTGCGCGCATTGAACCACCTGGTTCGCGACTATCGGGGCCCTCACTCCCACGTCGAGTTTAACGTCGAAGGTTACCCGTCACCCGACTTTCTTGAGCTCATCAAAGAGATCCGTCCGGATCAAGTCACCCTGGTGCCAGACCCCCCCGAGGCTTTGACCTCCAACGCCGGTTGGGAGCTGACAGCACAGGAGCAGCTTTTGCACGAAGTGGTGCGCGAATTGCGTCGGTACGAGACCCGGGTCAGTCTGTTTATCGACCCCTTCCAGTTCACTCAAGCCCAGTGTGACGCTTTGTTGCGCATTCAACCCGACCGCATCGAGTTGTATACCGAGCGCTTCGCGGACCATTTTGACCAACCCGACCGGGATTCTGTGACCACGGTGTATGAAGACGCCGCCCGATTCGCACACGATCACGGTGTGGGCGTCAACGCGGGTCATGACCTGAACCAAAAGAATCTGGGATTCCTGGTTTCCAAAATTCCGTGGCTAAAAGAGGTTTCAATCGGCCATGCCTTGATTTGCGAGGCCCTTGAACAGGGGTTGCAAACCACAATTCACAACTACTTGAACATCCTGGGTCATGCTCGTCATGGCACTTGAAATCCACACGCTCACGGCTCTCAAGGACAATTTCATTTATGCCCTCACGGATAATGAAAGCGGCTGTGCGGTCATCGATCCGGGGGAAGCAGGTCCAGTACAGGCTTTCCTGAGACACACAGGACGGCGGCTCAGTCACATTCTTTGTACGCATCACCATTGGGATCATGTGGATGGTGTCGCTGAACTGCAAAGCGAGTCCGGCTGTGCAGTTTGGGGAGCTGAAAGGGACCGCGACCGTATTCCCGGCCTGACCCATGCTCTGCGCGAGGGCCCAGGCTACGAACTCCTTGGTGAACCGTTGGCGGTGATGGAGGTGCCTGGTCACACCGTGGGACAAATTGCCTATTTGTTGCCCAAGCAATTTGACCTGTTCGTTGGCGACACTCTGTTCTCGGCGGGATGTGGACGCCTTTTTGAAGGGACTCCCGCGCAAATGCATGCAAGCCTCCGAAAGATTAAGGCGCTTGCGCCCCAAACCCGCATCTATTTCGGCCACGAGTACACATTACGCAATCTCGAGTTTGTGCTGAGCCGGATTCAATCGCCCCCGGCGGAGCTCCTCGAGTACAAAAGCGACTGCGAGATCGCACGCGCGCAGGGACGACCCACGACACCATCGCTACTGGCTAGAGAACTGAAAGTGAATCCTTTCCTTTACGCTGAGTCTGTCGATATCTTTAGAGAGTGGCGCGAGGCTCGAGATCGATGGTAGCTAGTCTCCAGTGTCCTTACGGCACGGGATACTTGATCGCGTTCTTCTCCATTTTCCGCCGCAAACTTTCAGACAAATCAAAGTTATATAGTTGAGCAAAACGCAGTAAGAAGTAAAGGGAGTCGGCCAGCTCATCCGACATGTGCTGCCTTCGCTCCGAGTCCTCGAGCAGGGGCTTGAGCTCACGCTCACGCACGAAACGAAAAATCTCCAAGAGCTCGCTCGCCTCGGTCACAAGGCCAATGGCAAGATCCTTGGGGCTGTGATAAGGGTCCCAATTCCGCTCCGCACAAAATTTCCGAACCTCTTCCTTCAACTGATCCAACGTCGTGTTTTCGTCTGATGTATTCATGGATTTCACTTATCACTTTCGTCCAGTCCTCGCCAGCTCACCTCAGGCCCTTATCTATTTTATCCGAAAAAATCAGTGGGAGGGTCTATGAAGCGGAATTTCTGGCGTGTATTCGCCGCCCTTGTAATTTCAGCAGGTATCTTTTTGGGAACGCGGCACTGGTACATTTCTTCACAACCCAAACACATCGACAGCCACCATAAGCCAGTGGCGCGACTCAGCGAATCGGTCAACGAGGTGCAACGCAAACCTGTAAAACGGGTGATCTGGGAAAACATCACCCGCAATGAGGAGCTCTATGCAGGAGAAGCTGTACGAACCTCTCCCGACTCAGAAGCCAAGCTTTTGTTCTTGAAAACGGGAACTCTGATCCACCTGGAGCCTGATTCACTCGTGGTTCTTGAGGAAAATGCCGAAGGCCTGAGTTTGGACTTCCTGCAAGGAAATCTCTTTGTTGAGTCCGGCGGCCAAACGCCTGGGGCGGCGGCGGGAGGGCTGACGCTGAAAACCGGCTCCGGTGAGATTAAGCTTCAATCGGGAACTGAGGAAGGAAAAGCATCACTGGCCCTATCACGCGACCAGAAAGGCCGGGTGAATCTGGAAGTGTTTGCTGGCAAAGCTCAGCTTCAACAGGGTTCGAAAACAGTCTCTCTTGAGAAAGACAAAGCCACCGTTCTGACTGAAAAAGGTGTAAGTGCGGTGAGCGAGAGAATGCAACTTCGCTTTCCCGCAGCGGGCGACACGATTCTGCTGAATCTCGAACGCGGTGAGCGTTTTGAACCCTCTTGGGAACCATTGCCCCTGGGTTACGTGGTTACAGCGGAAATCGGGCCCACGCGTTCACGCCTCACTCCGGTGAAGGGGGCAGAAGCCCATGGCGAGAAAGGCAAACTGGGCTTCCAGCAAAAGCCTGGAAAATGGTATTTGCGACTCACTGCGCGCTCAACAGATCCGGCGCGGCCACCGCTGATGAGCTTAGTAACTCCCTTTGAGATTCAACCCAAGACTCCGCCCTCGTTGCTCGAGCCCAAGCACCAATCCGTCATGCTTAAGAAAACACCCGAGGAGGACGTTCAATTCTCGTGGCTGAACCGCCACACCTTCCTCTCACAAGTTTTGGAAGTGGCCACGGATGCCCAGTTTCGAAACACCATTGCCCGTGCGAATTTGAAGAGTGGCGAAACAGCTTATTCGGCGTCACTCAAAGACGGTCCCTACTTCTGGCGCGTGACAGGTTACATGGAAACCAAAGGCAAACCTGAGCCCCTTTCGAGCCCGGCCGCTCAGTTCACGGTGAGTTCGTCGTGGGAGATCAAGCCGGCCCGGTTGCTCCTCCCCGCCAACAACAGCTCGATTCCTTTTGCTGAGGCCCAGAAAGATGGAATCACGTTCCAGTGGGAGGCCTCGCCAGGGGTGGCTCGCTACGAGATTCTCGTGCGCAAGCAGGCGGGAGAGCAATGGAAGTCCGTGTTTGAAAAACAAACCGTTGCCAACTTGAGCCGCGTGGTTCGAGTTACGCCCGGGCTCTATGAGTGGCACGTGGTCAGCCTGGACTCCAAAGAGACCAAGGGAAAGCTCTCCGACACTTTCCGTTTCACGGTCGAGGACCAGCCCCAGATCGAATGGGTCCGGTCAGAACCGCGGGTTGAATACGAATTCACGACGCCGACCCCGAGCCTTAGAGCTGAATGGAAGCCCGTTTCCGGCTCCGTCGCGAGCTATCGCTTTCGGGTAAAGCCGACGGAAAGTGTCTCTGATTCCGAGGTTCGCTGGACGACGACCAAACAGACGATGTTTGACATCCCTCTTCCGGCTGAAGGGGCGTACGAATCCGTCGTGGAAGCCGTAAACTCGAAAGGTCAAGTGATCGCGCAAAGCGCGCCGAAAGTCTTCGAGGTCAAGCGGCGGCCCCTTCTGCCGCCTCCACAGTGGCTCGCACAAACTCCCGACGTTTTGAAATCCGATGCACGTGGGAATCTCACGTTCGGATGGGAACAGGTGGAAGGCGCCGACCATTACCTCCTCATTGTCGAAAACAGTCAAGGGCAGCTCTTGCAAAGAACCACCGTCGAGCGCAATACCGCCTCGTTGAAACGCTTGAAGCCGGGACAATACCAAGTCCGAGTGCAATCCGTGGACGCGCTCAAACGACCAGGCCCAAATGGAGAAGTGAAAAAAATTGAGGTTCCGGACACAAGCGATATCCGCGCTCCGAAGATCAAGGCCCTGAAAGTGAAATGACGGTGAAATGATACGAACTTACATCACCGCTTTCTTGCTGACCATGTTCGGACCCGGATGGGTACCGGCCACAGCTTTGGCCGACGCCAAGCTGCGCCGGAACGTGCAGATCGAGTGGGAACCGGTGGATGATGCGACCCTCTATGAAGTGCAAGTTCAACGTAAAAACGCCGATAAACAAAAGCCTGCGAGGTTCAAAACCCGTGATCCCAGTTGGTCGGCGAATATTCCACCAGGCATTTATCTGATGCAGATCCGGAGTTACGACGCGCGCCACGTCCCCGGAGATTGGTCCCCGGCCGAGGAGATTCAGGTTCGTCTTCCCGATGTCCATATCATTTCACCCACGGCGGGTACCGTGGTGCCGGCACGGAAGCCTGACAACGAAGATGTGCTTCTGAAATGGGAAAGTCTTCCCGGTGCGAAGTCTTACAAGGTTGTCATTCACTCGGAAGATGGAAAGTGGGAACAAACCAAGGAAGTTAATGAGCCCAGCCTTGAAGTCCAAATTCCCGTTGGCTCTGTTTACAGGTGGAACGTGACGGCCATTGATCAATTCAACGAAGCGGGCGACGCGGGCGGTGAAGACCACGTCTTTGAGTTGCATGGCCCTCCACTCGAAAAACCTGAGATTGAAAAGCCGCGGTCCAAATACGTTCGCGAGGTGAAGTGGAATCCCCCTCCATACACCACTCGACAAACCTATCAGCTCTTTTATCGGGACCCGAAAAAGCGCAAATGGGAAAAAGTGGCAGCAGAAGACAACGTCACCCAGAGCCGCGTTGAACTCGATATCTCACGCCCGAGCGGCAGTTACCGCCTGTACGTCCAGGCTCACGGCGAGAGGCGCAAGCCCTCACCCCGCGCACGATTGGACTTTCAAGCCCGCGGCGGCTTCCGGAGTCCCGCCGCATTGGAAAACGCGATTTTGCGCGACTCAATCGTAAAGCCGACCCATTTTTACGCAATCGCCAGTTATCTGATTACGCGTGTGGATTACAAAGCAAACAACTACGACACCGGAGCCACATCTTCTTTCCAGGCTTTGGGGGGGACGGGCCGAATCGGGCTCGGGTATCAGGATCCGGAGTCCAATTGGGGCGGATTCGGCATCGCGGATCTGAGTGGATTTATCATTGAAAAAGAAAATTTTCGATTTGCTTCCGCGGAGGTTCATCTCACCCGCAAGATGGAATTTGGACAAGGCGGTCTTCTGCTCTTCGGAACAGGAGTATTCTCCAAAGAGATGCCTATTGTCTTTGGTTCCGAGGCGGAGGGATTCAGTGGCGTTGGCAAAGTTCGCAATCTGGGTCCCCATGCTGGTTTTATTTATTGGATACCACTCAACGATCGTCTAGGCGCTCAGTTCAATGCGCGTGCTTACTACACTCTCATGGGCTCAGCGAGCACGGGACAATCCGCGCAATCCTCGCTCTCATACCAGTATGGATTGTTAGGCAGCTATCGTCTGGGTTGGAATTGGATGGGATATGCGGGCTATGTCTTTCGAAAGGACGAGTCCGCCTATGAGGCCAACTCCAATGATCCTGAATCCTTCGCGCTTCCCGGACAGATCAACACCATAAGCATCCAGGGTCACTATCTCAACCTGGTCTTGGAATTCAGCTTTTAGTAACCTTCGCGGACCATTCTCCTGTCGTTTCTGCCAAACAAAAAGACCCCAACCTAAGCCCGGCGCCGCCAGCTGGGACGCGCCAACTCCGTACGGGCTGGCCATAGGTATCGGACAAACGGCGAACGACGGCCGGTGCGCTTGACCCCACTTGCCCCGGGTGTGAACCTTAAATGAAATCATCATTACGAGCGTCAAAGGAGAAACACGCATGCCCAAGTACATCATCGAACGCGACTTAAGCGGAGCGGGAAAGATTCCTAAGGAGGAACTGAAAGCCATCGCCCAACGTGCGAATAAGATCGCTGCGGAAATGGACAACAGAGTGACCTGGCTTGAGAGCTTTATTACGGACGATCGTCTCTACTGTGTGTACATCGCTCCCGATGCGGAATCCATTCGCGAGCATGCGACCAAGGGAAAATTCCCCTGCACCCGCGTCTCCGAAGTGCGCGGCATCATCGACAAAACGACAGCCGAGTAAACTCGAGTCAGCTTGAGTTCTTTGTGTCACCCGTGTTCCTCCTCGGACGGGCCACTATCGCTACAATCTCTTAACAACCACAAAGGTTAAGTCATCGGCAAGGGGCGTGGAACCGCGCTCCTTATTGATTCTATTTATAAATGCATCACGGACATCTTCAATATTGCCGTGCGTGCCAACTTCCTGCAGGATCTTCATCGAAACTCGCTGACCCAGCTGACGGTCTTTCCGCGTGCGCATCTCGTAAACCCCGTCGGACGGAATGAGCAAGATATCACCCCGACTGAGAGTCAGCTCCGTGTATCCGACGTCAAAATCTTTGGAACTTCCCAGGAAGGACCCGTAACCCGGCACAACTTCCACCTCTCGACCGGCGCGCAAAATCAGGGGATCGGGCGATGCCGCCGTCCACAAGCTGGTTTTGCCCGTCACCGAATTGATTTCCGCGACCGCCATGGTCATCCAGTAGTTTCCTTGGCAGATATCGAGGAGCTTCTCGTTTAAAAGCGGCCCCAGTTCGGACAGGTTGTTCTCGAGCTGTGTGAGTTGAGGGACAACCGTGCGAAAAATACCCGCCACCATAGCCGCGACCATCGCGGGCCCTGCTCCGTGGCCGGTGATGTCGCCCAAGGCAACAAGATGGTTCCCATTAGGCAGGCGCTCGTGCCACCACCAATCACCGCCGGATTGTTCGGCGGACTGACAGTAGCCCGCGACCCCGAGTTGATCTTGGACAGAAACACTTTGCTGCGGAAGAAGCAACGATTGCACGGATCCTGTTACTTCCAAGTTGCTTTCGAGTCGGCGCCGTTCGATTTCAAGCTTGGTGATTTTCGAGGTGATAAATGCGATTGAGATCATATTGGAGATGCTCATCAACACCTTGGTGTCATCAGGCCTGAACCCGCCTTTGACCACCTGGCTATCGAGGTAAAGCACACCCAGCTGATGTCCTTTGTTAACCAATGGGGCCGCCATGATACTTCGGAGATCATGGATGACGGCGCTCCTGGAGCCCAGAAGTTCGCCTTCCGCCGATCCGGTCACCAAAACAGGCTGTTGCTCGCGGTGCGCTCGAGTCACCACTGTGGAGCTGTATCCTTTGATCTCCGTCAGATCCTGCTTGTGCGAGTCGCGGCCAAACCAGGGCTTCAACTGGTGGCTCACTTCATCCACCTGAAAGAGAAAAGCGCGCTGAGCGCCAAGTATGGAGATCACCTCGTCAAGCGCGATACGGGCCTGCGCTTCGGGATCCAAGACGACTCCAGAGGCGAGACTGATATCAAGAAGAGCCTGTAGTTTGTTGGAGATGTGCGCGGCATCTACAAAAACCGCCACATGATCACAGACGCCTTCAAGCAGCCGGATATCATCCTTATGGAAGAGGTTATTGGACATGCGGCTGTCGAGGTAAAGCGCGCCGATCAGGCGCTGATTGCAAACCAATGGCGCCGCGATAATACTGCGCAGATCATGCGCGACCGCGCTCATGGATCCGATAAGCGCTCCCTCCCCCGTGCTGGCGACGATCATGGATCTCCGTTCTGAAATGACCTTATCCACGACAGTTGAACTATATCCCGACAGTTGACTGAGCGTTTCGCCGCCGGAACTCCGACCGTAATGATCCAGGCTACCGTCTGCCTTGAGCAGAAGGAGAAAGGCCCGATCCGCCGAAAACACTCGCACCAACTCATTCAAAGTTTCGCTCACCATCTCCTTAAGGTTGCCGTTATGCCGGGCCGAAACACGACTGATTGCCAGCAGGGCGTCCAGCTGACGCCGGATGGAGGAGACGTCCGCGCCGCTTGCACGGTTCACCTGATGATGTTCGGTGACCTTGACCCTGGCGAAATCCGCTTGGAATTCCTTACGGAGGCTCGCCTGTCGCTGCTTCCATCTATGTTCAGCCGCCAGCATTTCGGCGCGACGAGCATAAGAGACTATATCATCGAGGCGGTTCTTGGCGCGCGCAATCCGAGCCTGGTTCCGGTAAGCCAGGAACAGGCCCCATGGGCTGTCCGACTCCTCAGCGAGCTTTTCCGCGCGATTAATGTAGGCTACGGCGGTCGTCAAACGCCCCTCATGAAGCGCGCATTCGGCGCGCATAATCCAGTCATGGCAAAGCCAGTGGGGCATTTGCCCGCAGCACTGCTGAAATCGCCGATGACATTCCCGGAAGCGGGCGCGCGCCGTCCGAACATTGGCTGCATCAGCATGAACATAGGCGCGCAAGGCCGCATAGGCTGCATAGAGATACATTGTTTTGAAAAACAAGGGAGCCCGTCGTGGATCGACTCTCAACCGATTGTAACGCGCAATCCAGCCGTCCAAGTCGTCTATGGAGCGGTCGCATTCCAGATGATAGAGTAGTAAATGCGCCAGATACCAGCACCAATCGAGGGAATCCTCCGCGATTTTGCCGTAAATATCCTTCAGGCCAGATAGCAGCTTCTCGATTTCGGCTTCATTTCCCAATACCGCGTGTACACCTAAGGCAAGCGCCTGGGACACCGCGATGGCGCTTTGGTTCTTTGTGGACTGCGCCTTCTTTTGGCAGAGCTCCACAATCGCCAGCGCATCGCGGGCATGCCCCCTGATCAACAGATTATTACCGGCGAGATCGTTGGCGGTGGAAATGTACGAACGCGGTGCCATCCATTTGCCATAGGCCATTAACGATTGCTTTTGAAACTGCTCTGCAAGTTGCGGCTGACCTGACCAGTGGATGCCAAAGCCTGAATAGTAACGGGCTGTCGCCAGCATCTGATTGTCCGCCCGATTCTGGGCAATCTCGATCGCGTGCTCAGCCATTTTCACGCACGCGGCGCGCGCGCCGTGAAACCCGAGCCAGAACGCGTAGAAGGCGAAACCCGGCACGCTCTCGATTCGGTCGCCCACGCGGTGGAGCTGAAAAAGCATTCGCGGCACAAGTTGCGCTGTGATCTCATAGCGAAGACCCACAAACGAGGCGAACGTGCTAGGTCCGTAAAGACTCAGCATCACACACCGACGCTTGAGCTCAAGACCCGTCGCTTGCCCGTAGCCCAACCCCAGTCGGCGGTAGATCGTGTAGCGAAGCCAATGAACGAGGTTCATCAGATGTGCCAGAAATCGCGATTTCGGAAAGCTAGTCCCCATGGTGGCCAAGCCGCGTTCACTTTCCACCCAACCTTGAGATCCCTGGTTCTCATTGAAATAGATGTTGGTCATCATGGCGCGGACTTGCGCTTGCAGCAAGGGGTCGGAGGTGAGTTCTAAGACACGAGTACAGTGTCCGATAGCCCGCTGACCAACACCTTTGCGCCAGTAGGCCATACCCAAAGCTTGGTGCAGCTCAAGAACATTCGGCGGAGGTAACTTTTGAAGATGGGTTTGCTTCACACTATAAGCCACCTCCAAAAACTCCGCGGCATCATCATTGGCGAAGTTTTCGAGGGCCTGTAGGCCGGCATCGAAGCAGGTCTGGTAAGTTCGTAGAGGGATCTTGGCGTGTTCACCGTGAGCATAATGTGAAGCCAGCGCATAGAGATCGTGGGCCTCAGGCCGCGCGTCCATGATCTCAGCCACGCGCTGGTGAAGACCCGATATCTGACTGGAGGATAGGTCCTTAAGCAAGGCTTCCAGAATACGGTCATGCACGAATGCATAAAGGCCGTGCCCCAGACTCTCGATCAGATTTGCTCGTGTGGCATCGTTTAGAGCCGTGCTGACGACCGCGGGAGTTTGAATCACCTGTCCAACCAGAGCTTCGTCGAACTTGGTACCGATAATGGCCGCGGCCTGCAGAACCTCAAGCGTCGTGGGGCTTAGTCCCTTCGCGCGCGCCAACACGATATCAATGATATTTGTAGACACAATGAGTTGATCGAGACGCGATTCATCCACAACCCATTGCGCGCCCGAGCGCTGAAGAACTCGGGCATCCACCATGGCATATATGTACTGAGAAATGGCGAACGGGTTCCCACTCGCCTTCGCCGCCAACCGCTCAACTAACTGGGGACGGAGGCCAGATCCGCCTAGCTGAACTTTTATAATCTCATCCATTGCTTCAACGCCGAGAGGCTTTAAGGTCAATCGCCTGGCTCCATTTCCGATCGGCCACATTCCAATAAATTTATTTAGAGCTTCCAGGCTCGCGCCGTCATTTCGCGCAGTCATAAGGAGGACAATGGGTGAACTCTTAATTCGTTCCTGAATCTGCATTAAAGTGGCAAGACTGGCTTGGTCAAGCCACTGCACATCGTCGATATGCAGGACGAGTCGTTTGTGCAATCGCGCCAGCTGGCAGAAAAACTCAGCGATTGAGGAAAAGAACTGTTCCTGGGTCTGCGAGGATTCAACGGACCCCTCGATATGACGTGCGGACAGCCGCTCCGCCAGTCCACGCGACAAGCGGCGGACAAAAATCTCTATTCCGACTGAGGCGGCGTCCACCATCCGAAGTGCAGTCTCTCGCGACGACTCATCCCGGCGCGCGAGATTTCGTAAGAAATTATCAATGGCCTCGCGAAGCGGTCCAAAGGGCGTTTGTTCGGCCAGCTGACACTTGCCTGAGAGCACAAGCACATCGGCTTCCGAGCTCAGTGAGTCGATGAACTTTTTGACTAAGTAGGATTTTCCACTCCCCGGCTCGCCCTCAATCAGAAAACTTGTGCCCGCATCTTTGGCCTGGCGTTCAACTTCGGATCTCAGCATCTCCATCTCGGCGGCGCGGCCCAGTAGCGGCATATCGTTTTGTCGTCCGAGCCGAAAATCTCTCTGTGCCAGAGTCACCTTGCCACCGCTTTTGTACTCCGCCTCCAGCACCGTAATGCCATCGAGGTCAAATAGGAGGCCTTCACCGGTCTGATAACGGTCCTGAGGCGATTTTGAGAGCAGTTTGGCGATGATGGCAGCAAGCGCATAACCGACTGAAGTATTGAACTGTCGAACCGAAGGCGGTGGTTCCATCACATGCTTGCGTAACAGCTCACTCACCTCCTTCGCTTCAAACGGCGGTCGACCCGCAGCACATTCGAAGAGCACGGCCCCGAGCGAATACAAATCGCTCGGCGAATCGACGGGCGCCTCGAGCATACCGGACTGCTCCGGAGAGGCGTAGAGGAATGTTCCGACAGCTTCATCATTCACGGCGCGCAACTCGGCTTGAGCTTCGGCAAAGCCAAAATCAATCAGTTTTGGCGAGCCCTGAGCGTCGATCAAAATGTTGTCCGGTTTGATATCGCGGTGGATAACACCATTGCGATGGATCTCTGCCAATGCGCCAGCCAGTCCTTTCGCAATGGCCACAATTTCCAGCTCGCTTAAAGACCGAACGCGAAGAACTTCAGCGAGCACCTGACCGGTGACAAGCTCCATCACCACATAAGGCCTGTCCTCATGTTCGCCCAGTTCGAACACCCGGACCAGCGCCGGATGATTCATTCGGCTTAGAGTTTCGGCTTCTTTGCGAAAGCGTAGGGACACAGCAAGTAGGTCGGGTCCCACATCCTCGCGCATCAGTTTCAAAGCAAAGCGCCGCCCGCCGCGAGTAACGGCAAAGACCCGACTCGTGGCCCCCTCTCCCAGTTGAGATTCAAGGGTGTAGCCACCAATTGTGGTATCGCTTGGTTCGTTTAGACCGAGCTTAAGTGCCTGCATTGCCCCACTACATCGAAGCGGTATCTATATTAATCTCGGTGACCTTATCGGAATCTCGACGGCGAGGTTTGACAAACGATGCTCTTACTGGCCGTTTGTCGGAAGGATTTGCTTAAGGGCATTGAGAACATGCGAGGTATTCGCGCCCCACGGGACTACGGCCAGCTGCCCCCCGACTTCAATCGAGTCTTCGAGCTCACAGCATCTCAAGATAGTTGGTAGGACCAAGTCCTTTGGGCCCGCAGCGACAAACCGGGGACAGGTTTCAACCCTCCTCGCGGGACTTCCATAAAAGTGCTGATAAATCTGATCGGACCTTTTGCATCCGAGCATCAGCCAGTCACACTGTGGAGGATGTTCATCCAGGAAATAGGTGCGTCCCGGGGTCTGAATATCTGAGACTTTGCACGGAACCAAATAATCCTCGCTAGGATGAGCCCGGGCCAGCGTTTCAATATCAACAAAGGACGGCTCCGGAATTACCGGTGGGAAATCGGAGAATGCCAAAACCTGTTCGACTAGAGACATCAAACGCGAGGGGCTCGGCGGGATCTGGTCCACGACTCTGAGTCTCTGTGGCCGCGGACGGAGATAGAAGTTTACATGGCCAAACGCACCCTCAACAATTAATGTTTGATCGGTTCTGGCGCCATATTTAACTGCCGCGCGGGCCATGGCTGTGCGATTTCCAGTGTCCACTGAAGGGTCCCGAATCCAAAGACAGTCTTCTGGCCCGGCGATCAAGCGACACTCCTTAATCGGCCGGAAAAGGCCGCCTCCTTCACCAGAGCTGAGCTGAATCACTCCACACGTTTCACCCCTCCTAAGGACAACGAATCGCGTTGCCTTGTAGCACTCGCGGCCAAGATAATATGTGAGAAGACCAGCATCGTTCAGTTCACATGGAGCATGCTGAACACTGACTTGGCGATAGGGCAGAGGAATACTGTTGTCTTCCAGAGTCTTCACGGGAGCGTACCAAAGTTGATTGTAATTGCGATGGCGCTCGCGACGAGAGTCTGATGCACGGGACAACCCACAGCGGCTTCACGCAAAACCGTCAATTCGTCCGCACTCAATTCCGCCGGCAAGGCAATGTCAATACGGATGGCGGTGATTCGTCGGGGTGAACTCGACATCGTTTTGCTGACGCCCGCCTGTCCCGAATGCAAGCGAATACCCCTGCGATGGGCCGCGTCCGCCATTTGAGTCAAAACGCAGCTTGCGAGGGCCGCCCCAATTAGGTCCGTAGGGGCGAAATAAGACCCCGCGCCGCCGAGACTCGCTGGCGAATCCGTGAAAAATCGCGAGTTACTGGCTAGATGAATAAGCTCACACGTATGAGCGCCATGTAGGACAACTTTTGTCTCCACGGTTTTATAATGCCCGAGGTTTAGCTTCGTGTAAGTTGAGATCACCGCGGTGCCGACCTTGGTCGAGCATAAGACCGATTGAAAGGGGCTGGCCCGAGGTTGCGATCAGACACATAGAAACTACACTCACATTCTGCATCGTGAGATGTCTTCTGTTTCAGGCGGAAAAACCGTATCAAAATGAGAAACATCTATCCGGATTTGTAAGTCTTTTCTCAGCGCGAAGAGTTTTATCATAGGTATGAACTGAGTCAGTGGCGAGCGGAATTGAGACATGAGATCCTGGATCGAGAGATGGGAAAAGAAACCAAGAAATCAAACTGGATAGTCGGTGCGGGTCTTATCATGGCCTTAGTCCTGCTGTTTGTTTTTCAGGGCTGTACGAAATCGGGTCCAGCTGAAAAATCCGCGCCCCCGTCCGGTTTGACAGATGCTCGACTGTCAGGAAACGGCGAAGGCTACGGAGGCAAGCTGAGCTATGTCAGCCGCCAACTCGTAGAACCATGCGCAGACGGTAAACCCCGTTCACAGATTTTGATCGCCAACGACCTGTCCGAAGCCAACGTCATCCGTGAAGACTGTAAAGAAATCGAACCAACCAGCGTAAGTGTCCCCAGCCTGAACCTTATGCCCCATAATATGGAAAATCTTGTTTACGACGGGACCCTCTACGATCAGGACAACGGCCAGTCCGCATGGCGTAGCTCCTTGCTATGTCGGAGCCGCGCCCCTGCGACGGCGGTGGGCCAAGACAACACCACGGTCGATGCTGTTATTGGCACTCCTGAGGGAGTGAACCCGCCCCTTTTTATGGGACGAGTCATAGTTGGAATCTATGACTCTCTTTGGAACCTCGTAAAAGTCAAGGATATGGGCGATGTTAGGGTCATACCTACAATGCGTGAACACAATCCCGACCATATTTATTACGAGAATGTTTCGGGGTCGGAACATTTCATTTTGGAAGTCTTCAGGCCACATATGAATGCCCAGCTCTTCTACTTTAGATCCATAACGCCAGAAGAGACTGTGCTCACGGAACCGGAACTTCGCCATATTCAAGGTCTGCACTGTTATTCACCGTAGCGATGGCGAAAGGCCTGATTAGACCTCCGCCTCCCCGTCTATTTATCCTTTTTTGTCATTAGAGACGTTCATCGCGTCGTCAGAAAATACATTCAGGAGGCAACATGCATCTGCGGCCGAAACAAATGGCCGAAAAGGAGGGACATGCATCCGGCAATCTCTTGCAACCCAGTTTTGAGCGTGGCCTTGGCCTGCATCCTGCTCACAAGCTGTGCGCCGTTTCGGTCGGATCGGCGTGGTCTACCGACTGATTCCCCAGAATTAAGCAACCCCGCTTCGCCAACTGTGACCGCCGACTACTTAAAGGCCAATGGTATGCTCCTAACCGCAATCCCTGCGCCAGGAAGCGCGGATATATCAACCGGCTCCATCTATAAATCACGGCCAGATGGAGCGGAAAAGGTGCTTCTGACGGACGACGGTTCCATGCCGTCGTGGACTCCCGATGGGGACATTATCTTTGTTTCGTCGAGGAGTGGGACTTCACAGATCTGGCTGATGTCCGTGGAGGGTCACAATCCGCGACAAGTCGGCTTGATTGGCTCGGATATTTTCCCGGCTATGCCATTGATGAGTCGTAACGGTCTTATTGTGTTTATGGCCGTCACGAATGTAGGGGGCGCACAAAGTATTTGGAAGATGCAAAGCGACGGCACGGGCCTTGAGAAACTCGTCGGCGAGAATATGATACCCTCTCAGCCATCCCTTGCGCTCTCAGGGATCTGGATCACATTTACGTCAGAAACCGAGGAGCCCTACCATCGCCAAATTTGGAGAATCCATACAGATGGAACAAATCTGAAACAGCTCACCTTCCTCGGCGACCCGGACTATCCGGACGCCAATGCTTCGATGATTTCGCCTGATGAGAAATGGGTGGCGTTTTTCAGTGGCAAAGAGTCTGACAAAGGCGAGGCCGGAAGGACCCAACATCCGGATACTTGGGGACATCGGAACGTAGCCGTGATTCCGGCGACCGGAGGCCCACGTCGAAACCTGACTTCATGTAAGCCAACCACGGAACAAGTTAACACCGGACATGGCTATCCCGAGTGTATCGCGGCGGACAATCCAACCTGGTCACCGGACGGGAGGTGGATTCTTCATGACACCGATGCAAGTGGAATTTGGATGATCGATGTGAATGGACAAAATTCACAGCAGCTGTCGACCTTAACGCGACACATGGTCCGGGTTCCGTTAAGGTATATGTCTTCCAGCCGGGACTAATAATTTATATAGAATCCAGCGATTCAATCAAACCTGGCTTGTGGATCGGTAATCACTTGGCAGCATGCTCGTGACGCGTTTAAACGTGGCAATAAATTTCGAAAGCGAATTGTAGCCCACCTCAAGCGAAATATCGGTTACGGTCAATCGGCTTTCACGGAGAAGACGCTTGGCTTTCTCCACCCGGCGCAAAAGCAGATAATCTTTGGGACAAAGTCCGGTTTCCTTCAGAAATAAGCGATTGAGATTCCTTAAGCTCAATCCGCTCTGTCTTGCGACTTCGCCCAGGGAAAGGGTTCCCAGATCGTTTTCCAAAAGCTCCATTGCGCGCCGGACACGTGGGTCGGACACTCGGGCCGCGAGGTGATCCGAGAAAACGTTTTGACTCTCGAGTCGCGCGGACAGCAGCGATTCCCTCAGGGATTCAATTAGGGCCGAAATGAAATACTGCGAACCCTTTGTTTTCCGATGGATCAGCAGGTAAAAGATCAATTCCTTCGCCAGCGAGTTGATCGAAAAGGAGCAGGGATGAAACTGCGCCTCTACATGCCTCGCCCATATCTTCTGATGAATCAGCCAAATGACGCGTTCACCAGATCCCCGCGAAGGAGTTTAATGGCCCTGATACGGGCGCGCTTTATAAGGAACTGGCGTCCAAATTCCAGCACCGGTTTCCCAACCACGAACTTCCGTATCTGATCGAGTACGGCGCCTACGGTCTGGTGCAGAGTGAGCTTCAAAGGCCCTTATAGGCCGGAGCGAGCACATTTCGATAATCGACGTTGGCCAGGCCCGGCTTCCGCCAGGCCTGGCCAACGAGTCGCAGGTCTGTTACTCAATACAGTTCCCGGGCGTTTGGCAGGTTATCATGGGGCTACCGGTTTCCAAGTGGAACACCAGCTGTTCGCATGTGTTATAGGGCGGCGGACCCGAGCGATTGAAGTAAACCTTTTTCTCCTTCATACATCTTTGTAAGAACTTTGTTCGCTCGGAACTCGGAGATATCAGGATACTATTGTCGCCGTGACCGATGGACGGACACTTACCCTTTGGCACGAGATGAAGCGTGACATAGGCTTCACCTGGGCCAGGATTGTTATCCTCAACCAAGCAAAGATCCTCCTCCTGCGAGGTCTGCGAGGGAGTCGGAGCAGATGGGGATTCCTCTTTTTTAGGCTCAGGGTCACTCTGTTTTGGGGGCTCTCGTTCCGGGGCTGGGCAGCTCGGTTCCCGTTTTGAGGAATCCGGCACACTGGGCGACGAACTACCTGTAGAGTCGGAAACAACGATGACTACGATACTGATGTTTATATACAGGTTCTCCCGATAGAAGATCCATTGGTCGTTGCCAGGGTCATACACACCGGTCGGAAGCTCTTCTGGGTCCGCGAGGTCCCGGCAATACTGCCGGACGAGCTGGAATGTGCCGTCCGTTTTGGCCAGAATGGCAGAATGATAAATCTTTCCGTCGGCACAGGTTGCTCCGCTGGAGTTCAAAATCACATAGAATTTGCCCGCGTAGTTATCCCCGTTTCCTTGTGGCGCAACCAAATCCGTGCCTTTACTTGATGAGCTTGTTTCTGATCCAAAGCTTGTTTTTCCGCACGCGCTGACGAACGCGCACGTCATCAGCGCGAAAGTAACGATACCTATAAGTCCCTTCATCCCCTTCTCCTTGTTTTGATTCTTCCACATGATGTGTCTCATTTGTGGAAGTATTTCTTTGAAACATCATTGCAGAGAAAAGGGCCCTTCGCGATTCACGTTTTTGATGAGAAGCGTTTCAAAATGAAACATGTTTTGTTAAGCCTGGCGCATTTTGAACCGATGGGAAGGCATGAGGTTCCAAGAGCTCATCAATCTCTGCGACAAAGAGCTGAGAAGCGGAAAGACCAGAGAAGTCCAGCAGAGGATGTCCGCACTCGATTTCGCGAACGTGCCCCGGGAATGGCGCGTTCCCTTGGCGCAAATATGCCGCCGCGCCAATCTTTTTGTAGCAGGTCTCTGCCTCCTCCGCCCTTTGTTTTATCAAGGAAAGAACCAATGGCATGACCGGGCCACTCCGACCGAAATCTGCGAGTACGCCGCGCTATTATCCAAGAACGGCAACAACGAAGAAGCCCTGCGGATGCTCTCTCACATTCCTGTCAATTTGGTTCCGCAGGCGGCTCTCTACACAGCATTTTGCCACATGGCCAAATGGGACTATGCGTGCGGCGCAAATGAACTCCTTCGCTATCTACATACCTGCCCTCCGGCATATCAGGCCTTGCTGGCAAGAGTTAATCTGGCCGCATGCCAGGTGAATAATGGCGAATGGGAGGCGGCCCGGGAGAATCTCATGGGAATTATTTCGGTTTGCGAACGCGAGGGACATCTTCGCCTGTTAGCGAATGCCCGGGAGTTGAATGGACAGCTCCATTTGCATCAGAGAGATTGGAACGGCGCTCGCGCACAATTGAACCAAGCCGCTGAACTCTTGGGATCAGACACCACCTACGACCGGCTATTCATCGAAAAGTGGAATGCCATTTTGAATGGCTTGGAGCTAGGATCCGAACTGCCGATCCTGTCCTTTCGTGAAAAGGCGCGAACACTCGACCACTGGGAAAGTGTTCGTGACTCTGATCGCTTCGCCCTTATGATTCGGTTCGATTCAGAACGCTTTGACTTCCTGTACTTTGGCACGCCTTATGAAATCTACCGGCAAAGGCTGATCCTCAGCCTCGGGAAAAAGCCTGCGGCCTTCCTCTATCGGTGGGGAGCCGGAACGGAATGGAAGCTCGACTTGTCGGCTGGTACACTCAATGGAGAACCGGTCCCTTCCGGCACGGTTCGTGTGCTTTCGGCTTTGCTCAATGATTTCTATCGGCCGCTCTCCATCGGTGGCCTTTTTTCCCAATTGTTCCCTGGCGACCATTTTGACCCTTTGTCATCGGCTCATCGTGTACACCAGACGATCTGGCGTACGCGAAAGTGGCTGGCCGCCAATGGAGTTCCGCTACGCCTTTCAGCCCTCCGCAACTCAATTCGTATCGCCCCCGCGCCACAGGTCTCCATTCTCATTCCACTGCATCGTTCCGATCCGGAGACCGTTTGGATCTCGCGATTGCGGCAGGAGTTCGGTGACCAAGAGTTCACCGCGAGCGAAGTCTGCCAAGTTCAACACATTTCAAGACCGAACTTCCAGAGAAAAATTAGGAGATGTTTGAAAAAAAATATGGTCGGTAAGCGTTTCTCTGGGCGTGCCACTCGGTATCGAGTTCTCTGATTCCGTTCGTGCTATTCTCGCGCAAAGATCTCCGGTTCACCGCCGCCGTTGAGAAAGACCACGGTCTCATTTTTTTTGATTTGCCCTTCTTTCAGCAAACTCAGCAATCCGACAAATGCCTTAGCACCGAAAACAGGATCGAGAAACCAACCCTCTTGCCGCGCGACGAGAGCGATGGTGTCTGAGATTTCCGGCGACCATTGGTGATAGCCCGCGCCCAAATAGCGATCCGTGATTTCAACCTGGTTTTTTAAGGTTTCGCTGAGGCCAAATTTGCGAGCGCACGCCTGCGCTTGAGTTCGACAATGTAGAGTGACTTCGCGTTGCGGCCGGCTGCACGAAATACCCCAAATTCGCCGCACTTGGAGCAACCGCCCACGGTCTATCCACAGACCTGAGAGCATCGAGCCCGTGCCCACGGGTACGATAAGATGATCAACGACACCTATCCCTTCGAGTTGGCGTTCCAATTCCAGCTGGAGCTTATAGAATCCAAAGGTGGATTCGGGAGAAGCCCCTCCTCGTGCAACCAATTTGACCCTGCGACCATTTTGTTTCAGATCCCGCGCGATCTGCACGGCTAGCGCCTCTGAGCTTTCACGAAGATCATCTTGTGAAAAGGCGCACGTCGCATTGAGCAGTTGCAAAAGACGGTAGTTGCCGAGCGGGACCTCGGGTTGGCGTCCATAAAAGGCGCAGTGAACGTCCTTGCCCAAGACCTTCGCCGCGCTGCTCGCCGCACGAATAAAATTCGACTGCGGGCCTCCCGCCAACACGACCGCATCCCATTCCGTGTGATCGCCAAACAGGTATTCGATCGCCCTGACCTTGTTCCCACCCATTGCGAAGTGAGCTTGCGACTCATGCTTAAAGTAGAGCTTTAGTTCCAAATAATGAGACAACCGCGAGGCCTTAAACAACGGCGTTGGATAAAGTCCAAGCTTAAGACGCTGGGGTTCGGACACGGCCCTCATCCTTCTCGTCGGTCTCGGCCAGCACCTGATCGCACATCCGTCGGCAATTGGCCGTGCTGTGTTCAAGACTGAAAATGCGGTCAAAGTCCTCTTCTGAAATAACGTCACCACAGACTTTTCTCGCACGCGCCTGTAGGTCCTCGCTCCGGGCGGCAGGCTCTTTGTAGATGGCCGCGATCCGGTCGCGAGCCTGACCAAGGCCCGTCTTCCCGGCGAGCGCAAATAGCAGGCTGTCGGAAAAACAGTGGCCTCGGGCCCGATCTATATTCGCCTGCATGATCTCCGGTCGGACCTCAAGTCCTGACAAAACCTGATTCAAGATTCCGGTCTGCGCGAGAAAACATGAAACGATCAACGGAATACAGGCCCATTCGCCTTTCCATCCTCTCCCATCACGCTCATGCTCGTGATTGGAAGCTTCGCTTAAACTCTGGCTCAGCCCCCGGACAAGCCCGGCCAAAGTTCCAATCTGCTCACAGAGCTCAGGATTCCGTTTGTGCGGCATGGAAACACTGCTCACCTGGGTTTCGGAACAGAATTCGCGCACCTCAGTGATTCCATCCCGTTGGAGGTTATAAAATTCATTGGCTAGACGAGCTGAAGTTGCCGCAATCAAGTTGAGCACCAGACTCCACTCGCCCAGCCGATCGCGCGAACTCGTCCACGAAATTCCGGGATCCGAAAGACTGAGTAGTTCCGCCGTCCGGCGCCGAATGGCCAGCGCATTTGGACCCCAGGCATTCAGGCCTCCGACGGCTCCCCCCAGCTGAATGACGGCGACACCCTGTATGACTCGATTTAGGCGCTCGAAGTGACGGCGAAACTCACTCAGAAAGACAGCACACTTATAGCCAAAGGTTATCAAGGCGCCATCTTGCCCGTGCGTGCGACCAAGCATGGGCGTGCCTCGATGCGATTGGACCAGCCTTCGAAGCAGTTGCAAGGTGGTTTGCAGATCGCGGCTCATGATCATACCCGACCTCTTCAGAGCGATGCTTGTTGAGGTGTCCGTCACATCCTGCACGGTCGCGCCGAAATAAAAATAGTCAGCCGCGCGGGGGGGCGCCACCTCTGCATAAAGACGAATAAATCCGGCAGTGGAGTGGCCCGTGCTTTGATACAGCTCACGTAAGCGCCCCACGGCGAAAAGCTCGGGCTTGCAATATTGACGGATCTCATGGGCCGCTGCCGCCGGAATCAGGCCGAATTCCGCTTGCGCCTGTGCCATCGCCGACAGAACTTCCAACCAGCGTCCCACCGCGGCCTCGTCGGAAAACAGCTGTTTCGCTTCGCGAGTCGTCCAGGACGCGCCAAAGATCTCTGAATCCCCAATAAACAACGCCATTATACCTCAATTTGCAGCGACACGTAGCGCTCCCGCAGAACGTCCCGGATAGCTCGCGCGCGCACCTCAATGGTCGACTGCCTGCGCGCACACTCCAACGATAGGTCCCGAAGCTGTTTGATCATAGCTTGGGATGAACAAGCGCCGGTTTGTTGTTTGGCCTCAACCGCGCCTAAGGGGTCGGCGGCTGCCAAAATATCCTTGACGCTCACATTCAAGCCCTGGCGCGCGCACGCCCTACTGACCCTGTGGGCGAATTCCTCATCGAACTCCCCCTCGGCAGACATGCAATCACGTAAACACTGCCAGGCGGCCTCATAATCCATTCCTTTTAAGGCCAAGTCTTCAGCCACATCCATAGACTGTATAAAGTGCCTGCGGCAATGGGCCTCGGCAGCCTGCCTGTTCAGGGTGAGAGACTGAACAATTTTACGGGCCAGCTCCAACGCGTCTCTTCCTTTCGCAAGGCCATCTATAAGCTCGCCCTGGCTGTGCACCCGATGATCCACTTGGCCCGTTGGGGTCAGATGGAGCATTATCAAAGAGTTGGGGAGAGCGGCCAAGGTCGCGCCTAGCCCACGCAGCATGGACAAAGGATAAGGATTGTTTTTTTGCGGCAACACCCGACTCACTCTCGTCAACTGCGGAGGGAACTTAATGAGACCAAAATCTGGGCTGGCAAAAACCAATAGGTCATTGGCGAAACGCACCAGGTTCAGAGCGAGAGCCGCCAACCACGCGCCAACCTCGACGATCAAATCGGAACGCCATACGGCATCCCGCGTGTGACTCACCGGTGCCGAAAAGGCCAAAAACTCCGAAAGAAATTCGCGACTCAGACTGACCCGACTTCCGTTTGTGCTTCCAAGTCCGGCGGGACAGAGATTCAGCCGTGCATACAGCTCCTCTCCGCGTTCAAGACAACGGGCGAGGGGACCAGCGTGACCGCCCAGGAAGTGAGCAAAGGTTGAGGGTTGTGAGGGGATCAAATAGGTGAAATCGGGGAAAAGACTTTTTAGATGACGTTCAGCCACTTCGACCAGGGTTTGCACAAGACCCGATAGGCCCAGTTGCGCCTGAATGAACTCATCGCGGACGCATAAGTGAAAGGCGACCGTGATGGCCTCACGCCGAGCTCGCCCGAAGGACATCCAGCCCGAATCTCGCCCACGCTCTTTCAACAAGAGCTTTCTGTTATCGAACAGATCTCCACAGCTTGCTTGAAGACGATCAAGAGAAGTCTTATGCAGGTAGCACACGTCTTCTATCGCGGCCTTGACCCGCGGAACAGGCAGCGCCCCGGCGTGAGCCAAGGCTGAAATATGAGCGAAATCAGCCAGAGTGAGGTAGGGCCAAAGCCGATCGGCTGACCGGAGCTCGACGCGGCCCAGACTCGTGGCCGCATCAAACTCCATGGATCGTCTCCCAACGCAGTCCATGTCGCAGAGACTCCACAGCCAGTACCTCTTCCATTCGCAGATTGCCTAGATTCACCGCTGGCCCAAGTTCGCGGATAAGGAAAACCTGCTGTGACTTTAGTGGCGCTTCCCAAATCACGCGTGGTAGCAAAGGCCGTGCGATTCCCGCGACGAGGCTCTTAAATTGCTCAATACGCACGTCTCCGTTCTCATCGAAAATGCCCACGGCCCGCCCCGACTCCCGAGCCTCAAGGATCACATAGTCGGCACCGGCGCCAATATCCGCATGAAGAGTGGAGAGGGCCTGCTCCGCGCTCAGCTGGTGCGCGGGATCTTTCTTGCCAACCTCGGTGAGGACAGTAAATCCCAGCTCTCGACCCTTAGCGATCGCAGTTCGACGTACATCTTCAGGTACATCTAAAGAGCCGTCACTGATTTCAATGCCATTAAAGCCGAGATCCTTTACAAGCGAAAAATAGGCCATCCAATTGCCTTTTGCGAGCATCACCTCAAAACAGGTTCCTCCCGGAAACACGGTCGCGCCGTAGTCCCTTATCAACTTTGTCTTGCGTTTAAGGTGAGCAGCGTCACAGAACACAGAGGTACCAAAACCAAGCTTCCAATGAGTCACGTAGCGGCCCGCCGTCTCAAGAAAATCCCGGGTTTGGGCGACTCCAATTCCCTTCTCCAAAACCATGTTGATATGATTTGGCTGGGAAATCTTAGTATTGCCCAGGAGGGCAGCTAACGGGAAATCAGCATCGATGCGGCTCATATTTCCATTTTTGATCCAGATTTATTTAGGCACCTATAGATTCAATGGTCACTGAAAGAGTTTACCTAGCAACTGTCTCGAAGACCATTAAACACAGCCAGGCGCAGGAAATGACGGCTCATTTTCGACCTTTGTCTGACACTCGACTTTGAGACAGCATCCAGGGGCAATTGTTGCGGCTCGACAAAAACGTATTTATTCTAAATCAGTAGGCTTGGTCGCACAGTACCATTATCAAACGTCGGCTGAATAGGTTCGGGGAGCAAACATTTACAACTTTGTACGCAAATCCATCCAAAAGATAGAGGTGCCGGATGATCTGCCCGGCCATTCACAGAACGAACCGACAATCGGAATTTGCAAGGACTTGGGCGCCGATAAAATGGTGGGCATCGCATCCGAATACGGCATTTGGCACTTGGTGCACGAGACCCCGCCCCACTACGAATCAGACGTGAAGACAGCCGAGATCATGCTAACGCAGCTGGAGACCTTTCTTAAGTACCCGGCGTCCTCAATTCTGACACCTGAGACGGCGGGCACGGAACAGGAACAAAAGCTCTTGAGTTTTGATAAGCAGTTCTCCTGCGCCGATCAAAAGCTGGAAACCGTGGAAGGACTGGAATCTCACCTGTTGAACTGGAAACGGTCGAAACATTTCAAGTCGGAGGTCTTGTTGGCCGCCGACGAACTGTTCACGAACGCGATCTACAATGCGCCTTATGTCGGCGACTCGCAAAATCCCACTTCGGTTCCACGCACCAAGGAGTATGGGAACAATCCCGACATCCGACCAGCGCGCATCTTTCTCGCCTGTGATGGGACACGCCTTCTCATCGGCTGCGAGGATAGTTACGGGTCCTTGAATATCGACACTCTCATTGAGCGTCTTAAAGTGTGCCTGCAACAGGGAGCGGAGGCGGCAATCCGATGGACCGACGGGGGCGCCGGGCTCGGCACGTATATGATCCTACGTTCAGCACTCGCCTATTATGTTGGAGTCCTGGAAGGAAAAAAGACCGTTGTCTGCTGTACCTATCCTTTGACGCACTCCCGTATGGAGATGGTGCGAAATCTGCATTTCGCCCGCGACAAAGAGGTCGGGAAACCATGAGGAATCAAGTCGTTCTCTCGACACCTGACGAATCCACGTGGCAGATCGACCTCCTCGATATTGTTGACGAACACACCTTGTTCCCGACGCCCGGAGCCAGCCCTCCAACCAAAATAGGAATCGACTTCGGACAGATCAATTACATCAACTCGGCCGGAGTGCGTGTTTTCACGCGCTGGCTGCGTTCGCTCGCGGAATCCTGCCCCAACCTTGAGCTGACGTTCTCACGACTTCCAACGTCGGTCCTGCGGATTGCGGAGTCCTCGCGTCTGGTGGCAGCGCCTACTGTAGTGACCAGTGTGTACTGCGAGTACTTTTGCGACACCTGCGATGAAACGAAACAGATTCTTCTTGAAAACTCTCCGGCCCTGACCATAGGAAATGAAAACTGCGACAAGTGCCAGATCTCGCTCGAGCCGGAGATTCTCCCACGCACCTTCAACTACATCGCCGGCTTCGCACCAAAGAGCACGGTTAAGGCCGCGCGGTAGCACGACCGTCCCGCAAATTGTGGTCATGAGGCCATTTTTACCTTATCAGCATCGCCAGCTTCGTAATCGGAATACTCCGTGCGCACGATGACCTCGTTGCGATCGTCATCAAAGTAACCGCGTACCTTGAACAGCTTTAGCGGTTCGCTCTTACCCTTAACTTCCACGCTGCCGGCCGGTTCAAGGAGGAACTCCTCCTGAACATGATCCGCAAGCACCGAACTGAGTAACAAGTCCGTACCGAAGGCCTTGGTTGAAGCTTCGATACGGGAAGCCTGGTTAACCGTGTCACCAATAACCGTGTATTCCATGCGCTCTTCCGATCCAATCGTGCCTGAGATAGCTTCCCCACGGTGCAATCCCATTCCAATTTTGATCGGCACTTGGCCGCGCGCCGTGCGCTTCTCGTTTAACTCCGCCAGCGCGATGCGCATCTCAATACAAGCCTTAACAGCGTTCTGCGAATCACGGCCCGTCGTGTTTGGCGCGCCCCAGATGGCCATAATAGCGTCACCTATAAACTTGTCCACAATACCGCCGTTTGCATTGATGATTCGCACCATCACCTGGAAGTACTCGTTGAGCATTTCCACCACCTCTTCTGGCGTATGACCTTCCGAGAACTTAGTGAAATCACGGATATCCGAGAAAAAGACAGTGACGTTCTTCTTGCTTCCGCCCAGCTGCAAATCTCCCTTCAAAAGATCTTCAGTTACGGAAGATCCATGAAACTTGCTAAACATGCTTTTCACCTTATCGCGTTCCTGAAGGCCTTCGATCATATGATTGAAGGCCTCGCCGAGCTGCCCCACCTCGTCATGCGAGCGCACCTTCACTTTAACGCCGAAGTTCCCACGCGCCACCTCATTGGTGAGCTCGGCCAAGTTTTCAATTGGAGTTGTCAGCGTGATCGAAAACACAAACATCAGAAAAAATGCGACCGAGAACAACTGTCCCGCGGCATAGAACGCCTCACGCTTCACTTTTCGAGCAGGCTCAGTAATGACGTCGTCGGAAACAGCAGCCACCACCGCCACGCCCAGAGCGGTCTTCGTGCAGGCCGCTGTTAAGGCTTCACCGGTGACAAGATCATTGAAACGTTTTTCGATTAGCTTGAAATTTCCCGCGAGAGCTTGCTGAACCACCGGGACCTCAGCGAATGATTCCGCCCGCAGAACCCGTTCCTCCTGCGGATGGGCCAAAAGGCGGCCTTGATTGTCCACGAGATACAGGGTCCGCTCATTGACTCCGGCAAAAACCTTCTGCAGCCGATCCAAGCGCAGCTCAGCTAGCACAATGTGCGTGACCTGCCCGTAATCATTCTTGGCTAACGGGAAGCCAATTGTAAGTAAAGGGGCTCCACCTTCGATAGTACTGTTGCGAATTTCAACATAGCCTTCCTTTCCTGTAAACAAGGCTTCCGTTTGAACCAGGCGCCGCGATTTTTGGGCGGCCCGAAGGACATCCATAAACCCCTTATCCAATTTGTACTGCTGCAGATAGGCCTCATTGACCACACGCAAAGGACGCGGGATGGGGGCCCGCGGGATCACCTCCACGGCGACAAAGTCCCTATCGCGTCGGAACGTCAGTTCCAGAGCTTTTTCCTTTTCCCTTTCCTCTTCCACACTCGCGGTGTTTCTAAGGAGTTGGGAGGCGATCACATGGGCCTTGTCAATGTAGGAAACAAGCAGCCCTTCCACCTCCGTCGCACGGGCCCGGGATTGGTCGCGGTTCGCCTGCTGCTCGCGGTCCACCGCACTCATTGTAAACACTTCAGCACTCTGCAGGGCGACGAGTGCCGTACTCACGGCCAATAACAGCACAGTGATAAACACAAGCTTGAATGCAATGGGAATCCGAAACCGCCGCTTCATACTTAACTTCTCGGAACGAGGGCGGAAATGAATAAATTTTTTTGCACGTTTCCCGACTCTCACACGGCCACCACGGCCCGCCCGTTCGGACCTCGACGGAAGTGCATGTCGCACGACCAAAGATTTGACCCCGTTGACCGCCAGCGCGAAACTACAGACGTGAAGACAGTCTTGGTCGCCATTTCTATCCTACTTGTCGTCCTGGGAGCCGGACTTTGGTTGATCAAATACCCATCGCGAGGATCCTCGAACGCGACTCAATCTCCGGCCCTTAAAGAAGGGGTACAGGAGGCTTCGGCGGAGGCCATCCTGGACCATATCAAGGATCTTAACGCGCCGTTAGTTCTGGTTAATTTTTGGGCCTCCTGGTGTGAGCCCTGCAAACAGGAGTTTCCCTATCTCCTGGAACTTCGTCGCAAATACGCTCCGCAAGGGTTGAAACTGGTCCTAATCTCCTTGGATGAACCCGGGGACCTGAGCGCGGCCGAGTCCTTCCTGCGTGATCAAAAAGTAAATTTTCCCAGCTTTTACAAAGGCTCCCAATCCTTGCAATTTGTGACTCAGATTTTTCCCGGCTGGAGTGGAGCCGTACCCGCGACTCTTCTTTTTGGCCCGGATCTGAAGATTCTGGATGCCTGGGAGGGCGACACTTCGCTCGAGGAGTTTGAATCGCGGGTCCAACCTCATTTGAAGGGCACATGACGACAGCGTCCTCTCATAAAAAACGGCCCTTAATGACAGCTCGCCTGGGTGCGGGCTCCGTACCTCCTCGGGACGCCGACAGTCGAGTTCCAGAAAAACGGACCATCGAATCCTGGCTGCAGCTTCACTCTTTATGCGAATGTGCCTCAATCGCTCCTCTCATCAAGAACTCCTACGTACTTTCACGCTTTTGGGCCTGGTTCTCGCGCATTGAGGTGAGTCCCGAAGTCCGCGTCCCCGTTCCGCGCTTCCTCAGCCGCCGGGAGCCCTAAGAAGTCAGGTTCTCAAGCCCGCTGGGCTGTATTTTGATTGGCTTGAAGCGGATTGTTAGATATACAGAGCGATTCCGGAGGCTCATATGGCAAAGAAAAAAGGCAAGGTCCGTATCATCACGTTGGAATGCACCGAAGCTCGCAAGGAAGGCAAGTCCCCCTCCCGTTACACCAGCAAGAAGAACTTTCAAACCCATCCCGAGCGTCTAGAGAAAATGAAGTACAATCCGTCTCTCCGTAGACATACGCTCCATAAAGAAATCAAGTGACCTGACAGGTGCCTGAACAAACGAGTGCACCCCAAGATATGACTGAATTCTGGGATCGTTTTGGAATGTCCGCGTCCATGGTGTGCATCGTCCATTGTCTGCTCACCCCTCTGCTGGTCATTCTTGTGCCATTTGTTGGGGAGTCTTTGGCTCACAGCTGGTTTCACGTTCTGATCGCTCTCCTTGTAGTTCCTGTGGCTATTTGGGCCTTATGGACAGGATATCGGCGTCATCATCAGGCACGGGTCTTGGGTCTGGGTGCCATAGGCCTGGCGTTTATAGCCGCCGCGTTTTTCACGCACGACCACCGCTTGGAACGTGAGTATCTTTTTATGGTGATGGCCGGCGTTTTCCTGGCAGCCGCGCACTACTCTAACCTCCGCGTTTGTCGCCAGGCGCTGGCAGAACGTCGAGTTCGACCAGCACCGCCGCATGATCACTCATCCTGCGCCAGGGCAAGCCATAAAGAACATGGTAGCTGAGGACCCGAAAAGATCGGAAATAAACTCGGTCTAACGCGAGAAAGGGGCGCCATGAAGGAAACGTGTGCGCGTGTTGCCCTGTAAACTCCACTCCGCTTTCACGCAAGCCGAGCTCATCCGCCATAGGATCCGAAAACTTCTGTTTCCAATCATTGAAGTCCCCGGCCACGATCAACGGACAAGAGCGTGGCACACAGCTGCGCACCCGCTGAATCAGGCTTTGCATTTGCCGCTGACGACCGCGCTCGAGCAAGTCCAAATGCAAACATACGAGATGCACAGGAAGAGCATGATCCGCCAGCTGGAGTTGAGCATGAAGAAGCCCGCGTCGTTCCAAAGGATTGGTCGAGACATTGATATTCTCGTACTCAACAAAAGGGAACTTGCTCAAAATCGCATTGCCGTGGTGGCCATCTGAATAAATCGCGTTCTTGCCATAGGCATAATGCTTCCAGATTTCGTCCGCAAGATATTCGAATTGCGAGTTGAGTTCACGCTCTTCTCCCACCGCCTGTCGAGGATGAACTCCCATGACCTCTTGGAGAAAGACCAGATCCGCATCCACGCTGCGAATGGCCTGTCGCAATTCCTGCAAAACATATTGACGAGAATAGAAGCAGAAACCCTTGTGCATGTTATAGGTCAGGACCCGCAATTTCATGCTCTGTAGAATAAGAACAAAAAGAGGGCTGGTTAAGCCCTCTTTTCAAAAATCGAATTTCGCTTGCACGCGAGATGTCGCGGCGTCTTTTAGTTGGCGGCTCGACGCAATTGATCCGAAGCTAACTCGCGAGCCCGAGTCACGGCCGCTTCGGCATCCACAAGCCCCGCTCCAAACTCATTTTCCGTATTCGGCTCCAACGGACGAGCCGTTGACTTAAGCACCTCACGCACTTCCGCCGGTGTCAGATTCTTGTTGGCCGCACGGACCAAAGCCGCCACACCCGCAACGTGCGGAGCCGCCATCGACGTGCCTTGGAAGCTGGCATAGTCTGTGGCCTCCACCGCGACAAGGGCGCGGATGGGCCGTCCCTGGCTCAGAACCGCGCGAACCGATTCGCCCACTTCCTGTTCAATCATTACAGCCGGGATCGCCGCTTCAGATCCGTCCTCGCTGAGCTGCCCCTGCATCAATCCCGGTGCGTTGTTGTAAATGAGAGCTCCCAGCGCCCCACGCTGAGCGGCGGCTCGGACCTTATCCGCGAACGAAATTTCTCCACGCGAAATCAGTACGAATTTGCCGCGCACATTCAGCCCTCTAAAATCTTCGGGTCGGCCCAATCCGGCGAAAACCACATCTAGAGACTGCGCCTCATACATCGGCGAACCTTGGAAGGGCAGACACTTGATGCGTTGGCTCCCTGTTCCGGTAAGATCCACCTCAACCGTCGCGCCACGGCCAGTTCCCTGGGGTACACTGGACAAAATATCCACACCAGGCGCCACAACGTCCAGCTCCGGCCCCCATTGTGAGAATTCCGCCCTGCTAAGATCCGGATTCACTGCGCCCACGGCCAAGACGCTGTCAGCCGCAGCGGGATAAGATACGGTTCCCGTGCCATCATTGCCGCTCGCCGCCGCAATAAACACGCCCTGTTGTTCCGCACGTCGAATCGCCTGCGCCTCGCCCTCACTCATAAAGAATCCGCCTAAGGACATGTTCACAACGTCCACCTTCTCTTCGATGGCCCAGTTCAAACCGGCGGCAATGGCGATACTGCTGCAGCCTTCCTCCATACACACCTTACCCATGAGCACCTTGGCTTCCGGAGCAACGCCGACAAGGCCACCCGAGAGGCCTTCCGCGAGGATCGTGCCGGCAACATGTGTCCCATGTCCGATGGTGTCTCTAAAGTCTTCACCATCTGCACTCGTAAAATTGCGACCACGCTCGAGACGTCCGGCCAACGCCTGATGGCCGCGGTCCAGGCCCGTGTCCAGGACCATGACCCGCGCACCGTCGCCACGTGTGATTGTCCAGGCCTCCGGGGCTTTTACCGTGATCACGCCCCAGGGCGTATCCATCTTTGCGGGGGAACGTTGCGCCCCCATGGAAGCCGACGCGATCCGAGGCGGTGCAGGATGAAGAATCTCCTCCTCAACCAGAGCAATCGCCGGGTGCGTGCGCAGAGATTCAATTGCGCGCGCATCTGAGGACTCAATCACCATCAAACCCACATGATCAAATGTCTCGGCAACAGACGCATTTGTGTTGAAGAGGCGCATGGGAGCCACAGAACCTGTCGCGGAATCCCAGAGTGAAGGTTTGGCGGATCTCGCCATTGCCTGGAACGTTTTTTCCGACTTGAACCGAACCAGGTATCGCTTTGTATCCGCACTTGCTCCCGAAGTCAGAACCGAACTCAATCCCAGCGCGATCACTGCGCTCCACCAGGTGATCTTCCGTGTAACCATCTGTCCCCCCTCGTTAACCCTGAGGTCACCTAGACCTCCGTCGAGGGAGAATTAAAACAGCAGAATTGAATTTCTTGCAATAAATTTGGTTCCACTTTGGAACTTATGTCAACGCCACATATAACACGTGGATAACACTCAGCTTTTGCAGCTAAAAAGATTACACGCAAGTAGTCATTTATGGAAACTATTACAAATTACGATGGACAAAAGGCCTTTTCTCAAGCCCGTCCGAGAGGTGATTCTCTATGTACCAAATGGACAGCCGCTTGATCTGTCGGGAAGAGAACAAGTTCCTGTACATTCACGTGCGGGGGCCGCGTCAGACACCACAAAATGGTTTCCGCAATGTCTTGTGGGTAAAGCGGACGCATTCCGCGATACACGGCTTCTGCCTTTTCTTTACTTCCGAATCGGACTTGGGAAAATTCAGTCTCCACCATTCCGGGTTCAATGTTCGTAACTCGAATGGGAGTGCCCAACAGATCCATACGCAAACCCTCACTCAGCGCACGCACGGCGAATTTGGTCGCACAGTACACGCCTCCGCCCGGATAGACCCACCGGCCCGCCACAGAACCTAAATTCACGATATGCCCGCGCCCGCTCTCAATCATGCCCGGCAATACTTTTCTTGTCAGGTAAAGCAGGCCCTTGATATTCGTATCAATCATCTGTTCCCACTCGCCAATGTTCCCGCTTTGCATCGGATCGGTTCCCTTGGCGAGTCCCGCGTTATTAACCAGCACGTCCACCGCCCTCAAATCCGCTGTCTTGGCAAATTCCGCCACGGCATCCGCACTACGGATATCGAGGGCTCGCACGTTCACACGGACTGAAAACCGGTTGGATAAATCGTTTTGCATGAATTTGAGGCGCTCTTCGCGCCGAGCCACTAGAATCAGGTCCATTCCTGCTTCGGCCAAAGCTTCAGCGGTCGCCGCACCTATTCCACTACTCGCGCCCGTGACGAGCGCGCAACTCCGACGGAGTTCCTTTGACGCCGGCTTCATACAGACCTCGTAAAGGCCCGAAACGGGTGAGGAAGCAAATCTTTCAGGCGGAAAGCCTTCAATATTCCCGATTCATTTCCAAGAACAATCGCGCACTCGTCAGCCGCGAATTCCGCCAGACACTGCAAACATAGGGCGCATGGAACGGTCGCGCGGCTTTCACCCGTCACGATGACGATAAACTCCAATTCCGCTGCCCCTCCGTGCCGAACAATCCCCTGCACGAGAGCCGTGCGTTCGGCGCAGATCGTGGCGCCATAGCTGGCGTTTTCCACATTGCAGCCCGGAAATATCTCGTCGTTCCCTTTGAGCTTTATGGCGGCTCCCACTTTGAATCCGGAATAGGGAGAATGAGAATTCTGCCGTGCGAGGAGGGCCGCTCGGTAGGCGGACTGGACACTGGGAGCATTCATATCTATGGGATTTTGCATGGGAAAGTTATACCCGTTGCCAGAATTTTTCACATGTACTATCCCTAGGTGACGCAAAGCTGAAAGAGACAGGTCATGAAAACGAAAATCTCCGCGCCCGAGGATGTCGCCTCAACTCCGCCGGGGCCACACCTGGAACTCCCGTTGGAGGAGGTCGGGCTTGAGCATGTGCAAACGCAGATCTTTCTTGATAACCTGCGCCTTCCCGCCAAAGCCGAGGCCAGTGTTTCACTGCGGGATCCGCGCAGCCGCGGCATTCACATGTCTCGCATCTTTCGGGTTTTGAATGATCTCCACTCGCACGAACTCACCTGGCCCTGGCTCGACACGGCCCTGGAGCGCATTCTGGCGTCGCACGCCGATCTTTCAGATACAGGGCGACTGAGTGTTCAATTTGATCTTCCCGTACGCCGCCGGGCTCTCCTCAGCGCGGAGGAAGGCTGGCGCAACTATCCCGTAGGCTTTCACGTATCCGCAGGCCGTGGCGAGCGCCGGCACTGGCTCACCACACGCGTGCTGTATTCCAGCACGTGCCCGTGCTCCGCAGCCCTAACCCGTCACGCGATTCGCGATCAATTTCTTCGTGAGTTTGCGGAAGCACAGGTCTCACGGGACGCTGTGAGTGACTGGTTGGGCCGCGCGTCTTCGTATGTGGCCTTCCCGCACTCACAACGAAGTGAGGCGCTATGTGAGTTTCACCTGGAACCCAGCCACACGCCCCCCTCGATCTTGGACTTAATTGATCTTGTTGAGTCCGCACTCGGGACCGCTGTGCAAGCCGCCGTGAAGCGCGAAGATGAACAGGAGTTCGCCCGCTTGAACGCCCGCAACCTAATGTTCTGTGAAGACGCGGCCCGAAAGCTAAAAGCCGCCCTGGTGAAACGCAGCGACTTGCGGGATTTCCATATCGAAGTCCGTCATTTTGAGAGCCTACACGCCCACGACGTCGTAGCTAAGGCGGGTAAATTCAACTGAACGCGGGGCGGCTCGTCCTACTCAAAGATCTAAGCGGGTCCCGGTTAGTTGCGAGTCAGCTCAATATCCCGGATCACCGTGCGTGTGGACTGACCTACAAGAAGCAAACGCGATGAGCCCACTTTAGAGGAGAGGACCTGAACGGCCAGTTGATGAGGTCGATCATCCGCGTAGACGACAAGTGATGGATCGTAGATTCTAAGTTCGAATTCCTGATCCTGCAAATGAGCCGCCACGATTTGAATCGCCTCCGCGGCCGCCAGGGCTGGTGTGTCCTCAATCGACAAATCCACTGTGCGGGTTTCGTTTTGGATCATAAAGATCTCACCAAGACGATTCGCGAACACGCGCAGCTTCGCGCCAAACACTGGGAATGAAGTTCCGCTCTCAAACATAAATCTCTGCTGTTGATCCACAATGGTCAGGTTCCCCGTGCTTTTCTGCTCACGATGGAAAACAACGTTGGGACCCAATCCGAGAGAGACGCCCAGTTCGCCCAACAATTGATTCTCACGCGCGGGATCTCCCACCACGGCCCGAATCCGACCACCAGTAAAACGTAGGGGTCGTCCCGCTTCCAAATGGGATTTCCAGCGCGATTTGGTGTCCGAACTCGAGAATGCATTCAAGACATCCTCCGGCGGACGTCGCTGTTCGGAGGTCGGAGCCGCAGAGGGAGCCCGGTTTAACCGGGCAACTGCTGGCACCGACAACACGGGAGGCGCCACCTTTGCAGTCACCGCCCCTGTCACGCGGGCATTGCCCGGAGTTCCAGCCGCATCATCGACCCGTTCAGGACCGCGATTAAGGAACCAGGCAAAGACACCTGCGGCGATCATTATCAGCGCAGCGGACAGGACAATAGTTCGACTTCGCTTCATAGAGCCAGGCCCAATCGGTTGTACCCCTCTTCAAAGTCCGCTTTAATCTGGCCGGCGCGTGTGGCCGAGAAAAGTTCGTCCGCCAACGCCGCGATGGCTGTGTAAGCGGTGAGGAACGTGTCGTCACCGGAGAGTGCGGCCAAATGCTCCATAAAGAGCGTTTCGATCTCCTTTTCGTTCCCACTTGATTTCGCCTTTTTCCAGACGCCGTACCAGATGGAGGCGTAAGCCATACCGAACAGATGGACTTCTCCACCGCTGCGAGCAAAGAGCTGACCCGCGGTCAACCCTGAGGATTCCATCTGATCGAGATCTCGTGCCGGCAGGCCGGCGTCGGAATTCATGAGAAAATCGGCCATGGATCCATCAGCTTCAGGAAAAACAAATTTCGCATGGAGGTCGCCCACACCCTCGTGAATGGCGCGCATACAGCCATCGGAATTGGAACAGCAAGCCGCTGTGTTCGAGAAGCAGAGCACAGCCTTTCGGTCGTTGAGGATCGTCCCGGGATTGGCCGCATAAAGATTGGCGTGGCCAAGTTCATGGGTCATCACCGCCCCATCCAGAGCGATTGCCACCTTCTGCCCACCCTGGTTGAGATCCGAGTAACCAAAACTCAGCGAGTAATCGGACGCTCTAAAATAGGCGTTATTCCGGATCTCGGCCATATAGGGGCGGACCGTAAGTTTTCTTTGTGTATGCGAAGCTGTGGCATAGAAGGTTCCTGTCCGCTCCAGGAAATACGAAATCTCACGATTGAGCCAGTACCAAGAGTGGAGTTGGGCCATGCCGTGATGAGCATCTCCATTGACTCGAACCTTCCAATCCCCCGCGGAAGTGGGCATCACGGCCGTCAATCCGCCCAACTCCAAAAGGAAATTGTCATTAACCAAAGGTCCCGTCGCAGGAACCTTGACTCCATAAGAAAACACTTTCTTTTCCTGGGTCAAAGTGGCGGATACGGAACTCAGAGCCGGCGACAAGGCTTGGCCGCCGTTGGTGGTCACGGGATCTTTATAAGATAAACAAAGATTGTAATCCGGATTATCCAGACAATCCGCTGCCGCGATAGGGGCCGGATAAAGGTCATTCCACGTCTCCAGCACCGGTCCGGAGACGGGTTCGGAGATGGGTTCGGAACCACGTTCATCGAAGGGGTTCGGATTCACGTTGGGAGCGGCGCGCTCGTCCTCTCCACTCATCAGGCTCTTCTCACCAAGAGAAAAGCGGGCTCCTTGAAAACCTTGGCCACAGTTTTGAAAAGTCACGATAAGAACGAACGAACCTAACGCCAACAGGACCTGCCCGGCCTTCCCCATGAGGTTCCTCCCCCTCAACTTCTCTTATCTTCCTAGTGTGAGGCTAGATTCCCAATTTTCAAAATGGCAACGCTGACGGGGTGAAGAGTGTCTCGAAACGAAACACTCGTTCCCCTTTTTTGGAGAGTGTGATGGCCGGGACTCGGTCGCGAACCAAGCTCCTAAGCAAAAGTAAATCCTATCCGGCGGCCTTAGGGTCTTTCACGTAGGACGAGCAATAGGCGTCCGGATACACGTACTGGGGCTGTTGGGGATTCGTCGCCACTTTACACTTCGCTACTTCCTTGCCCTTGGACGTACCCATGTTTTGCCGGTCGTAAAACATACAGGTTTTGCAATGCCCCTCTTTCCACCCAGGACAATATTTGTTTGGCTGTTTCTCAGGATGTTCGCAGTAATTCGGGAGGTTGGTTGGTTTTCCCTCATGCACCACTTTATTCTCGGGAATCTCCGGTCCGGAGGCTTTTTTTGCTTCCTTCTTATCTGCTTTATCTGTGCCCTTGGCCTCTTTCTTAGGCTCCTTTTGCGCCTTATCCTGTGCAAAACCTGCAGCCGGATCCAGGGTCTTCAACAGCAGCAACCCTGCTGAGGCGGACACACCCAAATTGAGGAAATCACGTCGCTTCATTGTAGCCTCCTTAGAGAAAGTTTCCCGATGGGAATGAAGAATTTAGCTGATGAAAGTTAAACGAAAATCAGCTGAGAAGTCCATACCTAGAGCGGCGACAAACGGAAAAAATTTTCAGGAGGATCGCCAACTTAGTGCATTGCATCGTAACTGTGCTATAAGGGGACCAAATGAAAATCGGCAAATTTGCAGACTCGCATATTGCCATAGCTCGGCGCCATCTCGCGAGGGGCTCAACCCGCGCCCAGCCAACGCCGCAAATTAGGGGTCCAGAGGTACATCAATGAACGAATTGGTCGCACAGATTTTGGCCGTGGGATTGACTGTCGGTCAGCTTTTCACGCCTCCTCCAGAGGATTTTAAAGAGAGACCAGAAGATATTAAAGAGAGATTGGATCCTGTGAAGGACCAGGCCGCAATAAACAAGATCCTGAAGGACGGCTGCACACTCGTCATACAAGAGCTTCGCAAAGAAAAGTTTGATCCAGATGAGTTCCTAGAAAAGCAGAAACAAGGCCAAAATCAGTCGCAGCAACAGTCCCGTTCCTCGTTCCAGGAGGAAGACTATGTTGTTCCTGGATCCGAAGCGGCGTCTGAACAAAATCCACCTCAGGCATCTCCGAATCCAGGTCCCTCTCACTCCCCCATATCGCCGACCGGGGCAACGCCCGCCACAACCAATCAGCGTAAGTCCCTTAAGCAAAGTCTAAAAGAGAAGTTGGATATGCCGACGCTTTTGGCGGCCTACAAGCAATTCTGCAAAGGCGAGACGATTGCGAACTCACCGGTGAAAATGGAAGACGTGGTCACCGCCTACAATAAGGCCCTAGCCAATCTCCCGGATCCAAGCACCCTTAGAAACATTCGGCTGCCGGGCCTGACCTTCTTGCTCGATCGTGACGGAAAGCCTTTCACCGAACTTTATGAAGGCGACAACCGGCGCGTGTGGATTTCCATTAAGGATCTTCCGGCCCACGTGAAACAGGCTTTCATTTCCGCCGAGGATCAAAACTTTTATAAACACAACGGCCTCGAACTTCGCGGAATCATCCGTGCCTTTATTTTCAATGTGACCAATGAATCCTCGAACACCCTGCAAGGCGGATCCACAATCACACAGCAGGTCGCCAAAAACTGGCTGGTCGGATCCGAACCCACCTTTGATCGCAAAATCCGTGAGATGGTAGCGGCCTCGCGGCTGACCCGCATACTTTCGCGAGATGAAATACTGGAGCTGTACCTGAACGGCGTCTATTTCGGAAAAGAAACCTCAGGGATCGAAATGGCAGCTCGAAGTTATTTCGGGAAACCGGCCGCTGAACTCACAATCAGTGAAGCCGCAGCCCTCGCGGGAATGGTCCAAGGGCCTAACGTCAACAACCCGAAACGGTATCCGGAACGGGTCGAGGAGCGCCGTAAATACGTCCTCAGACGAATGAAGGAGGATGATCCCAATTTTTCCGCGCAAGAATACGTGAAGCAGGTAGCCTCCAAGCCCAATTTTATTGACTTTGTCCCGCCACGAACGCGAGCCGCGCATTACTACGTCCGTGAGGTCCGAAATGCGGCTCAGGAAGCCCTCAAGGTCGACACGCTCACCAAAGGGTCTTACGTCATTCGCACAACCGTGCACCCGGGCCTGCAAAGGGTGGCCGAGGAATCCTTACAGAATCATTTAGCGGCTTATGAAGAGCGAACCAAAGGGCCGCGACGCGAACCACGAGTGAAATTCACCGGCCCTCAGGGATCTCTGGCCGATGATTTGGATACGTACAATAACTCGTGGCAAGAAGCTTTAGCTAATGCCGAACCCAAGCTCCACGATGTGCGATGGCCCCTGGCCGTCGTTTTGCAGCCCTATGGAGCATCCGTGAAAACCAAGGGTGGCAAGACTGAAAAGTCAACCACGGTCAAAGTCGGTTTGAGCGACGGACGTAACGGGCGCATCATCCCCTTGACCGGTCTTGATCCGAAAATTGCACAACAACTCAAACTGTACGATCTCATCTTTGTCCAAGTTGACGAAACAAAAAAACCAGTTACGGCCAAGCTGAAAGTGCCTCCGCAGGTTCAAGGGGCCGTCGTGGTTCTTGAAGCAAAGACGGGGCGCGTGTTGGCCATGACCGGGGGCTTCTCCTATGTGGCCTCCAATTTTAACCGAGCGACACGAGCCGAGCGCCAGCCTGGCTCCACGCTCAAGCCCTTTATTTATCTTGCCGCTTTGAACATGGGCTTCCGTCCCGACACTCTGATCCCAAACCTCCCCATTGATCTCGATCCCGTTGATCGCCGAAGCCGGAAAAAATGGAGACCGCACAATTACGATTACGATGTGGGTGGAAATGTAACCTTACGCACGGCGATCGAACGCTCGATGAATCTTCCCACCGTGCGGATGATGAGTCACCTCGGCCCAACCCACCCTCAAGGCCTGCAGACTGTTTGTCGAACAGCTGAGAAGCTCGGGATTTACTCGGAAGGAATGGACTGTGTTGACTACTCCACAGCCCTGGGTGCCAAGGAAACACATTTGCTAAGCATGGCTGTCGCCTACGCGACTGTGGCAAATGATGGCCTGATGCCCGTACCTCATTTTATCGAAAGTATCGAGGAGCGTGGTCAAGAGATCTATCAACGTCCTCGTTTCGGCTTGGAGCCCGTTCCCTCGATTAACCGAGTTTCCTTTTATCAACTGAGACGGATATTGGAAGGAACCGTCAGCGAGCGCGGAACAGCCTCTCGAATTCAAAACCTCAAGGGCTATGTGGCGGGGAAAACCGGGACCACCGATAATTACCACGATGCCTGGTTCGTCGGCTTCACAAAGGATTTGGTTGTGGCCGTTTGGGTGGGCTACGACAATGACAAGATTTATTCCTCTTTGGGACCCGGACGAACAGGAGCCCAAGTCGCGCTGCCAATTGCAGAGTCCATCTTACGATCCTCTTTCGAGGTTTACCGACAGAAGGAATTTCTCCCCGACGCCCCCGATGAAATCCGACATTTGATTCGCGAAGAGCCGTTGGAGAACAATCGCGCCGGATTACGACCTGGAGACTTGCGCAACGTTTTCCGCCTTCACAACGAGTTTCCGCCGGATATTCTTCTGAACGGATACGAGCGAAATCTGCCGATTCTATATGACCCCAACGGCGATGAGCCGGACGAGGAGGCCGCCACAGAGGAGGAGTCTTCACCGACCCACGCGCGGGAAGACGACCCAAATGCCTCTGGGGGCACTTATGAGTATGCGGAAGGATCCGCGGGAGAGCCTGTAAGCCGGCCACCTCAGTTCCGGTCGGATGAGAGCGGCTCGCTGACCGCCTCGCCGTTTCCAGGGCCCTACATGCAAGGTCCTTATCCGGGTGACGGGGCATCCGTAGCGCCCATGAACTCGCCCCGGGAAGACGCCGCTTTCGGGCCACTCCGGTTTTAACCGAGAGTGGGATATTTGAGAAATTTCGAGGAACTAAAGACATGAAAGAAATGAAAGAAATGAAATTTGAGACGAGAAAAGGAGAAATGAATGAACCTTAAACGGACTTTACTCGCCATGGGCGTGCTTTCTTCAGCTCTAGCCTTTGCACAACAGCGCGATGTGAAAAATGTCAAAGATAGATCCGGCAACTATGACTGGAATGCCTTTGATCGCATTCCGGCTAAGGATTTAACGCCCCAGACGCTGTACTACACTCAAGATATCCTTTCTTTCCAGGACTGGAAAACCCAACGTCCGATGGAAAAGGAACTACTTGGACTGGTACCCGGTTACGAAGAACCCGAAGTCGTTATTACCACCGGAGAACCGACGATTGCGACCATTGCCGAAGAATTGAGACTTCTTGCCATCGAAACGGAATCCATCAAGAATTCGCTAGACCTGCGATTCGTGACGATCCGATTTAAGGAACCCATTTATCGCGAGACCGCGAGCGCTCTTCTCAAACAACTCTTCGGATCGAAGGTGAAATTCAAGCGGGATGAAGAGACTCTCATCGAACTGGAGCGAGTCAATCCCACCCCCAAAAAGATTATTGAAAAGCTGCAAATGTATTTAGTGAAAACAAGAACCGTGTTGGATCGCCCGGTAGAAGAGATCCATGCCAAGGATCTTGTAAGTGTCGATATGATCCGGTCCCTCGACAAAACCATCAAACACTGGGTTCTCAGCACCCATAACGCCCTTCCTTATGTAGTCGGCACCCGCGAAGTGATTGACAATTTCAATCAATGCAATGCCGATGGAAGCTATATCCGCGGAGTCAAAGATGAGATCGACCTCAGCCACCTGAAATCGCAAAAGTGGTGTGAAGGTGGCCTTTGCTTGGAATCCTGCTATATCTTCCCTGAAGACTGGCGAAGGCGCATGGGACCAGGTTCGCGATTGGCTGATAAAGACCAGGGTCTTGCGCTCCAGTCTGAACTGCGCACGTTCAGTGATGAATCTGAACTGCGCCCCCATCGTCTTCCCGCGTCTGTTTCGCTCGAATCTATCTCATTACCAGGATCTGTCCGTGGGGGGATGGTGTGGAGCATCTTTTATATGAACCAGGTCTTCCAATTCGGAAAACTCGTCTCCATTCTTCAAGCGCATCCGGAAAACCCACGCCAGACCGTTGTAACCAACTTTGTTGCTCTTGGCATCCGGCATCGAACATGGAAAAAGTATGGATTGCCCCTTCAACTCCTTCTTAAAGGAGAACTACGGCGATCAGAAAATCCCAACGATGACCAACCAATCGTAGCCGTCAACACGAATGACGGAATTACAGCGGGCGTTCCGCATTGGTCAAAGAACATGTCCCTGGAAATGGCTAAGAGTTTAGGGAAAAAGAAGTAAGGGAGAAGCACTTGAAGGCGCACAAGGCATCGCATGTGCGCCTTCTGTTCGCGTGGACTGCGCGTGCTATTCCGCCATCAGCTTAGTCATATTCGGGACCTGCTTGGACTTGAAGTTCTCCTCGACGAACTTCCAATTGATATGCTGCCAGGCCGTCTCAAGGAACTTCTTTCGCTCCTTGCGGTAGTCGATGTAGTAGGCATGCTCCCACACGTCACAGGTCCAAAGGGGACGCCCGCGTTCGCCACGAATCGGGTTGTCGGCGTTTGAGGTCCCCATCACGTCGAGGTCGCCACTCGCGGTGGCCACCAGCCAAACCCAACCGGAACCAAAGACGTTCACACCGGTTTCCACATATTTTTCCTTCAGGCCGTTCAGACTACCAAACTTCTTGCTCACAGCTTTAGCGAACTCACCGTTGACATCCGGATCTTGAGAACGCGGGCTCAGGCCGCACCAATAAAACGTGTGATTCCAGGCCTGTGCGGCATTATTAAACAGTTTTCCCTCAACCTTGCGGCACATCTCTTCAAGAGAGGCCTCACCCATACCTTCTTTCGGGGCCATTTCATTGGTTTTATCAACATAGGCTTTATGATGACCATTAAGATGTATGTCCATAGCCTCAGCGGAAAGAAACGGAGCTAAGGCGTCCTTGGCATATGGCAAATTGGGCAGTTTAAACTTCATGACATCATCCTTTGAAGTGTATCCATTGGTATGTAGTGAATCAGATGGATACGGGGTTGATCACTCGTCGGTGCTTCTACCAAGCCTTTAACCTCAACCCGTTTTCCAAGCAAGTCATTGAGCCGCACGGAAAGGCGGCTCGCTTCAATAAAATAATTCCGCCGCTGATCGTCAATCAGGAGGTGGGAAAACCCACGTACCCGGCATGGCGCCAGCATCCCCCGCACAGTTCTAAATTCAAGATCTCCTTGTCGCTGCAGCATTATATTGTTCCTCCCAAGGAATGGAATCCATTCTCTATCCTGACCAGGCCAGATGAGCAAAACTAAAGCCAGCGGTCGACTCTGTACTTATTTACACACGGTGTTTACAGACCTGTTGCGAAGACGCGCCCCGATTGTTAAATTCAGCGCAAAATCAGTCATCCTGAGAAGGGGCCAACAGCATGGACACGGAAATTGTGATTCCGGAAGAAGCGCGCCAGAGGTACCTTGAACGTCGCCAGAAGGATATTGAGACCCTTCGCGCCGCGCTCTCCGTACATATGTTTGAAGAATTTAAACGCATCGGTCACCAGATCAAGGGGAACGCGGCCTCTTTTGGATACGGCGATCTGGAGAAGGTGGCCGTGCAGCTGGAACAGGCTGGCGAGCGCCAAGACACCCAAGAAGCGGCCCGCCAGCTGGATCTTTTTCAAAAATGGCTTGAACGTACCTCAGTTCAACGGGGAGCCTGACTGCTCCATTTCTCGCACCCGGCGATAAAGGGTCTTACGATCCACGCCCAGATCCTTCGCCGTCCGATCTTTAGCGCCTTGGTTTAGCCCCAGCGCAAAAACGATATACTTGTTAATCAACTCGTCGAGCGGAAGAATCTTATCTTCGGCCACCACGAACCGCGGTTGATCTCCTTGCATAAACTCCACAGGGGTACGTTTATCTTCCATCAGATCTTCCTCGAAGTTCAGGTCGGGAAAGTCGATCTGACTCCCCTTGCATAAGACCACGGCTCGCTCGATCACATTTTCCAACTCGCGTACATTGCCCTTCCAAGGATTCTTCAGCAGGTATTCGGCGGCGCTCTTGGTAAAACCCTTCACGTTCACCCGATTCAATGCCGCATGCTTCTTAAGGAAGAATTCAGACAGGGGCATAACATCTTCCTTGCGGTCACGCAGGGGAGGAAGAATGATGGGGATCACATTCAAGCGGAAAAAGAGATCCTCGCGGAAGCGCCCTTCCATAACTTCCTGACGCAAGTTCTTATGCGTGGCGGAAACGACCCGGACATCAACGGTTCGCGTCTGGTTCTCCCCCAAACGCTTGATTTTCTTGTCCTGGAGAACACGCAAGAGCTTGGCCTGCAGAGGCAGACTCAGATCCCCGATCTCATCGAGAAACAAGGTTCCGCCCTGGGCTTCCTCGAAAAGACCCAGCCGCTTTTCCACAGCTCCGGTAAACGCCCCTTTAGCGTAACCAAAAAGTTCAGCCTCAAGGAGATTTTCCGGAATGGCCGAACAATTGATCGCCACAAAAGGACCTTTCTTGCGCGCTCCGAACTGGTGAATGGCTTTGGCAACGACTTCTTTTCCCGTCCCGCTTTCACCTGTCACGAGCACATGAGCCGTACTGTTCGCCACCCGGCGCGCGAGATCAAGAGCGCGGAGGAACTTCGGACTTTTACCAATAATCCCCTGCATAATTCCCTGATCATTGCCGGCAACCACCGCACGGAGTGCCTGGTTCTCCTCACGGATACGGCTAAAGTGCAACGCACGCTCAACTGAGACTTGAAGTTGCGGGAAGTGTAAGGGTTTGACCACGAAGTCATAGGCGCCAGCTTCTATCGCCTCAAGAGCGACCTCCGCACTGCGATGCGCGGTCATAATCACCAGGGGTGTCGTGATGCCTCTCTCGAGAAGAGCGGTGGTTAACTCCACGCCGCTCATCTTTGGAAGGCGAAGGTCTGAGAGAATCACGTCACAAAAATTTTCCTGCGACGAAATCTTCTTAAGAGCCTCCTCGGCGTCGTCAAAGGTCATGATGTCGTACCCCTTCGGACGGAAAAAACCGACGAGAAGGTCCTGAACATCGGGATCATCATCAATAACTACTAGTTTTGGTTTCGTCATGGCCCCCTTGTAACACGAGTTCATTTTTACCCCAAGCCAAAAGTGGAATACTTCCCCGATTTTTTTCGAATATGTCCATTAACTGGATATAATGGCATTTATGCCCCATGGCGCAAACGGAATGAAGGTTGCTCTACATCAGGATCAATGGAGGTGAGCCTATGTTAAAAGCAGCTCTTATATTTTTTGTTCTGGGCCTGGTCGCGATTCTTTTGGGCGCAGGCAATGTCGGCGGGGTGTCACTTGAGATCGGTCAGACTCTGCTAGGCGTCTTTCTGATTCTTGCGGTGATCAGCCTGGTTGTCAATCTGGTCACAGGACGCAGGCCCACACCACTCCCCTAGAGGGCAAGGGCGCAATCTCATGATAACAGTGAAATGGAGCGAAACTGTCATACTCGTGTTGTTTATGACGCTCGCGGGCCTTGGCGTTGGTGTCAGCGCCAAGGAGGATGCGGAGAAGGTTCCGCATGACGTGAGTGACGCCACCTGTACTTGGATAAAAGATAAGATGGAATGTTCCGGCGACAAGGTTCCCCCGAAACCAAAGCCGCGTTCAAAAGGAAAACTCCCGCGCCCGGGGTCACAACCCCGCGTTAAGGGATAAACAAAATCTTGATGTCTTGGAGTCTTGTCTGCTGTCGCTGATGTTGATGATTGATGAACTTGATGAACCCCTTACTGATATTATGTATTATGTAGTCCCCGGTCGAATGGGATAATTTGGGCCGACATCCGGGGGCAAAAAAGAACAAACGCGCGGTGGCATCTAGCGGAGGCGCAAGGACTGCGACTTGGACATCGGCCTGATTGTTGCTTCATCACTTTCGACATAAGCAGCCCCGGAAGGAAGATCGAATGGAAGAGAGCCAACAAAAAACAGGATCAAATCCTTCGACCAGCCAGGGTCAAGTGCCAAGACAGGGCACTCAACCCGACGGAGAGCTTATGCACGGTTCTGAGGAGCGATTTGATAACACAAATCGCGACGAAGGGACCTTGGGACGCGCGGATCAACGTTACGCTGAGCGAGCGGGCTTGGCTGATGAAGACCAGCCATCCTGGAGTCCACCCGAGACTCAACCGGAGCCCCGGCCGACGGAACCCGTATTGAACCAGCCTTCCAATTCCAGCCAAAGTACCAACACCAATTCTCCTGCCTAAAGCCTTAGGGCACGACACTCAGTCAGAGTGTCGTGCCCTGTCTCTTTTCTTTTTTCTTTGAACTCAAACTGGGATATTCTCGCGTGGCGCAATCGCACAAGAGGTAACGATGCCCAGAAAAAGGTCCATTCATCCGGTACTTGTTCTGCATGGCGGCGCCAGCACAAAGCTCATCCGGGGTTCTCGCTTGAATGATGTGAAAATCTCCCTCCGGAATATATTGGATCACGTGTATCCGAGGTTAACGGCGGGCATGAGAGCCTTGGATGCCGTGGCTCTGGCGGCCAGCTTGCTGGAGGATGATCCTCTCTATAATGCAGGTAAAGGGTCTAAGATTCAAAGTGATGGAAAGATTCGCATGAGTGCCGCGATCATGGATGGCGAACGTCGTCGATTCGCTGGATGCGTAAATGTGGAGGGAGTGAAAAACCCCATTCATCTTGCCAAAGCTCTGATGAAAACCAAAGATCGGGTTCTCTCGGGAGAAGGCGCGAGGCGGTATGCAAAGGAGCTCGGCCTTCCCTTCGCGTCTCCCTATACCGAGAAATCAAGAAAGGAATATGAAAGTCGGGCCCAGGGAAAAACTGGAACCATAGGGGCTATAGCCGTCGACAGTAAAGGACGTCTCGCCGCCGCCACCTCGACTGGCGGGCGCGGTTTTGAATATCCCCATCGTGTATCCGATTCCCCCACAACCGCGGGAAATTTTGCCAATGAGGTCTGCGCTGTTTCCGCCACGGGTACGGGCGAGCAGATCGTGGAATTTTCAGCGGCGTCCACAATCTGCGCTTATGTGGAGACAGGTACGAGCCTCGACAAAGCGGTGGACACTTTGCTGGGAAAAGCGCGCGAATTTAAAGGAGACTTCGGGGTGATCGCCGTGGATGCTCAGGGGCGCTTCAAGGTTGCAACGAACACCAAGACAATCATTTGGGCGGCGGCCACTCCAAGCGGGTTCGTGTTTTTAGACGAATACAACTGAACCGCGCGCGGGCGCTCTTGATGGTTCTTCACTTCAAGGAGTGAAATGAAGACCCGCATGAATAAAGCTGTCTTCCATAGCCTGGGCTTTTTCATAGTCAATACGTGAAAACTCCAATCCCGCGGAGATCTGTAACGCAGGCCAATTCCACTGCAGACCGACGCCATAAGTCTCACCCGTGCCCGCGAGCGAATCCGTATAGGTTCCTCCTGGATCCGCTCCTCCGTCGGCTGCATCCTGCTCGATCCGACTGCGGGCCCAATAGCGCCCGCCCGCCGCGCCCATATAAATCAACATTCGATCGAGGGGACGATACCCCAAGGAGGCTCCCACATGCACAAAGGGATTATGAATCTCGCCTCGCCAATTATAGCCACCGGGACCGAAGGTCTCCTTTTGGTCTCCGGACTTGGTACCCGACGTGCGACCGGCACGAATATAAACTCCAAGCGGGAAGTTTCCCGCCCCCGCAGAGTCTGACCCCTCTCCGATGACTTGCCATCGCAAAATCATACCGGCGCCTCTCCCCATAGGATAAAGCTCCGCACCGATTTCCGCACGCGACAGGGGTGCGAATTGTACCTGGGCCGCAACGTCAGCCCCATTGTGCACGTCAGGCTCAGTGAAGTTCGGCGGGCGGGCGCCCCCGTTTTCAGTGGACTTCAAAACGTGAGTTCCGAGTAAGGCGGCCCCCACCTTCCAGCGATAACGCTCACCCCGGACCTCTGGCGCCTCCACGCGCGGATTAGGGGTGTTCACTTCAAGCTGGGCACACGCCGACAAAAAGGCACTCAATAAGAGAAGCCAACGCACTTGTATCTCTCCGTTAGAGAGATCAGGCTATCACGTGCGAGACCGGCGTCAACCAGACCTAGATCGCGCAGGAACGTGATCCCGGTACTCCGTTATGTTTACTTTTTAATTTAATGTTAGATGTGTTCTCGTTTGCAGCTCTCCGACTGACGCAACATTGTGCCTTTCACGTCAGGGGACACAAACTGATCCAACGCCTTATCGATGACATTGCAGATATGCACGCTCATCTCCAATTGCGGCCCCGGAATGGAGTTTAAGGTTTCGATCTCCGGTCCGCAGAAATCGGTCTTCTGCTCGTCGAGGAGCGCATAGAGGCCATCGACTTGTTCCGACAGGCCGAGCCCGACATTCTGGTCCGCACGCGCGACAAGAAGAATAATATGAGAAAATAAGCAATATTTAAGACTTCTTTCAGCCCGATCCAGATCCTGAGCGGCCGCCGAATTCATCATTATCAGTGCGGCGAAAGCTATTCCCCAAGTTCCTACTCCAGCGAACTTCCCTAATTTCCGGTTCATTTAATCTCCTCGTAACGGAATGATGTGTGTTGAACCTTTTTATCTTGCAATCGAGGGACCATTTATCTCTCGATTTCCTTGGTCACGAGGCGCGCGACGTTATCTTTTTTTCAGATCTGGAAAACTTCCTGCCGGGTTCAGGCTCTTTGGTGCCGACAATTGACACAACACGCTCAATCAGGGCTCAATGAAGGGAAAAATCCTTCATCAGTTTGGCCGCGACAGGGTTCTCCAGCTTTCTCTGTGCGGAAATGAGCCAGATTTCTTCAAAGACATTCTCCAGTCGACCAAGCCGGACGAGATTCTTTTCCCGAAAACCTTCAACCTCAGAGTAGGGAGCCAACCCCACTCCATGCTCGGCGAGAAGCTTCTGTAGACTCGTATCTTGTGTCTCAGCCGCCGGAACGATACGAATGTCATGGAGCTTAAAGTAATGGTTCAGATCATGCCGTAGTTTGCTATGCGTTGTGGGAAGGACAAAAGGCTTTCCATTCAAAGATTCTGGAAAGGATCGGCAGAGCGAACTAAATTTCCGAGCCCCATAAACCGAGACGGGAAGGCGAGCCACGGACTTTGAGTACACTTGAGCCCCCTCAATGGCTTGGGAGGGGTAATTCGAGACAATCAAATCAATTCTGTGCGCACGAAGCTCACGAAATAATTCATCGCCCTTGCCCTCAAGGATCGACACGGTACATGGCAAAATGGTGTACGCAGCCATGACGATTGAGAGGATCACGCCTTTGGGAACGCTATCAAGCGCACCGATCTGGAGATGCAGTTGATCATCGGGCATTCGATCCTTGAGGACCTCCAGCAGCTCATCTCCGAGGCGAAAAATCTCGTTCGCGTAATCCAGGGCGGCCTTTCCAGCTTCAGTTAGAACAAGCTTGCGATTCCGGCGCTCAAATAACGACTTTCCTATGGTCTCCTCGAGTTGCTTGAGCTGAGCGCTCAGCGTCGGCTGACCTACATTGAGTTTTTCCGCCGCGCGGGCAATTCCCCCCTCCATTGCGATCACCCGGAAGTAAAATAGGTGGTGATAATTTAACCACTGCATGATGATCCACCTCCCCTCATTCCTTTCATTTATCGCTTAAGACGAACTATTCCTTACTATTTATCATATTTTTAAAAGTAAAGACGGGATTTATACTAGGGTTGGAATCGGAGGTTCTATATGGCTTGGGTAAGACGAATCGGCCTCTTTATCGCGGTTAACGTTCTCGTCGTCGTCACGATTTCGGTTATTCTGAACATTCTGGGAGTAAAACCATACATCACCGCTCAGGGACTGAACTATGAATCCCTCATCATTTTTTGTCTGATCTGGGGCATAGGGGGCGCCTTCATTTCGCTTGCCCTTTCCCGCGTGATGGCCAAGTGGATGATGGGCGTGCAGGTTATTCCGCCTGACACCCAAGACCCGCATCTGCGAGATCTTGTTGAAACCGTCCATCAGCTCTCACGGGCCGCGCAACTGCCGGTCATGCCAGAGGTCGGTATCTATGAAGGGCAAGAGGTCAATGCGTTCGCGACCGGTCCGTCGAAATCGAGATCTCTTGTCGCAGTATCGACTGGCCTGCTTCACCGCATGAAGCGAGAAGAAGTCAAAGGCGTTCTCGGTCATGAAGTCGCGCATATCGCCAACGGAGATATGGTCACGATGACTCTCATTCAAGGTGTGGTGAATGCCTTCGTGATGTTCCTGGCCCGGGCCATCGCCTACGCGCTCACAATGGCTCGCGGCCAAGACGGTGAAGAGAACCAGGGCAGCTCTCTCACCTATTTTGCGGTCCAGTTTGTCCTCGAGATCATCTTTATGATTCTAGGTTCGATGGTCGTGGCCTGGTTCTCACGTTATCGAGAGTTTCGCGCGGACTCGGGAGGAGCACGTTTGGCTGGACGAGAGAATATGATCCAGGCTCTTGAACAGCTGAGGCGCAGTTTTGAGACTGTAGAGCCGGCTGTACAACCCGCAATTCAATCATTAAAGATTTCAAGCCAGCCGAGCCAATTTATGCGGCTGTTTTCGACGCACCCTCCACTTGAGGAGCGAATTGAGCGGCTTAGGAGGGCCGGCGCGTAAACCATTAGGAACCGAGCCGCGTGGGAGGCGGAGAGATTCAATCTCGGGCCGCCTCCTTCACTTCTTTCGAATGCAGAACCGGCACACCGAACCTCCGCGCGCGATACAGGTTTCAAGCTTCACGTCCATCCCGGATGCATTCTCAAGAAGCCGGATGTCGAATCCACAAAGACTGGGATTTTCCTTTGCGACCGAATGGTAAACACAATTCACGGCCTCAATCACGGCTTCCTTGTAAGGGTCTGATTCCTTCAAAAAGGCTCTATATCCAAGCTCGTTCAGCAGCTGCGTGATCTTCTTTAAACGTTCAACCGGGCTTGCATTTACAAACCGATGTTCAACAGACTGTGCGACCGTATCTGCGAGATCACGCATAAATTTGGCAACCTTATCGGGAGGCATCTCTTTAGCGAGCTGGGCGAGAATGACATTTGACAGCCATGAGTATCGCTTCGGAAAAGCTTCCACTCCCTCACTTGATAGGAGGTAGCGCCGGCGCGGGCGCCCAACGGCGCCCTTGGCGTCCGTAAAATCCAAGTATCCCATATCTTGGATGCGCTTCACATGCTCCTTCACCGCGGTTTTTGTAATTCCCAGAAAACCCACGAGCTCATCAAGAGTCGCCCCATCAGGATGGTCCAGCAAGTATTCTAAAATTCGCCTCTGATTTTCATGCAGCCCCCTCATAACGCCTCCTCTGCAGACAACTTATAGATACCCGCAGTTTAAACAATTTAAACAGTTTTGCATGTTTTAAATGAGAGCGTAATATCTTTTTTGAAGCTGGGCGTTCGGTGGTGCCCAACGTCTCACAGGGGGACAACATGCAACTGAAGACTTCAGCCCATGTAACAGATTTTGAGGTTCCGGGCTTTGGTAGCCTCCCAGGTGTGAGTCCCGTGGCGTCCGAAATGGAAGCGCTCGCCGCTCGCCTCCTCCGTCTAGTCGGAGAAAAGCCCGAACGTGAAGGTCTGCGAGACACACCTCGGAGGTTCGCAAAGGCTCTGACCTACCTCACGTCAGGCTACGCCACGGATCCGAAGGGTCTCGTGGGTGACGCCATTTTTAACGAGAAGGCGGGAGAACTCGTACTGATAAAAGATATTGAGTTTTTCTCACTCTGTGAACACCATATGCTCCCCTTTCTTGGAAGGGCCCATGTTGCCTACATTCCCGATGGAAAAGTAATCGGGCTTTCGAAAGTGCCCCGGATCGTAGATGTCTTCGCGAGACGCCTTCAAGTTCAGGAGCGACTCACTCGTGAAATCGCGGATAAACTCGATGAGCTCCTCAGGCCAAAAGGAGTCGCGGTCATTTTAGAGGCGTCACACCTCTGCATGATGATGCGCGGAGTGGAAAAGCAGAAAAGTTCGACGGTCACAAAAACAATGCTGGGGCGGTTCGCGGAGGACTCGAGTTTACGGGCAGAGCTCTTGTCACTTTTAAAGAGTTAGATATTGGCAAATATATTTTATATATCGTTTCGACGTCACACAAAGGAGCAACAATGAATATAATCAAACTGTCTTTGCGGCGTCTGGACACGAGCTATCCAAATCGACTCATGATTCCAAAACCGCCTCCATTCAGATGACCATGCGCGATCTTTGGGTCGATCATGTCTTCTGGGTGAGGAATGTTGTGATGGCATCAGCCGCAAAAAACAAGAAGGCCCAGGCCGAAGCTGAAAAACAGGTCGTGGAAAACGCAAAAAGGATTGCGAATGCTCTACTTGCATGCCGAGCCCTGAATTTCCCCCAGGAATGGTCCGATCTTTTTGCTCGTTCTTCGTGGCCAGCTATTCATCCCTGCGATTGCGAAATTTCCATAGAAACGAACCATAGGCGCAAAGCATAAAGCCGATCGCCCCAAAGAATAACCATTTATAGATCGGATCGAAATCCGCCGAATAACGGGCTCCAAACCACAACACGGCCACCTTCGTAATGAGGAAGGAACGAAAACTGTACCAGATAAATCGCACACCAAGGTTTTGTTGTTCTCGCTCCATCTTTGGCTTTTTGTAATTAGGGATGAAACCCCAGTATTTCTCTCGATGAAAGTCGCGGATCACTTCTACCCAAGCCTCATCAAGTCCAGTGGTTGCACTTTGAAGCCTGTGGCGCGCAATTGACAGAATCTTTTCCCAGTCTTCGGGTGAAAACTGGCCGCTGATATTTCCGGCCAAATCAACTCGTGCGTTGGCCATGACACGGGAAACCTCAAGCTCATCGACCATATTTCAAGACCTTTCCTCATGCGGCGCGCGCGGGCCAGGCATAGATCCCTGCGCCGCCGGGATCCGCCGGACAATATCCCTGTCCCCTTGCATGGTCTCCACAAGCTGACGGGCCGCAATCTTGGAAAAGTTAATCATTTCAACCTGGTCATGACGACGGTGGTATTGCCCCTCAAGTATTTCCAGATCGTGTTCAACGAAGATTCGAATGGTCTTTTCAATCGAAGCGAGATCTTCGCCCCAGTCCGCAAGAAGTGCCTTAACACTGTTCAGGCTCGACCAGAATGTTTCGCGCTCTATCGCCTGGATTCCCAGATCTTTGAGGCGAAAGGCGTGATCACGATTGCGGGCACGGGCGAACACCTTTAGGTGCGGGAATTTCTCGCGGACCACCTGGGCCGTCATGAGTGAAGACTCCACATCGTCAATTCCCAGAACGAAATAGCGCGCTCGAGCCGCGCCCGCTCTTTCGAGAAGATCTATGCGCGAAGCATCCCCGTAATACACCTTGACCCCGAATCTACGCAGGGTTTCGACCTGAGCCGGGTCATGCTCCAGTGAGGTGAAACTGATATCCTTCAAGCGCAAGATGCGAGTCATGATCTGGCCCCATCGCCCATGTCCAGCCACGATAACTTCAGGATTCTCATCTTCAATTTCATCGAAAGGTAGCGGCGGATGTTGAAATCTGCGGGAAAGGATCCGTTCATTAAAAATCCCGAGTAATGGAGTGACCGCCATGGAAAGTGAAACGGTCAAAATGACGAGATCCGCGAGCTGTCGCTCGATGACTTGGTTCTGCAACAGAAGCGTTACGATCACAAACGCGAATTCACTTCCTTGGACCACAGAAAGAGCTAGATTTCGCGCGGTAGGGCTGGCGAGCCCTCCTATTTTCGCCGTAACAAATAGAGCCCAAAACTTCACCGCTAGATACAAGGTTACAATCGCAAAGATGAGAGTGGGCTTTTCCCAGAGTAGGCGCGTGTTCACAGTCATACCCACCGAAATAAAGAACAATCCCAGGAGCAATCCCTTAAATGGTTCAATGTCGGTTTCGAGTTCATGACGGTATTCACTCTCGGAGAGAAGAACCCCCACCAAAAACGAGCCCAGTGCCATTGAAAGCCCCACAGTCTCCATCAATGCGGCGACCCCAAGGACAAGTAAGAGGGCCATGGCTGTGAAAACCTCCCGATTGCGGGTGGACGCAACAAGCCTGAACACATGACCAATTCCCCAGCGACCAATCACATAGATGCCGACAAGTGCAGTGAGGCCCACCCATGCTGGGTATTGCGAGGGGCCACCAACCCCGTCAAGAATTAGGGGAAGTACAGCCAAAGCCGGTATTACAGCCACATCCTGAAACAAAAGGATAGAAAATGCTGTACGCCCATACTCCGTCGTCAGCTGATTGCGCTCGCTTAAGTACTGAAGGGCGAAAGCTGTTGACGAAAGTGCGGTCGCAAAACCAAGAACAAGACTGAGCATGGGGGGCTGCCCGATTCCCCACAATATGGTCGCCAGAAGACTGGTGGTGATGACCATTTGAAGACTACCGAGTCCAAATACGGGCCTTCGCATCACCCACAGGCGCGCGGGTTTCAGCTCCAGGCCAATAACGAACATCAGGAAAACAACTCCAAACTCCGCAAAATGTAAGAGACTCGATGTTTCCTTGAAAAGCGCCGCTCCAAAGGGACCAATAACCGCGCCCGCGATCAGATACCCGAGAATCGAGCCAAGCCCCACCCGTTTTGCTAGGGGTACAGCAACGACGGCCGCCGTGAGGAGAATAAGGACCAAGGACACAGATTGGGAAATCATTGGGAAAGCATAATCTCAACAGCACAGCCAAGGCTACGGCCGACACGTGAAGCCGAATCCGCTTGTGCCGGATCCGCTTGATTCCATGTACAATCACTTTCCCAGGTTGGGGAATGCTGTCGTCCAGCTGGACCTCGTGAGCGAACGTCGTTATCTTAAGTTATGAAAAAAGAATCCGGTGCCACACTTGCCAGGGCCTTGGGACTAAGAGACTCTCTCGCGATCGTTATCGGCTCGATGATCGGAACGGGAATTTTTCTAAAGACCGCGAGCATGACCCAGGCGCTCGGATCCCCGCTCTGGGTTCTTATGGCCTGGCTCATTGCGGGGATCTTATCGCTGCTTGGGGCAATGACCTATGCCGAGCTGGGCGCGCTTTTTCCAGAGGCAGGCGGCGGCTATGTGTATATTCGCGAAGCCTACGGGCGGTTACCCGCCTTTTTGGCGGGTTGGGTGAGTTTTTGGATCGTATTTCCAGGGTCAATTGCCGCTTACGCCGTAGCCACGGCCACGTTCCTCGGCGGCGCGCTTCCCGTGCAACACTGGAGCGTTCCCATCTCCATCAGTCTCATCGTCGGTTTTGCCGCCTTGAATAGCCTAGCCGTGTCTTTTGGTGGTTTGGTCCAGAGCCTAATCACCGGAATAAAAGTCGCGCTGATTCTTTTATTAACGATTTCCATTTTCAGGTTCACTCCAGAGCCGATGCCTCTGGGCTTAACCGGGTTCAGCTCTCTCTCAGTCGGTTGGGGCGCCTTCGGAATTGCAACCTTGTCGGCGCTCTGGGCCTTTGACGGTTGGGAAGCGATCTCGCGGGTCGCAGGGGAAGTTTATCAACCACAACGAACACTGCCATTCTCACTCGTTATCGGAATTTTCACGGTGATTGGACTATATGCCTTCCTAAACATCGCTTATTTTTGGGCGCTGCCGATCGGTGAAATCACCAACGCGAACTCCGGCGCCTATCCATCAGCCCTTCCTGTCGCCACCAAGGCCGTCATGGGCTTTCTGCCGGATACAGGTGTTCAGGTCCTGTCGGCGGTGTTCGTGATTTCCACGATTGGAGCGATGAACGGCAGTATACTCACTTCGGCGCGCGTCCCGTTTGCAATGGCACAAGACGGATTGTTCTTTTCCTATCTCAGCAAAGTCAGTCCGCGGACGCGCGTCCCCGTACGCGCCATATGGATTCAGGCGGGGGTGGCGTCGGTACTGGCTTTGTCCGGAACTTTTGACCAGCTCACCAATTATGTCGTGTTTTCCGCGTGGATCTTCTACGGCCTGACGGGACTCACCCTCTTCGTGTTTCGCCGCACGCGTCCCAATCGCCCGGTCGGTTTTCGCGTTCCCGGATACCCTTTTGTCCCCGCTCTTTTTGTGTTCATGGCTGCGGTGTTGGTTATCACAACAGTCCTGCATAGCCCGATGGAGTCTGTGATCGGATTGGGACTCATTCTTGCGGGAGTTCCGGTCTATTACGCGCTATTTTCAAAGTCCCGACAGCAACAAGATTAAGGATCCACCGCTCCCCGATGACGTCCGAACTGGATGAGCGCCAGCGTCCTCATGCTATCGGTTCAACTTCAAGACGTTTGAAAGCGGAACTGTTCTCTGGTGCGAAGATAACGGCCATCGCTTCTTACAAACCAGATGAGCCAATCACGAAGCAGCTGATTGCGGACTTCACTCAGAGTTTTCAGAACTCCGTGATGATTGGCGCCTTCTATGACAATTTGAGAGCAAAGGGGATTCTGAACACAAAGATAATCGAGATTGAGAAGGCCAACAGCTTCATCCTGACTGCCGGTGAACATCAGTGTCGGAACGTTGATCTTCTTGAAAGCCGAACCATGCGGAAAGGGATAAGTACCTCCTAGCCACCGCTCCATTTTTATCAACAGATGCTCGATCTCACGCCCGCCAGATGCTGGAATATACGCATGGTTGAGATCGCACGCAACACGTGTTCCATTGAGATCGTTGAGATTCCAGCCGAAAAGATTTGCCAGGACGGAAGCAATACTGGCCCTAGGCGTAATTCGCAGGGCTGGCGCCAACAAAATGAGTTTCTCTACCTCCGCAGGGTAGCGAAGTGCCAACCATGATGCGAGTAGGCCACCCAGTGAGTACCCAACGAGGGTAATAGGCAATTTCTCTCGCCTCGCAAGAGCGAACGCTTGCTCGGCGTCATTGAGCCAGTCAAGACCGCGTGCGGAATCGAGATCTCGAAGATTCACGTTGAAATGCCCTTTGAATCTAGGAGCCATAACATTATAGCCACTCTCGAGCAGAATCCGCATTACCTCGGACATTTGACCGGGATTTGATGAATAGCCATGTAGAACTAGGGCTACTCCCTGTACTTCCCGATCGGATCGCAGATACTTGGAATCGAAATCAAGGGCACAGGGAGCGGGGCGCGACTTCGCCCATGCGGCGAAATCCGCTTCCACACTCCAGCTGGCATCCGCCTGCGCGACCGAGAAGAGAATCATCACCAGCACAGCCAGAGAGGAAAGAATCCTCATGGCAGAGCTCACCATTGAGTTTGATAAATTGCAGACGATCGAGTTAACAATATAAAATATATTTAAGCAATTTAATGACATAATTGGGCCTTCGTAAACACTTCACCTCCGTTGCCACATTTTAGGGAGAATCGTGATAACACCGCATTCGAACATCAACTCGAGCTTGACCAAATAATATTATGTTAGCGAAGCAAGTCCTGCGCCAACGCCTGAATCTGAATGAAATCAGACATTGCGGGGCTCAGTCGATATGCGGCTTATGAGTTTCGCGCGAGGCCCGCTCATTTGAGATTCGCAAACGGATATTCTGATCAAACGTTGGGCATCTGCGCGACGGTTTTCGGCCGTTATCCAATCCAGCGGATTCAGAGGCGACTCAAAAGTGGAAGAAGACAAGGCTCTGAGCTTGAGTGTTGAACTCCGATCCGATCAGTCTCAATTAGAGACAAATCGGGTCAAAATCGAATCAGGAAATCGAATCAGGGACATTGTCCAACGAGGATTCCAACAAATGTCTAGTACTTACTCGAATCAAAACCCACTTCTCCCATCTTATCGCGAACTTAATTCAGCACGTTTTTTGCTGAGGTATAACAGCAGGAACAGGTGCTCCGGGGGTACAATCTGCCAAATCGAATTCCGTTCTCAGCTTGCCTGATAACCACCCTGCTCTGCACAGCCTGCGATTCACCGTTTGAAGCCACCCTTCGATCAAAAGTATCCCATACGGCTGAACAGGCCATCGCAGAACCCTCAGTTACGCCCATGGGTAATGGACCTGTCCATCTATAAAGTTAGAGCCGGCAGCGGAGAAGCTGTTCTGAAAGTTCTCAATGAAAACGGCAAAAGGTTTGAAAGCAAAGGAGCGGCGGTCCTCCGCTGTTTCGGAGGAAATGGTGCTCTTCGTCTGTTGAATGCTGATGGGGGTGCCCACCTACTTGAATACGTCGACGGGCCCCAGTTGAGACTTCTTGTCGAGCAAGGGAAAGATGAATTCGCAACAGAATTGCTCTGCGATCTGATGATCAAGATTCATTCGTACTCGGGTCCTCAGCCGGAGGGGCTCATTTCTATGGAGCGAAATTTTCTCTCTCTTTTTCGGAGAGCTGAAGGTGAAGCAGCGGACCCGATTTATAAAAGAGGTTCGAATTTGGCTCGCCAGCTTATTGTTTCCGCCAGGGAGGTCCGAGTGCTTCACGGGGACATTCACCACGAAAACGTCTTGAGGCACTCCACTCGGGGCTGGCTCGCCATCGATCCTCAGTGTCTTTTTGGAGAGCGCACATACGACTTGGCAAATGCGTTCTACAATCCGAGCGGCTCTGCTAGTTTGGCCGCCTCTCCGAAGCGGATCGCGCGACTTTGCTCTACTTTTTCACAACGACTCAAAATCGACAGCACGCGCATTCTTCAATTTGCATTTGCCTATGGTTGCCTAAGCGCTTCATGGTGCATTGAAGACGGACAAAGTCCTGAGGCGACTCTCCGCATTGCCAGAGCCCTGGAAGACTCTCTGTCCTGACTGTCACCGGGGGGGCATAGCAGGAAAACTGTTCGAAACAATATTTCCTCATTAGGCTCGCTCCTGATGTGGATTCTCACAACTCATGGAAGGAGAACCCAAGCGAATATGAGGCAGATTGATAGATTCCTGACGGGTTGACCGCTCATCGGTAGATACTCAACAGCAGGTGACCGAGTTTTTCAATACGTTGTCATGTGAACGGAAGCCCATTAATGAAAGCGAAGCTCTTTATGGGCAATATCAAACGTCACTCGTTTGCCCTTGAAAAAGTCGTTTCCTATCACCCCGTCGTGAATCAGCTTTTTAAAAGCAACTTTAGGGTCTTTCTGTATAATGTCGCCCGCAGCGGTCCGCAATTCGGGAATAGCCGCGTAGTAGGACACAAAAGGAAATCCTGTTTCATTTTTCCCCTCAACCTTTTTTATTGATGATGACGTTAAGTCAATTTTGGCAATAGAAGCCTTCGGTAGGTTTAATACCGCCATGGAATTGCCGGTATCGATCTCAAAAAAGCCGAAGTCCGACATCCCAATGAACGCAATTACCTTCTCGTGGTCCCTCTCTATTGTGATAGGAACTGAAGCGCCTGAGGGCTGACCTCCAATGATAACCTCGGAAGCCGGATAATCAATCGTGAAGACCTGGTTTTCAAAGAAGCGCAAAGAGAGGGCTCCATCAATGACTCCCAACTCCTCGGGCAGTTTTTCGAAGATATCCAGAACGCCGGCGCGTACGTCTTCGGCAGCACTGTTACCGACTGAAATTTGAGGAATCGTGGTAAACTCTAACGTTATCTCCTCACCAGACATTCTCTTACCCGTGTAGGATCCAGACCTTCTGCATCCAATCCGCGTACAAAGTCTTTCAGAGATCACATTGACTCCCGCTCCAGTATCTAGAAGAAATGAAGTCTGAATAGTACCATTAATGACAACGGGAATCTTGACCAAGCGTCCACCCAGAGATTCAAATTTTACTTTGGTTGACAAATGCTCTCTCCGTTCCACGCTCGAGCAGGAGGTTACCAAGAAAGCCAAGATCAGGCCAAAGATCCCGCTTTGGACGAATGAGGCTATGAAACTGAACGGTCTAATCATCTTTTTCCTTATCTTTTGCTTCGGCCCATCTCCGTCCCGATTCTAAAGTCATTCTTTCATCTCTTCTGCCTCTCGGCGCAGGTAAAACCCCCTCCCGTCGATGATCTTAATCACAGGCGCGCTCGTGTGGATAACTCATCAGTGGCGGTACATCGCGAAGAACATATTGTTGGATTGGCAGGAAAAGGCTGAAATAAAGCTCCAACAGGCTCGCGTCTCGTGGCGCATGTCTGGTGTTCAACCAACGCTCATTTACGCGACTGCCCGCGCTTAATCCATTTAAAAGCCGCTGAACGCTTTTGTGTCGGTCCATGATCTCATCTTGCTCGGCGCCGATGTATAAAACGTCCTGCCCTCGGATCCGATGCGACCATGCAATAGGATCGATCGAGTTTAGATTCTTGCGCACGAATTCTTCATTCCAGCCACGCCTCTTCCATATGGTCGTCAGCAGGTCTTGCGGATATGCATGGAAGTACTTGCTCATGATTGTTGCTAGATCGCCGCCGCCGACGAAACTGACATGGCCCTTGCCGACACGACCAGGATTGACGCCCTCAAAGAGCAACTGAAGCAAGCTCCCGAGTGACAATCCCAGCATCGCGGTATGTTCAGGATCAGCGGTCTTGCGGGCTTCGAGCCAATCAAGCGCCAGATGCAGATCGAGCATCGTCTGGGTGACATTTCGCTTCAGCGTTCCTAGCTCGGGTGTGAAAAATTCAATGTTCGTGTCTTGCGGGGACTGACCTTGCAAACGGGCATCAACGTTGCGTCGCGGTCCGTAGTGTGGCAAATAGACAATCAACACGGCCATTTTTTGCGAGAGAGAAACGAGATTAGCCGCAAGTGAAAGTTCGTCTTGAGCGAGATTATCGAGCGCGGAGTGCACAATAACGAGCGTCGGGAACCTCATTCCACACCAGACCGGCCGCGGAAGGAGATGGATGCCGCGGACAAAGTCATTGTTCTCCCCGTGCCCGCTTTGGATCATGCTCGGAAAAGCAAAATCAATTCTCTGAAGAGGATTAAACGAGTCCCAAGGCAACTTGGTATAGGTATAAGACATGTCTCGGCCTTCATAGCCAGCCGCGATCGCGCGGAGTTCGGCATGCCAATTCAGCGCGTCCCTGACAAATTGGTCTTCGCGCGCTCTCGGCAGACACGGGCCGGTTGCACATGCAGGCTCGGCATCGAAAAGCTTGCGGATCCCAGGCCGAACGTCTTCGGCGCTGGGGCGACCTCCTCCGAAAGGGGTCACGCGAAAGGTTCCTTGGTCATGCGTGGTCGGTTGCGCCTCAGCCGATGGGATCATGTGAACTCCGAGAGTGAGCACGAGAACCATCCGGACGACAAAGGACCGGGGCAAGAGATGAGGTTCGATTCTGGATCGGGTACCCGCAAACTTTTTGAGTTGAACCATGCATACCTCCCTCGAACACACGAAACTGGAAATCCCTTGAGACCGAAGTCGGGATACTATCGGCGCGATGCTCCGGTGTCCACTATGCCTAAAATTTTTTCTTTTCCGCGTTCTTAAGCCGTGTCCCCTGGTTCACCGAACACCTTAGATGCTCCGACTTGGACCTACTCATACCCTTCGGATAGCCAATGGACCCTCTGCTTTTCAATGAGCGTGGGGGCACGTTCTGCTACAAAACGGGACATCGACAGGTTTTTGTTAAAAACGGCGGCTCCTTGCCTGTAGATGCAATTCTCCTGTAATAGAATAATGAATTCAGACTGGAGGGGGGTTCATGAGATGCCTCGTGGCCATTCAGAACCTTCTTCCGAAACGCAGGAGATCTAAAAGATAGCGCTTTGCATTATTCAGACCGATGACGGGGCGTAATCCGGGCGATTGGATTACTATAGCTCGGTGCCCACCCGGATAATCCTCTTTCTCTTTTTTGGGGTAATACTCGTAATATGGGCGCAACGATTTTTAGACCGGTCTGACACGCAAGAGCCTGAGCTCAGAAAAAGCGTTGAAGTTGAAGAAGAGGTATCTTGGCCTACTTCCTCTGCAACTCTCAACCCAAATCGCCAGGAAGAAGAGCGTATCGCCACCCCTTCAAAAGTTTCGGACTCAAGCCCGGTCACCCGTGTTCAATCGACGCCGCCCGACCAATCCTTATTCCCGCGTGGACCTGACGACCTGAGAGAAGAGCAATTTGTTGAAAAATATCGTAACAGCGACATAGAAGCTCTAGCGAGAGGGAGCACTCTAACGTCGTATCAAGATGTTGTTAACGGCATTATGTTCATTATCGGAGAATCGCGCGCACTTCTTGTAAACAACCTTGAGATAGAATGGCGCCGATGGATAAATCGTGGACGCACTGCAGATTCAATCAGTGAGAATAGCTGTATTTCCATTAAGAGCCCCGGCGAGGCTCCCATTGTTGGTTCTATCGGCGGTGGCACCCTGGCGATTCGCAATGGTCCAATCAAAAACTCGTATTTGCTTAGCATTTCGAACAAACATTATTTTCTGATATACGATGATCCGATCGCCTGGGAGGAAATGGCGGAAGCCCGCATGACCGGGACCCTGCTCTATTACGTTCGCAATTCCGACGGAAAAATCGTCTATCAGGGACACGGTTCGCGATGGACCGACATGCCGCAAGGATCAAACTTTGGCGAAGGAGTCGATTTTTGCCGTTACTCGTTTCCTGAAAAATTGTAAAGGCCGTGACATGACATCTGAGACATTCATTTTATCGTTTATCTTTGCTATATTTTTGAGTCGCCATTGCTCTCCAGAGACAGGCAACTGAGTCATTGCGGACCTCAAAGTATGACATGGAGTTCGGTTTGAGATTGTTTGAGTTCATAGGGATCCTAGTTTTGGGCACTGTTTTAGCGCGGCCGGCCCTAGCGGAGCGACTCGACACCTGTTACCGGTCGGAAGTCGATCCAAACACCAGACGTCGCTACCAAAATATAGCCCAGTGGGAGTCCGATCGGAACGATCTGTGGGCGAACGCACCCGCCAGACCTTATCCATGGTCTTTGTTGTGGGGTCACCGGGTTGCCGAGCAAGAATCGCCACGGGCACGTAAGCTTGGGTCGGATAAGCGGCAGCACTGCTACGTCGGTTGCCGCATAGCCAATGATGTTGGGTACGATGTGGCGGTCTACGCAGCTTACTACAAAGAAGAACAAGACCTGCTCGACTGCGATCCCAAGTCCTACTTTGAGCCGAAGGATATCGAGGCCACTGTAATAGGAGCCGACCTCGCTGTGATAAATCCGGGCGGCGCTGACGCCAAGTACTGCAGTCGCCAGTGCAGGAAGAAATTCTCTAAGTAGGAAGCGAGATGCAGGCGATGCACACACAAATCTATATCGACGCTGATGGGTGTCCCGTAAAGGATGAAGTCTATAAGGTAGCCGCCCGTTACGGCATCAAGGTTTTCGTGGTCGCCAACACGTATTTGAAGGTTCCTCCCGATCCGCGCATTGAGCTGGTCATTGTGTCTGAGAGCTTCGATGCGGCCGATGACTGGATCGTGAATAAAAGCACTGAACGCGACATTGTTGTAACCTCGGACATTCTGCTCGCCCAACGCTGCGTAAACAAGAAAGCCCGGGTCCTTGGCCCTAAGGGCAACGAATTCACCGAAGACAACGTCGGCATGGCCGTTGCTAACAGGGAACTTGCTCATAACCTCAGGCTTATGGGGGAAAAGCACGGGCCTACGGCCATGGACAAAAAGGCACGATCCCAGTTCCTTGGAAAATTGGATCAAATAATTCAAGCCCTCCGCCGCTGATGTCCAATCTATGAACGTTAGGGCAACGGTTACACTTGCTCACCTTTTTGCCGCTGGACGTGTTACAAAGAGTCCCAAACCAAGGAGTTCCTTTGAACCGATTCAGCGAATTGCCCCTTAATCCCGCTTTATTGCGGGCCTTAACCGAACTGGGATATGAAACACCAAGTCCTATTCAGGCTCAAACCCTGCCCTTGCTCCTCGCCGAAAGCACCGATTTTATCGGCCTAGCGGCTACAGGTACGGGTAAGACGGCGGCATTTACGTTGCCGTTGCTTGAACGTATTGATTTAGGCCGCAGGGGCGTACAGGCTCTCATCCTTTGCCCAACACGCGAGCTGTCTCTGCAGGTGGCCAGTCAGGTTGCTCTACTTGGAAAATACCTTGATGTTCATGCCCTACCCATCTACGGAGGAGCCGGCTATCAGGAGCAGCTCCACGGGCTTAAGAAAGGCATTTCCGTCGTGGTGGGAACACCAGGCCGCGTGATTGATCACATGAACCGTGGCACTCTAAAGCTTCAAGGCCTGCGGGTTTTGGTGCTGGATGAAGCCGACGAGATGATTTCGATGGGATTTCGCGAGCCGATGGAGACGGTTCTCGAGTCCATTCCCCGTGAGAATTGCCAGGTGTGGATGTTCTCCGCAACCATGAGTCCTGCAGTCCGCCGGATCGCCGATGGGTTTTTGGTTGATCCCAAGAAAATCGAGGTCAACCGTACTGAGGTGTTATCCAGCACGGTCGAGCAATATTTCTACATGACTCAAGAGAAAAACAAACCTGAGGTGCTCTGCAAACTCATCGACGCGGCCGAAGATTTCTATGGTCTTGTATTTTGCCAGACCAAAACCCTAGTTGTGGACCTGACACGCTATCTTGCAGAACGCGGATATAAGGTGGATTGCCTGCACGGGGATATGAGCCAAGCGGCGCGCGAGGCCGCTATGCTGGCCTATCGTCAGCGCAAGACAAATATCATGATTTGCACCGATGTCGCTTCTCGCGGACTGGATGTAAAAGGTGTCACCCACGTGATTAACTTCTCACTACCGCGCGAACTGGACAGCTACATCCATCGCATCGGTCGGACCGCGCGTTCAGGCAAGATCGGCATGGCTATGAGCTTGGTGACCCCCAGCCACTTGCACCTTGTGAAAAAAATCGAGCGCGCCACAAAGAGCAAAATGAACGAGGGCAGTATTCCCACCCGTAAAGCCATCGGCATGAAAAAGATCGCGCACATGCTCGCCAGATTCACGGACCAGCCGGGCTATGAGCGGGCCATGGAGTTGATGGATGAAAGCTGGAGGAACGCCGTCTCCAACATGAGTTCGCAGGAAGTCGCCGCCCGCTTCCTGGCGCTGACATTCCCATGGGTGTTCTCCGAAAAACAGCTGCCGAAGATGACCCGAACGGAAGCGTCTGCGACCTCATCTGCGCCAAATAATGATTCAAAGCAGGAACGACGCAACCAGAAACGTAAGGCCAAACGAGAGCTTCGTAAGCAGCTGAAAAAAGGCTTTCGGCACAAGGGCAGAAATGGCCGAGGTAATCAGACAGCTTCAGAGGGTCGCCATTAAGGCGGAAGGAGGCCGTGCTGGTGGGACCTCAGCCAATCCGCGCCCTTTTAACGTAGCCCTTAGCTTTGCCCGATAAAGCGCCATCAAACGTTCGCTAACCGACTCATCCTCGATCACCATCAAAGCTAACGCAATGGCTTCGAGTGTGGATAGACCTTCGGTGAAGTGTTCCTTACGCAAATGATGGCCTGCCTGATTAGGGGGGCGGACCTTGATCCGCGGCAGATGCTGCAGCTCCGGATGGCGCGTATTGATCTTACCGGCCTGCCGCCAATTTCCATCTGAAACGATGAGTTGAACGGGCTTGCTTTTGTTTAGTCTTAATTTATCCACTTCAATCGCGTCCGGAGTCGGGAAAAGGACATAACTGTCAAACTCGGGCGAGAGGAGCGGACTCAAGTTCAATTGCCCCTGGCGTCCGCCGCGAATATGCATTTCTGAATTCGGCAGGGCGTGAAGCGCAAGCCGGCCGGTGTTGGTCGTTCGCTTCAATTCTTTCTGATGGATAATGAGACTGAGCTTGGTCTTTAACTCTAGCCTCGGTATAAGAGCACAAATGCAGCGTTTGCAATGCAAAAGGCAAGTTGGACAAGGGTGCGCTGTTTTTCGTTTGCGGTTGAAGGATCTCTCAATCAATATGCCCACTCCAGCCTAGAAGATCGGTTACGCGTCTGAAATCACTCGCCAGCGGCGCCTGGACACGAACAGTTCTATTTCCCTTTGGGTGTTGAAAGGAGATATCTGTGCACGCCAGAAGCAAGCGATTCACCTTCAACAGATCCCTGAAAAATCGATTGTGCTTGCCGCTTCCATACCTGACATCACCGATAATAGGATGCCCAAGATGCCGCAGGTGACGGCGGATCTGGTGTTTGCGCCCTGTTTTGGGAACGGCGCGGACTAAGGAATAGCGCGCAGTGGGAAACTTATCGACTGATATCTGAAACTCATGGTTCGCCACAGTGGACAAAAACGTGACTGCAGATTGCGCAGGTTTGTTCGTGCGCGCCCTACCGTCTGATTTGGCATCCAATTCTTCCTTCAAAGGATGATCCACAACGGCTTCAACCGGCGAAAAGCCGCGCACCACGGCCAAATAGGTCTTACCAATCCTGCCTCCCGCAAACTCAGCCGCAAAGAACCTTGCGACGGATGACGAAAAGGCAAAGATCAACGCTCCAGAAGTGGCACGATCCAGCCGATGAACAGGGTAAACCAGGCGTCCCGTCTGATCACGCACAGCTTGTAATGCGAATTCTTGCGCATGACGATCGATAGAGCTGCGGTGAACCAAGAGCCCCGAACTCTTATTGACCACGATCAAATCGTCATCTTCATAAAGGACAGGCAAAACCATTTCAACAAACTAGCACGAGAGCGAGCAACGAGTTGAGGTTTTATTTGTATCCCTGCATTGTGGGATCGGTGCCTTGAGGCTAGGTGTGATGGTAATCAAATACGCTGCCGGTTTCGCCTCGATCTTGGCGCCTTGAACTTTCGACAGCGTGTTCGCGGCCTGCTCTTCGGTTCTGAAAACGAGTCACGTTCGCTACCGTTTAGGTGTTCTAAAGCACGAATCTTCTTCTCAAGCTTGGCGATGAAGATGAACTTGATGAGCCAATTTCTCACCGAGGCAAAATGATACAATACAATGTAAGCTTATAGATTTGCAGGCAAAACCCTCGTCAAACTCGTCAATTCAGACCTTCGATCGCGCCAATAGTCATCGCACTCAGTACTCCAGGTTTCATGCACATCGGCCAAAGACAAATGAGCTGTTAAACCCAGATGATCAGCACAGGCCATAAGTTCACCCACTCTATCGCGATCCATCCCCCGGAGATGATGCCAATCAAGACTGCTTCGCGTGTACTCATGATCCAACAAATAAGCCACAGGTTCAAGTTCTTGACTACACGTCTGCAAGACATCGGCAAAGCGTCGCAAGCGTAGTTGGCACTCAAAGCGAACATTTGATCTACTTATTTGGAGCGATGGAGCCAGTCCGTATGATTGTGGATGTTGCCGAGCACGGGATCCCAATAGCGATTTTGGATTACGATGCCTGTAAGCAACTTCCGGTAACGGAAGAACAGTTTCTCATTCCATCAGAAACCTGGTTGCAAATTGTCTAGAACCAGTAGAATCGAGCGGAGACCTTTCCGCTTTGGATCGCCTTCGTCAGTTTGAATTTTTGCGCGGTTATCTCTCCGTTGGTGCGACAGAAGCTATTGATAGAGTCAAAGACAATCCTATGGCTCTGGATGAACTAAAGCGCGGATTATTATGCTCTTGAACGCCTAGCTCCGGCCCTATTGGATTTGCAGTGAACCGGCACTAGTCACAACAAGCACCCTTTGAAAATCCGGCTGACATTATATCGCATTTGGTCTCCTTGCTCTTCGAGCTACAGGTCACTAGGAATGCAGACAGGAAGATTTTTTTGGCGTGCAGAACTTCTAATTGCACGTCGATTTCATCAAGCTTGCCCGCAATTTCAGGTGCCACCGCTCCGCAAGTCATCTTTTCTGGCGAGCGAGCAACCTCCAGGAGATCTCTGATTTCATTAAGGGTAAAACCGACCTTTTTTGCCTCCAATATGAAACGTAGATCTTCGAACTGCCGCGCACTATACTTGCGATATCCGGACTCCGTGCGAGTCATGCCTGTCAACAGACCCACTTCCTCGTATAAACGAAGCGTGTTTCGACCAAGATTGAAAGCCTTCATCACGTCGGCTGTCGTATATGTTTTCTGGCGTAATTGACTCATCTTCAGCGCATGTTATTACCGACAGCCGCAATGGGGCAATGTGGCAGAAAAAACCTCTTGAGTCGGTGGTATGGGACCGGCCTTAGCCTGCACGTAGACCGGAAGGAGGTCTTACGTGAAGTCCATCAACCAGCTTATTATCGGAATATCCATCTTCTTAGTCTCAAACCTGGCGCGAGCTGAAACCCCAGAGCAAGCTTTCTGGAACTCGCCAGAAGTTGCTAAAAGAGTGCACTTGATCAACCGCTCTGGCTTTACTCAACCACACGGTGCCACGATGATCGCCCTAAAACATGAATTCAGGGGACCACACGGAGTTTTTGAACGCTCCTATTTAGTGACCCAGGCATTTGTTGCGGAAAAGTTTGCTTACCACAAACTAACCAGCATCACTGCGATCGTAAAACAAAATGCCCTTGGGGAAATGATCGACGTCAATGTCGTCAACCTGCCCAAAGCTTCGCCAAATGATTTCAATGGAGGCAACGATGAAAACTAAAATCGCTGCGTCGATTGCTGCAATCGGTGGACTATGCACCCTATGTTGTATTGTACCCATCGCAGGGTTTTTAGGGCTAGGAGCATTGGAAGTGTTTTTCTGCGACAGTCCATGGGCAATTGGCATGGGTGTCGGTCTAATGACTATTGGACTAGGCACGCTGGCCTACCGCTACTGGAAGCCAAGCTGTTCATCACAAATCGGTCCGACTTGTTCTACCGCGTGCGGGTGCAGGTGACTTATGTGGAAAGTAATTGCAACTATCTTGATTGCATCTTCCTCTCCCGCTGACGCGGCCAGGGTTTCCGCAAAAGAGATTGCAACAGAAGCAGCATCAGTGATCTTTTTTAAGCGAAATCCAGACGCGGTAGATAGGTATGTCGCTCAAGACTACATTCAGCACCAACCGAGGCTTGCAAGCGGCAGAAAACCTTTCAAAGAATACCTAACCGCATTGTTCCGAGCTTTCCCAGATTACAAGGGGAAGATTGAAAACGTAGTCGCTGAAGGAGACCTAGTGTCATTCCACTTCTCGTGGGAAGGAACACACCAAGGCTGTGAAATCGACAAAGGAAGACAAGCACCGCCAATAAGTTCTAGCGGCTGAATTCCATTTGAGTTTTCTCTTCACGCCAATCTCCGTGTAACCCGAAGTCTTCAAGCATTCGATGTAGACTCGAGATGTGGACGGTGAAATAAACCAGTGACCGCTCAGTCAGAAATAGAGGACAGGACGCGGGGTCAAGACACTCATGGATGAATGGTCCCGCATAAGAATTGCTACGGGTACTCGGGATAGGACGGCCAGAACGCCCGAGCCGAACGCCACGACCCGCGGGATGAGCACGCGACTATAGGGCTACGCGAAAGTGAATAAGTCCCGATATGGGCAGAAGTAGCGATCAGGACCCAGAAATTATCAAAACGCCGATCGATGTCTCATTTTGAAACAGGTAAACCGACGGCTCTGGAAATCCAAAACTTTCCTCGAAGAGGAATACCTCAAAGAAGGCCGATCTATAGCCCAAATTGCTTCCCAAACACTTTCCTCGCGCGCGGCAGTTAGGAACGCATTAATTGAGTCTGGCATTCCGCTGCGCAAGCAAGGTAAGCCGGGCAGGAGGCCGGCGCAAGTGCCTACGGATACCGCAGAGCCGACGCTTTGCTAGTGCCCCATCTTGGCGAACAGCGTGTGATTCAGTCGGTGCGCAAGATGTCGAGTGATGGGTTTACATACTGGCAGATTTGTGACTTTTTGACGTGCGTTGGAGTGCCAACCAGGAATCAAGGACGAGGATGGCAGCCGGAGATGATCCGAAGGCTCTTAGATTTAACTCACAGAGCGTGAATGATCTGTTTTTTTCCGTTGCAAGTCCGCTAGATCCAGCAAGTTCCTTTTCCTTCTCCCTAGGTGCTTGTGTCATACTCATCTGTCTGTACATACTTGACATACTGTATATACATGATATACTACAACCATGACTCGGGTTAAGGTGTTGTCATCCAAACGCTTGGCTTATCGAATCAATGACAGGGATCATAATCCGCCTCACGTGCATGTAGAAGGCATGGGTGCCTCAATTCGGATTAATCTTTTAACCCTCGAACCGATGGACAGCAATACAGGATTCACGTCATCCACAGTGAAGGAGATATTGCGAGTGGTGCGAGAAAATAAGTTTCTGTTGCTTGATGAATGGGAGAAAAGACATGGCAAAGACTAAATATGGTACAGTTGAGATTCCTGCTGAGGATTTCAAAGACGAGAATATTACGGCACACATCTCAATCAGGCTGCCTCTTACGCTTGTAAAGAATCTAAAAAAGTTGAGCCTAAATGAGCAATATGAGGGACGTTACCAGACGCTTATGCGGGATATTCTCACCGCTTGGGTGGAACACCATCAAAAACCTAAGCGCAAACGGGCTTAGTAACCCTGCCCATCCTCCATTGGGAAAAAGGAATGCTCCGAAAATTGCAATTGATACGGACACACGCCCGGTGAATCTGTCGGTTCCGGTTCCTTCCCTCTATGCGGTTATGGAACTTCCACCAGCGCTATTGTCTGGCGTTTGGCGCTCCATTTACTACGCGACTTCACATTCCTACCTCTGCGCAACTCCAGATAATCCGTTTCAGGTGAGCACCACAATTAATCCCGCACACTGTGGAGTTGTAACCTTGCCCGAATACGAATCTTCCCCGGCCGTGCAGATTTCGCCAGCTACGTTGGTTTCCTCAAAAAAGTGGAAAATTAACTATGATGGCGTGTTCTCGGCGCACATTATTCATGACCGTAACGGCAATTTTGATTGGATACTCTCAGTCAATCACTCGGAGACAAAAAATGAAGTAACGGGTGGATACGTTTATCAGAATCCATTTTCAAAGACCCCCGCAACTTCTTGCAGTGATGGCATGGGAACTTATGTAAATGGAGTGTGGAGCGAGAGCACAACTTATCATGCGTGTTGGGAGGCTTACGACGGTTTTGTGAGCACCGAATGGGGGCTTTTCTCCGCGGCTGAGAATTATGGTCGATTTGAGTATCGCGCGGACCGCGGCCCCGTTATCTGGCCTACTGACGGGTATTATGACTCCAACGGCGCCAAGGCTTCGAGCGGCGTTCGCCATCCTAGTTCAATAATTCACGACGGGTATATTTACATATTTTACTTGGACACCAGTCTTAGCTGGCCAAATCAATTGTTCTCATGGGGAATGAAAGTCGCTCGAGGTGAACTAAGCAGAGGTGGCGCGCCTGGTTCGTTTTACGTTTGGAATGGAACCGATTTCTCCACACCCGCGTTGCCCGCGAATTTTGATAAAGATAGGTTGCAGGATTTCATGAGTGAGCGTCAAAGGCCCACAAGTTTCCTCGCTCTTCGCACTTGAAAACCGTTCCATTGCAGAAGGTGGCCTAGGAAGTTCACTCAACAGTGTGCGCTTTTCAGTCGGCTATGATTCAAGGAGAAAATTGTTTATAGGCGTGGAGCAGTACATGGATAGTGATTCGATCTCATATACCCGTATCCGTATTTCGCAAGATCTTGTGCACTGGAGTCCGCCCACTACCCTTAACGTCTCTGGGTCGAGCACCAGTTGGGACAAACATAAGTTGAGCTATCCAGTGTTTGCAAACAGTAATTTTGATTCAAATACCGAGCTTGACGCTTCTCAACTCTACATTCTCGGAACCGGTGTAGACGGAAGTCTTAACTATATCAAGGTACATATCGCCGACTGAACTGGCTTTCCAAAGAGGTGCCCCGTCGTTAAAGCGCTTCCACGATCGCCGAGAGTTCCCATTGGCAATTGGTATGGGTGTCGGTCTAATGACGATAGGATTCGGCGCTCTCGCCTACCGTTGTTGGAAGCCGAGTTGCTCATCACAAGGTAGTGCGGCCTGTTTTATCCCTTGCGGGTGCAGGTGACTCATGTGGAAAGTAATTGCTTACGTACTGATTGCCTCTTCCTCTCCCGCTGAAGCTGCCGACAAATCCACAAAAGAAATTGCAACAGAAGCAATAGTGGCAATCTTCTTTAAGCGAAATCCAGCTGCAGTAGATAGGTATGTCGCTCAAGATTACATTCAGCACCAGCCCGGGCTTGCAAGAACACGTAACTTCATGCTTGCCATGATAGATTCATCAGGTTTCTCCGTCACCTGTCTAAACTACAAGCATTCAAAAAAGATATCGTTCCTTTCAATTCGCTGGTGCGGATTGGGTCCGAAGAAGCGCCTCACACCGCAGTTGCTCAGCTGAGAGTAGAACCAAATGCGCGTCATGATATGGGGAAGGTACTTCCCCATTAGCGGAAGTGAGGACAAATTGCCTATAAGTCGCGGTTTGCCCAAGGGCATAGTTATCGTCCCAGGTCCCCGGAGCTTCGCCGGAGGCTGTGAGTGCAACCAACCGTTGGGTTGCCACTCGGGAGATTCCCTGGTGCTTGGCAATGGCCATCAGCGCCTGAAATTCGAGTCGTCCAAACCGACGTTGCTCGAGAAGTTGGCGGACCGCGAGTTTGTCGGCATGTGAAATCTTATCCGGCCATTGGCGCTTCCGAATGCTTTCCCATGCAGGGAGATTTTCCAGCCCAGAGAGGCGGTTCTCTAGGTCAGCGATGATTTCATTCGGAAATGTTTGATGAGGCGCTGAATCGCGCACGGCTTCGAGAAAGCGCTCCCATAGCGTTCCATTAAGATCATCAGGTGACTTCGCCGCCTTATAAAACGACGTCCATGCTTCCGGTCGTATCGCTCGGCGCGCGCCGACTTTAGCTAATCTTGAAAACAATGTGGGTCGCTCAAGGAATGCAGGCAACTTCGCAGCCGCAATCGCAAAATCTTGTATTTCATCATCAGTCAGGCGTGGGGATGAGAGCTGGGCTGTGATTCGTTCGATGAGCCGCCTGGAGGCATCAGTCTCTTCACCCATGGCCGAAAGCACCGCCGAGAGCCTAAGACGAATGCCAATCTCACGCAAGAAAGGAAAAACTTGGTTTAATTCGTGAACGGCATTTCTCCTATCGTTTCCAGCGAGCAGTGACTCAACATAAATATTCAGCCGATCAGAGATACTGTCGCCAAGCGCAAGAATTCGGGTATTAAGGATCAACAATACATTGTCGGAGGTTCCCGCCCAAATGGCATCTATGCCATGCTCTTCAGCCAGCATAAGATTCACGTCTTTGCCTCTCCGCTGTGCCTCTGCAATAACAGCCTGGACCGTCGGATCGGACTGGGACCATAAAATATTCACCCGCCGATCATTTTTGAGAGGCAGCGCTAAAACGGTTCCTCCAACGTCCGCCCGCGCCTTTGCCACTCTGATATCCGTAGATGCATAGCCGCCCGTTCCACGAGCCGCCGCTCCCTGGCGCGACCGACCACCGCTCAAATACATACCTCCCCGAAGAATGGCCACTGCCAACTCAGCCCGAGGAGTACCGTGATAAAACTGAGCTCCAAATCGAGCGATGAAGTCGGAGGCAGGAATCAATGCCCGAGGATTAATTCCATTCAACTCGGATTTGCGATCAGGGTCCCGCTCATCGATAGGACGTTGTTCAACAAACTCTGGGATATGATTTTGACCGGATTGACGAAGATACTCGTTTAATAGCCGAAGTTTGGCCTCCCTTGTTCCCTTGGCAGCGCGGTAAATTAAATTATTGCCTGCCGAAGCCTGTTGATTGCGCATCATCTTTTGCACCTGATCAGCAGATTTCTTTGGCAGCCGATAACCATTCCCTACTTTGCGCAATAGCTCGTCAAGCTCCTGGTCAAAAATTTCTCCTCGGTAGAGATCGATAAAAGGCATTTCAATAAGGGGTCTCGCCCCACGAAGAGTTTGTTTTTCTGCATCTCTCTTCACTACCCCTGGAATAGACTGAAGGTAGCGGTAACGGCCGAGAACTAAGTCTCGCACGATATAGCGATGGTTCGAAGGTTCAACAAATTTGCCGGCCCGCACATCAAAGGATAACCAGTCAATGGTCGATCCTCCCTGAGAGGTCGCGAGCAGAATTTGTTCATCATAGGGCTTCACGTCGCCAACCGCAAAAATGGTCCGCTTCGCCTCGCTTTCCTCATTACGCAGACCCGCACCGTTTTCCGCACTGTTTGTGATCCTCAAAATAGCGTCCGCTACATACTGAAATCGTGATGAGTCACCACGCAGAAGCAGGTCGAAGTCGCTTCCGATTCCACGCACTTCGATCGCTTGAAGATCTTGTCCTCTTCCCGCCACAGCCATCCGTCGCAACAAGGGTCGAGCGTCAGCAGTTGGATTGCCATTAAGACGATCATACAGGCGAGCGTAAATGGTTCCGATGTCTGCTCGCACGACACCGCTTGCAGGAAGGACTCCGACGCCGGCCGGAAGCATATTTTCAATCTCATCAAAATAGCGAACTTCGTTATAGTGGCCTGGGCTGGTCGAAATTGGTATTGTCAGATGTTGCATGTGATGCTGAACCACACCCTCGAGTAGCTGAATGGATTCCCTAATAACCGGCTCGGGTACCGAATCCGGATCGACAAAGCGCCACTCGGGAGGCAAAAAATAGTTGGGGAATTCGCGCCGCCGCTCAAAACCCCGGCCAGAGGCCGTTACAGCTACAAATACAAGAAAAGACAAGAAAAAGCAGCTCACGACCCAAAATGGGCACCGGGCAAAACTCGATGCAACCCGAAAGGGGCCTTGATGTCTTTTACGAGGCATAAAGAGGATAACTGCAGATAGAATGCCATGTTTTTAGCATACAATATTACGCACCGGCCGATTCAAACTCGTCAACAATTCACCCGCCCAGCGAGCCTCATCGTAAACAGAAACTATTTATGGATCCGTTTCGTAGGACAAAAATAGGAAATTCCCGAAATGCCACGGCGGACCCGGAAATACCAAAGCTGCTAAACCCTCGAAACCACTTGGTCCGTAACAGCTTAACTTTCCTCTTTTTTTCTATTTTTTGCTAAATTCAGGTCTCTTTAAACTGAGATCCGAAATTAGAAATTCTCACAAAATCCCGCAAAGCCGCATGGTTTAAGGACGTGCTGTCTTTTCCAGATGTGATAATCATTCACGGACTTCGTGAAACATTGATTTTTTATTTCAGTT
>JBFWQY010000018.1:0-102918 GCA_050249195.1 Bdellovibrionales bacterium
CGCGACCGCAGCATGTCAAACATCCTTTGTTTAGTTTTTAAGTTCCGAACAAACTACAAATTAAATCCGGGAAGTTGACTGGTCGTCAACCCTCATTTTTCCATTTTCATTAAGTAAACGGCATTAAGTCTAAGCGGAGTATCGATCTGATACACGCTGACCGAGCCAGACTTGCTCGTCGAAACTTCTACTTTGCTCTTCAAAAGAAGAGGAAGATGTCCCAATATCTTCCAACCCATTTCTGGATTGATTAAACATATTAATAATTTAATGTACTGGACTCGACCTCCGATAAGCAAGCCATCTGAACGTTAACGGAGGTACGAGAATGCTAAAGTTTCTTTTGATCTGTTCTCTTCTATTTGGAATCGCCGCGTGCAGCTCAGATTCCACAGACTCCTCAAGTAGCGGCACATTCACTCTCACCGGCAGCGACTCGTAATTGAGGGCTTCATCATGAACACGACCAATATCAAGAATAATATGCTCCTTCGTCTTTGAAGCTGAGGGTTTATAAGTTCTCTGTTTCGACGAGTCCGTTATGGGCTCCGGTACCCTGGGCAGCGGAACCTATCCCTGTGTCATCGTGGAGTTTTCTGATAACATCAAGTTTACTCCATCTACAAACTCGAGTTCTGGCAATTGCCTCACCACGCAGGAAGAAACAATGGATGTCTGCCGCGCGGGTGGAGGTGCTAACAGCCAGCTGTCCGATGGAACAACGACTACGTGCACGAATGGGGATGATCGGGTGGCCATGTATCTCTCAACCGGCTCGAGCTCGACCACGGGCGTGGATGCGTTCAATCCACCAACCAGTCTCGGGGACGCCTCGCATGGATTCAACCTTGCGAACGCGCTCAGCGTGAGTGGAAGCGCCTTAGGTAAGTTTGTCGTGAATCCGAGCGGTAAGGTGTGCGATGGGGATGATGCGAGCTGCGACGGTGGCGGCAACAACGGCTCCTGCCGTATGGAACCCCCGACCTTCACCTTCTCGCCGCTGTAAGGCTTGATCGTCGCTTCTTAGGCGTGGGTTGGCTCGGCGCCAGCCTCTTTCGGTCATAATCAAAAAGTGATTTGTACCAACGCTTCGGCGTTGGTACGGACACCGTCGATCAGTGGATCTGTGCTAAAACACGTACGTGAGCCAGGCCATCGCGCGAAGCTGTGCGTACACATCGGCGACACGGCGAAGATCACCACTAAGATGCAAGTACATGCCATTGGTCAGCCTTCTTAAGTAAGAAGACTCGAACCGTCCGCCCCATTTGACACCATCGGAGCTGGTTCCGCTGACATGTTGAAATGAGGGGCCTGCAGCCAATGACCATTTGTGTTCTTCCGTTTCTCCGTGCTGATAGCGTACGAGGAAATCTTGGACAAAGAAAGTGGAAGGGCTGAAGTACCCACCCGCGAGTGGTTCAGCGTCTTGAATCTGAAAGCCGGAATGGTCACGTTCAAAGCTGATGAATCCCGTGTGGCTTATCAGGAACCATTTCGCATCGCTCAAAGGATAGACGATATCGGCGTCCCCTCCAAACACCAGATTTTGGGACACGGATTGTGCGGAGACAAATCCGAGATAAGGAACCAGTTTTGTTTCCATATGACGCCAGGAACGCGCATATTCGGTGTAAGCCACAGTCTTTCGGGCGCTTCCCAGCTTCCTTCCTGCAAAATCCTGTTTGCCGACAAGGGAGAGGTAAGAGTCATAGATCAGTTCTCTTCTGATACCGAATTCCCACTGACTGCCGGAGTCTTCCGCCGTTTGGAAGGCCACCTCTGCTTCTATTCCGTCGTCACTCAAACCATGGTAGGTCAGAGATCCCAGCCAGGAACTCTCGGGCGAGAGGCGGTACTCGAAGCCCCCGCCAAGATACCCACCTGACTTGCTGTCATTGGCATTCCAGAACGATTCCACGCCGCCGCGAATCCGGCCCGTGACAAATGGCGTGAGATGATACTCCCCAAGTCCGCCCACGCGTATGCCGCTCAAGTCGAATTCCTCGCTGCTGACTTGGTGAAGGATTTGCGCCTCGCCGCCGACTCTGGGGCGGCGATCCCTCTCGAGAGAGGATTGCAACCTTTTGATGTCCTGTGAGTCATCTCCATACTCGCGCGCCAGGCGTGAATGGTAGAGAGACTGATCTTGATTCCCGTTCCAGGCGTAGGCTTTGGCGAGTCCCCGGTGGGCTCCCGCATTTCGGGGATTGGACCTCAGTATGGATTTGTATTCAGGGATAGCCCGGGAACTCGTCTCTTTTTTTGAGGCGAGGACGTCGGCGTACTCCAGCCTCACCTGCGAGTCGTTTCGGTGGCGTAGGGACATTTGATAGTACTTGATAGCGTCTTGCTGGCGATAGGAGTAGCGTGACCATTTTAGGAGTCGAGCTTGCCTGAGCGCGACGTCGTGATCATCCGACCATTGGCTGAGGTAGGCGTCGTACTGGCCCACGGCTTTGTCGACCAATCCCTGTTTCTCGTAAGCATGACCCAGGTCACGCGCGGCTTCACGGTTCTTGGGATTGAGTTCCACCGCCTTCTCATAGGCCTCGATGGCAGCCTTGTAGTTCTTGATCTTCATATTTTCACGGCCCCGATACATGTACCACGATTCCTTAAGACCCGCGGACGCGATTGAGGGCACGATAAGAGTCAACACAAAGATGATGGCGTTCAACTTCACGGCAAAACAGTCCTTTCCGTCATTTCATTCGCATTTGGAGGCGTGATCTGAGAGACCGAATGATTTCCAAGCCTAAAGGCGCCAAGCTTGAAATGATCTTTAGTACGCCGCGGGCAAATTCAGTTCCAATGCTTAAATTGGTACGAACACGATCATCGTGTGCCTTACGCCAGCGATCCGGCTCAGCAAACAGTTTTAAAAACAGCTGACGCCGGTCTTCTTCAGTAATATGGTTAAACTTCAGGCCTACTCTTCTCTCATTGCGCCAGTTTTTTCGATCATAAACGAGGACCACTTCGGGAATTTGTAGGTTCCATTCCGTCAGATGAAGGGTACCCGTCGATGGGATCGCCGTAAGCAGGTCCGTTTTGAATCCCAGGCCCGACACGCTCATATCGCAGGATAAACCGGTGTAGATGTGATCGCCCGCGCGCATTTCAAAAGGGGTTTTAAGGGAAATGCGCTCCTCCGAGCGGCTTTGTGGCTTCTCCCACGCAACTGCCAGAGCCACAGCCAGCGAAATGAAATTGTATCCGGCCCAGGCCAGGTTGAAGAAGTAGGCGTCCTTTTCAATCTGAAAAAAATAGAACTCCCAAAGTCCTTTGCAAATCGCGATCAGGGTCACGGCGCAGATAGCCACTGTCAGCCTTGAGGACTGAAGATCGAAATAACCGCGATCGGATGTGATTCCTTTCGGCGTCACTTTAAAGCCCAAATTTTTAGGCAAAAACAAGTCGAATACCGACCGCGCCAATGGGACGGCGACCACATTCTCATACACGGTACCCCAAAACATGCGCGGCCAAGCCGGGATAAGGACGGACGTCAGCATGGGCAAGAGCACGACGAACGGGATCAGATGGGCCAGGAGCAACGAGACCTCCGAAAAGATGGGATGCATATGAAAAAGGAGGAAATAGAGCGGAGTCAGAAGAAAGATCACGCGCGCGATCGGAAAGAAGAAGTAATAAAGCGAGGCAAAGTAGCCTAGGCGGTGACGCCATGACAGTCCTTTAAGGCATAAGGGATTATCTTTAAAAAAGATCTGCAGACAGCCGAGCATCCACCGTCGTCGCTGTACAAGATAAGACATCAGGTTTTCAGCGGTCAGACCCACGGCCAAATCCTTGTCAACAAATGCGGACTTCCATCCCTTTGCGTGGAGATGCTGGCTCGTATGGATATCTTCAGTGATGCTGAGGTAGTTGAATCCACCCACCTCGTTGATGGCCCGGCGACGAAAAACCGCTCCGCTTCCGACGAAAAATGAACCACCCCATGAGTCGCGACCATTCTGAATGGCATGATTAAACATATCTTGCTCATTGGGGATTCGGTCTCTGGTACCGAAGGCGCGTTGAAAGATATCTTCATTGTAGAAATGATGGGGTGTTTGCACGAAGCCCATATTCTCATCCGCAAAATAAGGAACGGTTTCGGACAAAAAGGTGCGCACCGGAATATGATCCGTATCAAAGATCACGACCAGCTCACCATCAGACTGAGTGAGCGCGTTGTTCATGTTGCCCGCCTTGGCATGTTTCTTCGGTCCACGCACGTAGTGCCCACCGAGGCGCTCGGTGAGCTCCTTCACGCTGTCCTGGTGGCTATCGTCGCAGACGTAAACTTTCTTGTTTGGATAATCGATGTTCATTGCCGCCCAAACCGTTTTCTCCAGAATGGACAGTGGCTCGGAGTAGATTGGAATCAAGATGTCCACAGCGGGTTGAAATCCCGGTGCTACGGGCGCTTGAGATCTGCGCGAGGTCGTCGACGACCTGGACGGACGGAGTCCGACCTGCACAATCAACAGTAAGACCGTTGAGAAACAGTACACTTCGGCCGCCCACAATAAAAAACTAATCAGCGGGCCGGAGCGTTCAAGAAAATTCAACGTGTGCAGCAGTCGCCAAACCAAGTAATATCCGCATAAGTAAATGGCCACACTAACGAAGACGACTCGGGCGAAGTAATAATGTTGCGCAAGAAAAAAAAGCACGAGAGCCAGGCCAAAGAGCACCCAGGGAAAGTTCAAGGAGAAACTTCGGAAGTCGAAGGGTCTCAGGAATCCCAAGGTTTCGTCGAAGTTCAATGTCACACCAAGCTCGACGGCGCGGTCGAACCAGAGCCAGTTTTGAAGATAGTAGGGCGTCGTTTTCGAATTGGCTGCGGTCTTCCACGCGGGCTCCAGTTTTCTCTTCCAAAGATCATCTGCAAACGACATCGCCTGGGCCCACGCGAGGCTGTGGACGGTCGCGTAGAGTGTGGGACCTTCTCGCGGTGAGAGAGCTCGGCCGTCCAAGCTGTACGTCTCGTGGAATTTACCCCGTCTCGTCCACTCTTCATTGAAAAAGGAGAGCATGGCGTGCCTGAGATCCGCCTCCTCGCGTGAGAACCACAGAAAATCCAGCGCCACCCGCCAATAAATCGGAAAAGCGTCGTAACTGAACAGCGGCTCAGCAGGGTCGTCAGGATTCTTAAGCAAAAGCGCTCCGGATTTCTTCTCGAGATAAACTTTCATGGGCGGGAGCTTGAAGCCCTTTTCCACAAAGAGCCAATTCAAGACTTCATAGGAGGTGGCGATAACCTGCTTCCACGGGTGCGAGTCATCAACCTGAGAAAATACCTCGTACGCGTAAGGCGCCAGATAAGCGATATGAATCGTTGGATGGTTTTCGTGGGGAGCCCAGTCACCCCCGGTGACGAAGTACTTCTTTTTAATGATGAGGATTTCCCGATTCCAGATGTCGTTGATAATGGCGCGTGCTTCGGCGAGGTACTTCGGCTCTTGCCACCGTCGCGACGCTAGTACAAGGGCAAGCGCGATGTCGGTATCGGCATCCGTGGCGGCGTGTATGTCTTTTACGTGGCCTTTAAATTTCCAGGCGAAGAGGCGGTCTTTGCGAACTTGCAAATGGTCCCGCGTCCAGCTCCAAACCATCTCAAACATGCGCCGATCGTTGGCCCAGACCGCACGCAACAGGGCATAACCTTGCCCCTCGGATGTCGTGATATTTCCCTCATCGGGACTGATCACCTGACCGTTTTTTATATAAATGCTCTTATAGAAACTCCAATGCGAGGAAAGATCATCGAGCTTTTGAATGTATTCCTCGCTCGGAGTGGAAGCTTTGCGCTCGGCATGGGCATCGGGATTGAAAGCCCATAGAAATAGGGTCATGTACAGAAAGAATCTCAAGCTGTAACCTCTTGAGATCTGATTCTAGTTGATTCTAAATCCGGATTCTTCCCTGATTCGCATCGCCTTGCATAGTAATGACGAAGGTCTTAGGCCTGGCCTTGACTTTGATCCGGCTACGATTTCAGAGTGTGAATAAGCTGAAGGGGGCTGTTTAAGATCACCGTTGCAAGTGGTCAATAGTTCAGAAAATTCTATATCCGTGCGAGTGAGGAGAACATGGGAATTGAGATCATAAAATGGATCGCAGTTGGTTTGCTGATCGCTTTTATCGGATACACCATCTTTTGCGTTCAGACCGAGAATTTCTGGAAGTCGTGTCGCACGGTGTGGACGTTGAAGTGGGGGCGTCAGGTTACGATCGATCTATACCTGGGCCTCCTATTATTTACATTTTTAATTTACTTAAACGAGCAATCTTTTAGTTCTTGGGTTTTGTGGTTCGTGCCCACTCTTGTTTTGGGCAACATCGTTCCCCTGGCTTATTTTATTTTCCACTTTGATTCCATTCTTGGGCGATTCGGATGAGGTGGTCGTCCGAATCAGGATGCCGGCTCACTGTGAAAGACAACCAACTGGTGTCCCTTGACTTCAAAGCGAATTTGAATGGGTTGACAGCACACCTCGCAATCTTCGATGTACGTCTGAGCGCCCTCTTCCGAGAGATCGAGAAGCATGGAAATGCGTTGATGGCAGTAAGGGCAAGTGAATTTTCTTTCAACTTCCAGTTCCACGCTTTCGAACTCAGATTTTCAATAAACTCAGGAACTCAAAATGTTCCAAGTTGGGCGTCCAAAGTGATCGACGCTTTAAACAATTTAGAGACAGGGCAGCCGGCCTTTGCTTTATCCGCGAGTTCGGCAAACCGAGTCTGATCGGCTCCCGGAATGTTCGCTCTCAGAGTGAGGTGAATGGCCGTGATCTCAAATCCGCCATCCTTCTGCTCCAATGTGACGTCGGCTTTTGTTTCCATGCGTTCGGCGGTCAGATTGGCTTCTCCTAAGATCTTGGACAAAGCCATGGTGAAGCAGCCGGCGTGCGCGGCCCCAATCAGTTCTTCAGGATTGGTCCCTGCGATTCCTTCAAATCGGCTGGCAAATCCATACGGATAATCCTTAAGCGCGCCGCTCTGAGTGGTGATCGCGCCGCGACCATCTTTCAATCCTCCGTGCCATACAGCCGCTCCAGTGCGACGAATCTTCATATCGGACTCCTTCTTCGAAAATTGAGTTCCATATAGCCTTTGTTAGAATGCCAAACAACAAGAATTCGTTGCCGGTGGGTGGGAGTGCGCACCTGGAGGCCGCGGTTTCAAGCGCGTTCGGATATTTTCTCGAGCTCTACTCGGGTCACTTCGAAAACTCGAGCTCAGGTTCGGGCTGCCCCGCGCTTGAACGAATTTTTTCCCGCAGTGTCTTTTCGAATTCGCCCTCTGTCGGCAGCTTCCCGGGATCCACCGCAATTCATTTCCTCGCCCGGGGGCTAAGTCGTGACGGGGCTGGCTTCGATACAGGTGGAGTGCTCATACAGAGGTAATCGAAACCAAAAGCGGCTTCCGAGGCCGATTTCGCTCTCCGCGCCGATCACACCCCCATGTGCCTCGACGATCTCGCGGACAATCATTAAGCCCAGACCTGTGCCCTGTGTATCCGCAGACGTTCTCGTGGCCCTTGTGTAGCGCTCAAAGAGATTCGGCATATCTTCCTTAGCGATACCCCGCCCCGTATCCTCCACGGAAACCTCGACGTGTTCACCCGTGGAGATGACTGCCGTTGTAATGACTCCTTCTGGAGGCGTGAACTTGATCGCATTTCCGACGAGATTGTTAAGAACCTGGGCGAGCCGTTCACGATCCCCCAGCGTCATCGCGTTCTTTTCGAGGCCCAAATGCTTCCATACCAACTTATTTTTTTCCAGGAGCGGTTTAAAGTCCTCCATGGCCGTGAAAATAAGTTCGGCAATATTTACCGGTCGACGTTCGATCTTGTACCCCGCACCCTCGAGCTTCGCGAGTTCAAGGAAGTCGTTCACCATTCCTATGAGCGAGCGGAGATTGCTTTCGATCTTTCTGAGTTCGGCGATCAGACCAGAGGGCAGAACGCCATGTTTACCGCGCAGGGCCCATTGCACGCGCATGAGGATCGAACTGACCGGAGTCCGCAAGTCATGCGCAATGACCGAGTAAAAGTCTAGTCGTCGCTCTTCCGCACGCCTCTGTTCGGTTACATCACGCAGCGCGATTGTGGTTGTCGCCGCGCTGTCGGACGGGAGGATCCGCACAGAGGGAGAAAAGACCCTTTGACGAATCCTCACGTCGGGCAACGGAAGCAAAGACTCACCCGGTCCCGTCTGGATATTACGCTTGCTTATATCAGGAACGAGTTTGGTGATGACGTCGCCAATGACGGCCTCCTTTGGTAATCCTAAAGCTCTTAGTCCTTCATTGTTTACAAACGTGATTTTACTCTGGGCGTCGATCGCAAAAATAGGGTCTGGCGCTTGGGTCAGGAGGGAGCGCAAGTTGATTTCAGCTTCCTCGGCTCTCTCCCAAAGTCGTCGCACATGGATCAAAGCGCGCACGCGGGCCTTCAACTCCTCTTCCACAAAAGGCTTGACCAGATAATCACTCGCTCCACTGCGGAAGGCCTGGATAATCTCTTGGGGTCCATGCTGGGCCGTCAGCAGAATTATAGGCATATAAGCCAGCTTTGTGGATGACGTGCGGATGTACTCGCACACCTCAATACCTGAAATCTCAGGCATCAGCCAATCGAGCAACATGAGATCTGGCGTCTCTCCCGTGGAGAGCCGTTCCAGGACCGTCGCCCCGTTATCAAAAACTTCGACGTCATGCTCACTGCTCAGGATCTGACGAACGCGTTCCGCATCGGTCGCGCTGTCGTCAACGGCCCAAATCCGACGACGTCTATCAAGAGAACCCAGCATCTCTGGAGAGTCTTGCCACAAAGGCCAGACAAAGCCTAGACAAGTTTATGTTTTTCCGGTGGGGCGGTGCAATCCGGTGGTGGACGCGCTCGGCTGGGTATGTTAGTTGGGATCCACAACCGTACTTGGAGGCCGAATTGGCTGAGATTCTGGTGGTCGACGACAGCAAAGTCATGCGTGAGATGCTGATCGCCTGTCTGCGGGGAAAGGATGAGTTGTCCTTCACTCAGGCCAGTAGCGGACTTGAAGCCATCGAACAGCTTTCTCTAAAACCATTCGATTTATTGCTCCTGGATTTGAATATGCCAGATATTGGCGGTATCGAGGTCGTGGAATTCGTACGCTCGCAGGACAAGCTCAAGCATGTACCCATCATTGTGGTCACAACCCGGGGAGATGAGACTTCACGCGAAAGAGCGCTCACCGCGGGCGCGACCCGGTACATGACGAAGCCCTTTTCACCTGAAATCATTCAAGTTGAGGTCGAGGACATCCTGGGATCAATTAAAGAAGGCGCCTAGGAATGAGCAGTCCGGTGGACCTGAAGGAGTTTGTTGCAGGGTTCATTGTCGAGGCCGAAGAGTACCTCCACACCATCAATAGGAACCTGGTTACGGTTTCGGAATCGATAAAAAAGGGAAAGCCGGAGCCACGTGCGATTCGGGAGTTGTTTCGCTCCCTACATACAATAAAAGGGCTGGCATCGATGGTGGGTGCGGAGCCGATCGTCGATCTCTCACATGAGATGGAAGGCCTGCTGCGAGTGGCGGATCGCGCCGGGGGTCGCTTGGCGGAGCCATTTCTGGATCTTCTTCTGCAGGGGACAAGAGCCATTGAGGAACGTGTACGGGTTGTCTCCAAGAGTGGGGTGGCGGCCACGCCTGCGGCCCCTCCTGAGCTGTTGGACGAATTGGCCCTTGCGCAAAGTCACGCCCATTCCTCTCAATCCTCAGCAATGGAGCTCGCTCTGCCGGGAGAGATTCAACGGACGTTGTCCGCTTCCGAGCGAGAGCAGATGGTCCAGGCCCGACAAAGCGGGCGAAAGATCGTGCTGCTGGAATTCCAGCCGTCTGTGGAAAGGGCGGACGCGGGATTGAATATCACTTCGTTACGTGAACGTCTGGGAAAATGCGGCGACCTTGTGAAAGTCATTCCTCGCTCCTCTCCAACTGCACCGACGGGGATTTCATTTGTCCTGTTGTTGATAACGGACGCCGATAATGAGCGCCTTTCGTTAGCAAGTGGGCTCCCCCTCGACGGGATCATGGATGTGGAGCCGGCTCCGGGTCCAGCTCCGGGTCCAGCGCCAGATCGGCACTCGGATGCAGGAGCTGATGCCTCGTTCGATCCCTCTCGGCCTCTAAACGATTTGGAAGAATGGGTGCCGAGCGGTGAGGCGTCCGTGCGGGTCGATATCCGTAGACTCGATGAGGTGCTTGAACAGCTTTCTGGGCTGGTCGTGACACGGTCAAAGCTGACGCGAGTGGCAGCTGATCTGTATGCCCGGGGCGTGGATACTCGAGAACTGAATGCGGTGATTACGGAAAACGTTCGCCAGCTGAGGAGGTTAAGAGCCTCTGTGATGAAGGCGAGAATGGTCCCTCTTTCCGAGCTTTTACAAAGGTTGCCGTTGGTGGTGCGTGGGCTGACCAAAGACACCGGAAAATCCGTCAATGTGGTCGTACACGGAGGAAGCGCCGAGGTCGACAAAGCTGTTGCCGACAAGATTTTTCCGGCCATCATCCACCTTGTCCGAAATGCGGTTGACCATGCCATTGAGCCGAGACTGGAGCGAAGGAGCGTCGGTAAACCCGAGGCCGGAACCTTACAAATCTTGTCCGACGATTCCTCGGGAACAAACCTCGTCCTGACTGTTAAAGACGATGGCCGCGGGATCGACCGTATCTCCGTGGCGCGAAGAGCGGGCCTCGAGGAGGCCCGGAGCGAAGACGAATTGCTTCAACAGATCGCCATTCCCGGCCTCTCAACGAAAGAGGGCGCGACTCATACGAGCGGGCGGGGAATGGGCGTGGATATCGTAAAGAGAACCGTTGAATCCCTCGGCGGGGTTTTAAGTCTCTCCACGGAAAAGGGCCACGGGACATCCTTTACTTTGAGAGTGCCCGTCAGTGTGACCATTTTAGATGTTTTCAGCTTTACCTCCGGAGATCATGTGTTCGCGACGCCGGTGGCAATGGTCGACGAGATTATCGAAGTAAATGGCAAAAAACTCGCGACCTCTCCGGCGCCGGAGCAAAAAGGGCCTACACTCAGACTTATCGAACGGCGGGGTGAGTCCATACCGTTTGTTTGTCTTCAGGCCGTCCTAGAAAAGAAAACCGGGAACATGGAATCACCCAAGGCGCTCGTTGTGAATCAACATCGCGGAGCATTCGCATTTGGCGTGGACCGGATTCTTGGTCAACAGGAGGTCGTCCTTCGGCCCGTGGATCACAACCTTCTCCATGTTTCGGGATTGGCAGGAGCGACCGATCTGGGGGATGGTAAGCCAACACTTGTATTAGACTTGGCAAGTTTAGGAGCGGCAATGAATCAAAACAGTGTGGCGGAATCATGAGCACACTTCACATCATCTGTCGAATCGGTGATTCGGAGTACGCCATTCAGGCGGCGTTCGTGCACCAAATGGAATCTTATACGGGAGCGACTCGGGTGCCGGGAGCACCCAGCTACGTGGCTGGACTCGTGCAGGTTCGCCAGCAAATTATTCCGTTGTTGGATCTCAGGGTTCGGTTTGGGCTTCCGGCAAAGCCTCCCACTTTGGACTCGCGGGTCGTGGTGCTCACGTTGGACGAGCGCCTGGTTGGACTTGTTGTGGATAGCGCGCGTGAAGTTCAGAACATTGCGCCGGAACAGTTTAGGCCTCCGCCGGAGGTGCTTACGAGACAGTCCACAGGCTTCGTAAGATCCGTTGCACAGCTAAAAGATCGCATAATCATGCTACTCGATCCGGGTAAGGTCGTTGGCGAGGAGGTTGTCCATGGCTAGAAACAATGGTGCGGGCGAGATCGCCACCGTCATCCGCTTGGCGGTGGAGGTGGAGCGTTCACTTGACCAAACCGCGTCCCAGGCCAAACTGGTCGAAGAGGCGGCTCAGCGGATTGCCATGAGTGGCAATGAAGCCGCCGCGTCCGGAGAACAGATGCGCACAGCTGTTGAGAATATTGCGGCTGGTATCGAACAAACCAGCGCGTCTTTGCAAACCTTAGGGCGCTCTCAACAACAGGTCACGGAGTCGACGGCTGAGACGCGACGAGCACTTGAGAGCACCTCCTCCGGTCTCCAGGAGGTGGCGTCCTCGGTCCAGAGCGTGAAGAAGGACTCGGACAAGCTTGCTTCTTCCGCCGAGCGTACGGCCTCCACCCTGGAAGAAATCTCACGCTCCATTAAGGGCGTGAGCACCAATGCCGGTGACCTGGCGGCCGCGAGCCAAGAACTGACGGCGGCGGCGGCGCAAACTTCGGCCACCGTGGACGATGTCGCGAAACGCGGCGATACCAACGCGGCCACCGTTCAAGAGGTGGCGACCACCATTGAGCAAATGTCCAAGGGGATTTCACGTCTGACAGAAGATGCAAAAGGTGTCTCTGAGAGAGTGGGATCTGTTTCCGGAGGCGTTTCACAGATCAGTTCGGCCTTGGAAAATGTCGCGCGTGACGCCACTGAAATGGCCGCCACCGTGGAGCAGACATCGGCGAGCGCCGAGGAGATGGCGCGCTCATCGCGCACCATCGCGGATCAGGCCAAGGGACTTGAGTCTTCCATCTCGAGCGCGGCTGCGGCTGTTGCGGAAATCGCGGCTTCGGTCGAAGAGGTCGCGGCTACGGCTGAGAAAAATGCGGCTGTTGTTGGAGACAGCGCCGCCTCCATCGAACAGGTCACTCGCTCAAGCCAAGCTGTCGCACAAAGTGCAGAGCAGATTGCCTCCCTTTCGACTGGAACAGTTGCGGCCACCTCTCAGTTGGAGTCCACGACCAAACGCATCGTGAGTATTGTCGAAAACGCCCGGCGGACTGCGGACAGCGTCCGGGACGTGGCGCGCGAAGGGGGCAAGACCGTTTCCAAGTCCATATCGGGTTTTGGTTCGATTCGCGAAGCGATGGGCCAATCGGTTAAAGTCATCCGTGAAATGGGTCAGCGGGCGGAGGAGATCAGTGATTTTGTGCAAACCATCAACTTAATTGCGGATCGGACAAATTTGTTATCTCTCAACGCGAGCATTGAGGCGGCTCGTGCGGGGGAGCACGGACGCGGGTTCGCGGTCGTGGCGGAAGAGATTCGGGCTCTAGCGGACCGGGCGGCTTCAGCAAGCAGTGACATCGCCAAAATCATTCGGGGCCTGCAAAACGCGGCTCGCGAAGCGGATGTGGCGGCCAACGACGGCGCGAGGACCATTGAGGAAGGAGGGCGTTACGCCGCCGAAGCGGAGCGCGCGCTTAGCACCATTCTTCAAGGGGTCGAAAGCGTCTCGGCCGGAGTGCGAGAGATCGAATCGGCGAATCTGGAGCAGGTTCAAGCCGTTCAGACCGTGACCCAGTCTATCCACCGTGTCGCCGAAGAGGGTCGTGTGGTGGCTAAAGCCGCGCAGGAGCAAGCAGGTGCCGCTCAATCTTTGGCGAAAGGAGCCAGTGAGCTTCGCACAATGGCGAGACAGACGCGCGACGCGACTTCCGAACAGGCCAAGGCTCTAAGAGATACGGTTCGAAACCACAATGACTTGAGCGCCAATTCGGAAAGAGTCTTGCGGGCTGTTTCCGAGCAGGCGGGCGCAACAGAACAGTTGGCGAAGGCCGCCGTGAGAATGAGAATGCTCACACAGCAGATCGCTCATGATACCGCGGTACAGACGCAGGCGTTGGCCGCGTTGGCCGTGCTCGCGCAGGAGGTGGTTCAGGCAAATCAAAGAACGACGGCGGGATTGAACGAGCAGGCGGTGGGTGCAGGTGAGATCGCGCGGGCTATGGACGGCGCCAGGAAGGAAGTGGCCCAAACCGCCCGCGCGCTGGCAGAGCAGGCCCGTGCGGCACGAGAAATCGAAGCGTCCGCGCGAGAAGTCAGCCGTTTATCCACCGAAGTGACCCTCGCGACCGAGGAGCAAGCCAAGGCGGCGGCGGAACTGGCGCACGAAAGCGATGAGGTACGGCGAATCGCGCGCCAAAACTCACGCGCGATTGGCGAGCAGTCGGAAGCCCTCAGTAGCCTCGCGCAAGGGGCTGTAAAGCAGACCTCGGCCATGCAAAGGATCGCGCTTGCGATGAGCGAACAAATCCATTCGACCTCAGAGATTACGGCGGCCATGAATGAAACCCGCGGGCGGACGCGCGAATTGGTGAGTGGAGTGGCCCTTCAGGCGAAGATTGTGGTGAACCTGGCGGGAGACACATCCGCGATTGCGGGGCAAATTGGCAGAATTCGACAGGCCAATCTGGAGCAGGTGCAGAACATCGCCTCAATCACGGCGGCTCTTGATAACAATAGGTCCGCTCAGGGCGGTCAAGATCTACAGGGGCGGGCATGACTTTAGAACAGTCGCGGGGCACCACCGACACGGAAAGAGCAAGGGTCGCGAACGTGCAAAGCCTGGGCGCAGGTGGTGCCGCAGGCGTAACGAACCTAGTAGAGATGCTGGCCGATCCAAGCTGGGTCGTCAGGCGTGCGGTGGTCGAGTCGCTCGCGAAACTGGGAGACGTGTCCGTCATTTCGCTCTGCGACGTCCTTCGCAGCAGGCGCGACAGCGAGGCCCGTTTGGCGGCGGCCGTGGACGCCCTTGTGTGTTCCACAGGCTCAGTTGAGAGAGAGGTCTTGAAACTATTGCCACATGAAAATCCGGCGGTGGTGGCCGATGCCGCGCAAATTCTCGGGCGAAGACGAAGTCAAACGGCTTTGCCTTCTCTCGTCCAGCTCACCAAGCATTCCAACGACAACGTCGCCGTCAGTGCCATTGAAGCGCTCGGACACATCGGCGGTCGAGCCGCAGTGGAGGCGCTTATCGAGTCCGTGAATTCGAAGAATTTTTTCCGAGTTTTTCCGGCAATTGATGTTTTAGGTCGAAGTGGAGATCCTCGCGTCGTCGAGCCATTGACGAAATTGCTGAGCGACCCGGTCTTCCTGCTGGAAGCGGCACGTGCCCTGGGCCGCTCCGGCGAGCGCGCCGCCTTGAAACCCCTGGTTGAGCTTTTAATCTCGCCGTCCGACAGCGTGGTCCGGATTGCGTCCGTTGCGATATGGGATCTCAGGCAAAGATTCGAAGAAAAAACAGGTGGTGATACGGTCACTGTGGATGAATTTTTGCGCGCAAACATAGGGTCAGAAGCCATACGGCGGCTCTCACAGATTTTGTTCCATACAACAAATGATCCGGAAGTCCGTGTTGTCTGCAAACTCTTCGGTTTGATTGGAAATGCAGAAGCAACTCCGGTTTTGGCCAAAGCCTTGGATGCACCGTCTTCTGTCGCAACTTGCGCGGCGCAAGCGTTAAAGAAAATTGGGAAAAACGCGGATGAGCCGCTGATCCGAGCCATTCGTGAGGGCTCGAGTGCGCGCCGCAAGGTCTTGCTCCCGGTTGTGAGTCGATCTTCGGCGGCTCAGGACGTCGCTCAATGCCTTAAGGACCCGGACCCCGAAGTGAGAGCTCTTGCCTGCGACACGTTGGCTAGACTCAGCAATGTGAATGTGGTGAAAGATTTATTCCCACTGCTTTTGGATTCCAATCTCAGGGTCGTCCACTCCGCGACGGCGGCTATTCAGGCATTGGGGACCGGTGAGGCCCGTGAACTCGCGCGCGAAGCGACGCTCGCAGACAACCCGGTTGTTCGTCGCTCGGCCTTGCGTATCCTGTCCTACTTTGGCGACGAAGAGGCTCTGGATCCTATGCTCAAGGCACTGAGCGACTCTGACCCTAGAGTCCGCGAAGCCGCTATTCAGGGGCTACCTTTTCTTGAAGACGCCCGCGCTCTTGAGGCATTGTATGAGCAATCAAGAAATTCCAATCCCCGCGTCCGAGGACTGGCCATGAGGTCTTTGGGTCAACTCCCCAAGGCCAGTGAACGTGCGTTGTCTGTTCTTCTGAAGGGATTACGAGATGACGATGCTTGGGTTCGCTACTATGCCTGTCAGTCGCTGGGACGAATGGAGTATGTATCGGTCGCAGGAGAAATCGCGCAACTCTTGCAAGATGAGGCCGGACAAGTGCGGGTCGCCTCCGTCGAGGCGCTTTCGCATTTGGACTCGCCGATCGCCTATGAGGCTCTTAGGCAGGCCGCCACCACGCAGGACGTTGAGGCGCGCCGGGCGGCCCTCGTCGGGCTCGGAATCGCGCACAGAGACGAAGACTTGCCGGTTGTCCTTAACGCCGTGAGCGCGCCGGATGCGCCGACACGGCTTATGGCGCTGTCGGCGTTGGTCAACTTCCCGTCGGGACGGGTGCTTGGGGCCTTAAGTTCAGCGGCCACGGACAGCAGCGAACAGGTGAGTTCGGCGGCGATCGATTTTTTGTCCGCTCGTCCCGAGCAGGAAGCAACAGAAGTTCTCGTTGAACTTCTCAAATCCGAGGCGACCCGTGACCGGGCGAGAGCGGCCTTGTTGGTTGCTTCCGAGGGGAGAAGCGCGGGTCTCTTGGTCGCACTGGAGTCCGCCAATGACGAGTTCGCGCCAATTCTGATCTCCGTTCTTTCACGACTGGAGACACCAGAGGCCCGGTCCGCATTGCTTTGGGCCATGAAGCTGAACAACGCAGCCGCGCGCAAGGCCGCCGCCACATCCCTCGCGGCCCGACGAGATCCTGAATTGATAGCTGCCGTGCGGGAGGCTGAACAGAATGATCCTGATCCTGAAGTTAGAAAAATCTGCACCCTTGTTCTCAAGGCGTAAAGGGGCTGATGACACAGTTTGAACTTACTCCTCCAGTGTTCTCAATACTCAGTAGCCTGATCGAGGAGAAGTCTGGCCTTCACTACGGCTTGCTCGACCGTGAACTTCTTCAGGACAGAGCCGCTATGCGCGCCCTCGAAGCGGGATTCGATACGCTTTTGGATTATTACTATTTTTTGCGATACGACCCGGGTGGTGAACAGGAGCTCGAAAAGCTGGTTGAGTCCCTGGTGGTTAACGAGACCTATTTCTTCAGGGAGTGGCCTGGAATTCAGGTCATTGTGGATTCCGTGATTGAACCCCGATGCGCAAAGGGGCAGAAGGTTCGAGTGTGGTCGGCCGCGTGCGCAACAGGCGAAGAGCCGCTGTCTCTAGCTATGCTGCTCGACCACAGGAATTTACTGGACCGGGTGCAAATCGTGGCGAGCGATATCAGCGCAAAAGCACTATGCGTCGCTCATCAAGGACGTTTTGGCCGTCGGTCAGTCCGTCAGATCCCAGACACCGTTCTCTTTGACAAGTACATAGAAGTGAAAAGTGGAGGCTATGAAGTTCCGTTAAGGCTGATTGAATCCATACGGTGGGAGCGGCGAAACCTGCTGACGAGCGACCTGTCAGATTTGGGAACATTTGATGTGATTTTATGCCGTAATGTCCTGATCTATTTCGGTGACCGGACGGTGATATCGGTCCTGGGCCGTTTTTGCGACCTCTTGACGAATGATGGCCGTTTGTTGGTCGGTGTCTCGGAATCCCTCCTCCGGTATGGTGGCCGATTCATAGGTGAGGAGGGCGCGGGAGTCTTTGTGTACCGAAAGGCACCTCACTATGACTGCTGATCGTATTCGTGTCCTCGTCGTTGATGATTCCGCATTCGCTCGAAAGGTGATCCGCGAGGTTTTATCCCGCGATCCCGAGCTTGACGTGGTTGGCATTGCTCGCGATGGCCTGGAGGCGCTTGAGAAAGTGGCGGAGCTTCGTCCGGATGTGATCACTCTCGATCTGCTGATGCCGGAACTCGATGGGCTTGGGGTATTGAAAGCGCTTCCGAAGGAGTCAGCTCCAAAGGTGGTGGTGGTCAGTGCGGCCGGTTCGGATTCCGATATGGCGATGGAGGCGTTACAAAATGGCGCCGTGGAGATGGTCACCAAACCCACACCTTTAGCCACGGATCGACTCTATAAAGTCTCGAGTGAACTTGTTTTCAAGGTCAAAACGGCTGCGGCCGCAAAGCCGAGATTACACCAGGAAGAACCCACCCGGCGAATGCCGGTGTTCGGAATGGAAACGGATATTAAAGGTTCACCTCGAGCTCCCGCCCGTATTGTTGTGATTGGCGCCTCGACGGGGGGGCCTCGGGCTTTGACTCAGTTGTTTAAAATGTTGCCGGCGAACCTTCCTGTGCCACTTGCAATTGCGCTTCACATCCCGGCTGGGTACACAGCGCCTCTTGCAGCTCGGCTCAGTCAAGTTGGGGCGGTCCCGGTTCAGGAAGCGGTGGATGGCGCCGAGCTAAAAGCTGGTCACGCCGTAATCGCCCCGGGCGGTACCCATCTTCAGGTCGAAGCCAAGGGGAAAAAGCTCTATGCCGTGGTTTCGTACGGCCCTTACGACACCCTCCACCGTCCGTCCGTGGACCTGCTTTTTGAAAGTGCGGCCCGTGTCGTCGGCGAAGGCGCCTTGGGACTTGTGATGACGGGAATGGGAGATGATGGCCTGAAAGGGGCTCGCGCGGTGAAGGCAGCCGGAGGCCGGATTGTCGCAGAGGCCGCTTCCTCGTGTGTGGTTTATGGAATGCCTCGCTCGGTGGTGGAGGCGGGACTGGCGACGGCCCAGGCACCACTTGAGCACCTACCGGAACTACTGGTGACCTGGCTCATAGGCAATGAGAGCTCGCCCACCGTGAACGAACCCTTTCCTTGAATGCGTTGGAGTTCCGGGATGGCGGGTTGTTTGACAAGTAGGTAAAGGTACAAACTCACCGTTCAAGTTCACGAGGGAGATTTGATGCCATCGAAAACGATTTTGATTGTTGACGACTGTCCCGATTTGCGTGAATTGATGAGATTCATGATCGAAAGCGAAGGGTACTCGGTTGAATTGGCTGAAAATGGCCATGAAGCCATGGAAAAACTTCGGCGCGGCTTTCGACCCTCGCTCATTCTTTTGGACATGATCATGCCGGATCTAGATGGCCCTTCGTTTCTGGCCGAACTGGTCAAGGAGATGCCCGATGTCTTGGATCATGCTCGTATCATTGCGACTTCCGGAAAGGACCGACAGCCGGATCTCGACAATACCTTTGGGTTTCTTCAAAAGCCCTTCGATATTGACACCCTCTTTAGCGCGATTGAAAAGGCACATTCCGCCCCCCACTGACGCCCGCACGGAGGAAGAGGGTCGTTTTTCGTTCAATGGCGGAATGGCCGGCTTTTAGAGATGTCTGGACCAAGGCAGGAGATCAGGGCATCATTCAATGGATGACTAAGGAGGGTATATGAAAGCTTCTTTTATCTTGATGTTCATTGTAGGTCTGATCATCCCCGTTGCGGGATCGGCGATCGAATCCAAGTCCATAAACGTGAACACGACTCTGGAGGGCGCACCGGGGGCCGAAGCCAGGAACTCCGTCGAAGGGAATGTGTCCGAAGAGGACCTCGAAGCCGAGATGGTCGAATTTGAGGAGTTCATAGAAGACCATGGAACTGACGCCGACACAGTGGAGCTTGAGCTCTATGATGACGTCAGGGCACAAAGCTTAGATCTTGGGGGATCCGAGGAAACACCTGGCGCCAAGAAGCCGGGGACTAAGAAATAGAAAAAAGAGAGGAAAGAGAGGAAAGAGGGAACTGTGGGGCAGGTTGAGGTCGTTCTGGCATCGGAACCATACCAATACGAACTCTGCCTGCAGATCCGGCGCGCGGTCTTTGTTGAGGAACAAGGTGTTCCTGAAGAAACCGAGATTGATGAGTACGAGAACATCTCCAAGCACTTTTTAGCCTTGAGGGCGGGAGTCCCGGTCGGAACCGGCCGGCTCAGACTCAAGGAGAGCTTTGCAAAATTCGAACGGATCGCGTCCCTGAAGGGTTGCCGCGGGCTTGGAGTCGGACGCCGGCTCATGGAGGCCATGCAAGAGTATGCCCTCCGCCACTTTCCGGAATCTCTTCCGGCGATGCACGCGCAAGAACATGCGGTTGGTTTTTATGTCAAACTCGGATGGGTTCCCTTAGGGGAGGAGTTCCTTGAAGCCGAGATCCCTCATCGTGTGTTGATCTATCCACCGAAGGACTGTTACCGGCTTGCGCGCCTTAGAATCTGGCAGGAACCCGAAGCGCGGGAAGACATTCGGAATCACCTAAGGCCGTTCCTGACCTCTCCCCTTCCCCTCGTCCCGGCGCCGGACTCTATCATCTTCGATCTTGATGGAACATTGTGGGATACCTGCGCCTCCTGCGCAAAGGCGTGGAATAATGTTCTCCGGCGACGAGGAATTGAGTTTCGTCCCATCGTGCCGGAAGATGTGAGAAGAGTGGCTGGCAAGCCTCATGAACTGTGTATCCGGGAGACTTTTGCAGGCCTAACCGAATACGATCTTGAAATTCTTATTGAAGACACAACCGAGGAAGACAATGCGGTTCTCTCAACCTCCGGTGGAGAACTGTATCCGGGCGTGCTGTCAGGCCTGCAGGAGCTTCGAAATAAGTATCCATTATTTATCGTCAGCAACTGCCAAGCCGGTTACATCGAGACGTTTCTAAAATTCCACGGTCTATCAGATCACTTTGTCGACTATGAATGTTGGGGAAACACCGGTAAATCCAAGAGCGAAAATCTCGCGGATCTGATTGCTCGCAACGGATTGAAGCGGCCGGTATTCGTCGGCGATGCCGAAAGCGATCGGCTCGCAGCCCGTGCCTGCTCTATCCCGTTTTACTTTGCCGAGTACGGATTCGGCGAAGTTCAGGGCTGCGACATGACGATCTCCAGCTTTCCGCACCTCGCGCGCATTCTTTAAAACTGCGCCGGCTTAAAAATTCGCTCACACAACAGGAAATAAGAATCTCGTGCAGGCTGGCCGTTAAAGATAGCGGAAGCACGTGGTCATGAGCTATCAAGGCGTCGGATTTCACACACTCAATAAGGGGGCACAACATGTATAAAATGAAATCTGTCGTTCTTGCTCTTTCCGCACTCTTAATCAGCGCGGGCGCCTATGCGCATTCTCAACATCAGGGTCAGCAACCTCCTCAAGGTTGGAATGAGGGGCATATGGTTAACTGGTTCGAGATTCCGGTCGCGAACATGGAACGTGCTGCGAAGTTCTATGGCGAGATCCTCGCCGTGGAGATGAAAATTGAGAAAAATGACGAGGAAAACTATGAAATGGCCGTGTTCCCTGTGAAAGAAGGGAAAGTGACGGGGTCTCTTGTTCGACACGAACATATGCAACCTAGCGACAAAGGCAGCGTCGTTTACCTGAACGGCGGGCGTGATTTATCAGTCGTGTTGAATCGATTGGAATCCGCCGGTGGTAAAATCATCATTCCCAAGACCAAGATCCCGGGAGTGGGTTACTTCGCGAACTTCATGGACACGGAAGGTAACCGGATAGGACTTTTCTCAACCAATTGACCTCTCATTATTTTATTAATGAGATCGGACCCGATTCCACAGCCGCATCTCCTCGGTGCGGCCTCTAGGAGGGCTTACCACGTCGCATTCGGCGGAGGTTCTTCAAGTGATGGCGTTGCCGGGGAGTCATCTTCTCTGTGGCTGCTGAAAAGGCATGGGAGCTGATCTTGCTAATATGCCCTTCTATAAAAGCGAATGTTTCTCTAGGATAGACATTTCCACTTTCACGAAGCGTCCATCCCACACCTTTTTGGACGTAGTAGTGGTCGAAATTCAGCTGAGGCTTTAGCAAGGTGGCCACTTGTTTAAAGGACGGGTATTTTTGTCTTTGCGAACTGTAGTAGAACAGGCTCACAATGGAAAGGCGCCGCAACCAAGGATTTTCTGACCTGTTCCATTCTCGAAACGTTTTGTAAACTTCTCGCCCACAGTCTTCGTGAATGCGGGCGTAAATTCCTGAAAGGGTGTCGGAGTGAGCCCAGTTATCGATTCGTTCCGACCACGCTCTCAACCGTGGCCAGTTCGGCCTGAGGATTAACCGTTGTTTAGGATCGTAAAACCATGCAAGAGCCAGGGACATCACTTCATAACAGTCGGAATCCCACCAGATCTGATCCCAAACTTCAGCAATGACATCAGGTTCAGCATTGGAGAACGAAAACCCCGCGCGCAGGGCCTGCCGCAAATGCGGAACGCGCAGGCCGATGTAGCGAAGCTGGGATTGCCCCCCTCCAATGTATGACTCTGGATTCTGGCTGGAGGTCCTTGTCGGAAAAGCCGAGAGCGCATTTTCAATTTCAGCAATGTAATCACGTGAGCGTTTGTTGCGTGGGCGCATTTTTTTCGACCTCTCCTTGACCACTTTCGACTGGGAGGATATCAAAGGAAAGAGCTTTGGCGAAGCTCAAGGTTGAGTCTAAGTCTTAGCTCCAGAGAAATACGAGACAAAAACGAGACAGATACCAGACAAATAAATGCTCCTCCAGAGAAGGCATTCTCTGAATTCCCGTTTCGTCCGGGGAAGGGAGCATTTTATGTAATCCGAATCTTCCACTCGCAATCAATGAGAGAATGAGACTGGAGCGGACCCAAAAGGCCCAGTAGAAAAACCGATAGGTGGTGATCCACTGATGTGTGGCTTTAGATGTTTCTTTTTTCTAGGAGTCTTTATGGATTTTAAAAGCTTTGATCGCCGTCACTATCCCACTGTCCCGCCCCGAGCAGGTTACGGAATGTGGGCTGCGACTTACGAAACGGCCGTTCCTGACCTTCTTGATATTGGAGTGCTCGAGCGGTTTCAGACTGTGAAGTGGGATTCAAAAGGAGAGGGCCTGGATCTTGCGTGCGGGACCGGACGAACCGGCCAGTGGCTCACCAGGCGGGGAGTTTCAACGATCGATGGGATCGACCTCACCCCTGAGATGCTTGCGAAAGCCCGGGAGAAGACGTTTTACCGAAATCTTTATCTTGGATCCGTCGAAGAAACCGGCATCTCCGACGTCAAGTATGATCTTATCGTCATGAGCCTTGGAGATGAGCATCTTGAGAGTTTGGACAGTGTTTACAAGGAAGCCTATCGCTTGAGTGCCGTCCGCGCGGATTTCGTGGTCGTCGGGATGCATCCCTTCTTTTTCATGACGGGAATGCCGACGCACTTCAAAGACAGCGGTGGAAATCCGGTCGCCATCCGCACCCATATCCATCTCATCAGTGACCATGTCCGCGCGGCCTTGGCTGCAGGATGGAAACTGCGGGAAATGCATGAGGGTGTGATCGACGAAGAGTGGATACAGATAAAGCCCAAATGGGACTCCTATAAAGGTTATCCCGTCAATTTTGGATACGTGTGGGAGCGGGCTTAGGGGTGCCGATCTCTGTTTCCAGTTGGGCCACAAAGAGCTTCATGAATTCCGCTCGGCGAGCCCCCTCTTGTTGACCGGCCTCGGTGTTGAATTGATCGACGAGTCCGAAGAGTTTCACATACAAATGATCGATGGTGTACTGTTTGTCATCCAAAGCGCGATCTCGTGGGACCGGCTCGAACGGGTGATAGTACTTTGATCCCAATCGGCAACCGCACGTCACCATTCTCATAATCCCGACAGCACCAAGCGCGTCCAAGCGGTCCGCATCCTGGAGAATAGCGGATTCAAGGCACGATGGTTTCAAGCCCAATGAATAGCTATGCTCGGTGATCACGACGCGAATCCGCTCGATTTCGAAGTCCGAGTAGCCCGCAGCTTTGAGAAGATGGACGGATTCGTCAGCGGCGCGCCGACTTGCGACCTTACGGTCAGGATGGTTTTTAGGAACGTTCACCACATCATGCAGCAAGGCTGCTGGAAGTAAGATTTGAAGGTTGGCGCCGAGCCCATGTCCAAGGGACTTACAGGACTGAATAACCCGCAGGATGTGCGCGAAATCGTGGCCCGGATCGCCATGACTCTCGTAGCGCGAGCGCACCAGTTCTTTAAGACGTTCTAGCCGAGGATCATCCATTGTTCACCACTACAGACCGAGCTATACATTCACTTTCATACCAGGTCCTTCCCTCAAGTCGAGCTATTCCTTGACTTGTCCGCACCCGTCGAAACGACTTGGGACCGCACGGCCCAGAGCGTTCGGCTCAGCATGCACGGCTCAGAGCGCGCGTCTCATCTCCTGCTTTAGGCTGATGATCTCCTCAGCCAGACGGTTCACGGTATGGCGGCGACCACTCAGATTTACGGTCAAAATGCGCACCAGGCCTCGGCCCAGGGGATTCTCAATCCAATGCCAAACCGGGTTTAGCGAAGCCCATTTAGCGGCTGGAACGCAGACTTCGATCTCTTCGCCGAGCGGACAATCGGAATAGAGACCCTGCATGGCGATATCATAATAGCGGTTCATCGCCTGATTGGGCTTAAACAGCGCGCGCGCGGGAATGTAAGAGGAGATTTTGGGGCCCCACTCATTCGTCTCGCTCAAGTGGCTCAGTTCAAAATCGGAGAGGGATTGAATGCTGCGAACGGCGTTGTGCACGGTTCTTAGTTCCTCTTCGAGCGCGCCTCGCAATAGCTTTTCAGATTCAGGCACGGGAAATGTGGCCACAATCTCCTCCGTGACTCGCAGCTCGGGATTTTGCCACATTTCCAGCATCAGGAACTGCGCATTCATCTGCGCGTTGCGTGCGGCGACCAGCCGCTCAAGGAGGCTGCCGTTGCTCATGATGCTTTCCATGTAGGTGTTGCTGGCCACCAACAAATCCAAAACGCGCGCCTCGCCGCCCTTCTTCAACCATTCAGCCAGTTGCGCAAGGAACAGAGGGTGGGCGTTGTACGGAAGAGCGGTGAGACTGAGTAATGGATTCTTTTCGTCACCTCGAAAGAGGGTCACACCCGCACCATATTGCATCAGACGCACATAGCGCCGCACTTCTCGCGGGTACTTTCGTAAAGCCTCCTGAAGGCGCGGATCCTTCTCCAGCGCTTCTGTTCCGCACACAGATTTGCAGCCGGAAAAGGAGGTGGCAAACGGACGCGATTTATTTAAAGCGTCCCAAAAACCCGGGGCCTCTCGCTTGGCCCAGAGATCGCGGCCTTTCTGTTCGGGATCTTCATCATCTCCCGCATGGACGCCGAGCACGTAGAACCAGGCGCGCTCCTGGTCTTCGGTCGTGTGGAGGCGATTTGCCAGAATGGACTCAATTTCCGGACGTATCTTCTCATCTCTCCAGTTTATGAGAGCAACCGCAATGGCCGCGAAGAAAGCCGCTCCGAATACGCATGCCAGCACGCCATAGATCCATTTCCGCATTCTGTGTCACTCCCGCTATCTTGTTCCTATAATAGAAAGCCACGCATGAACTCGCAATGACAACGGGATTAAATATTAAAAACACGAAGGGGAAAGGGGCGCCCGCAGGCGGGGCGCGTTCCTTATTTGAATTTGATTGAACGCCGGGTGCTATTTCGCGGAGGCCAAAACTTCATCCAGGAGATCTTCAGCCTGCTTCACCTCTCCTTGTTGCATCAGCTGTTGAAAGCTCTCCAACTTTTTGCGTTCGGCAGAAATGTCCTTTCCTTTTTTGGATTGCGATTCCATGTGGCTCTGCACCTTCTTCATTTTGCCTTCCAGACGAGCTTGGATCTCCACTGGGCTTCCCGGAGGACGTGGACGGCGCAATCCCTTTTTCGATTTTGCAAGTGCAATGGCCTGATCCAGAAGACGTTCCGCCTCTTTGGGATCTTTCTTCTTATCCATGGCTTCACTGGCTGAGCTTGCGAGCTTGGCAATGGGTGTAGGATCGTAACCGTCATGCACCAGCTTTTCCACGAGTCCTTTTAGCTCCTCGGATTTACTGGGTAGATCCGAGGGACCCGCAAATGCATTTGGTGTGAGTGTGCCGAGACCTCCGGTCAGGGAAAGGACCACGGCGAAAAGAACAGGCATCATAGAACCTCCTTAAAAACCAGCGGGAGCTGATTTCCATATTACAGGATTCAGTGTCTCGAATTGCGAGACCATATGACAGGGTATTTGTGGAGCCTTCCGCCGGACATGGAAAAGTATAGGTAATTCAATCACTTTTTCTATAAGATCAAAATGAGACACACGAGAATTTGTTGTCATATGGAATTCATCCTGAACCCACCAACTGGAGAGGCGGCAGGAGAAAGCCTCGGGGGATACTTTGGATCGAGCCGCACTCGAGTCTGAGCTGGCCGTGCTTCACCGAGCCAGCCTTGCCTGGGCCTTGACATGTTGTCGAGGGCAGTCGAGTGAAGCGGAGGATGTTGTGCAGACGACATATCTCAAGATTATGGACGGGCGCGCGCGATTTGACGGCCGCTCGAGTTTGAAAACTTGGCTTTTTTCCGTGATTCGCATGACAGCCCTGGAAAATCGTCGCAAGAAATGGGTGCGAAGCGGGTTGCTGTCGCAATGGTTTGAGCAAGATCAAGCGCTCTCAGAGCCCCCTGCGGATACGGCCCAAGGCACGGTGGAGAGAAATGAAGATCGAGACCTGGTGCTGCAGGCTTTGGCTCGCCTGCCGGCACGTCAGCGAGAGGTGCTCGAGCTGGTGTTCTATCATGATTTGACGATTGCCGAAGCCAGCGAAGCGATGAAGGTCTCGTTGGGAACGGCGCGGGTGCATTATGACCGCGGCAAGAAGGAACTGAAGAGGTTGTTGGCATTGATGAGGACGAAGGACGGATGACGATGCGTAAGGACGAGATGCAGGATGAAGATCTTAAACAGCTCGTGCGCGAGGCGTGCGAGAAGGAGTCGCGCCGACGGAAGGAGGACGATGCCTCCTTCCAGACGCTCTGGGCGCGGGCGCGTTTGGAGCTTTCTAAAAAGAATGCACGCGAAGAGAAAGGACGCGGCCTCGACGCATGGTTGACCTGGATCTTTGTTCCCATGCTTGCTGTCTTTGCCGTGATTCTTATGGTTCGGCAGCCAACGGAGACGGTGCCTGCTTTGGTCGTGGAGTTGCATCTGCCTTCTGATATCTTGCTGCAGGAAGCCCAGGAGGCGTATCAGATGGCTCAAGTAACGAACTGGAACTTACCCGAAATGGAATTGATGAATCCTGAATATCCCAGCGATTCACTCAAATGGAATTTGGAGGACTAGGATTATGGGCCTTATGAAAAGAAAAACCGTTCTGGCTCTCGCATCGGTCACATTCATTCTAAGCGCAAGTTTTGCGAACGCCGATTCTGAACGATCTGCGGATGATCCGATCGGTGCACATGTTTTTCCGCCAGATATGGTTTTAAAGCATCAGGCGGAAATTGGGCTAAAAGACAAGCAGCGCGAAGCGATCATTAATCTGATGAAAAAAACCATGTCGGATTTGGTGGAAGTTCAGGTGAATATGAAAGAGGCCTCCGACGCACTCGTGAAGGTTCTCGACGCAAATAAGGTGGACGAAGGCAAAGCCATCTCGGCGCTGCACAAGCTGACCGACGTCGAGAAGAGAGTGAAGACCGTTCAGCTCACTTTAATGATCCGGATTAAGAACATGCTGACAAAGGAACAGCAGGAGAAGCTTCGAACTCTGCCCCGTAACTGAGGAATTTTAACGGCGCGAACCCATAAGTTCCGTAAGCGCGGTCTGGCGCTTGCGATTGTCGGTTTGATGAACCGCCATCGCAAACGCTTTCCGGCTTCCAACAAAAATCGCCAGCGTCTTGGCTCGGGTCAGAGCCGTGTAGATCAGATTGCGGAAGAGCATATTGAAGTGTTGGCCTAATACAGGAATGATAACGACCGGGAACTCCGAGCCCTGGCTCTTGTGAATTGTGATGGCATACGCGAGAGACAGCTCGCTCAAGTCGCCTTTCTCAATTACGGCAACCTTGGCTTCGGGGCCGCCGAACCGGACCTCACAGGATTGTTGTTCCGTATCCACGTGCTCAATGATGCCGATATCGCCGTTGAAAATCCCGAGATCGTAATTGTTTCGGGTTTGGATCACGCGATCCCCCTCGCGGAAGATGCGTCCACCTACTTGGATCTGGCGCTTGAGCGGAGCTTCCGGATTTGCGGCTTTCTGCAGTGCCTCGTTAAGATTCAAGGTGCCGAGAGACCCCCGCACTTGTGGCGTGAGGATTTGCACCTCCGCCTTAGGCCCCAACCAGTCCTTCACCGTCTTTATATACAGCCGGACTACGGCATCGACTGCCGTCAGTCCGTAGTGTAACGAGGACCAGGGATGAACGGACCTGAAGATTTCCAGGAGTTCGCCGATAGGACCCTCTTTTTGAGCGAGACTCTCCAGATTGACGTGCCTAAATTTCTCAGGAATCGATAAAACAGGCTGGCGAATTTCAGACTCGGTGGCGGTTTCCGGGCGGTACAACTTATCAACGGTGATTCCATCCCCCGCTTTCATTAACTGCCCGGACCAGGCTTCACCTGTTTTGAGGAGAACACGTTCGTCGGCTCCGTGCGCGCGTCCAATCGCCGCCTTTGCGCGCTGGAGAAAGCGCAACTGTTCTTGTGTGGCTTCATCGCTGTCGACGAAGAGACAGTCAACTCCGCGTTTGAACGCTTCAGGCTCAGCCATGGGTGAGAGGATTCGTGGCACAATCCCGGAGTTGATTTCGTGAGCAAAGCGGATGATGGAAGAGGCCTCGGCCTGGCGAAAGATCCTTGTCAAACGAAAGCGCGCAACGGCGTCGGATTTCAACAGATCGTTCAGCACATCTCCAGCGCCAACTGCGGGAAGCTGGTCAGGATCTCCAATCAAGAGCACTTGGCAGCCGAGAGGAACCGCCCTCAGAACGCAACTGGCCAGACTGATATCCAGCATCGAGCATTCGTCGACGACGAGGAAGTCACAGGGCAGAGGATCGTTTTCGTCCCGTTTAAACCCACCCTTGTCAGGCGCCCACTCCAGGAGACGATGGAGCGTTTTGGCTTCCACGCCGCCAATCACCTCGCTCATCCGTTGCGCGGCCCGCCCTGTGGGAGCCGCGAGCAAAACGCGCTTGCGCATGGCTTTGAGAAGTTGAACGAGCACACGGGTGGAGGTTGTTTTCCCACATCCGGGTCCACCGGTCAGAATTGAGAAAGACTGGCCGGCAATGCCGACGACCGCGTCCAACTGTTCCTCGCTGAGCTTGATCCCATGCTTCTCACAGTAGCGGATGACCCAAGACTCCACGCGCGCGCCGTCCACCGCCACGCCATGGCTCATAAGAGCCTTGATTCTCTGCGCCACTTTCTCTTCATCATAATAAATCGATTTTGAGTAGTAACAATTCTGGATCTGTCCGTCCGCTCCAGCGAGACCACGACACTTGATCTGATGGGAAGCCAACAGGTCCGCGAGAACCGCCTGAATCCGTTCATCACTCATCTCTTCGACCTGCAGAAGTTCCCGTGTGGAACGCAAAATCTGACCTTCTGTAAGGTAACAGTGCCCCTCCTCGCGGCTTGCGGCCAGTACATGTTTGATCCCAGCCTCAATCCGCGGAACCCCAAAGCGTTCAAAGCCCATTTTGAGAGCGATCTTGTCCGCTGAGAAAAAGCCAATCCCATAGATATCATGGGCCAGACGATAGGGATTTTGGGAGACGATTTCAATGGCCCGATCGCCGTAGGTTTTATAGATCTTCACCGCGAACAAAGTGCTGATTCCATGGCCCTGCAGAAACATCATCACATCCCGGATCGCCCGGTGTTCTTGCCAAGATGTTTTGATCTGGTCGAGTTTCTTTTCAGCGATTCCGGGAACGCCCAGGAGCTGACCGATGTCTTTTTCAAACACGTCGAGCGTGTGGTCTTTGAAATGCGCCACTATTTTTTTCGCGGTCGCCGGCCCCACGCCACGAATAAGCCCGGATCCAAGGTACTTTTCTATGGCCGCTGTTGAAGCCGGCTTTTTCTCCAGCGCTGTCAAGGCTCTGAATTGCTCCCCGTGTTTGGGGTGATGATTCCATTCGCCCTGAAACTCCATGGTGGCGCCGGCAAACACCTTCGCCTGGTGAATAAGAACAGTTGCGAGGCGCCCCGGGCTGTTGAACGGTGACACCTTCAACACGGTCCAACCGTTTTCGGGATTGTGAAAAGTTACCCGCTCCACAATTCCGGTCAATCGCTCAAGTGTGTGCGTCGGAATGTTGCCGAGAGTGGGGTTCATGGGTCTCCCTGGATAAAGGGCGGTCTCATGGGAGTGGCAAACGTACCACAAGTCCGGTTAGAGCGAAAGATCTCGCGTCGACAAGAGCCGCCGCGGAACATAGTATTTGAGTAGGTTCGATTTCAATGGAGGAACGTCATTTTGACACAGGAATGGTGTCGGACATTCGGTCTCCGGATACTTCTCCTCCGGATATTTCTTCTCTTGGGAGCGATTCTTGTCGCTTTTTACCCGGCCTTGGGCGGGGGGTTCATTTGGGATGATTTCACGTACCTGATTCAAAGCGAACTGGTCCGTGCCCCGGATGGATTGCGCCGGATTTGGTTGACCCAGGAAGGCGTGGACTTCTGGCCCCTGAGTTATTCCTTGTTTTTTCTCGAGTGGCGGATCTGGGGCGAGAACCCACTGGGATACCATGGGGTGAACCTTCTCCTGCATTTTCTAAACTCGCTCTTAATATGGCGGATCTTGGTTCGCCTTGGGTTTCGATTCGCGTTTCTCTCAGCCCTCCTCTTTGCGGTTCACCCGCTGTCCGTCGACGCGGTCGCCTGGATTATTCAAACCAAGACAACGTTCGCTTCACTCTTGGCCTTGCTTTCCATTGATCTGTATCTTGTTTATCGAGATCGTCGGCGCGCCTCGATTTTGGTGGCGTCGCTCTTGGCGTTTGCGGGCTCTCTCCTGGCCAAGACCGCCTTTGTCATGCTGCCGGTCGGGCTCGTGGCTTTTGAGTTTTTCGCGCGGACTCGTGATGAGCGGGTGCCATGGCGTTCCCGTCTTTATGCCCCGCTGCCATTCTTTGCCCTCTCGTCGGGGATCGGCACCATTGCGCTCAACTGGTATCCGAAGCTTCCACTTGTGGAAATGTCGGGGCGCGGATTCCTGGTGAAGATAGCCGACGCGGCTTATCTGATCTTCTTTTACGCGACCAAGGCCGTGGCCCCCCTTGCGCTGAGTTTCGCCTACGAAGATTGGAAGGATTTTGAACTCGGAAGCCCCCTTGTTCTGAGGGGAGCTGCGCTGGCGGGTCTATTGATCTTGAGCGGTCTCGCTCTTTTTTATCGTCATTCCCGCCAGGTGAGACTCTCCGTCGCATGTGGCGTGGGCTTCGCGATTATGCTGTTTCCGGTACTTGGCTTCATTGAGATTTATTTCATGCGTTACTCTATGGCATCGGACCACTGGCAATATCCCGTCTATGTGTTGTTGCTGATCCCGGTTGTTTCCATCGTTGGTGATCTTTGTCGCACCTTTGTCAGAATGTCCCTGGTGCGTGTTCTGGCAATTGCGGCGGTGGCGGCGCTGATGAGCCTGTCGTTTCGTCATAGCCGCATCTACAGGTCTGAGGAATTCGTATGGAAAGACGTGCTGATCAAGTATCCGAACTCGTCTCTGGCTCACAACAACCTGGGTTTGTTGATGGAGAGACAGGGGAAGGTTGAGGAGGCGCGCAAGCACTATGAGGCCGTCCTTTCACGGGATCCGAATGATGTCGAAGCGAACGTTAACGTAGGGGCGTACTTCGTGAACAAGTCCCAAGTGGAACGGGCGATCCCCCATCTTCAACGGGCCCTACTCAGGAATCCGGATTCAACCGACGGCACCTACAACTTGGGCGTGGCTTATTTTAAGTTGAACCAATATACGATCTCTATTCCTTATTTCGAAATGGCCATAAAGTTGAACCCGCGCTTTCTGCCCGCGCGCAACAATCTCGGCATCGCCCTTCGACGCACGGGCCGCCTGAAAGAAGCGCGTTTGGTATTCGAGGAGGCATTAAACCTGGACCGCACGGACGGCAAACTTCATTTCAACTACGCGGGTGTTTTGGAGGAACTGGGGCATCCGGATCGGGCAGCCGTGCACTACAAAGAGGCGGCCAGGCTTTTGCCCGGCCATCCTGCCGCTAAACAGAAACTAGATTCCCTCACGATCACTCCGCCGAACAAGGGAGATTGAGTCCTCCTCCAGCGGAGGATGATCGTCTTCCTCGAAAACCCCGCGCTGGCGTAGGGACTGGTAGCGCATATGGATCATTCCAAAGATGTTTTGCTTCGGACGGCCCAGCGGAGATTTTACCGTCACGTCCAGGTCACGTGCGTCCCTGATTCCCAGCTGAGAGGCCAGTTGTCGGCGATTGGTCTCCAGTTCCTTTTGTTTTTCTTCCCACAGAGGATCATCGGGCGGCTCAGACTGCGGCTCCTGATCGGGCTCGACGTGCGCCCCTGAGCCTTGAGGCGAGAAGCGAGAGTCCGACGCGTCTGCGGCCCCGCCGCGGGAGCCACTTTCCGCGTCCGAAGCTGAAGCGAAAGTCGCAAAACCCTCGCGACCCTCACGGCCCGCCGGCACGGAGTTCTCGGCAGCGAACTGGCGGGCCAGGTTGTCGCGCGTTTGGATGGCTGAGCGGATGCCGTTAGATACCTTATCCGGAGAAACACCAAACGTTTCGGCCGCCTTGCGCAACAATCCCTCGTATTTATGCATGTCCATATTCACCGCGAGCGAACCAAAAGGAGTTGATAATGACATTTTATCGGGACTGAGCTTGAGCCCATAGCTGCCAAGTTTACTCTCCACCGCGGGCATATAAGGGCTGGACCCGGTGGCAAGAGAGCGAAGCGTGCTTTCATCCACGGCGCCATACTTGGATTGCGCCAGCTCGCCGGCCTGATGGCCCGTGCGATTCCCGTGTAAGGCCGCGCGCGCGAATTCCTTGGCTTGATCGTCGGCCATTTTTCCTTCTTTACTTTGCGTGAGGGCTCTGGAGAGAAGACTGACATTGGGAGGGAAGGATTTCCATGCTTCAGCTTCATCCTGGAGCGCGCGGCGATAGAGCTCGTCCGCGACCCGACGGTTTGTGACCGCGCCCCGAGCGCCGAGTTCCTGCGTGTACTGGCCCGCAACTCCAATGAGGTCTGACTGCGCCTGCGCGGGGAGGGTCGGAAAAGCAAGTACGCCAATGAGGAAGGAGAGCTCGAATCCGTAAGCAGCTTGAAGAACGAAACGGAAGCTTCTCATGGGTAAATTTAAATGCAACACCTGTTCCGGCCAGATGCGCGAAACCGGCCATGGGCGCATCCGAATTGCGACTTGAGGGCCGTCTCAATTCGAGACGGGTACAAGCTCCAGCCGAGTGACCATCGCCAGCGCATATGTCGACGTGCCTTTCAACCGTACATCTCATGACCTGGCCGCGAAATTGCTGCCGGACCAGGCATGGGTCGTTGGCTCGCGATCATTTTAGGACTTGTGGGACTGCTTCTGGTCGGAGTTTGGGCCCGGCGGCCGTTGTATGAAATTCCGAACGCCGTTGATGTTCGTCTCGAGCAGGAGGAGGGCGGCACGAGGGATCCCGCCGCGCGTTCTCCTCCGCCACACCAAGAGGAGAATCCGCCCACCTTTGGCTCAGCCTTTCGCCAGAGGCTGGCATCTGAGCGCGAACGCTTGCGGGATTTAAGGGAGCGCCTCACAATGGTCCAAACGTCCACGTCAGGAACGCCCCTCCAGCCGCCCACAGGAGATGTAGAGGCGCACCTTGAGAATCTTCGGGAGCGGCTGCGGCGATTGCAAGCGGATCTTGCAACGGTCGAGCGGAGCGAAGCGATCGCGGCGGAAAATGCGCAGGCCTATCACGGTACTCAACAGCTCGAGAGCCACGCGGAACAGGTCCGGCTTCAAGACGAGATCCAAAGAATTCAGGCCGCAGTTGTGGAAATCACCGAACAGGTGCAGGAGTTACAAACACAGCCGTCCGCGCTGAACCGACAGGAACGTCTTGCGGATCTTCAGGCGCAAGTGGAGGTGCTGGCGGCCCGCCGCAGTCAGATTCTGGCGCAGATCCGTGAAATTGAAGTGCGGTCCCAAGCCGCTGCGATCCAAGTCACACGGCAGATTGAGAGTGAAATGGATCTGTTGCGCGGGCGCCATGAGGATCTGGAGCGGCAGATCGAAGATCTGCAGGACGATATAGAATACTGGCAAGGTCGGCTTCAGAATGCGGCGCCCTCGGCAGACGGACGATCCCAGCGCATCAGGAAACTGCAAAACGCCATCACGTTGCAAGAGCAAGTGGTGCGTGCCCTCGAGCAGCAATTGTGAAGACCTTTTAATTCCACGTTCAGGGCGTCTTAACGTCTGTTTGGTAGGTTCACTCACGAACCCGATACCCCTCCAATGTTCCCTTCAACATAGCAGGCACGGGAAGGACTCCCGTGCCTGTTCCCTTCTTCTCACAATTAAGGATTGAACATGGATTGAACTATCGGTCGAGATTTTCCAACATGCGTTTGGCACCGGAAATCCGAAACCAAAGACGCTGAGAAAACGCGACGGACACCAGGACCAGGGGCAGAGAGAAGAGAACTAAGAAAATCCAAAAGAGGATCTCAAGTTTGGCTTGTAGATCGTAATCCCAGATCAAGAAACCGGTCACCAGCGCGCCCACGCCGCAGAAAACCATGAACTGCAGAAACACAAAGCCTAGAAGAACGGCTAGCAATAAATGGCGCGTGGTCTGAAGAGTCCGCATATAGGCAAGGATGCCGCGACGTCGGGCTTCGCGAAGTAATTCCATGCGCGCGTGTTGACCAACAATCCAGAGGATCAGGCGCCAAACCGGATTCAATCCCGACCCCGCGTGTTCTTCCAACCCAGCAAAAATCCAAGAACAAAGAAAATAACTCCGACCACACCGATTGCGGCCCACGGGTTCTTCTGAACCTGGTGCTCCACATCTTCTTTTGTTTGGCTGACCTTTTCACTGACCTTGGAAGAGAACTCATCGAGGTGGGGTTTGATTGTTTTCAGAGTCTCCTCAAAACGTCCGAGTTCGGCCTGCAGGCGTGAGCGCAAGTCACTGCCATCACTGTCGGTTCGACTTTCCAGCTCATCTATCGCTTCGGACATATTTTTAGGCTTACTGCGATTCATATGTGCTTACTCCTCAGTTAGGGCCTTCCACTGTTCGGCGTAAGTTCACGCGGCCCCAAGGGATTTAGGCATAATTTCATTGCCGGACCAAGTCTCCATTGCTACCACTACCAACATGCAATTTGAGACTTTGATCCAGCAGCCCGAGAGCCTGCGCGATGACACCTGGGAAGCGCGATTTCTCGCCGAAATCATTAAGACCAATGTTCAGGTTGAGCAAGAAGAACCTCGCGAGGGGCGGGATGGCTGGCCGTATCTTTTTGTGCGCACGGATGCGGGCCAGGAGCCTTTTGTAAAAGTCGTTCAATGGCTGGCCACACGCGGAATCGGACTGGTTGTGAATGCGCACAAAATGATGCCGGATTATATTTTCACTTATGGCATGATCTGGAACTTTGTCCAGACGGGCCGGTTTCGAACTCCGGGCGCAACTTTGCCTCCGGGCGAGGTGGTGTTTGAACCCGGCCAGGATGTATTGATGGGCGACGCCTCAGAAGCTTACCTTCCGGTCTATGTGCGGTCGGTACTTCGTCAGTTTCTTAATTCGCAAGGCTTTATACACCCTAAGATCCTTGTGGCCAGCAGCGGAGATTACAAGAATGTCGATCTGATTGTGTCCCAGGAGTCCCTCAACGATCTTCGCCCCTCCTCCCACTCCGTGTTTGCCGAAGCTCTTTCCTGGTTCCTTCCTCCTCACTATAGTATTGTGCTGGCTTCGGAACGGAACTTGCCCAAGGTCTACGATTTGTAAAAATCATAAGGTGAGACGACGAATTTAACGCAAGTATGTCATCAAAAGCAATTTACCGTGAATAGAGAAGCCAAATTCTGGCACCGGTTCTGCAAAGTCAGGTCTCAGAGGGGTGGTCATGGTTCACGGCTGGAAAGCCATTACAATCTCGGTTCTGATGCTGATCGAATCCGGAGCGTCGGCCCAATCCCCTTCATGCGTGGACATTTACCGCCAGGCCAGTGAACGTTACACCCACGAAGTCACTCGCCTGGCCTACCACCAGGGCCACCGAGCGAATGCCCGGTTTTATAGCGACCTCGGGGCTACGGCTCTGGGCGTGTGTCTGCTCCTGACTTTGCCAACGGTCCTGGGAACAGGCGGGTGCGTTCTTTTTCCGGGCAGCTTCACCGCGATTGCGACATCAAAGTACGAATACCATGATGGCGCGATCGCCACCATTCAGCGTCTTGGAGAGGCGCATCTCTTCTATCATCTATACCTTGATTATATCGCGGGATCCGACGACCGCGTTACACAGACTCTCGCGGGGATGAAAAGGCTTCCGGCCAACCTTCGCCTCGCGGAAGAAGATCTTCCTGCACTGGTCGCCGCACTGGGATCGGGGGCGCTCTGCAAAGACGGTCACAGCTTGAGCTTTATAGAAATTGTAGAAGACCTTGGACATTGAGAAACCCGCCGGGCTCGGAAGACTCATTTCACAGTGGTGCACACGGCCTTCCGTAGCGCCTCCACAACCGGCTTGTCCGCCGCAATCACCGTGAGATCGAACACAGTTTCAAGTGCCGGACAGTGGAGAAGGAGAACGCCCGCGTCCTTCACCAGTTCGTCTTGAATGCACACACCAATTTGGCCGCGACGATTGGCTCCTGTACGGAGCCACACGCCACCGGGAAGCTTATCTGGATGGGGCACCATCTCGGGCGGACAGGTGAGAGTATCGGTCACCGCACCCGGATAAGGAGAAACTCCCTGGCTGTAAAGGCTCAGGATCTTAAAGACTCTCTGAGAAATGTATTCGTCTGCATGGGCGGCTGTCATTCCCCCCAGCACAAGTCCGTTCAGATCAAAACCGACTCCTCTCGAGTCGAGACGGTACACGCGGCGACCTTTGACCTCCTCCCGCGAGATTTCAACGTTTTCGTCAGGAAAATGCGTTTGCAGACCGAGTTTGAGCAGTGACTCCCGTAATTGGAGGGAGCCCTGGGCACCGCGGAAATTTGGATGCTCGGATCTTAAGCTGAGGTAGGCGCCGCCTAGAATCATGATGGCGGCGACGATGAGGACGGCAGCTAGGGACCTGGCAGTGTAACTCAATGCTGTTCATTTCTAACCGGCTGCGATTTCAATGAGAATGACTTCTATCAACACCGACTCCGCTCAGCCTCTAGCGGAGTTCTCCTCAAGCGCTTTCATCTTCAACAATTTCACCCGGCGAGGGCAACAAGTCCACGAGGCAGTCGCGCCAGTACTCGGGCACGTCTTTGGAAAAAGTGACGGCGACCTCAAACTCGCCACGGCCGATGTGCTGGGCGCGGGTGACTGTACCGTCGAGATCCAGATTCATTTGGGGAAGATACATGACGACTTGATGCCCGATCAAATGGTCCATGGAGAGATTTTCGCGCAGTTCTTTGGGTACGAGCTGGGAGCGCTGAATCTTAACCAAGAACCCGGACTGCGAAGCGTCCATGATCACGCCTTCACGCGCGATTACGGAATAATTTGACAGGGACGTGAGCTCCGTCACATGAATGAAATCGACCACTTTTCTCGCCGCAATCCTTCTTTCCATTTTCATCGAAACATCCTTTGCTGGTTCTTTCATCTCATCGGTGCGTCTGGACCAAAGTTTAAGCTTTGGAGATCGTGTTCTCATACTGAGACATAACGGGAGACTCCAGACGGGCCGTCAAGCCCATGGATCAAGAATAGACAGCAGGTCACCTCAGCCCCGTCTAAAACGAAACCGAGGCCCACTGAGGAGCCTGAGGCGCTTAAGCCTTGGCAGCGGAAGACGCCCTGAGCCCTGGACCAATCACCGATCCTGAGCTGGGCGAAGGTCAAGGGCTGTTCGTTTTCGAGAGCCTTGAAGTAGGCTTCCTTGGCCACCCACAACCACTCGGCCCGACCCGCGGATTGGCGCTCCTCAGCTGTACTGATGCGCTCGATAAGAGGCCGGCGCAGACGTTTTGTTTGCTCCAGGTCAAATCCGATCTTCCAGGGACGAGGTACGGCGACCCAGGCTCCATGACTCTGGCAATGGCTGATCGAGATCGACCAATTGGACACTCGGGGCGGAGCGCTCAAGTTTGCAAGTGAATGCCGCTCCTCGCGGCCGAGCGCAGGGAGGGAGCGGGCCAAGGAATCACGGATCTGCTCGCGGTAGCCGGGCTGGGACGCTCCCCACTCGGGATGGCACTCCGCCCGTAGATCGGGACAGATCGCGCGGGCTTCCGTAATCAGATGTTGAAGTTCTGCGGCCACTCGACGGGCTCTCCGCGGGTGATGGACATCATGCGGGTCAGGCTGGCGCGTGCGTTCTCAATCAGGCCCGGCGGCAAGGTCACCTCCGGTTCGAGTGAAGTCAGGCTGCGTTCGACTTTTTCCAGAGTGTTGAGTTTCATGTAGGGGCACTCATTGCAGGCGCACGCCCCTTGCGCCGGCGCCTGAACCAGAACCGCGTCCGGTCGAGCTTTTCGCATTTGGTGAAAAATACCCATCTCGGTCGCCACAATAAAGGTCCTGGCTGGATTCTGAACCACCTCGTCCAATAGTCGCTTCGTTGACCCAATCACGTCGGCGTACTGGAGAACAGCCTCATCGCATTCCGGGTGGGCGAGGACAACCGCTTTAGGGTGCTGAGACTTGAGTTCAAATAACCGCCGAGATGAAAAGAGGATGTGCACCTCACATGCTCCCGGCCATAAGATCATTTCCCGATTTAGTTTTTTGCTCAAGTAGCGGCCCAGATTGCGGTCAGGGCCGAAGAGAATACGGCGGTTTTCGGGAATGGCACGGATGATCTTTTCAGCGTTGCTGGAGGTGCAACAAACGTCGGTGATGCTCTTCACTTCCGCGCTGCTATTCACATAGGTCACGCAGATCGCGTCCGGGTGTTCGCGCCGCCAGGCCAGGTATTTTTCAAACGGGGAATGGTCCACTAGGGAGCAACCCGCCTCCATATCCGGAATCAGCACCTTCTTGGTCGGTGAGAGGATCTTCACGCTTTCGGCCATAAAGACAACACCGGCCAAGAGCACCACGGGATGGCTCGCCGCTTGACCCCACTGCGCCAGCGCCAAGCTATCGCCGACATGATCGGCCACGTCTTGAATCTCAGCCTCTTCATAAAAATGCGCGAGAATCAGGGCCTTATGCTTCTCTTTGAGCTTGAGAATACGATCTTGAATACGTTCCATGGCGTCAGTGGTATCATAGATTCGGGGCTGGGGAAACGTGCGTCAAGATCCCGTGCTTCCTGGCCGGAGTTGCACGATGCCATGCAAGCGGGCGGGCCGTATTCTTAAAGGTCCCCACCCTTCAAAACGTTAATTATAGCTTTGGACACGGTCCGTAGGGATTCGAAGACACCGCGACCTTCACTCGCCGTACCTTCAAAATCCACGGAGTTGTATTTATTCAGCGCGGATCGGAGCTCTCCCACATTGAGGGCATTGGGGAGGTCCCGTTTATTATACTGAATCACTAACGGGATATCGCGGATGTCGTAGCCCTGCTGCTCCAGATTCTTCTTGAGGTTTTCCATGGACTGCAGGTTCTCTTCCATGCGCTCGGCCTGGGAGTCAGCTACAAAAACAACCCCATCCAAGCCTTTCAGGATTAATTTACGTGAAGCGTCGTAAACCACTTGGCCGGGAACGGTGTAAAGATGGAAACGGGTCTTGAACCCGCGAATATCGCCGACGTTCAGTGGCAGGAAGTCAAAGAAAAGCGTGCGCTCCACATCACCAGGGAGGGTGAAGAGATCCGATTTTTCCGGTGAGGCCGTCTTATGGTAAACCCATTGCAGATTCGTCGTCTTACCACCCAGTGACGGGCCGTAATACACGATCTTACAGTGGATCTCCTTGGCATTATAGTTGATGAATGACATCCCTAAACCTGCACTCGATTTTCGATGGCTCTGCCTAGCGTCCTATGGTCCACATAGTCTATGTCCCCGCCAATGGGGACCCCGTGAGCGATCCGGGATGTTTTGATCTTCATGTCTTTTAGGATCTTTGCCAAGTAAAGAACGGTTGTGTCTCCCTCTAAATCCGCGTCCAAGGCGAGAATGACTTCCTGGACTGGAGAATGGCCTTCGGCATCTGGACCTAGACGGTCCAGGAGCGCCTGAATTTTCAGGTCTTGAGGGCCGATCCCGTCCAAAGGCGAGATGGCTCCCTGCAGGACATGGTAGCGCCCGCGAAACACGCCCGACGATTCGATGCGCTCGATATCAGAAGGATCTTCAACCACACAGATGGAAGCATCCGACCGCATGGGATCTGTGCACAAGTGGCAGAGATCCTCCTCCTCCGTAAATGCGAAACACTGGGGGCACTCACGAATGCGCTCTTTGATGGCTTTGAGCGAATCACGCAAAAGCTGAACATGTTCATTGGGAGATTTCAAGAGATGGTAAGCCAGGCGTTGAGCCGTCTTAGGACCGATTCCGGGAAGGCGGCTCAACTCATGAACAAGTTGATTCAAAGAGGGGATCTTCTGCAGCATGGATGGGGACTATTAAAACATCCCCGGAAGAGAAACGCCACCAGTGATCTTCGCCATTTCCTGCTCCGATGTGGTTTTTGCCAGACGTACGGCTTCCGTAACCGCGCTCACAATCAAATCCTGAAGCATTTCTTTGTCACCGGCTTCAAAAACATCCTGCTGAATTTCCACGGCCTTCACTTCATAGCTGCCGAGTACGGTGACTTTCACGGCGCCGCCACCGGATGAGCCTTCAAACTCGCGCAGGGCGAGTTCTTCCTGCACCTTCTTCATGCGCGCCTGCATCTGATTGGCTTGTCTCATCAGAGCTTGCATTCCGCCGCCGCCGAAACCTTTCATGTTTTGATCTCCTTCATTTCCTTAATGGCTTTGATTTCCGCTTTAAACACCGATTGGGCGCTCTGCACGAGGGGATGAGCCTCCACGGCCTGACGCACACGGTGCTGACGTTCCCTTTCCATCCTCTCGGCGAGAACTTTGGGGCTGGTCTCCTCGTTCCGGCCGGGTTCGCGCAGTTGAATATCTAAACTGTATCCTGGCCCCCAAAAACTATTCAGGTAATTTACAACTTTCTTCCGGAAGTCGGGTTGGCTGATTTTATCGAACAGAAATTTGTGTTTGTTTGAGACTCCGAGAGTCATCAACTTCTGCTCGAGGCTCACAACAAAGCAGTTCTCCAGCTGGGCTCCAATCAGACCGTTGACCTCTTTGATCCTTTCAACCAGCTCTTTGAACCGCACCTCCAAGGGAGAATTCGGGTCCGGAGTGCTGCGCCCGTCCACGACCGGTTGAGGCGCAGCTCCAGCTCCTCCTGGGCCGCGCGGCGCACCGGAGCTCGTGGGGCCTGGAGCGCCTGTCCCGGTGGGGTGCGGAGCCGCAGGGGAGCGGTTCGGGATTACAGGATTTTTTGGAGTTTCGGCACGGGTCACTGTAGCCGTAGGGTTGAGGCTACCTGCATTTGCACCGGCTGGGTGGGCACTCGCTTGAAAGGCGGTGATCCGCGGGGCTGTGGCCATGCGTAGAAGAACCATTTCCAAAACGAGGAGTGGATCCATGGCCCGTGCCAGGTCCTGAGCTCCTTTCAGTGCCATGTCAAACAAAAGATGCAAATCCTCGGGCGAGAGCGCCGTGCTCATCTGGAGAAGAGCTTCTTGCTCGGAGTCGGGCAGATCGATGCGCGCGCGATCGGCATTCAATTTGAGCAGGAGCGTGTTGCGGATTTGCTCCATCATATCCAGAAGCAGGAGCTTGGGATCATTGCCACTCTGATGAAGTCCGCTGAGTGCGGCGAGAACCCCGGTCGTCTCGGAGCTCATGATCGATCTCAAAAGGTTTAAGAGTAGCCCGCGATCGGTAAGCCCCAGCGTCGACACCACGAGTTCGCGGCGCAAATCCCCGTTTGTGAAGTTGATCACCTGGTCCAACAGGCTTTGTGAGTCGCGCATGGATCCATCACCTTGTCGGGCGATGGTCCATAGCGCTTCTGATTCAAATTTGACTCCGTCGCGCTCACAAATAGTTTGTAGATGTTGAGCAATCGCGCGGGTGGGAATCCGCCGAAAATCAAAGCGCTGGCAGCGCGAGAGAATCGTGTTGGGAATCTTTTGCGCCTCGGTCGTGGCCATCACAAAGTAGACATGTGACGGTGGCTCCTCGAGAGTTTTAAGGAGCGCATTAAACGCGCTCGTGGACAGCATATGCACTTCATCGATGATGTAGAGTTTGAACTGGCCGCTGGCAGGAAGATAGCCAACGGTATCGCGCAACTCGCGAATGGCATCGACGCCGTTATTGCTGGCGCCATCAATCTCAATCACATTAACGGAACGCCCGGAGGTGATTTCCACGCATTCGCTGCAGGTGTTGCAGGGAACAAAGTCCTTTGCGTTTGGACAACGTAAGGCCTTAGCCAGGATCCGGGCGGTGGAGGTCTTTCCTGTTCCCCGAGGTCCGGTAAAGAGAAGGGCATGGTGCAGACGATTGCGATGAAGAGCGTTGATTAAAGTGGTGCGTATATGATCCTGGCCCACTAGCCCTTCGAAATCCTGCGGTCGCCATCTGCGGGCAATCACTTCATAGGACAAGGCACACACCTCGGGTGACGAAAGGTGACCGGGCACCCCATATCACATAGAATTCCTGTTACCGTTGCTTCCTTCCGGACCTGGCGGGATTCACAGGAACTGCTATTGTATGGGACCCGGCCATAACATTGATAGCCAGGATGTTGTGCGGGAAGCAGTGCTCCCAGTCAAGGCATACCTCGCTGCGTGTCAACTGAGACGATGGAGGACCTTCTCGAGTTGTTGGAGTTCTTCAAACCAGTAACCTTCACTACCGTACTGTGGAAAGAGCTGTGGAAAATGGGGATCACTCCAACGCCGCGCAATCCAAGCCGCATAATGAAGAATCCGGAGCCCGCGCAAAGGTTCCATCAAGCGCAATTCGCTCCGAGGCAGATCACGCAACTCGGTATATCCCGCCAGGAACGCTTCAATCTCCTCGCTGAAATCCTCCTCGTCATGACGGAAGAGCATCCAGAAGTCCTGCGCGATAGGGCCCATTCCAAAATCATCAAAGTCGACCAGGAAGAACTCCCGGGGCTTTCCAGGTTCATCTGTTTGCAAGACATTCCCGCGGTGACAGTCACCGTGAATGCGTTGAAAGCGTGAGGGGTCCAGCTCGCTGTCGAGATATTCCAAAATTCCCTGCGCCGCGCTCGCATAGCGGTCGCGCAATCCGGGGCTGATCAGAGGTAAAATGGTCGCGAGCGCCGGGGTGCCCATATGGGCCACATCAATTGTGGGTCGGTGTCGCGCGGATCTGAGTCCGCCCACGTTATGTAAACGTGCGAGCAGCCGCCCCAATTGGGTCAACTCCTCCAAGGTGAACTCTTGCGGCATACGGCCTTTAGCTTTAGGAAAGATGGCACACCAAAGTCCATGGTGACGTGACAGTGTATCGCCATTGTTCTGACGAAATGGCGCCACCACGCTCACGCCGCCCGCTCCCAGCTCCTCAAGAAACTCATGTTCTTCGCGAATGGCAGCCTCATTCCATCGTCCGGGCCGGTAAAATTTCGCAATGATTTGATCACCGGGGGGATACTCCACGCGCAAACTGTAAACGCGATTTTCATAGGAATTGAGTTGCAGGTACTCGCCCGTCGTCGGCCAACCGCAGGATTCAACGGAGTTTAAAACGAAGTCGGGAGTGAGTTGGTAAAAAAGATCTTGGTCGGAGGCCGAGGTTGAGCTTCGTTTCACCTTTTCCGTATATTCGAACGCTTCAAAGAGATCACTCAATTTTAAGAGCGTGTTTCATTATAAGAAGCCTCGTCTTCTCCTCAGCTCGGTTTTGGGGTGTGGGTGATTTTTTCAATCCTGTTTTCCCCATTGGGGTGTGGGGCCAACCGTGATAGTCCTGCACAAGCCAAAATCGGGGGGGGACATGAGCGTAGTGGCAACTCTGGTCACGATTCTGCTTACGGCACAGGTCTTCGGTGATCCTCTGATTACAGACGAGAACAAGGTTCGCTTGAGGCCGGCGCGTAGTCTCGTTATCCAATGCTCACAAAATCAGGGGCAAGTTTCCTACACGGGAAGTTCAGATGCGATTGCGGTTTATCGGATTCAGGCGCACGAGGTGCACTATGAAGTTTATCGCGATGGCTTTTTTCTGGCCTCGTGTGTCTCCGTGGTTGTGAAATCCCCCTAGCCGCGAAGTCTTGGCGCTTTGGGGGTCGCCCTCGACTCAGGATGTGTCCAAAAGGGTCCAAAATGTGTCCAAACAAGAACGCTCCCACCCCAATTCTGGGCCTTGAGTCAGCTAAAGAAATCCTCAGAGATATAATATTCTAATCCCTCAAGGGGGATTTTGGAATGAAAGGTCAGATTGCTTGTATACTCGGAGCCGCGGGTATAGCGGGATTGATCGGCTGCAGTGGAGGCATGAAGGCGGCACCGGTCCAGAGTCCCGTCGAGGTCGGCTTCACCATCCAGGGCGTCGTCAAAGGACGCGCCGTACTTCAAGTCTCGACGGATAAGCGCGGGGACAGGGTTATCTCTTCTGAATCGGGAAAAATTCCCATATCGATTGTAAATGGTCCGGACGTTCATTTTTCCGTGGATACCTCGACATTCCAGATTCCCGAAATAGCGAACGCGGTACTCGATTTTGGTTCGCTTGGGATTGCGGACCTCTTCGATAATGACCTCAAGGTTTGTGGCGCCAACGGCAAGAAAAAATGTTCCCTTGCTTTCATTCGTGTTTATACAACGGGCACCCCGGGGCCGGGGCTCTACAATCTGGATGAGAATTATGGCTTGCCTATCACCTCGAGGCTGGATGGAGGCATCGAGCAAACCGTCGGTCTGGATCAAAATGGCGCCGCTGTTATGCAAACCGTGCCGATTACAAACAAGATGCATGTTCTGCGCTTGGCCGACTTCTCGCCCACGCCGGTTTACTTTATCAAGAGCGATTTCACCCAAGCCGGATCGGGTGATTTCAGCACCACACTCGTAATTGAATACGGGTTGGCTGAATAGCGGGAACGCCAGCGCTCGTCCCTCAGGTGCCTGTTTTTTTGCCGAGGTCTTGTTGATCTGAAAGGCCATCCGTTGCGGAGGGAGCCGTGCACACATAGCAGCGTGAACCCACGATATCGCGCTCCTTGGCGACAAGGGGCTGGAAGTCGTTCGCCTTGACGAGACCTTGAGCCAGAGCGAATTCAAATAGGAGTTCATCAATAACCAGAATAGGCGGATGTTTGGGCAGAGATTCCTGACGTAATCGTCGAGCTTCGCTTTCGTACCGCTTGGATCGGCCGGCGACTTCGCCTGTGATGGTGGTCTTTTTCATATGTCGCGGTCCCTGTAATCCGAGCAGCCCGATGCCGGCCGCCAGGCCGATATCAAAATAAACATCCACCCCGGAATCGGCACGGAAGCGCTCAAAAATTTCAGTTTTCAAAAGCAGCGCGAATCGGATCGCATCGGTGAGGACGGGCGCGCGCTCAGGCTCATCGGAGAAGAACACGATAAACAGCTCGTCCGCCATCCAGTTGAAGTAATAACGGTTGGCGGGAACGAGGTTTTCTAGTCCGGCTAAAACCGCGTCGTAGAACTTTTCGAGCAACTCGGACACCTCGTCGCTCGTCTTCATGCTTGCGATTTGCTGAAATCCGCGCCAGTCCGCACAGAGACAGACGGTGAAGCGCGGACTTGGCTTGAAATACTTTGTCGCCTCCGTGGTCTCGTAACTTGTGGCCAAAACTTCAGCGACCTGGGCGGGCACCATGATCCGGAGGAGGCTGTACATCGCAGTCAGGTTGTCGGTGAAATCCCGTCTGAAATAAGTAAAGATAAACAAGGACGTCATGTGGCACACCACAACGATGTACGCATAATCCGCTTTTTCGGGATATAAAGGCACCATCGCCAGCGTGGACAAAGCGCCCGCGATATTGAAGAGAGCTTGCTGGATTGAAAACTTGTGAAGGACAAAGCTTCCGTAGAACACCACAAGGGTCAGCCCGACAAAATACACCGGTATCTTATCGTGATCATGAACAAACACAAAAAATAGATACTGAGCGTGGAAGATCACGGGTCCGACGAGGAGCAGCGAGGCTTTTACGGGTTCAGCGCGCGTGCGTATCCACCGCGCTTGGTTTCGTCTTAGTTTGATACTCAACATGAACGCGGGCAGGAGGACCAGAAAGCCTAAGGTCCGGAGGATGGTGAAGACTTTGACGTTCTCCACAAACACATGATCGAAGAAGATCATGAAAACCGTCATATAAATGGCCAATCCGAGAATAAAGGTGGCTTGACGGAATTGATTTCTCTCCCGCCATCTTTGGACGATCTTCTTGAATCCCTCACGGTCCGTGAGACTCCAAGCCTTGGGCATATGCCTCCCAGGCTCCTTTCGGACGAATTTCACCGCTACTTTCACGAATTTCGACTTACTTCTTGGTAGTTCGTAAAAAATAATTAGATTCGATTTATTAAATGTTTTGACTTTATAATAATGCGATATATAACTTAATGCTGTTTAATGTAAAACTTTTGGGCAGGAACTGCAACGTGGATAATCCCGTCGACGAAGATCACGCATCATTTAGACTCCCTTCATTGTATTGTGATTGTCAGTCTGAGATAATTCGACGGGCCGCGGGCAACATTATTCATGGCACTGAGTCTCAGGAAGAGATGGCGGTCGCGATCTTTTATTGGGTTCGAGATAATATCAAATACGAGCTCGGCCTTATTCCAGATTCCGCCTCCGCCACGCTCGTGCGGGGCGCGGGGTCATGCACCAACAAGGCGAATCTTACGGTGGCTCTCTTACGTGCGGTTGGGTTCTCGGCCGGCTTTCATGTTATGGAGGTCAAGACTCGCGAGTATTTCGGGGCGCTCTGCACGGAGCGTTTCGCGCGCTACATGTCCGAGAGGTCTTTGCATATTTATTGTTCCGTTTTCATCCGAGATCGCTGGATCAAAGTCGATCCTTCTGACGACATTCGGCTTTCAAACTCGACCCGACATCTCGCCTTCCAAGCGACCCCCGTCCGATTTGATGGACGAAGCGACGCTGTTCTTCACTTGGATCCCTCCCACGTGTTGTCGGACTCCCAGCACCGTTTGGCGACGGTGGACTCTATTCTGGCGAAGCCGCGAAGGATTCCCGCGGCGGCGGTGGACTTGATGAATTTCTACCTGGATCATCTGCGAAACTGTTGTATCTGGAACAGCAGCGTTGAGAGTATCGAGAATGATTTTTTTCAGTGGCTGCACGCGGAGAAGCCGGATCTTCTGGCTGCGCTCGCGGCCATTGGCGAGGCGACGACGTCGACACCCAGTCGAGTCATTCCCGCGACGGGAGCCGCGGGATGAAACCTTGGGAACCCCGTACGCCGACCCCCTCGGCACTCGGTGATCATGATGTTCCTAGTGTTGGCCGGCATTTGGAGAACCGGCGAATCGCGCTTTTAGTCTGCGGCGGAATCGCGGCGATGCGGGCCCCCCTGATCGCGCGTGCCCTGAGACGTTATGGGGCGCATGTGGTGGCGTATATGAGCAAAGAATCGGCTCGTTATGTCACAGCCGATACGCTGGCGTGGTCCACGAACAATTCCGTCGTTACGGAGCTGACCTGGCGATCCGAGCATTTAAGCAAGGACTCACCCTTTGACGCTTATCTGGTGGCTCCCGCGACTTATAACACGATAAACAAAATGCGTTACGGTCTCGCGGACTCACCAGTGACATCGACCTTGGCGACCGCTCTTGGACTTTTAGAGCGGGACCAAACCCAAATTCTAGTTGCACCCACGCTCCATGGGGACATGCACAACTCCGTTTTAGAAGAGTCGTTAAGGACTCTTGCCGCGCGCGGGATGATCCTGATTCCTCCTCGGGATGAGTATGGCAAGCACAACATTCCGGATTGTGAAACGATTGTGGCGTACACCTGCGTGGCCCTTTCGAAATCCAAATTGAAGGGCCTTAAAATTCTCCTCAGCGCGGGCTCGACGCCCACGCCGATCGATAATGTCCGTTGTATTTCAAATCGGTTCCGCGGCCGGCTGGGCGTGGAGATCGCGCGCGAGCTGGCGTTGCGTGGGGCGGATGTGCGTTTGATTATGGGTGCGGGCTCCGTGCCTTGGCCGCGCTGGATCAGTGGGATCTCGGTTCCCGACTTTGATGCTTACAAGAAGACGGTCCTGAAGGAGCTGGATGAGTTTCAACCATCCTTCGGGATCTTCTCGGCTGCGGTGGCCGATTATGCCCCGACTAAACGCTTCGCCGGCAAAGTACCGAGTCGTGGTTTTCTAAAGTCAATTGATCTGGTTCCCACGGAGAAGATCGTTGATCTGGCGCGGGACAGGCGTCCAGAGATGGGATTGATCAGCTTCAAATACCAGGAGAATATTTCGCTTGGAGACCTGTTTGATATTGCGAACCAGCGAGTGCGTAACGGTCATCTTGCGGTGATTGCCAACCGCGGTGAAGATATGGCTGGGAACGCCGACCACATTGCCTATCTCGTGACATCCGGCAGCCCTCCTAGAAAACTCGTCTCTAAACCGGGAATCGCCCTTGGAATTTGCGATTTTATTGAAGAGGTCCAAATGCTCTTCCAGAGCCGTCTTGCACCTACAGACGCTCAAGAATCGCACGAACGCCACGGACCACGGGCTCGATCGAGTCCTTCTTCATCTTCTCTTCCACACTGTGGGCGTGACGAATAAGGGGCTCTAAGGCGACGACCTCAAGGCCCTTGATCTTCTCTCGGAAGGCGGACGGCTCGAGCCCGCCGTTGAGATAGTATTTCTTAGAAAAGGCATCGATGGATAAGACAGTCTGAAGAAGACTTGAGCTTTCCGGTTCCAGCCACGCATCATAGTGCCCCTTGTCTTCCACTTCGATCTTTGATCTGGGCAGCACGTCGGAAAAAGAAAATCCAAGGTTAATGGACGCGGCAGTTGACTCCATTCTCGACCATTCAAATCCGCGCGCAAAGTAACCCAAATTGAAAATGGAGGTGTTGGTCTGGTCCACGCCGGGGTTGAGAAAGGAGAGATTACTGGAAGTGAGAATGCTGTGCTCGTATTTGGGGCTTGTATGCACGATTCCATTGGGGGCTTGCAAAATTCCCTCGACCAGGGCGCGTGTGAAGGAATCTCCGAATGCCAGATTTTCGCTTCCCTTAGGCTTTTCCAGAAGAATCTTTATTTTGCTTCGCTTGGCGTCCTCCGGATTCTTCCGAGCCAGGGCGTTGAGAAAGGCTTGAACCTCGGTTTTTAGGGCGGGCGTGGCGAATTCCTTTTCGATATAGAGCTCCGCACTCAAGAGACTTGGAATCTTATTGAAAACGCCTTCCTCTCCCGCCCTGGCGGACTTGATGTAGACTGGCGCGCCGGTGAATTCATGTATAAATTTAACAACCTGAGCCAGCGCCTTTGCGGCATTTAAACGATTTAAGTGAGTGTACCCAGGGTCGCGAGCCGGCAGGGATAGAACGGTGTCCACGTCGGCGTGCAGGGGCCAGAATTTCTCGCAGCCGAATGATTTTTCGAAGAGCGCCTCCCATACGACTCCTATATCGAAACCTGGAGATCGCAAAACATGGCAAGGTCGAATCGAACACTTGGCGCCCAGCACCCCGCTTCGCCTTCAGAAGACAATGCAAAATGCGCAGCTTGAATTAGCGCTAATACCGGTAATCCATAAACGTAATTTAGAGGTCCATTCCCCTCCGCTAAAAAGAAGAAAGAGCGGACGCACGGGCTACTTGCTGAACAATCGTGAAATTCGTGCAAATGAGTGAGAGGATCGGCCCTTCAGTTGGGGTCCGAGAGAGTTTAAGCTGGCCGAGATCTTGCTAATTCATTTCGAATCATATACTGCAGTTGATCCGAGGAAGAGGATAGCGGTGTAAAAGGTAAGGGGTACAAATGAGATTGCAAAAGGTATTTTTGGGAAGTGCGCTAGAGATCGTTGTTATGGTTATGGCCGGTATTATTATGGCGGGTACTATCACGGGAGCAGATGACGTCAATGCCAGTGAAAAACGTCCAACGGTCTCGGTCAATGCGGCAGAGACGAACTCGGTTTACAACTCGGGCAACCCCTTTTTGGATTGTGAACTGAGCGTGGAGCAAGATCCCTCTACAGGACAGGTCCACTACAAAGTTGGACCTCATTCCCGAGTCAAATTTGAAGGATATTGGTTGGACAGGGCCGGGTCTTTGCCTATGGCTGGTCAGCTTTATTGCGGCTTCGATGCTCATCCCTGCGGCCCGCGTGAACTCCTGATCGTATGGTTCGGGGAGGTTGACGGAAAAATTCAGCCCGTCGAATATGAGTACAGAAATGTAACCGCTATGAATGACAGCTATCACGTTCAACCCATCACTTGCCCGGCGCTTAAACAGGTGCGCTAATTATTGCGGGGTTCTTCCGGTTCGTCTCCGTACCTGTTGTAAATCCGGGAGATCTCATTTTTGCCATCGACCATCACGAGCTGCGGTTTGTGCTCAAAAGCTTCGGATTGTTCAAAGTCTGCGTAGGCCGCGATGATGACAAGGTCGCCCTTATGTACGAGCCGAGCGGCCGCGCCGTTGAGGCAAATCTCGCCGGGTTTGCCGTGAATCACATACGTGGCGAGGCGCTCACCGTTATTGCAGTTGTAAATCTCGACGCGCTCGAATGGCAGCAAACGCGCGGCTTCGCAGAGCTTGGGGTCTATGGAGACTGAGCCTTCATAGTTCAAGTTCGCATCCGTGACCGTGGCTCTATGGATTTTCGATTTCAGCATGGTTATACGCATGGGTATCCTCCTAATGGGCTCCTGAGTCCTAGGTTCCTACGTGTTCATCCCTAAAGCGAGATAGAGACCTGTTAAGACCATATCTGGGTTCTCCTCATCGAAGAGGCCTGCGTCCGCAAAGAGTGAGGCGAATCCTCCCGTCCCGATGATCAGGGGCGTTTGGCCGTCAAAAGCCTCTGCGCCAATGCGGGTGCCAATTTCCTTCACCTGCCCAATTGTTCCAAAGTACAACCCCGACTGGATGCTTTCCACGGTGGTTTTAGCCAGGCACTCCCGCAAAGGCACGATCTCAACCGCCGGAAGGCGCGAGGTGCGGGACTCCAGCGCCTCCATGGAAATGCGCAATCCGGCTGTGATCACGCCGCCCAAATACTGCTTATCCCGGGTCACGGCGCAAAAGGTGGTCGCAGTCCCGAAGTCGATAATAAGGAGATCTTTGTCCGGATAGAGATGGGCGCCGGCGATGGCATTGGCTATCCGATCGGAGCCAACTTCGAGCGGGTTTTTGTAGCGCACCTTAAGTCCGGTCTTGACTCCCGCCTGAAGGACGAAGGGATTGACGTGAAAGTACTTGAGGCAGGAATTTTTGACCGAATGAAGAACCTCAGGAACGACGGTGCATACCGCAATCTGCTTGATGTTTCGTGGATCGATATCATTTTCGCGCAAAACGGCACGGAGAAAAACACCGATTTCGTCACTCGACGCGCCGGTGCGGCTGTTGCGCCGGAAACGAAGCCGGATACGCCCCTCGTCGAAGACGCCGCCGTAAATCTGGGAATTGCCCACGTCGAGACAAAGAATCATAAATCGCCCCCGTTTGTTCGGACATCCGATAAAAACACATCCACCCTCTGTGCCAGCTCACGAATGGTAGAGAACGAGAATTCTCCACCTGCTCGTGTGAGTAAACAGCCCGGATGAAGGTCGTGTGCGCCCTGACTTTGGATTCCGCAGCGATCACGGACGTCCGTCAGTCGTGACCAGTCGTTGGCCACGACCGCGTCTACGTTTTCATCCAGAAGAGCCTGGGCCACGCGTAGGGTACTCTCATCCGTGGCGTTGAGCGTGAGCTTAAATCCGATCACTTTCAGATCCTTGGAGCGGGAATAGGATTTTATTCGTGGTAGAATCTTAAAGTTGCGGCGGAGGACGACAGCCAGATCCCTCCTGCTGTCCAGCTTCACACCCACATCCGGCATGATGGACGTCTCGCCGCTCAGAACTTCTCCAACAGAGTAATCGCTCACGGCCGCGCAATGAATCACGGCCGCGTACTCCTGATGGTCCAATTCCTCTTGCAGCTTCCCGTTAAGATCGGCGAAATCCGTAAACGATTTGCGATTACCGACCCGTTCGGGCTGGACTGCGGAAACGCCATGCATGTAGGTGACGTCCCACCCCAGACTCTGAAGTGCATCGGCCAAACCCGCTCCCGTTTGACCGGTGCTGACGTTGGACAAGAAGCGGATTCCGTCGAGGGGCTCTCGTGTCGCGCCCGAGGTGACAAGAATCTTGCGCCGCGGACGAGGCGGCGGTGGAAAGAAGCCGTCGGAAGCGGAGTTGGAAGGGGCATTACCACCGCTGTTATCGCTGTAAAGCCCGATAAAGCGGAGGATATCCACAGGTTCCAACAAGCGCCCCGCGCCTTGTTCTCCACATGCGAGAGTCCCTTCTCCCGCCGGAGCGACTCGAAAGCCGCGCTCGTGCAACGCACGCAAATGGTTTTGAGTGATCTGCGCTTGGAGCATCTGATGGTTCATGGCGGGAAACACGTAAAACGGCTTTTCCATTGGCCATGCCAGGACCATGGCACTCACAAGGTCGCCGGCCAGACCGCAGCTGACTCCCGCCAAGGTGTTGGCGCTTGCCGGACAGAGCACAGCGACATCCGCCCAACGGGTGAGCTCGATATGATCCATGGCTCGGCCGTGCTCCCATAGATCCGCGAGCACCGGACGCCTGGTCAGTCCCTCAAGCGTTGCCGGTCCAACGAAATTCAGAGCCGACGGCGTCACCCCGACTTGGATCTCGTGGCCATCTTGAGCCAGACGTGAGATCACCTGGCAGGCTTTGAATGCCGCGATCGACCCTGAGATCAAAAAGAGAATTTTTCGCGGTTTTAAGTTAAAGTGGGACATTGTCGATCAACCGAACCGAACCCAAGGACACGGCTGCAAAACGTCGTCCCCAATGGTCTTCGACGTAATCCACGCGAAAGCCTTCAGCCGCCAGTTCGCGAGCGGCTTCTTCCTTCGAAATGGCCGATGTTAAGATCTGGTACAATCGCGGCGCCTTCTTCCGCTGGTCCGCAGTTAGTAGCAGGTTGCGAGAACTCATGGCTAGACCATCCATCTCGCGCAACGTCGCGCACCCCACGACATTCACATCTAAAAATAGGGCATCCACCATCTGTTGAATCAAAAGAAGTTGTTGATAATCCTTCTCTCCGAAGTAGGCATGGGTGGGTCTCACAAGATTGAAGAGCTTGAGAACCACGGTCAGAACGCCCTCAAAGTGTCCCGGCCGCCGGGGCCCACAAAGGACCCGTGAGATTTCTTTCTCGCGTATCTCGAAGCGGAACTGATCCGAGTAGATCTCCTCCGCCTTAGGCAGGAAGACCGTATGGACCCCGGCTCTGCGCAGAAATGCCAGGTCTGCTTCAAGGGGGCGAGGGTATCTCTGCAAATCACTCGGGTCGTTAAACTGCGTGGGGTTGACAAAAATACTGACGATCACCTGATCGCACTCCTCACGTGCGCGTCGCACGAGGGAGAGGTGTCCCGGATGAAGAGCGCCCATTGTGGGCACAAATCCCACGCGAGCATCGACTTGGTGGCGCCAGGCTCGGATCTGCTGAACGGTTTCCAGTGTCTGCATCAGTAGGTTTCCTCTGGCCCTGGGAACCGCCCGCCCTCCACATCCCTGCAGTAGCTTTCGACTGCGGCTCGGATCTGTTCCGCACCGTTCATATACGAGCGGACGAACTTGGGGCGAAAGCCCGTCGTGAGCCCCAATAAGTCGTGCAGAACCAAGACTTGCCCATCACAGAGCGAGCCGGCGCCGATGCCAATGGTTGGGATTTGAAGCGTTGATGTGATTTCGGCTGCCAATGGACCCGGCACGCATTCAAGCACGACGGAAAAGCAACCCGCCTCTTCCAGGCCGCGCGCTTGCTCGAGAATCCGGCGCTGCTGGTTCTCATCGCGCCCCTGCACGCGAAAACCACCGAAGGCATGAACAAACTGAGGGGTTAATCCCACATGACCCATCACCGGAATACCAGAACGGGTGAGATGGCGGATCAATTCCGCATTGCTCTCGTCATAGCCTTCGAGTTTCACCGCGTGAGCCCCGGCCTGAATAAGACGGCGAACATTGTCTACATTTGACTCAAGCCCCATGCGGAATGACAGAAAAGGGAGATCCCCAACAATAAATTTCGCGGGTGCCCCGCGCCGCACCGCCTTCACGTGAAGTTCCATCATGTCCATCGAGGCCGGGAGGGTATCGTCGTGTCCATGCATGACCATGGACGCACTGTCGCCCACCAGGATCATATCAACCGGTGTCTCCGCCAGAATCTTTGCGGACCAGGAATCGTAACACGTGACCATGGTGAGCTTACGTCCCCGGCGCTTGGATTCCCCAACTTCGAGTAGGTTCACTTGGGTACCCCAGTCCAGACTTCAGGTTCAGGAATGCGCGTTCCGGTACTCTCAACCAAGCGCAAATAGGTACGGTAAGCCTCGAGCAGATCGGGCCGCTGGGATAGAGACTGAAGGTGTGCTTTCACCACCTCCCAATCCCCACGAGCCACGGGGCCTGTGAAATCCGCCATCGAGAACCGACTCGAGTTACTGACCACCTGATGGAGGAAAGGGCTCAGTAAGCTGCGTGGGAGATGCAAAATGGATTCAAACTCCTCACCGATTTGCTTCCAAAGTAAAAAGGTTGAGTTACCGGCGAGCGAACACAGGGCATGATAAAAGGGTCGCTGCTCGGGAGAGAGAACATAGCTCGGGTTGGGCAAACCCGGCAGCAGGTCACGGAATTCATGGCCCTCATCGATAACGAATGGGATTTTGCGATACCACTCCACATCCTCTAGCTCGGTGCCGAAGGTCATCAGTGGGTGGGCGGCAATGGCCGTCGGAATGTTGAGTGCGCCTGAAAAGTGCACCACCGTCTGATCCGGACGACATTGGCGGCTCAACTCGGCGATGGCCGAATCCTTAACGGCTAGGAGCACATGGGAGCTTTGTCCGAGCACCTTTTGCAGTCGCGCATCCGCGTCGAGATCCGCGCTGGAATTGAAGCACGGGTTGCCGTCGCGTGACCAGGCGTGCACAGGAAGGTTGAGGCAGTGGAGATAGAATAGAAGGTGTCGGGCGAGCCGTCCGGAGCCCACGAGGGCAAAGGACGTAAAAGCGTTGGCTTGCGTGTTGGATTTGGCTTTTTCTTCTTTCATTAGGTACCTGTCCTTTGGGATCAAGTCCGTTCCCCCTCACATTTGCGACTACTAACGGGGGTTGTCACTATATGACACAAAGCATTGACCTGTCCACTCAAACCCGATACCCATCATCTATTATGCCGCGCTGGTTATGGATTCTTCTTGCACTGGTCATTTCCACTACCGTTTACTTTACGATCCGTTATGGGTTGCGGCCTAAACCCATTCCGGTTTTGAATCCGACACAGTTTCAGCATCTGGAGCAGGTCGGCGTGGTCATCTACAAGCGTTTGCGCCAGAATATCCGTTCTGAGCGTGTCGTCCTACTGGGTTCCGGCGAAGGTGTGAAGGGGGACGCAGAAATCTGGGCGGGCCTGTTAAAGGGCGCCTCCGCTGACAAAGAATCGATCGTGTATTTCGTGCGCGAAGGAGTTGAACCGGTTCCGGACTCCGCGGCTTGGGAAACGCATCGGTTTATGGCCGGGGCTCTGAGTTCCGGTGATCTGCTTAAAGAAGTTCAGGCCCGGAGCAAAGGGGGCCAACTCGTGATCGTGCATGCGCACACGGATGAGGTCACTCATCTGGTTCCCAATTCCCTGAGTCGGCAGGTCGATCGTCTGCTCCGTCATCCGGTGCTCTCCCTGTCAACGCTTCCGCTTGTGGTGAATCTCGCCGAGCATGATGATCTGCAGCCCGAGTGCGTGAACACCGTTGAAGGGAATGACCGCCGCGCGTATCTGGACTGCGCCGCTTTCAAGGTGGCTCGCAAGTTTCTTAAGAAGAAACTCGCACCTGATAAGCTATGGGCGGTCATGGAGCGGCACGGGCTTAAGGAATACCTGGTTTTTATACATCAGCCTTGATGGCGAGGTCATGTGCGAGAGGCCGCCGCTGCGAACGGAAATAAGTGCGGGGCGAAGTCGCCATCAATTCACTTAAGCGGGCCATATACACACAGGCGAAACGGTCGACCTGGTAAGCGAAATAACTTTCCTCGATCCCTGTCCGCATGACTTCACCCCAGTAGGGGTTGAAAATCTGCTGTTGCTTGCGGATCAACGGTGAGATCGTCTTGTCAAGTTCCGAGATTTCGCCCAAGAGACGTTTGATTTCTTCGTCATGGTGGTGAGTGTCCGTCTCGATCTGTTCCGAGATCAATTCATCCACTTTCACTTCGAGCGGAAGCTTTTGCTCCATAAGCCGGTTGATCTGCTCCAACACCGGGAGCGCCTTTTGCTCCTTTTGAATCTCATCTTCCAGTTCCTCAACCACCAAGGCCGTCCGCCAGGCGCAGTCCTTTTTCAAACGCAGGATATCACCGTAGATATGATCACCGATGTAAAGAATTTCCTCGGGCGCGACCTGGAGATCGTTGGTGAAGACGGCCGCTGATCCGCCCTGATAAATTCCCGGGCCTAGCGGTTCATCCATATTGGTCATAAATCCAGTGCGCGGGTCAATCTTCAGAAACCGTCCCGTATCCACGAAGAAACGGGGTTTGGCTGCCAGCGTGATCACGTAGTCAAAAAGCTCGGACCAGTCGCCATGCTCCTGGAGGTAGGGGTTGATCGTGTGATCAAGAAGCAGCTTGGTGTAGCTATAATCTGAATTGGTTGCGACAAAAAGCTTCTTGCTATGCTTCTTGTAACGTTCCAAATGCGCGACAAGTCCCGGATCCGGAATGATGTAATCGGCCACATTCTGGCGGACCACATCTTTAAGACTTCCATCTCGATGGGCACGATCAAGGACAGCGGTCAGGTCTTCGGCGAGGCGCAGGTAATCGGGAAGTGTGTTGGCCTCGGGCCCGTCCTTCAGGTCCACGAGTTCCATAAACAATCCTGCGAAGGCGATCGAGAACGACGTGTCGATGGCCAAGTAGTTGGAATCACGCAGGTCAATATACACACTCTTGTAGACGCGGGATTGCTCACGGTAATCGATGGGCTTAAGACCATGATAGGAGACGCGGATTGCGGAATAGCGGCTGAGTTTTAGAACGTTTCCCTTTTCCTTATCGATCACCAACCCGCGAATGGCGCGGTCAAAATTGAAGTCCAGTTTGCGAATGGATTCCGGATATCCTCTCTCACGTACCAGCTTGTCGATCATCATGCGGTGAGCGAGAGCTTCAAAGTTCTCGCTATTGTAACGGACCAGGGTGTGATCCATATCAAAGCCAATGTACCGGATGCGCTTCAAGTTCAGCGTGCGATTAACAAATACTCGTCCCAATTAACCCTCGTTTCTGCTCTCAGTTTGAAGATTCAATTCATTCCAAAGGAGCATGCCCCCTTTCATATTGTACGCGCTGGTATGACCTTGGGAATGAGCAAATGCGGTCGCGCGCCCCGAACGGGCTCCGCTACGGCAGACGAACACGAGAGTTCTCTCCTGAGGGAGCTCGTCAAAGCGGAGAGGGAGCGTGTCCAGAACCATGTGCTCGGACCCCGCGATATGGCCCAGCTCACCACTGTATTCGTCTGGGCGACGAACGTCGACGATCACGACCTCAGCGCGCTTTTCCCAAAGTTCCTTGGGGTCGATGTCTTCAACACCTGGGTTCTCGGGATTCTTTTGTTTGGACTGAAATTGAACAAATTGACTAGCCATGTAAGTCTCCTCAGGACGGCATTAAATTAGCTCTCTATTCGCGGGTTTGTCACGGGCCTTTACTTAGGGCCGGAATCATGGTTTTTTGTCTGGTTCCTGGAGGTCATTTCAATGGAGCCCACGATGGAAATCAGCGATAAGACGGTTTTGGAAAATCCCTTGGGTTTGGACGGCATTGAATTTGTCGAATTCGCCTCGCCGGATCCCGCCGCATTGGAACAGCTCTTTTTTAAGATGGGCTTTCAGAAGATTGGTCAGCATAAGCGCAAACAGGTTTCGCTTTATCGACAGAATCTGGTGAACTTTGTGATCAACAACGAGTCCGGAACGTTTGCCGCGAAATTTGCCAAGCATCATGGGCCTTCGATTTGTGCGACCGGTTTTCGCGTGAAAAGCGCCCAGCGGGCTTTTGAGTTGGCGGTGCAGCGGGGCGCACGGCCTATTGAGGCCAAGCACGATGCCACGAGCCACAGTTTTCCCGCGATTTTCGGAATCGGCGATTCCGCCGTGTATTTCGTGGATCGATATCGGGCACCTGTACATTTCGATGATGACTTTCGTTATCTTCAGCCTGAGTTGCACCCGCGGGGCAAGGGTCTTACGGTGATTGATCATCTCACGAACAATGTGCCCAAAGGGGAAATGCAGAAATGGTGCGACTTTTACCGCCAGATCTTTAATTTTCATGAAGTGCGCAAATTCGATATTCATGGGGAGCAGACTGGACTGACGTCAAAGGTGATGCGTTCACCGTGCCGTAAAATCACAATCCCGATTAATGAACCGACGGAAGGCAAGTCCCAAATCCAGGAGTATCTAGATGAGTATCGGGGATCCGGGATTCAGCATCTGGCGATGATGACGGCTAATATCCTGAATACAGTGTCTCAGCTGCGCGAAACGGGCATTCAATTTCTCGATGTACCGCCAGAGACCTATTACGAGGACATCCCGAACCGGGTCAAAGGGGTCCAGGAGGACATGGGTAAAATCCGTGAGCTTGGGGTGTTAATTGACGGCGATGAAAGCGGGTACCTGCTTCAAATTTTCACGAAGAATATGATTGGTCCTATTTTCTTTGAGATTATTCAACGCCATAACCACTCTGGATTTGGCGAAGGGAACTTCCAGGCTCTTTTTGATGCGATTGAGCGCGATCAGAAGAAACGGGGATATCTGTAAAGATGCATCTTTATTTTCAAGGCATCCACACGACACAGGCCCACAAAGCGATCCCGGACGGTTGCTACGAAGAAGAGCAAGGTCTTAAGGGTTTTTTCGGACCGGTTTCTCATCTGATCAAGAAGCAGCCGAGTACGCGATGGACGCATATCGAAGGACCCTTACGGCCCCATATGTACGACCTGGTGCGAATGAGTGAGGGCGAGGGGTGGCAGCGCCTGCTCTACAATCACCACTTGAGCATCAATCTGCTGTGGATGGATGCAAAGCCTGAATATCGCGCCAAGGCCTACCGGAATGGCGACGGTGATCTTCTTTACTTCTGTCATAAGGGCTCGGGAGAAGTTTGGACCGAGTACGGACTCTTGAAGTACCGGAAGGGTGAGTACGTGGTAGTGCCCAAGTGTCTCACCCATTCGCTGGTTCCCGCCGAACGCTCCCTATTTTTCGTGGTGGAAAACTCATCGAGCCACTACGAGGAGCCGGAGCGCGGTTTGGTCGGACGCCACGCCATTTATGATTCCGCGGCGCTGGGCCGACCGGATCTGGAGGCGCAGCACCAACGTGTGAAACAGCTTAGAGCTGAGGTTAAAGAGATTGTGGTTAAACGGTTGGGCGAGTACACACGGTTTGAATACGACGCCCACTATTACGACACTCTAGGCTGGAAGGGGGATCTTTATCCCTTTTCTCTGCATGTGGACAATATGATGCCTCTGATGAGTCACCGCGCCCATTTGCCTCCGAGCGCGCACACAACATTTGTGGCGCGCGATTTCGTGGTCTGCACCTTTTTGCCGCGGCCGTTGGAGTCGGATAAAGACGCGCTGAGGGTCCCTTTCTATCATCAGAACATTGATTATGATGAGGTGCTCTTTTATCACGAGGGCGATTTCTTCTCGCGCGATAATCTCCATGCGGGAATGATGAGCTTGCATCCGATGGGTTTTCCGCACGGGCCGCATCCCAAAGCGGTGAAGAGCGTGGATCAAAAGACACACACGAATGAGATCGCGGTGATGGTGGACTCCCGCTGGCCTTTACATGTCGATCCCGCCCTTCTCAACGTGGAATTGAAAGATTACTGGAAATCCTGGAGGTCTTAGTTGGTTCTGACTCCCAGAGAGGCTATGGCCCTGGCCATCGCAGAGGGGAGAAAGGGTTCGGGCTTTGTTTCGCCAAATCCACTGGTGGGCTGTGTGATTCTCGATCGCGATTCACGACTGATTGGGAAAGGCTATCACGCCAGGGTGGGTGAAGCTCATGCGGAAGTGAATGCTTTGCGCGCGATTTCCGATCCGGGGTTGCTCGTTGGCGCACACGTATATGTGACGCTTGAACCCTGTGCGCACGAAGGCCGTACTCCGTCGTGTGCCAAGACCTTGGCCGCGTTACCTATTGCGTCCGTCACTTATGGCTTGGAAGATCCCTTCCCCCAAGTTTCAGGCAAAGGGGCGGAGATCTTGCGCCAGGCGGGAATTGAGGTGCGGCCGTTTCAGGATCTGCAGGAGGAGCTTGAAGAACTGGCTGAGATTTTTCTTTTGAATCAGCGTTTGCGGCGCCCGTTTGTAGCGCTTAAGGTGGCCTCCAGTTTTGATGGGAAAATTGCGCTTGCGGACGGGAGGAGCCAATGGATCACGGGAGAAGCGGCCCGGGCCCAGGTCCAGGTTTTGCGTGGGAGCTATGATGCGGTATTAACGGGCCGGGGCACCTTTACACGCGACAATCCGCGCCTTGACGCGCGTAATGGGCGCTACAAAGAAAAATCTCAGCGCGTGGTCTTGCTTGATCCGGAAGGTAAGTCCCTGTCCGAGTTGCCATCCTCCAGACTGTGGGGGGTGAGGTCTCCGGAAGACATCTTTCTTGTGACTCGCTCTGGGGTATCCTGCAACCTTCCGTTACAGCACCTCGAAGTCCCCGGTTTGGAGTCGGGGAAAGACTTTGATCTGGCGGCTGTTTTAAGCCAGCTTAAAAGTAAGGGCCTTCATTCCATTCTTGTGGAGTCAGGGGAGCGGACGGTGTCCAGCTTTCTACGTGCGGGGCTTGTGGATCGCATTTACCTCTTTCTCGCACCTAAGATTTTGGGCTCCGGTTTGAGCTGGACTTCAGGAGTGGAGATTCCCTCCTTGGATCGTGCTATTGTGCTCCACTCACTACGCATCCAGACTTTTGGAGAGGACATTTTGTTGAGTGCGCGTGTCGGGAGTGCGATTGCGGCGGTCCCGCGTTAACGACCGTGTGCGGTCGGTCAAGTATCCGTAACTCCGTACCGATATGCTTTTTATGAATAACTTCAAGGTCCGCTTCTCGTTGAGATACAAGCTGCTGCTCTTGTTGGTTACGCTTCCCCTGATCAGTTTGGGTCTTTATCTCGCCATGGCTGCGGAGTTGTTCCAGAAAGACAAGGTGGCCTACGTCTTTGATTCCAGCGCGACGGTTTCCCGCTCTTTGGCCACTCAGATGCGTATTGAAGGCCAGGGCACCTATTCCGCATTGCGCACGATTGTGGAGACCTTCGATTTCAGCGCCCGAGATTTTAATAGCATTGGTAAAGATCTATTCACCAAAAACGCCAAGGTCCATGTATTGCTCTTGTTCCGGCGCATACAAGGAAGTGAGTTCGTTCAGGAAGGGAGTCTTTCCAAAGACAATGAACCGGCAAAGAAATTCCTGGCCAATAACGATCTGCTGATGAAGCTGCGCGAACGGGCGGTGGTGGACACTGTTTCCGTATCGGAGGTCGAGAGCGCGGGAGTGCTGGGCGTGGCCTACAGACTCGGAGAAAAGACCGATCCCAACCAGGTCGTTATGGTGAGCTTGGTTCAAGCGGACGACCTGTTGAGCGCATTCGAGAATACGGGTCTTTATTCCAGCTTCGTCGTTTCCCGCTCAGGAGAGATCGCGATCGGTGGATTAGGCGTAGTGGGAACGGATCTCCCACTCTTACGTCCCATTCTCGACAATCAGGTGAAGGAAGGCACGTCTGAGACCCGCCTCTCCGACGGGCAAATCTATTTGATTTCATTTGCCGGCGTTGGCATTGGAAACTTACTTGTCATTTCAAAAGTCGACAAAAAGATGGCTCTGAAGGCAGTTGAAGTTCTGCTTGCCAAGTCTATTCTCTTTTTTGTGGCGCTGCTGGCTTCTACGCTCTTAATCAGCGTGTTTGCTTCCAATCGTCTGACCTCCACATTGGTCGAGTTGTTCGAAGCCACCGGTCGCGTGGCGCAAGGCGATTTCAATGTCTCCGTCCAGGCCAATTCGAAGGACGAGGTTGGCGGGCTGGCGCAAAGCTTTAACTGGATGGCCGCCGAAGTATCGCGGCTGATGAATGAGACGGCGGAAAAGGCGCGTATGGAGAGCGAACTTTCCACTGTGCGCACCGTGCAAGAGACCCTTTTCCCGGCCGGGGATTGCCAGTTTGGGCCGATCCGGATCACGGGTCACTTCGAACCCGCCAGTGAGTGTGGTGGTGATTGGTGGAATTACTCTCGCATTGGCAACGAGATCTTTCTGTGGATTGGAGATGCCACCGGCCATGGCGCACCTGCCGCCCTAATTACGAGTGCGGCTCGTTCGGCCGCGGCCGTCATCGAGGCCATCCCCGGTATTACACCGGCTAAGGCATTGACGGTATTAAATCGTGCTATTCATCAGACCTCAAAAGGGCAGATCATGATGACCTTCTTCGTGGCGAGCATTGACTTGGATCGCTTCACCTTTACCTATGCGAGCGCCAGCCATGATCCTCCTTATTTGATGCGAAGAACCAGCGAGAAATTTTCCAAAAAGGACCTTCAGCCGCTCAATGAGGTTAACGGGCCACGTCTAGGTGATCAGAAGGACTTTGTTTACGAAGACCGGACAATCACCTTCGAGCCGGGAGATTTACTGTTCCTTTATACCGACGGAATTCTTGATATTCAAAACCCCGAAGGAAAGAAGTGGGGCGAGCGCACGTTCCTAAAAACTTTGGTTGAGAGCGCCAATAGTGGTACGGATCTCCATTCCAAATTGCAAATGTTACGTGAAAACGTGGATACTTTCCGTTCCGGGACTGTCCTTCTGGACGACGTCACGATGGTGATGTGCGAGTATGAAAAGGGTGCCGCATGACAGGAGCTCCGAAAATGAAACCCATCCAACCTTATCTATTGGACGTGGACTCGCGGTCCGACGTCAAAGTTGATGCGTCCTGCATTGGCGTGGGCACGGCCCTCCCGCCCGAAGAGATTCTGCGTTTGGCCCTTGATCATGGATTCATGAATCTGTGTCAGAAAGACGGCTATGACTTCGATCATGAGGTGCGAACTTCGGAAAACCTCATTCAAAGCCCCACCAACTTCTTCCGTTTTCCGGTTTCCAGTGTTCTTGCGCCCGACAATGTCTGCCAGGTTTCGGAGCGCGCTCTGATCGTTGTTGAAGAACTTTTCAATAGTTCCACACAAAAACGAGAAGCACTTGATACACTGATCAACTTCATGGAAGTAAAGGGATTTTCCCAAACTTTGTCGGATGATATCACCGCGGTCGCGGATGAGCTCTTTACCAATGCGGTTTACAATGCACCGTTCGTTGATTCCAATGGGGCCAATGACCGTTGTGTGAGCCGAATGGGCTCGGAAGTGAAGTACGAAGACGGAAAATCAGCGCGCCTGATACTGGCTCATGATGAATCGCGGATTATGGTGGCTTGCGAGGATCCATTTGGAAGCCTGAACCTGGTCCGTTACATGGAGAAGATCAAGGCGGCTTATAACAAGGGCGCGGCCGCGGCAATGAACCTTGGTCCTGGCGGTGCGGGACTTGGCAGCTATATAATCTTCAATGCGGGCTCAAGTTTGTATTTCGGGGTTTGGCCCAAGCGCACGACGATTGTGTGTTGTGTGATCCCGCTGGGTATGAGCTATCGCAGCCGCGCTCACCTGCCCAAACATTTTCACAGGATTCAACGCTAGAGGAGGGGACAATGAGTTTCGCAATCACTAAGAAGCCCGAGGGGACACGCCTCGTGATGGAAATCAAAGGTAACATCGATGAAGATGTGAATTTCACGCCTCCGGATTTGGGCGGGGCTTCGGCTGTGGCTCTCGATCTAGAAGGCGTGACCGCAATCAATTCCGTGGGGATTAGAGAGTGGATCAAGTGGATCAAGTCTATTCCTTCTTCTGTCAAGATCAGCGTGCGCCGCTGCCCGAAGATTATCGTTGATCAAATCAACATGGTCGCGGGCTTTCTCCCGCAGGGAACCACCGTTGAGAGTTTTTACGTCCCGTATTACGCCGACTCCACAGGAAGTGAGAAAATGGTCCTCTTTCAAGCGGGTAAGGAATTCAATGGTGAAAACGTCGAACCTCCCGCTGAAGTTAAGGATGAATCGGGCGAAGTGATGGAGATGGACGTGATTGAGGCGAAATATTTTAAGTTTCTGAAGAATGGTTGATTTCAGTGTCTTTGATTCCATTTTGGATGCCGCCTTCATTGTCGATGGCGGCGGCAAGATCGTTTACTGCAACGATCCTGGCGCGACATTTTGCCAGACCTCCGTACGTCGTGTGGTCGGCAAAGCCGTGCTATCCGACCTTCTGAGCATTGCGGAACCTGGGATCCTGCCGTTCACTTCGGAGTCACCGGGGCGCCTCTCGCCGACGCCGTTTATCGAGACTGAATTTGTCATTGCAAAGGATGGGCGCCAAGGCAAACTGCAGCTGGCGGTGCGTCCTGTGGATGCGGAACATTGGGCTTTTTTTATCCGCGACGTCAGCCTGGAAGAAGCGCTGCATGCGAAATACCGTTCGGAACTTCGGCAAAAGGAAGATTACGCTCGCAACCTCGAAAAACTTGTCGAAGCGCGAACCGCTGAACTGCGGGCCGTAAATCAAACTCTTGCCGCCATCTTGAATTCGCTCGGCCAAGGTTTTTTCACGTTCAATGCGGAAGGCGAGTGCGGGAATGTCTTCACCCGAGCTTGCGAGGACATCCTCGAGGGTAGTCCTAAAGGACGCAAAGCCTGGGAAGTATTGGGTGTTTCTGAGGGAGAGCAAGCCCAGTTTCGCAAATGGACAGAAGCCCTGTTTAAGGAGCTTCTCCCGTTCGAGGATGCTAAGGGACTGGGACCCTCGGTGTATCCTCATTCCCAGGGGCGCTATGTGATCATCGATTATTTTCCCATTCGTGATGAGCAAAATGCCATCAGTGAAGTCGTTGTTGTGGCGACCGATAAGACGGCGGAACACCAGGCTCAACAGGCTCTCGAAGCGGAGCGACAATACGCCGCGATGATTGTCAAATACATGAAGAACAAGGAGCAGTTCCTCCAATTCATCGCCTCCACGAAGCAGGCGATTGCCGGGCTCGAAGCATCGGCGGCCTCACCTATGGATCGCAGTGCTCTTGCGGAAAGCTTCCGCGTGCTCCACACTTTGGAGGGTGAGGCGGGAACATTTTCGTTGCGTGACCTTCGGCAGCTGGCGCGTGAGTGCCAGCATGTCCTTGAGGCGTTTAAGAGTAGTGAGAGTCTGCCTGTTGAGGCGCAAAAGAGATATCGTGATTCCCTCACTCATATGGCAACTGGATTTCGCGAGTTTCTCGCCGCCAATCAGGAAATTTTCGTCTTGCATGAAGGAGGAGCTGTCTTGCGGACCGTGGAACTCTCCGTGGATAGCCTCAATATGTTCTTAACGGAGCTTGCGTCGGCACCAGGGGGTGATCAGCTTGTGCCCCGCTATCGAGATCTCTTTCTGAAGGTGCCCGTTGAAAACAGACTTCGCTATTACGACGCTTTGATTCAGGCGGTCGCAGAGCGCCTCGGGAAGAGAGTCAAGCCGCTCCGTATTCTCGGAGGAGACCATCGCATTTTCCCGGAGTCCTATAGCCGCATTTTTTCCTGCCTGGTCCATGCCTTCCGAAATGCCGTTGATCATGGCTTGGAGAGCCCAGAAGAGCGCGAGTGGGCGGGTAAAGATGCCGCCGGCCTGATTACGGTTGAGGTTCAACCCCGCTCGGGACGCCTTTCACTCATTATCCGCGATGATGGCAAAGGGATTGATCCAGCAGTTATTCGTGCCAAGCTGAAGGAGCGGTACCCCGAACGAGATTTCTCCAGTTCCTCGGATGAGGAAATCCTCCAACATGTCGCCCTTCCCGGATTTTCGTCTAGGGATTCGATCGGAGAGTTCTCTGGACGAGGGGTGGGACTTGATGCTCTTCGCGAAGAAGTATTAAGCGCCGGAGGGTCTCTCACCATAAAATCAAAACCAGGGGATGGGACATCTATTGAACTGGACCTTCCCGAGTTTAATTTTCAGCCTGCTATGTTGAGGAGCGCCTAGATGTTCGGCAAAGAGACTCATGTCCTGGTTGTTGATGATTCGTTGAATATCCGTCGCATTGTGGTTGATTCCCTGCAAAAGCTTGGATTTTCGAAGGTCACCGCGTGCGAGGACGCAGTGGAGGCGTTCAGCAAGCTGCAATCCTTCGCGACAACACCGCATCCGATTGGTTTGGTTCTTTCAGACCTGAATATGCCGGGTCCAAGTGGACTGGAGTTTCTGAAGCAGGTTCGGGCAGAACAGGCCTTTGCCACCCTACCCTTTGTGTTGGTGACGACCGAATCCGAAAAGGGCGCTGTGATTGAAGCGGCCGGCGCCGGGGTGAGTGGCTACGTTGTTAAGCCGTTTAATCTTGAGACACTGACCAAAAAGATCAAAGATGCCTGGAAAAAACATAATCCTGAGGCCGCCAGCTAGGGCGTTTCCTCATTCCGAATCCCGACGTCTGCCGAGTCGTCTAATGAGGCCATTCTGCCGATATATGTACCGATGAGGAATGCGGTCAAAGTTCTGGTACTGGACGATGACAGATCCAGCGGCAATCTGCTCGCTGAGGTGGTCAAGCGCATGGGATTTAAGCCCATGCTGGTGACGCGCTCGCTCGACGCCCTAAATATGGTCAAGCTCCAGACTGTGCATGCCGCGATCGTTGACGTCCTTCTCCCCAAAATGAGCGGCGTGGACATAGTCAAAGAGTTCCGCAAGACCAAGTTTGGTGATGCCCCGGTGGTTCTGGTCAGCGGCGTATTCAAGGACAAGAACTTCGCTCAGGAGGCTATGGAGAAAACCGAGGCGATGGATTTTCTCTTCAAGCCGTTTGGCGCGGACGAGTTGATGTCGGCGCTTGAAAAGGCCTTTAGTGGTCTGATGACGTCGGAAACTTGGACAGTTCAGTCCTTGTTGACGCGGAAGCTGACTTCGGAGCGAGAGATGGCCAAAGCGGTTGAGCACATGGACCAACTCGAAGGGATGGATTTCCCCTTTGTGCTCAGTATTCTGATGGACGTGGGGATTACAGGTCATTTGAACATTGTGAATGATGTTGGGGAGATCTTTGGCGTCACCTTGGTTAAGGGGACCATTGCGGATGTCGATAGCACAGAGTCGCAGTCCATCGGGGTGTTGGCGTTGATCCAAAAGGGTTTCCTTGTGCCCGAGGACTGGGACGAATATCAGAGGGGACGTTCAAAGAGATCATCACTCGAGCGGCTTGTGCAGGAGGGTTTCGTGAGCCCTCACGCTGTCTCGGTGGCAAAGCACGAGCAAATATTGAATGACTTCAAGTCCATCTGTGCCTCCGCGAGAATGCAAGTCACCTTTGTTCCCCAGGAAGACGACGAAGAGCCGCCTAAACACGCCGTCACGTTCGCCGAATTATTGGGTCTGTTTGGCACCTCTTTGGGAGAATTCTTTCCGCATGAATACTTACTTAAATTCTACGAACCGGTAAAGGAAGCCCCCATCAGAAAGGAAGCTTCTTCAAAGTATGAGGCTGCCGTTTGGGAGCAGGAGGAGTTTCGCGGTCTAAAGGGAATGAGAAAGGCGGTTGAAGAAGGTGGAACTCTCGCCTCCGCATTAACGGCTCATCCCGGCCACGAGCGCGCGGTCCTCTTATGCATGCATTATTTGGTGATGAGCCGATGCATTTTCTTGGATGATATCGAACGCACAAAATCAATGCAGGTCATGTTGGACCGCTACAGAAAGCTTTACGAGGATCTCCAGGGTCGTTCCGCGGACCGCGTTTTCGAGTATTTCGGCGCGGCGGAGCGAGCTCAGCCCTCAACCGCACAAAAAATCTTCGATGAGTATTCGCGTTCCAATCATCCTGATTTGCTTCCAAAGGAGGCGCCCCCTGATCTCGTGGACCTGTGCAAAAAGGTATTTAACCTCATGAGTGACGCCCGCGATATTATGGTGGATGAGGCCAGACGCGCGGAACTCTTTGAAGAGCTTAAGCGCGAGGAAGGGCAACGGATTAAGCGCTCTAAGGAGCTGGTTACTGACGGTCTCGAGCTGTTGCGTAAAGGTCAATTTGCCAATGCGCTGGAAAAGCTGCGTGAGGCCGAAAAGCTCCACGCGAGCCCGATGCAATACCTGATCAAAACCTGGGCCGAATTGAAGGCGGGAGAAGTCGAGAAGCCCATGCTTTTTGAAATCCTCAAAAAGCTCGACAAATACCCCGCGGATGATCGCAAATCCGTTTATTACCATATGGTCATGGGCTTAACCAAAAAAGGTCTGGGAGATGTCTCGGCCGCCGCTTCTTTTGAAAAAGTCTTGGAACTGGATCGGACCTTCGCCGAAGCTCGTCGCGAACTCAACTCGATGAATGCCCCCGCAAAAGATAAAAAGTTAGATATCCTGCACGGGGATATCACGGAAATCGTCAGTCATCTGTTCAAACGCAAGCCCGATTGAACGGGGTTCGCGGGACTCCTGGAGCTTCCTTATATTCTGTTGCAAAATAGATTCAAGAACCTGAATCTCGTGGCGAGTGGGGCGATTTTGTAGAAACAATCGTCGTAAAGTGAGGTAGGCGCTTGATCGCCGCGCGCGAACGTCAAATCCCATGGCCACGAGCCAATCTTTAATGAGCTGATCGGGGAAATAGAAAGGACTCACGATGTCCTCAGCCTCGCCCGTGACCTGCTTGGGCATAAATTCCGGGGGAAATCGGGACCTCACCATGTGGCCGGCCAGAAGCACCGCCTGCGCGAGATTCAAGCTGGCGAACTCACCGTACACCGGAAGATGACAGGCAAAATTAACGAACGCGAGGTCCTCTGACTGCAGACCATCGGCTTCAGGTCCAAATATCAAATACAGATGTCCGGGGAGCTCCGGACCCAAATCGCCAAGTCGCTCTTCAAGAGCTTCAACTTTGCGCTTGCGGCCGCCGCGGCGGGTGAGCGCGATTCGGATCCCGTCGCCTTCATGGGCGTAAAAGTCCTCCCAACTTGGATACGCGCGCAGGGTTCGCAGTTGCTCTTGAGCTCCGGCGGCCATCTGCTTGGCTTTCGAATTCACCTCACAACGCGGATCCACCAGAATCAATCGGTCACAGCCCATATTGGCTATGGCACGAGCCGCGGCTCCTAAATTGGCGGCGTACTCCGTACGGACAAGGACAATGTGGATCTTCATAAGGCTCTTTCCGCGATGACCAGTCCGTCCTCTACGCATTGATGCTGGAAGCTGGAAGCGGACGCCTCGATATGTAGTCGTTCGATGAGCTCGCAACGTTCGGATACTGGTAGTCCCAGCTGATGGCTGATTTCAACCAATTCCACTCCGGGAAGCCAGTCGCCGTGCGGGAGTGTGAGAAATCGCTGCACCAGACTGGCGTACCGTTCGCGTTTTGTCTCCTCGCTATCCCGGCTTTCGCGCAGATCTCGGATTTGCTGAAAAAAAACATGGCGGCGCCGCTCAACTGGGCCAAACGCACGCGGAGGAATCCGTTTTGCGGCGAAGTCTTCCGTATGCCCGTATTGGGTCCGATCCGCGGGTCCTCCAAAGACCGAGATCACCTGAGATCCTACGGCCATGTCGAACTCTCCCCAGGCCGGATCAAACAGCAACTGATCACTCATCGTGACCTTGCAGTCATTGAACGTGAGAAGGATCAGCTTCCCGTTATTGAAGAGAGTCTGCTTCAGTTCTCCGCTGACGACGACCCCGGACTCGAACTCCAGTCGCGCCCGCTGGTTCAGACGCAGGCCTTTGGATTCCAGGTCACCGGCGCTGAATGTGGAAAGACAGCGCGTCTCGCCGCGCAGGAGTCCGACAGGGGAGGAAAACCCGTGTGGGTGGCGCGCGGGCCCGTGTCCCGGAAGTTCCTGATACCCGACGGCCAGTTGGGACGGCCCTTCAAACTTCAGGTACGCGGGATCATTTTCATTAACCGGAGAAGAAATGAAATCGGAAAGGCGCCCCGCCACTTGCAGCCCGGAATTAAGCTGGACACTATTGACTGTACGGGATTCGATCGCACGCTTGAGGCCGGGTATACCCCCGACCCGGAAACTGAGCCGGGTCGCGAAATCCTCAAGAACGGAGGTGAGCTGTGCAAAATCCTCGGCTACGAAAAGTTGAGGTTGGGGCTCGGTGATATCGTAGGAGTAATTCACGCACTCCACGCTCAAAGGAATTTTCTTCACCTTGTGGTTCAGGCAGTGGCGGGACTCGCCGACCGACGACAGTAAGCCCGCACCGAAGATCTTGGGCTCCTTTAGACTCCCGATAAGGCCGTATTCCGCTGTCCACCAATTCATTCTCGACAGCAAGGCCGCTTCGGAAGGCGATGACATCGCGGCGCAGACTTCATTCAAACGCGCCTCCGCCTTTCGAATTTCCTCCGGTGATGATCGCGGGTCTTCTTTAATATCGCTTAGAATCCGGATGGCTTCATACTGATCGAGATCTTCCTTGTTGATAATGGAATGTCTCGCGACCGCACCGTAGTGTCGCAAGTAGGCCGCATACTCCGGTTGGACCAAGATGGGCGCATGGCCCGCGGCTTCATGCACAATATCGGGTGCGGGGGTGTAGAGCAGGTGGTTGAGAGTGCGCATGTCGCTGGCAATCGGCAAAACTCCGATGGACTGGAATTCCATAAAGGCCGCCGGCGGAATAAATCCGCTAACTGGCACCGCGCCCCAGCCGAAGCGCTCCAGGTGTTCATCCACGTCGTCAATCTTGGGAATTCTCTCAACATCGAGACCGGTCTTTTCCAATCCATCCAAATAGCTTTCGTGTGCATGGGCGGACAAAAAATTCTTCAGCTGGCGCATGATGTAGCGCCACACCGCCTGGTCCTCCGATGTGTAACGCGCGTAATTCTGGTCGACGATGTACTTGCGCAGATGCACGGGAATCCGGGCGTGCGTGGACTCGGTCATAGATAGGGGTCCTTTTTCAGCAGGTGATTTCGGACGTAATCTGTGATGCCCTCTTCCAGAGACCAGCGCGGACGCGAGAGACTTTCCGCCAGCAACCGCTCCATGCGGGCCTGAGTGTAATACTGGTACTGTTGGCGAATGTTTTCGGGGATATCGATCCATTCGATCTTCACGGGAGTCTCCATGGCGGCAAAGGTGGCGCGCGCGAGATCCAACCACGTGCGCGCTTGGCCGTAGCCCATATTGTAAATCCCTGAGGCCACTGCCGGTTTTGCCATCATGTCGCGCATCCACCGCGTGATATCTTTGACATATACGAAATCGCGCAGCTGTTCGCCGTCTTTGTAGTCAGGATGGGCGGATCGAAACAGCTTCAATGATCCAAAGTCCCGGATTTGATGAAAAGCTTTGTACACGACGCTGCTTTGCCCTTCTTTATGGTACTCGTTGGGCCCGTACACATTAAAGAAACGCAATCCATACCAGCGCGAGGGCGTCTGACTTTGTTTTTGCGCCCAAATATCGAATCGCAACTTGGACCAGCCATAAAGGTTCAGCGGCGTGTAACCTTCAGGATCACCGGCATCGTCGAAGCCCTGTTTGCCATCGCCATACACAGCCGCGCTACTGGCGTAGACCAGGGGAATCCCCGCACGGGCGCAAAGATTCCAGATTTTTTGCGAATACTCGACATTGTTGCGCTGTAAATAGGACTCGTCGGTTTCCGTTGTCGAGGAACACGCACCCATATGAAAGACGCCGCGCACAGTCTTGCTCCGGGGGTCCGAATCCCACCAGGCGAAAAGATCATTTGCGGGTATAAACTCGTTGTACTGGCGTTTCCGCACCACGCCTGGACGCTGATCGGGGCTGACATGATCCGAGAGGATAAGATCACTCCAGCCATGCTCGTTGAGTTCCCAGGCCAGAGCGCTTCCAATAAAACCTGTCGCACCAGTGATTATCCACATGCTGAACAAAATAGGGGATTTAGGGGCCGCCGCCAAGGTCTATTTCGCATTGTGGCGGCTGCCATCGGGAGGAGCGTGACGGTTCAAATATCCTCGCGGAAGCCATGGACGACGGAGAGAAACCCGCGTAACAGGGGTTTGGCGGCGACCGCCTCGCGCAGATCCGGACTGATTCCAGCGCAATCCGGATTGAGTGTCTGGGCGGTGATCAAATCATCAATGGCTTCTTGAATCTGGGCATCGGAAAGCCCGCGCCGCCGGTAGCGAAGCAGCTCATCCACAATACAAATCAGCGCGTTGCCGGTGATGCGGCTCTCATCATTGATCAGACGGGCTCGCTGGCGCACCGTCGTCACGGTTTGATCCCAGGTGACGGGAGTGGACACGCGGGTTAACAGTTTGATGTACAGTTGCTGCCAGCGGGCTATCTTCCGCCGCACGTATTTGGTTAGCCGGCGATCTTTGCGTCCGGCCCGTGAGGAGAGAATCCAGCTAAAGAACTCCTCACTTTCCACGAGGGGCACCATCTCCTGAGGCAGTCCCTCAAGATAATCGGGCATTCGCGCCAGTGCGACCCGCATATTGTAAATCGCCGGGCGATGAACGCCATCAGCCACTTTGCGCATCTTGCGATACGTCTTCACGCGTTCGAACTCCGAATGGATATTGAAGAAGGCTTCCACGTCGCGCCGATGTTTGTTCAGGAGCAGTCGGGCCAGCGGTTCGGGAAATCCAATTTGATACACAAAACGCTCCAGACAATGGTAGCGAAAAAGCTGGTCAAACTCCTCCAAATAGGAGCTCTTCTTGAAGTCACGCAACGGCCGTTTTTGCCCGGTCTGTAGGAAGTTGACCATTTGCACGAATGTTTGCACGATCTCGCGCGCTTTGTAGCGTTGTTGATTGAGATTTGTCGACCACCGTTCCACGTCATCATAGCGATACTGATCATGGCGCAGGCCGAACTGGCGAACGCTTCCGTAGTCGATAATTCCCGCGTTCGCGAGCACGTTATCACCGTCCCAGTCGAGCCAGGCGAAGATGTAATCGCGGTCGAGTATCGCCACAAAGCGGGCGAAGGAGGAAGTCACTTCACTGAGCATCTTGGTGTAGCGGTCCTTATCGTCAGGACGGATAGGCCAAGACTTGTTAACGAACTGGCGATCGATCAAATAGTCCACGGCGCGTTTGAGCGGCTCCAGCTTACCCTGTTTGAGATAAAGGAAGAGATGGGCCGGACGGATAAGATTCGGGGCGGCTCGAACTCCGATTCCGATGCCTTTGCCGAGGTCGACAATGGCCAATACACGCTCAGTGGGAATGCCATTGCAATGAAAGATTTCCGCCAGGATCGCCGCCCCATAGAGTTCATCGATCTCCGCCAGCCCGCAGCCATACCCGTGATCCGTGTTTCCGGATCTGAGGGGCTGCCCGGCTTGCACGGCGCCTGGGGCGAGAGCGGTCACTCCGGTTCCACGGCTGGACACATCCCAGAGGCGGCCATTGTGAATGACGATGCCATTCCATATACAGCGGCCATCACCACTGGTGCGTCCGGATTTGTCCGAGTGTTGCAGCTGAAGGTAACGTGTAGCCATGAACAGATTGGGCTTCAACCGATTCTTGGGAAAGCGTAACCGGTGCTGTTGATCATATTCGTTTACGATACGAAGGCAGAATGTACTGAGTATTCTCTCGGTCAACTTCTTGGTCAGCCGGCGGGGATGGCTCGTGGGGATCAGTCCCATTTCCTTGGCGAGATCAAAATTGAAATAAGTGACCCGGCCCCCGGAAAGCTGCCGGGTGGGGTAGAGCAAAGCGCCTTCGGGCACACGCTCGGACCAGGGGTGATGGCCGTCCAGCTGTTCGAAGGCGCTGTAATCATCTGTGGCCGCCGGACGGCGTAAGTTCTTAGCCTTCATGTACAGGATTCTCATCGGACGATCGTCGCCCCGACTAGAGAGCCTGCTGTGTCAAAATCGGACTAAAGTGAAGCCGCCCATCGCGGATGAAAAGTTGGTGACCTGTCCCTGATAAATGCGCGCGGCCACGAGCTGCACGCGGTCGGCGTACACATAAAAGCGCAGGTCAAACTTCCAATTGCTCAAGACACTACGGGGGTCCTCAATCGGGATTTTCTGCGCGGGTTGGTATTTCTGGATCAGAATATCTTCTTTCATGAGCCGCTCAAACACCCGCCGCGACACGCTTTCGCCGCGGTAAACGGACTTGCCGCCGTGGGAACGCTTGGGTTTGAAAAAAAGCGACTTGCGCTGGCTCCAAATCTCATCTTCAGACTCAAAGTCCGTTTTTTCAAAGGTGGGAAGAAGAACTTCGCGGATGGCGGCGAGGTCCTCGGCTGAAGCTCCTGCCCGTTCCAGGAAGCCCGGCTGCGTGAGCTGAATCAACCGTTGCTTGTCCGCCAGGAGCCAGTATTCGCGCGGGTGGGGCGTGATGCACGCCAACTCTCGAGTGGCCGCTTCACGCAGTCCGGAATGTTCGGAATCCTCCAGGTAAAAGTCGGTGAGGCGATTGTAGACCAGCTCGAGTGCCATCCCTGTCGGAGTTTGCAGTCTTTCTCCCACGAGGCGGAGATCGCGGGCTTCGCAAAGAGCCGCGTTCCAACCCTGAGTCTGAAACCAATCCCGGTACATCAGAAACTCGGGGTACATTTTCTGGTCCGGGATATCGTCGTCTGTGATGGCGACGGCCAGGTTGTTTGTGGGTCGGCCGGAAAGGCGCAATTCCTCGCGGAAGGACGATGCCAGATCCGCCAGGGGCTTGATGTCGTCCGCCGCGTTGTCCGCATGCGCCCGCTCCATTAAACTGCACAACATGTAACCGGAAGCGTTTGTGTTCACTTCCACAAGGTAGCACCTGCCGTCCATGGTGGTGTGAAAGTCATACGCCATCAGGACGGAATTGTGCCTGATTTTCCGTTCCGAAACAGGGGCGACCGGCTCCAGCAATGACGAATACGTCTCAGAACGGGACACCCGGTAAAGAGCCTGAATCGCACGCGTGGCCCTTTCTCTCACTTGCACGGGCAGTGTGAGTTCGAGCGGAGAGACGAGATGTTCCCACGCGATTTCGCCGAGTTCGTCGAGACTCGGAAAAAGATGGCGCGCCTGCTGATCTAATTTTTTATAGAAATAATGATAGGACATGGTGTAAGGAGAGCGCGCGCCAGCCATTGGGCGCGCTCCGGATAATCCAGATTTGAGTTCCTAGTTTGTGGGTCGCAACTTTGAATTCATTTGGCTTGAACGAATTTCTCGCCCTTTTTCCAACCGGCGCCGCAAAGTTCTCCGGATTTGAGGCCGGAAAGCACTCGCAAGACTTCTTTGGCATCACGGCCGACATCCAGATTGTGAATGCCCATGTATTGGATTTTGCCCTCGGGATCGATGATATAGGTGGCCCGTGTGGCGATTCCCTTGTCTTCGAGCAGAGCCCCGTAATCGCGAGCCAGACGCTTCGTCACATCACCAACCAGCGGATAGCCAAGGTTCCCAAGGTCGTCTTTGATCCAGCGGCGGTGGGAATGCACGCTGTCGACACTGACGCCGATCACCTCTGCGCCTTCGTTCTTGAAATCCTTCAGATGATCACGAAATTGCGTGATTTCCGTGGGGCAAACGAAGGTGAAGTCCAGCGGATAGAAAAACAACACCACCCATTTGCCTTTGTAATCCGCGAGGTTGATATCTTTGAAATCACCTCCATCCACAACAGCGGGCGCGACAAATTGCGGAGCGGGTTGACCAATCATAGGCATTGAATGACTCCTTTGCGAGTTCGGTTAAAACGCTTTCGAGTTCTAAGGGAGTGCCATAGATTCGAGGGATCATCAAGCAAGGGGGGATTGACAGCCCCCGGCAGATGTCCTGGACTGAAGAAAGGAGAGGGGCTTGAACATCATCACGTGGAATGTGAACGGCATTCGATCTATTGTGCAGAAGGGCTTTTTTGAATTCTGGGACCGCGAGCAGCCCGAGATCTTATGCGTACAGGAGACAAAGGCCCATCCGGATCAAATTGAGGATGAGGGAGCCACGCGCGCGGGCTGGATGAGCTATTGGGCGGCCGCCCAGCGCCCGGGCTATTCAGGAACGGCTACCTTCTGTCGCCGCACACCTCGGGGGGTGGAATACGGATTTGGAATCCCAAAATTCGACGCGGAAGGTCGTGTGGTCGTCACCGACTTCGAGGACTTTGTTCTCTACAATGTCTATTTTCCTAATGGGGGTTCCGGGCTGGAACGCCATCAATTCAAGCAGGAGTTTTTGCGCCAGTTTGGGCGACATCTTGAGAAGCGGGTGCGCCAGGGAACGAATGTCATTGTGGTGGGCGATTACAATGTCGCGTATCAGGAGATTGATGTTTACGACCCTATCGGTTTAGCTCGCGAAAGCGGCTTCCTGCCCGAAGAGCGCCAGTGGTTGCTCCACCTGCTGGAGAGAGGGTTTATCGACACCTTCCGTTACTTCCATCCCGAAGACAAGCACCGGTACACGTGGTGGCCTTATTATCAGAATGCCCGCGTTGGGAACAGGGGATGGCGGATCGATCATATTTTGGTTTCGCGCGGTCTGGAGTCTCGCCTGCGTTCCTGTGAAATTCTCGACAATCAAACCGGAAGTGACCATTGCCCGGTTCGACTGGAGATCGACTTGTGAAACGGGGTTTGGCCGTAACCTTAGCCTTAATTTTAGGGTTTTCAATTCTCCTTCTGGCGGGAGCTTCGGCTTTTTCCGCTCCCGCTCCCGTTTGCGCGAAGAATGATGCCACACTCTACAAAGGTCGTGGAACCCGAACGGGCCTATCGTGGAAAGTTTCGCGCCACATGCCTTTCATCCGTACCGAATTTAAAAAAGGTTGGGCGAAGGTCCAAGATCTTGAGGGTGTGACACACTGGGCCCGAATGTCAGATCTGACAAGAAGCACGAGCTGTGTGGTTGTGAAAGGCAATGTCGCCCATTTTCGAATCGGTCCGTCCACTTCCGCGGGCCTCAACGATCTCAATACCTTGGATCGGTACACACCCCTTAAGAAGCTGGGTACAAAGCGCGATTGGGTTCAGGTCGAGGACGAGACGGGCCGCCGGGGTTGGATTCATGAGAGTCAAATCTGGAAGCCAGTCATCATCAACTCTTTCTCATTTTGAGACATTAGAGCCGCATGGCATCACGACTGTAAGATGGTTTAAGAAAATTTCTTGCAAAAAGCACATGGTTAATGTGTAAATAGTTCAGTTCCAAATTGGCACTGCCTTCTCGGGTAACAGCCAGTTCTGGAGACAAGAGGAAACATGCTTAAGGGGAGTAAGACATGTCGTTGCCACGTGAACTGGTAGAGAAGTGCAAATCTAAACTTCTGGCGGCTAAAGCGGAAATACTGAACCGCGTTAGAGAGTCACGGAATGACCTCTATAACAGTGAAGACGCCAAAGGCGGGGATGAGGGCGATCAAACCCTCCGCGCTCTGGCCGAAAGTGAATTCCTGAGCATGCATGAACGGTTGCGTAAACAGTTGATGGAAATCGAATCGGCACTTTCCCGGATCGAAAAGGGCCTTTATGGAATCTGCGAAGAGACAGAGGAAATGATCGAACCCGATCGGCTTCTCGCCATTCCTTGGACCCGTCTGAGCATTGAGGGCGCGGAGATTCGCGAAAGTATCGGCAAGAAGTACGCCCGCTAGTCCTGGAGCGGGCGGTCGCGGCCGTTGGAATTCCAGCTAACGGCCGTCCAACCACAAAGCTTGTAAAGAAGCCGCGCTCCCACATTCCCATCCCATTCTCCACCATCTTCACCGGGCGCCACCTCGTTTAAATCAAACCCCACGATCCTGCGGCCGCCGTCCACAACGGCGCGAAGGAGATACGTGGCTTGATCAAACGTGAGCCCGCCGGGTACGGGGGTGCCGGTGTGAGGGCAGAATTCGGGACTCAAACCATCGATATCAAAGCTCACATAAACGTTTTGTGGGAGTTCGCTGACGATGGATGAGCACAAAGCGCCCCAACTACGACCTTCGAATCCATCGCGCTTAAGATGGAGATCAAAGAAAGTGTGAATATCCTCGCGGGCGCGAATCATCTGGTACTCCTCCGCGCAGAAATCTCGGATCGCAACCTGCACCAGCCGCCGAGGTTTCCAGGCTGAAGTCATCACGTTGTACATGATCGAGGCGTGGCTGCGTTCAAATCCCTGGTAGGCCGCGCGCAAATCCGCATGCGCATCCACATGAAGAACTCCGATTTCACCTTTGTACGCCTCGCACACCGCCCGCATGTTTCCCTCAGGGGCGGAGTGGTCGCCGCCGAGAACGGCGGGAATCTGTCCCTGCGCCAGGCTCAGGCGCGCGTGCTCATACACCCACTCACTCATGCGCGCGCACCCCGCATTCACTTCGGCTTGGACCTCTTTAAGACGCGGAGTCAGCTCCGCGTGCGTTTCCAAGTGTTCACGAATTCCAAGCGCCTTGGGCTTGAGATCCTCGTTGAGCACTTGCAACCATTCGGGGATTTCGAGGAGATGATATCCTTGCTCGTAGGTCTTACCGAGTTCGAGATCAAAAAGATCGATTTGTGATGAAGCCTTCCACACGGCGAGCGGTCCAAGTGCGGCTCCCGATCCATAAGACGTCGTCACTTCCCACGGCACGGGAATCACAATCACCCGGGCTTTCTCCCGCGTTGTTGGAATTCCAAAAAGTCCGACCGTATAGGATGCGGTACCGCTTGGATTGAAAAGACTCATGCGAGTGTCTCCTTAGGTGCATCACCTGAAGACTCAGGAAATGAGACCTTGATAAATTCAACGACTTGTATAAAGTGAAGGCGCGAAAAAGCAATGATTTTGCTTACACTCAGGACACATTCATAACACAGGAGAAGCCATTCATGATTCGCTCCTCGTTAATCATGTTGACCCTCACGTACGCAGCTCTGGCCACCGCCGCCGTTCCCCCGATGAAGGTGGTGGAACTCGGTAAACCCGATGCGCCGGTGAAGGGGACGTTCTACCGCAACCTTAGCAGTGAACCGGAAAACTTTAATCCTATGAGTGCCACCGATCTCTACTCTCGATACGTCTACGAGAATGTGGTGGAGGGTCTGCTGCGGCGGAATCCGGACACGTATGACATCGAACCTGAGTTGGCCGAGCGATATGAAGTTTCCAAGGATTTCCTGACCTACACCTTTTTCCTGGATAAGGGCGCCAAGTTTTCCGATGGCAAGCCGGTCACGGCGGAAGATGTGAAGTTTAGCATCGAGTCCGTGCGCAATCCGGCTTACAAGGCGGCCCATCGCATTCCTTATTACGAGGACGTGGAATCCATCACCGTGGTTGATCCTCACACAGTCAAAATTAAAATGAAGAAGAAATATTTTAAGAACCTGGAGGTCTTAGGGGAAAAGGGGTTCACGCCGATTCTTCCCAAGCATATCTATGGGGATCCAAATCGCAAATTTCCAGTGGCTCCGATCTTTGGTTCAGGTCCTTATAAAGTTGAGGCGTATAATCGTGGCAAGAACATCATAATCGTTCGCAATCCGAACTACTGGGGAAAGGACAAGCCCGGTTTACGAACAGTAGCGAAGTTTGAGCGCCAGAACTTCCGTTTTATTAAAGAAGAGAATCTGGAAATTGAAATGGTAAGGAAAGGCCAGCTCGATTACATGGAGCCAATCCGAGCGGAGAGCTTCGAGAAAAAGGCCGTGGGAGCGCCCTTTGGTACGACAATTAAAAAGATCCAGGCCGAGAATAAGCGTCCGAAGAGCTATGGTTTTGTCGGCTGGAATCAAAAGAATCCAATTTTCAAAGACCGTGACACCCGTATCGCGCTCTCTCATCTCTTCGACCGTAAGAAGTTGATGGATAAATATCTATTCGGCAAATCAGTGGAGGCACTCGGGCCCGTTTATTATAAAAGCCAGTTTATGCCTGCAGATGTAAAACCCATTGAATTTAGCCCTGAGAAGGCCAAACAGCTCCTTAAAAAAGCGGGTTGGGAGGATAAGGACAAGGACGGCATCTTGGAACGCACGATCGACGGGAAACGGGTTGATTTCCGTTTCGGATTGCTGCTTCCGAATCGAGATGTCGAGAAATATTTCACAATGTACAAGGAAGATTTGAAAAAAGCCGGTATCCATATGGATATCAAGCTGATCGAGTGGAATACCTTCTCAAAATTGTTAGATGAGCAAAAGTTCGACGCAGTAACCATGGCCTGGGCTATGGGGAGTGTGGAACAGGATCTAAAACAAATTTGGCATACGGATAGTGCGCGTGCGGGCGGTTCCAATTTTGTTTCCTATTCCAACAAGAAGGTGGACGAGTATATCGACAAAGCTCGAGAGGAAATGGACGAGAAGAAGCGCGGTGAGCTTTGGCAGAAAGCTGTCAAGCTGATTGCGGAAGACGCGCCTTATACTTTTCTCTTCAATCCCAAGTATGATCTTTTCTTAGTGAACAGTCGTATCGGATACGATAAACCCACGTACACCTATGACTTCAGCTATCCTCATTGGTTTATGCTGAAGTAGTTGAGTTGCAGTTGCAGGGTTCAGCAGACGGCTGGACCCCGCTTCGTGTGAAGGTTAACTATGTTTAGATACGTGCTGCAACGCCTGCTCTGGATGCTACCTACGTTGTTAGGGATCACCGTCGTGTGCTTCGTGGTGATCAATTTGGCCCCTGGGGGTCCAGTTGAGCAGGCCCTCTCGAAGATCAAGTTCGCAGGCGGCGGCGGTTCGGGCTCGACGAACTCCATGGGGGTTTCGGATGAGGTCCTGGAGGCGCTTAAGAAGCAGTATGGTTTCGATAAACCTCTGCATATGCGATATCTCATTTGGCTTAAGAACATCGTCACCGCGGATTTTGGCGAGAGCTTTTCGTATCAACGACCTGTCATTGACGTGATTGTGGACAAGCTCGCGGTGTCGCTACAGTTCGGGCTCGCGGCATTGGTTTTGATCTATTTGATCAGTATTCCTTTAGGGATCAGCAAAGCCGTGCGTGACGGCTCGCATTTTGATCTTTGGACCAGTGTGGCGTTAATGGTCGCGTATTCCGTGCCTCCGCTGATTCTGGGAATTCTGATGCGGGTTTATCTCGCGGGCGGTCAGTTCCTTGATATCTTTCCTCTGGGAGAGCTTTACTCGGACAACTATTTCGATCTTAATACCTGGGGTAAAATTCTGGATCGCGCCCACCACTTTGTGCTTCCCTTGGTCTGCTACGTGGTCAACGGCTTCACCGTGCTGACGTTTCTGATGAAGAACTCGCTTCTGGAAGAGGTGCGCCTGGATTATGTGCGCACGGCGCGCGCCAAGGGTCTGGATGAGCGCCGGGTGATTTACAAGCACGCCGTTCGCAATGCGCTCATCCCGATCCTGACGGGCTTAGGAAGCTTTTTGACCGTGTTTTTCGCCGGCTCCATTATCATCGAGCAAGTCTTTAACATCGATGGCATGGGGTTGCTGAGTTATCGATCGATTCTTTCGCGCGATTACAATGTGATCATGGCCTTGATATTCATTCAGGCGGTGCTGTCCATGGTGGGCCGCCTGGTGTCTGACATCATGTATGTTCTGGTCGACCCGAGGATTGACTTCCAATGATTGAACGTTGGCTCCGGAATGATCTTGCCCGTAAACGCCTGCGCCGCTTTAAGAGCATCAAGCGGGCCGTGGCCTCAGTCTGGGTGTTGACTTTCTTGATTGCATTGAGCGCAACGGCGGAGTTCTGGGCCAACAACAAACCGTTAGTGATGAGGTATCAGGGTACGATTTACTTTCCTGTGCTCAAGACCTACTACCCCACGATCTTTGGGCAAGAAGGATTTGTAACGAATTACCGCGGCCTCGATTTAAAGAGTGGAGGCAACTGGGCCGTGTGGCCCATGGTGCGGTGGGATCCGTTTGAGTCTGATGATTCTCTGGAGACCTACCCCGCGGGTCCGAACGAGCAGCACCTTTTCGGTACGGATGACCGCGGACGGGATGTGTTGTCACGATTGATCTATGGCTTCCGTTATAGCTTTGGTTTCGCGATTCTCGTTTGGTTCTTTTCGTTTTTCACCGGCACGGCCGCGGGCGCGGTCATGGGCTACTGGGGCGGACGCGTGGATCTGTTTGGCCAGCGCGTGGTTGAGGTGTTCGACTCGCTCCCTTATCTGCTGATGCTCTTGACGTTGATCGCGTTAATGGGGGCGTCGCTATGGCTGCTGGTCGCCTTTTCCGCCTTCTTGGGTTGGATGCGGATCTCCACTTATATGCGCGCAGAATTTTTAAAGCTGCGCAAGCGCGAATTTGTGGAAGCGGCCAAGGCCCAGGGCGTGAGCACGGGCCGGATTGTGTTCCGCCACATTTTGCCGAACGGATTGAGTCCCCTGATCACCTTCTCGCCCACGGAGATCGCCGCTAACATTTACACATTGGCAATCTTGGATTATCTGGGTCTTGGACTTCAGCCGCCGACTCCGAGTTGGGGTGAGTTGCTTCAGCAGGCACAGAATTACTTTACGCTCGCGTGGTGGCTGGCTGTGTACCCGTCTTTGGCCATGATTCTCTCGCTGACCGCCCTCACCTTTGTGGGCGAGGGGATCCGTGAAGCCTACGATCCACGTAAGACCGTGGTGTAGGATTAGCCCGCGCTAAATTTCCTTAATTTGACAACGAAATGGAAAGCTAACGACTTCCTGGTTCACGACCGAACCAAATGGATTTGGGAATCTGTAATTCACATTTATTTTTCGAGAAGAGACCTTCTCCACAGAGAGTCCACCGACAGATTTTCCATCGGCCGTGACGAACTCCTCCGAAATCTGCTTATCGGAGCAAGAGGAGTTGACGGTAACTCCTTGAATCTTATTATAGTCTTGCATTTGTTTGTCGGTTAGCTTCTGACCTTTAAGATTCACGCACCCTAAGACTATATCCAGTTCAATCGAAGAGTTGGCTAAGCGTCCGGATACTCCTTTGTCATTGCTTTCTATATAGAGAATGGCCAGCGAGGACGCCACTTCCTTTGGGTCCATCGCACTGGGAATCTGGTTATCTGCAGGGCCAAGAGCACAAATGTAGGTGCCATTGAATGAGGGAGTTGCCGATGCCTCAAAGGAAGATCCAAAAACCACAAGATTGAATAGCAGTGCCAGCATCATCATCATTTGCATCATTTGCTCCTTTTCCTCAAATTTTTCGTCGAGTCATTGGTAGTTAGCAGGAAAAGTGCCAGCGAGAAGCTCGAACAAATCTTAACCTATAAAGTTCAGCGGGACTGTAATTGCTGGGATGTAAAATAGTTCGACAGACGTTGCCGCCGATCGTCGTCGCTCAAGACGAGCCACATAAGACGAGCCGCACCGCAAGCGGCGGGCTCGTCTTAACTAAGAACCTCTAAAAATCTCTCGAAAGTCAGATGCCTTCCAGCGGGCCGTTCGAATGGAATTTAAAGGCCGAGTTCGCGGCTCCGCAGGGCTTAACGTAATTTTTTTGCGTGACCGTCATGGGCCGTTCCGTGCGTTTGAAGAACACAGCCACGATTTCTTCTTTATTGTCTTCCAGAGAACCGCAATTGTCCCGTGCTCCGGGCCCGTCGATCAAACCTGTGGCGCGTATGACGGAGTTTTTAAACGTGTAAGAGCCGGCCGTAACGATGGTGTATCCCTGCCAGGTGCCTCCGTCGGTCGCGACAACCTCTTGCAACCCGTCGCCGTCCTCGTCATAAACAAGCTGGATTCCGTTGCCCTGAGCGGATGCTGTGGCTGTCACTTGACCTTCTTCCACCAACACCAAGTGGCCCTGCGTACCTGCACGACCGCTCGAACAGTCTTGGGAGCGAACGGCCGCCACGATTTGCTTTCCAGGAGCCGACGTGAACTTTCCGCGCACGGCGTAGGTGATCGTAGCGTAGTGAACGCCGGCCTCAGCATCCTGGCACTCCTCCAGGTTACCGACGTGTTGGGCAAACATAGAGTCGAGAATCTGTTTTTCCTGAGTGGCGGTCAGCTGATAGTTGATCGCGCGGGGTGGCTCCGAGAAGTCGACCAAGACACGGGATGCGGCGAAACTTTGACTTGCCACAAGAGCGAAGGCCGTCAGTGCAAGAGCTTTCATTTGTCCTCCTGATAGAGTGAATTCAATTACTGGTGGAGTAATCGAGGCGGGCCCGCGAGCTCAATAGACGATGTGGTCTCTGGAAAGATTACGTTTATAAAGCACGTGAAAAACACAGGGGTGCGAAAATCTGTAATGCATCACGGCGTGCGGCTATGGCCGCACGAAGTTGAGCGTTCGTCTGGAATAGTTCTTGCCAAGAAGCAGGGTAACTCCCCTGGGTCATTGTGAATGCGCTTGAAGGCAAAGAGAGATGATCATTTCGTATACAGACCGGGTGGAAAATTCATAGTCTGGAGGATGAGCGTCTATGCACAAATGGCTTCTTGCGGGTTTGATCGTGTTTTCATATGCCGCGTCCGCGGAGATTTTGTTCTCATCATTTGACTGGCGTGAAGGGGCGATCGTCCTGAAGCTGGAAAAAGATAAAAAGGCGGTTGAGCTGAGAGGCTCGAACACCGGCGACACGGTCCAGATTAACGCAGAGGGTGTGAATGCTTACATTCACGTTTATGCTCAAGCGTTTGTGATTCTGGCGCTGAGCGAGTCCGAGAGTGACACCTATGAGGTGATCGTTCTCGAGCGTCCGCAAGGTGTCTTTACGCCAATAAACAAGAAGGTTCGGATCACAGGCCCTGTGCGAAGCCTCAATCTGGATATCGCGAATCTCACAAAGGCTTGGGAGCACCTGGCGGAAGAGGAGTTTCAGGGCGCGAGAAGTGAGGCCATTCGAGCTATGGTCACCTGGTTCGAGACCCGCCCCGAAAAGGAAAGAGTCGTATCCGGTTTTTTAGATGCCGTCGAGTTGGGTTGGATTTCCAAGAAAAAGCCGCGCCCTGAGCCCGAGGTCATTGAGCCCGAATCGCGGCCGAAACCCTCTCAGGAGCGACGAAGGAGCCGCCCGCCAAACGCACGGATCGATGATGATGAAATGGAAAGCGGGGGAGAGGGATCGGAGCGGGAGGAGCCGCCATATCGGAGTTCCACGCGACCACCGCGCATGATGGACCGCAACCAAGATCCCGGTCGATCTCAAGCAGGTGAAGGTGTTGGAGATCCTGTGCGCCTTTGGCCCGAGTCTGGCGGGCATCACCTTGGTTATAGGCATCCGGCACCTGATCCGCACCAGCGCCCGATGCAACAAACGCCGGCTCAGCCTGGTTATGGCGGTTCGTCCGGCACGATCGATCCGTCCGATCCTGCCTACCCGTATTATTACAATCGTTACTACAACCAGTGGCTTTTGAAGCCCGAGTTCCTGCGGCGGGGATATCGCCAGCCCGAAGCCCCGCAGCCCGGAATTGGATATCATCCGGGATATCGTCCGGGTTGGTAATTCCGAATCACCAACCCAGAATGTAAGCGAACATCAGGGGCGCGACAATGGACGCGTCCGACTCCACGATATAGCGTTTGGAGGACTTGTCGAGCTTACCCCACGTGATCTTTTCGTTGGGAACGGCGCCGGAATAAGAACCGTAGGAGGTGGTGGAGTCGCTGATCTGGCAGAAGTACGACCACTTCGGAGTGTCGCGCTCCATGTCCTGTTCGAGCATGGGCACGACACAGATCGGGAAGTCTCCCGCGATACCGCCGCCAATCTGGAAGAAGCCAATTCCCTGCGGACATTCGCTCTTCATATACCAATTGGCGAGTTCGACCATGTACTCGGGTCCGATCTTCATGCACTGGCGGTCAATTTTTCCCTGCATCATACGTCCCGCAAAGATATTGCCCAAGGTCGAATCCTCCCAGCCGGGAACAAAGATGGGGAGGTTCTTTTCGGCGGCCGCAAGCAGCCAGGAGTCCTTCGGGTCAATCTGGTAGTGCGGCTTGAGCGAGCCCTCGCGCAGGATCTGGTAGAAGTACTCATGAGGGAAGTAGCGCTCTCCGGTTTTGGACGCGTGCTCCCAGCGTGCAAGAATATACTTTTCAATCCGGCGGATGGCCTGTTCCTCAGGAATACAGGTGTCCGTCACCCGATTGAGATGCCGGTCGAGCAGTTCCATTTCCTGGTCTGGAGTGAGTTCGCGCCAGTTGGGAACCCGCACGTAGTCCTCGTGTGCGACCAGATTGAACACATCTTCTTCAAGATTGGCGCCCGTGCACGAAATCGCATGGACCTTGTTCTGCCGGATCATTTCAGCCAGCGACAAGCCAAGCTCGGCCGAGCTCATCGCCCCGGCCAAGGTGATCATCATGCGTCCGCCCTTATCGAGATGTTCGCGGTAGGCGTCGGCGGCGTCCTTAAGTGTTGCCGCGTTGAAATGACGGTAGTTTCTGGTGATGAACCGGCTGATCGGTCCCAATTCCGTTTGCGCCATTAGCTGACTCCTTTTTCAGTGGATAAAACGGCAGCGTCGCCGATTCCTCCGTCAAATATGTGTAACTCGAAAGTCCGCGCTCATAATGTTCCAGCAGGAGCCGGGCCTCTGAGCGGGAGATCGTTCCCTTAAGAATGCTGCTCTCCGTGGCTTTGCGCACGCGTTCGAGCAAGTCCGCGCGGTGATACTCCACGTACTGGAGCACCTCCTTCACGTCATCGCCCTCGACCACATGGTCAATCTGGTAGCCGTTCTCGGTGAGTGAAACATGCACGGCATCGGTATCGCCGAAGAGGTTGTGCAAATCGCCCAGGATCTCCTGGTACGCGCCGGTGAGAAACACCGCGAGATAGTAGGGATTCCCGGGCTCAAGCGCGTGCACTTCCAGATACTTCTGCTCTCCGCCCGTTTCCACATCGATAAAGCTGGAGATGTGTCCGTCCGAATCGCAGGTGAGATCCACCAGAACCGCGCGCCGATCCGGCCTCTCTTTCAGGCGATGAATCGGTAAAATGGGGAAGAGTTGATCCAATGCCCAGGAATCCGGAAGCGATTGAAACACGGAAAAGTTGCAGAAGTATGTTTCCGATAACTCTTGCTCCAGGGCGTAGCGAATATCTTCCATTTCCGCATTGTCCCGTGCAATATTCACGATCTTTGTGGCGATCGCACGAAACAGGTCCTCCGCTTTCGCGCGCTGCTGGAGGCTGAGGACGCCGTAGGTGAAGAGTTGGAGTGTGTCGCGTTTTTTCTCCACCAGATCATTATAGTACTCATTTACATTGTCTTTATTTAACGACTTATAGATATCGAAAAGATCCTGCACCAAGCGCGATTCTTTATCAGGGTTGGTGAGGGAAAACTCATTCAGCGCCACCTCAGTGTGCCCGAGAACATCAAACACCAACGCTGTGGAATGCGCCACGAGCGCGCGCCCCGATTCCGAAATGATATCGGGATGGGGAACTTTCTTCTCGTCGCAGATCGACTGCAGAATCGCCACGATATCATTCGCGTATTCCTGCTCACTGTAGTTGGTCGAACTGTCGGAGCGCCCGGATCCATCATAATCCACGCCCAGACCGCCGCCCACATCAATAAACTTGAGATTGGCGCCCATGGCGTAGATTTCGGTAAAGAACCGGGCCCCTTCCTTGATCGCGGCTTTGATCGACTGAATCGAGGGAATTTGTGAGCCGATATGGAAGTGAATCAATTGAAGGCAATCCAACATGTTTTCCGCGCGCAACATCTCCACGCCGCGCACGATCTCCGATGGCATCAGGCCAAATTTGGATTTCGCGCCCGAGGTCTCCGCCCAACGGCCCGCGCTGGGCGTGTTGAGTTTGGCGCGAAAACCGATATTGGGGCGGATGTTGAGGCGTTTTGAAGCCGCGATAATCATCGGCAGCTCGCTGAATCGATCCACGACAATAAACGTATGACGTCCGAGGCGCTGAGAAATCAGAGCCATCTCGATGTACTCTTGATCTTTAAAGCCATTGCAGATGATCAGCGCGTTGGGCGTATCCATTTGCGCGAGTGAGATCAAGAGTTCGGGTTTACTGCCGGCCTCAAGGCCGAAGCGGTGGAATTGACCGAATTCAAGGATCTCCTCCACCAGATGCTTCTGCTGGTTGACCTTGATCGGATAGACGCCGCGATAGGTGCCGCCGTATTTGGCTTCTTCAATCGCGCGCGCGAAGCATCCGGCCAGCAATTCGATGCGAGCCTTAATAATATCCGGAAAGCGGAGGAGGATGGGTAAGCGGATGCCACGTTCCTGCAGATCCTGAACCAGATGATAAAGGTCCAGGCCGGGTCCACTGGCTCCAGCGGGCTTCACCTCCACATGGCCTTCATCATTGATTCTAAAGAAATTGGCGCCCCAATAATTGATCCCGTAGAGTTCCGCGGACCTGCGGATGTTCCAGTCGCTCATCAGTTTTTATTCCCCTCCTCACTTCACGATAATGTTCAGAATCTTACCGGGCTTGTAGATCACTTTTGCAATGTTTTTTCCATCGACCGCGTTTTTCACCGCGTTAAGAGTGCGCGCGAGATTCAGCGCGTCCTCCTCGCTGGCATTCACATCCACCTCCACCGTACCGCGGGTTTTCCCGTTCACTTGCACCGCCATGGTCACGACCTCGTCTCGAACCAGGTCGGGATTGAAGCTGGGCCATGGTGCCAGCGATACAAGACCGCTCTCACCCAGGCGAGACCAGAGCTCCTCCGCCAGATGCGGGGCGAAGGGAGCTAGCAATTGCACCAGAGTTTTCAATACGGCGCGAGGACGCACATTCTGGCTGTAAATTTCATTCACAAGAATCATCATCGCACTGACGGCCGTGTTGAAGCCGAGGCTTTCAATGTCCTCGCCCACCTTTTTAATTGTTTTATGCAGGAGTCTGTTGAGGCTCTCCGGCACGGGCGCCGCCGCCGTTATCTCGGCTTCCGCCTGAGGCTCCGCGTTGCCGCCGGCCTCCTCAGTGACAATCAGGCGCCACACCCGATCGAGGAAGCGGTGCACGCCTTCGATCCCATTGGTGGCCCAGGGTTTATCCTTATCGAACGGCCCAAGGAAACAAATGTACATGCGTGTGGCGTCGGCCCCGTATTGCTCACGAACTTCATCCGGATTGACGACATTGCCGCGCGATTTGGACATCCGGTGGCCGTCCGCACCCGTAACGACGCCCTGATGGGCCAGCTTTTGAATCGGTTCATCATGGCTCACAAGTCCGGCATCAAAGAGAACCTTTTGCCAGAAGCGGGCATAAAGCAAATGGCCCACTGTGTGCTCCGGGCCGCCCACATAAAGATCCACCGGCATCCAGTACTTCTGTTTCGCAAAATCGCAAAACGCGTGCGGATTGCGCGGGTCTGTGTAGCGCAAAAAGTACCACGAGGACCCCGCGGAGCCTGGCATGGTATCCGTTTCGCGACGTCCCTTCTCACCGGTCACAGGATCGGTATAGTCTACGAACTCCTTAACCCGGGCTAGAGGCGGCTCGCCTTTTTCCGTGGGCTCATAGTCGGCCACGGGCGGGAGAATCACCGGCAGTTCATCGGCGGGTACCCCTTTTGTTCCTGACGGCAGGTGCACAATCGGGAAGGGTTCACCCCAGTAGCGCTGGCGTGAAAACAGCCAGTCGCGCAATTTAAATTGGACTTGGCCGCGACCCAGCCCCTTTTCCTCCAGAACCGTGATCATCTTTCGAATGGCTTCCCACTTGGAGAGCCCATTGAGAAATTCGGAATTTACAAGCTGGCCGTCGCCTTCAAAGGGAAGATCCTGCTCACTCGCCAGTACGCGCTTAATCGGCAAGCTGAATTTGGTGGCGAATTCGAAGTCCCGCGTGTCATGTCCCGGAACCGCCATAATGGCGCCTGTCCCATAGTCCATTAGGACATAGTCGGCGATCCAAATGGGAATCCGAGCCGCCGGGTTATTGGGGTCCAAAAGAGGGTTGAGGGCATAGGCACCGGTGAACGCTCCGGTCTTTCCGGTGGAGGCTTTGCGGTCGAGCTCGCTCTTATGCGCGGTCTCCGCCACGTAGGCGTCCACATCCTCGCGCTGAGCTGAGGTTGTGAGGATTTTGACCAAAGTGTGTTCGGGCGCGAGCACCATAAATGTGGCTCCAAACAGCGTGTCCGGCCGTGTGGTGAAGACTTCGATCTTGGCCGCGGACCCCGCCACCGGGAATTCGATGCGTGCGCCCTCGCTCTTGCCGATCCAATTTCTCTGGCCCTCTTTCGTGCGTTCGGGCCAGTCAATACGGTCCAGGCCCTCGAGCAAGCGCTCGGCATAGTCCGTGATCTTCAACATCCACTGCTTCATGGGCACGCGGACGACCGCATGGCCGCCGCGCTCACTTTTACCGTCGACCACCTCTTCGTTGGCCAGCACGGTGCGCAGAGCGGGGCACCAATTCACGGGAACTTCTTTTTGGTACGCCAGCCCCTTTTCGTAAAGCTTTAGGAATATGAACTGGGTCCACCTGTAATAGTCGGGATCACAAGTGGAGATCTCGCGCTCCCAATCAAAGCTGAAACCAAAAGATTTTAATTGCCGACGGAAGTTCGCAATGGCTTGGCGGGTAGTTTCGGCCGGATGGATTCCCGTCTGGATCGCATACTGTTCGGCTGGCAATCCAAACGCATCGTAGCCCATGGGATGCAATACGGAGAACCCGCGGGCCCGCTTGTAGCGGGAGATGATATCTGTCGGGGTGTAGGAAACCAGGTGACCCACATGCAACCCGGCGCCCGACGGGTAAGGAAACATGTCCAAGGCGTAGTACTTGGGCTTGGTGGGATCCTCGACGGCTCGGAAACAGGCGGACGTCTCCCAGGCCTGCTGCCATTTTTGATCAATCTCATTATGTGGATAAGCCATGGGGAAAAGGAATTAGTGGAGTCGATGCTGGGAGTCAACAAATGACTAAGTCTTGCGCGCGCTCTTTGATCACTCGTTCGACATTAGGGAAACCAACGGAAAGGATCAGCTCATGTTCAAACCCGCGAAGAAGATTCCGCATCGGATGGAAATCCACGGTGACGTGCGCCTCGATGATTATTTCTGGATGCGTGAGCGGGATTCGGGACCGGTCATGGAATACCTGAAGCAGGAGAACGTGCGTGTGCAGGAGGCGCTGGCGCCGGTCGCAGATCTGGAGAAAAAGCTGTACTGGGAAATGCGTGGGCGAATCAAAGAGGAGGACGTGTCCGTCCCGGTATCTGATTCCGGCTACCACTATTACACCCGCTACCAGGCCGGTCAGGAGTATCCCATCAACTGCCGCAAAAAAGGTTCGCTCGAAGCGCCGGAGGACACGATTTTGGATCAGAATGCGGCGGCCGCGGGACACGCGTATTTCCAGGTCGGTGGGGCCCATGTCTCCCCGGATCAGCGGCTGTTGGGCTATGCGGTGGACACGGTCGGACGGCGAATTTACAACTTGTGTTTCAAGGACTTGGAGACGGGTGAGCTTTTGCCTGACAAGATCACCGGAATCACTTCAAATTTTGTCTGGGCCGCGGACAGCAGGACTCTGTTTTATGTGCGCCAGGATCCTGAGACCCTGCGCGCGTATCAAGTTTTTCGCTATGAACTGGGGTCAGATCATCACGAACTCGTCTATGAAGAGAAGGACACCACTTTCAATGTGGGGGTGGAGGCATCCAAGACCCACGAGTGGCTGTTTTTGAGCAGTTACAAGCGCGATGCGGTGGAATACCGTCTCCTGCCCGGCACGCAACCGCGGGGACTATGGGAGGTGTTTTGGCCGCGGGAAATGGGTCACGAGTACCACTTGGTTGATGGAGGCGACCGTCTGTTTATTTTGACTAACTGGGATGCGATCAATTTCCGGGTGATGGAGGCGCCTCACTCGGTGCGCGATAAACGCGAATGGAAAGAGGTCGTGGCTCACGATCCAAAGATCTTCCGTGAGGGATTGGACGCCTACAGGTCGTATTTGGTGGTGAGTGAGCGAGAAAACGGGTTGCCGCAGATCCGAGTTCTGGCGCGCGAGACGGGCGTCAGCCGGATGCTGAAGTTTCCAGATCCCGCCTACGAGGTGAGCGCGCGTTCCCTTCCTGATTTTCACAGCCCCTTTCTTCGCTTTGATTACGAGTCCTTAGCCCATCCACCCGCCGTTTTTGACGAGGATTTCCGAACCGGCGAGCGGACTCTGCGCAAGGTGCGTGAGGTTCCGGGTTACAATATGGGTCTGTATGAAACCCGAAGAATTTGGGCCACGGCCGCCGATGGTGCGCGGATTCCCATCTCGGTTCTCTTACGCAAGGACACAAGGCCCAGCGGGCCGGCGCCGTTGCTCCTTTATGGCTACGGATCGTACGGGCTCAGCACGGATGTTCGATTTTGGAGTTCCATGTTCAGTCTGGTGGACCGCGGCTTTGTGTTCGCGCAGGCGCATGTCCGCGGGGGATCGGAAATGGGCAGGGAATGGTATGAAAAGGGACGCCTTCAGCATAAGATGAACACCTTCACGGATTTTATCGCCTGTGGCGAGACTTTGATCCAAGAGGGCTACACGAGCCGTGACCATCTCCATATCATGGGTGGAAGCGCTGGCGGTCTGTTGGTTGGGGCGGTGATGAATCTGCGCCCGGATCTATTCAAAAGTGTGATCGCGATGGTGCCGTTTGTGGACGTGCTCACCACGATGCTGGATGAATCCCTTCCCCTGACGACGGGGGAATACAATGAGTGGGGCGATCCGCGCCTTCCTGAGCCGTATATGTGGATGCGAAAGTATTCCCCCTACGACAATATTGAGGCTAAAAACTATCCTCATGTGATGGTGACAACGGGTTACCACGACTCCCAGGTCCAGTACTGGGAGCCGGCCAAGTGGGTCGCGAAGCTACGAGAAATGAAAACGGACCCCAATTTGCTCTTGTTCTACACTGAACTTGAGGCCGGGCATTCCGGGGCCTCGGGCCGGTTTGAGTCCCTCAAGACCTTGGCAAAAGTGCTCGCGTTTATTCTAATGTTGGAAGGACATAAGGATTAAAGCGTGCACGTGGGAAGCCCGATTGAGAATAAAAAACGCCGCATTTTGATCGTCGATGATGACGAGACTCAGCGCCGTCTTGTCGCCAAAGCCCTCGGCTTCGAGGGCTACCAGGTCGAGCAGGCGGAATCCGGCCAGGTGGCGCTGAAAAGAATGACGGAGTGGCGGCCGCATTTGATTCTGCTGGACATGAATATGCCGGGTCTGAACGGGCTAGAAACCCTGGCGCGCATGCGCGATCGTGATGAATATGTGTCGGTGATCTTTGTGTCCGCCAATTCCGGGACTGAGGATGTGATCCGCGGCCTGGATGCGGGCGGCGACGATTATATTTGCAAACCCTTTGAAGTGCTCGAGCTGCTGGCGCGCGTGCGCACCCAGTTGCGTATCAAGGACCTGAACGACAGCCTGAAGCGCGCCAACGATCGTTTACAGGAGCTCGTAGATATTGATGACCTTACGGGGTTGTTCAATATGCGGTCGTTGTATAAGAAGCTGGATTTCGAACTCGATCGCGCCCGCCGGCACAACCGTTCGGTGTGCGTGCTGATGATGGACCTGGATCGTTTTAAAAAAGTGAACGACAGCAATGACCATCTTTTTGGAAGTCACGTGCTGTCGCAGGTTGGACAACTGATACGTGAGAATATCCGCAAGGTGGATTTTGCCGCGCGCTACGGAGGTGATGAGTTCCTGGTGGTGCTGACCGAAATCATACTCGAGGGCGCCTCCACATTTGCTGATCGCCTGCGCAAACGCATCGAAGCCACGACTTTCCAAAATGAAATCCACAGCGTCCGCCTCACCGTAAGTATTGGACTCGCCATCGCCAACCCCAACGAGATCGAGATCGATGCCCGGTCGCTTGTGCGGTACGCGGATCGCGCTCTGTATCGGGCCAAAGAACGGGGTCGTAACCGCGTGGAAATTTTTGATTATAGTACGCTCAAGTAAAGTTTCCTTCCGTTTTCAACTTTTTTAGTTTTCGTTAATGTATCTTCATTTAGCAGTTGAAGTCCGACTTCGATTTTCTATACAGTTCCACTGATTTTGAGAGGGGGAGTCCGAAATCGTGAATCTATTTTTAAAAGGCCTGATTGTGGCCCTAGTATTCTCCGTCATCATGGGGGGACTGCTGGGATGCGGGCCGGACCTTGCAAGTCGGGAGACGATAACAAAACTTCCGCCCGCATGGAGACCGACGGACGTCCGTCTAAACTGTCCTTCCGGAGATTGCCCGGAGGGAGTGGGCCTGCTGGTGTTCGTGGATGAAATGGCCTCGGGCTATGAGGCTTCGCGTTGCACGGCGTCCCTTATTGCCCGAAATCAAATCCTGACGAACGACCATTGTGGTGAGGATCTGTTGGAGTATGATGGGGCCTATTTCTTCTTGAATACGTCTTCGAACGTGGGCGACACCGTCGCTGTTGCGAGGGAACATCAGGTGCCTCAAACAGTGATTTACCCTGTGGGTCCGAAGTTGGAGAGCCGTCGAGGTCTTCGCAGCGGGCCGAATCGCGATCTGGCAATCTATGATTTGACCAGACCCGTTGAAGGGATCGCGCCGTTAAAGATCGCGCGCGAGATTCCCGCGGATATGAGAGTCATGTCCGCCTTCGTGATCAATGCCCCTGGCCGGGAGTTCACCTCCTTTATCATTGATAAGCTTCAATGCGGGACGATGCAGTCGATGCCGATTTACGGGGGTGGGGTGAAGGATGAAGCCGCTGGCCTGGGACTATTCGAATGCAAAGTGCGTCAGGGTCACTCTGGAGCTCCCGTGTTCGCGGGTTCGAATCCCCACCAGATTCAGGCGATTGTCAATACGGTGTGGCCGTTCGGATCGGCGGAAGGCCAGGAGGCGCGCGAATGGATAAATAAAATCCATTCTCTATTCTATGATCCTCCCGAGATCTTCGCTCGTGATTATGCCATGGCGGAGCGAATCCAATGTTTGGAGTTGCCTGGTTTTCCCGCGCCTGCGCGTCCTTGTCAGGAGCGTGATGCGGAATCCGCTTTGGCTCAACCGCTGCGCGAGGCGGCGCGTGAATTGATTCGGCAGTGGCATCAAGGCTTCGACAGCGACGACGAGTTGGTTTGGAGCCTTCAACTCAGCGCCGGCGAAGATGGAGTGCGAAAGTTTCCGATTCTAACGTTTAAAACCGTGCCGTTTTGCCGACGAGCGTCCGCTAGTCCCCGGCGCAGTTCGGCCGTGCATGAGGGGGGGTGGGAATCGCAAATCTTCCGCCTGCGACTCGGCTTCGGTTCTGATGGAAAGATTCACTCCATGGTATTGAGTCGAGGCGGGCGATCCTTGTCTCTCGAGTCCGGACCCGAGCTGGCTCAATGTGGTCCGCACGCGCGGGAGAACGCTATGGCTGCCAGCTTCCGTGATGTCGCCGCTTTGTTTTCCGATCTGGCGCGGGATCGGTTCTAAATTCCTCCCGCCGCGCCTTCGCCCCGGGAATCGAAGGCAGCCTCAAGAATACCGTCCGGACGCAAGCGCACGACGTACACCTTTCCCATCCAACCTTCCCTAATCGTGTGTCCCCGGGACTTCAAACCCTGGAGAGTTTCGGGTGAAAATCGCTCTCGGTCCACGAAGAGAATTTGGGGTTGAAACTGGTGGTGCACGCGGGGCGCCTGGATGGCTACATCGATATCCGTACCTCGTCCCAGTATTCGGTACAATGTTTGCATCACACTGGTGATGATTCTCGGTCCGCCGGGGGCGCCTAAGGTCATCACCATCTTGCCGTCTCTTTCCACAAGTGTGGGGCTCATGCTACTGAGGGGGCGTTTGCCCGGCTCGACTTCGTTGCCTTCGCCCTGAACAAGGCCGTACATGTTGGCCTCCCCAGGACGCGTGGTGAAATCGTCCATTTCATTGTTAAGCGCAATTCCATAGCGTGGGGTTACAACCCCGGATCCATAAGAACCATTGAGGGTGACGGTGAGCGCGACGGCGTGGCCCTGGTCATCCAGTATGGAGTAGTGCGTGGTCTCCGTACTTTCCGTGGCGATGGTTTTTGGATCGAGTGGCTTAAGAGCCACCGTTTTCTTGCGGTGAATCGTCCGCTGTAAATCCTCGAGATATGAGGCCGAGGTTAGAAACCGCACGGGATTGTCATGGAAGTCGGGATCACCGAGCAACTCCCGCCCGCGGAAAGCCCGGGCCTCAACCTCTGCCAGCAGATGAAGTTCATCCACAGAAAAAGCGGGCACTTCCTTGAGTTTGATTTTCTCAATCAGATCAAGAGCGGAAAGAATTACGACGCCCCCTGAGCTTGGAGGAGGCATCAAGTAAATGGTGTGCCCCTCATATCGTGTGGTGAGAGGTTTCAGCCAGCGCACTTTGTACGCGTTCAAGTCTTCAAGCGCCATTTTTCCGCCGGCCCCTTGAACCGCGTTCACAATATCCTCCGCGACCCGCCCTTGATAAAAGCCTTTGATGTTTTGAGAGCGCAGCTCCAGCAAGGCCTTGTGCAGTCCCTTTTGGCGTAGAATTTCGCCGGGACGATAAGGGCCGGCTCCATCTTTTAGAAATGTCTCTTTTCCTGCGGTATTGAATCGCTTGGCTTCTTGAGTGGTTTTTTGCACCCATTCCCCCGATACAGCAAATCCCTTGGCGGCCATAGCGATGGGTTCGGTGAATAGCTGACTCCACTTCAGTTTGCCGTACTTCTTGTGTAGCGCCCAGAGGCCTGCCGGAAAACCGGGAACCCCGACGGCGTGACCGCCCGTGATAGAAGCGTCCTTCGGCAGTTTGAGATAGTAAGAGGGAGAGGTCGCTTTCGGAGCCATTTCACGGAAATCCAAGGCCTCCACTTCGCCGTCCATTTTCACTAGGGCGAATCCCCCGCCACCAAGGGCTGCGTAATAAGGTGCGGTAACGGCCAAGCTCAGGCCAACGGCCACGGCGACATCCACCACGTTGCCCCCTTTGGAGGCAATTTTGCGACCAACCTCGACGGCATAGGCGTTGGGCGCGGAGATCAGGATCTTATGCCCTTGGACGGGGATGGCTCGGGCCGGAACGTGAAGCGATAGAACGGGAAGAACAAAGGTGATGAAGAGGCGCATTTTCAAAAGCATAAGATCTCCTTGGTGATCCGTGGCTGGGATCCGCTGGCAACAACGAGAGTATGATAAGTCGATGCTCATCCGATGTCGAGAAGCGGTCAGTTGCCGATTGCCAACGAACGGGCGCAGGCTCCACTTTCCTGGGACAGCCGCGAACGGTTCACGTGCACAGTTGAGGGGCGTGCCCCGCGACAAGGAGCCGCGTTCGGCGCCCGCTCAAGACTCCGCAACGTCAACCAGGCAGAGGCTGGTTAGCGGTACCATATTTGAATTCTTCTTCGCAAATCCCGAGCTGGAATCCGCGAACGACCTATGGTAAGTCCGTACACATCCTATGTCGAGAAGCGGTCAACTCAGGGTTTCTAAGACCCGCAGCATTCCTGTTCCTAATGAATACATTCGAGCCTTGCAAGGTGAGTTCGCTCCCTGGAGCTATGACGAGGAGAGGGCGCCGGAGCTGCGAGGCCAGTGGCGCCGTGTGGCGTTTGGGGCGGAAGAGCAAACGCCTCTGGACCTTGAGATTGGCACCGGGAATGGAACGCATTTCGTTCACCGCGCGATTCACCATTCCACGCGCCTTCTGGTGGGAGTCGAACTTAAGTACAAACCTTTGATTCAATCCATCCGTCGTGTGATCCGGGCCGGATATCACAATGCACGCGTCGCGCGCTATAACGCACTTCTGGTTCATGAGCTCTTCGGGCCCGGCGAACTTAATGACGTGTTCATATTTTTTCCTGATCCCTGGGAGAAACTGCGCAATCACAAACACCGCCTGATTCAAGATGAGCTTTTGATCCGATTGCATAAGATTCAGCGACCGGGTTCGAAAATCGTCTTCAAAACCGATAGCCAAGACTATTACCAATGGTCCTTGGATCGTTTCCAGCGTGGCCCCTATCGGATCCTTGGTCACACGCCGGACTTGCATGCCTCCGAATTCGCAACCACCAACTTCGTGACTCAGTTTGAAAGCATCTTTCTTCGCCAGGGCTTGAAGATCGGTTACGCATGCCTTCAGAAGGATTAGAACTGGCCCACTTGCGTGTGCATTCATTGCGCTCCGATCAGGTAAAGATTGTGGAATAATGCGTACATAGCAAGATGGCCGGCCAATCTTTCCGGGAGTTTGGTTGTGCACCATGTTTTTCGTATCAATCGATTCACATTAGCGCGAAACATCGCGCACGTGTGATTCAGGCTGAATAAGGGATCAAAACGGATCTTCTTAAGCTCCCCCTGTCCGACAATCGATCCTCTTTGCCCCTTGTGCACTTCATGTGTGGCTTTTGGAAAGTGCTTTTTGACATCGGGTCCGTAGTGAGGGTTTTGATCCGACTTGATGAGCGCATCCTCCTTGATCAGCGGCTTAAGTTTCTCAAACAGACGCTCTCGTCCGGCTTGGCGTTGATCGGGTCTTGGACCGTATTTCTTACGAGAGATAGGGGCCAGTTTACCCTTGGCTGGCATCTGCGCGACCTCAAAGCCCAAGATCCGCCGTGTCCGAGATTCGACTGCTAAAGTGATGGAGAGGGGCTTACATTTGGTGTGTTCGAATGTTTCCATATCATCGAACTCAACCACTTCCGCCTGAGGCTTTGAGAGATGGTGCTCGGCCAGCTGCGCCATTGCCAGCTCTCCGAGTAAGATGGCCTTGCGCACTACGGTTGTGCGGGAGAGATTGAGGATCTTTGCGCACCGTCTCAGCGATACTCCAGAACACAAGAGCCTGATCAGAGGTGTGTTGAGTTGTCGCTTCTTCTGACGCACATACGGGTGTGCGGTGGCGTGCGAGAAGTGCTTTCCGCATCCGGTGCATCGGAACCGGGGCACCACGCGAGAGTCGGATTTGCGTTTGAACTTTCCGGCCCGATAGACTTTCGGTCGAGGGCCGGACACATCATCATTAGGTGTACAATACGGGCATTTGACTTTCATTCCTGTAGAGCAGAGCAAGTCCCGACCCAAATTTTTACGCAGATATGTGGGCCAGTTCTATCAGTTCGGACCAGGACTCAACGTCGGCCCATGACGCGTTAATAATGGGTCGAATGGGCCGGCTCCCTCCGCACTTTTGATCTTAACCTGAGCTCATGAACAAGTTCCGGACCAGGATCGTCGCTTTGGGATCTCCGTCCGATTTGACTGGCTTCATACGCGAACAACCGACCCCGACCCATGTTGCTTAGCGGCCTGTGGTCGGGAATATAATGTCCCGGTGTGAAGCGAAGATCTTCACAAACCTGATCCTGGTCGGCTTGCGAGAAGTCCTGCCGATCCAAGATCAAATCCGCTACCGCGATGGAAGGGCTGTCCGTTTCCAGCCACTCGCGAAGATTGTTTTCAATCGGAGTCATCTCAGGTGAGCGTTCCATTTGTACGGCAAACGTGTAAATCAATTGACCGCTCCGCGTTCGGTCCAATAGGTCCTTGCGCAGAAAGTTTTCTCCCATAAGCTTCAACATGACGACAGATTTCTCGGTCGTCTCCGTAGGAATGAGACTGAATTTCATCGCGCGTTCGGGGCCCATAAGATAGGGATGTCCACCCCAATAGCGGATTGTGGCGAGACTTCGGACTTTGTAGGGTAACAGACCCGTCGCCTGCACCAGACCCTCCGCAGCTTGCTTGTGAGAAAGGGAAAAGATCTTGAGCCCGAGAGTGGGACCGAACTGACTGACACTGTCCATAAAATCCGCAAATTCGAGCAAGTCGCGACCGGCGGGGATTGGCGAGTTGGTCATCAGCAAATCCACTGTTTGGTGGCGTTTGGTCTCTCTATTTTCGACATCGAATACTTTGATGGCCACGCCGCGAACATCAGGAAGAGAATCACGCCGAGAAACTCCAAGACCATTGGAGAATCGGACAAGCACATCATATTCCTGGCGTTGCCCGTCAAATAGGCCCGCGAAGGTGACGCGATCTCCATCATTGGGACGCTCGGAACGGATGCGGAGCCGGCCGGTGAGACAGCCATGCTGTTTGGTGTGAAAGACGCGTCTCGGTTGGTCTCCTGAAAGGCGCCTCTGCGCCGCAAGCACCCGGAGACCGACATCTATAAAGCTCGCGAGCTCTGTGGCTTTGCTGTTACCCAGATACCGCTCGTTCTTGTAGAGCTCGAAGTCCAGCGTGGACGTGTAAACAATTGAAAAGGCCAAGGTCGACGAACACAAAAAAACGACACCAAGGATCAGGATGATTTTTGCTTTCATAAGCCGACCATTACTGCGCGCGGGGGGCTTATGGCCACAGGCGATTCTGCTTTGCAAACTCTTCCAAGAAATCAGCGGGGCTGCGTTACTAAGTTCCAGTCCCGAGGGACTTCAACAATTCCCTTTGCTGACACTTCTGTTTCTACAACCCTCGATTTAGAATTGCGGTCACGGCGAAGAGGCCGTAGGGATTGGCGCGTCCAAAATGGCTCTTGAACGTTGCATAGTTCGAGCGGCACGCATCCAGAATCTGCGTGTCCAGCTGGCGCACTAAACAGACGTAAACACCGTGGCTCTGTCGGCTGGAATTGGATACAGAGCTCAAGGAGTTGACAGTCGTCCGTCGCGCTCCCTCAGAAAAATAAGAATTGTTCAGCAGCGCACCGGCTCGAGCCAAGAAATACGCGGTAAATTCAAAGTGGTCATTGTAAGCTAACGAGGAGAACCTGATATCAGCGATATCCTCATAGCCATAATTGTCAGAGTTCAAATTTATAAGCACGGGGAACATGCCCCAAAAGCCGATATTAGGGAAAGTTCGGGCCACCGCTCCGCCTCGGCCATCGCCAATGGTGTAGCTGGAATTGGGTGAACCGAGGCCACCGAGAATCATGGCCAATGCCATCTCAGCGCTATCGTTCACAGGAAAGCGCCCCGGATCGTCATCGTAGTAGTGGTAGCGGATAAGCATCTCGTCTGCGGACTGGTTTTTGTAGTAGTCCGATCCGCCCACCGTATAGGTGGAATAAATCGCATATGGACCATAGCTCGCCATCTTATTTGTGATCTCGGAACTTGGGGCGGTGGCGGGCGCATAACCAGAGTGCCAGTAGATACTTCCTGCGATAAAACCATCCAAGTATTTTTGTTGTCTGGTGATAAGGTAGGCCTCGGCCAGTACCTGTAGAGCCCACCCGCTTGCATAGAGGTTAGGCTTTTCGGCGGGTGAGCACGTCCCATTCGTCCAGGCGTCCCACGGGCTTGCGAGATTGTTCCACCCGAGCATTTTGCCATTGTTGAGCCAGAGTCCGCTGAAATTGGTGGCGTTCGCGTTCGCGAGCATATGATCCGCGATTTGCAGGAACGTGGTGCGAAGATTATCACTCAAGCCGGTCTTTTCAGGATCTCCTTTAGTGATAAGACTGCCCGAATGAAGAGCGGTCGCCATATACCCAAGAAAGGGCCATTGGTAGGGATCACTGAAATCCTTGAGAATGTAATTTCCACTACAAGTCGTGTTGTAAGGTCCGGTTCTTGAAGTTGCAACGACGGATCCGTTTAAATACTTATTGGCAAAGCCGGTGGACAATGTTTCAAGATCCGCACGTATCTCTCGATACGGCACGGGCAGGGAATAAAATATTTCTTGTTTAGCTCCAAACTCGCTGACTAGTGCGGCCAACTCGACGCAACGGCCGCCCTGCAGTTTATATCCGGAGTCGCAGGAGGTGAGATTGCCACAGCTTTCCCAGCCGGAGCCGGAAGGATTGCACGTTTGGGAGCTGCTGCCATTATCAATAGAACAGTTCCGTTTCGAATTTGGGGTACATACATTTTGTGCGTTGCCATTGCCACGACTGCCGGAATTGCCGCTATTGTTACCACTGCCACTGCCACTGCCACTGTTGCCCGAACTATCCGTGTTGTCCGTACGGCCGCCGTTGCCGTTGCCGTTGCCGTTATCGGCATGGCTTGCGCCCTCCGTGTCGCCGGCGCCACCAGTGCCACTCGAATCACCTGTATCGTCAGCACTGGCAATGCAGACTCCGTTCTGAACGTGAGATCCGGAACTACACTTCAAGAGGGTGGTGGCCTGTGTCTCCTCGATCTTCTTTTGAAGGAAATCCGCGGCCTTAAATCCCGGCGCACAACCGGCCAGAACGAGGCTCAAATGGAATAAGAAAGTAATTGAATTTAGCCGCACGGTCCCCCCCTAATCTCCAGGATGTGCAACCCGGATGCCTCTGCTCCCTCCTCACGCCCGGGAATTCCTTTAACAATCCGCTGAATTAGAGTGTTCGAATTTGAGACAATCCGGTCATGATGCGTATGATCTATCTAGATGAATAAGGCCTGGACATGTTGCATTCGTAATGCCGTTTACTTAGGCCTCCCTTTTTCTTGGCACAGCTCATTATGAGACATTCCAGACGGTGTTATTGCGAGGATACGGACTTTCCGGCGATTTCAGTTCCCGCCGGTATTTTCGCGACTCGTGTTCGCGCTTCTCTGTCGACATATCCAACACCACAATCAACTCCTTCAATACCCCGCGGGATTTGTGGATGATTTCACTGCTGACCGGTTCGTTTCTTCAATCATCATGACGTAAGTTGAGCCGTAGCAGCTTTGCTCCAGCGACAGCCATCAGGAGGGCCGCAGCCAGCAAGGATTTTCTGAATGAAGGCGGTTCGGATA
>JBFWQY010000019.1:0-102883 GCA_050249195.1 Bdellovibrionales bacterium
CGGCATCGGACGCTGGACACTTGCCTTTACGTTCCCGCTCGCGCTGTGACCATTTGAGTAGGGATTGTTGACCAGGTCTAATGTTATATTAAGGGCACAGAACTATTTCGATACCTTGATCGACGCGTGCATCTAGCAAATCTTTTGCCGTCAAACCATCGATTGACTTACCCATGCTCCCAAAACAAATGAACCCACCCCTGACAAGCGGCGCAGCACGAAAATGAAGAGCATTCGCAAGAATCTCAATGTCGTGAAGAAGCAATTGGGTGAAGCGCAAAACTCAATGCGGACCGACCACCTGACTCAGGCCTTCAATCGAAAAACGTTTGATGAGTACTGCGAGCAACATTGGAAGCTGTTCCATGTCGCCCAACAGCCGGCCTCCTTGCTCTTAATCGACAGGCGATTCAAGATGTGTTTCATCACTGGGGCCTAGATGCCTGCGTTCTGGGTGAGGTCACGGTCGGTCCCGAAGTGGAGCTGTGGTGGAAGGGCGAACGGTTGTGCCAGATTGATCCCAAGCTCCTCACGGAGAATGCTCCTATATATGATCGTGCGTACACATCGTGGGAACCCAAACACAAGGTCCACCATCTTTCCAAGTCCCCGTCCTTGTCGCTTGAGAAATCGCTTTCCTCGATTCAGGGTACGAGTCGCAGCTGGATTTACCGGCAGTATGACCAGAGGGTCGGCGGAGCCACAGTTCGGGATTGTGAAGAGAGCGTGGCCGTCGTGCGGCTACCGGAGAGTGGCCGGGCGCTGGGCCTGGTGCTTGGCTGCCGTCCTCATATTATGCGACTGGATGCGCGTCTTGGCGGATACGACGCGGCCTTTTATCCCGCGCTCGAACTGGCCGCTAAAGGCTTTCAGCCACTGGCCATTACGGATTGCTTAAACTTTGGCAATCCCGAAAAGCCGGAAGTGATGAGTGAGTTTGTCGCCGCTGTCGAGGCGCTGGCCGACGCCAGTAAGGTGATGGATGCACCCGTGATCAGTGGCAACGTGAGCTTTTACAACGAGACCCTCAATCAAAATATCACCTCGACGCCAGCGACTGGTTCGGTGGGTCTGAGAGACCACGTGAAATCCATTCCGCGCTCGCATTTTGTTCAAGAAGGTGATTCTATCCTGCTCTGGCGTTTTCCCGGTGTGCATCTGCTGAGTGACCTGACTTTGGAGCAAACCAAAGCGGAATCTTCGGAGCCCCCATCGTTCAGTGGAGAATTGGATCCTGAGCCAATCACGCGCTGGCTTCAGGAGGTGACGGAGCTGGGATGCGGCGGTCGTGTTCAGGCCTCACGTGTGGTTGGGAAGTTTGGTCTTCAGTATGCGCTCTACCGGATGTGCACGGACCAGCTAGGCGCGAACGTAAAGAGAGGGGACTGGGCGGGTCGCGGTAGCCCGGCGGACTGGAAGGACGAGCGCTTATACGAGATCCTCCTGGTCGGAAACGAGGCTTTGATCCGGGACGCGGAAGATCGAGCGCGCCGCACGGGTACGCATGTGTGGAAGTTGGGCACAGTGGAAGCGGGTGCCTTAACTTTGGATAACGAAAGGAAAGGCCTCAGTGGCCTACATGAAGCCTATCACAATGGATGGAGAAAGCATTTTCCCGAGCTGGCGTGAAGAGTGCGCGGTCTTTGGCGCTTGGGGTGATCCGGAAGCCAGTCGTATGGCTTACCTCGGCCTGTACGCGCAACAGCACCGCGGGCAAGAGTCGGCGGGCATCGTGTCGCTGCATGAAGGACAACACTTCGTGCACAAAGGCATGGGTCTGGTCGGAGACGTGTTTAAGGAATCCGATCTGCTTCGCCTCGTGGGTAGCGCGGCCATCGGGCACAATCGCTACTCCACCTCCGGAGCGAGTCAGTTGCACAATGTGCAGCCGCTGGCGGCCCACCTCTTAAACGGACCCCTGGCGCTCGCTCACAACGGCAATATCGTGAACGCGGATCAGTTGCGCGAAGAGCTCAAGGCGGAGGGTTCCATTTTCCATGGCACCAACGACACCGAATGCTTGCTCCATATGCTGGCGCGCATTCCCTCAAGTGACATTATCGCGTGCCTGAAAAAGGCCCTGCCACGGGTCGTGGGTGCGTACTCTTTGGTGTTGCTCACACATGACCGGTTGGTGGCGGCCCGCGACCCGCATGGGTTCCGTCCTTTGGTTTTGGGGCGCCGTCCACTCGCAGATGGCAGCTTCTCCTGGGTACTGGCGTCAGAAACCTGCGCCTTCGACCTGATCGGAGCTAAACTCGTGCGCGAGATTGAGCCCGGTGAGATCGTTTGGATCGATAACAGTGGTGAACATCGCGACCGCATTCCGGGTGAACCGCGGCGTTTGGCCAAGTGTGTCTTTGAGCATGTTTACTTTGCACGCCCGGATAGCCAAGTGTTTGGCCTGAGCGTATACGAATCGCGCAAGCGCATGGGCGAGATCTTGGCCCGCGAAAACCCGGTACAGGCGGATATTGTTGTTCCTGTACCCGATAGCGGGGTGCCTGCGGCGATCGGTTACTTGCGCGAGAGCGGCATCCCCTTTGAGTTAGGAATTATTCGCAACCATTATATCGGGCGCACATTTATCCAACCGAGCCAAAGCATTCGCAGTTTTGGTGTGAAGATCAAACTCAATCCCCAATCCGAAGTGCTCAAAGGCAAGCGCGTCGTGGTCGTGGATGATTCCTTAGTGCGCGGGACAACAAGCCAAAAAATTATCCGTTTGATTCGCGCGGCCGGCGCCAAGGAGGTCCACTTCCGCATCGCCTCGCCGCCGACGACGGGACCGTGCTATTACGGCGTGGATACGCCCGGACGCTCGCAGCTGATCGCCGCTCAGCACTCCCAGGAAGAGATCCGCGAGTTTATTGACGCCGATACGTTATCGTATCTTTCGGTCGATGGGATGATGCGGGCCGTGCGCGGCCAGTCTTCCGAATTCTGCGCCGCTTGCTTCGATGGCAATTACCCGACGCCGGTGACGGAAGGGTCAACATAGATAGGGTTTAGATTCTAATATCTGTCGAGCGCTGGCTGGCTCGAGCGGGGCCGGATGGGGGAATACGCTAGATCGGTGCTTGGGCGTCGCTCTCGGATTTGGATATCAAGAGTTCGTCGCCGATGCAGTGCCTGAACTCCATTGGAGCTATATCCGAATCGCCAAACGGGCTACGAGTTGTGACCACGATACCCCGGCCATCGGAACCTCCCATCTGAACAGAAACTAGGCTGTCTTGAAAAATGTGAGAGCGACTAAATGCCTGTTGCACAAATCCGATTGCCATTTCCGGAAGGACAAAACACAGGGTCCCGGGGTCACCCCCCCAGAAGTCCATGATCGCTTTTACGAGCTGCTCTTCGTTAGCCGTTCGGCCGTTTAGTATCCACGTTTGCTCGTAAATGAGATCGGCGCCTAAGCGTCCTTGCGCCCGGGAGATTCTATCGGTGTTAGCATCAGCATAGGCTTTCTCGCCAAGGCTCGACTGGCCCGCAAGATTCGCAGATATAATGAGGACGGTTGCAATCCACTTATGCATGAACTTTCTCCAGTGCGCTCACCAAGTTTCAGTATCGTCCAGTGCCCATTGATGGAGTATTCACTTCTATGGTGTCTGAGCGATGACATGCCAGCTCCCTCTGCAGGACGCGTGCCGGCGCAACTTGTAAACAGTCAGCCAGTGTTTGGCCTGAATGTATACGGGACGCGTAAGCGAAGTGAGGGCGAGAAAATAGTGAAGGTGCCAGGAATTGGGGAGCCCATTTGATGGTCATTTCCCAGTTCTCTTCTCCCGCAAATAGGCGACAAACCTTGTCCAGCTCTTCTCGTCCGCATCCTTGCGGTAGTTAGGCGATTCGAAAACCGTAAAGGCGTGTGGAGCCCCGCCATAGCTAATCATCTCGTGGGACACTTTCGAAGCTTCGAGGCTCTTCGCCAGATCAGCAAACTGTTCCATGGGGATCGCGGAATCCGCGGTGCCGTGGAACACCAGAATACTGCCTTTTGTATGGGTGTAGTTTTGCCCGTCCGGGGTCTCAAGTCCCCCGTGGAAGGATACAAACCCCTTTGCGCTGGCTCCAGAGCGAGCCATTTCGAGGGCGGCGGCACCACCGAAACAATAGCCCATGACAATCAAGTTTCCAGTGTTGAGCTTGAGCTTCGCCGCCTCTGCCACCCCCGCGTTTAATAGACGGCGCATCTTCTCGCGATCCGTGTAGAGAGCGCCCGTATGTTGCTTCTTATCTTTCTCCTCTGTGGGCCTCACGCCTTGACCGAAGAGATCCACGGCAAAAACAGAGTAACCCAGCTTACCGAGCATTTCCGCGCGTTTGATTTCGTAATTATTGATTCCATCCCAATCGTGAATAAGAAGGATAAGTGGAGATTTGCTGCCCTTGTTCACGACATACCCCTGGTACTTTTGCCCTTCGCTTTCGTATGTCCAGTCTCGAGCGAAGGTATTCAGCGGGAATCCTGCCAATGCAATGATGGTAAGCCATGTCTTTATTTTCATGAGCGGTTTTTATCGCACATGACCTGCTCGGGAAAGGTGCGGGCCGTCGGAAAGCGGGGTTTCCTCAGAGCGTGCGGGCTGGCTAGAACTTTCACTTTTGGTGTGACTGGTATCTAAAATTTCAGAGTCCAGGGTGCGCGATTGCCGGGTCGCATTCGTGATGGTACTGAGAGTGCTTTTGTATGCTCGTTCATTTCCTGGAGGAGGTTCTATGAAGATTTGGAGTGTAATTTCCTTGTGTCTGTTTGCGTGGACCGTGAAATCTCAGGGCGCCACAAGTCCTGAGCTGGTCGCCCTGGAAAAGGCGGGGGTGAGATCTTACACGTGCTTTCCCACAAGTTATGAAAACGGCGCCGTGTTTGATCAGTTGGCGGTCTTTGCTGAAAGCGAACTCGAGGCAAAGAAATTCTATATGCTCAAACGCGGGGTGAACTCGAGTTTTTCACGCGAGGGTACCTTTATGACCGTCAAGATAAACGACAAGGAATACCGGATCCGGTATATCCATTGTAATCTCTGAGCGAACTTTGGTTGGGCGCGCGGATCTCAGAAACTGAACAAGATCAAATCTAACGGAAGATGCACTGGCGGCTACTTTTTGTATCATCATTGGAAAAAAGCAATGAACAAATAGCGAAGGCATTGAATCTGGAGAACTTCAGCTGGGTCTTGGTGATCATCGATCGTCCAAACCTCCCAAAAGTGGGCACGGTCAAGCGGACAACCTCACAATAAGTCGCTCAAGACGACCTCACATTCGGACTTGAGCGCAAGAATTCGCCCGATCGTCCAGCTTTCACCGGCTGATCGTAGCGCCTTCTCTAAATCCTGGCGAACGGATTCAGGTACAAAGCCAAGCTTAGAAAATGTGAGCTCCATTTGGCTCAACGCCAAGCTCCGGTACTCGCTCTTAGTGGTTTTCATCAGCGCAAAATAGAGAGCTTCAGCCAGATGCGCACGAACGGCAATAGGTTGCTTAGACGATTCTAGTTTGCGCATAACGGAAAGATGGAATTCAGGCAGGTTGTATTCGCCTGCTGGGCGCGACTCAGCCATTGTGCGCAGAGCCTCGATCAACATCGTCGGCTGCTCCAAGATCAAGAGATCTTCAAGATAAACTTGGAGTACCATTGGCGATTGAATCTGGCGTAAGATTTCAGAAACCGCACCCGGCGGAATCATGCGAGTCGCAACCAGTGCATTGGTGAGCCAATGGATTTCATGAGGTCTTAGGTCGTACCGGTGCCGTTGCTGCCAAATCCGGTGGGCGTAAGAAACCTCCCCTAAAGAGAACGCCTGGTCTTTAAAGGCTTTCAGAAGCAGACGCAAAAAAAAGTTCCTTATCTCCGGAAGACGAGCCAGAGGCTCATCGATATCGGCTTTTAGACCAGACTTGGTGCTTCGCTCGGCTCTGGTGCCAGACCTACTCTTCTCCCGAATAAAGTTTGCCCGGTAGGCCTTTAATCCGGCTTGCACGCGCTGCCAAATCGCGGATTGACGATCAAACAGGATCATTGCGTATTCTGTACGCAGGCTCGAGGTCACGAACTCGGCAATGCCCTTAAGCTCATCAACTGCAACACCGGACATGACAGACATTTGCTTAACAAAGGCCTCGAGCGCCACCAACTCAACTCTGCGCAATTCATCATCCGTCAAGCTCAATTTATTGTTACCCTTGGCAAAGCTATGACGGAATATAAATTTTGTTTTGCTTATTTCCAAGTACCGGCGCAAGGCATCTGATTGTTGATAGCCATTTGCCAACGCCAGTATCATGGGATCGACATCTGTCTCATCTTCGATCATAAAATCACCGGAATCCCGAACGCCCATGAGGCCAGTGAGCCGTAGCCAATCATCCGTTTCAAGTAATACATTCTGCGAATGAGGACTGCCGTGAACAAAGCCCGTTAGAGCATAGAATTCCGCCCAAGCGCGTCCGCGAATTGGCGCTTCGACCTGCTCAATGTACTCAAAGGGCGTGGACCTTCCGTTTGCAAGCGCCAAAATCAAGCTTCCGCGCGGATGCTGGCCAACAAAACCTGGAACCAGGATGTGATTGGGCCTGGTAGCCGAGCGAATGTCTCTGAACGTAGCACCGATGGAAAAGGTAACGGGTGCTTGTGGGTTACTCCCGCTCACGCCTGCCTCCACGATAAGGGCCATGCGATCGGGCTGAATTTCGAAGAACCGGCCAGCCACACCTCCCATTCGCCGTTGAGCCAATCGAGAAGTCTCGAGAGAAAACCGGGCGTGCGCAGGCAAAATCAACTTGTTCAAATTATCACCAAGACGATTGCCAAACTGATCCGTCTCGACTTCTCGGCCACCCCACTTGCCCATGCCATCAGTGATCGATAGTCGAGGTGACATTGCTATTTGTCCGGGTGCCACGTCAACAGGATAGAGACTGCGAGACTCCGTTAACAGATGCGGCCGCTCGAAAGTGTAGGCCTGTGCGGAGTAACCTGCTTCCTTCAGTAGATATTCGACCCATTTCGACGTCTCAAAATCAAAAGGGTGAATGGGAAGCCTGACAAATCCAGGATGAGCGGCGTCTTTAAGAAAAGTCATCCAGCTTCCGGCTACTTCCGGATCGGCAATGATTCGCGTCCACTGCTCGGGAACCAGGTAATACTTAAGGAATTGTTTCGACTGGCTGGCAGTACTCTCCGGGACGGCTGAATTGAAACGTAAAGCCGCACTTTGAGTCACCAGATGGCTGCTGGAATGGGGTTGCGCCAAAGCCAATGAAGCCCACAACAAGGCCACCGAAGTGGGGATTCGCGCAAGGGCAATGGCGGAGGATCTATAGACCGAGATTAGGCAAGAGCACAAGCGCCATACATTCAAGGTTTCTTGCAACATTGGATTAGGACGCTGCAAGCCCTATTCCACACTGGTCAGCATCGAATCATATTCGAATTGACTCACTGAAAATCGTAACGGAAGAGGCACTTGCATCGCGGTGGGCGCACTGGACTTCCTGCTGAGTCATGGTCTGACCGCACCGAATATTGTTTGTAGCTGAAACATGTAGGGAGGCGCGTGATTCAACAGGTGGGGCACGCGAGTTGCAAGAAAAATAGCCCGCAGTGCCTATTTGAGGTTAATATGGACTCTGAAGAGCACGCACATACTGTTATGGGGTGCTCGATTTGGCTCGATGAACGCCAATATTTGGCACACCCAAGAAAATAGGAGATTTTTTGTTATCAGGATTTACACTTCAACGGTTGGCTTTTGTTTTAATCTCCAGTGTCGGACTGTGTGCGACTGCCACTCCTCGTTTGAAGCGAGAACGAGAAGGTGGAGGGCTTCGTTCGCGAATGGGAATTTTCACAATCGATAATCTGCAAGCCATGCTGAGGAATAGGGCCTATATGGGCGTCAAGGTCTTTACCCACAAGGGAAGAAAGCAAGAGGTCGAGGCGGCTTGGCCTGCGATCATTGATCGAGACACGTTCTTAAGAGTGAATGAGGTTCTCGACAAGAACAAGCGCTCTAACAAGAATACGATGGAGAATCGTTATCCCTTTTTGCTGTCAGGATTGGTTTCGTGCAAAACTTGCGGTGATCGTTTGGTTGGCAAATCAGCCCATGGCAGACGGGAGAAAATCCCGTACTATGAGAATGCATGGGCAACCAGAAAGGGTCTTGTGTCCCAGGTCTCAAGCACAAATGCCAGCCCTATCGGGTGCTGGCAAAGCGTCTTGAGCCCTTGGTTTGGGAAAAGGTCATGGAGTGCCTGACGTCTGGGAGTTTTGCCCAAGATTTGCTTGCGGCTGCGAACAAAGAGCACAAATTCAATCCAGCGGCGAAGGAAATGGAGGCCTGTCGGAGCAAAATTTCCTCGCTAGATGGCCAGCTGAGTCTTCTTGCAGAAAGGCTCGTTTCGCTTCCCGCAAGCATTTCTCCGGCGCCGATTTATGCGCAGATGGAAAAGCTGCAGAAGATGAAATCTGAGGCTGAGCGTGCGCTTGCTGAAATTTCAGCGCAAAGAATGGTGATTGACCCGCCGGCGGAGCTGAAGGACTTCCAGCTGTTCTTGGCGACGCTCAAGGGTTGGCTGAAGAAGTCGGATAAGCCCCATATCCGGGCGCGAATCGTGCGAACGTTAATCAAGAAAATCGTGGTGAGCGAGACGAGTGTCGATATGCATTTTTTCGTTGGAGAAAGTTACGTTCAGATTTTTTTAGGCGAGATGAATTCGAAGAAGAGAAAGGCGATGGGAGTGGATAAGGTGGCGGCCGCTGATTCGGGCGCCGAAAATGAATGCCGATGATCGCTCGCGCTCACCATCTAGGATGTAAGTTTGACTCTGAATCGTGAAATGTTTCTTCGGTTTTAGATCTCAATGGTCACTTCAAGGCCATTCTAAATGACATATCTTTACATATATCTGTTTTATTCCCTATGACGGTCAGGTTTTCAAGAGATAACAAGGTCGAAATATCTTTGGCCGGAGTTGGTGGCTTTTGCGGGCTATCGACTGAGGTCGGAAATGAATGTGGCCGAGAGGGCGCTTAAAGAACCGTCGTATGGGGCAATGGTGGCTTTGACCGAAAGTCAGAGTTACGGCTTCGCCAGGCAAATTTTGTTGTGCAGCTCTTTCCCTTCTCTTGAAAGCAACCTTCAAACAAGAGGAGTTTATTCTATGAAGGCGCTCAAGACCCATGTTGCCGGAGTCGATGTTCACAAAGACATGCTTGCGATTACGATCATGATCGGAGCAGGAGATGAGGATCCGATCATCGAGCATTTAGAATGTTCGACGATGACGGATGACCTTAGAGCTTGTGGCATCGTGCTGAAGGAAAAAGGTGTTGTGGACGTCGCCATGGAGTCAACGGGGCAGTATTGGAAGCCAGTTTATAATGTTTGGGAGCCGCTGGGTCTTAAGGTGATCATTGGCAATGCTTCGCACGTTAAAAACGTGCCTGGCAGGAAGACCGATATCAAAGACTCTGAGTGGATCGCAGGTCTTCACAGATATGGTTTAATACGTCCGTCTTTTGTTCCTGAAGGAGTTTATCAACGGCTAAGGCTATTGAGCCGCCATCGCACCAATCTGGTCGGCGACTTGGGTCGCGTGAAAAACCGGGTTGAGAAGGTTCTTCAAGATGGCAATATCAAATGGAGCTCAATTGTCTCTGACACCTTCGGCGTAGCAGGCGTGACGATCTTAGATCTGATCGCAGACGGTGTCACCAATGCGCAAACATTGGCAGCAAGTGTAACTACGAGAATCAAAAGAAAGGAAGATACAGTTAAGGCGCTGACAAACTGTCTAACCAATGAGCACATTTTTGTATTGAGAAATCTGATGGGGCAATATCGCGATATCCAGGCTCGAATCCTTGAGATGGAAAATGAGATGACCGAAAAGATGCTGCCCTATGCTCACTTAATCGAGGAACTCGATAAGATCCCAGGAATAGATAAAGTCTTGGCGATGTCGATTATTGCTGAAGCCACAACAGACATGAGTTCATTCCCGGATGAGCGTAGGTTCGCGGCATGGGCGGGCGTTGCACCTGGAAATAATGAGTCTGCTCGTAAAAAAAAAGAGCAAGATGCCGACATGGGAACCCGCATTTTAAAAAAGTGTTGATCCAAGCCGCCAACGGAGCCAAGCAGAAGAAAGGCTCCTATTACCGGTCCAAGTACAGAAAACTTCAATCGCGCCTGGGATCTGCCAATAAAGCCAAGGTAGGTATTGCCAATCGGCTCGCTCGAGCCATCTATAAAGTACTCGGCGGGCAAACCTATAAAGACCTTGGATACATGCGCGGCGATCCAGCGGAAAAACAAATCGAACAACTTGTGCGAAAGCTCAAGAGCTTGGGCGTAGATATCAGGCACGAAAACCATCAAATGATTGTCTCAACCAGAAAAGTCAAAGTCGACGACAGCGGCATCGTGCTTCAATAAGCGGAGCTCGAAAGGAAAACTACAGGCAGCGGCAAGATTGCCGCAATCGACAGCCTGCGGCTGACCGATATTGGGGAGCTACGTTCTCCGGTCACTGTTACTTACAAGGCAAAAGAGGGATAGCGGTTCTTCCGTTATCCCTGCAAATTCTTCTGGATTTTGTGTTCCGACTCGTGGGGTCGGGTGTTCGAATACTTTGACATTTGGTCGGCGCGACTGGATTTGAACCAGCGACCTTTTGCACCCCAAGCAAATGCGCTACCAGGCTGCGCCACGCGCCGACTCGCCTTTGGATCAAACGAGAGGAAAAACTACTTGTAGGCCTGCCCGATTGGCAAGCGAAAACGGGAAGATAGGATCGGCTTTAAATCTTATTTTACGAGCTGACGGAGATTTGAAACATCCTCCAGTAGATCCAGGACCTTGTCCTTCGCCTCTTCAATGTGCTCGGCGATTGTTTTAATTTGTTTGACGCGCACGTTGTCCTTGCGCAACCGCTTCAGCGCGCTGCGGGCGCCTTCGATCGAAAAGCGGTCACGATACAGGAGCTTACGGATCAAAAGCAATGTTTCGACATCCTTCCGCTCGTACATACGCTGGTTGTGTCTGCTCTTTTTGGGCTTAAGAACATCGAACTCCGTTTCCCAATAGCGCAGCACGTATGCTTTCACTCCCACGAGCTCAGCCACTTCTCCGATTTTAAACGCGAGCTTATCCGGGATATTTGAGAGTTCCGCCTCGAGCTCGGCGTCCACATGCACGGGAACATCACCCGCCGCCACGGGCGCGCTGCCGGGAGCATAGCGTTTTTCCACCTCGCTTTGAAACACCAGATCCTGATCGTCGTTCAAGGCTTAATCCTCGTCTTCCTCTTTGACCAGATTGGGGTCTTCCCCGTTGAGTAGGGCTTTGAGCACCTGGCTGGGTCGGAACGTGAGAACCCTCCGGGCACTGATTGTGATTTGATCGCCCGTTTGAGGATTGCGACCGATCCGCTCCTTCTTGCCGCGGACGATAAAGTTTCCGAATCCGGAAATCTTCACCTTATCCCCGTCGCAAAGAACCTCCTTCAGCTGGTCAAAAACCATTTCGACAAGCTCAGAGGCCTCCTTTTTCGAGAAGCCAATTTTCTGGTAGACTTTCTCGATAATGTCGGCCTTCGTCATCGTGGAGCGACTCGTGTTCTGGCCCGGCATAGATCTTCCCCTTGAAAAGCCCTACAAAAAGGCTAACAAGCCCTTGAAAACTTTCAAGAATTTTATTTGATGTCCCTCGACTCACCGCACCCTAACGGCCAGCTCATTTTCAATGTGGGCTACAATTTGACCCTGCAAGGCGCTTAATCGCTCCTCGGTGAGGGTGCCTTCAAGGTCTTGAAACACCATTCGATAGGCCACCGACCGGTGGTCTGGCGGCAGATGGTGACCTTCAAACACATCGAAAATGCTCACCGACTGGACTAGAGCTCCCCCGGCCCGCCGGATCTCCCGGACAATGTCGCCGGCAGGCAAAGTCTTCGGCAGGACAAACGCGAGGTCGCGTTCGACCGCAGGATAACGCGGAACCGGTTTGAATTTCACCACCCGCGGCTGCCCCCGACTCAATGCCTTAAGATCGATTTCTGCCACTGCGACGGGAACACGCACCTTTTCACTCATCAACCATTGCGGATGAGCTGCCGCAAGGAAGCCGATATTTCGGCCCTCAACGACGACTGTGGCGGCCTGGACGGGATGCCAAGTGGGCGACGCCGAAACCCATGGCACCCACTGGACCTGCTGGATCTGCAATCTCTCAAGTATGGATTCTAATCGAGCCTTGAGTTCAAAGAAAACGGGCGTGCTGACGTCCGCCTTCTCCCACAAACCCGGCCGACTGCCCCACTTCACAAGTGCGAGTCGAGAGTCCTGCTCATAACCTGTGGAGGCACGTCGAAACACGTACCCGACTTCAAACAATCGCCCTAAAGAAAGGCCGTGGCGATAATTGTGGAGAAGATTTTTTAAAAGCCCGGGCACCAGTGAAATCCGCATCACATCCAGATCTTCACTCAACGGATTTCGGAGCCGCACGGGCTCTGTCTCCATTTCCAGGCCACAATCGCGGTAAGCTCCGACCGCGCCCAGAATTTCAGCCTGGAACTTTGACGACACGAATCCGTAATTCACGCATTGAGAGAGTCCCATCTCACGCGCCAGCGCGCTCACCCGCTGTTCAAAAATAAACACTCCGTCTTGAGCCAGGGGTGCATACGAAAGAACAGGTAAGCGTTCAGGAATGTGATCGTAGCCATTCAGACGCCCAAACTCCTCAACGAGATCCACATCCTGCTCGAGATCCACTCGAAAGGCGGGAGGGATAACGTGGAGGCCGGTCTCTTTAGACTCGACTTTGCAACCGAGCCGAAGCAACCACCGCTCCAATTCCGATTCCGGCACCGGATAGCCAAGCCGTTGCCCCACATCTTCAGCGCGCACCGTGATCGCCGGCCGATCCATGGGCTTGGGATAAAAATCCCAATGATCGCTTGCGACCTCGCCGCCGGCCACCTGCTGAATCAACAAACAGGCGCGGTCCAACGCGAACATCACACCCGAGGGATCCGTCCCGCGCGCGAACCGGTACGCCGAATCGGTTTGAATCCCATGGCGCCTGGCCGTCTGGCGCACGCTATCATGCGCGAAATGCGCCGATTCAATAAAAAGGCAACGAGTGTCTTCACCGACACCCGAGTTCATCCCGCCGATCACGCCCGCCAAACAGACCCCACGGTCACGGTCGCGAATGGTCAGCTCTTCTCCGCTGAGCTTCAACTCCGTCCCGTCGAGCGTCCGAAAAACTTCACCGGGCGTCGCGCGGTCCACCACGATCATCTGGCCCGCCAGTTTATTCACGTCAAATGCATGGAGTGGTTGCCCCAAGTCCATCATAACAAAATTGGTGACATCCACGACGTTGTTAATCGAATTCAGCCCCACACTCTCAAGGCGCGTTTTCAACCATGCCGGGCTGGGTCCCACTCTCACGCCTTCGATGGCACGCGCGGCATATCGTGAGCAGAGCCGAGGATCGCGCACGTCCAGTTTAACCAGTTGTTTCGTGCTCACGTTCGCGGACGCCTGCAAAGGAGCTGAAAACGGCTTTAGCGGACGTTCCAAGAGGGCCGCAATTTCACGCGCTAGACCCAGGTGTGAGAGACAATCGGCACGATTGGGTGACACGTTGATCTCAAAAATGACATCATCCAAACCATAGTAAGCGGCGAACGGCATTCCCACTGGAGCTTCAGGTGGAAGAATCATAATGCCGTCGGACTCTTTCTTAAGCCCGAGTTCGCTTTCTGAAGCCAGCATCCCGAGACTCTCCACGTCCCTGATTTTGGATTTCTTTATAACGAAATTGCCAGGCAACACGGCGCCCGGCAGGGTCACGACCACCTTATCTCCGGCTTTGTGATTCTTCGCCCCGCACACAATCTGGCGCAACGGACCCTCGCCCGTCTCCACCTGGCAGACGGTGAGACGATCGGCATTCGGATGACGTTCTAGAGTTGCGATGCGCCCCACGATCACATGGTGAAACGCCTGGGCTGGATTCTCCACGGCCTCCACCTCGAGACCAGCAGATGTCAGCAGCCGTGCCAGTTCTTCCGGCTGATCTTTAAAATCAAGCACCTCAATATGGTCGTTGAGCCAATTCAGGGAAATTTTCATACTGTAAACTGCCTTAGAAAGCGCAAGTCATTTTCAAAAAACAAGCGGATGTCATCGATTCCATACTTGATGATCGCCATGCGCTCGATTCCAAATCCAAACGCAAATCCCTGCCACACTTTAGGGTCCATTTTAACAGCCTCAAACACGCGCGGATTGACAAGTCCGCTTCCTCCCACTTCAATCCATCCACTGTGCTTGCACAACCGGCAGCCCTTGCCCGAACACATGGGACAGGAGCAATCAAATTCAGCCGAAGGTTCTGTGAACGGAAAAAAGCTGGGGCGAAAGCGCACCTTCACATCCCTTCCGAACAGTTCACGCAGTAAGAACGCAATCGTACCCTTTAGATCCGCCATTGAAACCTTATGATCAACGAGCAGACCTTCGATCTGGTGAAAATTTGGCGAGTGCGAAACATCACTATCGCGGCGAAACACCGATCCCGGCGCCAACGCTCGGAAGGGCGGCTTCTCGGACAAGAGCGTATGAATCTGCACCGGAGACGTGTGCGTGCGTAAAACATGACCGGCATCAATGTAGAAGGTATCTTGCATATCCCGTGCGGGATGGTCCGGCGGAATGTTGAGGGCCTCGAAATTGTACCAGTCCTTCTCGATCTGAGGCCCCGTGCGCACAGCATAGCCCAGACGCGAAAGAATGCCGACGACTTCGTCCATTACCATCAAAATGGGATGCGCCGATCCCATGGCCAAGCTCACGCCCGGCAGACTGACGTCGATCCGTTCGCTCCCCACTTGGCGCGCCAAGGCTTCCGACTTAAGCGCCTCCTCGCGCTTGAGATACTCGCGTTCAAACTCTTCCTTCACCCGATTCACTTCTTTCCCAAAGAGCGGCTTGTCCTCCTTGGGCAACTTCCCCATCTCGCGCATGATTTCGCTTAAGAACCCTTGCTTGCCGGCAAAGGCCACTTTGACCTCATAGAGGCTTTGCAGATCCTGAGCCTCGTTCAACTGCGACAGAGCCTGGGACAGCCTTGCATTGAGATTGGAAATAAGCGGGGGTGGAATCATCGCGCTATCTTCGAATGATTTCCGGCAAAAATCAATGTACAACCCGGACATGAGGCACAAAGGTAGGCCCGGAGAGAGCGCGCACAGAAAGCCCGAGCAGGTATATACCTTCGAAGAAGCGGATAGCCGTCTCTATGACATCCTCCGCCACCACGGCTTTGAGGATTTCCCTCATGAGGAACGCCGCCGGCTCGTCGAGTTTTACATTCTACTGATGAACCATCAACTGCGCGACAATGTGACCCGACTGGTGAAATTCCGCGACATTGCGATCAAACATTTTATTGATTCCTTAATGGTGCCCCGCCTGTGCACCCTCCGTTTTCCACTCCTGGATCTCGGCACCGGCCCCGGATTTCCCGGCATCCCGCTGAAAATTCACTTTCCCGATGAGAAGATCATTTTGGCCGAAGGTGTGCGCCGCCGCGTGGATTTTCTTAAAGCTGTGCGCGCCCAAATGCGCTTTAAGGAGCTGCAGATTGTGGGTCGGAACGTGGACGAGAACTTCCAACTTCCCGTGCAAGGCGTGATCACGCGCGCCCTGGAAGATATCAGTTCCACTTTGAAAAATGTGAGTCAGTGCCTCGAGACGGGAGGACGGGTCTTCTTTATGAAAGGTCCCAACGTGGATCCCGAGATTCAGGCAGCCGAGCAACGGTGGGAAAAGTATTTTAAACTCGAGCAGGATCTAAATTACGACCTGCCCCAGACACCCCACCGACGACGCCTTGTTATTTATCGGAAGTTGAAAACACCCCCACCACTGGAATCGCCATGAACATAAAAGATGTTAGTAGCGCGCAAAATCCCTTATATAAGACCTGGCTTTCTCTTCTTGAATCCCGCGGGATTAAAAACGAGCGACGGGCGCTTGTCAGCGGCCGACGTGTTCTGGCCGAGCTTATCGAGCAAGATCCCACACAAATTCTGGAATTCTTGCTTCCGCCCGGAATCAATGAACCGCCTGTGCGCGGAGTGCCAACATATCGTCTCACGCCACCTTTGTTCCAGTCGCTGGATGTGATTGGCACGCGTTCCACGCTTGCTATCATTCGGGCCCCGGAACTTGAATCCTGGGAAGCTCGCGAACCCGACGGACTAGAATTGATTGTCGCCCTTTCCGATCCAAGCAACCTGGGCGCCCTTTTGCGCTCGGCGGATGCCTTCGGTGCGCGACGGGTGATTCTGACTGAAGAGTGCGCCTCGCCTTATCTCCCGCGCGCCACGCGCGCAGCAAGTGGCTCCACGTTTCGGCTGTCGCTGGAACGGACGGGTCCTTTGGCTCACGTTTCGACCAGCCATGGCCCCATCTGCGGGTTGGATGCACTTGGAGATAGAATCACCCATTATGATTGGCCGCAGAACGTGTATCTCGTCTTGGGAGAAGAAGGACGAGGGCTACCGTCCCGTCTGGCTTTGACGCGCCTGCGCATCCCGATGCAGTCACAAGTAGAAAGCCTGAATGCCACAGTGGCGGCCTCGATTGCCCTATTTAGCTACCGGCAGATATGGCCCCTTAGCTGAAGGGAGTCGGCGCTCGCTCTTGCGGGTGGCCCATTCTTAATCCAGCCCCGAATAACTGAGGAGTTCCCACAAGTCCACACAACCCGATACGCTTCCTTTGCGAGTCAGGTCCGATCCTTCGAGCGGAGTCCGCTCTCCACACAGCCGTCGGCCCTTGGGATAGATCGTGCCACTAAAATAGATGGGTGAGGAAGGGGCTGTAGGCGCGACACTGGAGTTGATCACCATGTTGCCTTTTAAAGACACCGCCATTTCCTCGGCGCCCAAATCGCGGAAACGGACCTCATCGGTTTGAATCTTAACGAGCTCACCAAAGGATCGAATCTCCACCCATTCAGGGCCTTTGTCGTACGAAATCGACTCCAAGGTCCCATTGGTCGTGTACGAGATCCGCGCCATGACCGGTAAGACCGGATCACGACACTCAATCGTGCCAGGAGAGGGGTCACAGGAACCACTGCCCTGAAATAGCGGGAAGCGAAGACCGTCCACCTCATAATGCTTTATTCGAGTATGACGAAAACCCCAGATCCAATGGTAATCGGACCAGTTGTAGATATTCTCGCTCGCCATCAATGCCACGAGATACCGTAAGCCAATGGCATGCTCCAATCCATTACGTAAACCTATTTTATATAATGATTCATGAAGCGGCACGCCCGCTCTGTCAAAGAGAGGGAGCTCGGCCTTCAGTTTCTCGTCAATCAGAAACAATGGGTGCAATGGCGACATCGCGGGACGCTGTATGACCACGTATTTCTCTTCACATCCATCCGGGATCACAAAGGGAAAGGAATTGGTCACCTTTCCCAGCGGGAATCCGACACCCTCAGATCGTTCCTCGAAGGTTTTAAATTCCCTCATGATCTCATCGTGCAACACCGGAAATCGCTTTTGAATGCGCCTCATCAAGCCATGGAACTGTTCCTTCTCGGTTGCACCTTCTGGCTCCGCCAGCTTAATTTTAAGAACGTATTCCGCTTCGAAGAAGTCTGAAAGCCGGGGTTGTTTGACCAATTCCGGAGGAGCGGGATGGCTACATACGACGACGCCGGCTCCGTTTCCAATGATAATACCGGCATGGGCGAAGGATCCAAACGCCACCTCCACTATAACCCCTGCCCCTATAAGCAACGAAAAAACCTGTCTTCTCACTCTTCTGCCTCCATCACTGGATAGAGTTGAATGCACAACGCATACACCGCGTCTTTCCTTCCCTGACTTCCCGCACGCAAAGCCCGGCGCTGAAACTCTCGAATCATGTTTTTAAGTTCCGGCAAATTGGCCCGGTCCACTGCAAAGGTCTGCGATGAGTACTCACGCTTCTCAATAGGATACTGATCTATGGCGACGACCGCTTTGGTCACAAGCTGTTTATGGTGTTCACGAATCGTGCGAGATGGAACTCCGCCGGGAAGCTCCAAATCGCGATGGGTTTTCTCCCAGCTCCCATCTTCGCACACGCGAAGCAATCCCAAGCCCTGTAGCCGCTGCACGGCCTCCCGTATCACCTCTGGGGTGAGTCCAAGCTTCGCAGCCACCCATTGGGGATCAGAGCGGAACCCTACAATGTCGGTCATTTCCAACAGAGCGAGATGGAACCAGTCGCGCACCGCGGAAAACTTTTCCAAGCTCATCTCATCGAGCTTTTCCAGGCGGATTCTTTGCAACGCATCGCTAGCCTGCTGACGAGCCACCCGGCTTCTTGCATGTTGTGACTCAACCAACGCCAAGAAGAGTTGTTTCTCGTCATCGCGCAACTGAAGCTTAACAGCAATTTTTTCGGCTTTTGCTACGGAAATGCCACATAGCCCCCGCAAATTCTGAGAAAGCTTTGAGGCAGGCATATCCAGATCGCGCGCGAATGCTCGCAGGGAATAATGAGGGTTTCGGCTTCGGCGCGAGCGGAATTCCTCCAGAAGGAAGTCCTGATACTGAATGGCCATCGTTCCCGCCGATTACCATCTACCACCTGACACCGCAAGACTAAGTAACATGACGTTACTTCTTTACAGCAATCCCTGTATTATCTAAAAATTGTTTATTTAAGTGGTGCGAAGGAGTTCTCTACTACAGCGACACGAACCATATCCCGTCTCAAACTCAAAGGCGGCTCCGTGGCCCAAAGGCTCAAGACGTACCCGCCGTCCCCGCTTCCCGTCGGCTTTGCAGCGGCTGCACCAGCAGCGTCAATCTGACGCAAATGCTCGCCCAACTCACCGCTGCACAATCCCCATTGTTCAAAGCAGTCTCGCCCCAGAAGAAGGGATTCGCGCAAATCCGCAAATCCGTCTTCCGCCTCCAGAGACGTGAGCGCGCTTTCCGCGATTTCAACCGCGCGCGCCATTTGCTGATCCAAAGCACGCGCCCGCTCCGGTTCCTTGTCCAAAAAACGTTTGACCTTAGCCACACATTCGGACGTGATGCCGCGTTGTCCGCAGTAAGAGAGATACATACGAGGAGACCAGTGGGCCTGAATTCGTCGACGTTCTCCCCCACGCCGGAATCGGATGCCCTGTCCCGCCAGAGACACCGAAAGATCCACTCCCGAACTCTCCCCGTGAAACAGATCTTCCAGCCGCCGCGCCAACTCATATACCTCGTCCGCGCGCAGCCAGCCCTGGGCCTCGCACCACCGCGCCACGGCCCCGCACAAAGCCGCGGATGCCCCGAGGCCCGCACCGACCGGCAGAGAACTTTCGAGCGCGAAACGTCCGGTGAGGGGTTCTGGCCGCTGGAGTTGCAGGAACGCGTTTTCAACCACGCCATAAAACAAGAGCTTTAACTCCGCGCCATGCACGCCTGAAAAGCGCACGTCAAAGTCGTTTTCATCCGGCTCATAAGTTAACCGGAGGCAGCGCGAAGTGAGAGGGAAGGCGAGCGCCGGACTGCCTCGCAGGACCGCATGCTCGCCAGCGAGAATCCACTTCCCGTAGGTGGTGGTTGAAAAAGGAACCCGTTCGTTAGGCGCGCTCAATCTGTCGTCTCCAGCTCGTCAATACCGGTCTCCCCCGAAGCCAAGATTCCGCCTGGCGTGTCTGATCGGGGCGGATCAGGAGATGTACATTAGGACCCGCGTCCATAGTCACTAAAGGGCCGTCACCCTCGCGCCGCCAGATATCCCGCATCTGTTCAAGAACTTGAAACGAACCGGCCTGCATATAGCCAAAGCTTGGATCACTGGTTTCAAACAGCGCATGCATATCCCAAAACTCGCTCCAACACAGCTCAAAAGCGCGCCGCCACTCTCCCGAGCGCAGGCCGCTCTCGAGCTCGATCAAACGTTCTCTCGCGCGCGCGACTCGGCCCTCGAATAAAAGACTTGAAGCCACCCGTTCATGCGCCTGACTGGACGAAACGGCTTTGACTCCGCTCTCCACTAGGACCACCGCATGTTCTAACCGCAGATCCAGATCAAGGGGTTCCGCGCCCTCGCTTTTCCACACCGACCAAGGAGAAAAGAATGAGCGGCACGAGGATCCCGATCCCAAACGGGACCATTTTGAAAGTTCCTCGACGCTGAGCTGCAGATCCGGGTGCTGCGATCGGGCTAATTCGTACGCGGCGCGGGTCAGGGCCGCGAAGCTCGAAGCTGAACTTGCAAGTCCACAGTCAGAAGGAAAGTCATTCCCTGATGAAATCGTATACGTCCCGGAAATTTTCCAGGCCTCCTTCAAGCGAGCAAAATGGCTCAGAAATTTTCTTTTTCCTGTTTCCGAAAGATAAAATGACGCCTGCTCCGGGAGTGGACGCCAGCGATCTTCTGCTCCCTTTCCCTCGTGCTCCCTGTCGGCCGATTCAATGCGAACATGGGACCGAAGGTGCTCCAAAGTCATCGATAAAGACGAGTTTGCGGGAAGATTCGAATCTCCATTGGACTTCCCCATGTACTTAATGAGTGCGATATTCGACGGTGCTGAAGTTTCGATTCTTAGTGGCACGGAGACCAGCTCCATTTTATATCCAGACCCGGATTGATATCAGCGTGGAATGCGACCACGCTGAGTGACTGCTTACGCAAATACGCCTGCGCCTGTTCGTGGGTCTCGATGGGATAAAGGACCAACACCGTGTCGGCTCCCAAAGCGCCGCAGCCTTTGGCCAGCAGACACCAGTCCTCCCCTTGCAGACGGTCCACCAGATTCAAAGTTGAGGACGTTTGCAAGTCGAGCTCCCTCAACGTCGCTGCAAAGTTCTTCAGCTGACTGACAAACACTTCGGCCGGAGCCGAGCCGAAAGCTTCCTTACATTTTTGTGCGGGACGCACCAGGATCGAGAGCGACTGGCGTTCAAGTGTCTCCAGATGTTCATGCGTCGCAACTTTACGATGGGTACGGATCACAGAGAAGCCCAACTCGGGGTAAGGCCAGTCGCGTGTGCTCGCCTCCTGTGCGGAAACATCGACCACGGCCACCCGGCCCGCGATCAACGCCAGAATATCGGCGCCACTTCCCCGTCCACCGGAAAGCACCTGATAGTCATTCCAAATGTCCCTGAGATCTGGACCTGCCAGCATCCGTTCAAATGACCTCTGAAGAAAGGTCGTCAGACAGTGAAAGAGGATGAACTGAGCCCCCGAAGCCCCGAAGCCGCCCTGGCCTCCATGGGGATCATGAAAGTCCAATGAGAATTTCTCCAATAAGGGACGGCGGGCTTCAATCCACTTCCAAGCCGGAGCCTCCGGAGGAAGGCCACGGATTTCACCGCTTCCCCGTTGAACCCGCAATTCAAAGCGGGGCCGAGTGTTCAACACCAAGGCGGGGCCGCCAGCAAGAACGGCATACTCCCCCGCTAAAAAGGTCTTGCTGGGCAAGGAAAGAATCAGGGTCATGGCAACTCGCGCGCACGCTGGGCCCGGAGTTCCTTGAGCACATCGACCGCGTGGCTCAGCGAAATGCGCTTATGCAAGCTCAAGATTTCCTCAAGTCGCTTTTGCACATAGGGGATTTCCCTCTCTTCAGCCCCGGCTCCTAAGGTCAGGTTTTTAATATGAAGCTTCATGTGCCCTTCAATAATGCCAACTGTGGTAAGAGCCCTTAGCGCACCCAGGTTCTGTACCAAGCCCACGGCTGCGCAGATACGAGAGAGCTCCTCAGCGGAATTCACCTTCATCATACGCAGGCACATTTTCGCGGTGGGATGGAGCGTGGTCACTCCGCCTACAATTCCCAATACAATCGGAGCTTCGAAGGTCCCTACCAAAATATTGTTTTCCCGCTTCCAGGTGGTAATAGAGCGATATTGACCGCTACGAGCCGCATAGGCGTGAACACCCGCTTCGACCGCACGCCAGTCATTTCCCGTCGCGATCAGGATCGGATCAATTCCGTTGAGAACCCCTTTGTTATTGGTGGCGGCGCGATAAGGATCTTGCTGCGCAAATAAGGAAGCCTCCTCAATCCGCTCCATAAAATCCGCATCCAACCCCATCATTTCAACTTGAGCACGCGTCACCCGTGAGTCGACAAGATTGGACAGAATGCACATGGTGACTTGCTCTCCTGTCGCCGATTCGATGGGAAGCTTCAGATACTCACAAACCTGATTGATAATGTTGGCCCCCATCGCATCACAGGCATCGGCGTAAACATGGATCACCGCCATATCGCTTCCATCACCGCGATCCACTTGCCGCACTTCCAGACGTTTAACGCCGCCGCCCCGGCGGACAAGTCCTGAAGCCACATCCCGGTTGGCCATCTCCACCCACTCGTCCCGGTGAATCGCCACCCGCTCCACTAATCGATTTAAGTCCCGTACCTTGGAGATTTGGATCTGACCAATCACCTCGTTCCCAAGCATCATCGTTGATATTTTTCCGCACTCGCGCACCCACTTGGCCGTCTTGCTTGCGGCCGCGATGATGGAGGTCTCCTCCACAGCCATGGGAATGGCATAAGGCTTGCCGTCGATTTCAAAGTTCGTGGCCACGCCGAGTGGAAGTTGAAAGTATCCCAAGACGTTTTCAATAAACTTTTCTGCGAGCTCAACCGGGACTTGGGACCCCGTTCGCAAAAAGCGGACATCCTCCGAAGTGAGGGCTCCCAACTCCACTAGACGCTGAAAGCGTTCATTGCGGCTGAGCTTGGAAAAACCCTGAAACAGCGCCGCGTAGCGCTCTGTCTCGCCCTCGTTACCAACCTCAGCATTGATCCCCGCCGGACCTAGAGTGTTCGCCATTTCCACACCTTTTTGCCCTGTAGTTCCGCGATCGTACGGCATCCGGTACAGAACATTGCCGTCTTCAGTTCATACTCGACGGTTTCCATTCGGCGCAGCAGCTCGGACTCCCCTCTGAGCGCCGCCTCCAGAATGGGCATAGCCAAACCCGTCGTGTTTGCTCCCATAGCCAGAAGTTTAGCCGCATCCAGTCCCGAACGCACGCCGCCGGATGCCCAAATCTCGTAATCCACGTTCAGTTCAATCGCTTCAAGGGCAGATTCCACAGTGGAAATCCCCCAGTCCGCAAAAGTCCGTGCCGCTTCACTCCTCACATCCTGCGCCGGCGCGCGATCTCCTTCGATCCGTCCCCAGTGGGTTCCGCCCAGGCCGCTCACGTCCACCGCTGCCACGCCCAAATCGCGCAAACGCTGGAGTGTGGCCGAAGAAAATCCACAACCTGTTTCTTTGACGATCACCGGGACTGGCAGCCGTTCACACAGCCGCGCGATCGCCTGAAGCCCCCCACGAAAGCGGGGCGTTCCCTCGGGCTGTATACACTCTTGAAGAGCATTCAGGTGAATGATCATGGCCGACGCTTCGAGAGCCTCTACCAGCCGCGCCACATCTGAAGTCGGAATGAGAATCAACTGGGCCAAACCCAGATTGCCCAACAGCCGGACGTTTGGGGCCTCTTTACGGATTCGCCTCCACTCTCGCGCTGCCTCGGGATCGTTGAGCTCACGCCGCTGCGAACCAACTCCCATACGCCAGCCGCGGGCAGACGCCGCGCGTGCCAACACCTGATTGAGCTGGACCGAATCCGCGTGCCCGGCCGTCATAGAACTAATCATAAACGGAACGGGCAAACGCTGCCCCAGGGAAGAAATCTCTAAAGAAAGTTCAAGGAAGTCGAGATCAGGCAGGGCTTCATGAACCAATTGGATCCGTTCCAGCCCGGCCTCACCCACCGCCTGGTTCTTGGCGGAGAGCGCGAGCCGGATGTGGTCCGCCTTGCGGCTTTCGAACTGATCACGCGGCTCTTGATCTCTCATATCCGATAGTTTATGCCAATTCTATCCGTAACTTAGGCCGACGGAAGCACATGCTTGATCAGGCTTGTGAAGGCCGCGGCATCGCGAATCGCCAAATCGGAGAGAACCTTACGATCCAATTCGATTCCTGCGTTTTTAAGCGCGCCCATAAGCACGGAATAGCTAGTTCCATTTTGGCGAGCAGCCGCATTGATCCGTTGGATCCAAAGAGCTCGAATCTCACGTTTTTTAGTTCGACGATCGCGGTATTCATAAGCCAACGCTCGATCCACTTTTTCACGGGCGTGCGTGAAGGCCCTCGAATTCGCAGAGTAGAATCCACTGGCTCGCTTCAAAAGTTTTTTATGACGACGTCGGGTAACGACTCCACCTTTAACGCGCATTTCTCACCTCTCTTAAGGAAGCAGGCAACGAGTGATCTGATACTCGTTCGCAGGATCCACATAGGCTGGAGCGCCCAGGTGGCGTTTACGTTTGGAGGACTTATTCGACAATAAATGGCGCATGCGGGACTGGCCCCGCTTAATCTTACCCGAGCCCTTCACGCGAAAGCGCTTCTTAGCCCCGGAGTGGGTCTTTTGCTTCATTAAATAACTCCTTACATCCGCAGGCGCACCTATGGAAATGGAGGTGACTTGGAAGCCTGGCGAAGCTTTGAGACTTTGAGCAATACTTGAAACCCAATATCTCTGGCAAGAGGCAAGAGAGATCAGGCCAATTTATTCATTGCATTAATATCGCCTCGTCGACCTTTGAGCCTGGAGCCAGACCTAAATTACTCGTCTTTCCCATCAAGCTCGGGCCCGTCAAGATCCGGGTCCGGGTCCTCATCGGGAACAGGCTCCGGCTTTCCGTGGGTCTTTAGGTATTCCTTGATCTTGACCGGGTCTGGGGCCAATAGCAGGAACGCCTGACGTCCTTCCACGCGAGGTGAAGATTCCACCGTGGAAACATCCGCCAGAAGAGTCTCCACCTTCTTCAAGGTCGCAATCCCGAATTCCTGGTGGGCCATTTCCCGGCCCATAAAGCGAAGATTGACTTTGACCTTATCCCCTTCGAGCAGGAACCGGCGGGCATGTCTCACCTTGACTTCGATATCATGCTCATCGGTACGCGGACGCACCTGGATCTCTTTGACCGTAATCACGGTCTGCTTCTTCTTCGCTTCCTTTTCTTTCTTTTTGTTTTCGTACTTCCACTTGCCATAATCCATGATTTTGCAAGTTGGTGGATTCGCAGTGGGAGCGATTTCAATGAGATCCAGCCCGCGGCTCTCGGCGATCCCGAGGGCCTCCCGCCCCGACATGATGCCAACCATTTGTCCATTCTCATCGATCAGTCGGACTTCCTTGGCGAAAATCTCGCCGTTGACCCGAAACCCGTCGTCCCGTTTGCCTTTGCGAAACCGATCTCCAAATCTGTCTCTTCCGCCCCCTCCGGGGCCCTTAAATGGACGAATTGCTAGCCTCCTGGTTTGTGTTTCGAGGCGAAGACGGCCACAGCGTGGATTCCAATCTTCGCTCTTTGATTTCATGCAAGAGTTTATCGGAGAAGTCCTTCGCATCCAAAGATTCGAAGGACTTTCCATTCCTAAGGCGGACCGAGACGGTTTTCTTTTCCAGTTCTCGTTCGCCCAAAATCAGCATATAGGGGATTTTTTGGAGTTGCGCTTCACGGATCTTGTAACCCAGTTTTTCACCACGTTCGTCCAAATGGGTTCGCACACCCGCAGCCGCCAACAGTGCGTTCAGCTCCCGCGCATACTCCAGCTGACGATCCGTGACGGTTAGGAGTGCGACTTGGACCGGGGCCAGCCAGGTCGGCAGATGCCCCGCCGTGTGCTCCAAATAGACACCGATAAACCGTTCCAAGGATCCTAAAATCGCGCGATGAAGCATCACAGGCTGATGAGGTGCATTGTCTTCCCCAATATAGGAAAGGTCGAAGGCGCGCGGAAGGTTAAAATCCACCTGAAGTGTTCCCAGCTGCCAGGGGCGCTTCAACGCATCCACAAACATAATGTCCAGCTTGGGACCGTAAAAAGCACCATCGCCCGGGTTCACTGTGTAGGGCAGGTTCAGGGCTTTCAACCCTTCGGCAAGTGCCGCCTCAGCCCGGTTCCAAACATCATCACTCCCCATACGCTTCTCAGGACGAGTCGAAAGATGAATCCGGTACTCGTCCATCCCCAGGGTGTGATAGACCTCATTCAACATTGTCACAAAGCGGACAATCTCTTCCTGCAGCTGATCCAGCCGACAGAAAATATGGGCATCATCCTGACAGAACGTACGCACCCGGTTGAGCCCATGCATAACTCCGCTGCGCTCGTAGCGGTGCAAGCGTCCAAAATCCGCAATCCGCCACGGCAGATCGCGATAGGACTTGCGTTCCGCATGATAGAGGAGGCAGTGTCCGGGGCAGTTCATGGGCTTCATCGAGAAGTCGCGTTCTTCCACGGCTGTGAAATACATATTTTCACGATAATTGTCGTAATGGCCGGATTGATGAAAGAGATCGACGTCAAATACTTGGGGCGTGATCACTTCCTGATAACCGAACCGGCGATACTTCTCGCGCATAAACGCTTGCAGTTCGTTATAAATCACCGCCCCTTTGGGCAAAAAGAAGGGTCCCCCCGGCGAAAACGGGTGGAAATAAAAAAGTCCCAAGTCCTTACCGAGCTTGCGATGATCACGGCGCTTGGCTTCCTCTAAGTTTCGCAAATGCTCATCGAGTTCTTCTTTGCTGTTAAAGGCCGTCGCGTAAATCCGCTGAAGCTGGGCATTCTTCTCATCCCCGCGCCAGTAGGCACCGGCGAGACTGAGGACCTTTACAGCTTTGATCTGCCCTATGCGCTGCACATGGGGCCCGCGACAGAGATCAAACCACTGGCCTTGCTTGTAAATGCCGACGTGAGTTTCGCCCTTTGCCGCAAGATCTCTGACGATTTCCGCCTTGAAACGCTCGCCCATCTTCTCAAACGTTTCAATGGCCTTCTGAATGGGCCAGTCTTCACGAACAACCTCGTCATTACGGGCGAGGATCTCGACCATTTTCTTTTCGATCTTTTCCAGATCTTCCGGCGAAAAGGCCCGTGGACTATCAAAATCGTAATAGAAGCCATTTTCAACCACGGGGCCAATCGTAACCTTAACGTCTGGCCACAGCTCTTGGACCGCTTGGGCCATCAAATGAGCTCCCGAATGACGTATGACTTCCAGGGAGGCGGGATCCTTAATTGTGACGATCTTTAATCGCGTCCCGTCGCTCAAGCGATGACGAAGATCCACAACCTCGGGATCCTCATTGAGCTGGCCGCCTACCGTATCTTTAGCCAGACGCGGGCCGATACTCTGCGCGACTTCGAGAACCGTGGGCTCGTGATCAAAAACTTTTGCTGAATTATCCGGCAAAAGAATGCGAATTGATGACATAAATTAAGAGATCGCCACGGTCATGTGCGGTATCGTGCACGCGGCTAAAGGTGGAGCTGAAATGCAAACCCATTGAGTCATCATCATTTTCACAATTAGGCTCATTAAAACCGGGAGTCAACGAGTTTGTAGCGGTCGATCCTTCCGTCAATAGACCACATGATGATGAATGGACTCATGAATACGCGGATCACGAATGGGCACCACGGGATGGCGAGAAAGAAACCGCGTCACCATAAACAGGAACGATCCTGCAAATCCGCCAAAAATCAGGAGTTCCGGTAAACCGAAGACCACCGCCTCCGCAGTCAGATTGGGGTACACAAGCCAATAGAGATCCACGTACTGCATAATCAAGATGAGCACGCTGACCGCGGCCAGCTGCGTGGAATTTCGCTTCGCCGAACGCGAGAGCAAGGCGAAGAAGGGCACCACGAACTTAAACAAAAGCAGAAAAATAGAAACCCAAGTCCACGGTCCGGTTACCCGCGGCATATAGAAAATGGTTTCTTCCGGTAAGTTGGCGTACCAGATCAACATGTACTGAGAGTAAGCGATATAGGCCCAAAAAATCGTAAACGCGAATAGAAATTTGCCTAAATCATGGAGATGGTTCTCATCAACATAACCCTTAAGCAAACCTTTCTTGCGGCAATAGAGCGCAACTAAAATAAGAGTGGCTACCGTCGATTGAAACAGCCCCGCGAAACAATACACCCCAAAAATAGTGCTAAACCAGTGAGGCTGCAGACTCATCAACAGGTCCACACTGAAGAGCGAGAATGAGATCGCGAATACAAGCAGGAACGCGATCGACCAGCCCACGGTCTTGTGGGTGAGATTCTCGTCACCCGTAATATCCTGTCGCACCGACAAGCCCACCAGGCGCTTAGAGAATAAAAGCCAAAGCCCAAAAAACAATAATACCCGCACCACGAAAAATGGAAAATTCAGATAGGGCGCTTTGTGTCTCAGCAGAGGATCATGGCTGACGATTTCTGGGTTTAGCCAATCCCAGAGATTGGATCCGGCAAACAAAAGGACAATCCCGCCAATAAAAGCCACCGGAAGGTAGGAAGCGAACGACTCGGAAATACGACGCACATTCACGGACCAGCCGGCCTTGGTGAGGTGGTGAATACTCGCAAAAAACAAGCCGCCGATCGCAAGGACAAATACGTAAAAGTAACCGGTCAAGTAAGCATGCCAGGCGCGTTCCCGGTTTAGGAAGAGCATCACGACAAAGGTGAGCACGCCGACGAACGTGAGCCCTAAACTGATCGTCTTTGCACGCGGAGACTCGGGAAGAGATCCTGCTACCGGTTGTTTTCTAAAGTCGGCCATATTTGATTTATCCTTACTTATACTGACTCTACTTACTGTTTTACCGTTGCAAACTTCGCACGTAATTAACCACGGCCCACCGCGTGCGTTCATTGGGAATCTGACTCTGGTAACTTCCCATTACGCCCCGTCCCGCCGTGATCGCGTGAAAAATGCGTCCATCACTGAAGGCCTTGGATTCGGCCGATAGCAAATTTCGCGGCTTAACAGCCATTTTCTCGGCCACAGTGCCGTCACCGGCTCCGGTGGGTCCATGGCAAACTGCACAGTAAACATCGTATGTTTTTCTTCCCAGATCGATCACTTTCGGCGTCTTGTCCTTCGCCAGTGGATTGACCAGCTTCTCCGCCGCGATGGGATCGTTCGCAAACTTATAAGGGAGATGCCCGCGCGCCACCGTCCCCGGTGGAGGCAGACGCATCTGGTTTTCCGAGGGATTCTTCGGGTCCCAGTCTTGAGATTTGATCGACACCTGATCAAACATATTTTGGATCCATTCAATGTTCGGCCGATTTGGACCGCCGTTACATGCCGTCAGGAAAAGAAGGGAAATGGTCAATCCTAGCGTTCTTTTCATCTAAAACTCCGCACGTTTCACTTCGGTCGCGCCCATCTCACGGAACAATTGTTCTAGCTTCGCGGCATCGTAGCCCTTGGCGTCCTCAGGCACCCAAAGCGCGAACTTATGACTGGAAAGAGCCGGATCAATGACAGGAGGGTCCACCTGGGGTAATCCACAGACCCAAAGCAACGCGGCCACCGAGCTCAATGCACCAAATAAAATGGTGAGTTCAAACATAATCGGCACGAATGCCGGAACAGACCAAAAGGGCTTCCCCCCGATAATCAACGGCCAGTCAACAACGGATGTCCACCACGTAAACCAAACCCCAAAGGCGAATCCAGCCAATCCAAAAATAAAAGTGATCCAGGGGATAAACGACAGAGGAATTCCCATCGCCTCATCGATCCCGTGCAACGGAAAGGGGGAGATCGCTTCAAACTGGCTGATTCCGGATTCGCGCGTGCGCTTGGCCGCCGCGACCAGCTTATGCTCATCCAGCCAAATTCCAGCGAGGCCCCGTCGTCCCCGCGGCCGCGCCGCCGTGATGATTCTCTCAATGATGTCCATGGAGTCCTCCGGAGTGATCGCCCTGGTCGCGTCCCACGTGAAGCACAGGCTTCACCTCCGCGATTGAGATGGCGGGCAACAAACGGATGTAAAGTAGAAACAGCGTGAAGAACAAACCAAAGCTGCCAAACAAGGCGCCAAAGTCATAGATCGTTGGAATCCACATACCCCAGCTCGAAGGAAGGAAGTCGCGATGCAAAGATGTGACCGTGATCACAAATCGTTCAAACCACATTCCCACATTCACAAAAATAGAGATAACAAACATGGCTGGAATGTTTCGCCGCACGGACTTGAACCAAAAGGCCTGGGGAATGATCACGTTGCAGATCACCATAATCCAGTAGGACCAGCCATAAGGACCAAAAGCCCGGTTCATAAAAACGTACTGCTCGTACTCAACGCCCGAATACCAGGCAATAAAGAACTCCGAACCATAGGCATAGCCCACCATAAGACCTGTGGCCATAATGATCTTATTCATGGCCTCCATATGATCCAGGGTGATGTAGTCTTTGAATACCGGAACCAGCTCGCGGAGAATGGACATCAATGTCACCACCATGGCGAAACCGGAAAAGATCGCTCCCGCAACGAAGTAAGGCGGAAAGATTGTGGTGTGCCACCCTGGAAGACTCGCGACAGCAAAGTCAAAAGATACGATTGAGTGCACGGAGAGCACCAGGGGTGTCGACAGTCCTGCCAACAACATGTAAACCATTTCGTAGTGATTCCAATTGCGGGCCGTACCTCTCCAACCCAAGGAGAGCGCGCCATAAAGTCGTTTCCGCCATTTATTCTGTGCCCGATCTCGAATGGTCGCCAGATCGGGTACCATTCCGATGTACCAGAACACAGCCGACACGGTCGCGTAGGTGGACACCGCGAACACATCCCACACCAGGGGCGAACGGAAGTTCACCCACAACGGCCCCCGCTGATTGGGATAGGGCAAGAGCCAATACGCAACCCATGGACGGCCTGTATGGAGGATAGGAAATAATCCGGCCGTCATCACCGCAAATACCGTCATCGCCTCCGCGGAGCGGGCAATCGACGTTCTCCACTTCTGACGAAATAAAAATAAAATCGCCGAAATTAGAGTCCCTGCGTGCCCGATCCCAATCCAAAATACGAAGGTGATGATGTCCGTCCCCCAGGCCACCGGGATATTGGTACCCATCATCCCCATCCCGTACCAGACGATCATTCCCTGAGCGAGAAGGAAGATAAATAAAAGAAATTGGGCTCCAGCCAATCCCATAAAATAGGAGGGCCCGGGAAAGCGCTCCACAATGCCGGAAATGTCCTTGGTGATCGCTTCGTAGGTTTTATTCCCTAGTATTAGCGGAGATCGACGAATCATGAGTGGTGTCCCTCTTCGCGATGTTTCGGAGCGCCCTTGAGATGCTCCGCATTGCGTATGCTAACCTGATAATGCAGGACCGGTTTCGTATTCAGCTCCGAAAGCACCGAATAGCTGTAGGGTTTATTAAACTCCTGGGCCACCGCGCTTTCTTGATTATTTAAGTCACCAAATATGATCGCATTTGTGGGACAGGCCTGAGCACAGGCCGTTGTAAACTCATCGGCCTTAAGAGGACGATCTTCAAGCTTGGCCTGCGACTTATGGTATCGGATCCGGTGAATGCAGAACGTGCATTTTTCCATCACCCCTCGATTGCGCACGGTCACTTCGGGATTCAAGGCCAGGTGGCGCGGAGACTCGTATTGGGTGAAGTCGAACCAGTTGAATCGCCGCACTTTGTAGGGACAGTTGTTGGAACAGTAGCGCGTCCCCACACAGCGGTTGTAAATCATGTCATTGGTGCCTTCATCGCTATGGACCGTAGCCGCCACGGGACACACCACTTCACACGGGGCGTTCTCACAGTGCTGGCAAAGCATGGGCTGATGAACGGTATCGGGATCTTCGGGAGTCCCCGTGTAATACCGGTCGATCCGAAGCCAATGCATTTCGCGCCCCTCAATCACATAACGCTTGCCGACGGTCGGGATATTGTTTTCACTTTGGCAAGCGATCACGCACGCGCTGCAACCCGTGCAGGTATTCAGGTCGACAACCATTCCCCACTTGTTACCCACATACTTGTGACCCTTTTCGCCACCCCACATCTCGTACTTGGGACCCGAAGGATGACGATGAATGCCCCCTCCCGGCTTGGCGAGAAAGTCAGCTAAGGTCTCTTCGACAACAATTTGACGCCCTTCCATCGTGTGATGACCTTGAGTGATCGCCAGAGGTGTGACCTTGGATTCGACCTTGACGCTTGTTTCAAGTCCCGCGAATACCCGCCGCCCATCTGCCCAACGCGCTAAGGTGTACGCGTTCTGCCCCACTCCGTCAGCGACTTGCCCGGCGCCCACTCGGCCATAACCAAGGGCAACGCCAATTGCGCCATCAGCCAACCCCGGCTGTATATGGGCCGGAACAGTTAATGTCCGTCCATCCACCGTGAGAGTCACATGCTGGCCTTCCTTCAGCTTCAGCTGAGCCGCATCGCGCGGCGAGACCATCACATAGTTATCCCATGTGGCCTTCGTTACGGGATCAGGAAGCTCTTGTAACCAGGATACGTTCGCCAAAGATCCATCCCGGAGCGCCACAGTCGGATAAAGGGTCAATTCAAAACCAGTCTTACGCGCTGTCGGCTTTACGGTCGCAAGGGCCGCAACAGAAAACGTTCGGCTGGCGGCCGGAGTCGCCGACCCCGCAACCACTCCCTTTTCCAAAATCTCGTTCCAAAGATCATCAAACGAGCGGTCCGCCACCTTAGGAGCCAACTGATCGCGCCAGTTCTGACGAAGGTATTCATACCAATTTTCCGCGCCCTTCACGCGCGCCGGACCTCGGTCGGCGGTCTTCATCCAACTGATTAAAGAATCCTGAAAAGCCCGAGTCCTATAAAGTGGCTGAATGGTGGGTTGCTGGATGCTGAGGACCCCTGTTGGAGTCCTCATATCGCTCCAGTTTTCGAGGGCGTGGTGATCGGTCGCAATATAATCCGCATAGCGCGCGGTCTCATCGTTGCGATCACCTGTATAGATGATCATCTCCAGCCCCGCCAGGGCCTCGCGGAGTGGAGAACCGGCCGGCATGGTGTACACTGGATTGCAACGATGAACGATAAGAGTCTTGATCTGACCCGCCTTGATTGCGGCCAGAAGCTCTCCTATTCCTTGTCCCCGTTGCCCCGGAATCCGCGAGGAGGCGGGATCAATTGTATGGCCGTCGTTCTCGAGCACCGCATTTAGGAAGCTGGTGGCAACTTGTAACGCCACAGCCTCTTCGGTGTCTGACAAGGGTCCTCCGGTCACAACCAGCGAGCGACCTTTGTTATGGATCAATTCTTCAGCCAATTCGCCCAGATTCAGACCGAGATCCGCACTTCCCTTGGCAAAGGCTGAAATCACACGCAACACAGAGTCATCATGGGCATACCGAGACGCCTTTCGCGTCACGACGATTTCATTGAGAAGACCCATTACGATCGCAAGACTTTGTGAGGGACGAATCCGATATCGCTGATCGGCATTGCTGCCGGTGAGAGTCAGTAGGGACTCGAAAACGACCAATCGATTGATGTCCTGATCACGCTTCTTGCGCACGGACATGAAGTCCCGTTGAAACCGGACGGGTTCATACCAGGTACCCATGAAATCAGTGTTGATTGCGACAACCAGACGAGCTTTGTCGAAGTGCAGAACCGGCAAAGCCCGCTCGCCATAGGCCAGTTTTTGCGCCTCGGCCATGGAGTCATAAGGCAGATCATCATATTGATAGAGCTGAATATTAAAACTCTGGGCGAACTCATCCATTAAGGACGTGGTAGAAGGGGACATTTCCGTCCCGAGCAACATGGCGGCGCGGCCTTTTTGCAGCTGCTCCACAACCGCTTTATCCAGGTCTTCCCACTTCACATTGATGGTTTCACGGTTGCTGCGCGTTTCATTCTGAAGATTGCGTTTCGCGCTCGTAAAGCGGTCCGGATCGTAAAGTTTGAGAATTGAGGCATGCGCGCGTGCCGACATGGTCCCAAGGTTGGCAGGATGATCCGGGTTGCCTTCAATCTTAATTGGACGACCGTCTCGAGTGGTGACTAAAATTCCCAGCCCTTCCATGCCATCTTGGTAAGACGATGCGTAGAAATTTGGAATTCCATGCACCACCTCAGCGGGCTTTTTGGCATAAGGTATAATCTTTTGTGCCGGCCGGCGCACGCATCCAAAAGAGGTCAGCGCAATCGAGGCGCCCATGAGCTTCAAAAACTCCCGTCGCGCCCACCCATCTTTTCCGTCGTCCGACTGGAGAGGGCTCGAAAGGAATTCGCGCTCGGCCAGCTTGGCGAACTCCGGATCCTGGCGCCACTGGTCCAAGCTCATCCAATACTTGGATTCAGGGGCGGCGTTCGTGTTTTCGGGTTTATTGGTCATCTCGGTGCTATCCATTATGCAAGCCTCATCCTAAAAATGGCAGGTACTGCAATTCGTGGGGGCATTGTTCTCCGGCTGTCGGTGGCAGTTCACACACCATCCCATCGCCATACTTTCATGCTGATAGATCTTTTCCATCTCCTGGACAGGGCCATGACAGACCGTACAATCTTTGCCCGCCTTGATGTGAGGCGCGTGATTGAACTTCACATGATCCGGAAGGAGATGCACCTTTTGCCAAGCGACGGAATGACCGGAATTGTAAGCTTCAGCAATTTTCTGGATCCAGGGGCTATCCGGTTTCACCACCAAGTGGCAGTTCATACAAATATTCAAGCTCGGAATCGAAGCATGGCGAGAAACCTCCACGCTCGTGTGACAGTACTTACAGTCAATCTTGTAGTTACCGGCGTGAAGCTTGTGTGAAAACGGGATGGGTTGGTCGGGCATGTAGCCCTTGTTGTAACCTATCACGACCTTGTTATTGGTGAGAGCCCAAATAAACGCGGCAAGGCCACCCAGGAGACCTAAAGTGACAACGGCGCCCATGATCTTTTTTGTCATTGCAGGACCTTCGTAGGAGCTTTCTCAATTAGCTTTTATTAAATAAGCTTATAGGGAGAGGTCTGTCATCATCTCGTTTCTAATTTTAAACGCTGATAACGCACTGTTGATACATACGCGACAAAGAGAAGATGAAGCACCACAAAGCCGGTTACGTACTCCACTCCACCGGCACCAAAACCATAGGAATGCAAACCCGCACCAAGTACGAAGTTAACGCCGTACCAAGCCATGATCACAAGGCCAAAAGACACGACCGCACCGGCCGCTAACTGGAAGTTCTTTACCCAACCCGCTAAGCGTCCATGCAGAAGCGCGAGATATCCCAGCAAGGCAATCAGAGCCCAAGTTTCCTTGGGATCCCAACCCCAGAATCGACCCCAAGAATAGTCGGCCCAAATGCCACCCAGAATGGTGCCGGCGGCAAGGAGCACGACACCAATTTGGATCGCCCGATAAATTCCCTGAACTCCACTTAAGATTTGCTTCGCATATTTTTTTTCATCGCGAAGAAAGTAGAGAAGCACAATGTCTCCCAATGCAAAGGCGAGGAAGAACGCCGCATAACTGATACTGATTATCAGTACATGGGTCGTGAGCCAAAACGTCGAACGCAGAACCGGCTCGAGAGGATGAATGCTCTTATCCAGGACTGTGGGCGCGAGATCCGTCAGGATCAGGCAAAACACCGCAACGGCTGCGGCTGCTCCCAGCAGCAGTTTGTTCTTTTGAACGCGCTCCAAGATAAATCCGAAAACCAAAACACCCCACGGAACCCACACCACAGTCTCGTACATATTCGTGACCGGGGGACGACCGGAAAGATAACTCCGCACTCCCATGCCGTACGTATGCAGCGCGAAGCCGAGAATAATAAAGATCCAGGATCCGACGTTTGATGCACGAAACCCGCCCAAATAATGGACGACCAAAAGGATCAGGCCCAAAAGATAAGAGATCCACGCCCATTTGAAGGGATGGAAGTGGTTCAGATGAGTTTCCCAAGCAATGCGCTTCATATCCGCATACTTTTCGGGCGCCTGCGATCGCGCCAATGCCATAAAATCATCCACAGCCACCTGAAATTCCGGGCGGGCTTCAGGCTTTTCAGATGGTTCTTGCGCCGATGAAATTGAATCCGCGAACCCTTTCGAAACCCGGGCGAAGGCCTCTCGAGGCTGTCCCTCTAGATGGGCGACGGCAATCCATGTGTCTGATGAAGGATCCGGTACAACTCGTAATGCTGTGCCGGTGCGAATGGCGTGGAAGAGACCCAGCTGGTTCTGCAAGCGCTGAACGGCTTGATAATAGGGATTCAACTTTTCCTGCCGGCTCAAGAGGTTTTGAAGTTCCTGGTGGAGTAAAGGAATGCGTTCATTCATAAACAAGCTCTGCGGTGTAAAGTGGCGCTTTTCCAGAGGCAGCTTCAAAGCCTCTTTGAGACCGGCATGACGAACTTCTATCAATGGGGTATTCAGCCAATGATCCGGAATCAGAAGCCACGTGAAGACGACTTCCGTTGCAGGCCGTCCTTCATAGGTCGATTTGCCATAAATGAGCTGAAGGGATTCGCGCGCGAAGGTGTCGTAAGGCTTCACCCGTCCCCCATCTTGGACGGGTAATGATTCCAGCGGTTTTCCCACGCTGGCGCTGGCACACACACTCGCAACCGAAAGCGCAAGGACGAGTAGTCGGATCATGCCGCAATCTCCTTCTTGGAATCTTTCTTTATCCACTTCACACGCTTGAAATAAAACAACATAATTGAACCCAAGACGATCAGAAGAGAGCCCAAATACTTCAACCAGCGGCCGGGATCATAATTCACCGAAAGAATGGAAACGACAGGCCGGCCCTGTTCATCCCGCTGAAAAGAAGCTTGATAGAACGTATATCCTTCGTGCTTAAGAGGCTCATTCATCGACACCAAGACTGTCCCTTGTCCCGGCACCTCCACTTCACTCTCGTAACTCGCCGCCCGCTCCGTGCCCTGGTAGGTTCCCACACGAAAGTTTTTAAGTCGTAGGGGAAAACCGAGCTCCAGCTGACGATGAGCATAACTGATATAGTAAGCCCGATCGTCCAAATAAAGCCTAAGCGCCGAATTTAGTCCCACCCAATACTCTTTTCCGCGCATTGTGAATTTGGCCGCCGAATTGGCGAGCGGACTGGCGGACTTGGCTGGAACATACTGAATGGTTTCGGTCGCGTGGGGCAAGTAACGCAAGACGCGGAATTTCAATCCCATCCAACCTGTCTCCAGCATTTCCGCTTCCCGAATTCGACCGCGTTTGCGGATGCTCTTATCTTTATTATAAATGATGAACTCCAGAGCCTTCTTATCCGTGGTGCTGATCAGAAAAATCTCATTGCGGCCGCCTGACCGGGCACTCGCCTCATCTCGCGCCAGCACCACGCGCGCCGGCCCCAGGTCCACCTGGGCCTGAGATTGACCGCGCTCACGCCGCAACCACTCTGTCAGGTTCACATTGGGATTTTCCAGTTGAAAGCGGACGGCAGGCCCATCCTCCTCGGCCGAACTCGCCCTGATTTCGGACTCACGAAAGGCAAAATGCTGGTACTCAGTGAACCGCAGCTCATCGCTTCCCAGGTTCACAAAAAACGGCCGTTCGGAGGTCGGGGGATGGACCAGAAAGTCCACTTCCGCATTGTAGATATTGGCCATGGACGAACCATCCAGGGAGGCCCAGACCATCAGATCCCGATTCTTCACCGTCACGGTGTTTCGTTCTTCTCCAATTTCAAATGCGATGCTGCCGTCGACTCCGTAGCGGTAGGTAAGCCACGAGCCAAAGAGGAGAACAATAATACCCACGTGCGCCAGCACAAAAGCGGCATGATGCTGTTTCCACGGCCAACGATCCACCATAACCGCCACCAAATTGACAACCAGAAGGCCTAGTATGAAGTACATGTAAGGCGAGTGATAAACAAGCTTTGTTGCAACTTCGGAATCATAACGGGCTTCGTAGACTGTGCCTATAGCGGAAATAACGGCAAGTCCGACAATCACAACGACCGCCAAACGTAAGGACGCTAAGAATCTTAAGCCGCGATCAAAAATCCGGTTCAATGTTTATCCCCAATCACCGGCAAGTTCGAGTAGATGTAGCGAACGGCCTGACTGATCTGCGCACTCAGCCTCTCCGCTTTGTCAGGTACCAGCTGTTTGCTCTCCTCATCCATGTATAAGGAACGATTGATTTCGACCTGAAGGGCATGCTGACCGTCCTTTGGACGGCCATACACCTGCGTCACGCGCCCACCGAGGTAGGGCCAATTATACGCAACCCGAAGTCCGGCTCGGCGATAGGCTTCCATAACCAAGTCTTTGTATTCCGTTTCGCAGCTGCTGCCCTCTTGATCTGAAACCACAATGTCGGCCCTCTCCTGGCCAGGATCGCGGTGGGCCGAAGTTCCCTTGGACGGCATGGAATGCGCATCGAGCTGATAGACTTTTTGCGCGCCGTTTTCAAAAAAGGAACGGTACGCCGACCTGATCTCGTGATGAAAGGGCTCGAAGTAGCGCTCCACAAGGTGCGTATGGAGATCTTGCGAAATAGGATGGGGCATCAGTCGCATTCCGCGCGTGGTCTTAACCCAGTGCAGCCCAGTTGTGAATCGGCCTGACGGATTGGAACTCCCTTGCACGGAATCCGCGTCCACATCAGTTGGAATTCGGTTTAAGTCCACCACATAGCGGTGCCACTCGGTTTTGACGCACGGGAACCCCAAGGCTTCGACAACAGGTGCGTAGAGGCGATCCACATAGCGATCGACATCACACATCAAGATGGGCTCCGGCAGAGAGTGCAACCATGTCACCTCGGGAGGAACGCGCTCTCCCGAGTGCGGAATGGAAATGAAAAAGGACTTCATTCTAGACTTTCCAGCTTTGCCCGTTATCATGTGATATCCATTCGAAATTGACAAGCGTGATCCCATCTCGTTGTGAAAACACGTGTGAAAATAATGTGGAGGCAGATTGAAAGCAAAGATCTACACCAAAACGGGTGATAAGGGGCAAACGTCTCTGGTGGGGGGCACGCGCGTGCCTAAGACCCACGTGCGCATCGAGGCTTACGGCACTGTGGATGAACTCAACAGTGCGCTGGGTGTGCTTCGCGGTCACATCCGTGACGCGGATCGCGCACGCTTGATCGATGGCGATCTGTACGCCGCGCTCGAGGCGCGGCTTCAAGCCATTCAGAATACGCTGTTCAATATAGGAAGCCACTTGGCATGCGAGAGTGAACAGGTGAAACTGATGCTCCCAGCGCTGAACCCTGAAGAATTAATATCGCTCGAGAGAGATATGGATCTTTGGGAATCGGAACTCCCACCTTTACGTGAGTTCATTCTCCCCGGCGGCGCCCTCCCCGCGGCTTGCGCGCATGTGGCGCGCACCATCTGCCGGCGGGCCGAACGGCAAGTCCTTCGCTCAGATGAACTTCAAGACCCCTCTTTCTCTCGTGTCGAATCCGAGCACCTGATGTACCTGAACCGCTTGAGTGACTGGCTCTTCCTTCTCGGGCGGAAGCTAAACGCCGCGTCCGGAGAAGAAGATATCACCTGGAGCAAGAGCTAGCCCCTGGACTAAGGTCGCACCTTTGTCATCACGCCTCGCCCCGAGTCCGCTCAACTCGAACGTAAACAAATCTGTAAGACGTCAAAATGAGCAATCGCCCCAGGATCAGTTGGCAATCGCCAACCGATTCTCCTTGAGGTGAGACCAAAACCACGACAGCATCGGGTCGAGGTCGATACTCTCCAAAACCTCAAGATCCCGGACCGTAAGCTCGGCCGCTTTGCGTCCAAAAAGGGAATTACCGGGTCCCACCAAGATCAAGCGCCCCACATCCTCCCGTTCCACCATTTCCGCAATCATCCGTTCGGCCTCGCGGTACTCTGTAGCTTGGCGTAGGAACTCGCCGTCTGTATCCCGGCGAAACACCGCGTACTCCACAATCTGCACTCCCGTCAGAATGGGCAACTCACTGTTTTGCCGCGCTCGAATCACACCATGGCTTAGCGCGGGGCTCTCAGCCACCATCTCAAAGAAGCTTTGCTTGCGCATGGCCACCTTCATAGGGGCGTCGCCATTGATCGCGCCCATTACATATTCAGGCATGGGGTGCGATTTCAAGTACCGGTCGAGCAATCCAACTTGGACAACAGCGGTAGCAAAACTCTTAAGTCGAATGTGACTGAGGAAAACACTATCTTCGGAGGCCACAAAGTTCGCGAGGTCAAGCGCCGCAGGCGAAACTGCGTCCCAGATCTCCTGAGCCTCCCGAATGCGATGGATGACCTCTGGAATACGAATGACATTCGCTCGAATGTCCTGGAAGTCGAGATTACTAGCTCCATTGAATACCAGTGCGTCGCGCATACCCCCCCCTGTTTTTTCTATGTGCCTGGCCCCTTACCAGAACACTCGCGCATTTTTTGGTTGAGCTTAAAGAGTTTTAAGCTCAAGTTCATTTGGTGTTTAACGAGAGCCGTTAGTCTCGCCACCCAAAATGACACCACAACTCGAGTGAGCAAGGGGTGTGCCTAGAGGCAAAATGCGCTCACAATCGAACTGTTGTGCAGGCACGGAATATGTTTCAAGGAGCCCGACCATTGTCTATGAAAATCCTACCGGGAGTTGTAATTGACGACTCGAGCTACTCAGCTGCTAAACTTAGGTAGATGGGTCTCTTCGACGGAAGCGCGAGATTATTTTCCTCTTTCCCTAAAGGGACGAAAACACGTCCGCCTTTTGAGGCGTCCTACCTCTACATATTGGCTGTGTTCGCCGGCTTTCTTATCGCCGATTTGTCGGTGCTCTACGTGAGGCCAGCCATGTTGCCCACTCAACCTCCACCGAGGAAGCCGATCCGAGCGCCGCGGAACGTGATCACAGACGCCAGCCAGTATTCCCAAGTATCGGAGCGCAATATTTTTAATCAGGACGGAAAGATCCCGCCTCCGCTCACTTCTGAGGGCGGCGAGGGCGCGCCGGTCGACAATGAGCCCGTTCTGTCGCAGCTTCCCTTGTCTCTCGAGGGCACCCTCGTACATGCCAATCCGGCGCGTTCGGTGGCTTCCATTATGTTGAAGACCAAGAACGAGACCCACGCGCTCTCGCCCGAACAAGAAATTGAGGGCCTGGCACGGGTTGTTCGAATTGAGCGCCGCAAGGTTATTATTCGCAACATGAATAACAATCGCCTGGAGTTCATTGAGATTCCCAAGGATACCGCAGTCACCTTCGGTGTGAAGGATCCCGCCGTGCCTGTGCGCGGTGAAGAGGTCTTACGCAAAGGGGAGTTTGACTTCACCATGAAACGCACCGATATCACCAAATACACCGCCGATCTCGGCGGAATCCTTCAGCAGGCACGCATGGTTCCCAATATTGTGCCCGGCAGTGGCGGCCAGGTTGAAGGTTTTCGCTTTGTGGCGATTGAACCGAATAGCATCTATGAAAAGTTGGGGTTTAAACCGATGGACGTGATCAAGAGCGTAAACGGCGAAGCGGTCAATAGCCCCACAAAGGCCATGGAGCTTTACAACGCTCTCAAGTCGGAAGGCCGCATCAATCTGACGGTGGAACGCAACGGACGAAATGAGACATTTACTTACAACATTGCGGATTGATCGCAGGTTTTCTGCGACAGATTCGCTGGAGACGCGACGTCCTACCCAAGGAGGGGTAAAATGAAGCACTTCCTAACTGGCATCTTGATGGTGTCCATGGGAGCGGCCTGGGGCGCACCACAGACCAAGAGGCCCGTCCATAGAGCTCCGGCTCAGGCGTCGGACAATGTGAGTCCGCCCGCAGCGCCTAAGACAGAGGAAGCTAAAAAGGAAGGTTTCGTCAGTAAAAAGACGGGAAAGCCTCTGGCCGAAGCCGCCATTGAGGACATCACCAACGAAAATTTCCCCGACATGATCGAATCATTCGATTATCCCAATGCGGATATCGCCGACGTCATCAAGGCGATCTCCGAACTCACCGGCAAGAACTTTATTGTCGATCCGCAGGTGCGCGGGAAAATCACCATTATCGCGCCCTCGCGAATCACGGTGGCGGAAGCTTATAAGGCATTCCTATCAGCGCTGGCGATTAATGGTCTGGCCATCGTTCCGGGCGACGGTTTTTATAAAATCAAAATGGCCCGGGCCGCCCAACGTGACAATATCGACACGTTTTCCGGCGCCTACTACCCCACCTCCGATCAGATGATCACGCGAATTATTAAGCTGAAGTATATCAGCGCGGACGAGGTGAACAAGCAGTTGCGAATTCTCACCTCAAAAGATGGTGAACTGGTCCCCTACACGCCAACGAACTCCCTGATCGTATCCGATTACGGCGCCAATATGGACCGGATCATGAAGATCCTCGAGCAGTTGGACGTACAAGGCTTTGAGGAGCAGATGGAAGTCATTCGTGTCCGCTATGCCCGCTCCAAGGACATCGCGGATCTTGTGGATCAGATCATTAATAAGGGTGAAAAGAAGAGTCAGTTTGGCTCGGGTGTTCCACGCTTCCGTCCCGCGGGTGTCCCCGACTCTGGTGGCGGCTCCGGCGCCGAGGTGTACTCCCTTGTGGTTCCCGATGAGCGCACGAACTCAATAATCGTTGTAGGCAACAAGGCGGGTATTGAGAAAATCCGTCGCCTCGTGGCCCGCCTGGACTACCCCATGCGGCCGGACGAACAGGGTGGCTTCTTCGTCTACTATTTGCGCCATGCCGAAGCCGAGCCGATCGCCAACGTGCTTAACGGAATCGCATCGGAATCTAAGAAAGCAACGGATCAGGCGGCCCAACCGGGTCCGGGGCGGCCTCCCATCATCGGCCCCGGAGGAGTTCCGCAGGTCGGTCCCGCCGCAACCGCAATCTTCGGAGGTGATGTTAAGATCTCGGCCGATAAGAATACGAACAGTTTGATCGTGGTCGCGAGCCGGCAGGATTACGAGACGATCAAGAACCTGCTGCGCAAGATCGATATCCCCCGTGATCAGGTTTACATAAAGACGATCATTATGGAGATGAGCGCGAACGCGGGCACCACCTGGGGCATCGACTACTACAAATTCGCCGCCGATACGAACGGGATTGGACGGATCGGATTTCGTGGATCCGACGATGTCCAAACCCTTACCAATCCGGCGGGTGATAGCGGAGCGATCCTTGGGTTCGGCTCGGGCGGTCTAGTGAAAATCAAAATCGCGGATAAGGAGATTGAGGTTCCCAGCCTAACCGGACTGATCCGTCTGATTAAATCCCACACGGACGCGAATATCTTGTCCACGCCTCAGATCATGGCTCTCGATAATGAAAAGTCTTTGATCGAGGTGGGAGAGAAAATTCCGGTATCAAAAAATGAGAACCCGACAACTGGTGGCGCCATCACCTCGAACATCACGCGCGAAAACGTGACCACGAAGCTGGAAATCACTCCTTACATCTCGCCCGATACGGAGACCGTCCAGATGAAAATCAACCAAGAAGTGGCGGGCCTTGCGAATGTCACAATCCCGGCGGCCGATCTAGCAAAAACATCGGTGGCGACGTCTACGCGAAAAATTGAGACTCAAATCGTGGTGGAAAGTGGCGATACGGCCGTGCTGGGTGGATTGATGTCCGATGAGGAATCGGTGGAAGTTTCCAAGGTGCCTATCCTCGGCGACATTCCCCTGATCGGATGGCTCTTCAAGTCCAAAAAGACGGACAAAAAGAAACGTAACCTCATGGTCTTCATCACTCCACAGATTGTGCGCAATCCCGCCGACAGCGCCACGCTTGTTGATAAGAAGATCAGTGAACGAATCGATTTCATCCAAAGGTTCATGAGCGGCCGTGATCCCCATGGGCGCTACATCGATGAGATCCCACGCAAAAGTAAGGCGGAGGCAGTACCTCCTCCGGAAGATGTTGACGATGAGATTCCGGAACTGGGAGAACCCGCGGAAGAGCCGGCCGTCGAGTCATTCTAGGGCCGCACGAGACCTTCGCCACAGGATCGTGGTGGAGGTCCTCTCTTTAGCTGTTCACTGATCCTTTGACAGTTTTGATAACTGTCAAATTTGTAGGCGAAAACAGCGGTTCATCTTCATACAGGTCTCGGCTAACCCCTTGGAATTACTTGCTAGATTTTTGGCTGCGAGATTGCAATCTATAGTTGTAAGTAAATTGAACGGCGTCCTGGCGAACTCGAATGGTAGAGGTGGCTCTCTTCCGTTTGCGGCCGGCACTTCAGTTCAAAAACTAGTCCATATGAAGAAACTGACGATTTTATTAAGCATTACTTACCTGTTCCCAGTACTGACGATCGGGCTCAGCGCGGGTGAGGTGCATGCGTCAGATAAGGAAGGGCGACTCTACTTCGGATTGTTTGGGAAAAAAGCAAAACAGCGCTCCTCAGCTCCTTCTCCAAGGGAAGGGGCCGGTCCAAACGCCTCGTCTGAGGCCAGGCCGGACGCCGGCGGTGGACACGCCTTTACCGCTTCCGGCAGATACATTATACGTTCGAAAGAAGGCAAGCGGCTCTGCGCAGTTGAAAAGGGAACGCCGCTGACACCCTCGCGGCTTAACGTGGACGGCCAGTTCGCTCAGGTGAAAGTGGATGCGGCCGGGTGTCCCTCCGAAGGCTGGGTTTCCATCAATGGATTACGGAGTCATGATCAAATGCAGGTGAGTGTCAGCGATACCCTTGCACTCAGGAAATCACCTTCGGGAAAGTGGGATTGCAATCTTCCCAATGAGACAAATCTGCAAATTGTGGAAGAACGGCCTGCCACACATCAGTTCCGCGACTGGGTGAAGGTGCGCCTCCAACAGGTCCCACAGGGTTGCGCGCCCGAGGGTTGGGTGCACGGTGACTTTCTGAGCCCGCGCAAAGACTTACTCAACGGTCTTCCACGTGAAAAGGAAACCTTCAGTTCCGCGGACCTCGGAAGGACGGAAGCTGTTTCTCCGACTGGCAAGTGTGAGGACTGCGACGAGGATCGCGCGGACCTGCGAAACGTCGGCAATGGCGTCGTTCAGCCCGATCGAATTTCAAGCTGGAAGATGAATGACCACGGCTTTGTCCAAATTCCCACAAAAGGAAGCTTGGGAAACATCGGCCCGTGCGGGAGTCACCATTATAACCCCGATCGTGCCGGAGCGGAGCTCGTTGATAACTATGCTCATCCCGTTACCGCGTGCGTGTTCATGGATGTACTGCAAGAATGGAAAAAACGCTGTCCCAATCACCGGGACGGCTGTCGCCTCGCCTGGGGCAACATCTCCCATAAACATTATGGCATGTTTAGCAGACTTAAAACTCATACCGCGCACGACAATGGGGTGTGCATCGATATCCGACCCATGCGCAAGGGCAGATTTCAGGATTACCGTCTAGAGTGGACCCAAAGAAATTATGATCGGAAGATGACTTCTGAGTTTATTGCTCTCGCGAAATCCAAAGGTGCAGAGCCTCTCATTTTCAATGATCCAAGCTCAGGGGGGGGTTACCATCCAGGACACGAAGACCACCTCCATGTATGTTTTCCGCCCAACGCGAAGACACGCAGTGTTTGCAACAACTTCAAGTATGATCCCAATATATGTGAAAGATAACGGATGAGGAGAATCTCACAATGAGACAGTTTGTGATCGCGACGTTGTTAAGCCTAGTCTTCCCTTCAATGGCATGGTCCGGTAGCTGCGACCCCTACTTACAGGGGTTCAAGAGGTGGGAGGATATGGGAGATGATCCGCGAAGTGAAGAAATCGTGGAGAGATTAACCCTAAATCCCCTAGTGAACTGGGATCCAAACAGTCAGTATGACGGTATTATGCTGACCAAGTCGGCAGGGACGCGGTTCAATGCACCCGTTCTTGAAATCTCCTTCCATTCCGTCAATCGCCAGAAGAGGAAAGCGGAGTCGTTCCAGTTGCTGGAAGGGAATTTAAAGCAGTTCGACTTCGACCCGGGTAAGTTCTTCGACTTTGAAGAGCCAGGAACATACGAGGTTCGGCTCAAACACCAGGGCAAAGTGATCTGCACACAAGCCTACACCTACAAGCTGGGTCACTGACATCCACTCAGATCACCCTGTCTGAGCAATCATGAATGAACTTTCATTCATCCGCTTTCGTCTGCCGCTATCCCGCGTTCTTTGCGCGGGCCTTTTCACCCAAGCCCTTGGCCCAGGCGGAATGCGCGCTTGTTCCGCTGACCGAGATCCAGTAAACTGGATTTAAGCATGGCAGGACCTTCATTTGAGATTCTGATTAAGAAAGGCACCAGTGTGACGGAGGAGCAACTCCAGACACTGATGCGCGCGCAAAACCCAAAGGGGCAGGCCTTTGCGGATCTTTTCGCCAATCTCACCTTCAATACCCCAGAAGAAGCTCTTGCCGAGCTATGCAAGCATCTGGGCCTGGAATTTATCAAGGACATCCCGATCAATGATATTCCCGTGGACATTGTGCGCGGGATTCCGATCAACTACGCCAAATCCCAGGAAGTTCTTCCGTTCAAGGAGGAACAAGAGCGCGTGCACGTGCTCACCACAAACCCGCTGAATCATAAGGCGCTTGAGGACCTGCGGGTGAAGTTCGGCAAAAAGGTGCACGCCCTGGTCACGACTTCACATCGCATTCAGGATGCCATCAATCGCGTGTACGAGAAAAGCACCGCTGCCCTGGAGGGGCTCGACGATATTGAAGGCGAAGAGGTGGATCTGGATGATCCGGTCATCGACCTCCTGGAATCTGGTGAGGACGATGCCCCGGTGATCAAGCTGGTGAACACGCTCCTCTTCCGGGCCGTGAAGGAAAAGGCGTCGGATATCCACGTTGAGCCCTATGAGCGGGACATGGTGGTCCGCTTCCGTATTGACGGTGTTCTTTTCGATATATTCAAGCCGCCCAAAAAACTCCAGAACGCGATCACGTCGCGGATCAAGGTTATGGGCAATTTGAATATCGCGGAAAAGCGCCTGCCCCAGGACGGCCGAATCCCGCTCAAGCTGGCGGGCAAAGACATCGATGTGCGTTTGAGCTCCGTACCCACGGCGTTTGGAGAACGGCTGGTGATGCGTCTTCAGGACCGTTCCAATGTGGTGCTGGAGCTGGAACAGCTGGGCTTTTCCAAGGACTCGTTGAGCAAAATTGATGGTCTGCTCGAAAAAACCTACGGCATTGTCTTGGTTACGGGGCCGACAGGCTCCGGTAAGTCCACAACCCTTTATGCGTCCATAAGCAAGATCAACAAAACCGATATTAACATCATCACGGTGGAAGATCCTGTCGAACAACGGATCCACGGCATCGGCCAGATTCAAGTGAATTCAAAGATCGGTCTTACCTTCGCCAGCGGATTGCGCTCGATTTTGCGTCAAGACCCCGATGTGGTGATGATTGGTGAGATTCGCGATTTGGAAACCGCTGAGATCGCGATCAATGCGTCCTTGACCGGTCACCTGGTGCTTTCGACGATTCACACGAACGATTCCGCCGGCGCGTTCCCCCGCTTGATCGATATGGGCTGTGAACCGTTTCTGATCGCCACGTCGCTGATGGGAGTGATGGCTCAACGTCTCGTGCGTGTGTTATGCCCCCACTGCAAGGAGCCTCATGAGCTCACAGATGTGGAGCTCCGCTCAATGGAACTGAGTCGCGACCAGGTGCGCGGCGCCACCGTGTTCCGCGCCGTCGGGTGCAACCACTGTAACCAAAAGGGATATCTGGGCCGAAGCGTGATTGCCGAGCTCATGTTGATTACGGACGATATCCGCTCCCTGATCATGCGTCGCGCGGACGGCGCCACAATCAAAAAAGAAGCCGTGAAGGCCGGAATGATCACGTTTCGCGAGCATGGGATTCAGAAGGTCCTCAGCGGGATCACCACGGTTGAAGAACTCCTCAACAGCACGCAGCTGGATGTGTAAAGTTAGTTATGCCGATATTTGAGTACCGGGGCTTAAATCGAAGTGGCCGCACTGTCCGGGGCACCGTTGACGGAGATAATCTGCGGGCCGCCAAGGCGAAATTGAAAAGGGACGGCATTTTTGTCACCGACCTCAAAGATAAATCCCGTCATGCGAAGAAGGCCAAAGGCAAGAAGGCCACCAGCAGCAAGGGTGTGAGCGTCAGTGAGCTTTCAATGATGACCCGCCAGCTCGCCACTTTGCTCAAAGCGAATATTCCCCTGGTGGATGCCCTGACCGCTGTTTCGGAGCAGGTTGAAAATGCCTTTTTGTCGGAAGCCGTGGCCGACATTAAAAACAATGTGAATGAAGGGGGCGCCTTTCACAAGGCGCTCGCCAAGTACCCCAAGGTATTCGATAAAATCTATGTGTCTATGTGCGAAGCGGGTGAAATGTCCGGTACGCTCGACGTGATTCTGATCCGCCTCGCCGAGTTCAAGGAGGGGCAAACGGCCCTCACATCGAAGGTGAAATCCGCCCTCCTCTACCCGATTCTGATGCTGGGATTCACCATGATTCTCTTGAGCGTGCTGTTCGTGTACGTGATCCCGAAAATCGTGACGGTGTTTGAGTCCACTCCGGAATTAAAGCTGCCCTGGTATTCGGTCGTGGTGATCGATATTTCCGGATTTCTGGTGAATTACTGGCTGATCCTGATCATTTTTTCTGTTCTCTCCTTCATTCTCTTCCGGACCTGGAGGAACACTCCCAACGGACGTGCCCAATGGGACGCCATTTTCCTCAAACTCCCCCTAATCGGAAAAATAGGGCGGATTGTCGCCGTTAGCCGTTTCACACGCACGCTGTCCACGCTCCTCAACGGCGGCGTTCCCATGCTGGCGGCGATGTCGATTGTACGCAATGTGGTCGACAATGAGGTGATCGCCAAGGCCATCGATGTGGGACGCGAGAATATTTCGGAAGGGGAATCCATCGCGGGTCCTTTAAAGAAGTCCGGGCAGTTCCCACCCATTGTGATCCACATGATCAATATCGGTGAGAAGACCGGCGAATTGGAAAACATGCTTTTGCAAGTGAGTGACGCCTATGACTTTCAAGTGAAGACAGCCATCGATGGAATGACGTCTTTGCTCGAGCCTCTGATGATCATCGTGATGGGAGGCGTCATAGGAATTATCGTGTTTGCAATTATGATCCCTATGTTTCAATTGTCGAGCCTTGGTGGATAGTTTAAAAAATATCTCCAGGCATAAGAAATCATTAAGGAGTTTTCATGATCCGTAACGACAAAGGTATGACGCTATTGGAAATTATGATCGTGTTGGTGATCTTGGGTGGATTGATCGCCATCCTCGCGACTCAGGTCCAGGGGCGGTTGAAAAAGGCACGCACGCAACAGGCACGGCTTCAGATTTCCGAATACGGCAAGGCTTTGGATATGTATTTTACCGATTGCGGAAACTATCCATCCGCCGAAGATGGAGGCCTCAATGCTTTGATTGAAGCCCCTTCGAGCTGCTCGAACTGGGGACCCGATCCTTACGTTAAAAAATTAAACAAGGATCCCTGGGGCGGTGACTTCATCTATGAACCTACCGGCAGCGACTATGTGTTGCGAAGTCTCGGGTCTGACCGTCGTGAAGGTGGTTCGGGTGATGCCGCTGATATTTCCTCAGACCAATAAAAGTGATATTCTTCCCACCAAGAGGCTGGACCAAAGCCTCTGGTTTGGAGATCATGCACGCGACGGAAACGCAGATTGTAACTAAATCGAATTTGATTAAGAATTTTTCATCTCTTTATACCACCAAGGGCTTCACTCTAATCGAACTTATGGTGGTCATGGCCATCATCGCCGGAATGGTGGTTCTGGCCACTCCCTACATCGGCAATCGGAATACGGAATCCAAAGCTTTCTTACGCGAGCTGACGGTCCTCAGCCGCGAACTGCACACCAAAGCCAAGCTCAATGGCGTGGTGTACCGCCTTGTCATCGACTTGGCCGGCCCCACGGGGGAACGGACGGAAAAGACGGAACAACGCCTCTGGGTGGAGCGCTCGAGCAACCGGTCCGTGCTGGCCAAGGCGGGAACGGATGAGGCCGCAGAGAAAGACACCGGTGACGACGATGACAAGAAGAAAAAGGATCCGGACGGGTTTGAGGTCGACAACTTGATCATCAAAGAACCCAAATCCTTGCCGCGTGGAATGCGCCTCGAACGCGTGGAACTCACCCGACTTAAAAACCCTGTGAGCGCCGGCAAAGCCTATATTCATTATCTTCCGGCGGGTCTGGTGGATGAGGCCGCGATTCATATCAAGGGGCAAAAGAACCAGACTTGGACCATTGCCATTCACCCGCTCACCGGTAAGGCCGAATTGATCAGCAACACCCGCAGCTTGAAAGAGATCCGATCGCAATGAAAGACTCTCAACGTGGATTCACATTGATTGAGGTTCTGGTCGCGCTTTTTATTCTCACCGGCGCGATCCTTGTTATCGCCAACGCCTGGTCGGGGAACTTTATGCGGATTCGCAAGTCCAACCTCCTCAACAATGTATCCACTCTCCTCGAACGCAAAATGGTCGAGGTGGAAGCAAAGTACAAAGACAAACCCTTGACGGAAATTCCCGAGCAAGAAGGCGATGACTTTGGCGATCAGTACCCGCAGTACCGATGGACCATGCAAAGCCGTGAGATGGAGCTTCCGGATCTTACACCTCTGCTCGTCGGCCAGGATGGGGGCGCCGACGAGAATCTGATCGCGATGATCAAGCAAATGTCGGAGACCCTTAATAAATCCATCAAGGAAGTGAAGGTCACGGTTTTTGTGAAATCGCGCGGCCGTGAAATCGAGTTTTCGGCAACCCAGTACTTTATGGATTACCAGCAGGGTCTGGGCGGCGCCGGCGGCCTGCCCGCGGGACTTCCCGAAGGGGCACAGTGAGGGGAACAGTGAAGAACCATGGATTCACTCTGATTGAAGTCGTGATCGCCATGATGATCCTGGCGTTCCTTTCCCTATTCACGGTGCAAGCTCTGCGTAATGCGCTCAAGACCAAAAGCAAAGTCCAAAAGGAGATCGACAAAAACGCGCTTCTACGCGATGCCTTGCGCGTGATGGAGCGAGATATTAACAAAGCCTTTAATTACCGGGATCCCAACATCAAACTCTACAATCTGGCGCAGAAGCACCGACAGACGGCCGCCAATAAACCCAAACAGCAGGACAAGACCGGGGATCTCAAGAATCCGAATCCTCAGCCGACGCCCACACCGCAACCGGCCGCCGGCCCAACGGATCCGAACAAATTCAAGCCCAAAGAGGAGAAGGTCCTCACTCACTTTATCGGTGAGCCGGAATCTCTCGACTTCACGGCGCTGTCAAACGTGCGACTGACGGAGGATTCTCCCATTTCTGACCAAGCCGAGATTGGTTACAAGATCAAGCCTTGCCGGCGACGCTCCTCGCAGGAACAATCCTCAAAATGTCTTTGGCGACGGGTCTCCAACTATATTCATGAGGACATCACCAAGGAAGGTGAGGAAACGGTACTGCTCGAGAATGTGAACGAATTCAAGCTGCGCTACCTGGGCCCGGGGCGAGATGACGAATGGGTGGATACCTGGATCACCAATGAACGCGGCGACGATTTGACCAAAAATAAGTTTCCCTACGCCGTTGAAATCACGGTTGAGATCCGGGATCCCGACCCTAAGGCAAAGGATAAATCCTTACGTATGACAACAGTCGCGGCGATCCGCAATCCCAACAACGAGAAAGAAAAAAAGCCAGAGGAGGAACAGCAGCAGAATGGCAATCCAACGCCCCAACCGCAGCCCCAAACCGGCGCCAATCAGTAAGATTCTACGGTCCCAGCGGGGTGTGGCCCTTTTGCTCGCCCTGTTTGCGATGACCCTGCTCACGTTTATTGCCGTGGAAGTGAGCTATGACACCGCTGTTGATTACGTCGTGGCTTCGCAGCAAGTGAACCGGATCAAGGCCTATTATGCGGCGAAGGCCGGTGTGGAGTTGAGCCTCCTGCGCGTCTCGCTCTACAAGCAAGCCGTCAGCGCGCTGGGGAGCACTCTGGGCCCTCAAGTCAACATGCTGGATCCGATATGGAGTTTCCCTTTTATGTGGCCCCCCACGGCCATGGAAGCGGCTCTGACCGAGGTGGATAAGGGCCTGATGCAAGACGCGGTGAAGGAGTCGTTTATGTCGGCACAGTACGCGACGACGATCACCCCTGAGAGCGGACGGATTGATATCAATGACTTGGGCTCCGATGTGAAAGTTTTAAAACAATCCATGATTCAGCAGGTGATTAAGATCTTCCGCACGGAGGTCGAGAATAACGAGGAGTTTGAACGGAAATATTCTGGAACTCGTTGGGAAGAACTGGTGCATAAAATTGCCGACTATATTGACGAAGATCAGGAAAGCTTGAATGGCGGGGATGAGTCCGCGGATTACCGCGATGTCGAAGATTCGGAAATCAAGCTTCCTCCGAACCGCCCCCTGCGCACGGTGGAAGAGCTGCATCAGGTCGCCGGCATGACGGATGATTTTTACAACGTCTTGGCTCCGCGAGTGACGGTCTTTGGCACCAAGGGCATCAATATCAACTATGCGGATAAAGATGTTCTAATGTCCTTGGACGTCACGGTGACGGAAGAGGTGGTGAACAAAGTGATCGCACGCCGGAGCAATCCGGATGAAGGTGGTCCATTCAAAGACAAAGAGGACTTTTTTGCTTTTGTTCAAAATCTTGGGGTCAATACCCAAGCCATTGAAGAATCCAAGGTTCCTCTGCTCTTTGGTCAGGAATTCAACTTCCGAATCGTTTCCACCGGCGTCTCAGGCATCGTCAAACGGGAGATCACGGCGATCACGTATGACTACGAAGCCCTTACGGAACCATTCGCGAAGCTGCTCGACGAGCAAGACAGCAAGGATAAAAGTACCGGACCTGAGACCAGTGATCCCAATGACCCGGACAAAGATAAAGACAAAAATCCGGATCCCAATAAGGATAAAGACAAAGCGAAAGACGACAGCGCCAATAAGGACAAACAAAAGAGCGCCGGCGGGCGTCCCACAGTGGTGTACTGGGAAGAAAACTGATAGCATTTGGCTAATTTTATGATCAGTGTCGGTGTAGACATCGGAACTTACAGTATCAAGGTCGCGGACGTCGAATCCACTTCGAAGTCCTATATCGTACGCCGGGTGCAAGAGTTCCCGCTGTCGTTGGACCTCACCAAAGACCGTAAAATTGAGATCATCGATACCTTGAGGACTCTGTTCTCACAGTACGATCTCGGACACACTCAATTTGTATTTGCTCTTCCGCAGCCCTTCATTTCCGCGCGCTTGCTTCAATTCCCCTTTCGCGAACGATTCAAAGTGCAGAAGGCGGTGATTTCCGAGCTCGAGGATGAACTGCCGTTCTCACAGGAAGACGCGATCTTTGATGCCAAAATCGTGCGCTACATCGGTAAGGGTGCGGAAGTACTGGCCATGGCCGCGCCCAAGGAGCGCGTGCGCGACGTGCTCGAACTGGCGCAGGACTGCGGAGTGGAACCGGTCTTGGTCTCGGCCGAAGGCATGGCGCTCAATAACCTTTTTGAGAACTTCGATCAAGCGCCTCCGGAAGCGCTTGTGGTTGGCCCTGACATTCCTGTTGCCCGTGCGGCCGAGCTGACACTGAACATTGGTCACGCCTCGACCGAACTCCTGGTTTATGTCGATGGTCTTCTGGTTGGTGTCCGCAACATTGATTGGGGAGCAAAAAACCTCGCCGACGGCATCGGACAAAAATACGGGCTCAATTATTTGCAGGGGATGAATGAGCTCAAGAGCAAGGGGTTTATCCTCCTTGACAAGAGCCAGGGCACGCGGGAGCAGGCGGCCTTTTCTCAGACCATTGAAGATTCCTTGATGGGCCTTGTCGCCGAGTTGCGCTTGGTTATGCTCGAAACTCAAAGTGATTTCAACCTCAGCTGGACCAAAGGTCATCTGTTGGGCGGAGGTGCGCAGCTCAAGAACCTGGGCGGCTTCCTAACTCAGCATTTTCAGATTCCTTTCAACCGGTACAGGCAGTTGGAGCGGCATCCTGCCGTCAGCTTCGAGACCAATTTGCATTGGGATATGGTTGGCGGCGTGGCGATTGGCCTTGCGATCGAGGCCCTGAAGCGCCCGCGTAACCCAGCGACGAACTTCCTCAAGGAGGAATTCGCACGTCAAAGCCAGGTCTTTGAAGCCCTCTGGGAAAAGTGGAGTTACACGGCGAAGATTGCGGGTGCCGCCTTTGTCATTTTTCTGATCTACGCCGTGATTCGCGAGAATCTCGCGTACTCTCTTATGGATGAATCGGACCGCGTGCTTCGCACACAAGCTCAGGCCATCGCGAACATGAAGGGCTCCAAAGCCACCCCGAGCCGCGTTCGGAAGTTCATCAGCACACAAGAAAAGCTGGCCCTGAGTCGTAAGCAAGCGGAAAAGGTGGTGCAGCTGAATTCCGCCCTCGACATTCTGAATCGCATCAGCACCTCCCTTCCCACGCGTGGCCAGATCCGTTTGGAGGTGAAGCGGCTCACCATCGACAATGATACGGCCGAAGTTCACGGCTATGCCGAGTCGTCGAAAGACCGCACAGCGGTGCAAACCGCGTTGGCGCGCGTTTCAAGCAATAACAAAACGGAAAATATTCAGCCGCGTATTGAAATTCCCAAAGGGAAAGTGGGATTCGCGTACCGAATAAAGATTCAGCGCTTTAGCGGAGGATAAGGTTGGCATTCGAGAATCTGCGCGACCAACTCAAAGAACAGTGGGCGGAACTCTCGGCTAAGATTCAAGAGAGCCCCGCCTTCAACTCCCTGCGCGAACGATTTGAAAGCCAGACGCCCGCCGTCCAGCGCGCGATTGTCGCGGGTGCCGGCGCGCTTTTCGCTCTCTTTTTACTTTCATTCCCACTGGGATACCTCTCCACTTCCAACGAACACCTGGAATACTTCGAAGAAAACCGAGAGCTGATCCGCGGGCTTCTTCGTGCCTCGCGTTCTGCGAGCGAGCCTTCACCCGTCCCCCCTCCCGTCGCAGCGGATTCATTGAAAACGATGATTGAGGAGCGGTTGCGCTCGCGCAATCTGTCGCCGGAACAGATTGGTGAAATGAATCCGATTCCCAATCAACCCGCCGGTAATCTCGCCCCCGCGACCGTGGTTCAAAATGGCCTTGCGGTTCAGGTTAAAAATCTCAATCTGACGCAAATCGTGGATATCGCCAATATGCTGCAGAATCTCGGACCCGGCACCAAGCTTATGGGACTGGATGTGGTGCAAGCTGACGGGCAAACTCACTATTACAATATAATTGCTCGCGTGGTGAATTTTGGACTTCCCGTGATCGCGGAGCCGGAGGAGGAAAAATCTCCGCCCGCCCGTCGCCCCTCGCGTCCCCGCCCCTCGGATTCGGAGGTGGATGAGTGAACGCGTTTTGGGCCGGTGTTCGTTGGTTATTGGCGAAGAAAGGCTTTTTCGCGGCCATGCTCCTCTCCGCGTTGCTGTTTTTCGCGTGGCTGTTCCCATTTTCTGATCTTTCCGACATGGTCACGTCCATGGTGGCACAGGCCACGGGCGGTAAGGTCTCCGTTCAGTTTGAGTCTCTGGATCTTCATCTCGTTCCGCAGCCGGCCGTATCGGCGACAGGTCTCCGGATGGAAAGCTCCCTTCCAGCGCTGGAGGCGCAATGGGTAAAGTTCACACCGGGCCTGCTTCATCTCCTCCTGAAGCTGCCAACCACAATTAGGGCCATCCAGGGAGACCCGGAGGCCGGACGGGCGTTGGCGTCGCGGGTCGGATTCGCCGTGGATGCTGAAGGCCTGTTCGGTGGTGATCTCGAGCTCAATGTGGGGCCAGGGAAAACCAGCGAACAAGGAGCCGAACGCTCCCGCGTATCTTTAACGGTTGATAAGGTCAGCCTGAATGAGGTCGAGAAGTGGGCGGATCTTCAAGTCCCCTTACGTGGACAAGCGACCCTTCAAACTGAAATGAATCTGAACCCGGAATTTAAAGAGCAGCCCGAAGGCGACTACTCCGTGCAAATCAAGAAGTTCTCCATTCCCTCAACCACCGTGATGATTCCGTTTCAAGGAGCGAACATGCCGGTCAACTTGCCGGCCATCACTCTGAACGAGGTGGTTCTGCGCGGGCGCCTGGTTAATGGCACATTGTTTATCGAAGAGGGTCGCTTTGGTGCCAGCCAAGATCCACTTTCCGGACGCATCAAAGGCCAGTTGGGCCTGCGTCTTCAACCGGTCGGAGCGGGCGTGACTCCCATCTTTGGCTCCTACAATTTAACAATGGATCTGACCACCTCCCGCTCTATCGAAAAGGACTTGGGCTTCCTCTTTCTGCTGTTTCAAAATGCCAAACAGAATACGCCTTCCGGCGGCGGCCACTATCTCTTTCGTGCCATGGGACCAGCTCTGGGAATGGGTGCGCCCCCGCCGTCCATAACGCGCCTCAATAGCTTCTAACTTGACTTCAATCCGGCTCGACGATCTGTTAGATGAGAATCATCTCGGAGGGATTATGTCAGGTGTGAATAAGGTCATATTGATTGGGCGCTTAGGAGCGGATCCTGAAGTGAAGACCGTTTCCGGCGGCCAAACCGTGGCTCGTCTTTCGGTCGCCACCAGCGAGAACTGGACAGACCGTGAAGGTCAGAAGCAAGAACGCACTGAATGGCATCGCGTGGTGGTCTGGGGCAAACTCGCTGAGCTTTGTGGTAAGTACCTGAGCAAAGGACGCCAGTTGTATCTGGAGGGCCGCCTGCAGACTCGTTCCTGGGAAGATCAACAAGGACAGAAGCGGTACACCACTGAAATCGTGGCCAACACGGTTCAATTCTTGAGCGGCGGGCAACCCTCTGCGAGTTCGTCGGCGTCCTCGGGAAATGACTTTGGAGCACAGGATTTCGGGCCTGAGCCGTCCTTTGACAACTCCGACGAAATTCCATTTTGATTTTTCCGGGTGGACAGAGGAAGCGCCGCCCCGCTACTCTATACACTTGAGATGTCGGGGGTGAATGGCTTTGCATTTTCGACTTGCGGTTCTTATATTTTCAATCTGGGTCACAAGCGCGTGCTCCCTTTATCAGTCCGAGGGCCGCAAGTTCCTGGAGAAAGAGGCGTTTGAGTTCGCAGGAGCCGCGGCCCAGGCTCATCTCACCGGCTGCGATAGCAGTCCCATGGGTCCACACTGGATTCTTCTTCAATCCACATCTCTCGCTCAAGTCTACGCCAACGAAGGTGACGGCTTCCAGCTTGGAGTGCTCCCCCTCAGCGAAGATGAATCTCTTTTCAATTGTCGTTTTCAATTTGAATCCGCTCAAGAAATGTATGAGCAGACGGCGGCGGCGATTGATCTGACGATTGCTCACCAATTCTCCACCTTGGCCCAGTCAGAGAACTAGGCACATTTGCATTCCAGCTACAATCCACCCTAGAATAAAATTACGCTTTGCAGGGGTGGTCATCTATGTTGCGCAACCTTGTGTGTCTTCTGGTGCTTCTTATTTTCGCACCAACGGCAATGGCAGCCGTAGTTGCCAAAGTGAAAGGGAAGAATGCCCTTATCGAACTGAAGGGGGATACGGCCAGCCCTGGAGACCTGTTTTACGCGATAAACGCAGAGGGCAAACGCCGCGCCATTCTGCGCATCGCAAAGGTCAAGGGTGGAAAGGCCATTGCCAAAGTCCTCAAGGGTAAAGCCGACGCCGGCATGACACTGGAACTTCGGCCGGCCAGCGTCACCGCTGGCAAGAAGCGATCCTCTCCGTCAGAAAGAGGCAGCGCCGGCGGGAATCGCCGTTCGTACTGGGGTGGTATGGCCGGATTCGCGATGGATTCGATGAAAGTGGATGTCAATGATTCCACCACCAATCTCTTTCGTGAGACGGTCTCCATGTCTGGAACTGGCTTCAGCGGACAGGGTTTATTTGATTATGAGTTGTTCCCGCAAATTTGGTTCCGCGGTCTTGGCGGGATCGAAATGTTCAATGCGTCCGGCTCGTCCGTTTGCGGTACGGGCAACCGGGAAACCTGTGATGCCAAAATGACCTATTTGAGCCTGGACCTGATCGGCCGCTACGTGTTCAGCATCGGCAACTTCCGTCCGTGGGCGGGCGGCGGCGTCGCTTTGTTATTTCCTTTAACCAAGAGTGCTTCCGCTCTCCAGACAAGTAGTATTAGCACGACCAGCGCCTACCAGGTCATGGGCGGACTGGACTGGCACATCTCGCCCAAATTTTTTATTCCCATCAGCATTGAATACAGCATGCTGCCGAAATCCGACGAGGTGGAAGCCAGCTGGATCAGTCTGCGAGCTGGAGTCGCAATGCCGCTTTAGCGACACACCGCGACTCCGTACCCATACGCGCCGACACACATTCTCGGCTACGGCACAATCCCTTCGGTCTCAACCACACACGTGTAATCACGGGCCTCCCTGGCCTGACGAAGTTCGCAGGCAATGTCTTTTACTGAAATCCAGCGATGCCCCAGGCCCGCCTCTTCGTCCGCGTAGGGCGCAATGGCGGCTACTAAGGCGAGTGGGTTGGCCAGTGTCGGACCGGAATCGTCCATCCCTTTACGACACTCGACATTCGAGCGCCACGAGTCCGGGTAGGAAAAAACGGTGTAATGGCAGAAAATGGGTCCGCTTCGCATGCTCACCCGCATCCAGTCATCCGGAGAGTCGCTGCTGAATTCAAAGCCCGAACCCGCAAGAACTTCCATCATTCCTTTGGCAGTCTCCCCGTTTAACGTAACAGAAGTGGCAAAGGCTCCGTGCGAAAGCGCCGCACAGAACACCAGCACACTCAAAAGAACTCTTCTCATGACGAATCCCCCTTGTACGGCGTTAAATTGAGAAAATTAAAAGCAAACTCCGAACAGGCCGCAAGCGGTACGACTCTCGCCGACACGAATGTGAGAGTTTCAGACTGACGGGCTTGGCGCGCATGTAACGGGTTCAATAGTCCCGATCGGTCGGAGCGCGGCTCGGGAGGTGCTTACCGATACGATGTGATTATAGCCGAGATTAGGCTTCTTTCTGCTACCTGTCACAAATTCAGACCGTCAATTCCAAATGAAGTGAAAGGGGTTCAATTATTCCGGTTTGCCAGAATCTCCCTTCCCGCGCTCACAGGCGTCGGTCTACATGCTGAAACACAAAAGGAGGTTTGGATGTTGCACACAAGGGTTTATCTTTTACCGGTTTGGATCGTAATGGCGACGCTAACCGTGGGACCGGCTGCGGGCGCGGAGACATCGCCGCCCAATCTCTGCGCGGAGGACTATTGTTCGCCTCCGATGCAATCGATCTACGATGAGTTCTCACGTCTACAAACCGCACCGGCGGCGGCGGACCGCGCTCAAGTCTTTAGCGGAGAGTGCTACAATGACGGGTATTTTTCAGATCCGTCCCAACCGAGCTACGGCTTGACGCTACTTGATCCAAAGGGTTCAGACGTTCAGTTTGGGACCATCTTCACGTTTGGTCCGACCACAAATCCCCATTCCTCTCTCGACGTGTCGCAAGCTCGCAAGACACTCAGATCCAGCGGATCCAATCCGAGAGTCGTATCTCAACAGGCAGACTTGTTTAACGTTGAGTATGGTTCGGATTCCACATCAATTCGTTATTGGATGCGCCTCAATCCTGAAACAGGCGATCTCCTTCTCGTCAATCTCGGTACATATGGGGACTACGGCCGCTCTCGAATCTTTTGTAGACTCAAGCCCCATTAAGCGGTTGCCTCAAAAAGAGGGTGGGAGGCGGCGCGCCCTCTGTGCGCGGCCTCCGCAGGGCTCACGCGGGCTGAAATCCGAGTCACTGGCCTTCGGAATTTGAAGGGTTCGGATCTTGCTTTGCATCGCCAATTATCCCGGTGATCATTCCCACCGATTTTGCCCCTTTATCGAAAAGGATGCGCATCACCTCAGCGTTTACGAATGGATTGTTAATTCCAAGCACGGCAACGGCGCGGCCCCGAACATCTTTGTCCAGGCGGAGCGACCCCGCCGCGCGCCAAATCCGGTCCCAATAGCTCGTGCCCCCAAAAGGCATTGTTCGATCCCTCGGCTTTTCTATCCGATCCACATTCACCACTATGACCTGGCTTCCAATCCTGTTTATGATCAGGGCAGCAGCGTCTTTATACGCCTGCTTGTCACTCGTGAATACCACTATGGCCTCTGCCGAGGTGACGAAATCAGGGAGCGGCTGCGACCAGGAAGACCGCCAGCGCGTTTCCCATTGGGTTTTCAAGATTCGCTCATGTCTCTGCCAAATATAGGAACGACTGTAATGATCCACATCCTGAGGAAGATAACTGAGGATGGTCGGCCTCCTCTCCCTCCGATGAGCATGCCAGGGAGGCAGATGGCCGCTTCTGAGAGAATATCCCGGAAGCAGCAATCCCCGCGGGTAGGAATTGGCATAGGTCCACAAGAGTCCACTTAAGACGAGGTCTTCACCTGTTTCTCGGTAAATCGCCTCTACAAGATTTCGAATCGCGCTCTTGGTCTTGAGAAGGTCATCGCGAGCGGCGCAAAGCAGCGGAACGTAGGAATAAAGAAGGAGTGCGAGTTCCTCATGAGTCGCCGACAAAACATTCCGTCCCGGAAACTCCTTCTCAAGAAACGGACGTACGTGGTCATCGACCCATGCCGCCGTTAATTGAGGATTCGCCATAAGCCTCGTCCCTAAGGGAGCGAGAGCATACAGGAGTGTCGGACGCTCGAGATCACCGAGATAACGTAAAGTTCGCTGATGCGTGATGACGAAGGATTCCGATGTTCGTATGGGTGCGAGTCGAGCCTGGCTGGCATTTGTGAGAGTGAGGGAACTTGTCAATTTTCCCGCCTTTAAACGATCGGGCTTGTACCGATAATACACATGCCTGTCTCTCCGAACCGCAGCCAATTCGTCCGTAGCGGGATCGTAGCTCTGCATCTCGATAATGCCGAGGCCATCATGAATGAAGATCGCACCTGGCTCTGCCTCGAGGAGAAATGAACACGGCGTCTCCTGAACTTTATCTTCAGAAGGGATTTGTTCATCAGGCTCCCCACCTGAGGATATCGCCGCGCTGGCGGGAGGGTTCCAGATGGAGAGCATCTGAAGGAAGAGTATGAATGCTGCCGCCTGCACAATTCCCCTGTTCAGTGAAAAATTTTTCTGTCAAACGGATGCTCTGGTGAAATTTAGCCCTTTAGCCAAATTAGAAGCAAGAAAGATGCCTCGACATAACCTTAGCTAAAGAGGTGACTGCGGAGATCCGACAACGGCAGCCCCCGGCGTGGCTTTCAGGCGCTTACCCTGACTTTCCTGTGAAATTCGGCGAATGTATTGGCCGAAGTCGGGATCTTCTCCTTCCAAGAGCTCGGGAAGAGCGCGCCTGAAGTCCTCCCGTTTGCACCAAAACCGAATGTAGTCTTCCCATGAAGACCATAGCCGCCTTTGCTGACTCGACATATCGTCCTCGTACACCAGAATAAAGGCACGCTCGAACAGTGAAATCAGGATGTCGAATATAATCTTCTTTCGCTCCAGCTGCTCGGGCGAGAGACTTTCATCAGGAACTTCCTCGGACATCAGACGCAGATCCGCATTCTGAAGCAGCAGTTTTGAAAAATCCGCATATTCGTCGGAGAGCTTCTGGTAAATTTCTTCTTCTTCATTTTCACGCTCTTTCCGCTGGTCGAGCATAAACACAATTATGGCGAAGGGAAATCCGACCACCGTAACCACATAGCTTGCGATCTCCCACCATTCCCCGCTCATCAAGAAACTCCTCAATAGGATTGACCTCCGTGGCCTCCCTACCCTACGTAGTCTGCCTCGACCAAAGGAGGAGTCAAGCGGGCCCTCAACGTGGGCTCAACCTTGACGGTTCCAATCAAAAAATGGAGATTGAGACAATGCGGCGAATTTTAGCCTTTGGCATAAGCCTGGGTCTTGCGAGTGCGGGCTGTGAATCGACACCTTCGCGTGAAACTCATCCGGAAGACTACTCACAGGCAGTGAACTGCACGGGAGGACCGGAATGCGCCGTGGTCGCGGGCATCCTGCTGGTATTTGCAACCTCATCCACGCCAGCCGCCCATCACACCAAGCATTTGCGCAGGAACACTCTGTTCGGCCGGTGCGAGCTTTCAATTGAGGATGAAAGTTCAGCCACGAAACCTGAAATCCGTCCCTGTGAGCAGGTTCTGCTTACACTTCGCCCGTCAGGAGGTACGAGCGAACGCAAGGCCTGGATTGATGGAACAAACTTTGAGATTCCCGGCCTAGCTCCCGTAGCCTACGACGTCGAGGTTTTCTCAGAAAAATACCAAGCTCAAGCCCGTCTTTCTGAGGTGCACCTCGACCGTTTTCTTGAAGTTCAGCTGAAGCTCAAGCGCCGTTACGGCCATTGAACTTTCAACGGAACATTGCTGTTGCGGCAGTAAGGAGCGGGTGGCGACGCACCATAATTTTGTGCCTGGAGTATGGTTAAGGGAACACATGGAACACCCAGCTCGCCCTGAATTCCCGAGCCCCATGACCACACGGTTCCATCGGACCTGATCGCCTGAGCGTGGAAATCACGCGCGGTGATGTAAATAACATTTGTTAAACCGACCACTTTAACGGGCTTGAGCTGGTCCGCGAGCATCGGGTCACCATTTCCTAGCTGCCCAGCCCAATTGCCGCCGAAAGTCCACACGGTTCCATCGGCTTTGAGAACAGCCGAGAAGTCGTCACCGCCCGACACCTGGATTACGTTTGTCAAACCAGGAACTTGTCGCGGTACTCGTTGGTCCAATCGAGTCCCATTGCCCAACATACCATACTCTCGGTCCGCACCTGACCCCCAATAGTTATCTCCCCAGGTCCAAACCGTACCGTCGCTCCTAAGTGTGATGGCGCCGCGTGCGCCACCCCAAACGGAGATCACCCTAGGAGTGTGGATCGGGAGGGGCGCCGGAGCGGGTGCGGGTACGTGTGCGGGTATAGGCGCGGGCACGGGTACAGGCACAGGTTTCGGTACTGTGCTCGCGGAGCACAGTAAACCTGTCCCACAGGGGGCATTGTACCAATAACCCGAAGTCGCTCGTGCCAGGCGGGATTTATTATCCCGCCAAATTACGTAAACAACCACCTTGCCCGCTTCGACCTGGCTCGCGATGACGGGATTCGCGCTTGAACTGAGCAGACCGCCCCAACTCGACCACGTCCGCAAATCAGTTGAAAACCACAACTGGCTGTTTGAACCACGTCCAAAATAATCCGTCTTGCCAGTCTGAGGATCTGGAATTGACACCACCTTGGAAATTGTGACTCCGCTTGGTCCTGTGTAGGCGCCGCTCACCGGCTTGGAAACCGTGGCTGCAACCGTCGCCTGCACGATTAAGAACCCTGCCAAGAGGAACCCAAATTTGATATTTGATCCCACTCTCATTATGAATCTCCCTTCCAAAAACGCGGCCTATTTTTACGTTAAGCGTGGATGGGCGGAGTTCGATATGCAGGATACGGCGTTCCGAATACCAGATGCGCATATAATTTCGAATCAAAGGCAATACGTAAACTCAACATGTCGGCTTCCCGCGCTGTTTCCCAGTGCCGCCTTTGAATGGCCTCCTCTCGCAACGCTCTTAACGGCGCAGGTGAGTTCAGCTCAATTGCTTTGATCCAGGAGAGCCATTTTCTTAAAAATAAGGTATCGTGTACATCGGCAGCGTCAAGAAGCTTAAGTGCTTCATAGATACAACGGCTCGCATTCGCGTTCTCTCCCGCCTGCAAGTGTATTTGGGCGAGAAGTTCAAGACTATTGGCTTCAAGCCTCACATGGCCACCCAACCTCGCCAGCTCGAGCGAGTGCTGCGCGCTTGCCAGGGCCATGTCATGCCGGCCCGTGATTGTGTAAGCGGCCGCTAGGTTTACAAGTCCTGTGAGTCGTTCATACTTGGAAAGTTCCCCTTTAAAGTAGGTCTCCAAGCTTTGCAGAGACAATTCATATTCCCAACGACTAAAATAGCAGAAGGCTTTATACAAATGAGTCTCTGGCAAGGACTCGAGGCTTGTCAGACTCAAGATTTTGAGTGCTTCTTGGACGGAACCGTTTCGCTGTAGCAGGATAGCATATTCAGCCAATTCGGCCCCGGTCGGTTCCTGGCTTTGAGGCCTTTGTTGAGACTGCACGATTGGGGTCAAAATCCTTAGACCCAATGAATTTAATCCCGCCCGCCGACAGAGCTTGGCCAGTTGCACGCACCACTCACGGGGAATCTTTGTCCTGTTGAGAGTCTTGAATTTGGCGGCGACCCTAGCTATACGGCCTGCGCGAATGTCGGCTTCGCATTCATCGACCAATTGCTTATATGGGCGCCCCATATGGACTTATCGGCCGGCCTATACGTGAGATAAATTACCGGTTCTGTTTTTCTTGTTGTGAGACACCGAGGCCTATAGCGGATTGTGCTTTTTCAAAGCCTTCCCGAGCCGGGTGCCCCACAATTCCAGATTCGTTCTGGCTTGTCCGCCATGAATTAAACAGACGCGGGCCGCCCACCATAAATGGCGGCGCTCCCGCGGCACTCTCCGGCACGGATGTTCTTCGCACTAACGGGAGGAGTCACCCTACCCCTAATTAATCCAGGCCGTATTGGATTGGATTCAAAACTATGACTTGCGGGCCCATGGGCATATCTGAACTGATTTGCAGATCGTAATCGCGAACTTGAGCCTTACCCTTGCAATCACGCTCATCTGTCTGGGTCACCTTGACGATCATCACATGATTGATCGTTTCCACCTCAGCCTTGAAACGACGTGGGGCACAGGAACTATATTTAAATTTGACCCAACCTGTCGGTTGAACCGCGGCGAACTGAGGTCCCGGATTTACCGTGATTTCGACAGCAGTGAGCACTGGCAGAGCGGCTAACTCATTATAAGTAACGACGCTGTCGTCAGCGAATGTGCTAACGGCCGTCGCCGCCAAAACAGCGGCCGCAAGGTGCTTCATGATTTTTCGCATACAATGTCTCCTTAGTGTTGATAATTCCTCAGTTTTAAGTCTCTTAAACTTTAGGTCTCTTAAACCCGTCAAGTCTTACATTCGAAGGGCACTGGCTTGGCCGGCACCTTTCTACATTCGTCCCGGACGAGCTATCATGTCTGTAGCAAGGACAGCAACTGAACGCCGCGCAACAGGAATCTTTTCCCAGTAAGGACCAAAACAGAATCAGGGAAATACAACAATCGCAACGGCTTCGGGTTCTCCCGGTCCAATCCCATCTGTTCCCAGTTAAATTAATAGAGCGAGTAATAGAAGTTAATAGAATTGAACACGCTGATCCGTTGTCGGAATAACTTCCGTGGCCTCGCCCTTCAGAGTTTCGAGCCCTTCGATTTCGACCTACACCTGCTCTCTGAGGCTGACGGTGCTATACATCTCGAGCGGCGCCGGATCCGGAATTCGCGCGAATGGAAGCTCACGATCAATTTTCAATTCAACCAACCGAAACCGTTTGCGCAGATGTGGGGGACGACGAGGGCCCACTTCCTCAACCGCGCACGTGAGCCGTTCGTCACTCGTATTCAGATCAATTCCCTGACTCGTAACCGACTTGAAGTAGACCGGAAGATCCGGATTTACGGGACGCATGCCCACTTCCCCTTCCACAAAATATTCTACACGCTCGCTGGCTAGGACCAGTTGAAACGGCATTTGTACATGAACGACTTCTCGCACCTGAACCACGGCGCGGCCATCCACAAGGGTCAACGCCACACCCTCAACATTCGCCGCGACCCGGGCCATGACTTCATACTCACCGCTTTGCGGATTGCCAAGTTGGATCAGGTTTTCCACGCACTCGGGAAACGCGTTTGCTATGCATCCCTCATGTGGCAGATCACGAGCGCGAATGGGAGAGCGTGACCCACTGCATTCTGAGCCATCTCGTTTTTCGCGTTCTGTCCGCATTGGCACATCTGTTGCTCCCATGATCACCCATGGCCATGGCTCCTACTCATACTGGTCGGGAGGAATTCAACGAAATGACGACGAAACACTCAAAAACAAAGCCCCAAAAGCACAAAAGTAAGTCTAAGAAATATCGAGCTAAAACACCCGGTGCAACAAAGATGGCAAAAACAACTGAGCCCAAGGGAACTTTAGTTATCATTGGCGGACACGAAGATAAAACAGGGCGTAAGGATATTCTATGCGAAGTCTCTGACCGAGTCCGAAATGGACCCTTGGTGATTGCGACCGTGGCTAGTACTCAAGCTAACGAACTCTGGCCCGAGTACAAAAAGATCTTTACGGATTTAGGAGTCCGGGAGGTGGTTCACCTCGATATCAACGACCGAGCGCAGGCCACTGATGAAAAGTCTCTCGAGTGCGTCAACGGGGCAAGGGGTGTGTTTTTCACGGGCGGGGACCAGCTTAAGATTACGAGTCAGCTGGGTGGCACAAAGATATGCGATCTCATCCGAAAGATCTATTACGATGGAGGCGTGATTGCGGGCACTTCGGCAGGGGCTGCAGCCATGAGTTCGACGATGATTGTATCGGGACCAAGTGATTCTACGGTGAAAGCAAAGGGTGATGTCGCCATGGCGCCGGGCCTCGATCTAGTTGATGACATCATTGTCGATCAACATTTCAGCGAGCGAGGCCGCCTTTCCCGCTTGCTGGGTGCTCTGGCCCTCAATCCGCGTTATCTTGGAGTGGGGATCGATGAAGACACGGCCGTCGTTGTTTACAAAAGGAATATGTTTCGTGTTCTGGGGAGAGGCTCGGTGTATGTGCTCGACGCCCAAGCCGCCACTCGCCTTAATATTTCGGAAGTCGAAACGGATCTCGAATCCAATTTGTCGATCTACGGCGTACGCCTTTCCATGCTCAATGAGGGTGAAATTTTTGACACGGAAGAACGCCGTCCAGCCAAACAGAAGCGCACGTCCCGCACGCATTAATTGCCGATGCAAAGTTACAACCGCGCCTTCAGTTGCAGTCGGAGCCCGAGGCCTTTTCTCAAGAGCCTTCGCGGCCGCGGCCGTCGGTTTCAGTTTAGATTGGTCATTCATCGCGCCTACGGTATCGAACGCAGAAGTACCGGCCCATCCGTCTGAATTTGTCGGAATTGCGAGCGCTTGAGTTTGGCGGCAAATCCATGCGCCGCTGAGCGCTCCGCCGCCTCGGCTATGTCACGAAGCGGCTCACTCGGATCATGCCGCAGGCTGCACTGAAGGGCGGAAGGCCGTAACGTCTTACAAACTTCACTTCCCCCCAACAAAGTGGCTTCGCCATAGCCGGCTAGAGCTGACGGAGACATAAAAAGGGAAACTAAAAGACCGCAAAGGACCATCACCCGTATTTATCGGCAACTGCGTGTGACGTTCCACACCCGACGTCAGTCCAGGAGTCGCGCGCAACCTAGATAGCCGATCTTCAAATTGCGTGTGAGTTGAAAGGAAAAATCCTCCGGCACCCTTCGGGTCAGCACGAGCTTCAAAAATCCGCGCGAGAGAATGCGCGGACCCAGGCCTTGAAACTCAATCACATCCCAGCCCAGCTCGCGCAGCCACGCCTGCAATTCGCCGGGCGGAATAAAGAGGCGCCAGTCATGAATATGAGATTGAGAATCTTTAATAAACCAGTCCAGCCCCTTGGCCGCCAAGAGCCACGACCTCCAGGTCCGGTTGAACGTGTGCAACAGCAATGTTCCTCCGGGACGCAGGACACGCACAGCTTCTTGCACCGCAAGCCGCGGCTCAAAGATATGCTCGAGCACATCCAACAGGCAAACCACATCAAAGCTCGTGTCAGCAAACGGCAACCGCTCCGCTTGTCCCGTGGCCCATTGCACCCGCCCCGCCTCGTCACGACGGCGGCCCGCGGCCAGGACGCCTTCACTCACATCTATTCCCGTGCACGCAAAGCCTTGTTCCGCGAGTTGAAGCACGAGCGCTCCACTGCCGCAGCCCACATCCAAAACTCGGGCTCCCGGGCTATGGAACTGGTGAACCTTTGCTATCACCCAGGGCACCTTGGTGAGATTCTCAAGGCGCAAGAGCGCCACCGCCTCACCCTTGGCCGTGTACCACTTTTCATCCAGATGTTTATAAAACTCGTTGTTGATCATAACGCCAAAGATTCCAATATAGGACCTGGTAAACAAAGAACAGGCCCGTCGCCACCGCTGCCGTTCCAACGACGGCGAGAAAGCGCTCCGCGCCCGTCCACCACAAGTATCCCGCCCAGATGAGGACCACCGGGTGAATCATAAACAAAAGTGCATGCAGCCAGTTCTCAAAACCCGTGCATCGCGTCCGATGTTCCCACTCATCCTTGCTGACCATTAAACAGCTCGAAACACTCAGTCCCATGTAAACGGAGAGCGTTCCCTCTCCTGGCGGGATACCCAGCAACCATGCCAAACAGGCCAGAAACACAGCCGTGTCGAGGGGATGACCGATCCGCTCCCACCGCCCCAACTGCCTATGGCGATGGCAGTAGAATTCATCCACACCCATAAGTGTTCCCTGAATGAGAAAGGGAAGGATCTCTCTCATCCACGCACCTTCCGCATCAAACTTGCCGAAAGAGTCAACCCCGGACCGAAGGCCATACTGATCACGGGCGTGCCCTCGGGGATCTCAGCTAACATGCGCTCCCAAACATGCGGTAGGGTCGCGGAAGACATATTGCCATGCCACCGCAAGACTTCACGTGAGAAATAAACCTGCTCCTCACTCAACTCCAATGCCTCTTTCACAGCATCGATGATCCGCGGGCCCCCAGGATGAACAGCGTACACACAGGGGAGATCGCGCCAGCGACTCACCAGAGCTCTCACTCCCTCCCGCACCAAGTAGGGAACCTCCCGCCCCAATGTCATCTGAAATCCATGCGGCGACACACTCCAGGTCATCTCCCGCAAAGATCCCGATGCAATCACTTCCTCAAACGCATGGATCTGATATCCTTCCGCCGGTCGCTCCTCACTCACGCGGTATCGGATCACCCCGTCCGCAAAGAGAGTTTGAATCACAAGCTGTTCGGGATCATGTCGAGCCGGATCCAGATGGAGCGTGCACAGTTCCGTATGCAAGATATCGCAGTTGAGATTGCCACGGGCCATGCGCAGGGCAGGCAAAGAAGCATAGCAGCCCATATGGTACGCATGCAGGCATTGCACCCGATTTCCCCATTGCCGTTGGCTGATGAGGGTCTGCACCACGCTTGGAGAAAGATAGCCCGTGCAGGTGACGTGGATCCAGGTCTGAAACTCCGGTTGCTGCTCCGGATAAAGCTGGTCCACCGCCCCAAGCAACACCTCATTGAAAAAAGCCTGGCGCACATCAAGCCCGGCGGGCTCGCGGGCAGAACTGTAAATCTTCATCGACTCCCAATCTTGGTGCGTGAAATCGGAAAGGTAAGTCGCTCTTTGTGCGATCTGATCTGGCCCACATCCATAACGCCCTAGGAGTTTCTCAAAGCGGCCTTCGTCCCGCCGACAGGCCTGGACATTTTCCCCGGGAGCGCGCGCATGTGCGGCCGCCAGCCAACGCAACGCTGTTTCCTGCCGGACAACATGGGGGGGACGGTGGGACCGGAGTTGAGAAAGGTACATGGTCAGCCTTTCTGCGCTCGAAGCTTTCTTTTTAGGCGTGAGTGATACGAGTGACTCCAATTACGCCCTTGAGCTTCCCCAGATCACTCATAACGGCCGAGAGCTGCTGGGTGTTCCGCACGCTCACATCAAACGTGCAGATGGCTTTCAGATCCTTAGTCGTTCTCGCTTGGGCGTTCAAGATATTGATTCCATGAGTCGCAAAGACTTCGCTCATCTCCTTAAGGAGTCCCGATACGTCATGGCTGAGCACACGCACGGTGACGGTGCGCCCAGCTTCGGGCGATTGCGATCCGCTCCATTCCACATCAATTCGGCGGTCCTGTTCGAGTTCAAACGATTTGGGGCAATCGGCCCGATGGATCACGATTCCCCGTCCTAACGTGATAAATCCCAAAATAGGGTCCCCGGGAATGGGATTGCAGCATTTGGCGAAACGCACGAGCACGTCATTCATTCCGTCCACGCGGATCAGCGATGCGGATTGCCGCTTGCGGCCAATCGCCGCTTGAAAGGCCTTTTTCAGAAAACTGGGTTCCTCTTTGGTGGCCTCTTTTTCGGGCTGAGATTCGATCTGCAGACCCTGCATAACGGTTTGCGGAGTCAAGGCTCCATACCCGATCTTAACCAACAAATCCTCATCTGAGTTGCAGCCATGATCCCGCGCGAATTTTGCGAACTCGGGCCGTCCCAGAGCGCGCGGGAGCGAGTATCCCGCTTTGCGCAGGGCCTTCTCCAGAATTTCCTTTCCCAACACCAGCGCCCGTTTGCGCGCCTCGGCTTGTACGAACTGACGAATCTTGGACTTGGCGCGGGTGGTGACGCAGCTTTTGAGCCAATCCTTCGACGGCGTTTGCGATTTGGACGTGATCACCTCGACGGTGTCACCATTGCGCAGTTTGTATTTGAGCGAAACAAGGCGTCCGTTCACCCGCGCCGCTACGACCTGATTGCCGACATCGGTATGGACCGCGTAAGCGAAGTCGATCGGTGTGGCGCCTTCGGGAAACTCCTTCACATCCCCGCGCGGAGTGAAGACGTAAATTTCACTATCAAACAAATCTGTTTTTATATTTTCAAGAAACTCATCCGGGCTGGTTGTACCCTGATGCTCTTTGATCAGCTCACGCAGACCATTGAAACGTTTCAGGGAGTCCACATCGGCGTCGCTGCCTTCCTTGTATGTCCAGTGCGCCGCGATCCCCTTCTCCGCCACCACATGCATTTCAAAGGTCCGAATCTGAACCTCAATACGCTCGCCCTGCGGACCAATCACGGTCGTATGCAGGGACTGGTAGTTGTTGTTTTTAGGCATGGCGATAAAATCTTTAAATCGCCCCGGGATTGGCTTCCACAGTGAATGAACCAGACCCAGCACCTCGTAGCATTCAGCCACGGAATTCACGTTTACTCGAAATGCAAGAACGTCATACACCTGGTCATAATCAATGCTTCGAGACTGCATCTTCTTATAGATGGACCAAAGATGCTTGGGCCGTCCTGTAACCTCGAACTTGGCGCGGGTACGTCTTTCAAGCTCGCCGGTCAGGATCTTTCTCACGTCGTCTATGTACTTCTCACGTTCACGCTTCTTACGCGCCACCTTCTGCGCCAGCGAATAGTAAGCTTCAGGATAAGCGTAGCGAAAGGAAAGATCCTCAAGCTCAACCTTAATGGCATTAATCCCTAAGCGACTGGCCAAGGGCGCATAGATGTCGAGTGTTTCCATGGCAATCCGAACCTGTTTATCCGGCGGCATATGATTGAGTGTGCGCATGTTGTGCAACCGGTCCGCGAGCTTCACCAGTACAACGCGCACATCCTTGCCCATCGCCACAATCATCTTGCGAATGTTTTCTCCCTGCTTTTCATGAGTGTTCCGGAACTTCATCAGGGAAATTTTAGTCACACCGTCGACCAGCCGAGCCACCACCGGGCCGAAGTTTTTCTCGATATCCTCGAGCGTGGCGGCGGTGTCTTCGACAGTGTCATGGAGTAATCCCGTCGCGATGGCCGCTTGGTCCAAATGCAGTTCCGCGAGAATGGCCGCTACCCCTAACGGATGGAGAATATAGGGATCTCCACTGCGGCGGATTTGGCCGGAATGAGCGGACTCGGAAAAACTGTAGGCTCTTCGAATCAAATCCAGATCGGAGTTGGGCGAGTACCTGCGAATGACCTCAAGAAGCTCATCCAAACTTTGCGGGCCGAATTCCCTTGGCTTGAGTTCTGCTGCGGCCTCACTCATTCAAAGATCCTTACGGAATTTCCCCTCCGAAGCTGGAGGGGTTTTGCAGAGTTCTAGCGGGAAAGATCGCGCTGGACTTGCTGATCCGGCGTCAGCCCCTGACTGTCCTTCGTATCAAAATAAACCGCACCGGCCGCAACTTCGCGAAGCGCATTCACCACATGCTTGTTATTGCGACCGGGGGCCAAACATTCATCCCCCTTCATCAGCTGCTTAGCCCGTTTTGCCACCAGTAATACCAATGCAAATCGATTATGGACTTTATCCAAACAGTCTTCCACCGTGATACGCGCCACGCTTGCGAACTCCTCGTTTAAATGTAACCCGCTACTTTATTGATTTTTCAGGAGGTTTTCAATGATTTTTCGCACCTCAGCATAGGTCTGCTCAAAATCATCATTCACAACGACATATTGAAAGTCATAGGCCTGTGCCATTTCCCCGCGTGCGTTTTCCAGTCGGCGCTCCAGATCCGCCGCGTTTGTGATCCCGCGCTTGATAAATCTTTGATGCAGAGAGTCTATGGAGGGCGGCAACAGAAAGAGGGTAACAGCGCTCGGAAATTCTTTCATCAGCTTTTTAGCGCCCTGAACGTCGATATCGATCACGATACCCTTGCCCGCGTTTGCGGCTTGGACGACCTGATCGCGAGGGGTGCCGTACATGCATCCATGCACCACGGCCCACTCCAGGAAAAAATTCTGCCGCTTCAATTCTTCAAAGCGCTCTTGAGTCACAAAGTGATAGGGATGACCTTCCGATTCTCCCTTCCGCATGGACCGGGTCGTGTACGTGATGATGTCACAGAGCTGGGGGTAATCATCAAGCGCCCGATCTAGAATACTCGACTTGCCGACGGCGGTAGGCCCTATGATAAGCAGAAGCTTGGGTTTCATTCGACGTTTTGCACCTGTTCGCGAAATTTTTCGATAATCGATTTGGCATCCACCACCACCTGAGTCAAGGAAGCCAGCTGCGACTTGGATCCAATGGTGTTCACCTCGCGCAGAAGCTCCTGACAATAAAAATCAAGCTTCTTGCCACGGGCCTCCCCACTGCGGATTAAACCGCGACAGGTTTTCACATGCTCCTGCAGACGGATCACCTCTTCATGCACATCCATTTTGTCGATTAATAGCGCGGATTCCAAGGCCAGTCTGGAGGCATCCAGTCCATCGGTTTCCAAGGCGGCCAGTCTCGACTTGAGTCGTTGGTGCGCATTCTTAAGAGCTTCTTCGCGCCATCCCGCCATGGCCTTGACCTTCTGTTCAAGAAAGCGAATCTGCTTTAATAGATCTTGCCTGAGCCCTGCCCCCTCGCGAGCTCGGAATACCGTGCACTTTTTCATGGCCGCGCGTACAAGTTTGGACACCAGCTCCACTTCGCCCGGAAGCAGTCCTACTCGCTCCCCTTGCTCGATTACAAAAGGCATCTGCAGGACATCGCGCAGAGTGAGATCCTCTTTCACCCCCAGCCCTTTAGCGAGTGCCCTGAGCTCCTTAACCCAATAGCGGGCGTTTTGTTGGCGTAAAGACACGGTCTGGAGGCGCGCCTCCACCGCGAGTCGGCGGTGCACGTAAACATCCACGGTCCCTCGGTTCCAATCGTGAAAAATCTTACGCAGATCGGTTTCAAAGACCGCGTATTCCTTCGGAAGGTGGAAGCGCACGTCGAGAAATCGGCCGTTCACGGATTTTACATGCGCCTCGACCTCAACCTCACGTGTTTTGGCCTGACTGGAACCGTATCCGGTCATGCTCTTCATTTGGGCCCCTTTTGTGAGTAGTGGGAATGATAAAAGGGGATGCTCCAATGGTCCACTTCAATGGTCCACGCCATAAACGGTGCGTTAACCGTCCATCAGCTGGCGCGCGCGCTCGAACGGATGGTCCACGTCCAACCATTGAACTCCGGAATCGCGCTTGAACCAGGTTCGCTGCTTCTTCGCAAGCTGCATCGTGCGCTCGGTAATCAATGGAAGCAGTCGATCTTCAGGAACCTCTCCCTTCAGATACTGGATACACTCTTTATAACCCACGCTGTGCAGAGGCGGCCACGACTCCCAGCCCTCGTCAAGGAGGGATTGCACCTCTTGGATCAACCCACGTGCGAGCATCCACTCCGCGCGCTCCCGCACCCGCGGCAGAAGCTGCTCACGGGTTGGCATTAAACCCATCTTGATGAGCGGATAAGGAAAAGCGTTCGCCTGAAGACCACGCTTAAGTGCGCTCACCTTGCGCCCACTTCCGCGCAAAATCACCAGCGCCCGCTGAATGCGATAGGCATCGTTAGGGCTGACGTTCTCCGCATGTTCGGGATCCAGGCGCTCCAACTCACGATACAAATGCTCAAGTCCAAAAGTGTCCGCATCCACACGCACCTGACGCTCCACCGCAGGGTCTGGCTTCTCAACCTCAAACATTCCCTTTTCCAAGGCCTGAATGTAAAAGCCACTGCCGCCGACGCCAAACACCCGATGTCGAGGCAGTTCGCGTGCCAGAACATCCAAGGCCAGACGCCGAAAGTCTCCTGCCGTTAGAGCTTCGCCCGGAGCCCGCACATCAAAGAGAAAATGAGGCACTCGTGCCCGCTCCTCGGGGGAAGGTTTCGCAGTGCCAATATCGAGCCGCTGGTACGCCTGAAGACTGTCACAGTTGAGAATCGCGCCCCCGTAAGCCTTGGCAATCCGCAGGGCGAGAGCGCTTTTGCCGCTAGCTGTAGGCCCCACGATAAGTACAAACGGATGCACTGGACTCACACGATCCGACCAAATTCCCGCTCGATTTCAGCAAAGCGCCGCTGAATGTATACGGGGCGTCCATGCGGGCAAAAACTGGACAAGGGATACTCATCCATTTGAACCAGGAGATCGCGCATCTGTTCGATACTGAGGGTTTGACCCGCACGCACCACGGAGTGACACGCCATGGACGCAAACACATCACCGACCGCCCTATCTATGGCCAAACTTCCACCATTTTCCACGGACTCAAACGCCAGCTGGCGCAAGGCCGCGCTGATCGAGGACTCAGTTACGAATGCGGGAATAGCTTGAACCGCAAGGCTCTCCGGCCCCATACGTTCCACACTTAACCCGACTCGCTCCAACTCCGAGCGGGAATTATAAAGGGCTTCAACCTCCTCCTGACTGAAGTCAAAGACCAAAGGGAGCAAGAGGGCCTGTACATCCATCCGTCCCTCGCGATACGCCTGCATCAGGCGTTCAAACATCACGCGCTCGTGGGCCGCATGTTGATCAATCAGGTATAACGCCTCAGGGCTTTGCGCCACAATATAGGTTTGATGAATCTGCCCCACCACCTGAAGATCTTGCCAAAGAAATCTTCGCGCTTCGGGATTGGCGGCGGATTCCACTATGGGCATGGCGGAACGCGAAGACGAATCCGAAGCCGATACAGTAGCGGCGCTCGGCGGAGGGACGGAACTTGCGGGCGTGTAGTCGCTCACCGCCGCGCGCACCTCATTTAGGGGAAAAACCTTGCTCGAGTACTGCGTGCGCGAAAACTCGGGCGCGGAAAATATCAGCTCTGACTCCGACGCGGCCATGCTGGCCTCATCCTGGACGCCGGCCCTCACCTTTGGCGCCACCCCCTCGTTCGTATGCAACCAAGGCGCTTTTTCCAGAACCTGGCGGACGGCGCGGGAGGTGACCCGGAACAGCAACTGAGGATCCTTGAACTTCACCTGTGCCTTCGTGGGATGAACGTTCACATCCACATCTTCGGGTGGCAAAAGCAGGCGCACGACTGCGATCGGGTACTCCCCATGCATCAACAAATTCCGGTACGCCTCCATCACCGCCGCCGCAAGTCCGCGGTCTTGAACCCAACGTCCTTGCACAAAGAACCAAAGGTTTCGATTTAATTTCTGTGTCTCTTGCGGCGAACCCACTAAAACGTGGGCGGTAACGCCTTCACGTTCATGTAGCCCCTCGTAGAGGGAATCCATGTTGAGCACGGACTTCGCGCGGGCCAGAGGAGTCTGTCCCGAAGGCCAGTGATACAACAGTTCTCCTCGGGAGCAGACTCGAAAGCCTGTATCCTCATGCGCCAGCGCGAGCGCTTTAAGCGTGGTTTTGATTTGAGTGTGCTCGGCCGCATCGGATTTCATAAAACGCAACCGGGCCGGCACATTGGCGAAGAGATCACGGACGCGCACTTGGGTACCGGTGCGTGCGGCCGTGGGAAGAGGATCGCTCATTTTTCCAAACTCTCCGTCGAGACGATATCCTTCGTCCTGATTTTTCGGCCGTGAGGTCACGCTCATGCGACTCACCGCTGCGATGCTCGCCAGCGCCTCCCCCCGGAAACCAAAACTGTGCAGCCGGTAGAGATCCGCACTGTCTGTGATTTTGCTAGTGGCATGCCGCTGTAGGGACAAGCGCAGATCTTCCGGTGACATACCAGAACCATTATCCGCGACCAACACCTCACGCCCCCCGCGATCAAACTCGATTTCGAGTTCATCAGCGCCCGCGTCGAGGCTGTTTTCAACCAGTTCCTTAATGAGATTGGCCGGGCGCTCGAGGACCTCGCCGGCGGCGATTTGGTCCACAACATCCGGCGCGAGAATGCGAATGGGCATCAATACTCCGCTTGGACACTCAGTATATACCCCGGATACTGTGTTTTCTCGATGTAGTATTTCCCATCCAGGCGAATCATAAATTTGCCGATACGCTGGCCTACTCCCAGCCCAAGATCAACTCCTAAACGAAATTCCTGGGAATCAAAATGGAGATCATTGACCGGAACGCGGTACTTTGTATAAGTCCACATCACGCCCAACCCATAAGTCACCAAGGTGTTTCTGTAATCCACTAGGGGAAGCTGAGCCATTATATCGCCAAACAGCAAAAATCCTGTGGGTTTTCCATCGGCAAACTGGGAATAGTATCCCGGTTTGTCCAGCGAAAACCATAAATTGAAATCCAGCGGCGGGCCGTCGAAGAGAGTTCCGGGCCCAGACATGCGCAAACCATACATCCACATATCCTCCGAGAGTTTCCGCCCAGAAAACTTCTCGGTGAATTTCACTCGTGAAACCGCAGCTCCCAGAAAGCGTGTGAAATAGAGGGGCTTCTTTTCTCGGCGCTCCGTCTTCTTCTCCTCGGGCGTAAAGGCTTTGGAGCGCGTATCCTTAGGAGGGTCGACCTCCTTCAGCTCAGCCGAGGTCACGCGAATGTCTGTGTCTGCAATGTATCCTTTTCCACCCTTGAACCGGATCTTGTGAAACAATCCCAATCCCCCAATACCCGCGTAGGCCTTCTTTGAAGCCACAACGATCGTCTGATAGCGGAGATATGTAGTCACGGGAGCGTCGAAATTGGGCTGCGAGTACACGGCGGCACCATCCGTAATGACCATGGCACGAATGGCATCTTGCGCCTGGGACTTGGCGCGCGCATACGCGGGATCAGAGAATGCGGCGTAGACCCCACACGCGATACAGAGCTTCAAATACAATGCGCGAAGACATCTTGCTTTGCCCAACGCGCCGATCTTCAAAAATGATGGGAACTTCAATTCCGTGCAAACCAAGTCTTAAGGCCCTATACTTTAGTTCGATCTGAAAACTATAGCCTTCCGAACGCACGGAATCCAACCCTATCTTCACTAAGGTCGAGGCCTTCCACGCATTAAAGCCGCCCGTCCAATCTTTCACGGGAAACCGAAGAATTTGACGCGCGTAAAAAGAGCCTCCCCGACTGATGAACTTGCGAAAGAATCCCCAATTCACGGTTCGGCCTCCGCGAACCCAACGCGAACCCATAACGAAGTCTGCCCCCGGAAGAGCCATCAGGAGTTTTTTAAGATCCTCCGGGCGATGCGAAAAATCCGCATCCATTTCCACCAGAGCCTCATAGCCGCGCTCCAGTCCCCATGCGAAACCTGCCAAGTAAGCCTTGCCGAGACCCTCTTTGCCCTTACGCGCGAGCAGATGCAAATGCGGGAAAGTTCCTTGCAGCCGACGAACCTCTTCTTGAGTTCCATCCGGGGAATTATCATCCACAACCAGAATCTCGACATTGGGCGTTGCCTGAAAAACGGCCGGAACTAAAGCTGCGATATTATCGCGCTCATTATAGGTGGGAACGACGATCAAAGTTTTCATCTCGAAACAGGAGTATCACAGCGTTTTCTCAGGAGCCAGCGAAGAGCGACGGGATTTGAGTTTGCGCTCCCGTTCCACGCGCTGACGGTGAAGTTCAAGAAGCGGTGATTTACTCAGTAGAAAACGCGGATTGGCCGCCTGCTCGGCGAAGAATTGCTTCACCAGTTTGGACGCCTGCTCGGGAGATCTCTTGTAGACGACAGGATCGAACCCACACAGCCGGCACACCACAGAGGCGCGCCAGCGCATGTATACGAAAATCTCCGCCCCCGAAATGAACACACAAAACAAAATCAACCCACGCGGGTCCGGACGTCCCCAATACGCATGCGTGCTTGTAAGCGCGAGTAACATCATTCCCACGACGTTGGTTAGATCCACATGTTTCTTTACGTACAGCCGGCGCGGTGAACGGCAGAAAGCACAGTAGCGCTGGTCTCGAAGTCGAGAAATGATCTTCATAGGTCTTATTCTACATGAGGAGGACTTCCCGAGAAGGCGAGTTTTGCTAGAATTGAGAGCAAGGGGTATGCAAATGATTCCCACGCCTAAAACATTCGCTGCCGTCACGTTCCTGTCCAGAGCCATAATCGGAGTCTTCGCTATTACAGCCGTTCTACCCGCTCCCGCTCTTGCGCAGGAAGAAGAGTCCTTCGTGCACTACGAGGCTATCGTCAATGAACTCAAAGCCTCCGCGGAAGGTCCCGCACATTCAGCTCCCTATAGTGAACTCGGTTTGCAGGAGATGGCCTTGAGTGGAGGTCTAGGTGTCGTCACCTCCTATGTCGCCCTGGAATCTCCTTCGGGAGCTGCAGGTTCGGGCTTTCTGAAAGGCTTCGAAGCGCATGTTGCCGCCCATTTGTTCAGTCCCAAAGTCCGTGGAGAGCTGGCTTTCCGTAATTTCGCGCAAGAAAACTTGAGTCATGATCTTCAAGCCGATCTGAGAGAGCTGGAACTCCGACTTGTCTTTACGCCCCTTCTCGATCGTCGTATGCGGCTGCGCATGGGCGCTGGTCTTTCGGCGCGGTTTATGGACATTCAATCTCGCGCGGACGAAGGGGATTGGAGAGACGATGCGTCTTCCGTTCCCGCCAGTTCCCTGCTCGTCGGCTTTGAACGCAAACTTTCAGAGGCCGTGAGCGTGGGTCCGGATATCGCCTATCGGTCCACGCTGGCATCGGGAACATTCGACAAATCGGCCTGGGACGCATCCTTTCGCTTGAACGCGTCCTTCTAAACACGCACACTAGATACATACATCATGGTGAATCTCAACTGGACCCATATTCGCGCGAGGATCAAGGTCGCAGCCCTGGCCCTTCCGCAGTTCGCGAAGAACCCGGTGCAGGGTATGCGAAATCTCCCCGACTGGGAGTGGCCGGAAATGCTGGCCCTTCAAGGCGCTTTCGCGGCGAGCTGTGCCGCCCTAGCCAACTTGGTTGAGCGCAATTTTCTCGGCGTCATCACCGGTTTGATTATCGCGCCTCTCGCCAATTACATGGTCATTGCGATCGGCGCGGGTTTCTTTTACTACGTGTTTCTCTTTTTCTTTCAACGTGAGATTCCCTATCTCAAGATTTACCAGCACGTTCTCTTCGCTTCACTCCCGATCATGCTGGTTGTTATAGTGGGCTCGCTGCTGCCACCGCTGTTCCTCGTCGCCGGCGCGGCGGCGTTGACACTCATGTATGTCGGATTCGTCAGCAACTTCCAACTCGAACGTAAGAAGCTCAGTCGTCTTCTGATGACCTTAATGGGAATTTATTTATTCTGGTGGGCGATTCAGATGGTCAACTTCAGCACTCAAAAGGAAAGCCATCGCATGAAGGCGACGCCCGAGTCCCTCGACATTCTTGAAAAGGAACTCGATTTCTAGGCGCCGCCAATCTGACCAGCTGAAGGATCTGACCGGAAGGTTCAGACCCCGGTAGATCCAAACCCACCCTCGCCGCGCTCCGTTTCCGTGAGATCCTCGACTTCTTCGATCTGGGCATGAATCACGGGACACACCACAAGCTGAGCGATCCGTTCCTGATCTTGGATGTGGATGGGTTCCTGACCCAGATTCACCGCAATCACTTTGAGTTCGCCCCGATAGTCGGCATCTACGGTACCCGGAGTATTGAGAAGGGTGAGTCCGCGCGAGATCGCAAGCCCGCTCCGTGGCCGCACCTGAATTTCATAGCCCTGCGGAATCTCCAAACTTAAGCCAGTCGGAATCAGCTGGCGCTGACCGGGATCCAAAACCACCTCTTCATCGAGGCAGGCGCGCACATCCATGCCACTGGATCCCACAGTCGCGTACTGGGGAATTTCACCTTTAAAGCCAGGCAAACGCTTGATGCGGACTTTGACCTTTCCAAAACTACCGCGGCTCCAAATGGCCTCGCTCACCATCTTCTCCACCTGTTTGGCTAAGGTGCGCACCTGCTCCTCCAACTGAGAGCGCTCACCGAGCTTTTCCTCAACAAGGGCCCCTACAGTACGCGCCATTTCCTGAACCGACCGCTTGAATTGGCTGATTTCCATATTTTTACTCCCACACTTCCATCAACCGAAGTGCTTCCACGGGTTGAATGTCGCCCATCACCATAAGTGAGACCCGACTTATATCAAAGTATTTGCGCACGTAATCAGAGACCGAGTCCAAGCTGACTTTATCGATATCCTCGATCACCGAATCCACCGGCCGGTACTTGCCAAACACCATTTCATTGACCCCGAGAGAATTCATTCGATTTTCCATGTCCTCGGCGCCAAGAAGAATCTGCCCCTTGACTTGGGTCTTGAACATCTGGAGCTCTTTCGGGCGAAGACCCACGCGCATAAACCGCTCCAATTCCGCGCGCACGGATTTCAGAACCGTGACGGAATTGGCCTCCGATGTCCCCGCATAGATAAGGAAGAGGCCCGAGTCCATAAAAGACTGAAGATAACTATAGACGCTATACACCAGACCTTTGTCTTCGCGAATATTCTGGTACAACCGCGAGGTCACACCACCGCCAAGCAGTTCATTGACGACAAACGACTCAAATCGCTGCGGTGAACGGTAGGCACACGAGGGTAAACCGACAAGAAGGTGAACCTGTTCACTGGGACGAGTGAGAAACTCCTGCACACGCTTGACCCGAGTCCGCTTCAAACGGCGTGGAGCTACGCGGCGTTTGAGCTGTCCCATGCTCTTGCCGACCTTTTCCACAACCTGGTCATGTTCTACGGGTCCAGCCACACTGACAATGATCCGGGGCCCACGAAAATGACGGGCGTGGTGCTGGACAACATCCCGATGACGGAGCCGGGCGAGGGAGTCTTCGGTTCCCAGAATAGGGATGGAAAGGTCCCCACCCTCATAGGTTTTCTCAAGAAATGTATCCAGGATGTATTCTTCAAGGTTGTCCTTGCACATCTGAATCTCCTGAACGACGACTTCACGCTCTTTGAGTATGTCCTCGCGTGCCAGCCGGGGATGTGTCACCAGGTCCGTGACCACATCCAAGCTGAGTTCAAGATGCTCTTTCAGCGAGGTGGCGTGAAAGCAGGTGTACTCACGTGTGGTGTACGCATTCAAATCTCCACCTACGGCCTCGAGGGATCGGGCGATTGCAAAGGCATCACGTTTGCGCGTGCCCTTGAAAACAAGATGTTCCAGAAAATGAGTTAATCCAGCCTTCCGCGGATCTTCATGCCGGGTTCCCACCTCCACAAAGACGCCCACGCTGACGGCTCGGGTGAAGGGGTGACTTTCCGTCACCACCCGCACACCGTTGTTTAGCACGGTTTTTTGGAAAATGGGCTTGTAGCTATAGGCCTTCACTCAAGTTGCCGGCCGTAGTTAGCTCGGCCGGTCCAAAAGCGCCTTACGTGAGAGCTTGATACGTCCGGAGCGGTCGATATCCAAAACCTTTACCTCCACCGTATCCCCCTCATTGAGCACGTCCGTGACGTTGCGAATACGTTCATGTGCAATTTCAGAAATATGGAGCAATCCACTGGTGTTTGGCAGCACCTCCACAAAGGCTCCAAAATCCATGATCTTCACAACCTTTCCGCGATACGTGCGGCCGACCTCGGCCTCGGCACAAATACCGTTGATAATCTCGATGGCTCGCTTTGTCGCTTTCGGATCGGTCGATGCAATATGGATCGTCCCATCGTCCTCGATGTCGATTTTAACTCCCGTTTCCTCAATGATGCCTTTGATGACCTTTCCGCCAGCACCAATGACTTCGCGCACTTTATCCGGCTTGATCTTGATGGTTTCGATCCGCGGCGCGAATTCAGAAATTTCTCCACGCGGCTGCGACATGACCTTTTCCATTTCATTGAGGATATGATTGCGACCCTCATAGGCCTGCTTCAATGCCTGCTCCATCACGTCAAAACTGATAGAGTCAATCTTGATATCCATCTGCAAAGACGTCACACCTTTGCGGGTCCCGGCGACCTTGAAGTCCATGTCTCCGAGATGATCTTCGTCACCGAGAATATCGGAGAGCACCGCAACACGATCCCCTTCTTTGATCAAACCCATGGCAATTCCGGCCACGTTACCTTTCACGGGCACACCGGCGTCGAGCAAAGCGAGAGTGGAAGAGCACACCGTACCCATACTGGACGAGCCATTGGACTCCAAAACCTCCGAAACAATCCGTATGGTATATGGAAATTTTTGGAAGTCGGGCAGGATCGCCTTCACGGCCCGCTCCGCGAGAAAGCCGTGACCGATCTCACGTCGGCTCTGTCCGCCCATGCGTCCCGTCTCGCCCACGGAATAAGGAGGGAAGTTGTAGTGTAACATGAAACGCTTCTTGGTCAGACCGGCAAGATCATCGATCATTTGTTCATCCTCGCCGGTTCCCAGTGTCACCGTGCCGAGAACCTGAGTCTCACCTCGGGTGAACAACCCGGAGCCATGGGCCCGCGGCAAAAGGGCGACCTCGCACCAGATATTTCGAATATCAGTGGTGGAGCGGCCATCAATGCGGTGCCCCTCCGTCAGCACAAGCTCACGACTCAGCTTGTACTTAAGATCTTCAACAATCTTGCCGAGTTCCTTATCACGCTTTTCACGCAGCTTATCATCTCCAATAACGGAGACGAAACGCTCCTTGGCCTGAGTCTTCGCCTGGTCATATCCCTCGTAGCGCTTCAGCTTGTCCCGGACCTGCAAGGACTGACGGATCAACGGCGAAAGAAACGCGCGGACCGGCTCTTCAAATTCCGGGTCGATGGTGGGTGCGTTAAAACCCCGTTTCTCCTTAGCGCCGACTTTTGAACGCAATTCATCCTGCATGTCGAAAAAAGGCGTCATGGCGTGATGGCCGAACTTCAGGGCCGCGAGCACATCGGCCTCGCTGATAAAACGCGATTCGCCCTCAACCATTAAAATGCCGTTGCGAGTTCCCGCCACCACAATGTCCAAATCCGAGTTTTCGAGCTCGGTAGTAGATGGGTTGGCTTTGAACTGGCCATTGATCCGCGCCACCTGAATGGAGGCGGTTGGGCCATTGAATGGAATATCGCTGATATGAAGAGCCGCCGAAGCTCCCAGACTGGCGAGAACGTCCACCGGGAACATGCCATCATAACTCAGTACCGTCGCAACGATTTGGGTCTCGTGACGGTAACCCTCGGGGAAGCACGGGCGAATCGGACGATCAATCAGCCGTGCAGTCAAGGTGGCGTTGTTAGTGGGACGCCCTTCACGCTTAAAGTAACCGCCAGGAATTTTACCTGTGGCGTAGAATTTTTCCTGGTACTCCACCGTCAGGGGGAAAAAGTCCAGCGTAGACTCTTTCTTGCTGGAAACCGCGGTCACCAGCACCATATTATTGCCCGAAGTCACCAGCACCGACCCGTCAGCCTGTTTGGCCAGCCGGCCGGTCTCGATCGTAACGGTACTGTCGCCGATCTTTGTTGTTACGGTTTGTTTATTCATTCGTGTTTACTTTCTGGTTGCTTATTTTCTTAAGCCAAGTTCCTGGATGAGATTCGCATAACGGGTGCTGTCCGTCTTCTTTAAATAGGCGAGCAGTTTACGGCGACGATTCACCATCTGCACCAAACCCCGCTGGGAGTGCACGTCTTTTTTATGTGTTTTAAAGTGCTCCGTCAGGCCTTGGATTCGGCTCGTGAGGAGGGCCACTTGCACCTCACATGAGCCGGTGTCCAGCTCGCTGCGACGATGCTTCTTTACAACCTCTTCTTTTTCCGTTTTTAACAATGCCATGGGAGATGCCTCCAAAAAATGAGATAAACCCTTGGGCCGTTTGGCAGTCGCACCCTCGAGTCTGGTTTTTAAACGTAGAGCCTATCTAAAAAGACCGCGACAAAGCGCATGCGATGGCAGCGCCAAAGCGGGCTCCTCGCCCGCCGCACACGGGCTTTTTAGATAGGCTCTTAGGGTTTAGTAGCTTGGGGATATAGAGGTCAAGCAATCGTTCGGAAAACCCTTCGGATTTTAAGGCCTTGCTTCGGTTCCGCGGCTAAAATCGCCAGCAGATCTCCGGTCGAGGACACCACCTTTACAAACACCGGCTTACCCGACTGAATGGCTTCCTTCTGCTCGGAAATCAGGCGCGTCGTGACATCACGCGGGATCTGGCCATGACCAACCAACCGTGCTTCTTTAGGGCCGGCCAACACGGACTTCACTCCCGGCAGAGCTTGGCCCATCGGTATCAGGCGTGAAATCATATCCTCCGGACAAAGGAGGGAATCGAGGGGAGCCGCCTCTTCGAGCTTCCATCGTCCCACTCGCAGTCGGCGAAGCCCTTCGACAAGGCCTCCGACACCCAGCTGACGGCCCAATTCGTGCGCCCAAGCGCGTATGAAACTGCCCTTTGAACACGAGAGCCGCAGGTCAAGGCGGGTCCCATCGAAGGCCTCGATCTGAGGCTTCCAGAAAATCATCTTCTTACGGGGAATCTGAACAGGTTCTCCTTTACGCCCATACTCGCAAAGTTTCCTCCCATCAACTTTTGCCGCGGAAAACAAAGGAACGTCCCACTCAAATTCGCCCTGAAGCCGCTCTACCGTATGGCGAATTGTCTCCGGCTCCAAGTGTGTGCACGACACTTCCGACAGCAAAGTCCCTTCACGGTCCCAAGTGTCCGATGTCCGCCCAAGACGCACCCTCAATGCATATTCTTTATCCTCAGCGACCAGATAGTCGGAGAGCTTAGTGGCTTCTCCCAACACCAAGACCATAAGGCCCGTAGCCAGCGGATCCAAGGTGCCCGTGTGCCCAATGGCCTTTTGTTTGAGCCTTTTGCGCAGAATCTGGACCACGTCATGACTCGTCATTTCCGCGGGCTTATCGATAAGAAGCAATCCATCCACTTGCAATTGCAATATCCAATCTCAACTTCACCCGCGAACCTAAAGTTCCCGTGTTTGCTCTTCTTTCACGAAGGCCTCGATAACGTCGCCGACCTTGATGTCATTAAAGTTCTCAATGCCCACTCCACACTCAAACCCGGAGGCGACCTCACGCACATCGTCCTTAAAGCGCCGCAGGCTGCCCACCTTGCCTTCGTACACAATTTTACCGTCACGAACCAACCGCAGCATATGATTGCGCGAAACCTTGCCGTCGACCACAAAACACCCAGCGATTGTCCCTTGTTTGGGGACCACAAATGTATTTCGGACCTCGGCGCGGCCCATGGATTTCTCCACCACTTCGGGCGCAAGGAGCCCACCCAATGACTTCTTGAGGTCGTCAATGAGTTCATAGATGATCGAGTAGGTTTTGATCTCGATCCCCTTCTCCTTGGCCATGCGAGCCGCACCCCCGTCGGGACGCACATTAAAGCCGACAATCACGCCATTCGCCGTGGTGGACAACAACACATCACTCTCCGTAATGCCGCCCACCGCGCTGTGCACGACTTTGATTTTCACTTCCTCGTTGCCCAGCTTGTCCAGCTGCCCTTTGATCGCCTCGAGACTTCCGGCGACATCCGCTTTGAGGATCAATGCCAATTCCTGGACGTCTCCCGTCTTCACGCGCGCAAAGAGCTGCTCCAACGTCATTTTAGACGACGGGGTCTCCTCAACTTGCTTGGAGGCCATTCGTTGCTCTGCGATCCTACGCGCACTCTCCTCGTCTTTGGCGATATCGAAGCGGTCTCCTGCCATAGGCGGCTCCGGAAGTCCGAGAACCTCGACCGGCATGCCCGGGCCCGCGTCCTTCACAACCTCACCCTTATCGTTCATCATGCTGCGCACGCGACCAACCACCGTACCCGCAACAATCACCTGTCCCACACTCACAGTTCCATCCTGAACCAAGATCGAGGCCACGCTACCGCGCCCTTTTTCCATGCGACTTTCAATCACAATTCCGGTGCCGGAACGCTTGGGATTGGCTTTTAAGTCCTGAACCTCAGCCACAAGAACGATCTGATCCAGAAGATCCTTGATGCCCTCGCCCTTAAGCGCGGAAACGGGAACATACATTGTGGTCCCGCCCCATTCTTCTGGTACCAGCTCAAGCTCGGTCAGCTGCTGCTTGATACGGTCCGGATTAGCTCCAGGCTTATCCATTTTGTTGATCGCCACTATAATTGGAACACCCGCCGCTTTGGCATGATTCACGGCTTCCACCGTCTGCGGCATCATGCCATCGTCGGCCGCCACCACAATAATGGCCACATCCGTGACATTGGCTCCACGGGCCCGCATGGCCGTAAAGGCTTCGTGACCTGGAGTATCAATAAACGTGATCACATGGCCGTCTTCGAGCTTCACCGAGTACGCCCCGATATGCTGCGTGATTCCGCCAGCCTCACCGGCCGCGACACGCGCATTGCGGATCGCATCAAGAAGGGAGGTTTTACCGTGGTCCACATGACCCATTACCGTTACAACTGGCGGCCGTGGGACTCTCTCCGCGTCCAAGTCACCAAATGCAGTCTGAGCGATCAACTCCTCGACCGATTTATGAACATTTTGGGCTTCCCAGCCAAACTCAGGAGCGATCAACGCCACGGTCTCATAGTCGAGATCCGTGTTCATATTCGCCGCGATCCCCTCTTGCATCAGTTTTTTCATTAAGACGGGAGCTTTCAATCCCATCTCCATTGCCAGACTCGCCAGTGAAATGTGTCCATGCACCCTCACCACGCGTTTGTGCGCGGCCGGAGTGGTAATCTGTGTCCGTTTACCTGTACCAATATTGGTTTGACTCCGCTTTTTCTTGGGCTGAAAGATCACCTCACGTTTGCGAAACTCGGTAGCCGTAAAGCTCACTTGCTCTTCTTCGCGAGGGGTCCCGGCCGGGCGCTTCTTGGCTCGATCCTCTTTTTCTTTTTGCGCAAAGGTGTCGACCACTGGCGGCACCACGACAGGCTCGGCGGAGTAAAAGCCCGGTCGAATATTGCGCGGAGCCGTTCGTGAAACCCGTGGCTGTTGGCCCGCCCCAGTTTCGCGACTGGGGGTCTGGATCTGTGCCACTCGTCGCAAATCCATGCGCCCCACTATATTACGTCTCTTCGGGGGCGCGGACGGTTCTTCCGTCCGCGCAAGGGTCGGCTCCGCGCCCTCCTCGTTAGGCATCTCACTAATTTGTGGAGCGGGAGGAGTTTCCATGGAAGCTCCCATCTCCTCACCCGTATCAAGCACCTCGTTCTCAGCCCGGATCTGAGCTTCTTCTTCCGCCAGCATTTGGGCCTGCGCTTGGGCTTGAGCTTCCGCCGCAGCTTCCATTTCTGCCTGCGCCTTGGCTTCGGCCTCGCCGGCCTTGCGTCGGATCACCGTTCCTGTTCTCAGCACGCGTGGAATCGGCTTACCATCGGGACCCAGCTTGGGAGCTTTTGGAGTTTTAGGTCCTGCCGCTTTTGCGGGCGCGGCTGCAGAGGTTTTTTTCACGGCCTTTTTGGCTGCCGTCGTAGTCGTCCCCTGAGTTCCCTCAGCGGCCTTTTTACGCACGGCCTTCTTCTTCGGCTTGGCGCTCTTGGCTTCCGTCTCCGCCTGTTCAAGTCGGGAGCGAATCTCAGCCTGCATCGCCTCGTCGAGAGTGGCCATATGGCTACGAACCGGAAGTTTCCACTCTCGAATCTTATCCATGAGCACCAATGTTTCGACGCCGATTTCTTTGGCGAATTCAAATACCTTCAACTGGTTCACTCATTCTCCTTCTTGGCAGTCAGCTGCGCCATTTCCTCGCGCAGGCGAGCTTCCGCCTGGCTCTTCGCATCTTGAGAGGCTTGGGCTTCGCGGCCGGCTCCCTCAGCTCCCTTCGCGGACACTGTCGGCAATTCTTTGCCTTCAGCCTTGTACTGCGCGATCAAGGCACGGGCATCATCCACAAGCTTTTGGGCCTTGGTTTCCTCTTCGTACCCCGGAATCGCGCTGACAGAATCCGCATCCGATTCCGCCAAGGCCTGCACGGAAGAAAAACCCGATTGATAGATATTTTGCGCCATAGTCTCCGTCATACCCGGAATCAATGTGAGATTGACAATAGCCTGGGCGGTCTTTGACGCCATGTTGCTCTCGGACAGAATGTCCAATCTCCATCCGGTGAGCTTTGCGGCCAGACGCACGTTCTGACCTTTTTTGCCGATAGCCAAGCTCAATTGATTGTCAGGAACCACCACTTCCATTTCCCGGTTGCCTTCGTCAAGGAACACCTTCGAAATTTCCGCGGGAGCCAAAGCATTACAAACAAAACGCGCCGAATCCTCGTTATAATTCACAATATCAATTTTTTCCCCGCGCAATTCCTGCACGATGTTTTGCACGCGCGATCCCTTCATTCCGACACAGGCTCCAACGGGATCCACCGCTGGATCCTTGCTGCGCACAGCGATCTTGGCGCGTTGGCCAGGTTCGCGGGCGGCCGCCACGATTTCCACGATCCCATCATAGATCTCAGGAACCTCCACTTCGAACAGCTTCATCAAATAGCGCTCATCGGCGCGCGACATAATGATTTGCGGACCACGTGTGGAAGCCCTTACATCGGAAATATAGCCTTGGATACGGTCCCCGGGCTTGTACACCTCACCCGGGATCTGCTCGCGGGGCGGAATATAGGCTTCCGTGCGTCCCAGATCCACCACAATGGCGCCCCTCTCCACCCGACGTGCGATCCCTGAAGCCACTTCACCTTTACGCTGCTCAAACTCAGCAAAGATGATGTCCCGTTCCGCTTCTCGCACCTTTTGCATGATGATCTGCTTTGCGGTCTGGGCAGCAATCCGACCGAGGTCACCCGTCTCCAGTTTACGGCCGATAGAGTCGTTCAATTGGGCTTCTGGATCCAGCTCCAAAGCTTCACTCAACTTAATTTCCACCTCATCGTCGATAAAGTTCTCATCCTCAACCACCTCTTTGAACTCGTAGAGTTCCACTTCACCGATTTCCTCGTTGTACTTGGCTTCAATCTCACGGTAAGTGCCGTACTTTTTGCGTGCGGCCAGTTCCATTCCCTGTTCGATCGCTTCGATCACAACACTGCGGTCAATTCCTTTGTCTTTCCCGAGCTGTTCAATCAAGCGACTCAGATCAGAGAAAATGTTTTCTGCCATGACTTACCTCTTCTTCTTGCCAGGTGCTGGCTTTTTTTGAAAAACGTCAACCAATACAACGCGTGCCTTCCGCACCGAAGAGAGCTCCACCAAAAATGGGCCCTTTGAATTCTCCAGACTCAAGCGGGATTCTTCCAGGGCTATGATGCGCCCCTGATAGGAGGCCTCAACTCCACGCTCGTCGAGATATTTGAGCTGGATCGTCTGGCCCACCGCTTTCTCAAAATGCCAAGGCTGAGTGAGTTTGCGCTCCAGACCGGGCGAGGACACTTCGAGTTCGTATCCCCCGCCGGGAATGATGTCTTCGACATCCAGACGCAGATTCAAACCCCGTGAGACATTCACACAATCGTCAAGGCTGACCCCATCCGGTTCTTTATCGATGAAAACACGCAATGCCCGACCCGGGCCTTCACGAAATTCAAGATCGTAAAGTATACAACCTTCGCGTGAGGCCACCTCCTCAGCAAAGCGGCGGACGTCCTCCAACTGACTCTGGGTCAACAACCGCGATCTCCTGCAATTTGAACGGCACAAAAAAAGAGGGCTTCTGGCCCTCTTCGAGGTTATGTTTACAGAAATCTTTCATGGTTTGCAAGTTCTTATCCCAGCGTCAAGAGAACCGCATCGCCTCCGTCGCGATAGTACCTGGGGCGCCGCCCCACTTCCTGAAATCCCATCTCACCATACAGGCCTAGTGCCGGATGATTCTGATCGTGAACCTCGAGCCAGATCCGCTCACTCGGAGATTTGCGCTCCAACATGTAGGAGAGAAGGTAGCGCATATCCCCCTTCCGCTGTCGATCTGGATGAGTGGCCAGCAACGTGATCTCCCGATGCGATTCATACATTCGAAAGAGAATGAAAGCGGCCAAGCCAAATCCTTCAACCTGAAGTCCAACGCCCTGGCCAATCTCCAGTTCCTGCTTCAGGAGATCCCGGGTCCAAACCCCGCCGATCGGCTTCTCGGTCCGGCGATAAACATTTTCCATGATATGGACCAACTGAGGCAGATGCCTCAGAGTCAGGACCTCGATTTCCCCGAACTCCTCGTTCACTACATCTCCGCGATCAGGCTCTTGACCTGGTACTTGCTAAGAAGCACGTCGTACCAATCTTTCAGTCGCTGATCAACCTGCGTACGGCTCAGGTACGATTTTATGTTCTCCTTGAAATTTTCGAACGGAAGGGTGCCAAATTTGAGCCGGTTTTCGTTAAAGTATTTCTGGGCTTCACTGTCCGTCACGGGAAGCACGGATGATTGGGCGCGAAGCTGAACAAACTTCTTGGCTTGGAGTTTGCGCTGGATCCCCTTCTCTAGCTCAGTGGACGAGACCTCGAGCTTTTTCCATGCCGAAGTTCCTTTAAGCACCTTCAAGACCTTCTTGTGAGCAGCGGAGATTTCCTCCGGTGACACCTGAACCACATTAAAATTCTGGGCCTCAAGAGAAACCACGGACTCGAGTAACGTCTCCTGAACCGCTTTCGCAAACGCCTTCGAATCAAGTGCGAGAATCTGAAAATTCTTCGCCCCTCCGTTTAGGGCTGACTCCAAAAGCGTTTGGATCTGAACCTCGCGACTGGTAACGACGCGCCCTTGAACCACGCCCGCGCCCGAGGATACGATCTCGGCCTTAATGGAATGGACATCCACAGCCAGAACGGCAATCGTTAAAACTGCTGACAATAGAAAAAGTGTCTCGAGAAGCCGGGAATATTGTTTGCGGGCCATAAGGCCAATCATGTCAAACTGCGGGAATGCGGCCAAGAGATAAAAAAGCCGGACCCACCATAGGCCCGGCCTCAGAGGGAGCCAGAGACAAGCTCTGCTGCTGCCAAGGACGATCTAAAATCTTAAATTCAAGCCGAAGCTTCAGAGGCTGAATACCCCTTAGTCATTAATTAAAAGGTCATCTTGCCGCTGAGCTTCAAGGTGTAATAATCAATTTCTTCAAGTGCTTTTGTATTGGGCGGCAGTCCGTACGACCGGAAGTTGAAGTCATTTCGGTTCATGATGTTCCAGCTGTAATCCAGGCCACCACCGATTGAGAAGGCATCGGTCACGGCGAAGTCCGCGCCCAGACCCAGGCCTCCGTTCACCGCATGTGTCTCTTCCGACGTCGTATAGCGGTTCACGTACCAGGCCTCACCGGTTTGAATCCGGTCATCATACTTGCGGTAGATGTAAGTAACCGAGGCGCCTAGCCAAGGTCTCAGCTTGCCTGTGAGAATATAGTACTTTCCGCCTACGCCGATATCGTACTGATCCAAATCTCGATAAATGTTAGGCTGCCAAAATGTATCGATGTAGTGGTTTGAATAGAGGAAGTTACCTTCCACTGCCCACCGCTCATTAATGAGTGATCCCACACCGAAACCAAATCCACCGTTGCTCTTGACGTTATTTGCTCCGTACTCAGGCATCGCCAGAATTCCCGAGACATACAATCGCGAAGGAGAAGCTTCTTCCTCTTCAGCCTCTTCAACTTCCATATGGCTCTGGCCCACCGGCTCCGCGGGCGGAGGTGGTGGCTGGACGATTTCAACACGTTCAATGTTCACGGTCGGCTGCGCCGGCTTTTCATCCTCAGGTGGGGGGGTGACAACAGGGGCTACAATCACGGGTTGAGGTTCGGGCTTAGGCTGAGCCTGAGGTTGTGGCGGCGGAGGAGGCGGAGGATCAAAACGATCACCAAACAATCGTTCGGCCCGTTCACGCTCTTCGCGCAAACGCGACTCCTCTAGCTTTTCAACGATCTTTTGCTCCGTCCCAACTTCTGCATCCTGGCGGGCCTTCCGCAGAGTTTCGGCTCGACTTTCCGTAACGGGTGGTGCGGTTACGACCGTTGTCGGCTGGTAAACCGGCTGTGGTTGAGCCGCTTGAGTGGCTGTACCAGCCGCATTCGCGTCGGCCGCAGCCTCAGACTTGTTTATAATCACAACATTGGGCTCTTCCGCTCCGGAATGAGCCATCGTCTTTGGACGACGGAGAGTGCCGTCCTGAGCAAACGCTTGGCTGGCGAATGCGAGTATCGCAATTCCTGCGACAACTTTCGTGAACCTCATGTTCCTAACCCCTCTGGTTTAAGTTTCAAACGATCCTTCGTTACGCAGTGACCCAAACAGCAAGTGGCGTGCCGGGATGTCGAATCCGGCTGCCGAATCATCTAACCCTCTGGATTCAGATAAAATTCAAATTGATTCAGAGCGCCGCAAGCCGTTTACGGGCAACAGGCCGATCCCGGAGTTTGATCACGCGAGCGACAGTCCGTGAAGAAAAGTAAGGGTCGGACGCAAATTGGCAGCGATCATCTTTTGCTTGAGTCTGATCGGCGAGATTGGTTACTCTTTCGCGACCTTCGGCTTCTTGGCGGAATTGGTAGACGCAGTGGATTCAAAATCCACCGGGGGCAACCCTGTCCGAGTTCGAGTCTCGGAGAAGCCACCAGGATTTTCGCGGCACCTGATGCGGGACGCGGACTCCAGTCCACGCAAAATCGGCCCGCGCGTCCGGCGCGGGGGCCGCGAGTACGCGGACTGCCCGATTTAGAGGTCCCGCATCAGGTGCCGCGAAAATCATACATGACCCGTACGTGAAGATCTGTACGTGAGAATCCGTACGTGAAGATCCCGTATACGATCCCGTATACGAAGATGGTTCGCGGCATGAGGCGGCGTGCCGTCTAGAAGAGTGGTGTATGAAATTCGGACGCGCCGTGTGAATTCGGCCCTTGATTAGGGATCTGACGCGGGTTTCGTTCGGACCGAAAAAGCACCGCGTTCGTTCGCAACTGGGAAGAGCCGACTGGTCTCGGAATTGCTATTTTTAGAGATATGGTGAAATCCTACGGCCTTTTAGGGCTTCGTTATCGGTTGGCAAAATTGTGGCTGACGATTCTTGTTACCGTTACGTGCAATGTGACACATGCAGCCGGTTTCGTGATGGCCTGCAAATCGCGAGTCGAGTCCTTGGCCAGCAATGAAAATGAGCGCTTCATTTTGCGCGAAAATCAGGCCCTCACCGCCACACTTATTGAGTCTCTGTTGAAGGTACGGGGACCCGCGGTCTGTGGCCATAAGGTCAGTGACACCTTTATCGTCGCCATACACGAAGGCGTGCACAGCCTCGATGAAGCTATTCAGGTCATGTCCGACGTCCAAGCGATGAAAGGCCCCGGGCGTCGGAAAGCTTTTTATTTGCCCTCTATGGAACGCCTGTCTGTTCCCTTTATGGAACTGCCTCAACCTAACCAGATCTTTGAGGAGTTTTGGCGACAGAAAACAATGGCCCCGAAAGAGCAAAGCTCAAGTGGGTTCGTTGACTTCTATAGATCCTACATCGAAGACCCGTCCACGACCGCCTCGAAAAATTTCCTAGAGGGACTTAGCGAGCTTAACGCCTACACACATGGTTTGATTTCAAGTACCCGAATTTCCGTCCGACTTGGTAAATCAATTCCCTCTCTTTTCAGCCAGCGCTCTGGCGTGCTCTTCTTTTTAACCTTCACTAAGATATACTTCTCACAGCTAAGGCGTACTCATCCGGAACTGTGGAACAAACTGATCTTGGCCCCTCACATCAAGGACTTTGTTTCTACACTTGTGGTGAACGCCATCGATGCACTGGAACATTCTCGAATTTGCATGAATGCAAATGCGGACGACCGTGGCATTTCGGCGGATTTGCAATCCTATGGAGACGGAGATAGCCTTGGTCTCGCCATCGGAGCCGCTACAACAACTCGACTCGATACGGCCCTCAGCTGTTTGAAGGTAAGGAAATAAGTCCGGATCTCGGCCGGCCACCGGAAAATTCATTCTGAGCTTAGAAATCCGTAATCAGGAGCAAAGTGTGCTATACATGATTAATCAAATCTACACTTAAGGATCAGGGCCTGTATGAGTAAGAAATACCGTCAAAAGTTACGCCACTTGAGACGCGCGGGTCAGGTGCGCGCGCTAGTCGTGATCGATGATAACCGCATACGTGCGGAGGTATTCTCCGGCGCAGCCAAGATTCTGCGAAAAATGGACCGGTTGGAAGCCGCCATCGATACCTTTCACAACAAAGATCAGCGGTTGTTCAGTGACTGGTTCAATCTCACCTTTCAAAAGGATCGGGAGAAGATCGAAAATAAGAATCGCGAATACAAGGACCTGGCGACTCTTCACAATGAGATTGTGGCGGCGGCATCCCTGATGGGCCTGAGCATGCCTGAAGCTTACAGGTTGATCCGAACGGAACAGGAGCAGTTCGCCCAGGGCGATGAAGCCGAACGCGAACGGATTCGAAAGCTGCGCTTAGAAAGGGAACGTTTCGCCCAGGACGAGATGGAAAAGGAATACCGCGCCAATTGTCGGGACGAGGACATGGATTTCTCTGAAGATGAGGAGGAGTTCGGCTTCGGACGTGACCGCGCTGAAGAATCCGCCTCCTTGTCCAGTGAATCCACGCTTACTGAGAAAGACCGTGAGGAACTCGAGGCCATCCAGCGATTGCCAGATAACCGCCTGCGCCGTTTAACCGAGGATTTTGGCGACGCGATGGGCCTCCTCGTGAAATCCTTTGAGCTCAGCCAAAAGGCTCGGAATCCACGCGTGTTCCTGCGCGTCTGGGATTCTTGCTCCCGCAAGATTCAGGCAGAAGTTATCCAAGTCTTTTCGGCCTCGGGGATGCCTCTGAAATCCATCATTGAAGATATGCGCCAATGGGTCAGGATGTCTGAAGGTGACACGGATGAACTCTTTGAAGAGGATGAGGAATTTATCGACTTTGGTTCGGCCGCCCGTTCAAGACCTTCTCGGGTCATCTCTCCGCGCGAGGAGGAGGCGCTCAAAACACTATACCGAAAGCTGGCACGAACGCTCCATCCCGATCTGCAAACAGAACAGCGGCCAAAAGATCAAATTTGGAAGGCCAAACTCTGGCTTCGTGTCCAGGCCGCATATAAGGCAAAAGCTGTTTCCGAGCTCGAGAGACTCTTTCATATGGCTCTCTTGCGTGGCAAGGATCTCCGGAGCCTAACTCTCAATGAGATTCAAAGTAGCTGCGAATGGCTGGCGGAGGATGTGCGGTCCTTGGAGCGGGAGGCACGCCAGCTGCGGAAATCTCCAGCCTGGGGATTTATGAAGCGCAAGAACTTCGATCCCCTGGTCAAAACCATCCGCAAGGAATTCAGGGACCAGCTGGCGACAATCCAAGACGAAATCGAGCAACTTCAGGCCTTCCACTCCCTTCTTGAGCGCATGCGACCCAGAACACGTGGCAAGACCGGAAAGCGCCGTAGCCGCACGGCTCGAACCCGGCGTCCTAACACGCAAAAACGGAACCGGGAGAAGAATTCTCAGATGTCACTTTTTTGAGATGATTGACGCTTCGGGCTTTAGGGCGACTCTATCGTTGTCCCGGGATAAGGTAATGTATCATCGCCGAGTCCAGCCGCTTCACGACTTTCGAACGCAAAGCTGTTGGGAACTCGACCCGCACTCGCTGCGCTGCCGGAACCAATAAAAACGTTATTAGTATAGGCTGCCGGAATCATTGGCGACTGGTTATATAGCATATACTTGTTTTCGTCCGGGCGATCAGAAATAAAAACATTGTTGGTAGCCGTGAATCGGTCCGGCACTGGAGCGGGATGCCGTTCCCAATAAACAAGCATCTGCGCCAGAGACAGGGGACCGCGCTGAAGGACGCTGTTTGAAACCGCCACATCAAATCCATATGTAAACATCATCAAGTGCTGTGATAGGCCCCCTTCAAGATCTGCCGCCACCACGCAGTTTATCGTGTTCTTGTAAGCCGCGGCAAACAATGGCCGACCTTGTTGTTTGGGATGTGTGATAGTCACATTGTTGATCTCAGCGGAGAGGCTCTCCAGATTCACTCGGAGCCCGGAAGTGGTGTGAAGATCCGTGCCGTACATGTGGCCCAGATGATCAAAGTAACTGCTCGTCACCACGACATGACCGGCTCCCACAACGGTCGAGAGGCCCGTCTGCGCATGATGAATAAAGAGGTTGCTCACATTTAAATTGCCACCGGTTTTACTGAGAAAAACACCTGTCGCTGAGTCGCCGGTGGGGTCTGTCACTTCAAGATTCTCGAGTTTGACATCGCTCGCAGCAACCTCGATTACTATGGCCTTTGAATCAGAGCAGCTCGAAGCCTGGATCAAAGGTCGGCCGCCTCGCCCTTGGACAGTGATACTATTTTTTCTGATTCGGACGCACTCGTTATAGGTCCCGGCTTTTACTGCAATCACCGAACCCGCTGGCGCAGCCGCCAGGGCCGCTGAAATCGTCTGATAAGGACATCCAGAGTCCTGGCAAACTTTGAGAACATTGGCTCCATCACCAGGTTTATCAAAAGCGGGAATGAGTGGAGGTTGCAACTGACAGGTCGAGTTTCCGCGTGGGCCCAGCTTCAGACCCACTCGAGTCAAAATATCAGAGTTGTAATCTGGTGGCTGCGTGGGAGTCACCGGTTCCTCGGGATGTTCAACGGGATTTTCGGGCAACGGTGGCTCTGATCCATCCAAAGGATCCGATGGTGTTGACGTGGTCGAAGATGCTAACTCGGGAGCTGATTGCAACGTCCTGAATCCGCCGTCGCCACAGCCTATTAAGGCGAGAACCGCCACCGTATGGCAAAAAATCCCCAACCATAGCCTGCAGTTGCGCCTTAACTTTCGGATCGAAAACCCATGGGCTGATGTTCTCTTTTTGAGATTCGCCAAAGTTCTTACCCCCAGGGCACGGACTAACAATCTGTAAGGCAGTTCGCATCCCCCCAGAGTTCTACAAAGCAACTCTTGGTCCAAATCCGTGTTTCAGGCGGGAACGGCGCGACCTGATTTATTCTTAGCTGACTGACCGGCACGTATTCTAACTGGTTAACTTTTGATCAACCTCACGCCTCCTACCAGCTAACTGGATGTCATCGGAGGGGAAATCGAATCTGTCGAAGTTTTGGTCGCATCATTGGAATAGCCAGAAATGGCCTTCCTTCCGATCTTCAAAAGGCTTGAATCCCGTTATTTCTCCTCTACTGAAAACCCGAGAGGAAGCCCCCCATTTGCATTCCATCTATTTGGAGGTGGGTTGGTGCCCTTTGAAGCGGACTCGCCTGTCCGCATTAACCTCTATCCGGCTCGAACCTCGGGGCTGGTAGATCATCCCAGGAACTGATGATTTCCTGAGGCGTGTAGGCCTTATGGCGGGGGTCGCGCCGGTAGTGGTCATGCCACCAGATGTATTTCTGGACCTCAGGGCGTACAGTTCCACGCAGCCGGCGGCGTCCCCGGAGCCAATCCGTGCGCTCCATGAGGACGCGAGCGAGGATACGAGCATTATGCATTCCGACCGAATCCTCTCCATCACCTTCGCTCACAAGCGGCCTGGACCAGAACGTCGCCACATATAGAGCTTCGGTGAATACCTCATTGTAACTCACTTCACCGGGCTCGGAACCTCGAAGCACAAAGCGTGAGAGCTCATTGTTCCAAACGCGAAGCTGGCGGAGCTCTTCCTGAATGTCCGTACGCTCTATGCGCTTTCTTATCGCGGCCCGATTGAGAACATAGACATTGTGGGAACCGACGTTAACTCCGCCCCGAATCTGATGAACGGGAACAACGATCCACTTCAACTCAGGTGCCGAAATTGCTCCGTATGAGACAGCGTTTTGAAGGCGCTTGACAGAGGTCAGATCCCAGGGATGGCAAATTCCATCGGTATTGCAAGGATCAACCTTTGCTGCCGGCTGAATCCCAGCAACGACCGCTGACAAGGGGCCATGTCTCATAAGCCCATCCAAGAGTTCCGCAATCAGCTTCTGCTCCTCAGCCTTATTGGGATAATCCACTTTCCCGTCATAGCGAAACTGCTCTGTTGAGAGAACCAGGTAGTGTTCGCACTCACGAGGATCAGGCGCCGCATGGATCCCGACGGAAAACGCAAACAATACATATAAGAATAGTTTACCCAAGATCACACCACGTGCAGCTTAAGGGACCGGCGCGAGTTTTTCAAAGATAAAATGTGACGTTCTGGTCTGAGAGGCGATCAAGGCTCTTCATCTAAATCTTCATTTTGGCTCGCATAGAAATTTCGAATGGAACTGAGTCGGTTATTCCGGATCTTCACCAGACTTAACATTGACACGGCCGCCACATCTTTCCGAACAGATGCGGATTCCCGCTTTTATCAGGGCCGCACGAACAGCACGGATCCGTTCGAAGGCACCCGGGATATCACTATGAATGCACAGAGACTGCACGCGCCTGGCTTTCACTAAATCTACAGCCTGCTCTCCCGCTTCCTCTGGGTCTGTCATCAGGGCATCTGGAAGGGAGCGCGATCTCAGGCGTCCGGAGGAATCGTATCGACGGTCAACAAAGCCCTCCGCGACGGCATTTAATCCAGCGGCAGAGACCCGCTCCAAAAACGAAGATCCGGCAAGCCCCATCACGTCCAGCTGAGAGTCGAACACTTTGACCACTCCGATCAGAACATCCCCCAGTGCCGGATCGTCGGCCGAAAGATTGTAGAGAGCTCCGTGCGCCTTGATTCGTGAAAGGATCACGCCCTCCGCGTCACACACCCGCTTGAGAAGCTGCATTTGACTTAAGAGAGATATTGCGAGGTCTTCGGACGAAATCGACAGACGCGTACGTCCGAAACCCACACGATCTGGGAAGGAGGGATGCGCGCCGATCGCGAGTCCCTTGGCTTTGGCCAATTTCACCGCCTGTGACATCGTTTGCAAGTCGCCAGCATGGCCTCCGCACGCGATATTAACCGAACTCACCAGGTCATAGAGCCGCTCTTCCGATCCATCCGCGAGCGCCTCTGGGGACTCGCCGGCATCAAGATTCAAATCAACCTTGAGGATCATAACCGGCTCCTTTTAACATTTCCCGCCATTCACGATTCATGTGCCACGCGCGCTCGAGTGTGACCAGCTTGAATTGAAATCGGGTTCCTGGTCGGAGCTGGCCCAGTCGCCACAGGTCAGCGCGAATGACATTCGCGATCTTCGGGTACCCGCCAGTCGTACGTTGCTCACAAAACAGAATCATCGCCTTTCCGTCACCCGACACTTGGACCGCCCCATTGGCGATACCTTCGCTGATCAGTTCGTCCTTATGGACTGTTGTCAGTGCCGGCCCCGAAAGGCGCAATCCTCGGCGATCGGCATCTTCGGTTAGGGTGAACTCATCGGTCAAAAGTTTGTCGCGACTCTCGGGCGTGAACCAGTCCCACTGGGGCCCTTGAGTGATGTGCAGACAGGATGTGGGCTCCTCATAATGGCGCCGCAGGAGACGTGTCGGGGGACGATAGGAAGGCTCGGCAAGCACACGTTCTCCTGCCGAGATTTTATCGCCCGCGTTCAAGGGATTTTCGCTGGGGCGATAAAGACCTCCGCGTACGCAGATATAGCTGCGCAAACCGACAAGAATAGGACCTATATGGAGCACCTGCCCGGCGCTCACGGGATGAGGACAGCCCATCGATAACACGCGCTCCTCGAGTCTAGGTGTGCACGGACTGCCGGTGATCGCAATCCACGTGTCACTTAGAAAACGATAGGCACCGCCGCTCAGGGTGCATTCCAGCGCGGCCGCATCCCGCGAATTTCCGAGTAAGGCATTTCCCACCCGAAGCGCAAGGGTGTCCGCGGCTCCCGAAGGTGAGATTCCAAGATGAGTGAAGCCATCTGTCCCGCCGTCCTGAACCGTAATGTACGCGCCCGGGTGGACCACCTGCAAAATCGGATCGGCCGTGTTTGGTTCTAGATTCCGCGGAGGGCGAGGCTTGAGTTCAGTTACCGAGCGAAATTTCACGCGGTCTCCGGGCTCGAGGAGTGTGGATCCTGCCGCCCCGGGCGAATCAGGACCATAGAGGGAAACGTCCGTACGCCCGATAACCTGCCAGCCTCCGGGCGAAGGACCTGGATAAATTCCCGCTTGGAAGCCGGCTATGGCCACCGATCCCTTAGGGACGCGCAACCGCGGCGTCGCCTTGCGCGGGCAGGCAAGCTCCTGAGGCAGCCCCAACAAATAGGGAAATCCAGGAGAAAACCCAAGGAATGCGACCATGAACTCCGCATCCGTGTGTTTTTGAATGATCGTGTCTGAGGGCCATCCCGTAAGCTTCGAAACATCCTCCAGATCCGGTCCAAACTCATTCCCATAAACCACGGGAATTTCGACTGTCCGCCCCTGAGGTAAGGTTGAGCTTGCTGATGACGCGGCCAACGCGCCGAGACTTCGGTGTAAGGCCTTGGGATCCTGCACATAGGGATCGAATTCGACCAGCAACGAGCAATAGGCCGGATGTAGATTCATCCGACGCCACAGCATGCACGATCGGAGTCGGTGAAAGAGTCCCAGCACACGACCGGTGACTTCCACCGAGGGTTCACCGGGGTAGTTTACCAATAACGCCGAATCGGAGGCGAATGTGACCATCGGCCCGTCCATTTCATAATCCTCCGCTAGCTTTTACGGAGACTCAACATGCGCCGAGTAGGTCTGGCTTCCGCCACAACAGCTATTCAAGTCGGCCATGGACTTTGACGATAGCGGACCCAATCGTGGGGCGCGAGCGGTTTTAATCCTTTATTCGTTTGCGCATGGTCGCAGCTTCGATTCGGACGCCCGTTTTCATAACTCGGCACAAACTGACGACAGCAGCCCGGGCGACGCTCGTAAATGGAACACATCACATCCACCCCGATCCGACCGGCGAGAGCCACACAGCGGGGGCGCTGCTGATTTGTCCCCATCATGGCCCGCGTGCCTGGATCGACCGCTTCCGTGAGATCTGCGGGTACGTGATAGGAGTCCGATTGAAGTTCTTGGACAGGAAATAAGACGCGGTAGGTGGCACAGCAAGCTCCACACCGCACGCATGGATGAGCGACTTCCAAGTCCTGATTGAAGGAATCCATTCCCTAGTTCAGGCTAAATGAAAGCTGAGCCTCTGTCGACAGAATCCAATCTTCCCTTTTTGCGGCCAAGACGACTCCTCAGACCGATCTCACGACTTCCCATGCTTCCACTCCACCCCGTCTTCGTTTGAAGATCGGGTGCAGTTGTGGACGCGTCACGTCCCGATTTCGAAGATACTCGGCAAAACTGCGTCCTCGGAGCTTCTCTTGCAGGTGCCTCCACTCATAGTCAACCTGTCCCGAACGCACACCAATTCGCGCTTGAACCGGCGCGCGCGGCCCCAGCTTGTCACGATCGAACGCATATTGCCGTTCTTCAGCCACGTCACAGACGATATGAAGGTAGGCGCGAATGAAGGCCAGCGGATTATCGGACTCTCTGAAGCGCAAAAGCTGGGGATGAAAGCGATACCCTTTAGTCTTATTCTGTAAAACCTTTTGCGCTAAAAGTCCTTCCCGCCAAAGGGCCACCAGACCCTTGCCGTCCAGATATCTCGGGTGGAGCGACCATAATCTCAAGGCAAGCTTCCCCTTTATCGCTTTCAGCAGGAAGGACAATGGCAAAGTCAGAATGAAAGTCAATGCCCTGAGGGACTGAACCGCCGCACGCAGGTGCGAGGGCTTGACAAGTAGCACAATCTACTGCTGAAGGGAGATAATTGATGCGTAAAGTTAAGGGCCGTCTTTTCTCAGGGGCTTTGCTAGGTTCTGACCATTACTTGGAGGAAACATCAATGAAACGGCTTCTTATATGGCTCTTGTCGCTCTCCTGTGTGACCACGCTCTCTCTCAGTGCCTCAGCGCAAATGGATGATCATACGGCTAAGGGAAATACCCATAACGGCTTTGCTATGGGTAGCTTCACGCGAGCCGGCTTTGCGTTTGGGTTGGCTTATGAATATATGTTCGATGCCTCTGCAGGCGTCGGAGCGCATCTGCGTAGCTTTCAAAAGGACAGGGATGAAGGGGTTAATGGCTACATGGTTGTTGGAGCCGCCTATGTCTCTCATTTCTATAAACGCAGTTGGGATCTTTCATTCGCACCGAGTTTCAATATTATCAATGTCGATTCCTATCGTGATCGTCCTGACGACGCGACGACAATGGGGCCGGGCTTGACGATTTCGCTGCTTTATCAGGTCGCAGAGCGCGTGGCGATCGGATTTGATAATTCTCGTTACTGGGTCTGGTTCGATGACGATTATGCGGGCTTAATCATTGATGATCTCGCATTCAAGTTGCGGGTGAATTTTTAGGCGGCAGCCGCTTAGATTCACAGCAGGATGCACCAGCATCTCGCAGGTGACCGGGACCTGATGAGAACGAACAGGCTTTACGTTACGTTTAGGGCGTGTCTGGATTTTGGCTGAGCGCGCCGAAGTCATTTTCCGATCCTGAGCCAAACGATCGAGCATGCAAGATAAACGAGCGCTTTGAAATTGCGCGCGAGTTTCTCGAATCGAGTCGCAAT
>JBFWQY010000020.1:0-97879 GCA_050249195.1 Bdellovibrionales bacterium
TTAAGTACGTTGGCCATTGGGTGGCTCCTCTCTTCCTGCGATTTCTTTAAGTGTGGTAACTCATTGAAAACACAGATTGGTTGAGCCACTCAACCTTCAAATTTCAACTAAGCGATGGGCGAGGCCCCGACGCTGATCAGTTCGATCTTTTTGTACTTAACCAAATCATAGAGATGAATTTGATCTCCAAGATCACGACAAAGGCGGGAGAGGTTATCAACAATGACTACGTCAAAGTCTCCGTTTTCAATTCCGCGCAAGAGGCGATCATAGCCAGCTCTGCCTACCGTCGTTCGACCGGGAAGGGCCTCGTCCATGAGGGTCCACTCATCAGTAATCTGAACTTCATACTGCGACTGCACATGCTTAATGAAGGGCAATGTCTCTTTCTTGTGAAGGCTCTTGATAAGACGAATCTGTTCTGCCGCTGATGTTGGGTTTTGATTTTTGGACGAGTGTCTTCCATAGGCCGCTGCCCTGATCACCGGCTTTGCATAGGGAATTAAACTCGTTTTCTGACCCATCAGTTCATCAATCCTTTCATAACGTCATCGCAAATCAGCTCCAGTAAAAGTTGAAACCCTTCATGCTTCCCATCAAATCGATGTGATCGGAGATCAATGCTCATCTCGCTTGTCGATGGGTGCTTGCCTCGATACCGTGACCGTCGATGAGTATTGTGACAAACATTACATCGACTTTCTCGACGACCACTACCTTTGGGAGGGAACTCTTCTAGAGCGAGTAACTGGCCGCAACTTCGACATTGCCGGGCGGATGATAAGGGTTCGGTGATTTTATCATGCTGACGCTCTCTGTGGCACTCCACTTGGTCAACCGTGTGAGACCAATGATGTTTTTCAAGCTGCGAATCCGTTTGGCAAATAGCAGCTAAGGCAAAGGACAAGCCTACGCCCGTTTTGATTAACAGGCGAACCATCTCAGATGGTTCACCGTGCCACCAGGCTATCGGCACGTTTTCAATCTCCAATGTCGTCCTCGTCTTCGACAACTATCGTCTTTCTGAAGTTGCCCGGTGTTGGGTCATCATCATCGTCGTTGTCAAACCCATCGACCTCCACCATAGTGGGCTTTGACTTGATTGGCAGGGTCCTTTTCTTTGGGATGGGCGAGACTGGTTCACCGTCTTCGTCGCCAAGACTTTTTTCTTCACCATACTTAATGAATTGAATTACCTCCCGATACTTTTCTCGGACTTCCGATTCGCCCCAATACTCTGTATTAAGACGAATGAAATGTTCAGCCTCCTCAATCGTGATGTCGGTATCATAAATGGTGCCTTCACCAATTTGACTGAGTCTGCGCATGACCGAATTACAGATCGGATCGACCTTTATGGGTGAGTTCTTGAATTTGGCTGCTCTAGCATCGGCTGCGGCTTTGCTTCTGACCGCGTACTCTCGATATTCGTGATTTTTGATACCCTCGCGGTATGCTTTTGTGGCTTCTGCCAAAACAGCATTGCCGAGGTGTCGGCTCTTATCACTTGTTCCGAACTGTTTGCTTATCAAGGACTGCACTTCTGAGAATGCACTTTCACTTTTGCCGATCCTAGAAAATATAGATTCAACTGCGGAGGCTGTCGGCTGAATTGCTTCCTTACCGGACTTTGCTAATGCTGATTTCAGACGGTCAAAGTCCTTATCAGTTAAAAAAGAAGAGCCGGTCTCGGTCTGGATCTTGGTCTCAACGTTCCCCTGATTGTTATCTTTTCTCTCTACGTCTGCTTCTCCTTCTAAGATTATTATTTCTTCTTCTCTAGGACGACGTTTGGCGGATCTACCAGTTCGAGGTAGCAAGCTGAGGTCAAATACTTCTCGCAACTTAGGCATCTCGATTCGCACAATGTTCCCATTTTGTTCCCAGAACAAATGTCCTTCATTCTGCAAATGATCGAGGAACTTAATCAGTCCTTTTTTCTTACAACCCAAAAGCCAGCACCATGTATTGAGTGAAAGTTCGGACACGATAGGCCCATGCTCTGATCGCATTTGAGAGATCAGTTGTATGCTAAGTTTAATGAACCGGCCAAAGCCTTCGACCTTCATCTCAGATTCAATGAAATTGACAAGCGGGTCGTCAGAGATGTTCACGGAGAGCCTGACCCAATCATAGATGGGAACCTTTGATTTCTCGACTGACTTATCAAGCATGATCTACCCCCGTACCCGCGACTGAGTGTGAGAGCAGAATGGCTCTGATCTCGGGAAGAAGGCCACTGTCGCCGAGGGTATTTAGTACCGCCTTGCGGACGAGCATTTTGCTCTCGCTCGGCGGATACGCCATGTCTAGTTGGGTGAGTAATAGCTTTGATCGCGCGGATGTGCGGTCAGCGACGTCTGCCATGATTTTTTCGATTAGTTTCGTTGTGAGCATTGAGCCTCCTCTGTTGCGGGACAGACGAGGTCAAGAGATGAGAACCATTCCAATCCAAGCCGCGCCCGTCCGATCCGAGGCGCATCTTGCCTGAAAAACTTACGGTTCTTACAAAGTGGTAAAAACCCGGAATTGATCGGGATGGAACTCGAGAATGCACGTGGTGAAGCGACCTGAATACTTATTTCGATCACCTCTGGTTTTGGCGCCCTTAGCTGCTTTCTTTAACATCTGCTGAATCTGACCCCTCGTATAGTTTGCCTTGAGCTTGTAGTTGCGCTCTAAGACCCAGTTAATCCAATCTGCAATCGTTTGGTGACGGATACCGGGCCTGTTGAAATCACTAGCCATGTCATGGTCACCGGACCAAATGAGTTCCTCATTGAGAGCGCGAACCAATGATGTAACTGTGCCCTTGATGACTATTTCATCTCGACAAGCTCGCTCAGTCCTTGGATTAAGGTGCTTATATGCTCTGGCAATAGCATTTCTGGAGACCGGTTTTGTGTAAGGTAAAGCTCTCTTCCTATTGGATCTTGTCGGCAACTCTTTTGATTCGGATCCTTTCTTGAATCGCTTCATTTCGGATTGGTTCTTGTCCACCATCACTTCTAAGTCGAAGGAATAGGGGCCCACGTGCATGACCGCGTCCTTCAAAGTCAGTCGCTGGCGAATCAGTGCGTAGTGAATCATGTATGGGTCGATAGAGGTCTTTTCTTGGAGTTCTTTGAAATGCGGAAGGGTTGCGGCAATTTCTGCCAGTGCGTCTGCTCCCGTTCCAACTCTTATGCGGGGATTGAAACCCGCTTGAACCAAACCAAACCCTGCCATTCCATACCTTCCGAAGAATTAAAAGCTCCTATCATGTGGCATCGATACTGGGAACAAGGCTCTCTGCCGCTTTGCATGTCAAATCGACTTGATACAAGCCGCATCAATTCCTCGAAAGCCGCATGGCTATCGAGAAAAATCGAAATGTCCGTTCCTCGCGAACCTTTTTCTAACCGGACAAAATTTTATCGATAGGCCAAAGTGGTCCGCCAACCTTTCACAATTTTTGAAAAACAGACACCCGGAGGGGGGTCACCTCAAGAGTTGATGGAGGCGACCAATGGAGATGCCCGTCTCTTTGGAGATCGCGGCGAGTGATTTACCGTTAGCGCGGAGAGCTTTTGCTTGATGAACTTTATGATCGCTGTGAATCCGCGGACGTCCTCCGATGATCCCTTTTTCTCTCTTCGCAGCCAGAGCAGATTTGGTTCGTTGTGAAATGAGGGCGCGTTCTAACTCGCTGACCGAAACCAAAATCTGCGTCACCAGGCGTCCGCTGATAGTGCTATAGTCCAAACCCTCCCGAAGACTCTTCAAGATGATTCCGCGCTTATCTAGGTCTTCAATCAAAGTGAGGATCTCACTTGTTTTTCTACCCAAGCGGTCAAGACTCGAAACAATCAGCTCATCGCCGCGCTGAAGTTGTCGGACCACCTTTTCAAGTTCCGGTCTGGCCTTTGCCCCACTCGCGGTTTCTTCGATGAAAGCCGCATTCGGATAAAGGCGCTTGAGATTGATGACTTGATTCTCGGTTTCTTGGTTTGAGGTCGAAACTCGGCAGTAAACGTATTGTCCCATGTTCACTATCTTCACCGTTATGTGAATGAATAGCACCGTGTTTTCACAAAACGAACGTTTACTGAATGGTCGATGGTTTAAATCGAACCATCTAGAGGGTGTGAAGTACGCCGTAGGTAGGTGCCTTTGAATCGCAGGAGAGAGCGATTGAGATGGTTAAATGCTTGTCCTGACCAGAGTCCCTAAAATCGAACCGGACATGGATAGGGCGCGCCTCCGGGGTTCCTGAGCAGCTGTGCTCACACGCTATCTGACTTTTCAATGATTCAAACTGAACCTATGTCAATTCGAAGGGTTACGTTGATTTTTTGCAACCCTCTCATGTGCTATTTCACGCTATTTTTGGGGGGTATCTAAAAATGTCCGTTCGTGTCCGGTCCTGTCCGTTTGCGCCCGCTCTTTCGGGCTAATTTGCGTCTGAAAGTTTGGATCCTGTGTCCTTTAATTGGCCTAGACACTGTCGCGGATACTCTAAGACCACCTGTTTGCGGCCAACAAGCTCGCCGTACTCAAAAACTACCGCTTGCATGAAATCGAACTTCTTTTTGAGATCGTCGAAGCACTTTCGGTATTTGGGGTGAACTACAATTAACAGGTCGCCCTGTTCCTTATCGCTATAAGCGAAATAATAATAGCCCTGGTCGTATATCTCATTCTTTAGATCCACGCGGTCAGTTGCGATTTGCATGATGTACCGCTGACGATCATTTTGAGGGGGCAGCTTCTTTTGGTCCTTTTCGAGTTTGGATGAGTGAGGAAGCATTGGGAACTTCTGGTGTCTAATCATGCCCTCCCATTGTTTATAGAGAGCGTGATCGGCTCGGGCTCCACCGGGCGGTGATTCAATAGGTCCAAGATACTTCGTCTTGCCTTCTTTGGCCGTGGCGGCAAGTGAAATGAGTGTGACGAGAATCAATAAAACAGCTTTCATGGTTCCTCCTAATTCTTCCGCCGAAGCCGACGGGCTGAAATCTCAAAAACGCCGGAGAAGCTCGGGTCTGGTTCAGAATCGAACAACTCCGTCATCGACAATGACTTCGACTCAATCCGTGTTTCAGCACCGGTCAGCAACCATTCAAAGGAGCATCCCAAAGCTCTGCATAGCCGCTGAACTGCGATATGATCGCTTGGATTTGAACCAGCCAACCAATCGTTCAAAGTTGCCGGGGTCACATTGGCGACTTCTGCCGCTGCTTTTTGCGATAGTCCCCGCTCGTTAAGAATTGCTTTCAGATTCTTTGCAAACGGACTTTGAATTTTCTTGCGAATCGGCTTGGGCACTGACGAACTCCTCCAGCCAAATCAATCGGCTCAAATTAAGCCGAGCATCAGATAAATCCGGTTTGTCGAATTGATCCGGTTCATCTGATTTTCTAGGGAAGAGTTTGAGTTTGCACGGTGCTGGATCAAGACAAACCAGAAAATGGCTTACCTTGATCCCAGAATGAACTTAAATCGACTTTATTTTGGGCTGCTCTTGAAGCGGAACCCAAATTTCTATTGGAACATCAGTTTTATCGGGACGAAATTCTCCAGGGTAAACTTCCAAATCAGAGGCAGGAGCAAGTTCATAGCCGCTCTGAGGTAGCCACGTTCCCCAAATGTACTGATTCGTAAGCTGCAACCCTTTCAATCCGCCACGATGTTCAAAGATTGCGTAATTCTGCCTTTTGAGTTGAATCAGTTCCATGCCTTTTGGTGGTACTGTATTCGGCTCAACTTCAACGGCGGCGAAGTATTTGAAGTGGTCTTGAATTTGGCCGTTCTCCCAAATCTCTTGGCAAACTCCATAAGTTTTGAGGTTGTCACCAGATCCGCCCCTGATTCCGCAAATCTCATCAATGCGTTTTACAAAACTTGGCCACAGCACTTTGCCAATGTCCTCGGTCTTGCCTCTTTCAAACGTTGATCCCAATCCAACAACATAAAATCCATCACGCTCTTCGATCTTCGGTTGCATAGTAACTCCTTCATATCGGAGATGACGCAGAAACTCGCCATCCATCGGTTGTTGAAAGCGCAGACCAGGACTTGGTCTTTGCTCTCGATAGCCGTTAGGAGTGATTGCAAACATGGCTTTGAAGGCCCTCGAAAAAGCCTCTTGCGAATCAAATCCCGATTCCTGAGCTATCTCGATGATCCGGCCATCTGTCGAAGCAAGTTTTTGAGCAGCCTTCGTTAAACGCCGACGACGAAGATATGTTCCCAAACTCATTCCTACTACTGCCGCAAACATCTTTTGGAAGTGATGCGATGAATAGCCTGAAAACTGAGCGACATCCTGCACACTCAAGTCTTCATGCAAATGATCTTCAATATGATTTACTATATCGACTATCAACTTCATCGTTCACCTCACTTGATCAGGAATACTTGATCTCAAGTTCGAGGTTTTGATTTTTTGTGTGATTTGTTTTGAAGCGGTGCTCAAAGGAGCTTCTTCCGGTAGTAAACGACTCTTTCAGTTTCTTCAAATCCCCATTTCTTATGACAGTTATGCGAAACGGTGTTTGAAAGTTCAGCATCAGATCCGATTTCATTGATGCCCTTTGACCTGGCCCAGTTCTCAACAGCCGCTACGAATTTGTGTCCGATTCCACTCTTGCGAAACTCATCAGCAACCCATACACCCTCAAAGAAAACCACGGGACGACTGTCACAACCATTTGCAAATGATCGAACAGATGCTTCGGCAAATCCTGCATACTCATTACCGTTGAGAGCAACCCAGCCTTGAAAATTATCATTTTCAAAAAACTCATTAATCTCTGCTAAATGCTCTTGAACATTTGCGGTGGGCCAAAGTGATGCTCTCATGCGCGACCACTGCTCGAAATCAGCTTTGGAGGCGGCTCTAATCTGAATCACAGAAACTTACCCATCGCTAAACAATCAAAATACTGCCCATCGAGTTTGCGGTATCTTTTTATCAAGCCTTCTTGCTCAAAGCCAAATTTTTTATAGAGCGCGATCGCAGACGTGTTTGAGGTGTACACATTCAGCTCAACTTTCTCGAGACCGAATTTCTTTGCATGATCAAGGACAGCAGATAGTAATTTTGATCCAATACCTTGGCCACGAAACTCCGGCAACAATCCCATTCCCAGTCCACCGCGATGGTTTTGACGGGGATTTTCTTCTGGGAAGACATCACACCATCCCACAACACGATCACTATTGATTGCGTAATAAACAGGTCCATTCTTCGAGATCAGGTTGCTTTGAAATGATGATACTTTTTCAAAGGGAGGAGGTTCGACCATTTCGATGTAAACTCGTTCTCTTGCCACGACAGTAAGTGCATCGTGAAAGCTCCGAAAGTATTTCTCGGTTGGATACATGATCTGGGTGCTCACCGTTGCTCCTCTCGCATAAAAGGTCTTCTCCAATAATGTGGCGAAAGCTCTGACAGCCTGATAGACTGCCACTGAGTCGAATCGTGCATTTTCGGAATTGCACAATCGACATCACCGCCCCACGACCACAGTCGTTCCTGGCAAACTCCACAGGGAGTCAGGATATGAAATCCTTTTTCATCACGGCTCACACATACAGATGCAGTGACTTTTTTATTTAATTTGTACGCCTCACAGATCGCACCGGTCTCATGGCAAAGGGCGACCGATTCATTTTCAACCTGTGGGGACGTAGAAATCAGGATCTGTCCATCTTCGAGATACATAGCCGCAGCTCCTTCAATGCCTGTTGGGAATCGGGCATTGACGAAGTCGATAGCTGCTTGGACAAGTTTTGCGTCAACTTTCATAATCAATCCAAGTTGTAACGTTTCTTCCAAGTCGCGGGCACCGGAATTTTCTGACCATATAAGTATCGAACGAGTTGGCCGTGGTGTTGGGCTTCATGCTCGATAAGATCGAACATTAAAGATTGCTGCGCTGTCGTGAGCGACGACAACTGTTCAATAGAAGACAAAAATTCCTGCTTCGTATCTATCAGGTGCTGGAGAACTGCAGTCTTATCGGTTGTGCTCTTCCAATCGAGTCCACAAGCGAAACCCTGCCATCCTCCTGCAAGGATAGCCTTTAGGTAACTTTGTCTTGCGCCAACTACGCACCAAAGCTGCTGACCAATCGTATTTGAAGGAAGGCCCGCGAGATCCGATGCGAGATTTTCTGCTGTGAGATTTTGAACCAGGTCCTCATAAAGTCCGAAAGACCTCTGCAATTTTTCTTTCAAAATTCCGGCTTCGATCATTAAAGCTCTCACTTCCGAGGTATCGTCCCCACCCCATAAAAAGCCCGAAAGTGACCGTCAGCCAGCCCTTCGGGTTCAACGTTTTCGTCCCCAGTTTTCATTTCTGGATTTGCCGCTTCAATACCGCGGCGAAGAGTAACTCGTCAAAATCCGTAACCAAATTCAAAAAGAGAGTTTTGAGAATCCCAGGGGACGACCCGGGTTCTCAAACTCTGAAGTTGGTGGAGGCGGCGGGAATCGAACCCGCGTCCGTAAGTGATCCGCGCTTAGGCCAGCTACATGCTTAGTTACTGATTTAGCTTAAGTTGCGGAACGTCCAGTAACCGACTTTCCGTAACCAGTCCCCCAGCAAGTTTAAGTCTTGAGCCCTGGAGAAAACAGCTCGCGACCGAGGTGACTGAAGTGGCGTCTTGCCCGGAACATCACCGATTCCGGGGTCGACGAAGCTACGCTAAATTAGGCAGCTTGGAGTTGATAATCGTCGCCGAATATCAAAGTGCACGTTTTTACGAGGTCCTCATGCGCCTCGGCATGCTCCTAAGGTTTCACGACCCACGTCGAAGCCATGTCGCCCCCAGTGAGACTTTCTATTTTATTAACACAAAATGGGCGTAGTTGTGAAAAAATCAAGATGGGCGATCGAGCTACGTCTGCTGAGCAAAGCTACCCGTATAGTACGGGTCAAAAAGTTCTCCGGTACTAAAAACGAGGTGAAGACCAGCCTGGGCCGCCGTGGTGGCTAAACAGCGCGTTAGTGATACGCCGGCTCCGGATGGAGATGACAGAGGCTGCTGGTGCTTTCCAATCCAATGCGGCTCACGAGGGGTCGCTGCAGGGTCCGCCCGCCTTGGCTGGTCGCCCAGGCGGTCCGGTTCTTGATCGCTCGCCGGTGGGACCGCAGCGCGACCGGTTGGGATCACGGTCAGGCTCAGGATCTCAAGATCAGTTTTGATACCGGCGCTCGAGGAGGCTGACCTTTTCCTGAGTCTTTGCGGCTGTGGCTGGCGGTTGGGCCTGGGCCCAGTTGAGCCAAGGGGTGAGATCGGTGCGAACACTTGTAAAACCGAAGTCACGGATGAGTTCCAGGTACTGAGCGACGAGCTTGGTGGCCTGTTCGCGGTCTTTTTGGGGTCCCTCGGCCGTGAGATCCATATGTTGCATTTTGCCGACGAAGGAGGCGGCCTTTTCAACGATAACGTTGTCGACCTTCCACTCGGCGAATTTCAGGAGGTCGGCGGAGTGGCGCTGGAAGACCCGAATGGCTTCCACGGGGTTGCGCGTGAAGTAATCATTGGACTTGCGGATGGCGGCGGCAAACTTTCGAAGGACTTCGGGTGAAGCCGCGGCGTACTCCTCGCTCGCGATCACCATCGAATGAGGAACCGCCGGGGCAACGTAGCTCTTCATGATATTGCTCTTTAGAATGCGGACTTTGCCTGATGCCAGCATGTAAGGCATGGTGGGGACATAAGTCACAGCGGCCGCGATCTTACCCGATTCCATTTGAGCTAAGGCGCGGGCGGGATTGCCGAGATTGTCCATTTTCACATCGCCATTCTTTAGGCCCGCCTCTTTAAGCATGTTGTGCATGGCAATATATACCGGCAGTTGGCCGACGCGCACGCGTTTGCCTTTGAGGTCCGACACCGTTTTAACCGGTGAGTCTTTGGGAACGACGAGATGGGTGTCATACCCTTCGCCGTACATGGCTATAAACATGGGACGGATTTTGGGCAGCATGTTCTGAGCCTCGGGCAGCGCGAGCGATTCGACCATTGAGGTTCCAAATTCGCACTTTTTCTCGGTGACCGCCTTGGCGACACCTCGATCCGCGACCGCTTTGACCGGAAGCGGTCCGGCCTTCGTTTGCACCATCTCCTTGGAAACTTCCCGCACCGGAATCAGTTCAACTGCAAGTCCCTCTTCCTTAAAGAAACCGCGGTCCTGAGCCTCGATCACTTCGAGAGTCAAATACTCCTCGCGGCTCGCGGGAATACAAACCTTTATAGGGATGGCGTTCTTTATATCCTTTTCCTTGGCCGCCATTTTGGGCTCGGCTTGGCCGGCGACGGAGCTTCCTAACACCAGAGCGGATGCGAGAATCGAAACTTTAAGCGCCATCTTTTTATCCTCCCACCAAAGGGTCATCGCAATTAACGAACCATTTCAGTTCATCGAGAAACGGACCTTGTGTCAATCCTGATCAATTTGACTATCTCATATATAGACTGCGTAATGCGGGCATAAACGCGAATGCTGAGGGCGAATGTTGAGGAGGCTCGCGGCGGAATTCGATGCGGGGCCCCCTTTCTTTCCGCGAGCCTGATTCTCCCGATGAGCGTGGTCAGGAGGTCATTCGCGCTTGGCATGCCCGTCATCTTTCGCATCTTCATGTTTATGTTCCTTAAGGCGTTCCAGATCCCGCTTCAGGCGCTCCGGAAGGAGACTCAAACCGACCTGATACGAGGCGTTCATCCATCCAAATCCCTCCTTCGTAATATAGTGGAAGCGCGTGCCCACATTCCCGTACTCCGCGAAAACAGCATGGGATCTACGAACCACATCGAACTTTTCGGGAACAGTCCCGTTATAGTCAGCAGCATTGCGCGTGATCATATACAACCATTTGTACACGATGCGGTCGCGGTCGGAAGTCCGTTTGTAATTTCCGAGAGCGCGCCAAGCGATCATCTGATGAGGAGCCCATCCGTTCGGATACTCCCATTGCCGTTCTGTTGTTCGGCCTTGAACCGCAAGCAAGGACTCTTGGGCCGTCGCTAATAAGCCACCCGGAGCTTCCAGTGCGGCCAGGAGACGACTTAAGGATTCATGCGCGTCCGCCGAGGGAAGGAATCGCGTCCCCTCGTCTCCAGAGTCTTCCGCCCAAAACGGATAAAAGGCGGTCGCACTCACATAGGTCGAACGTCTGCCGCTTTTGAAGTTGTAATCGAAGAACATTTTGCGTTCTTGATCCCATAAGTACTTAAGCATGGCTTGTCGCCGGCGCTTGGCCCGTGCGCGCCAGTCTCCAGCGGCCACCGGATCCGCAAACTCCGTACGCAACCAGCGCGCGATATCCAGCTCGTATTTATACAGGAGGGAGTTCAAGTCGACCGTAACAAAGTTCGCGGTTTGATCCCGCCCATCGACAGACCAGCGATAGGTCGTATCATGGCCCGACTCGCGCATGGCTCGGTCGTGCATAAAGAACTCATCGAGCTGTGCGTCCTCCAGCTGACCGGCGTTATACCGCCGGGTGAGTGCCTCCACACTGAGGCCATGCCGCCGGGCGGCCGGCTTCAAAACAAAGTCAAAGTGACCGGGTTCAACCTCAGGCGGTACTCCGTGGCCGGATCCGTAATATCGACTCAATCCGATCGGGGTCAGTCGGTCGCGGTTCATCCAGACGGTTTCATATTCCCGGATAGCGGCCACCATACCCACTCGCAACCAAGCCTTGCTTTCAGGCGTCTTCTCCATCTGGTCGTAGACAGCCTGAAGGAGCGATGTGAGCAGCGGCGGTTGAGAGCGATTCAGGTAGTAGGTGCGGTTCGCATTCAATATCTTTCCATAATGGGTGATCTCATAAACCAGGTTATCTACCATCGCTCGGGCCAGATCGAGGCGGCTGTCCCTTAGAAGCCCTAGGGATTCAAAATAGGAGTCCCAGCCATACATCTCGTTGAAACGGCCTCCCGGCACGACAAACGGAACGCCCGCGAGGTCCCCGGATTCCGTTTCTGTCAGCGCGAGAGAAAGCAGTCCGTGCCGCGTGCGAATGGAACTCATGTACTCCGTAGAGATTCGGCCGGGAATGCGCCACACCTTCAGTTTTAGCTCCGGCCGCTCGCGCGCGGCCTTCAGATAGTACGAGTAAGCCCTGGTATCGCTCTGGGGAACATAGAGGTGATAGATGGGGGGCGATCCCTTCTGAGCGTCCATCTTTGGGTCCGGCAGGACCTCATGCAGGTGAGGGGCGTCCACGCGTCGGGTGAGGTTGTCCCAGTAGCGCTCCCGAATTGATCGGGAAATCCGGTGAACTGGGTTTTCGAAAATACTCTGACTGTCGATAATCCCGTCGGGACCCGCCAGGTTCAGCTCCTGAAGGAGATTTGAGAGCGGATAGACACCTTCGACCTTCAAGACGCGCCCCTCACGTCCCTGCAATGTAAATACTGGAGGTTGGTCCAGTCCTGTCACATCCTCCACGGTGATCTTTTTGTCGTGGTCACGGTCCAGCGTCTTCAACAGGCGCTCCATCTCCTGCGCTTGAGGTTGGATCTGAACGTGATCTCCGCGCCTGCCGGGATGGACACAGGCCGTACCATAGGCAAGGACCAGGAGTACGAGAAGTTGCAAAACGGATTTCATTGGGGGCGTTTAACACGTATACGCGAGGGGGTCACGGCTCGCTGTACGGCTTTGCTCTAAATAATGTTTTGTCGTGCCGCGGGCCGTATGATTACGTAGCTATATGTCCCCACTTCAGCGAGTTTTCCTCTTTGTTGGCATCACCTTTGGCGTGGGTGGCCTCTTTCAATATTACATTATCTCGAAGGTCGGAACGGTCTACTCAGGCGTCACGGCATTCATGATGTTTATTCCTGGGATTGTGGCGGCTGCCCTGTCTTACTTCGATGATCAAGACTTTCGAGATATGGCCTGGGGAATTCCTGCCGCTCGGTTCTTTGTGCCCGCCTACGCCGTTCCTGCCCTCTCGGCCGTCGTCCTCTTGTTGATCCTGATTCTTCTCGGCATTGGCGAGCCCGCCTTTTACGGACAAGCTGCGTTTATGAAAGCGGTGATTTTCCAGCCGACGCTGGGAGTGTTGATCACAGCTCTCCCCGTGGCCGGATTCGAAGCTGGATTTCGGGGCTACCTACATACCCAAGTCTTACGCGCGCGACTATCTCACCCCTACCTTATTGTCGGGCTCCTCGTCGCGATTTGGCATTGGCCGCTTCTACTCTTCGGTGATTACGGACATTCCCCTCTTCCCATGCTCGAAACCGGTTTGTTCACGGTGGCGATGGTGTCGTTCTCCATCTTCCTCGGGTGGCTCCGAGATTCCTGCTACTCCTTCTGGCCTGTGGTGCTGGCTCACGCCACCCATCTCACCTGGATTCAGGATATCTACCCGCGGTTCTACAAGGCCGGATCATTGGACCCGTACTTTGGCGGTCAAACAGGATTCGTACTGGCCCTGATCTATCTGCTCATCGCCATTTACGTGGTGCTCTATAAATCCGACCCGGACTAAGAGCCTTTCTGAAAATCTCTCAGACAAACTCTCTCGTCCAGAAACTCTCTCATCACCACGCCGGTGGATCACTGGCGGGGAAGGATTCGGACGAGGCTTCGTCAACGATATCATGCTGACCCTCCTGCCAGTGGGGCTTGAGTTTCTCTTTGGCTTCACTCGCGGAGACCACAGGTGCGACACCCATCCCCGTAAAGCGCCGGTCTAGATCCCGCTTGCGCCGACGTCGAAAGAATATAAAAACCGCCGCAACGGCGCCCGCCCCGCACAGGAGCGCCATTCCTGTGGACATTTTACCTGCGTTAAATTTAGTGCTCTTCATGTTCATATTCATGATCGTGTTCATGACAGGTGAAGAATGCAATTCACGCTCCAAGCTGGAGAGCGCTCGCGCGCGCCGGAGAAGGGTGCGGTTTGGGACAATTTTCCACAATCCGGAACCACGGCACAAAACACTACAACTTCAGATTCATTGCTTGTACAAGGGCGCTTTTAGAGGATCTGATGCCGAGTTCTCGCATACTCACTCGTTTCATTCTGGTGATTCCGATTTGGCTAGCGGCCTCGGATGACCCACCGGATCGTTCATCCCCCTTCCCGCGTCGGACGGCATTCCACAAGGCTCAGCTGGAGCGTCGTTGCAACATCCGCGAAAGCACGACAGGCGATCGGCGTGACACCGGCTCGCTCGACCTGAGATGTGAGTTCAAGTGGGATTCGAAGTACCGGGACAGCCGTACGAATGGCAGTCCGATTAGGAAATAAACCGCGGCCGTCAGAAGGCCAATGCCTAAATAATCGAAGTATGTTGAAGCCAGCTGCCCGTATGTCGCCGTCAGCTCAACCATAGTGATAATCGAAACCAGTGAAGAATCTTTGAGCAAGGCGATGAAGTCATTGGTCACCGGTGGAATCACCACACGCAGCGCTTGCGGGAGAACAATATGCCTCAGGGACTGTCCCCACGACATACCCAGCGCCTGAGAGGCGTCCATCTGGGCCTTGGGCACAGCCAGAATGCCAGCCCGGTAGTTTTCAGCCTCGCAGGCACCATAGTTCAATCCCAAGCCGACTACGGCAGCCGTAAAGGGATCCAACCGAATTCCAAGGTGAGGCAGCCCGTAGAAAATCAGGAACAGCTGAATCAACAAAGGCGTTCCCCGGAACACTTCAACATACGCCACCACTAACCAGCGGAGAATCAAAGGCCCGTAAAGGCGAGCCAGAGCCGCGACGAGTCCCACGGCCATTGCCACCACCATCGCGAGAATCGAGATCCTGAGGGTCATCCACGCCCCCTTGGCCAGGAGCGGAAGAAACGAGGCATAACGGCGCAAACGCTGCGTCCAGGTCACTTCGCCCCAGGCGGACTCGATAAAACGCTCAAAGGCGACAGGATCCGTTTGCGGGCGAGCTTCCATTTTCCACTCACGCGCGCTCAGATCATTCCACAATCCCCAGCGTTCCAGAATTGTCCGTAACGTTCCATTGCGAATTAGCTTCTGCAGAGCCGATTCAATGTCTTTCGCGAGGGCAACATCACTCTTTCGGGTGGCAATCCCGTATTCCATCCGCCCCACGGGTCCGCCGACAATCTTCAGCCGGGGATCGGGCTTGGCATAATAAATTACGACGGGTTCGTCCAACAGCACGCCATCCACTCGCCCCAAAGCAAGATCATTGTACAAGTAGGTTTCTTCAGTGTAGGGCACAACGATCATTGGTACCGGATAGGTTTCGAGGATCCTTTGGGCCAAAGATCCGGAAAGCGTCCCAACGCGCCGACCCTTGAGATCCTCCAGACGCTCCACATCTGAGTTCGATCGGCGCACCGTTAGCACTTCCGACGTCACATAATACGGCGAGGAGAAATTCACAACGGACCGCCGGTCCTGAGTGATTTCAAGGCCGTTGACCACGATATCGTAGTCTCGGCGCTTGAGTCCTTCGATCAAACCTTCCCAGTTGTTCTGATGGAACTCCACCTCGCGTCCCATCTCGCGCGCCAGGGCTTCGACGAGCTCGGCTTCAAAGCCAATAATTTTGTCGGGCGAGGAAGGATCCTTAAAGGCAAATGGAGCTCCACTTTCAATATCCGCTCCCCAGCGCAACACAGGAATCGCGGTCGCAGTAGGACGAGGGACGGAGCCTGAATCCGCAGCGGAACTCAGGGAAACAAGCGCCGCTGACATCAGTCCGCACAGCCATGTGTGCCATTTGAGGTTCATGTTCATAAGAAATTCCTCAGGAAAGTGCGCGTGCGTTCATCCTTGGGAGTACCGAAAATCTCATCGGGCGGCCCCGTTTCGACAATCTCGCCCGCATCAATGAAGACAATCCGGTCGGCAACCTCACGGGCAAAGCGCATCTCGTGAGTCACCACAATCTGGGTCATGCCCTCGTTATCGAGTTGCTTCATCACGCCCAACACTTCGTTCACAAGCGTGGGATCGAGCGCGGATGTGGGCTCATCGTAAAGCATCAGTTTTGGTGTCATGGCCAACGCCCGGGCGATCGCGGCCCGTTGCTGTTGCCCTCCCGAGATTTCATGGGGATAGTGATCGGCTTTATCCTCGAGTGCCACCTTCTTAAGGAGGGCCATTGCCGTGCCCTCGGCGTCGGCGGCGTTCACTTTATTCACCACTTGCGGAGCTTTCATTAGATTCTGCAGAACCGTGAGGTGGGGGAAGAGGTTAAAACTCTGGAAAACCATGCCGACGCGCCGGCGGACAACTTGGGCCCGACGATTAAACTCGGGCCAGCCGATGTCGTCGGGGCTCTTTAAGGTTGTCTCGAGCGTACAAATCTCACCTGCGGTCACGCTTTCAAGCCCATTGATACACCGGAGAAGAGTGGATTTGCCGCATCCCGAAGGGCCGATCAGCGCGACGAGATCCCCCTCACTCACATCAAGGCTAATGCCGCGAACGACCTCACGCCCTTGAAAGCTCTTTCTGACGTTCGCGATGGAGACGACCAACTTCCGCTTCGTTCCTTACAAACAAGGATTCATACCAATTATAAAGAACGGCACTATATAAGCCAGCCCGAGCCGGGGTCAAAAGGTAAACCAACGGATCAGGGCCACTCGAGTCTTGCCAGGTAACAAAGGGCGAACCTGAACCAAAAAGCAAAATCTACATTCAAATTTTCGTCAGATCGCATTCAAACGGTTTATAGGGCTCAGCGCCAATTTTTTGCGAAAAGAGACGTCCAGCGCGCCTGTGATTTTTTTAATTTACCCTAGAAACATTTTAGGGCCAGTTGACCCTTTTCGAGGGGTGGTTCACAAGTTGCTTTATCTTTACGCGGAACGTTGGTAGAAGCAGCACGTTTACTGAAAACGAAACTTCTTGAGTCTTGGCGGCGGGCGCTTTCCCCCTCCCCCCTAAGAAAGTCGAAGCTTAATACCTTCTAAGCTCGCCGCTGGGACTTCAAGAAGTGGGTTCCCCCTCCCCCTTCGCACTCTTAGACGTCACCGGAAACAGTTGGATATTGAGCTGAAAAACGCGGTCCCCCTTACCTGTCGTCTTTCGCGCAACCGATATGTCCTTCGTCCACCGTTTACGGAACTGTCGGAGTTCAAATTTCAGCTGCTCAAACTCGGCTTCCGTCAATGAGAGCGTTTGCGCTCCGAATTCGCGATCTTGAGGTTGATCTTGGAACAGGGATTCCAACCCCAAATAAATCAGCTCCGTCTGCAACTTGCGCACAAGCGCAACGGGCACACTTTCCGAGCCGCTCATCAATTCGCGTCCGCGCGTGACCTCGCCCGTTTCCTCGTTACGAACGAGTTCACCGGACGCTAGAAGCTTGTCCAAACTGCGACGGATCTCCTCGTGACGGGCTTTGCCGCGAATCAGCTCGTATAGCTGGTCCACCTCAAAGCGCACATTCCTCTGATCCGCCAATGCGTATAAAACCCAGGTGACCCAGCCGGGCACCTTTTCCCAGGTTTCCTGGTTAATCTCACCGCTCCGCAACTGCTGGCGAACGCGGATATCGGCCAGGACCTTGAGAAAACGATTGCGCTCCAAAGGCTCAGTGGCCTGCGTGAAATCGACCAGAGCGAGAAACTCCTCCATCTCATCTTTACCCAGGCCCAGCGCTCGGCCAAACTTCTTGGCCATATCGGCCGAAAGATTACGTTGGCCGTCAATAATCAACTTGAGATAATTGGGAGACTTGATATCGGCCGCCGCTGCAAACGTCGCATAGGAATACGGACGCAGCGCCCCCCGCGTGAGCGCACGCCTGTATTCATAAAATTCCCTGAGGTACGCGCGATAGTCGGTGAATGCGTTTAAACGCGGCGGTGCGGTGACCTTTATGGCCGTAGAGCGGGCCGAGCTGGTGTCTTTTGTTGTGATATCCACGTTGTCTTCCTGAAGACATTTTTCCCGCCATCGAGCAAAAATTCAACCTCTTATTTTTGCGGAGGCCCGCGCCGCCGCTCAGGCTCTGGTGCGTCTCGCGGTGGCCGACGTGGTGGGGTGGACCGGGTGTCTTGCAGGTTGGGAGAAACACTGAGCCGCAGATGAGAACTCGGTCCGCCGCGGAACTCGATTTGGAAATTCAGGTTCCCGCCCCCATCGTTCGCGACTAAATACGCCGCGCCAATGGAATCGGCAAACTGAAGGGGCGGAGGTGTGAGACGCTTATCGTCAAACACCTCAAGTTTATGCGGCCACATCGGGCGCTCGCGAGAATGCACCAATGGTCCTTTGATCACCAAAGAACCGCTTGGATTGAGCTCTCGGTCCACCAGCCCATATTGATCGTTGTGAATGAACTCGACCTCAAATGCAGAACGACCGTAAGCAACGGACCAGGCGCGCAATCCAACATCCGCAGCCGCAGGTAGACGCGCAGGTTGGCCTTCACACTCGCTCCGGAGACGCTCGTATGCACATTTGGTCAGTGACCGTGTGCCCTTGGCGAACGCATGCAGCTTGGCCAGACAGGAGTTATGCACGGAATTCGCCAGGTATTTCGCGAAACGCCGGTGCGCCGGATTCTCATGCTGATCGAAGTAAAACTGGTCCTGCTCCGAAATGGTGATATGAGCCGGTCCCCAGCGGTGAATCAGAAAAGCCACGGCGGAAACGTCGCCCGAGGGAGAAAGCTGATGTAAGCGAACAACCACGCTCTGACAGCCATAGTTCTTATCGGCGCATGTGAGACGGCCGCTGAACCGGAGCCGACTGGGACCACTTTCCTGTTGCACGAGGGGAACATCCACCCGGGATTTGGGGTTTGAATCCGGAAATCGCCCATTCAAAACGACCGGCACAGAACGTCCGGAGTTCCCCCGCAGCTCGAACTGCAACTGAATCTCCTGCGTGGTATGAATATCTGTATACACGAAGACATCGCTGATCCTCGGAGCGAGATCACGGCTCGCTTTGTCCATTTCCGGGGAGAGACTCTTGATCCAACCGAAAATCATGTTCATCAAACCATCGCGCCGCGAATCGGTAAAACTGTATCCCAGACCGGGATCGCGACGGACATCTTCGGCATCGTAGCGACCCGCAAGTGCGATATGCCACGTTCTAAGGGGCTTCTCGAGCGGAAGCTCGGGTAGACCAGGATACCAGTCGTCATGCTCATGACGATACGCCGTGCCGCACTCCTGATTGCGGCTATACCTGGGGGAATGGGAGCCCCGATGGCCATCTTCATAAGCGTGATCCGAACGGCTTCCGGGGCGGGTGATAAAAAGCTCACTCTCATCATCCCCCGAGTGATCGCCGGAATAAATCTCTGAACGAGGATGTCGTGGCCGGGGAATGGGGATTGGGCCTTGTCCACCCACCGTATACACGTGTTCCTCGTCAACGACTCTGTCTCCCGTCACACGGAGGACACCTCCGCGGCGATAGCCTCCATCGGTTCCAAGTGGAGTTCGGGGCGCGGGAGCGGGCGCAGGAACGGCCGAGGGCGCGGGCGGAGGGGGCTCGCGCCGTGCGTTTTTTTTCTTCGAGCACGCGGTAAACCCCAAAATTAAAACCGTAGCGAGCCAAACCATCCGGCTCCTCTGATTGAGAACAATAAGATGAGTAAGATTGAATACATTAAACCTAAATAGACTAAAAAAACCTGACATACACACTCCGCGCGAACGAACCCACCTCCGCTTTGGGAGCAAGGTTAGGACCAGTACGAGCGTGTATTTATTTCGCTTTGAGCTAAAAGCGGTGCCGATTTAGGGCACTTGCGCCAGGCTTTTGCCCTTGAGCGCGCGGACCGAATCCAAGCACGGATTCCAGGGGCCGCGGATTCCCAGTTCGACGAGTGTCCCGTCCTCACCCGCCCGCTGCAGGATCTCCAGACGTTGCTTGGTGAAAACCGCGCGCATTTCAGATTCCAGGTTGGTTTCGAAATCCGTGCAGAGGCGGATTTTTCGAGGCTCTGTCTGCCCTTTTGGGATGTATTCAATTGCGGCCATCTCCGTGTGCGTTCGAAATGGAACGATAGTGGCCGTCACGCCGCTCGAGGTGTACTTCATCTGATCCCAAACGCTCATCTCGAAGGCCGCATGAGCCTCAAGATGAACCCGAGCGATTAAGAGGATAGCTAAGACGAGTAGGGAATAAATCAAAGTACGCATGGAATCTCTCTCCTTGCTTTTAAGAAGAGCAAGTCCCCTGCCCGCTGAAATCGCATTGGCGGGGAGCCGTACTTTCAATCCGATTCCCTTGAGCGCAATTCCGCAGGGCGGATGTCCAAACTTTAAACAGCCTTTGCGACCCGCCAGGAGACGGGTTTACCCCTCTATCTGATTCTGCACTTCAACAAGGGTCGCGCTGAGATTCTTGGAGAGATGCTCCAGGAAGGAGGGGGATTTGATTGTAAATACAGCACCCTCTTTCATGTCTGCCGACCTGGGAAGGATCCATAGCTTCAATCCCATTCTTTTGACGTCGGCGAGCATCTGATCCAATACCTCACGTTCTCGGCCCTCGCCCCCTATCTCGCCAATCGTCTTTAGAATCGCGGAGATCACCGCTTGCTGGTAGTAACTCAAGTCATCGTGGCGCAACTCTGTCTCAGTTAATGAGTCACAATGTTCCTTGGCGTAATCCCGCAGCTTACAATATTGGAATAGAACAAATCCGGATTCGCTATTGTAGAAGGTCTGCAATCGACCTCCGCTCATCTCGTCAAATACCTGCCATTGCACATGCTCGACGTCTAAATGAGGGAGGGCCGCCAACCCTGTCGAGAAGAACGCAATAAAACTAAAAATAGATAAAAGTATTCGCTGTTTCATACCTCAGAGCTCAATCAAATCGCGTTCCAACGTGTCCCGGCCGTCAGATGTTCATAACCGACCTAAACGCGTGAGTTTTATATACAGGTGCCGAAAATGGACACCGATTTTGTGATGGTCTTGTGATGGTCTTGAGTATGGTTGTGAGTCGGACTGTGACGAAAAGATTTTAAACCTCCCCTTCCAAGCGAATTTTCTTTTCTGCGCAACACGCTCGGGATAAGCCTCCCGCAAAGGGGGAAAATATGGCTATTCGAGGGTTGTGTCTAGGTATGCTGCTCGGTTCGATACTTTTTGGAATCTCCACACAGGCGGAAGAAAGGTGGACTTGCGACGGCGCGCTGGGATCAGACACCTTTTCCATATCCATTACGCAGAACCAAAGAACGTTCGTCACTCAGGTGAGTCAGAACGAAACGCCTCTTCCGGCGCTGGGTCCCTGTTGGACGGAGGTTCGGGCTTCCCTGCGGCGCGTGCGCTGCAGTCATGGTCGGGGAACAACGCGAGTCGAGGTTTACCCGTATACCGAAACCACAAGCGGAGCTGTCAAAGGTCCGCAGGCTATAGTGTGGTATGGAAACGCGCCCGTTTACATGACGCTCAATTGCGATTGAGATGGAGATTGAGATAGGATTTTCAGACGCGCTTCGGATCTTGTCTTCGACTTCCTCACTCCTCGTTGAATTCCTCTTCAGGGATCATGTAGTCGAAAGGGTCCTGAATCGGAGGGGATGCGGGTTCCTCCGGGCTTGCACTCGGATCGCAGCTCGGCTGTAGGCCTTGCCTACGCAGGAGCTGCGTCGCGATCTCCAGATTGCGCGCGTGATTGGGCTCTGACGGCTTTACGCGGTAGGCTTCGCAAAGATATTGATAGCCATCTTCGTACTGTTGCGTCTCGATCATGGCGGTTCCAATGGAAGCCAGAAGACTGGAGTACGCCGTTGGTTGAGTGCGCTCCATCACCTCAAGGTCCAATCGATCTAGATCAGCTTCCATGTCGATAACCCGAAAATAGTTTCGCGCATGCAGGAAGCAAAACGCCTGATTTGCCAGGGCCATGATGTCGTTCGGACGGGCAATCAGGGCCTTCTCGGTCCACGCCACACCGGCCTCGTAGTCCTTTTTCTGTTCACACATGACGATCGACATTCCGATTGCGGTGGAGTAGGCGTCTGGCGCCTGCTCAGCCATATCTGTAAAAAAAGCGAAGTCATCGCGCCACACTCGGGACCGTTCCCAGGAGAGTGCGGATAGCAGTATCATCAAGCCGATTCCAAACCCGTACACCCATTCCCGATTCCTAAACGAGCGGTGAGCCTTCAACATCGTCACGATCGCAATTACAGCCATGGGCGTGTAGTTGTAATGATCAGCCACGGTGGAAATCATCTGGTAACCGAAGCTCACGATTCCACTCACCGGGAGAAGGAGGATGAACCATCCTAGACCCAACAGATATCTTCGGTCCCGACGACATGCCCACATGCCCAGGGGGATCAACATCGCGATTAAGAGCCCGGCCCCCCACCAGCGGCTTTCTTCCGCCAATAGCCATTCTGGCGTGCGTCCGTAGTTGGCAGAAAGCGGATAGGGTAGAATAAGTTTGGCCAGATAAAACGCAAACGTATCGAACATGACTATAGGTCGCTGCCAGAGGTCCACGGACCGAAGATGCGCAGCCTGTGCCGAAGTGTTCATGTAGATTACGGGCAGGGCCAGGACCAACCAGAAGATCGCGCGCCTAAAGCTTGTCGCCAAGTGCTCTCGGTCGAGAACCAGAGCCGCAAGGGGAAGCACCAGAGGCAAGGTCACCACGTTCGGCTTGGAGAGAAGTGCCAACAGAAACAAAATCGTGGCTGCCAGAAATCCCAGGCCGCCTCGCCAACGTCCATACACAAGAACGGTGGCCAGGGCGAAGAAGCCTGCCAATAGGTCCCGTCCACCCGAGATCCAGGCGACAGCTTGAACTTGAAGGGGATGAAGGGCAAAAACCGCAGCGCCCAAAAACACCGTGGCATTACTTTTAAAATTCCATTTCCTGGCGAGAGCTTTGAGTAAAAGGCAGACGAATATTGTATTGATCAAATGCAAGGCCCAATTGAGAACCCGGAATGGCCAGGCCTCCCCGCCTGCTACCCTAAACAGCATCTCCCAAACCGTGCTTGTTACCGGAACGTACAATCCAAAATAAGGCTCCGTCCAAAACGGGAGCCAGTAACCGGCATGATAGTACGGGTTTTGAAAAATGTTGGAATTGTCGTCCCAGGTGATCGGACCAGTGGACCAGAAGGTAGCGAAAAGGAATCCCGTGCAGGCAACAAGACAAACCAGGGCTACGATTTCCATCTTATGACATGGCCATAATGGCGAGCCTGTTGTTTTCATTCGCAATGCGTACCCCTGAAAGCAGTTTTTGGCATTGCACCTTAACAAGCAACCTTTATTCGATATGGGCTTGCGCGGGAGAATCCCAGAAGGATTGCGTAAGTGGATCACACGTTTGCCGGGCAAAGATATGCCGGGAACGGACGCTTACCGCCTGGTCTGGAGCCGGCCATTTGCATGCGATCAGGACATGTGTCTGGGACTGAATGTCGGAAGCGGACCAGGACACTGGCAGCCCCGACGGGAGCATGATTCCACCCTGGGGCGTAAACACCAATGTTCGCTCATGGGATCGAAATCGGCTTCGAGTTTTGAGCTGCTCCAGGATTTTCCGCCACGCAGGAGTATGGGTGAGATCAACAGTGAGTTCCCATCGTGTGGGCGATTCCACCTGTAGCTCTTTTAACGCGCGCTCCATTGCCGCATGTACCTCACTGGACTTTGGGGAAAAGCCCAGAGCCTTTAAGTGGTCCGTCAGAGTGCTACGAAACCATTCGACGAGCCGACCCACGTTGGCTTCGCGCACAGCCTTTAGGGGTGGAAGTGAAGGCGTCTTTCGAAGGGTCTCCACGAGGTGCATTTGATCCATCAGGGAAAGCTGATCCACCACTCGCCATAAGGCCAGCGCCATAAGCGGACGCAATCCCCACATTCCAGCCTCTTGGTCCCACTTGCCGGGTCGCGGGAGCTGGCAGGCCGACCAATGCGCCAATGATCGGAAGGGTGACTGGCAGTACGTCCCAAACGACGGCGACGAACTGGGGAGCCGCACTAGGTCTTTCATTGAAAACCTTTGGTCTGAGGTAGCTCCATTCCATTCTTCTTGATCAAAAACCGTGAGCAACAGAAAGTCAGTGAGGACCTCAAGCTGGAATGAGCTGGGAAGCGCTTCGCCAAAGCGGGTCTTCAGGACCCCCATCACCAGAGCCCGTCGGAGTTGAACGGGATCCTCAAGCCAATCAACACCCAGGCGCAGGAAACCCGGCCGCAGCGTGAACGCCCGGGGACGATCCCGGCGAATTTCGACCGTCAGATTCATTGGAGGCCGCAAATGCAGTATGCGCAAGGACTCAAGAATCTCTAGGCGCCGCAAGAGCTTCTTATTTGGGTACGACAACGGAGCTGTCATCCGCGAGAGATCCAATCGACTCTGGAAGCGACAGTTACGAACCTTCACGCTGTCAATCCACACCGTGTGCAGGAACGATGAACTCACACACTCGGTCGGGAGGTGCAGGACCCGATGTCCGACCCAGCAGAGAGCCACGAAACTCACAATCGTGAGTCCCCGAGCCAGCCACTCAACTGCTCTTCCACCCTTCAAGCCCGCCACCCGTTTCGTATTCGTATTTTCTTACCTTTCCAAAAAGCAGGCCGTGTCCCGTGCGCCTCAACATCCTTTTAAAGACGTACAGTAAGGAAAATAAGGTGAGTCGAAGGTCAATCTTACAGACCTGTTTAATAAGGCAGCGCCTGGCGCGGCGGCACCAGGCCGGTTCAAGACTCCTGAAGTCCCGCACTGCCCCATCTGGAGGGGTAATTTTTTCTATAATTTTTACAGGTGGTGCGACTGGGGAAGGCATCTGAAGCAGCTATAAACTTTCTCATCTTGCCAATCACGTCTCTGTGGCGGCACGCAATTCGCAATAGACTCCCGAAAGAGTTTGTCGGCCAGGAGGTATTAAATGAACAAGTTTTTGCCCATTGCCTTAACTTTGCTTTTAATTTTTCTGGCCAACGCGACAGCCAAAGCGGAATTCTTTAATTTCGCGTCGGACCTCGCGCCTGAGGCTCTCACGGATACCGTAACGGACACCGCAACGCGAGCTCCCTAATCCGTTAACCGAATTAGTTAATCAGTTCTAAAGTTCATTAATGATTCATTAATAAATAATTAATTAATAATTAATAATTAATTAATAATTAATTCTAAAATTCGAATTCAGTTTCAGGCGCGGTCAGTTGCGACGCTGTCCAACGTCGCCGTAGGGAAGCCCCGCTAGGCCCGTGCGCGAAGATAATTTATGACCCATTTCCGTTTGCATTATGGACTCGTATTTCAGCAGGATTTCCAAATCGACATTCGTCTCCACCTTCATTCCGTGCAACATATAAACAAGGTCCTCTGTGGAGAGATTGCCACTCGCGCCCTGGGCATAGGGGCATCCACCCAAGCCGCCAAAGCTGGAATCAAAAACGCGAACTCCACTCTGCAGGCCCGCCAGAACATTCGCCAGAGCCGTGCCGCGCGTGTCGTGTAGATGAAGGGCAAGCCGTTTGACGGGCGCGCGGCCGCTCAGTTTCTTGAGCAGTGATTGCACCTGCCTGGGCGTCGCGACACCAATCGTGTCGCCAATGGATATCTCGTAAACGCCGAGCTTAAGATACGCTTCGACGAGTTCAACAACCTTTTTCTCTGGCACCGCTCCCTCGTAGGGACACCCGAAGGCGACACTCAAGTACCCGCGGACGCGACGCTTGTGGGCGCGCGCGAGGCGAATGACTTCGCGAAACCGCTCTAAGCTTTCGCCGATACTGCAGTTGATGTTCTTCTTCGAAAAAGACTCCGTGCAGGCGCCGAACACAGCGACTTCCTCAATCGGGGTTTCCATTGCATCCATCATTCCCTTGACATTGGGAACCAAGGCGGAAAACCGCACCTGTTTGGCCACTTTGATCATGGTCCTTTTGTTTTGATAAAGTCGCTGGATAAGTTCTCGACTCCCGGTCATCTGCGGAACCCACTTCGGCGAGACGAAAGCTCCGACCTCAATGCGGCGAAGTCCACTTGCAACCAGGTGCTGAATAAAGTTGAAGCGGGAATCCACACTCAATGTGCGGCGCTCGTTTTGCAGGCCATCACGCGGCCCAACTTCAACGATTTCGACGCGACTGGCGCGACTCATGACTCCCCCGTGCTCATTGTGGCCGCGGCCAATTTGACCAGCACTTCGCCCAACATGACTTGTTGTCCTTCACGCGCATGAACGTCTTGAACCTTGCCATCCACATCGGCTGCCAGCGTGTACTCCATTTTCATGGCTTCCATTACAACAAGGACCTGCCCCTTTGACACGGAATCGCCAGCCTTTACGGCGACACGTGTGACCTTGCCAGGCATAGGCGCCTGAGTGACGCCAGGATGAGATTTGGCGCGCCCATCGGCAGCTCGGCGAGACCCTTGGTTCAACTCGACGACATGCGTTTCACCGCGGAAGTGAAACCAGAGCCGCCCCTGGGATTTCAACGCCGGGACGCGGATGATCCGCCCTTGAAATTCCATCTCAAGCCATTTTAAACCGGCGGGGATCATGGAGAACTCCAACTGTGGGCCCATGGGTTGGCTTCCGGAAGCGGTCCGTCGGCTGCGGCGTGTATTCCCGCCGGACCTGCATCAGCCAGTCGCGAGGACAGCGCTTGAATCCATTCGCGTTCACTCGCGGAATACTCGGGCGCCGATAAACCTTTGCTGAAATGGGTTTCAAAAAAACGTGTGGTCATTTGACCCGAAACAAACTCGTCGTGACTCAATATCTCTTGCAACAGAGGAATATTCGTTCGCACTCCGAACACGATCGTTTCCGCGAGAACGCGCTTCATCTTTTGGATCGCACGCACCCGTGTCTCGTCCCACACAATCACCTTGGCGATCATAGGGTCATAGTAGCTGGTGATTTCATCACCCGGATCGAAGCCCACATCAAAGCGGCGTCCCGGACCGTGCGGCCACTCGGTGGCTAGGAGCCGACCTGTGCTGGGTATTCCACCCTGGAACGGATCTTCGGCGTAAAGGCGACACTCCAATGCATGTCCTCGCGCCTGAAACTCGCGGGGCCAGGGCAAGGCCTGCCCCATGGCGGTCAGGATCTGCGCTTTGACCAAATCCACGCCCATGATCATTTCTGTCACGGGATGCTCCACTTGGAGGCGCGTATTCATCTCCATAAAGTAAAACTGACCATCCTGGAGAAGAAACTCGACCGTGCCAGCGCCCCGATAACCGGCGCGCTCGGCCAAATCCCGCGCGCTGAACGACACCTGGGCACGCAAATCTTCGTCGAGCGAAGGCGAGAGCGCCTCTTCAATTATTTTTTGATGGCGGCGCTGCACAGAGCACTCGCGCTCGCCCAGCGCGACCACCCGTCCGCTCACATCTCCGAAGATTTGGACTTCGATATGCTTCGCCCGGTCGAAATACTTTTCTAAAAAGACGCGCGAGGAACCAAACGCGTTTTGCCCTTCGCGCTGGGCGGAACGAATCAGGTCCGCGGCCTCATGGGAATCGCGAATCACTTTCAGTCCGCGCCCGCCCCCGCCGGCCGCGGCCTTGCAAATTACCGGATAACCGATGCGCGCGCACTCCTTGGTCAGATGCCCCACGTCCTGATCCTCCCCTTGATATCCGGGGATAATGGGACCACCGCTCTTTTCCACATGGGCTTTGGCCGAAATCTTGTCGCCAAAGAGTCGGATGTTCGCAGGCGTGGGACCAATAAACACCAAACCCGCATCGGCAACCGCCTCCGCGAATTCCGCATTTTCGGAAAGAAAGCCAAATCCCGGATGGATCGCGTCGGCGCCTGCCGCCAAAGCTCCTTGAATGTTCGCGCTGATGTTCAAATAGCTGACGGGAGACGGCGGCTCTCCGATGCATACCGCTTCATCAGCGAGACGGAACGCCAGTGTTCCTTTATCCGCCGAGGAATGCAGGAGCACCGTCTCAATCCCGAGTTCCTGGCACGCGCGAATGATGCGCACGGCGACCTCGCCGCGATTCGCGATCGCAATTTTCTCAAGCCTTCGTGGACGCGCCATAGGGTGACTCATTCCAGTTGGGGTTGCGTTTTTCCAGAAAGGCTTTGAGTCCGCGTTGGCCCTCGTCGCTCACGCGCCGCTCGGCAATCAAACGGGTCACCTCCGCCCGCATCTTCTTCCAATCGATAGTGGAGTAGGATTGATGAAGTTTCTTGGTCGCACGCGCAGCTTCGGGCGCCGCACCGGTGAGGGCTTGAAATGTTCGCTCCAAGTAGGAGTCCACCTCGGACAATGTTCCCGTAAAGTGGATCAGCCCGCCACTCAGGGCCTCCATCGCCGTAAAAACCCGCGCCGTTAAAAACCACTCACGAACCTGGGGTGGGTTTGCACGCTCGACGACAAAAGGGCTGATTACGGCTGGCACGAGGCCCCATTTCACTTCGGAAAAGCTGAACTGGGTGCTCACTTCAGCAGCCACGATATCACACACCGCAACCAGGCCCGCGCCGCCGCCAAAGGCGTGTCCGAAAACACGGCCGACCACTGGCACAGGACAGGTGCGCGCCGCCCAATACATGCCAAAGAGCTCATCCGCATCCGCAAGATTCTCCTCAAGCGTGAAATCGGCCATGGATTTCATCCACTCGAGATCTCCGCCTGAGCAAAAACTCTTTCCCTCCCCGGTCAGGAGAACCGCGCGCACGGACTTTTCTTTGGCCGCGTCGTCAAAAGCGCGCGTGATCTCACGGATCATCCCCGCGTGAAAGGCGTTTCGACGCTCCGGACGGTTGAGTGAGATCGTTAGAACTCCTTGGCTTTGAGTCCTGCGGATAAACTGCATGTGATCACATCCTGAATACGCCCTGCGCCTTCTCGGGCCAGGGTCTGTTAAAAGACGCGTGCAGAGCCAGACTGAGCACCTTGCGCGTGTCCACCGGATCAAGAATTCCATCGTCCCAAAGTCGCGCCGTCGAAAAATAAGCCGAACTTTCCCGCTCGTACTTCTCCAAGGTGGGACGCCGGAACTCCGCCATTTCTTCATCGGTCATGGTCTGATTCCGTCCCCGGAGCTGATCAAGCTTCACGGTAAGAAGCACGTTGGCCGCCTGCTCTCCGCCCATCACGGCGATCCGCGCGTTCGGCCACATCCATAGAAAGCGGGGCTGGTACGCCCGACCGCACATCCCATAGTTTCCGGCGCCGTAGGAGCCGCCAATGACGACGGTGAAACGCGGGACCCGCGCATTGCTCACCGCCATCACCATCTTGGCGCCGTGTTTGGCAATGCCCTCATTCTCGTACTTTCGTCCCACCATAAACCCTGTGATATTTTGCAAGAACACCAGAGGAATCTGACGCTGATCGCAAAGCTCAATAAAATGGGTGGCCTTGAGCGCGCTCTCGCTGAACAGCACGCCGTTATTGGCGACCACCCCCACGGGATAACCAAAGATATGAGCGAAGCCTGTGACGATGGTGGTGCCATAGGAGGCTTTGAATTCGTGAAAGCGGCTTCCATCCACCAGACGCGCAATCACCTCACGCACATCGAACGGAATCTTGGGGTCCTTAGGGACAATTCCATAAAGCTCCTCCGCCGGAAACAGCGGATCTTCGGGAGGTGCAAACACGTACGGAGCGAACCTCCTTTGAGGCATCTGCGCCACGATGTCGCGCGTGATCTGGAGCGCATCTTCATCATTCTCCGCGAAATGATCGGTCACCCCGCTGATTTCGGAATGCACTTCGGCGCCGCCCAAGTCCTGCGCGGAAACCTCTTCACCTGTAGCCGCTTTCACCAACGGCGGCCCGCCGAGAAAAATGGTGCCGTTACCCTTTACGATGACATTTTCATCACTCATGGCCGGAACGTAGGCCCCACCGGCCGTGCAGCTTCCCATCACCACTGAAATTTGCGGGATGCCGGCGGCGGACATCCGCGCTTGATTATAAAAGATGCGACCAAAGTGATCCCGATCCGGAAAAACTTCCGACTGAAGCGGAAGAAAAGCTCCACCGCTGTCCACCAGGTACACGCAAGGCAGACCATTTTCGGCCGCAATCTCCTGCGCCCGCAGGTGCTTTTTCACCGTGACGGGAAAGTAGGTGCCGCCTTTAACCGTGGCATCATTCGCGACGATCATGCATTCCCGGCCATGGATCGTGCCCATACCGGTCACTAATCCCGCCGCGGGAACATCTCCTTCATACATCTCGAAAGCCGCCAGCGCGGAAAGCTCGAGGAACTCTGTACCCGGATCGAGCAGGGCGCGAATCCGATCACGCACCAGCATCTTGCCCCGCGCGCGGTGCTTCTCGGCGGCCTGGGGACCACCTCCCGCTCGCACTTCGGACTCGCGGCGTTTGAGTTGCGCAACCAGATCGCGCATGACGGATGAGTTCGCAAGAAATGTAGGCGACTGAGCAGAGACGCGGGATTCCAAGATGGCCATGCTCCCATCTCTATTATGCAGGCAAGAATTTCTCAAGCGTAAAGGCCAGGTGGAAGGTAAACGTACCCGCCAGCCGACCATCCGTTAGATATGCGAAACAAGCGAACTCCGCTTCACCGCGTGAGTCACGCGAGAGGTCCAGGCGCAATCTCTCCCATTCCGTCTGCGAAATGGAAAAGCGAAAGTCCACCGACTGATTCACCATATGATGAATTTCCCCGCGGCTGGACATCACGCGATAACGGAAAGGAAACTCCTGGCGGTAGCGCAAAAGCAAGAGGCGCATACAGAGATCCGCGCCCAGTTGCATATGGCCTAGGCACACCTCACCCTCAATGGCGTTACGGAATGAAAGCGGTAGGTGGACCCACACCTGATTATCTCGCCAATCTTTGATGCGCAGACCGGAATACCAGTACGGCCACTCCGACGCATGCTTGGCGATCTGACGCGAAAGCCAAGGACTAACCCTTTGCACCTGGTCCACCATGCTTAGGAATGTGTCCCATCCGATGAATTTGTTGTGCCGCATCTTATTCTCCGCTAGGATTTTGCTGGTTTAAGACGTTCCCGTGTCGAATTGCCGCTTGCTGATTGTAGATCATATGAGGTCCCAAATGAAAATCGTGAGTGTGTTCGTTTTTGCCTTCGCCCTGATCGGATCCTGGATGCTGGTTCATACCAAGAAGCCGATTTCTGAATCCGTGCACGCCGGAATTCAGAATGATCTCAAACGCATCATTAGCGATTACGTGCGGAATAATCTACCGGAAAGTCACCATCTTGAATTCAAGCGGTTCTGGACGGAAACCCTCAGCAAAGACCGGGTCAAAGCTTATTTTATTTATGCGTTTCAAGACACTCCTAGCGAAGGCGAATCCGCCGAAGTGGAAATTGAAGGGTCCGCGATATTAAACAAGGTCAACGAATCAGACGACATGGTGACCTGGAGTTTTGATGAACTGCAGATTCTCAATAACACAGTGAATTTTGCCGACCCGATCCAGATCACGGCGGGTGCCGGGGAGCTGGAAAGCGGCGGTACGGTGGCTCCATCCAGGTCTGAATCGGATGTGGAAAATGCAGAGTGAACGCTATATTTCCCTCGATGAAGAAGGTTATTTCGCATTTGACGGCCGTCGTGTGGACGACGACTCCCTTGGTCGCGAGCTCATCCAGAACCTCAAACTGACGGAAAAGGATGCCGTGTGCACAACCATGCAGGGTCAAGAGGTCTGGGTCGAAGCCTTTGATGCCCCGCTGGTGGGACGGCACGTGCGAAGATTGGGAGGTGGCTTTTGCGAAATGGATCTTCCTTACCACATGCGCACGAGATTCCATCTTGACACCCTTTGCCTCGATGAATGGGACCGATTTCATGGGCGCACCACCGAAGGCGTTCCCTTTGTGTTTTCGCGCACGGCCCAATACGAATTCTTCGATCTCTTGGATAGCTTTGATGATGAATCTGTGACTTTGGAGGGAAAGACTTATCCTGTACCTCCCTGGCTGGTTCCAATGGAAGAGGTTCGCAATTCAGGCTTTTGGACAGACAAGTACCAAAGCGCCGAGAAGCCAGGATGGGAGCTCGGACGCGAGAGTGTGGTGCTTCCAGAAGTGCTCCCGCAGTTGAAGCTGGGCAAATGCCGGGTTCTGGTTCCCGGATGCGGCAGCGGCCACGACGCGGCTTACTTCGCGCGGCTCGGGCACGTCGTCACCGGGGTTGACTTCAGCGAAGAAGCCATCCAACGCGCGAAATCGCTCTATGGCCACTTGGAAAACCTGACGTTCGAGCGAGCCGATGTCTTCGCCTTGCCACCGACCTGGAACGCCCGTTTTGACCTTGTCTTTGAACACACGCTTTACTGCGCGGTCTCACCTGAACACCGCAGTGCTCTAGCAAAGGTTTGGAATCGGGTGCTTCACTCCCAGGGACACTTGCTCGGTATTTTCTTTGTTATGGAAAGACGGCTCGGCCCTCCCTTTGGGGGCAGCGAGTGGGAAGTGCGTGAGCGTCTTGGAGGAGCTTTTGATTTTCTATATTGGACACGGTGGCGCCGTTCTGTTGAAAACCGGCGCGGATTGGAACTTGTCGTGTTCGCCCGAAAGAAAGCCTAAGTTTAGGCAGCGCAAATTCAAACCGATTCCGGCCCGGTCGAATAACCGGCCTTCCTTCTTTTTGAGATTCATCAATATTTTTTAGTTTATTCGCTCGAATCATTTAGTTCTCGCTTGAGGTTAACGTGAGTGAGCTGAGCATCGTCCGCGATTGCTGAAATCCGCCTCGAAATAGAGCGTGTGGCGCGGCTGCGCTCAATCTCGGAGGATGTCTTCGCCTAGCGCACGCTCGCCGGAATTCGGGTCAGGGATGCCGGCACGTTGGCCGGACCGTCGGAGGGCGTAGCCGGCTCGCCGCCCTTTGCGAAGTATTGTAGCGCATTTAGGCTATGGAAGAGAGTCTGCGCCAGGGCTGGAGATTTCGCGGCAATGTGACCACAGTCACCAGGTTGCGGAAGACGAACCTCTTTGCGCGCTAATCGTCCCTGCGCCAGTGCCGTGACCACATTGTCGGCGGTTTGATAAAGAGCGTACTCGAGATGATTCAAGAGGTGCGCGGCCCGTTGGGTGGGCACCCATTGGAAGTCAAGTTCATCGCGTCCCATGGGAGGGCGGTTCACGGAGAAGTCGAAGTAGCGCGCGCGGGATTTCGAGCCCGGCATGTAGGTGAGGAAGAAGGTCTTAATCCCGTTGTCACGCACCGGTACCTCAAATCGAATCTTATTTACTCCCTGGCGCTGGAGACGGGCCGCATAGACGCCAGCTCCCGCCGATAGGACCAGGATCTGACTGTCGTCCTCAGCTTCAACCGATAGAAACACAAGTCCGCCTTCGGTGAATACGGGTCCCGCTTGCTGGTTCGGGTCGGTGAGCGAGGCCACTTGGCGGGCGCATTCATGGGTGTGGATCTCATCCACCGCGGCGGGCGCCAAGGGGGCGCGCAACACAGAGGTGTGAGCCGCCATCAGGCTTCCGCCAAAGATGAGCTGCAAGAGTTTATTCCAAAACATGCGAGTCGATCCTCTCGACCCCCGTTCAGCCTCCAAGTGTCCCTCTCCGTCTTGGAATTCAAAATTGATTCCAGCCCTTAAGCCGGTGTGTTCCAAATTAGGGCACCTATCTGTCTAAGTTTTGGTGAGTCGCTGTGGGAATTAGACGGGCGGACACGCAAGAGGGAGGGGAAGGGAGAGTGGACGACCAGGGAGACAGGGAGGGGGCCAAGGCCCGCAGCGGACCGCTAGGACCTCGGTGACCCGCAAAAGGGTGGCCAGCGGGGAACCAAGAGCGGCAGAGCGGCGCCGAGCTGGCAGACCTGGGCGGCAGGAGGCTGTTAGCCGCGCGGGAGCGCGAGAGTTGGGGCGGCGAAGTACGAGGCCACCTGAGCAGAAAACCAGGCCCAAAAAAAAGAGAGGCCCGGGTTTACTAACCCAGGCCTCACAGAATCACCGATTCGGATTTGCTGTAAGCCGGATTCTGTCTACCGCCCCGACGTCGGCGAACGCGTCGAAAAGCGGCGAGGTCATCATTCCTCTGAGAGCGGTTTCTCAACCGTCCTTTAGCAATCTACCCGAAAGCCGGATACAGGCGGTATCCCGGCAAAGAACTCTTCCTTTCAGAAATTCCTTCAGAAATGCTCTTCGCCTTGCTTCCCTATTCGATCTTGCTCCGCGCAGAGTTTGGCTGCTTTCACTCCGGCGACTCCCCTGAAATCTCCCGTTCCCGAAATCAGGATCTCAGCCCCGGACCTTCTCTCTGTTCCACTGTTCCTCACCTTACGGCGGAAGGACGTTATCCTTTGCGCTGCCTTATGGAGTCCGGACTTTCCTCGAAGGCCAAAAGCCCCCGCGATCACCCGCAAATCCACATCCTGTGTAGCATGATCCTGGAGGGGTCACAAGGCCCCATGGGCTCAGGTGGCACCAGATCCTTGGGCACTAATGGTGCCTGAGCCGTGGGAAGGGCCGATGAGCCGGCTGGCCCGCCGCAGCTGTTACTGCTTCTGTTCCTGCCACCACGACTGCGGGGCTCTGGTTCGCGGCCGGCACATTGATTGCTCTCTCTTCCTACTCTAGCAGGTCGCTAGTGGAGGTAATCATGATTCGGGCCTTACTCTTGGATGTAGACGGGACCTTAATTGACAGCAATGACGCTCATGCCCAGGCGTGGATGGAGGCTCTGAAGGAGGAGGGTTACAATGTCCCGCTTCGGGAGGTCCGCCGCCGGATTGGAATGGGCGGCGACAATCTTCTCCCTTCACTTCTGGGAATTTCGGATTCTGATCCCAAGGCAAAAACGATGTCCCACCGTCACGGAGAGATCTTTCGTGAGAAATATTTGCGCGAACTCAAACCATTCCCGGGAGTGCGCGAACTTATTGATCACCTGCGCGGGCTCGGTCTCCAGCTGGTGATTGCGACCTCCAGTAAGAAAAAGGACTTGGAATTGCTCTTAGGCCAGGCGGGCCTGAAAGACCTCCTCTTGGATTCCACCTCGGCCGACGACGCCAGTAGCTCAAAACCGTCCCCAGATATCGTGCAAGCCGCGTGGAAAAAGACCGGCTGTCGGAAGGAGGAGGTGCTGATGATCGGCGATACGCCCTACGATATCGAGGCTGCCAAACGGGCCGGGGTCCGAATTATCGCGTTAACCTGTGGCGGCTGGACGCGCGACGAACTTAAAGACCGCGGCGCCGACGCCGTCTACACGGATCTTGCCGATCTTCTCGAAAACTTGACGACCTCCCCTATCCTTTCGGCTGCCGAAATCGGTTCCGGCCCGCCCCAACATTGACTCGGAAGGACTAGTGACTATACTGGCCCTTCTGACCGCGCGGGGCCTTAGCTTAGTTGGTTAAAGCAGCCGGCTCATAACCGGCGGATCCCAGGTTCAAGTCCTGGAGGCCCTACCAGTTCTAACGATTCCAGATACTTACAAAGCGAATTCAGTGATTGGTCCCGTTTGGTCCCGGTGCGATTGGGTTCTGCGACGGATCGTTCGGGTTTTAGCCGGCCTGCTCATCACTACGAGTTGAACTCACTAACCTCAACCGCTTCTCTGACTCACGCATTGCCTGTTCCGCACGCTGAGACCGAATCTTCGCATAGTGCTGCGGCATACCCTGGTCTTTCCAACCGCCTAACTGCTGAAGGCCAAGTAGGTCCTGAGTCTGATCGAGAAACCTAGTTGCCCCGGTGTGTCTGCATACGTGAGTACCACGATGAGGTAATCCAGCACGACTGAAGGCAATGTCGTATGCATACTGAATTTGCCGATAGGTTAGGAGGTTTCCCTGATCATGAAAGATCAAGTCACAGCCCTCACGAACGTCTAAAGTAGAAAGAACCGCTTGAACCTCCGTCCACAACGGAACCCAGTATGAATCCATTGTAGTCTTTGTACCTACCGCAAGCGACGGCGGTTTTCCTCCTACCCTAGGCCACAAGACATGCTCACGAATATGATAGCGACCGTTGGGCAGATCCAAGTTGCTCCATCTCATCGCACATACCTCACTTACGCGTAACACTTGGTAAACCTGCACCACGGCCATTGCATAGAAGAGCGGGTCTGCTTGCTTGAGAGCGGTCAACCACTTGGTCAACTCGTCATCCGAGAGAACAACTTGTCTCGCGGCTCGCTTCCGTACTTCAGCCTTAGCAAAATGCTTTCGCTTGATCGGAAATACCAATCTTGAATCGTCATTTTCTTCGATGTGCCAGCGCAACAGGGTACTCAGCGCTTTGAGTTCTTTCTCGAAAGAGACCCTGGTGTTTCGCCTCTCACTGAGCATTTCTGGCGACTTGAGCCAGTCTATCCAATCCGAAATATTCTGAGAGGTTAGATCATCTACGTTCATCGTAAATAACGGTTCTAGGAGTTCTAACCTTCTCTCGTACAGGATCACAGTGCCTTCGGCTAGAAACGGGTACCGCTTGGCCTTGAAGTCTCTAACAAGGTCAGCAACCGTATAACCGGCATGTTCGCATGTAGCGGTGGTGTTTTGTGTCTCCACCTGAACGTTACGCCGCTCCTTCCACTCACGAGCACCCTGAAGAGAACTAAAGCACCTCGCCTCTCTCCCGCTTGCTAGCTCTGAAACTCGCCGTGCTTGGTACTGCGGTCCACCAGGAGGATCTTCATAGCGTAACTTAGCTTCATTCCAGGCCCAGCGCCGTCTAATACCCTTATGACCGGCAACAGGTGCCCAAACAAGAGCACCTTTAAAAACCTTAGGATCAAATTTCTTTGTCATGGACGTCTCCTTTTAGAAAGGAACTCCACGACTTCCGACATCTTGAATCGAACGGCGCGACCAATCTTAAAGTACGGTAAGCCCTCATCCTTCATTAATTTCGAAATGTAGGACGGGCTTAGACTTAGCCGATTAGCCAACTCCGTTCGGTCCACTAAATTGAGAAAGAACTGAGCGTCCACCTTACCACAATGTTCACTAGGGACTACCTGTCGACTTTTCACAGAGGAACTCATCGGCGCTTCCTCTTCCTGGCTCTTGGCTTGCGCTTCTTGCCATTCGCTTTTGTGGCGGCTTTTTTGGCCTTCGTTCGTGCCCGAATCTCTCCCTCGCCAATCACATGAATCTTGCCGCCCCCGCTTAGGAACTTCTCGAGCTCCTCTTTAATAAACTTGCGAAGCTCTTTTTTTGAGAACCTTGTCTCTATCATTTCTGCCCTCCTGGCATGAATTCCCACTCAATCCTTGAGCGGTTTTGGTGTTTCTAGCTTGAAACTCGAGTATTTCGTCGGGAATGATCCCATGGCCCCGGTACAAAATGAGCCTACCGATTTGAACCTTGAAGTTCTCCTCATCGAAAGCGCGGAACTCAAACGGCGTGATACCTTGCTCTAACATCAACCGCTTGGTCCGACTGAGGGCCTTTAGTGAGGCTTTGGAATCCGACCGAAAGAGCGCGGCATACTTAAGTTTCTGATTCCAGATCGCGCACACCGTCGGTCCAAACGCTTTAATCCAGGTGTCGGATTTCAATTTGTACTCTCCGTATAGCTTCCCGAACCACAAATAGGCCGGGCTCGGCTCCTCTCGGAGCTTGGCGGCCCACTCCTGGGCAATGGCGGCTTTTCGTATGAACCTACGAAGCCCCGGCGGAACACCCGGATCGTTTTGATCGGTCATCAACTCCTCCTTGAGTTGTTAAGTCATTTTTAAACCGATTAGAATTCGACAACGTTAAAATACCTCGGCTGAAATGCCTCACCATCGTAACCTTCAAAATTTAAGGTCCCATCTCCGTTAATAGACTTGATGATCAAACGTTTGCCTTTATCGATCCCGCGATAGCTAAATCCATTATCAATGGCAATCACTTCCATTCCGGGCTCAAACTCGTAAGTTTCCGTAATCGGTGATTCATCTTTCACGGCTACTTCAAGGCTGTTTCTGGGCTGATTGACGGCTGGTTCACATGGTAAATGGTTAACGGATAGATGACTCACGGATAGATAGTTAATGAATGAACGGAAATATGAAGAACGATAAATGTCCGACGAATTTACGGACAAATGTTCTAATGAACAAACGGACCGATGATAAAGGTCTAATAGCTTAGGAATCGATGAAGAGTCTTTCTCATCCAAGTGGAGTGCCCGCGTAAGCAGGGCCTTCACCAATAAGTCAAAGTGAGGTCTCCCTTCCTTAACCCGTTCCAGGACAAGTCTCTTCTTCCCCTTTTGACTCACTAGAAGAGCTCGGACACAGACGTTCACAAAATCGAGGTCATTATAGACTTCAAGGTTAGGAAACAGGTCAGACTCATTCACCAACCAGATTCCTGGCCTCCCCTTTCCATGTCCCCCTCCTACTGAGCTAGATTCAGCCAGAACAATAGTCATCCCGAGTCTGGAACTAAGGCAGTTAATGGCTCCCCTCCACGCCTGACCGGATTGGAGCGCAAGCCCATCCTTGGAAGGTTTCCCTTTTTTTGTCTTACTTGCTTTTAAGGGATCATCGACCGCCAAGTTTGGATCAGAATTGACAAGATCCTGAGCATCCTTTCGGCTCATCAGGAGCAATCTACGATTCGTCACCCCAATTGAATTGCTAATACATGCGACTAACCGTTCAACTGAATCTCTGCTGTTGTAGTAGACCTCCAACATACCCTTGAGCTCCTCCGATTGAATCTTAGAAACCTCGATAGGCGGCACCAAACGGTACCGGTCTAAGTCCCGTATCTTTAGAGCTAATTCTGAAAGCTTCATTACTTCTCCTTCCTGGAAAGCATTGTTTGTTCATAGATTTTGATTCGTTTTGTAACTGTCGTGTGGGACCGCTTAATACCGACGCCTTTTAGGGCGCCCGAGATTTCACGGCTGGAGAGACCCTCGGCGTGGAAAGCCCAAATCTGACGGTCTATTTGGGATCGAAATTTATGGGTAGCAAGAAACAGTGTGGCGAGCCGGTAATAATCCGCTCTGAATGGGTCATAATTTGATGTGATCTTTGATGAGTACGATTTTAGGTCCCCATTTGGATCTTCAATGTCCCTAAAGCCGCTCTCTTGAAGCAGCTTTGCCCAATGGGCTTTGATTTCAGCAAGACCCTTTTTCATGGGGTATTCATTCCTTTCCCTACACTTCCTACTGGTAAAACCCCTAATTTCGAGATCTCACCGAAGCTCACAGAGGTGTTTACAGGGACGCCACGCACTCCTGAAGCATTTGGAAGCTAGACCGATTCAGGTGTCCCTCAATCAGTACTACTAAATGGGCTAAATCTTTGACTTGCCGGTTTCGACTTTTCGGCTGCCGATGCGTGGATCAGGTGATCGGGAGACGTCGAGTGACCGGACCGAATTAGATTGTCGAACTCAGTGTGTGTAACTACCTGAAATTAGGTGGTCGAAATCAGCGAGGAGCCACTTTTTCGTGTTGAAATCATCGACCCCCTTGTGTGGAGACCTAAGAATTCAAAAAATCCCATAGATAGTGCTCTGACGCTGTTGCATTCCTTCTGAAGGAAACCTTTTCGACACGTTTACAGTCCGGACATATGTGAAAGCAACTGCTCCAACATTGCGATCGAGCCAGAGGTTCAAAAATTCGGTCCCGTTTAGCGTGGGTGATTCCCTCGTGCGGCCATCAGTGCATTTTGATGACGTCGAGACCCTGAAAATTCATTCCCGCTCATGCCTAACGAAACGCTTTGCCTCTGGTTCGGTCCTTCTGGACACCTTTTAGGACTCAAAACGAACGTTTAGGGACGTGGAGTCCCAAGATTAATCCATAACGTAATCTAATGAATGTAGATGCCCGACTTAAAGTCAAAGGAGGCGGCCGATGGCCACCAAACACATTATCGTCCAAAACACGGAGAGCCACCCCAAGCCGCTCCGAAGTCATTTGTCAGGACTGTACGGCTCAAACACTTTCGAGACTGGTGATTCCTTTATTGTCTTCTCTCGAAATGATGACGAAGCATTCATCGGTGATATTTTCAGCCGTTCAGAAACCTTCAATTCGGAAACGCTAGCAGAAATCATCTCAGACTTTGTTACTTATCTTGAGAAAACTGGGTGCAGCCGGGTGAGTGTGTGTGTCGACGGCCTTAAACCGAGGGCGTTGGAGCTTGTTCACGCAGCCCAAAAGCTAGACTTCATACCTCAAGATCCGTTTAACGACTATTTGGTCTTTTTAAAGGAGTTGGAACCCAATGGGCTCTGCAATTAAAAGCGTCACCAATGCAGTCGGAAGCGCATTCGGTTTTGGCGGAGGCAACACAGTCCGCTTCGATCCGTCTAGATTTGCATACAACCCGGACGCTAAGTCTTTTGGTCCGATTAACCAGGATATCGAAGGTGCGATCCAAGGAGTTCGCCAAGATAATCGTAATGCGGTCTTAGGCATTGATCAGCGAACATATCGCGATAAGCAGACCGCTCTCGCTGAAGCTTTAGAGGCTCAGGCCAGGGGAGAGGGGCCTTCCCTAGCTCAAAACCAACTGAGAAAGGCCACGGAACGAAACCTACAAGACCAAATGGCACTAGCCGCATCCGCTCGAGGAAACGTCAATCCGGCATTAATGCAACGGCAACTGATGCAGAACCAAGCGGCCACTAATCAAGCTGCGGCTCAACAATCAGCGGACTTACGATTCCAAGAGTTGATGGCGGCGAGGCAAATGCTTGGTGATCTTGCAACGAATGCCCGGAATCAAGACGCCGCCGCTCAACAGTACGCAACCGAGGCTGAGAGAGGAATGCTGGATCAGATTGCCGGTATCCGAGATTCGAATCGTGCAGCGGCTATGAACCTTGAATCGCTTCGCTCCAACAACGCTTTAGGAGTAGGTAACCAAGCCGTTCAGGACACTATCAATCGACGTGACACTAGAACTCAGATGCATGGAGCTCTGATAAGCGGGATCGCAAGTGGAGCTTCGGCCGGCCTGGGAGGTCCTGCGGGTGGAGCCAAAGGTGGAGCAACTCCTAAGTATGACGGCGGACTGATTCCGGGTCGAGCCAAAGTTCCTGGAGACTCTCCCGCTAACGACACTGTTCCGGCTATGCTCAGTCCCGATGAAGTGGTTCTCCCTAGGTCTGTTGTAACCCCTGCGTAATTCGCGCCTAGTGTTTGTGGCGCCGGTCGGTCAAGCTGGCCGACATGTTGGATACTGAATCTGTCATTTCCGAAATTCTTCAAATCAAAGCACAATGGGTAGCCGAAGTCGGCGACAAGCCTCGGCGTCTTTGGCCAAAGGCCATCAAAGAGCGCGTTTTAGCACTTGTCGACTCCGGCATCAGGCTTCGCCAGATCGCCGATCGCACCGGTGTCCCCTATGAGACCGTCTGCCAGTGGAAATTTCAGCGCGAGCATAAGCAAAGGGGCTTTCACCAGGTGCCCGTGGTTCAATCCTCGAAGGAGGCAATTACAAATGCAGGCACGGTGGCCGCGCCGGCAGATGAAAGTGCACAGCCCGAGGGGCCGATCGGGATCCGCACTCCCGATGGTTACGTGATCAAGGTGTGGTCGGAGAGGTCTGCGGCACTGGTGATTACGTCTTTGCGCCAAGGAGGATGCTGATGTTCTTGGATAGAAAAGGACTTAGGGTCTTCGTGTACCGGGAGCCGATCGACATGCGCTGTGGCTTCGAGCGCCTGCACAGCTTTTGCGTTCATCACATGAAAGCCGAGATGAACCAGGGACACCTATATGTGTTCTTCGGCAAGAACCGGCGGCGCTTGAAGTGCCTGGTGTACGACGGAACCGGTCTCGTTCTGCTCTCAAAGCGCATGGAGCGCGGCCAGTTCATGTCGCACGCGAAACTTCTCGGTCGCGCCGAGATCACGATCCAGGAGCTTCAGTTGATCTTGCACGGGAGCGTGATCAAAAAGCCCGTCGTCGACCGGAGCATGCCTGCCAGTGCGCCTTCGACGACGCATTGGGAAGGTGTTGATTTACCTGTTGGGTCTACGCCATCTTGCAAACCTGCATGGGGAGCGCCACAAAATCCGCAGACCAGCTTCGCATCGAGAGACTGATCAAGTCCGAGACCAATCCGGAGATTTTGCAGATCCTACTTCTTGAAACGGCAGAGGAGAACAAGCGGCTCAAAGCTCGGCTTGAGGCGCTAGAGAACGCGAAAGCGGCAGAAGCTCAAGTTACCATGGCGCTCGAGGAGCGCCTGAGGCTGCTTCGAGGCGCCATGTTCGGCCGCTCGCGCGAAGAGCGTGTGGAAGCGAGCGACCGAGCAAGGGATAAAAGCCAGGAGGCAGCCCTGCTGTTCTCGAAGGCGGCGTTCCCTGCGCCACAGACTCGGGACGATGATCAGAAGAACAAGGCAAAGGGTAAGGAACTCGATGGCGTGCCAGTTGAGCACCGCATGACGCCCGAGGATCTGACCAAGGAAAGCGAGCTTCGCGGGCTTGCCAATCCATCAGGTGAGCAATGGAGGGACACTGGGCTCTACGATGAGTCCGTGAAGGTTCAGATCATCGAGCGAAAATACGTTCGCGAGCTGCACAGACGTTACAAGTACAAGCTCAAAGAAGAATACCTGCCGGTCGACGCGGAAAAGGAGGTCATCATCACGGCACCGGGGCCTGAAGAGCTTCTTGCGGGCATGAATTACACGACGGAGTTCGTGGGCAGCGTTGCCGCGGACAAGTACGTCTCCCACATCCCCCTTGAGCGTCAGACCCGGCAGATGGAAAGCTTGGGGTTAAAAGGGATCAAAACATCGACTCTCTCGAGGATGTGCTTTTTGGCCGCGGTCTCCTTAGAACCTCTAGCAGAGCGGATCAGAAAGGAGCTGATCCAAACAGACCTTGCGTTACACTTGGACGAGACTCCATGGAAAATACAAAACAGCAAAGAGCGCGACGGCTACATGTGGGTGATGTCGAATCGGTACGGTTCGTACTACTTCTTCAAGCCGACACGTTCAGGTCAAGTTCTTAAAGAAAAACTTGGCGACTACTCAGGACCTGCTCTGACCGACGGCTATGGCGGATACTCGGTTCTTGAAGAACTTGGCATTAAGCAGGGACTTTGCTGGGCTCATGCACGCCGGGAGTTTTTCCCTCTTGAAAGCCATGATCCCTCGGTGAAGCCAATACTCGACCTCATCGATGAGCTGTTCGCCATCGAGCGCGAAGCGGAGACGTTTGAGCAACTGGCGGAGCTAAGAAAAGAGCGAAGTCGCCCAATCACCGAAAAGCTTCGTGAGCTTCTCATCGAGGAGTTCCCAAAATCCCGGCCGGGATCAGCCAAACGCAAGGCCATCGAGTACACGATGAAGCGCTGGCAAGGTCTAACGTTCTTCCTGGAGGACACGCGCCTGGCCCTCTCGAACAACGAAGCCGAGCGCACGATCAGGCATGCGGTAATGGGCAGGAAGAACTATTATGGCTCGGGCAACCATGAGGGCGCGAAGACCGCAGCCATCCTCTTTACGATTATCGAATCAGCTAAGAAGAACGATATTGACCCAAGATCATTCCTGCTCATGAGCCTCGCCCGCGCTGCGCGCGGCGAGGATCTTGAAACGCCTCTGGCCTATGCTCGCCGCACTCGTCAACTCGTGAGTTAAGCAGGGGTTACGGTCTGTTGTGAAAAGTGAAGACCCTTATAAGGCCACCAAGGAATTCCTTGAGGCATTGGATCGCAAGTATCCGGGAAAAATTGGGACTTCGAAGAAACAATCTAAACGGACCAATGAAGCGACAGGGTTCGGGGCCGTACTTGCCGCTCAAGCTGAATTGAATAATCGGTTGAAGGAACTGGAAGGTAAGAGAGGCAGAAAATAAACACCCGGAGAGCCCCCTCCCCCTGGGTCAGATTCAGAATGCTGTTTTAAAAACTCGGACATTTTAGGAAATTCAGGAACTATCCAAGCAATCAAACAGCCATGCAAATGACTATCGAGAAATAATTCCCCGTGAGTACTTTTGAAATGCTGAAACAATACCAGATGCATTGCAAAAACATACCTCCCACTTTTCTGCGGTACCGAAAAAACGTCCTCTGTCCAAACCCTCAATACGGAAGAGAAATAAGAAATTTATATTGAAAGTACTGGCTAAAAATCGCGGTACCTAAATATGGTTGTCGCAGCTTACCGTCAAAATGCTAGCAAAAATGCTTGCGCAAAATTTGCGTATTCCTCATGATGTGTACAAGTAATTTACGTAAATACGTATTTTGCGGGTAAGTGGTCAGGAAAAAGAGGAGAGAACTCTTTCGAAGTTCCCCCCTCGAACTCTCTTTAAAACCAGATATTGACGTTTATCTGAGCTTTATCGAGAGCGCATAAGATTAGAAACCCTATGCTAGTGATGAGCGATACAGCGCCCCTCCTAGCCCCTGAGATGCTCCTTCCATCGGATTTACTCGGGGGTTCAGGAGAGGACGCATCCTCATTGGAACCTCCACGTTCCATGTTCCCTCCTTGGTTAGTACACGCAAACCGGCATGCAGATGTACACGATATTTCGCAGGAGAAATACCCTTCCCCTACGAGCCAGTTACCGGAAATCTGGGGAGAGTTGGAACGTGGTCAAAAGATGTTCTCCAGCCTTTCGCCGATGGTCAACTTCAAAGCTCATATATTGGAGTGAATGCGATGCATTCTTACCGGGACAACGATGCAACTCGCTTTCGCACCTGTATCCAGCCCATAAAGGAAAACGTCGACGGCCTCTTGCCCCCATATACGTTGCACTTTAGGTCCCGCCTAACCATAAATTCTTAGCTAGTCGGAGAACCCAAGGATCCCCGACACCCCCTCCCCGGGGTACAAATCAGAATGCCGTTTTAAAAACTCTGACCTCTACAGCTTTTTCGGGTCGACTCCTCTTTGATCAGGGCACTAAACATACCGTTAAAGGATACAGTGCCCAACAAAAGTCCGGGACCTCTAATTACCTCAAAATTCGATCTTCTAAGTACCTGAAATCAGGAGTCTGAAATTCACGAAATGGCAAATTCTCGAGCGCAAATCCAGTCCCGAGGGGTCAGGTAGCCACCCCCCTTGAACACGCAAGAAATTGCCTTCTGAACGAATCTAATGAGGTTTGAGCAACAGTCGGGGCGACCAACCAGTAGGATAATGTCCCCCAAGTGCGGACTTCTATCGTTCACGGCAAGTTGAATTGATGAACGCCCCAGTCTGAGTTGAGGTGCATGATATCCGACGCTGTTGACTGCCGCTATTAACACCCTCTGAGAATCCCTTAAAAAAACGCTGCCAGAATCCCCTGCGCTCATTTTTGGGGTTAGCAAGGGCCTGCTGGTTGTTCTTTTCAATGGCACCAAGAACCAGGTCATTGTGAGTCTTTAGGAGATGAACCTCGACCGCCGGCAAATTGTTGTATTTGTCGGGGTATGCTTTCATAAGGTCGGAAAGACGAGTCCAGTCACCATGCTCATACTGAAGGCGGAACATAGCCATGACCTGTTCAATCTCTCCTCGATAAAGCTCCTGGCATTTCTTTTCGCTATTTCCATTTGAGAGACACGATCCAAGGAAGTCCGCATTGCGAGTAGCATAAACGGCGGTATTCTCAGCGTATATGTATGGGTTTGAGTTGAGTCCAGCGTTGGTGGCTTCCCTACGAAGCTTCGCAAGCTCTTCCGGGCTTCCAGGGAACACGAGTCTCTTAGCAAGTTCAACCTCAACCGCTTTCGCCTGCGTCTCATGCTTTGAATTCTTACATCGGCCTATCGCACACCCTGTAGAAAGCGATCCCATTATCAGTAGAGGCACAACGAGTATGTTCATTTATCCTCCTGATCCTCCAGCCATCGACAATAGTCTATCAGAACCTGCTCCGCTACTTCACCAACAGTTAGCTTTCCTCGCTTAGCTTCTTTCTCAAGAGCCTTTTTCACATACTGAGGCACTCTGAATGCGATAGGTACTCTAGTATCCTTCTGGGCCATCTCTGTCGCTCGTCTGAACACTCTGCGCATAGAAATTAATATAGACGAATTCATATCGAATTCAATTTGAATTCATTTCCGATGGTGCCACGCAGTAATTTAGAGTAAACTAGGACTATCAACACGCAACCATCTTGCACCGGGCACCTCCTGAAGATCTCAAAATCAGCCTAAGAAGGAGGTAGCAAATGGCTGGACGTAAGAAGAATGCTCGAACCGCCTCAAAGAAGGTCCAACAGAACAAGCTGTTTCCCATTCCGTGGGAAGAGGTCCTACAGGGGACTCTGTATGGGCCAACAATTGAGCGCGAACTACGTGCGAAAGAAGGGCTGAGTGACGATCTGAGTATCCTCCCCCCGCCTGGGACCAAGGCGTTTGACCGATTGACTAATAAACGACAACGAGAAGCTTTGAAGTGGTTCAAAAAGCAATCTGCCCGTTCAAAGCGCTCGTGATTGAGAACTACCAACCTAAACCTAAAGAGGAGGAGAAATAATGGCACGTAAGGAGAAATCTCCGAACAAGCAAAGAGGGGGCCGCCCGAGCCTCGAAGAGGAGGAAGCCATTAGATCCATGTTTGACGGGCTTCTCAGAAGAAGCATGAGCCGGAGACTTAAATTCCTCCCAGCAAAGAAGGCTAAGGTGTTCAAAACACTCTCGGTAGAGGAGCAATATCTGGCTCTAGAGTCCTTCATCAAAGACGCTCAAGAGTACTTCATCCTGACGGCCGATCTATACAGAGATAAGGACGACAAAACTCTCGCGAGGGAGATCCGTGAGGCCTACGCTGAATACCGAGAACAACGCCGCCAAATAATTCATTTCGGCGCAGGTTATCGAAGAATATCGACCTGTAACAATTAACCGGTCATGTATTTGACCCATTAACTAAGGAGGATGTCATGTCAGTAGCACGTAAGCAGACGAGATCTCAGAAACTAGAGTTAAAGAAGCTTTCCTATAGTGTTAGTCGCAGATTTTCTCGCTTCTTTAGGTTCCATCGCAATACCGATCCCAAGGTATTTAAGGCGCTCTCGTCACAAGACCAAGAAGACACTTTAGCGTTCTTCAGAGAACAATGGCTCGAATCGGTGGTCCTCACCGGCATCTATAACAGAGATCTTGACGATAAGACGTTTGCTGCAAAGATGCGCAAGGCGCTGGATGATTATCAGAAGGCTGCCAGACAAATAGATCGGTTCGATATGAAGTATTCCCGGAAGTCGGAGTCAATTCCAACCACTTCAGAAGAAGTCCGGCGAATTGAGGCAACGATAGTTGAGAGCATGACGGAAAATATAGCCTACTACCCGGCACCAGACTCCGATGCATTCAATCAAATGTCAGAGCAAGAACAACAAGCCGCTTTGGAATGGTTTGAGAAGGACGCCGCCCGTTCAAAGCGGTGTGGACTTCCGGTTATCAAGTAGGAAGCGCTGAGTGATCCAAACCTAAACTAACAAGGAGAAGAGTAATGACTGTACGTGAAAAGATGTCTTCAACCGCTCGACAAAAACGACGAGAATGGCCAGAAAAACTTTTGCAGCTAGATAGAGCGATCAAATTCAAGACTTATCCAGTACCAAAGTCGGAACCGTTTAAGAAGTTAACGCCCGAAGAGCAACGGATCGCTCAAGAATGGTATGACTGGGTGGTTACTACCATAAGAAGTAGGCGAGCTACTCGCAATAGCAAACATGGTGACAATTAAGACCAAGCGGCCTCGAGTGGTCTTGTACTGCAGAGTCTCCACTCTAGACCAGTCAAACGAGGCTCAAAAACGAGAACTTCTGGCTTACTGCTCTAGCCGGGGTTGGGCGGTTACTGCCATTTACGAAGACCAAAAAAGTGGCACAACCACAAACCGCCCTGCCTTTCAAAAACTGATGAAAGACGCTCACGCGAAGACATTCGATCGGGTCGTAGTCTTCAAAATCGATCGCATGGCAAGGTCCCTTAGGGATTTAATAGTGACACTTCAGGAGTTGATTGATCTCGATGTAGAGTTTGTCTCCATTAGGGACCATATTGACCTGACTACAAGTGCTGGACGTCTCATGTTCAACATACTGGGAGCGTTCGGTCAGTTCGAAGCAGAGTTAATCAGGGAGCGGACGGTCTCGGGACTCAGAAACGCCAAGGCAAAGGGTAAACGACTGGGCAGACCTCCAACCATCGACGCCAAAGCTGTAATCGCTCGACGGAAGAGAGGGGCAAAGATTCGCGATATTGCCGCCTACTACGGCGTCTCTGATTCAGCGATTAAGAACATAATAGCCCGAACAAGAAAAAAGGGAACCCGGTAGGACGATCACTCCCTGATAATACAGACATAATATAATCATAATATATTTAACCCAATAAATGTATTACACCCTTATATCTTAATGAATATCCGTTTAAATATCTGACTATACCCCTGATCGTGTCCCTAATCGTGTACATAATTTGTGTACAAAAATCGTGTATGTCTGTCTGAATGTACGAACATATGTACGTTTACGAACGTATTTTATCTAAATCTTCATATCCATCCGCCGATACGAAAGTTGGCACTCGTGCCGCAAATTGAGGAATCAGAAATGGTGGACGGTGACTTTGAAGACATCTTTAAGCTGAGTGGCTACCTAGAAGCATTGAAGTATCTGATAGCGGTAGCAACTGATGAGTTAGGGGCCGGAGTCACACCGGAGACGGTCCTAGTCCGCTTCCATGTCAAGGCCAGCCGTCTGAGGAGGCTTGAGGGGGCGAGCAAACGCATCCGGAGAAAGAGAGCCAGATGATTTGGATATTCTTGAATGGGTACTTTACCAACCGCCTCGGATTCCGAGCTCGTCCCGCATGTTGGGACCGTGTGGACATGGACTATGTACATGAACTCGACCCAAAGGCATTTAAATTCCTTAGGGCCTTTGTTGGTCATTTTTACGGCTGCGATCTTCGAAACGCGAAGAAACTTTCCCCCAGTCTAAGGCGTCAAATCTATAATGAACACAACGCCTGTGCCCGAGATTTCTATAACAAGAGGGAGCGGGTCGACATAGACCATGAGCGATTTGAGAAGCTGGTTCCAAGTAAGCTTAAGGAAATACGAATCAGACCAAAGCGGACAAAGCCGGTTCCGAGGGTGGTCAAGGTGTATTGGGAGAATGGCGTCTGCATTCGTCGTTTCGCATAAGTGACTCGACTCCGAAAAACTCTTCGCACATTTGTGGACAGGGATTTGTGGACAGGAATATATTGCCCACACGTATTTAGTGAATACATTCCTACCTAGGCACACTTATCCCGATACCGCATAAATCCGCCAGAAGAACTTGGCCATGAAATTGCACAGAGTCTTCACGACCTTATTAATTAGGCTAGTGAAGGAGGACCTATGTCCGAATGGAAGACCATTCTGGATTCAATGCGGATCGAGTTTTCAATTTCGCGGCATACTCTTCAGTCCGAAGAGGATCGGGATGTAGAATCATATATAACAGATGTGAGCCTCGAGGCATATACCGTCGATGAAGCTGGCATAGAAGGCCTTGTTGGTAAAATCAACGCTCGGATACTCGATCTCGAGAGTGCCCGAGATCACGATCAACTCATCTGGGAGATCTGTGATAGTCAAGATTCTCAATTAGCCGCTATGTATGAGAGTGTATTCCAGATCGATACAGATCCCGAAGATTTTGACGAACCGATTAGGGAAGACATAAGAAAAGACCTCTGGGACTCTGAACCAGAAACTTTGATGGCGGTAGACCACACTGAAATAATAGATTCCTCCCTTTGGCTGACACCAATTCCCGCAGTGATGTTCTGGCATCTTATAAATCATTTTAGGAACCAAACTTCAGTCTTTGTCGTGGATACAGAACCGATGCAAAAAATCGAAGGCGTCCTGAAATATGTCCCTGATTCAGATCCCCGATCTCTGTTTAGATTCCTCATGAGAAAGTTACTCTTTAAGAGTATTCCAAAGACTGAACACATGTACCTGACTAAGTACATGGGCTTCCCGTTAGACATTCGCAGGGTCCTGACGAACGAAAGGGCTAAGGAGCAGCGGAACGGAACGGATCAACCTGCCACTAGTGGGCTTTCAGGAGACAAAATCGAAGGCATAATCGACGCCTATAAACAAAATATGGGTGATGATTACGAAGAGATTCGGCCGGTCTTGCGTGAAACACTAACCGTTGGACAGTTAAGAGAACGACTCAAGGGAGAGAATCCCGCGCTCCCAGTTAAGGTTCAGATAGTGAAAGAAGTTGATGGATCTTCGTGGAGTGCTGACGATGCATTTGCGATTGACGCGTTTAATGCCTATGCATCAGAACACGAGCAATACTTCATTTTGGACGGTTGCGTACCGAGCGTAATTGAGCAATACAAAAAATTGTTGAATGACGACGAGGAGAACGACGAAGCACCGCCACCTGTTCATCCTATTACGGCAGACCTTCCGCCCTAAATCGACAGGGAACATGTTTGGTTGTCTGGTATCTTATCCGGTTGATAGGTCCGACAGGCTCGGCAAAATCTGACTAAACGACAAGATTTCCAATCGAGGTTGGGTTCAAGATTTTTTGAATCCAACTTCAGCCTTAGTTGAACCAAAGTGACGCAATATTAGCATTAATTAGAAATAGTTTATTGTGTTCCGGTAAAAACTGAGGATGAGCACTTTTGATCTTATTCATTCGGACAACAAGCCGATAAGAAACTTAGCGCATCTTGCGCAGAGAGGGAGGCCTGTCCCGATGAAAGCAATGCTCGGACTGATCTCATGTTTCGGATTGATAGGATGCGCGACTGCAATCCCCCTGACTGATAAAGAATCATGTGCTATTCGCGATCTCAAACTTGTTGGCGTAGACACTGGCTATGGTACCTCGGTGGGCTTTGCAACGGTAACGTCAACCAATTCATCGCACTCGGCGCGCGTATCCTCGACTGGCCATAGCTACGGAGAATTTCGACAATGTCGTCTGCCCGCCACTGATGAAGACAAATCGGAAATTGAGAACCTGAAGGCAGAGGCTACACCAAAGCTCAGATACAACCAGAATATCCGCCAGAAGAAGATCTGGACCGGCATAGGATACGTGGCGTACATCATTCCTGGAATTGTGTTGAAAGTATCCTACGATAATCAATACGATGAAGCCGTCAATGAATCGGCTAAAATTCGTGAAGAGAACCTTGGCCGGCAGAAGCTTCAGCAACGCACTCCAGCTAATAAATTAGATATAGATATCGGAGACCAATAGGAGCATTGTGTGTGCCAAAGTAGGCCTCGGACGGCTGCACTTTTCCGCTCAACTCAGCGTCACTTTACCTACTTCCGATAACTTCGCCCAACTATCGAGAATTGTCTCGCCCCTCTTTATCATCTCTATCGCATGCTGACATGACTCTTTTTTCCAGTCTTTCCTTGTGCGAGAAGCCATCCCTTGAAGCCCGGCAATGAATTGCTTTTTCACACTTGCGCTCTCCATCTCGCTCAGGTGCGGGTGCAGAAATAAAAAGATATCCGCTAGAGTATTACTGTGGCCAACTCCCAGGCGGGTCTCGGACACCCATCGGAAATCGTTAATAATGTAATCGCTCTGGGGCCCTGCAGGGGCGTCCACCAACAACAATTTAATCTTCTCAACCAATTCACGATTCGCTAACTCTACCCAGAAATCCATTCAGATCCTCCTAGCCGACTTATTAGCAATCGGCAGGCCGACTCAACTGAGCTTATCTTCACGTACAAGGCTCAACAAATATCATGTCACTTTCCAAACATGGAGAATTTCCAGAACACAGAGGAAATGATGTCATGATTTTGGAATTGTCGATTTTCAATTTTGAACTCTATCACCTGAAACGCAGGTAGTGACTCACACCCCCTACACCCCGCCTGGCTATTTCACATTCATTTATGCCGTTAGAATCAAGTTCGCTCTCATCTCGGCTCTCATTGCAGAAAGGAACGTTCAGGCCAAACTTAGTTGTAGTCTTCCAAAACACTCCCACCTCATCGTCCCTGGTTATTGAGCCAGTCGCAGAAATCGACGAGTATTTGTTCCACAAGCCTACTCAACTCCTTTTTTGCCAGTGCTTCTTTTTTTGAGCGTCTCTTTTATCGACGGGCGGATTTTAGTCGAAAGACCCGTGACCTTGTGTTCCAAGCGTAAACAAGAGAAAAGCAGGGAAGTTGCTAACCAAGGAAGACATTAATTACATGTTGGATATGTCTGAATGCTAGTGTTTTGTCAGAGCCGAAGCCTCACTGTCTCCAACGAGAATAGGGATAGGTATCCCATTTCAGAAGCGGATATACGGCACTACGGTATAATTAATCCGTCCTCCCTCAATCGGATGATCACATCATCACTTACATACATTCGCCGGGGACTGTCGATGCAATCCATGACTGCCTGGTGGAGGGGCCGACCGCTCGATAAGACCATATACCGGCACGGATCACCTTCGCTCTCCTCCAGAACTGAACAATCTGGGCCTGGTGGTTCGATCCTGTCTTCTGATAGCCATTGCGTAAGAGAATCAAGGCGAGCAGACAGGACTCGGGGATCAGCTACGGTGCTATAAACGATCGCGGCGTTATTAGCCTCTTCTATAGTCAATCCCACTTGACGCACTTGAATTCGCTCGCTTCCATCGCTTTTCTCAATGGTTACATAAGTAAAGTAATTCCGGCCTGCTCGTGACATTTCCACCCTCCTTATTGAAAGATGCCGTTCTTGGTCGCTCCTACGAACGAATGTATTTCAACGCTGCCTGCTCTAGGGTCAGCATGAACCCACAGATCGAGGACGCCGCTAGACCAGCAAAGACGTACTCGATTAAGCCAGGATCCCTGTCTAGCTGCCTTGTAAATGCCCATATAAGAAAAATCCACAGCCCCAGTCGAGTTACTAGAGTATAAACGATAGAAGTAACCACAATTGAGACAATAACACTCAGGCCGGTCATGAAATCGGATCCAGAGTCAGCCTGTTGAGCGGCAGCCCGTGAGCTGGAGGGTAATTTGCTAAGCGACTCGTTGTCAGTCACAAAAGAGAATCCACAGTCACAGGCCGCTGCGCTAGCCGGGTTCGTAAGCCTGCACCTAGGACATACCTTGCTTGACATAACTTACCCCCCAAGGTCTCCTAATTAATAGTGTTACGTACACTTCGAACTAATTCACTTCGTGCCGCATCAAATAATGTCAGTAGATCTTCCACCTAACTAAATATTGATTATAGTATTTTAAATGGAAAATTCCCTGTCAACACTCATGGAGCAGATTAGATATGGCGCACCTGAAGTCGAATTAGCGCCAGTTTACACTGACCTTGCAAAGAGGCAGATCGCCTTCAAGCGTATGGATATAGATTCAGCGCTCACTCTCCGGCTACTGGAAGATGTGTCAGACGTAAGATTCCAAACAAGTACATTTCGAGGTGAAGTAAACCTTATTGGGAACGTACGAGTCAGCAAACTGAAATTTACTTCATGCGTGTTCGGACCCTATTCGAAAACTGTTCTCTCTCATGACTTCTGCGAGGACTTCGTTTTTGAAAGATGTACCTTTGAGCCTGGCTGCCATTTAGAATTCATTGGTCAGAACACCTCCGTCACTGGCTCAAGCATTAGATTCTTAGACTGCCCTCCCTCCGCGCACCTCACAAAAGTCACGATTACCGGAATCTTTCTCAAGGAGGTTAAGTGGACTCAGGTCCCGGTAAAGATCAAAGAAATCTTCCTAACGTGTTCAACGTTATGGTTTAATCCACTTCAGCTAGTAACTACGCATAGTGTGGAGGAGAGATTTGCTCTAACGGATGTTGTTGTTAGGGGAGCGATATCACAGATTGAAATGGGGCGAGTGACCGCTCCTATCACAATTGACGGATTGGTACTCGAGAAGCAGATCGACTTCAATGGGGATTTCAGTGCGCGGTTGAAGGTTCGTAGACTTGAATTTGAAGATGGGGAATCTGGGACCTTACGGATCGTCGGCACATTTCGTGTTTCAGCCGTCTTTGAGAAAGTCGTCGCTAAAACGATTGAAATTCACCAAGTGACGATAACTGAGCCAAAAAGTACGTTGAATATTGAGCACTGCAAGGCTGACCAAGTGATTATTTCAAGACCACAAGGCCGAGGCTCCCTCACGGTTAAACATCTCGTTTGTGACACTCTGGCGTTCCCTTCTAATACAGGGGGAGTATTGACACCAACACTGATCTTACATCATTGCGCAATTACTGGCTATCTTGCATTCCGACAGACACACTGGATTTCCGATATAGAGATACGTGATTCATCGGTGGAAATTCTTGACTGTGACTACGCAATTTTAGACGCTCATTTTTCTGCTTTAAACTGTGTATTTTTTAAACCACCATCCTTTTCAAACGCAAAAGTAAGCTCATTCTTTGTGTTCGAGCATTGTCAGTTTAAAGACGTAGGTGGCGGTACTAGCCACTATTACAGCAGGCTTAAAGCGCTCTCCAAAGAAAAGGACAACGAGCGGCAAGAAAGGCTGTTCGGCTCGTTAGAGTTGCAGTCCTATACATTGTCGGCACCGCGCTACTCCATGGAGTATGTAGTTGGTCGTCTTTATTGGATCGTGAGCGACTTCGGTCGGTCGATTAGTAGACCGCTCTGGTTTGTATTAGGGCAGTCAATCCTGGTTTTTGGACTCATCAACTATTGGAATACGCTTGAGTACATAGTTGATAGCCCAGCCTCGGCAGACGTTTGGTTTCAAACAGCGAAGGATTGGTCAAGAGAGCAACGAGCTATCTTCGAGACCCTCGCACACTCGTTGGGCCCGCTTGGATTGTTTAGGGCGAATGATATCTTTGCCACAAAATCGTTTTTGGCGAACGCGATCTTGCTGGCACACGCCGTTCTATGCTCTATTTATTGGTTCCTCCTCTTACTAGGCATTCGAAAGAGGTTTAAAGTTGAGTAAACGTCATTCACAGTCTCAAGTAAGAGGAACTCTCCTGCCCGCGTAGAGCGCAATTCCAGACTGGAAGACATAAGGGGTTTCCCAACCAGGTCGTTAACAGTATTAGATTTTGCAAGAGATTACCCGCTTGCCTCTGAGTCCATACTATCGAGCAGGCGCAAACTAGCACGACTTCTCCCTGATGAGCCCCCACCGTCCAAAGTAGAAATTACCAGGCCAAATAAATAGGAATTTAGTTCGTTGGAGTAGATATGTAGCTCCTTAGCAATTTGCGAACGGGAAATACCTTCCTTCCTCAAGTCCGAAAGAACGATCTGTAAGATCTTTGATGTCTCGTGGACTCCTCCCAAGGGCTCTTTCTTTCTAAAGCCTCGTTCAGATATTTGAATACAAAGCTGCCGGTAATGCCAATCGGAGGTTATCTTCAATGTATGTATCCTGTGATTGAGTGCAGCCACAGACACGTTCCATAACCTTTTCATTTTAATCAGAGTCTCCAGCGTGATGAAGCTAGGAGCAACTGACAACACGCTCTCCTTCGGCATAAGAAAGGCAGATGCAAACCGGTCCGCTTCGGTTTCAACCTCTCGACCCTGAATTTGGCCGTGGCGGTGAAGAACTAAATGCGCAAGTTCATGTGCAGCATCAAATCGGCTTCTCTCGGACGACTTACTCGTGTTCAGAAAGATAAATGGAGTCTCCGTCCTCCAAAAACAGAAGGCATCTAGTCTCTGAGAATCTTTGGGAAGTGAGAAAATTCGCACCCCATTTGATTCAAGTTGATGCACGAGATTCTTGATCGCCGCATTCCCTAGGCCCCACTCAATACGAACAGCTTCGGCGGCAGCTTCCGGCTCTTCTCCACGCAAATCAGGAATTCTGGGAGCGGGCAGATCGTAGCGGCTCTCTATCCAGTCATTCAACGATGTCGCAATTACGCTCGCCGAAAGAGATGCATCCCTGTACTTTGCAGTCAGATTGGAGAATGCGCGAAAGCTAACACCGTCAAGACATGGCTCATCCAGGCTTTCAGCAAAGAAGAACTCGACAGGGAAATCTAGCTCTTTGGCTATCTTGGATAAAATTTCTGTAGACGGATCAATCCCCTCTTCTCGCTCGTAATCAACAACGGTGCGAGGGCAGACCCCAATTAAACTGGCAAGCGTCTTCTTATTCAGCCCTCGTCGGCGTCGTGCAAGTGATAACCGATGTGGATTAAACTTCATAACCCCACGCTAGCTTTTCCTCCTGACGTCAACAATTGGATCGTCAGTAAACTGGACTTTGTTCGGCGGTGGCAAATCGTCACTGAGATTAACCACAGGAAGTATAATTCTTTCGCTGAAGTCTTCAACGTGACCATTGTCGCCGATAAAGGTGGGCATACTTACCTCGGCTCTAACCAAATCACCATCACTATAGGTGACCAAAACCCACATCTGGAACTTTCTGGCTTCCAGCGAAGTGGGCTCAATTCCCAGTTCCCTGTCCGACCAGGCAAGTTGCTGCCTATTGTTATAGACCAACTGAACCGTCTGGCTGCCTCTCTTATACCGTGATCGCGGGTCTTTACTTGAATTACCGGTACACTCATCACCTGATAATGCGCCGATTGCAACTTTGCCATCAGGGCTGATAACCTTTGGGAGACCACCGCTCTCGTCGTAGATCCAACCAGCGGGTGAGAGCATGTCTCGAAGTGCGGCTATCTTCTCTCCCCAACATACGATTCCCGCAACTATTCTAGGATGTAGACCGCTGAACTGACGCCTCCGAAGTTCGCTCCTTCGGATCGTTTCACTGAGAATCTCAATCGACAGACCGAGCTTATCTAGTTGCGTTCGTATTGCGTTTGTTTTCTTGTGAACTAGGGCCAAACAATTCCCCCTTCCTATTTCTTTCCCTCAATTGTGGTCTAAAAATAGGAAGTGTCAATCGGGATGCCCCGCACCATTTATTTCGCAATACTCCTCAGCCTTCGGCTTTCACATGCGACTCCGAGAAGAGTAGAGTTGGTCCCGTTTGGTCCCCCTCAGTGTAGAAATCGGTGAAAGTCAGTGGATAACAGTGGAAGTCATGGAGTCCTAAGTTATTGGTTAAACAAGAATTGCAAAATAGTTACTGCTACTTGGAAGGGCCTAGCCAATCCCTGGAGGCCCTACCAAATTTGGAGACCGCTTCTTAAGGAAATCGAGAAGTGGCGAGCAATCCGAAAAACTGAAGCAATAACAGCTCTACGGCTCTACTCACTCGATGGTGGAACTTTGTCCAAAGTCTCAGTTGCTCAATAAGCCAATAGCGTAAAAAACGCGGACCGATCCATTTGCGGCGTTAGCCGCACCTCAGAACATAAAAATTTTGTGTCCAATCAGTTCAGCGTTATCCCTGTAATGTCCACGTTGACCTTTCTGACTGAGGTAATGAGTTGATGATTGTGATGATGGACGTCCACGCCCAAATTTTTGAGCTGCTTGATGAGGAGTTTGATCTTGTGCTCTTTGGGATCGCCGCGCATGTACCCAAGCTCTTTGTATTTGTCTCCGGCTAGAATCTTGTAAATGGCCCGGGCGATTCGGTTTGCAACGGCCACTTTCGCTTTATTTGCAGAGCCTAGTGAAAACTTCCATTTGTTGTACTTTGCCCGATAAAACGAACCCCGTTTGAGTTTGGCTCCGTGAGCAGCCTGGATAAGGAGTTTTCTAAAATGCGGCGAGCCGTCTCGACACCTTGATCTTTTTTTTTACCCGCGGATTCATTGTTGCCAGCGGCAACGCCGGCCCAGGCCGCGAACTTCCGCTCGTCCGCGAAGTTTGACACGTCATTGGTAGCTTCGGCGATTATGCCAACTGCCAGAGTCATGTCGATACCTGGGATTTTTCGAAGCTCATCGATCAGGTGCGCATAGGGTGTCACGTCAACGGCCAGTTTGCGATCAACTTCCAGTACTCGCGCCTTGAGGTCATCGTATTGTTGCATCAACTCATTGATCAGAAAAATATGATTCATCGTAAAACAGTTTGTGAGGGATTTTTTGATTTCTCCTTTCCTTTTGATATTGGTGGTCACCGCCGCCGCTAAGACGTCCGCCCGGGTCGTACCCTCGGCCAGGAGTCTGAGCACCTTCTGCCCTGCCACACCAAAAACATCTGAAACCACTGAGCCGAGTTTGATATTCCCATCCTCAAGGATCCTCTGAACTCTGTTTTTGACGCGCGCAATGTCGTCAGTCAGGTTCGTGCGATGGCGGCTCAATAATCGTAATTGTTGGAACTTATCCTCCGGGATAAATGAGGCTCTGATCAACCCGAACCTGTGCAACTGCGCGATCCAGTGGGAGTCGTTCATGTCGGTTTTCCTTCCAGGCACGTTCCTCATCGTTCTGGCGTTGCCAACCGTACACTTGATCCCCATCTTGGACCACACGTTGTAAACGGGCTTCCAATAAACCCCGGTGCTCTCCATAGCCACATCCTGAACCCCGCGCTCCTTGAGAATAACAGCCATTGCCATTAAATCCTCAGTGAACGTACCGCACTCGAATTGTTCGGCCTTTGCCTCCTTGTCCGCATCACCCTTCAAAATGGTGATCGCCAGGATCTGCTTGTGGACGTCCACTCCGGCAACGTCGGTTCTGATTGCATGCATGGTATGCACCTCCCGTGAGTAATAAATCCCCGGAAGACATGAGAAGGGCTGCACATCTGCAAAATTTGCTCATCGAGGGGTATTGCACCCTCATACATAAAGTCCTTTGAGCGCCCAACCAGCCACGTTCTTTGTCGACCTAATAATCGAGATGTTACACAGGGTGATGTAGGCCAGACGTAGTTCGGCCTTTTTAGCTTCCGAGGATCGACGGTTGGTTATCCTAAATCACAAGATTTTGGTAGCTTATGTTGCTGAAAGTCCGCGCAGCGCCTCCGGCGCGCGCGGGTCGCCGTTCTTTCATGCATTTAGCAGTCGAAGCCTGTAGTTAAAAAAGTTCCTGAACGCAAAAGCTCTGTATTGATAGAGCTTTGCGAGCCGGTTGTAGCCTTCAGTTTTGCTCCGTTCGTCAATCCCGTCGAAAAGTAATTTAAAATTTCCTTGCGCCACTTCATCAAAGTTTTCCTCAGCTTTTTGATTTCCTTCAGTTTCGACAGTCCCATTTGATCCGTCAGTCTCGTAAATGCCCGCGCCGCCTTGTTTGCTCCGCGTGTTCGGTAAAGTCGGTGTAACGCTTCTTTGTACCAGTAAATCTCTTTGAGCTTTGGATATTGTGTGAGCCACACATCGAAGGCATTTCGCTCGTAGTACTTTAAGTTATACCTATTTTTGAGCAACAGTCTGCGCACAGGGCTTTTTTCTCTTATCTCCTATGATCTCTATTCGAGCCTTGTTGATCAGCAGATTAGTCAGCCTGAGCACGTGGAACTTATCGGCCACGATGATTGCATTGGGAAAAAAATCGGAGATGAACGCGGTGACAGCACTCTTTGATGTCATCCCGATCCATCAAGAAGACCTCAAAGCCATGATCGGTGAGCGTCCAAAGTTCCTGCTCGAAAAGCTCTGTATTGAACAGGGTGACACGGAACTGTCGTAATACTCCGGGCAGGGCTGTTGCATGTGATTAAAGCGCTTGGAATCTCCTGGGCAGCGCGGGCTACCCGAATCAGTCGGGTGATGCTTATCGTATGCTTTCTAAGTCAGGTAATCCGGAACTCAAGAATCTCGTGAAAGTTCTTCACATCGTTGGAATGAGACCGCGGGTCTTGAGCACAGAATTTGTTTACCGCGGACGGGGCCTCGCTCGACTGCTCAAGGAGAAGCCCGACTGGGTGGAAGCAAGCCCGGGCTGCCGAATCAAGCCAAAGCGATCACCTGATAAGCTTTAATGCGGGGATATGGTCAGGAAAGCGGCCGAATCTAATCGAGGGGTTGCCACCGCGCCAGAAATCCAGCACTCTGCCGGGCGGCAAGCTAGCTAAAAGCTCGTGTCATTGGCAACGCAGGTGCTAAATAAAATTAGTTAACTATAAAGAAATTAGACGCATTTCCAGGTTTGACATTCCAATAAAGTGTTATTCCAATAATGAAACACTGTTATCGTCGTAGACATTGTTTAAGTCGTAGGCAATTTTATTTGGATCCCTTGGGCGCCCTTCATCTCCGTAATATTGCCAGATACATAATGATACAGCAAAGCGGCCCTCTTTTTGCTTATCTTACTTTTTAATGTGGCTTGAATTTGAGGAATACATGGAATGCAGTATTCATTCAGTGCGGAAGTGTTGCGAGCAGGGGGGTCAGTCGTGCAGATAATAAAGAGCAGATTTTCGTTGGTCATCGTCTTCACGTACACGGCTCTTGTTGCAGTGCTGCCAACCGCTGAAGGTGGACAGACGCGAAGTGCGATCGTGCAAAAAGTGGTTCTTGGCCCATTGAACAGCTGGTTTACTTATACTCACTCCAATGGCTTTTATCCCAGTCACAGCAATTCCATAGTAGTTGCTCAGTCAATATACGGCACCGACGGCAGAGTTACCAACAAGAACTTGGTCAGCTTTGATTTGGCTAGTGCAGAGCAAAAGTTCATCCGCAGCAAGAAAACCCTAAGAATGTACTATTCAGTTTCGGAGACTGGATTGGCAGCGGTAGCCGAATACCCCAGTGGCGCCATTATTTTGCTGGACCTCAAGAATCTAGCGGCCGAAAAGGTGCTATATACGCCTGCCTCGGGCTTTCGCACCTCGGAGCCCGATATCACGCGAGATGGCCGTTTCGTTCTTTTCGGCGAAACAAATGTGGAGAAAATTGTAAACGGCTTAATCAAGGGCCCGTCGCGCTTGCTCAGGATAAACACGCAAACAGGAGCATTGGAAGAACTCACGAGATTTGGTCACACCATTGATCATACGCACTTCTTTCCATTCAATGAAAGCTGGGCTTCTTTCTGCAACGTTAGCTAACTCACGCCCGTAGACCGCATCTGGAATTGGCATCAGCAACTAGCGCCCGCCGGAACAAGCCCATTCCAGGCGCAAGGATCTGATGGGCGCTCTCTTGATTTTGGTCATGAGCGAAGTCTTTTTCACAAGGCCGGCCATGTAGTGGCCGCTTACGCTAGCAGTCTTAGCGAGGACAAGGGCATCTATGTCGTAGATACCGACGGAAAATCTCGCCTCGTAAGCTATGGGCCTAATGACCTCCATCCGAATGTAAGCCGCGATGGTAAACTGATCGTTACGGATACTCAGAATGGTTTTAATCAATATGAAAACACACTTGCAAAAACGGATATCGTTCTCATAAATGCCTCTACAGGTGAGCGAGTAGTGCTTTACACGGCAATGATGGCTAAGGTTCACCCCTATCATGCCCACCCACACTTTAGCCCCGATGGGAAATGGATTATTTTTAATGATGCCGAACAACAGCGAGTGGTTGCGCTTTCTCTTGATTCTGCGAAATTAAACGCGTTCCTCAGTCAGGCGCGGGCCAAGTTCACGGCGCCGTGGGGAATCAACTCGGGTACCAGCGCTTATTCCAATGGAGTAGTATTATCCCTCCTAGAGAACGGGAAACTAATTGCGCGGAACCAAAGTACTGGGGAGCGACTCTGGGAGTTAGCAACTGGTTCCAACCTGGATTGCCGTGATAAGGGTTGCCATCTCTCGCTACAATCCGATGGTAACCTTGTACTCTATCAAGGCAGCACGCCCCTTTGGTATTCCCAAACGAATAAAGGAGGATTTCCCGGCAAGTTTCTGCAACTTTCTACACTTGAGCCTTACGTAAAGGTGCTATCTGCCAACGGGTCTATTTTATGGGCGAGCACTAACAACTACAAATCTCTTAGCCTCAAACAGGGGCAGTTCGTCCGTGTAGGTACGGCAATTGACGGTCGTTATCTTGTCATGCAAGGCGATGGAAATTTGGTGATGTATAATGGGGAAAGTTTCTCTGCAAGCAACGCAGTTTGGGACACTAAAACCTACGGAGGATCCTGCCTCGCCGGTTGCCATGCGGAGTTTCAGCCAAGTGACGGAAATTTCGTGCTGTATGACGGAGCTCAAATTGTCGGGAACGCTTACTGGTCATCGAATACCTCAAGGATCGGGGATGTTCTCATGCTTCAGATGGAACCGCCCTACGTGAGAGTTAGGCTCAAATAGCTTTGCCTTCATTTTGAGGATAATGACAGGTAGCTGGGTTCTAGAAATACTGATCTATGAAGCTCGCTGGACAATAAAGTAAGTCTTATTAATGGGATTAACATAAACAAAATTTATTCTTTCTAAAATTGCCAATGTTGTCCTCCGGTATTTTTCTCTCAAACTAGTGGTTGACGATCGCTTATCGTACGATAGCTGGTGCCATCCTGGGGGTAGTTCTTGTTGGAAGCTCTGTTACAGGTTGTATCGAATATCCGCGTCGAGCTAATAAATTAAGAAGGCCGTTCTGTCCGTAGAGATGACTTTGTCCAACCGCAAAAAAGGCACGTCCTTGTTCAACCCTAATTAAAATTGCCGGCATCCAGGCCAGATTTCGCGAAACGACCAGCGGACTATTGAGTTCTTCCTCAGAACCGATTTGACCGAATCGATAAGCATTGAGATCATCTTTACCTTGTTCAATGACGTAGTTGCGGTTGTGAGAGTACTTCAAGCGCACCGCAGTCTCGGTCGCTCAGTCGTGCTGCCACGCCAGACGGAATGCCATACTCAATCAGCTTCTGCCGGGTCCATTCGCCGACAGGAGTTCCGCCAAAAACCGCCATTTTAGCCATAGCCGAAAATGGATCTTTGGCATAATCGTAGAGACCGTCCTCCGCCATTACCCGTTCAACACTTACGGATTTGGAGTTTGCTATTTGCTTTTTGATATCCCCAGGAAATTCTTCGAAGTCGACCGGAGCATGCGCAATACCTAGAATATAGGATGCCTCGCCGCCGCCCGCGGGAACAGTTCGAAAGTAAGCACCGCGAATTGTATGCCCTGCGCCTTGAGCCTGAAGGGGTGGCCGGCTCGTCGGTCCACACTCGTGGCCGCTGGTCCAGCTCCTGCGTAATGGCTTAATAGTCAGCATTCGACGCGAGTACCGCTCGCGAGACTGTTTTTGCAGGCGAAGGTTTCAACAAGACGCGAGCTACATGCCAATCCCGCTAAGCGCGGTCAGCACATAGCAATAGAAGAGATGCCGATCCGCCGTATCAAGATTCGGAAATCGTCTACCAATGAACGCACGGCTCACGCCGCTGTCAAAATAGACATCCACTTTGTGTTCCTGATTGAATAGATCTCTGGCTACCCTCCGCAACTGTAGCGTCTTGAATCCATCTCCTCCCAAAGCGTTGAAAAATTCGATTGCCCGACTGAATAGATCATCCTCAATATCTTTCCGGGCCAGTGTTTCCATATGGGAATCGAACGCATGGCGATCATATCCATCAGAATTTCCAACCACCGAGCAGCTGTCGACGTTTATTTCGCCGAATGCACCCAGCTCGCAAATCCTCACGCGTACACGACCATTCGACATATCTTCCCGAAGAACATACTGCCCTGGCGCACTGGATCTCACCCCGTTCTCTTGCGCTCTGGATTGCGGCATGACAAAACTCCAGACGGCAATGATAATGAAAAAAATCTTCGCAAATTTGGTTATTTTCATGGAATTCGTCCTTACGCGTACCGTTTCAATTACTTGGGGCCACGATAGTCTCTGCAACTCAAAACGAACTGGAAAACGTTTACTGAGAAAGTTTAGACGCCGTCAATTCGATAGATGGACAGCCTGTAAAATTGAGCTGATATCCAAGTTCTCGATACATTGTAGGCTGAAATTTGGTCCACTGGTCCCTCGGGCCGCCCGGTGGTAGAATCGAATTCGACATCCCGGGCGGAATTCCAAGCGGCCAATACACGGCTGAATTCGCGGTTCTCGGTCACATCGGTTATCCCGCGATAATTTGGTATTGGCGGAAAAAAACATGGCTGGTTGGCAGGATCCTGTGAACGCCTACAGCACCTACAAAATTGGGTCTATTCTGATCAAGTAACCGATTCGCTTTGCGAGTCACGCCGGTGAGCGTGAAATGACAATCGGGCTCCTGGCGTGATGAAGCCGGAAGATACGACAAAAGAGGCTGGAGGCTGCGCATCCAAGATCTCCGAGCAGAGATGAGAACTGTTCACGTGAACAGCGGATAAGAGGTCGAGCGACAGGAAGACGCGTTCAGCGCCAGATCGGGCGTACGGAGCATCGGAGCCAATGCCAGCCCGTCCGAAGTTCCATTCCCACGAACTGTGCCCTTCCGATTTGCACCGGGCCGCTGTAAACCGAAGGTTGGCAAGTGAATTCACTTGGTTTCGCTGAGAGCGAGACGTTCACAAAAGTGCTTTACGCGTAAGCTTCGTCCGGACAATTTGCAGCTGTTTAAAACTTTGACACCGGGGTTCCGGCTTTTACTTTGCATGATTCAGAGGCATGCGGGCTCTTGCTGGATTCCTATTGCTGTTTGGCGTGGCCATGCCGTCCTTTGCCGTCGGTGAGCCCACTCGCTTGCCACTTACCGAGGCCCTCGACGGGGTAAGCGCCTTGTTCGGCGAGGAACCGACGCATGCGGGTGTGGAGCGACTTTTAATAGAAGGGTTTACTAAATATCGCGACTACACGCCTCTTTTTGAAAACGACCGCATGTCTTGGGACGGCTATATCGTGGAGGACCTTGAGATCGAGAAGTTCTTTTCGGATTACTACCTCAAGCGCGGAGCCGACGAATGGAGATTGGACAGCCCTTGGTTCTATGAGGAATATCCTCACCAACTCAGAGACGCGAGCCTAACCCGGCTCGCCAAAGGCGATGACAGGGACAAACAATTTGTTATGACGAGAGTGTTCGAATCGCTTATCTGGTTGCACGACCGATTTGATGAGAACCTAGCCGCTCTCGTACAAAGAGAGCCGATACTGAGAACCGCCCGCACGACGGCTTTGGCTATCATAGAGTCTGCCCTTGATCCGCCGAAACTGACTGATCTTCCACGCAAGCTCTCGCAGCGCGAGCTTGAGGATCTAGCCACTCAGCACGCTCGAGCTCTCTTTGTCACAACTTACGGTTTTGACATCCGTAATGAACCTAAATCTCAATCGACCTACATGAAGCTGGGACTGATGGAGCTCGAGTCTTCAGTCTCAAAGCTGGCGAACCAAATATCCGAGTGGACCAAAATGCCGTTGGAACGAGCCCGGATTCGTGCCGAAAGAGTGTTCATGCAACAGTATGGCGTTAACCCGTCTCGGCCGAGCTCGAATTATCTTCTAACTCGGGGCGAGCGTTCTTATACGCGACTGGAGGAAATCTACCACGATCTTTGGGATAAGGAACTCTTGGCCGCGGAATTGCTCAATAACCGGCGACCTCGTCCCCCGGATCCACAACATGCAAACGACGGCGATAGCGTGCGAATCGACTACATCGCGCAGGTTGTCGCTCTTAAGGAACAACTCCTGAAGCACTTTCGTGATTCTTTAGATCCCAACCATTGGCAAATATATGAACGCTTAAATCATCGCACGTTTCCCGGAGCTGAAGAACAATACAGACTGGCATACGACCCGGCTCGGGAGAGTATTGCCCATCTGAACTGGACCACTCATCGTTCGTGGGGCTGGAGCCATCCTTCCATCGCGGATCCATCGCGTCCCAATACAGAATTGGTGCCTTTCTATTTCCCGGAAGATCGACTACGGGATTCCTTACTCAGGGGCCAAGTACGGAGAGCAAACCTGGAAGGGCATGCCCTCACCAAAGAGAACACTGTGAGCGCGCATTTTCGTAAGAAATTGGAAGAGCGCTCCGTTATCGGAGCTTTAAGAAAGCCGGGCTCAGACATTTTCTTGGACACAAGCCCCCCTCGCTTCCAAGATTTCGTGTTTCAAGACTTGCATCTGCGGGCTCAGGCATTCGGAACACTCTACGTACTTCTCGACGACTTGGAATTCAAACTCAGTAGTTTTGAAGCGGCCAAGCACCGGCCGTTCGCCCGTCTCCCTCCTAACATAGCCGATCAGGAAAGAACGAGTCGAGAGCTCCGGGAAATGCCTTCCGAATTTGCCAAATTTGAAGAGAGAACTTACGACAACTGGTTCAAGCCCTTGTTCAATCGCCACTATGCCGAGTATACGCGCCGGGTTGGGTTTTCTCGTTTCGAATTGTTACGTCTGCTGGCCGTATGGCTGACTCGCAATGCCCCTGATTATTTGTCCGCGCGAGATCAGTCCGCAGGCCTCACCGATCTATCTCTCATCGCCGCGCCATTTAAAAACGCCGTCGAGCGGTATGCGAGTAAGAAGGAGTTTTGGGAACGTGAATCCTATCGGGTCAAGTATGAGCCCAAAGCCGACAGCACGGCTGTATCAGCTCGGGCTGCTCCGGTTAAATTAAGAACGGACGCCCCGCTCGCAGAGCCGAGCGGGAATGAAAAAGCTCCGCTTCAATACGAGCCCCTTACACACGCTCTCAGTGGCGATGAGGACGGAATCGTCCGAGCTGACACTTTTCATGTTCCCGCTGACCGGCTGAGCTTTATTAGTGCGCCAATTGTCGTGCATGTGGCCTCTTGGAGCGTAAGCCCGGTAACAGTTTTCGGCCCGCAAAAACTACAAGACCTCGAACCGGTAACTTTCGCAAAATCGAGCCTGAACCTCTTCAGTCGCCGACGAGTTATGGTCCTCAAGGGGCAACCTGTTCTCGAAAGCAAGATCCTCCCGCTTCTGTCGCCCATCGGCAGCGTCCTCACCGGACTCCAGGTTTATGATGAAAACGGAAGTTTTATCCCTCCCACTGCCTATGTGCTCCTGAAAAGTGGTTGGGACCAAGGATATGCCATCCGCTTCACATCGCCCAAGACACCCAAAAACGTGCGCTATCGCGCCTACTATAAGGCGGACCATGACGTCTCTGAGCTGGCAGCATTGCCCCTCACGCCTGAGGAGCGCAACGTGGTGGACATTCGGCTCCGCAGTGCCCGCGCCAACGTCGTTGCCGATCGAATCAAAGACAAACCGTCTCTATCCCCCCTTTCTCTCGCACAGGTTTTTGCAAAGAGCTCCTATTATGTGGACTCCACGGCTGAGCCCATCGCGATAGGGGGCCATGAGCCTCATCACTATTCTAAGCTGGTGACCAAAGATCACTATTTTGTGGGGAATTGTTTACCATCACATACCTTTTTAGAATCGGTTATCGAACCGGTTCTCGCGGGGCGGAAAATCTTCGTGCAAGTCCGCACAGTCTTATTGATGAACGGGAGGCGCTACCGCGAGGGAGAACCCCTTCACGCCGTGTTGTTTATGAGGAATGAAGCCGGGAAATCGAGCTGGGTGGATGCAACACCTCACCACGGCCCATTAAAACAGGTCGCGCGCCCTGATACATTTACCATTGGGGGCCTCGTCTTAAGATCTTTGTTTGGCCCTCTCGGCCGCGCACTTCTCGATGATCTAAAAGACGCAGCTCAGGATTCGGTCAACACATTTATAGCCAGATTGTCATCCCCGTTCCGTGGAGAGGCTCCCTTGACCCAAAACTCGGACAAGGTGAATAGTGAAATAGCGGAATTGGAGGGAGAGAATGCGAAAGCTTCGGAGCCAGATAAAGGCACGTCCAAGGCCGCGCCTTATGCACCGACTGAAAGGGTTGAAGCGGGAAATTCTGAATCGACCAAGAGCCAAAGGCCGGCCGAACAGCAACCCACTGATCCTGTATTCATAGATCCGATTCAAAGAGCTTGGGACGCTCAGATCTCTCCTGAATCCGACATGTACAGGGGTTTGAAGTCCGCTCTGACCACCTTGGCGGCAGAGCGTGCCACCATCATGAACAAAATGCGCGAGGCCGGAATCGAAAAGGTCGACCGCTCCCACCCAGCCTGGACCGCGCTCGAATTTGCATCCGTCATTATCAGCTACGCCAATGGCACAAAAAGTTTCGACGAACTCACCCAGGATTTTTCACGTCTCTGGAACATTCCCTTGGATCGCAGGGAACAAACCCCGCTCTCTTACCTCTTGGCTCTGCGGCAGAAACTGGAATGGGGACTGCGTATTGCTGAGCGAGCTAAGCGCGAGAGCAGAGGTAAACGGCCGGAGGACCGCAATCTGATCCTATTGAGCGAATCTCTTGCGACCCAATCCCTCACCCTCACACTGACACCTGGAATGGAATACTGGCATAGGTTGAAAGGCATTTTGGATGATGGGTTGGGCTGTGTCGGTATCTTAAACCCGGGCGCCGCCAGCAACTCCATTCATAGCCCTTCAGTACGCAACAATCAGTAGGAACAGCTCGAAATCCCAGCCAAGGAAGAGACGTCAGAACGCGGGGCGGTGCGGAGAACTGTTCACGTGCTCACGTGCTCACGTGCATAGCTCTATCATGGCGATCACGCCTCTATGAAATGCTTTTGGTCAGCCGACATAAGTCCGGTCGGGCTCGATATCCTGTGGACCGACGGTAACCCGCACAGGAGGTTCTCTTTTATAGAAGTCAAGATCAAGAGAGATCGAGAGAGATCGAGATCGGGGCCAAGGCCGAGGGGCGGGTGACATTTGTTTCACCAGACTTCTCAACCGGGGACACTTTGTGAAAGCATATGAAAGTACGTGTGAGGAGATACCCTCACCCATCTCGGAGAAGGGGGAATTCCGATGTTTAGGCAGGCTGTGGAGAATGTGTTGAAAGTGGAAGGTGGTTACACCAACCATCCGGATGATCGCGGCGGTCCGACAAATTTCGGGATCACTTTGCAAACTCTCAGTCAGTATCGGGGAACTCCCGTTTCGGACGAAGACGTCCGCAATCTTACGAGAGACGAGGCAATCGACATTTACTACAAATTTTATTGGCTGCCGCTTGGACTGGACAAGGTCACCAAGACGAAACTGGCGGCCCTCATTTTCGACCAGGGCGTAAATAAAGGTATTTACTCAGCGGCCAAGACCATTCAGAAAGCGGTCGGCGTGGCGGCTGATGGAAAGATCGGCCCGATGACTCTGAGTGCGATCAACGCCTGCGATGAGACCGCGACGTGTCTCCGATTTTTCCAGGAGGCGCAGCTGGAATATGTTCGGATCATCAAAAACAATCCGTCGCAGATCGTCTTTCTCGAGGGCTGGCTGAGAAGAACCCACAGTCTTTTGAATGACATTTTCGAAGCCGCCTAGCCTCAGCAGGCGCCCGGCTTAGCCTTCGTTAAAACTCAACCAGTTTCTTCTGGATTGTTTCGCAACCTTCTTGGATTCTTCGCTTGTGATCGGGAGAGATGCACCACTTTTCTCCCAGGATACGTGTGGTGATGTGGCGTTGGTCCTCATTTCGTTCGATTTTGAGCCTGGAGACGAGTTCCGAGCGGAAATCCGAGATCACTTGCGCCATCGGGGTTGGACTCTCTCTCAGGTTCAGAACAAACGATCTTGAATCTCTCACAATTCCCTTCTCATTGAGTTCGCCTTTGAATCTGGTGTTGAGTCCCTCTGCAAGGCCTTCGAAACAAGCCGCGATCGTGCTTGCCGCATCCGATTTATAGGTTCTTGTCAGCGCGTGACGATGCCTTGCGAGGGTCACCGTATAGCCCTCCTGTTCCAGCTGGTTTTCGTTTTTAGTAGTAATCCTCTCCTCCGTCCGCCCGCGAACGACCTTCATGTGAGCGATCGCCTTTAAAATGGCGCCCTGGGGACTGTGGTCCGCCTCGACCTTCAGGTTGGTGTACTTTGCGTTGTGAGAGGAATTGGCCGTCCGATTCACCGCATAGGTGTTCACCGCTCCTTCGATGTGGGCCAATCCCGCCTCATGAATCTCCCAGGAGGAGCCGTCGTGTTTAAGACCCTTTTCGGCCATTGCGATGATCAGCTTATCAATCAGATCCCGCGCTCGCATCTCCTTTGAGCGCGCGTGAGCGGATGCAGTTTTCTTTCCGTCTTTTTTGGCGGGCACGTATTGTTCCAGTTTCTCGGCGATGATCTCTTCAGCCTTCTTCCGGTAATCGCCGACCTCAAATCCTTTCCGGACGTCTTCATGGAGTTTCTCGATCTGCGCGACAATCTTTAAAATCTTATCGGTATGCCTTAAGAATTCCACCCCTGATGCTTTGCCCATCTCTTCCAGTTTTTCCGCGACTTCTCCATTGATCAGATCGTCGAAATCGAGTTCCACCGCCTTGGTTCGGAGAATGGCGATAAGTTCTCCAATAGCCGGATTTTTGAAGACTTTGGCGGCGGCCTTTGTGGTCTTTCCGTCCTTGGATTTTCTAGCCGATTCTTTGGGCTTGCGCTGAATGGCTTTCTTTTCGATGGCAGCCCCCCTTTGCTTCAGATCCTCCAGGATCTTGAGGATTTCGGCCTTTCTTTCTTTATCGGAGCCATTCACCTGCACTTCCACCTTCTCCACCAGCTCGGTGAACCGGGTCGGTTCGCTACTGATGATCAGAACCGCGTCTTTGTCGTTACCCATAAGTTCGAAGGAGTGTTTTTCCGAGCCGACGGTGAAGTCCTCCTTGTAAAGCAAGGAACCGACAAAGCCTTTGACCTTGGCGACACCTTCTTGAACTTTCTCGGCCACTTTGTAAGCCGCTTCGAGCACGGGCCCGCCCAGCTTGGCCACAAACTGAGCTAATTTTCCCATCCCCTTATCCACAACCTTTTTCACCTTGAGCAGGATGGATTTGATTTTGCGCGGAAGTCCTCCTAATCCGATGAAGCCAGCGAGGAATGCGATGGCAATGGGAATAAACTTGGCAAAAGTTCTTTCGATAAAGTTGGCGGCGGCGCCGACGGCACCGGCTGCGATCTCGATAATCGCCGCGAAAATGCCCTCGATAATTTTTAAGGCGTTGTGAATCTGATCGATAAGCGCAAAGAGCACATCGACCACTGTTTTTATGGCCGAGAGAATGGCCGTCACCGGAAAGAGGAGGCCAAGGACCTTTTCAACGGCAAGCGTGACGACTTTGACCACCAGATATTCGCTGACTTCGCTCACGATGGCGTCCACCACATCGGTCAGCATTTCAACCAGCTTTTCCTTGAGCTTCTCCCAAACACCCACGATCCCTTTATCGCGGTAGGCTTGGATGAGGTCGAAGTTCTCCTCCAACATCTGCATTTTTCTCTCAGCTCTGTCCTCGGCGCCGTCCTTGTCCTTTTCCTTCTTGGCGATTTCCGCCACCAAAATCTTGCGAAAATTCTCGTAGGAAACGCCGATCACGCCTATGGCAAAAAGCAGGATACTGCTCAAGCTGAGAGGCTTTTGCAATTGGTGGCCGTCTTCAGTCAGCCCGCCCAGCAGCCAGTCGATCACGCCACCGAGCAGATGCTTGAGAATGTTCTGCAAAAACTGGGTGAAGCCGCGCTTAATGCCTTCAAAAACGTTCTTGATAAATTGGACCGGGCGCTGAATCAGTGCGGTCGCCACGACCTTTGCCTTATCGAGAAAAGCTCTCAGCCACTTGCCGGCCGGTGAAAGCAGAAACGCATCCAGGATCAGTTCGATCAGCTTGTAGCCGACATCCCCAAGGAATGTGAGAACCTTTCTAACTGGAACGTTCACAATCTCCCAGAAATCACTGATCGATTTCCCGACGCTTTGACTGAGGAAAGGAATCTCCAGCACACGCACCATCAGGTCTTCAACCATAGACCAGTTGATACCGAGCTCCTGAACACGGCCCGAGAACCACGAAAAGAATTTTTGAAAAATCCCAGACTGATCAAGAGCTTCAAAATACTCGGCCCCTCCCGGAATGAAACTAAAGGCGAGTCGTATATATTCCTTCGGCTCAACCTTAACGGTCTCGCCGGTGAAGAAATCTTTGCCAACAAGGCCCATCAGCAACCGGTACGTGTCCTTTTTCCGGATAGGATCGATCACCAAGTCCATCGCCTTTTTCAAAGCGTAGTCGGCGATATCGGAGAACCAGCCCCGCTGAATCACGTCGGAGTTGTCGACTCGTTTATTCTGGCGAATATGTGCTTTCTCATGCTCGACGAGGTATTCCTGCTCGCCCGCCGATTTGTCCTGAAACTCAGCGCTGAGATAGATATTGTTCTGCCAGGTGAAGGCGGTGGATTTCACCTTCTTGTTGAGGCGAAAAGAGGCCGGGTTACTGATAATTTTGACTTGGGAGGAAGACAAAAATCGGGGTGTGGCCTGTTCCAACTCCGCGCGCGGTACCGAGACATGAGGTTCGAAATGATCGATCCGTTTGGCGTATTCGACCGATTTGATCTCCTGCACGGAAGAGCGGCTATACAAGACGCGCTCGTTGGCATTGAGTTCTCTGGCGACGAAAACTCTCTCCTTGGACGCGTCCCTGTGTTCAGCCGACGGCCGCCGGCGGGCGGGGTCGGAGTCGGTCTTGGCTCCGGCTTGCATCAGTCCCCGATAAAGGAAAGCCGGAACCCAATGACCGTTTCCCTTTGAATGATGATCTTACCCAAATCGTCTCCGCTGGGTCCGAGGACTTCCGCCGTCACCGTAAGGTCCTTTTTCACACCCGCGGGACCGATGGTAAGGGGCTCGCGGATATAGCCCACCGACGTAACCGGTATGATCGACCGGCTGGTCGCGAGGGATTTCGGGTTCGCGGTGACTTTAAAGGTATTGCTGGCAGCCTCCTCCCCGTCCATCACAACTCGGACTTGCAACGCCAGGCTGGGATCGGCTCCGTCCAGCAATTCATTGCAATAAACACACGCCCTGATCTCCAGATCATACCGTCCATGCTCGACGCCCTGAAAGACCACTTTTCTCGTGCTCAGGTTTTTCTGTTTGTCGATCTCAAGCAGATCCTTGAGCCCGGGGATGGACGACCACACATTGGAGTTCACGACCCCAGACGCAATATCTTTCTCCAATAACTCGGCGGCGACGGCATCAGCTGACCGCGCAGCTCGAGCCGCCGAATCATAGGCCTCAAGGGTTCTTTTCATATCCGCGGCTGCGCGTTCGAGATTTCGTTTTAAAATATCGGATAGTGGCATAAATCATCCCCTCTTGAATCTTGGAATCCGACGCCGGAGCTCATCGATTTGCGATTGAAAGCCCTTAACCAGCGTGTCCAAAGCCGTGAACTTCGTATTCAAATCGGTGAACTTGGTGTCCAAGTCGACAAACTTGGTCTGCAAAACGTTGATTCTTTCCGTCAGCTCCGCTTTCAGGTCCGCGATGGCGCTAACCAACTCATCATGAGTCACCGCCGCGGTCCGATTCTCCTGAATCAGCGTCGTCCCCGTGGTGTTAATGATCTGGATAAGCTTATCGCCATCAAAGGTGACTTCACCGTTGGCATCCGCGGTTAGGCCATTGATCTTGCGCACGGTTTTCGACAACTTCTCGGGACCGGGAGAGGCCGTGAGCGTCTGGCCATCATAAGTGAAGTTCTTGAGGAAGAGAGCCTCGATGACCGGGGTACCCTGGGCGATGGCTTCAAATTTAACTTTTTGAGTCTTGTAGTGGTACTCGTCGAACTCGGTGTCTTTTAACCTGTGATCCGGGACGGTTTTGGCGATCAGCTGGTAACTGCCACCGCTCGTCACCTCGAGATCCTCTTTCAACCTCACAGTGACTGGCTTGATCAGACAAACTTCTTTCATCTTTGAAAAAGCGCCATCCGTGCTTTTATAATGCCCGATGCCGGCGGAAACGGTGAACTTAGTGTTATCGGCCCTCTCAACATCCAGACCATGAAGAATGCCCGGAACCTGATGGAGATAATAAAGGGTCACCGTACGCAAGAAATCCAAGTAATCCTGCTCCGTGAGCAGGTGAACATCTCGGACCAATTGCCCCTCAAAATGGTGGGGACGGGTTAGGTAATCGAGGTCAAAGGTAATAGAACTGGACATCTTCCCTCCTAAACTTTCCTTGTAAAATCCAAAGACAAAAGGGTTGTTTCGCTCAGGAGCGAACGTTCCGGCCCGACCGGAGGTTGATGATCAGGCGCCGGCAAGACCCAACCTTCGCCAATGACGTTGTGGCAGTAACGCGTGTGGGCCGGCTTCTCCCGATTGACAATCGTTTCCGTGGCGACGATGAATCTCTTCATCTCCTCCACGCTGCTGCCGTGATAGATCGATTGGACGAGAAAATCACAGTCGGTATGAACGGTTCCTTCGCTATCGGTCAGTCCATTGTCGTCGATCTTATCCGTAACGAAGACGTAGCAGACTTGGCTTTCATGATTGTCATGAAGGCTGAGATAACTCGTGATGTTCCCGTCGTAGACACTCACCGGACGTTTGTTGACGAAGGGAAGATAGGCCTTTAAAAAGCCCAACAACGCCGTTTTTGTTCCCCGCTTCCGCGCCAGGAAAAGACAGAGCGCAAGCTTGCCAAAAACATCGTCCAGGCTTAAGTATTCCTCGTCAAGGTCGCCGTCCAGGTCCAGTCGCGTGGCCCAGGCCTTATCGAAGTAAATGCCAAACCTGTGGCAGAACCACTCGATAAATTCCGGGACGGAGCCATCATAACATTGATTAAATGTCCCTTCCTTGATCATGCGTTTGATTCCGGACAAGGAATAGAGAACGGGAAAAAGATCGCTTCGTTTGTAGAAGGCCCACTTTTTTTCCTGGTTGCCTCGCGAAACGTTCAGAGATCCCCGACCTAAAAAGCCGTCAATCAGATCCACAATACCTTGGTTAAACAAGGCGTCTCGGTAGACTCGGGGAATGAGGTGAACGGCCGACTGGTCCTGATTCATAAAATCCTTTCAACCTCGATCACGGTGTTCTCAATGGAAATAGCCCCATTGAACTCGAAGATAACCTGATACGGCTGGGCCCCGTCGAAACGGTCCGTTAGAAGGAGGTCGCCAGCCGGGGAATGGATTTGAACAAGGACTCGCTCGACGTAGTCGACCATTTCAAGATCCTCAATAAAGCTGTAAATCTCAAACAGAGAAACTACCTGATGCAGGGACAGCTCGCTCCCTGTCGCCGTGGTTCCAAAATATTCCTTAACCCGACTCTTGATCAAAGCGTTGTCTTGATCCCGATTCCACTCCGAGGTTCGGGTGCTCAGCTTCAGTTTCACGTCCACCTTTACCACCGAGGCCACTTGCGCCGCCTTAACCTCGACAACCGATCCTAAGAGCTTTCGTTCCTCCAGAGCCTGAGTTAAGTCTTTGACGGCGTCTTGGACCTCCACCATGCCCAAAGGTATTCCCTGACGGCTGATGGAAACCACCACTTTAAATCGATGCGTTTCCGGAAAGTGATCAACGTGGATACCTAGGAGAACGTAGTCCATGCCCAACGTCGGCACGATCGTTTTACAAACCGTGATCACATCCTGTTTGGAGATTAGCCTGTAGGGATCGTGAAAGAATCTCAAAGCCGCTCTCAATATGGCCTCGATATCTGGAGAACTCCTCCCAAGCTCGGCTTTTAGCTCCGAGTAGCGGATATCTTGGGCGTCATTCACATTTGTATTTTTCAACTCCGCATCGGCGCCGGAAATCACGTAGTTATTTAGAAATCCGGTCAGAACGGCCGCATCAACGCGATTGACTCTATAAAGATACTGGTCCGACAAATAGGCGTATAGCTCCAAGATCATGACGCCGAAATCCGCGGGATTGTGATCTGTCCATTCCCTGGAAAGCTGAGGAATGCCGTCAATAAGGTCTTTGACGAGATCTTTGTATTCGATCTCCAAATCAATATTTTCAAAACCCATTGCTTTTCACTTTCACCAACACTTCAACCAGGTTGGGGTACGCTCCCCTCATATCTAGATAGGGAAGAGATTCATCGCCAAGATGGATTGCGTATAGCGTTTCACCCACGATGTCGCGCAAGACCCAAGCAATTTCACTTTTATAGATGTTCCGGCCCACATGCCATCCCTTCCGGTCCTGCCCGCCTTGAACCGTGTCGAAGAATCGCCAGAGGCGCTCCTTGGCCTTCGCGAGCACGACGTCGCTGTCCTCACGAAACTCCGTGACTGTGATCTCAATCTTAAGGTCTCTCAACTCCGGATAGCAGGTCTTAATCCTGTTCGAAACAGAGCGGGAGATTAGATATTCATCAATCTTGGTCAACAAAGAATCGTTCGTGTGCAGATCTTCAATCTTCTTTGGAACAACAATGATTTTTATCCTGTTGGTCTCGGTATCAAAAAAAGCCTGGCAGGTGTGAACCTCACTGAACGCTTCGATCACGATGTGCTCGAAATCGGAAAACGTCACTGGTCGATCAGAATGTTTGAACTTTCTCGGCGCCACCTGATAAAAGTCGTCCTCACTTACGGCCAACCGATAACCTGTCGGTCTCAGGAGATTCTGGCCTTCTTTGAGGCCGGGAATCTTTTTCGCGATCGCGTTGATCTCACCGGCACCAACTCCCGAAACACCGGGCGAAAGTTCCCTGAGTCCGATGATTGAGATATTTTTTGATCCCACCGGCGGCGACTTGCCTTTGACGCCGTTACCGAACTGAATTTTACCTTCGGCGTGAAACAAGACGTAATGCCGATCGTTCGGTCCTGAGCTCAAGAAATTATCGACTCGTATCCATTCAAAGATCTTGCTGTCACGGCTCAAGCGCAGCCCAGACTCGCCACTATGGACAACCGGCTCATCAATCCAGACGCTCAGGCTCAGTACATCTTTCGCCACCAGATCGATAGCTTGCCCAGGTCTGCCGGTACCACTGAAATAAAGAATATCCTGTTCTGTTCGAACTCCTTCTGCCTCAACCGTGTTGTTGTAAACACCGTTGATCACCAGTTTGCGAATCTGCTCGACGGTCGGATCTCCGCCGTTGGGTCCGGGTGATAAACGCAGTTCCAAAATGAAGCTTTTCCTGTCGTCGTCAAAATACCATCCTTTCAAAGGCGGATGGATAATTCGCCCGCTTTTCGTCAGACCCAGAGTCCGGTCTTCGGAGCTGGTGATCTGCGTCCAATTATAGGCATTGCTTTTCCAGTACCAGTCCATTTTCAGATTCTGCACGAGATCTTTATTTTGTGGATCAACGAAGATGCACCATTCAACGGCTCTATCCTCGCAGACCTGATCGAATTCAAAGAAGAGACCAATGTGACTATGTTCAACTCTCAGAAGATTTCCGGGTTGACCAGCATCAAAGTCACCGACCGAAACGCTCTTTCCCCATTGCTGGTCGCCGACGGACTTCTCCATCACGATGTTCACAATTCTGACCCCGATCGCAATGAGTGGAAATCGCTTCAGGAGTTCGCCATAATCATATGGCGTTCTCTCGAGGCCTCTCTTTTCGAGAATGGCATTTAGATTGTCTATATTATCCTGAATGGGATTTTCCACGGTCGCTCGGAGCCAGCGTGCTTCGGTCCCTTGGATCGTAGATAGGGGAATTCGGGGAATGGTAAACTCGAGATTCAAAAAAGGTGTCCCATCATCACGAGTGCCCGGCATGACTGAGGAGGTGTCGAACCCGGGAACCGCCGTCCAGAAAACACCGTCGAAGAACTCGAGTTTGGAAACCGACAGGTCACCCTCCAGGAGAAGGGCGACGATCTTGTCATCCACTTCAATGGCATGGAAGTCCTTTGTCACCGGACTGAATATTTCATGAAAGATCTTAATGTCGATGGATATTCTCGCGCTGGATTCGGGCGTTGAGAGAGATTCCAATCCGCCAATATACAAGAAGTTACTTGTACCCGGGTTTAAATTAAAATGTTTGGAGTCGGCGCCGACGACAATTTTCTTTTCGCCAACAACAACCCCGGCTGGCGCCGAGCACTGGAAGAATGTGGCACTCCCAAAGTCCACATCCGTGATGACCTTCCCTTTTAAATTCAGCTTATTGACAATCTCAACCTGGAAATTCTCGCTCTCTGAAACTCGAATGGGGAGATAGACATAAGCCGAATTAGCCTCGTGTTCCGCGAGATCCTCTTCAATCCCCATCAGATTGAAAATGCCCTGTTTTCTCTCGCTCTCACCAGAACCGAACAGGCCCCCAAAGAGCACCGGCGAAACCTCCTCTCCGTCGATAAAGAACTTAAACAGGCCGGTAAACTGATCAAAGTTGCTACGCGCCCCCGATATTTTCATGTTCTTGAGCTGTAGGAACTGAAAACCGTCCTTTGGTATCTTCTCGTTGACGGTGAAAACCTGGCGGTAGGAAATATCGCTTCCGGATTCATCCTTTAGAGCGATTCGATCGGTGATTTGTCCATTGACGCCCGCGATCTTCCAGGTTCTTGAACGTGAATGGTCTTCGATCGTCACGCTCTTGATCGTGTTGTTGCGAGCCGTCAGGTCCTCGGTGGTTTCGAATGAAACATCAGGATTCTTTTCAGTGGTCAGCCTTGTACCTTTCGGCACCAGAACTTCATCATAACCTTTGGCGAGCGTGAAATGAATCGGCGCCACCGCGCGCTCCGGAGGAAGAGACGATAGGCCGATGTTGTCACAGATGTAGCGAAAATATTTTTCATCCAGAAGGTTACTTCTTGCGGCAAGCAAGCGAACAATCCGGTTAAGTGACATCAGCAAGGGATAAGACGGGTGTCCCTTCCGTAGTGGCAGGACGGTCTCAATCTGGTGATTAATTTGCTCTTCGGTGCGGCGGTCAATGAAGAACCCGCTCATGACCAGGCTCCCTCAGGATAAAAGGGAAAAACCAGGTTTGCGCTGCTGTTGGTTTCAATCAAAGTGTACTTGACCTCAATTTCGAATCTCGGATCCTCGGCGCCGTGTTTGGATCGCACCTCCACTTCGACATTCTTGATCCGTGGCTCCCAGCGCCCCAGAGCTTTAACGATATTTTCTTTCATGACGCTGATCGTGTAGGCGTCGATCGAATTGAAAACCATATCATTGATGCCGCAGCCGAAATCGGGCCGCATGACCCTTTCTCCTCTGCGTGTCAGAAGAACGATCTTAATGGACTCTTTGATCGCCTTTTCATAGCTGACCTGTTCAAGATCGCGGGAAACGCCGACACCCAAAAAGTCCTTTTTCATTTCACCCACCTATAAACACCGTGCTGACCGCGATCACTGTTGATGTCGGTAAATCAGCCGGATCGTTGCAGGTCTTCACCTGGTCTCCGGACCTTGCCGCCGGTTTGCCGTTGATAAAGACGCTGGTGCTCCCCTGAACAACCGTGCCCTTGTTGCTGGCCGGCGAAGTTCCTGACATATGCGCGGTCGTGTTCTGCGCCTCACTGTCTTTGGTGGCCGCCGGAAAGCCCTGGATATTAACGTCTGAGCTTAGACCTCCACTAATGAAGCCAACGAAGGGGAACGGAGCCGTGCTCCCATTCGGCAAAAGATGCGTATCTGTTCCGGTCACCTGATCATTTTGTTTGGCCGCAGGGTTACCCATTTTTTCTTTCCTAATTCAAGTTGATCGCCGTTGCGTTGATCTTGACACTGGAACCATTGATTTCCATGCGGCTGGATCCGTTCTTGATCTCCGTCTTGCTTTTACTTTCAAACACAATCGTGTCCGCCTTCATCTCAATCTCGCCGTTTTCCGATTTGATGGTGATCTTCTTCTCGGAGATGATTTCAATGGCGCCATCCTTTATGTTCAATTTAATGGAATTCTTTCCCTCACCATCACTAATCAGGATGTACAGATCATCTTTGTTGTCGCTGAACTCAATCTTGTGGCTGGCGGTGGTTCTGATCACCTTCAGGTGGTTTTTGCCCTCTTGAACATCGGACGGGGGAGTGTCCTTGCCGTTCCATAAACTGCCGACAATGACGGGCTTCTGGAAGTTCCCCATTTGAAAGAAAACCAGCACCTCATCGCCGACCTCCGGAATAAACTGGATGCCGCGGTCTTTACCGGCAAAGGGCGCCGCGATACGCGCCCAGCCGCTCTCAATCTTCTCATCCAGCCATGGATACTTCACTTTCACTCGTCCAAGCTTGTCGGGGTCCTCGAGCGAGGTCACCAGAGCAATCACCGGTCCGGCTTGATTTCCTCTTTCGGTCATATTCCAACCCTTAAAACGGACAGATCCGTTTCCAGATTATTCTGATAAAAGGTCTGCTTCACCTCGGAGATGAAGTATTTGCCGGCAAATTTGCCGAATCCCTTCAAATTGATATTGTCCGATATTCTCAGCTCCGGATTGCCCGAAATGGACAGCTTTCCTTTAACCGTATTCAAGGAGTTGCGAAAAAACCGGCCGCTGACAAATTCATCAGCCATCTGCTGATCGACCATCTCGGGATTGAAGAAATGGTTCTTGCGATCGCCGAAGCCACCGGAAAACCGCTGGAAGGAGCTCTTCTCTTGTCCCATGGAGACCGGGCTTTCCGTTGCCGATTTTTTGGAACTGATGGATTCCTTCTTCATCTCATCCCAGCCGCCGTATTGATGATCCCCATACTCTTGACTGATCGCCATGTAAATTTCGCCGTCCCGGATGTCGCGCGGGAACTCAACATCGGCAACGGCCGTCGCCGAGAGATCCGCTTTTTTGTAATGAAGCTCCTCATCCCGAACGTAAACGATAAAGCCCGTCAGCTCCATCCGACCAAGCAAAAATTGATAATCGGTAAGAGCGTGTTGGATGACGTTCTCATGCTTGCTTTTGGAGTCCTCCACCGAGCAGGAGATTCTGTTGGATCGAGCGATCTCCTCGACGATCTCCGAATCCTTTTTGTCGTTGTAAACGTTGGTCTTTTTTCCGAGCTTAAGACGATTCAGGTAATCGTGTCCTCGGATCACCACCTTGCCGCCATTTTTATCGAACTTCGGTTCCAGGGAATAAATCTCGCCGATGATCAGCTGGCTTTGGTTCATCTGAATTTCGACTTTGTCACCCAGATTGAAGTGATCGAAGTTCAGATAATCCCAGCTCTTGTGTTGAACGGATTGGGCCATGAATTCAATGGAAAACATGCCCGGAACGCAGACTTCCTGATGGACGACAATTTCCGTGATCGTCTGCAAATCCGAGCTGGACAACGGCTTGTTGTTCACCCGCACCATAGGCTTGAAAACCTGGACGTCGCTCACGATTTCGGCTCCGTATCCGGGATAATGAGCTGTTTGCCGATGTGATCTCGGGGAAATGCCAATGGATCCGTGATCTCATTGACCCTGGCAATTTCCTTCCACTTAGAGGGATCTTTCATCTCGTTGGCGGCAATCAGATCCAGGCGCATGCCCTGGACGACCGTAAGAACTTTCCGGCAAGCCTCAAGGCCTAGCGCGTTCAATCCCTCATCATCGGTCATATAGGCTTTGAGCACCAAATTCACTTTTGCCCGTACAGGGATGCCGTCGGGCAAAAACATCGTGTACTTGATACTCAAATTTTCCAGGTGTCCGCGGTACTTGAAGTCGCCCCATTTAAAAATAAGCACCGGAGGAGCTTTGGTCTGAGAATCATTGGGCTTATTCGATGCCGGTTGAAAAAGTGATTTGAGGTGTTTCACGCCGTAGATCATGCTACCGGCCTTCGGCAACAAGTTGGTCAGACCGAAGCCTCCCACTGTGCCTTGCCGATTTTCCCTGACGTCCACGGGACCGGCTGGAGTCGAATAGGAATCGAAAATCAGCTCCAAAGTCAGGTTGTCCCGGGTGTATCCCATAAATGCTGTTTTCGACTGATCGCTGCCCTCACCCCACTTGGTTGTATAACCTTCGACAAACTCGTTGGGATTAAACATGAACTCAAAAAACCCGTCTTTGGCGCCCGACTCGCCATCAACGAAACCGCTGAGACTGCGGTCGCTGATCTGCTCGCCAATCCCTTCGACGTAGATACGCGCTTTGGTAAAGGATGTGAATCCCGAGGTGGCGGTGGTTAAGTCCATAATCCCGCTCCCCGCATGGCCTCAATCCGTGACCTCTGCTGCAGACGTTTTAACACGTCCTTAGTGATCTCACCCGCATGTTGAGAAAGCTGATGACGGACCTGGTTGACGACGTTGACGGAGGTTTCCTGTCGGAACTCATTTCTTATGTGAACGAGGGTCGAATCCATTTTTTGAATGAGAGTCTTCTCCAACGCGTAGAGGTCATTTTTATGACGATTTTCAATTTTGTAAGTTCTTTGATAATGTTCATTTTTAACGCTGCTCGTTCTGTCCCTCGCTCCCGTGATCACACCATCAACGCCTGGAGAGACAACGGAAGCGTTCAATTGCAATTGTTTTTGGCTATGCCCGCGGACAATGAGCAGTCGATCGTGAAATCTGTCAGCTCTGCTCGAAAGAAGAGACCGGCTGCTGAGGCTCAAAAGATTATGATACGTTCTGACCAGCCGGTACATGGACCTGTCATTTTGAATCCATCGTTCCTTATGCGGGTTCACAATTGAAAGTTTTCTGATGTGACGGATGCTCTGGACGGGCGATGAGCGTGTCACAGGATGAACTCGCGTCATATTTATGGCTGTGGACAGCTGCGGGCGGATGCAACGGTTGTGAGCAACTAAAATGGATTGGTAGACATTCAGTTTGTAAATCCGGTTCTGCACGACTTGAAGAATATTCCGCTGATTTCGAACCTCAATCGTTCGCTGGCGGAGGGCCGGTTGGGTCCGCGCCATCGGGGCGTGCCGCAAAGTCCGTTTCAAGTGGTAGGTCCTGAGTCGCAAACGTCCGCATCTCATTCTACATCAGCCTCAAAATGCCATTATGGGTGAAAGTGATAGAGGCGATGGCCATCTCACTTGCCGTGGCCTTCAGAATCGGCGCATCCCATTTGATAGGCACAGCTTCGAGCAGAGACCATGTCGCCTTAACTGAATTGCGCGCATCCAACGCCGTAATGTGGATATTGCTGCGTAGGCCGTAGCCCCTAACCACGGCCTCGTGCCAAGCCAGCAGCTCGCGCGACCATGCCAGGCCCTGCTTTAACGTCACGTCGCTATACTTGGTCGGACCGATCAGTGAGATCTCGGACTGGTTCAAGCCCCCGACTTTAATCTTTTCCACCGTCGTTTCAGCCGCAATAGCTGACACTTCCATAAAGCCGGCCACCGCGAGCCCCTCGATGGCCACTAGAAAGTTGTACGTCAAAAAGGGCTCGGTGCGCTCGATCATACGTCGAAGATGTTCCTTTCTTCCTTAGCGCCCAACGACCGGTTGATGGCGCTGATTTCCTCGCACCATCGCAACCGGTCACGATGCTCCATCTGAAGGAGCCCGTTCATTCCCCAGTGAAAGTGATACGCAATGAAGGCGATTTCTTCATGCGCCTTCTTCACTGGGTAAGTTGCGACTCCCCCGCGAAGGACACCTCCGTCTCGAACCGGTGCTGGCACTTCGGACATTCCGAGTGAAATTTAGCCGACGCGGATTCATTAATCCGATTGTAAAATTCCTGCAGAAAATAAAAATCTTTGGCATAAAGCCGTTCAATAAGCGCGGGGCTGATGTCCTTGATGTCCCCGAGACGCGTGATCACTCTCGAAAGCAAGATCACCGTCAAATAATCCTGATTCGCTTGCACCCTCGGATCGCGCAAGGGGAGAATCTCATCGGCAGCGGTCGCCAAACGCATAACGCCCTTACGGTGAAGTGTGCCGTCCTCGGACAGGAAACCCTTTGGCAGCTCAAACTCAAATTCCGTCCTGATCAACATTTCGATTCTCCTCCCAATTATTGAATGCGAGTGAAGCCTTCGTGAGCCAACTCAACGGTTTCCAGCAAGACCTCGCTGTTTTTGGCGTTGAAATCCGTGGCGTCGTATTTGACCGGCCAAGCTTCGAAAATGTTCCAGCGCGCCTTCTCCTGCCCGGTATCGTCGACCACCAACAGGGAGATACTGCGGCGACTGTCGGGACTGTTCGTACCATGCTCTTCAATGATCTTGCGCCAATTGTAGAGCTCCATGTTGTCGGTCATTCCTCTTTTTAGTGTGATATTCCCGTACTTGGTGAGTCCGGCGATCTTTTTCAGCTTGGGAAGGTCCTTTCCCTCCCGATACTCCACCACGTCGCTGCTTGAATCCGGTGTGGTCGCCTCACTAAATGCCGCAACAACGATTTTGTCGATTTCGACACGAAAACGATAACCGAGATATGGATCTGCCATTCCTAAACTCCTTTATGACTGTGTACTTTGAACCAGTTTAATAATGATGAATTCCGCCGGTCGGCTGGGTGCCATGCCGATCTCAATATTCAACTTTCCCGCGTCTCTCTCCGAGGGCGGATTGTTTTCCTCACTGATCTTCACGTAGAAAGCTTCGTTTTCTTTGTTCCCAACCAGCGCGCCACGCAGCCAAAGATTTCGCAGGAAAGCCGTAATGCTGCGGTGGACGGTCCCCCAGAGAGCTTTATTGTTGGGTTCGAAGACCACCCATTGAAGGCTTTCCGTGATGGACTGCTCAGCAAATATAAAGAGACGTCGCACGCTAATATGGGCGAATTCACCGGCTTCCATAGTCCGTGCACCCCAAATTGTTGTTCCGTATCCATCCAACGTACGGATCAGGTTTAACTTAAAATTGTCGAGCGAAGTGTTGAAGGCAGCATCATGCTGATTCTGGCTGACCTTCGTCTGCACCCCGATTGCGGGAAGAACACCGTGCTGAGTTCCGGCGGCGACTTGATGAACGCCAACGTCGTTATCCACCTTCCCATACTGAGCGGCGATCAATCCGCTCGGCGGGATAAACTCGGCACCGTTGAGTGTCACCCAAGGGAAATAGGCGGCAGCGTAAGAAGAGGCCGTCAGGCCCGCGAAATAGGTGAGGGCCGCGTTGTAGGTCATATCCGCCGGCGGATCGATCAAAATAAACAGGTCCTTCCGGGTATCCGCATAAGCTTTGATCTTGGCGTAAGCCGCGGCGTGCGCGGTGGTATCCTCGGTCAGTCCGGGAAAGGCGATCAGACTCAGAGACTTGTTGCGATCCAAGGCCGTCGCCAGAGTCTCTGAGAACGATTCTTCGTCGGCACCATTGACATGAGCCAGGTAACAAAAGCTGCCGCCCGCCACAAAGTAACTGCCCATCACCTTTTTCAGGCGCAATGAGGATTCGTCATTTGCGGTCACGTAACGATCCACGTCGCCGATCTTTGCGATCAGCTTCAGCTCTCCGTGAGCAATTTCGCCTGTGGTATCAACATCAACCCCCACAAAGGCGGTCAGACTCGTGCTGGCCATGGCAACGGGCCTGTCCATACTTCCGCCACTTTCAAAACGAATTCCTGGTGCGTAGTTTGGCATTTTTTACCCCTGCGATGTTTTTTGTGTGAATGTCAGAACAACGAATTCGGCGGGCTTCACTGGCGCGTACTTCAACGTGATGTGCAACTCTCCCAGCGCCATCGTTTCTGCGTTATTGGTTTTGTCAACGATCACCTGAAAGGCCTCCTCTTCCTTGGAGCCGAACAAGGCACCTTCCTGCCAAAGCCGGCGCATAAAGGCGGTTACCGAGCGATTCACCTGTCCCCACAGCTCCGGAGTGTTCGGTTTAAAGGTGACCCACATCAGTCCATCACGGAGGCTGTCTTTAAGAAAGGCTTCGAGGCGACACACGTTGACGTATCTTTCGCCGGAGGCGGCGCCGCTGGGATACCAGGTTCTCGCGCCCCAAATGCACGTCCCCACCCCGACAACAGGACGGATGAAATTGACCTTGATACCTTCCTTGTTCGTGCTGCGTTCAACAAACTTGTCATGTTCGATTTCGGAAGCCGGGTTCGTGACGCCAACGACCGAGCGGCAGATGCCACCGGAAATGCCGGCAGGAGCTTTATGAACCCCGCGCTCGCCGTCCGTACGTGCATATACTCCGGCTACGACACATGAAGGAGGTATATCGACCGTCTGGGTGGCGTCCGTCGCATCAACGACCTTCACCCAAGGATAATAAACCGCAAGCATTTTATCGTAGAGACTGCCGACAGCTGAAAATGTCGCAAGATCAATCTCGTCATCCGTATGATCCGCGGCTGCAACGGCATCGATAATCGCGAAGGCATTGATCTTCGTGCAGACTTCCACCACATTGGCTGCAAATGTAGCGTCCGCCGCTCCCTCGGGATAGCAGAGAATCGTGATTTGCTCGTTGGCCAGAATGAGGTCCTTGGCCTGAGCGAACGTCTTCTTCGCGCCATCGTTCAGGTTAAGAACATAACAAACGGTGCCGCCCTCCGCGAAAAAATGTTTAACAGCGTAGGGAAGGTAACACTCGGTATTATGGACGGTACCATACAATTTGGCCTCGTCACCCCCTCCATACTCGCTAACAAACTCAGAGTAGTTGGTGATCTTTGTCACCTTTAAGCTCGCGCTGGCTTCTTTGACCAACCCGACAAACAGAACCGTTGATGTGCCGGCCCCCGCAATCGGATTGAGTCCGCTCGATTTCTCTTCAAAATAAACCCGGGGTGACAAAATCTCCATTCAGCGACTCCTTTTCATTTCTTCATTTTCATCATTATCATTCGTTGATAATTCGGGTCTCGAGATCGATTTTCGGAGCGTCCGAAAGGGACGAGACCGGCTGAATCTCGGGTAATGTCTCCAACTGGTCTGCCTTTGGATACACGAAGACCGGTGCTAGCTGATAAAAAAGCGCCAGCGATTGGGCTTTCGCCGGAAACATCGACCAGAACTTATTGAGCTCTTCCAGCCCCATTATCTTCGAAATAATCTTAACTACATTCTCGTGCGCTTCTGATTTTTGAACGATAAAGGGGTGCCGGAAGAAATAATCAGAGACATTTTCGAGAAAATTCATCTCCTGCTCCGAATCGTCAAATGTGGAATAAATAATAATGTTAGCCTCAATCACCAACAGAGGCGCTCGGTACCTGCCAGCGGAGACGCGTTCAGAAGGACTATTGACATAATGTGGATTGCGATTGAAATGGTAAATGTAAATGCCGAGTTTATCTTTACCGGCGTGCTGCGGCGACTTCACAAGGATATCGTTGGCATTGATCAGGTTGGTCAAAGCCGCACCCGTCGCTGTTTTAATCGAATCGCATATCTCATACAGAACCATCGCTGTGCTCAATGGGTCTCCTGATCCAGCGGATTACTGAAGAACAGACCCATTTTTTTGTGCTCCATTTCGGCGGCGGCCACGATATGCTCCATCTCAATCTGACCGCTATCCCCCTTGGCGCTGAGGGCGGCATTCAACGCGATTTTTCTGATACTGGCGCCGGAAATCTTCATCTTTTCGGCCAGTAGGTCAAAGTCAATTGTCCCTAAAGGGGCTCGCGCAGGAAACGACGACTGCCACATCCGTCGCCTTTCCCGCGCCGCCGGAAGAGAGAACCGTATGGAATAATCAAAACGACGGAAAAAAGCCGGGTCGATGTTTCGCTCGAGGTTGGTCGCCAGCACCACAATACCGTCGTGCATCTCCATTCTCTGCAGGAGATAATTGATTTCAATATTGGAAAAACGGTCATTGGACGATTTCTGCTCGCTGCGCTGGGCGAACAGCGCCTCGGCCTCATCGAAAAGCACGAGGGTCGAGGGACCCACCAGGTCCTTAAAGACTTTCTCGATATTTTTTTCCGTTTCACCGACGTACTTGCTGATCAACGACGACAATTCAATTTTGTGCATCGTCCGTCCCAGCTCAAAGGCCATAACGTTGGCGCTGAGGGTCTTGCCCGTACCGCTGGCGCCGAAGAAAAGAACGTTAACGCCCTCGTGAGTAGAGAAATCCTGCGAAAAGCCCCACTCACGCAAAACGAATCCTCGATCCCTGATACTCGCAATCACTCGCCTAAATTCCACCTCCTGCTCAGGCGCAAAGATCAGGTCTTTCTGCGAAAAAGTGCGGCTTTGCGCGGCCGGATTCTTCACCTCAACCGCAATAACATCGTTGATGGGATCACCTGAATGCCGTTTCTGTAGGCAAACCACAGGCCACCCGAACCGAACCGCCTCGCTCACAATTTTTTGAGCCATCGCCGAGTCGCGCATTTCGTCGCCAAGATCAAGAGCCAGGAGCGAGTGGGTCAAAATCGTTTCCTTAAAAAGTTCACCCACGAGATCGAACGAACGCTCAACCAGTGGCACTTCGGCGAGCTTCAAAACAAGAGTGTTGAGGTCACAGTCGCGAGAGAGCTGGCGCGCGAAGTCCAGGCGGTGATCATCATTGCCTCCATAAACAAGGACGGCTTTTCGGCCCATTAGATCCGTAACGGAGTCCGGTCCGCTCACGAGAAGCTTGTCCGTGGAATAGGGATGAAATGCGGTGCAGGCGCGGATAGGACCGCCGGCCGAATTGTCGCCGACGAGAAACCGAAAGACTCTCTCGTTGAGACGAAAAAAACGACCCAGAATTTTACCGACCGGCGGTCTCTCGAAAATATCAATCAGGTGGAATTGCAACAGGGGTGAGTCCGCCGTGAGCGGCCAATCGGTTTGCGGTTCGGAATTGATGAGTTGCAGAGCGAACTGAATGGTCGGTAAGGTAAGATCATCCAGTTTATTATAAAAGCGAAAGATAAAGTCGGCGTTTTCATCCAGCTCAGCGAATAGTCCAAGAAGAAGGAATAAGGCCTCGGATTCTGAAAGGCTGAACCGACGGATTAGTATCTGAAAGCGACCTTCGTCTTCTTCTTTAGTCTCAGCCAGATCCCTGGCAACGGCCGCGATTCGCCTGTCAATCTCAGCCCGACCAAGACCGGCGATCAAATCACCGAAGATATGGAAAAACGGCTCCGTATCCCCATTACTTATGATGAGTCGCTGAACTTTCAACCTAACATATTCCAAATGTCTCGCGTACAGGGGTACATCCTTGTCCAAAGTACAGCCGATTGAAAGCTGATCATAAACAGAATCGTTTTTAAAAAACAATCTGAGAAAAAAATTTTGAATGCGCCATAAACAGCTTTAGCGAAGTCAGTTTTTCTAAAATCCACTGACTGGACCATAGTCCAGATAGTGTGATCTGAGTTGCTAAACTGTTCTTAATCTATCCTGAGCTCTAGAAAGAAAGCTCAAGTCGGTATCGCGCGGGCTCTTCGATTCGACTCGACCCGACTCGACCCGACTTGATTTGATTTGATTATATTGGATTCGATTCTTTCGCCGCAGGCCATAAATTCACTTTCTAGATTGATCAAGAATGATTTACCTGAACTGACTTGCTCTCTTTTTTACGCCCCTTCGTTGGGGCATTCTTCGGCCGACATATGGATGTAGATCTCAAGTGCGCGCCCTGCGACCCAGAACGCATCGCATCAGCCACTCCCATCCTAATGGTTGCAAGCCTTCTAAAAGGTTACTACTAAGTTTTCATGCGCGATCCTCTGGCCCACGAACTCCTCATTCAATGGCGCCAAGCACGCGCCATTCGGGTAGGACAAATCTTTGGAGTTGTGGGATTTCTTCTTGCGGGGCTCACAACCTTAGCCGACGTCATCTGGGCGAACTATGTTCTCTTACCTACGGATTTCATCCTCATGTGGGGATGTGCGCAGACTTTGATTTGGGTGCGAGCACCGCAGCCACCCCAGTATTTCTGGAAACCGATTTACTTCAGCTACTTTGTCGCGAGTTTGCCCACATATTGGATAACGGGAGGCCTGAGCAGCCCCTTCTTCGGAATTGGCATTGCCTTGCTCTACGCGACTGGGGAGATCTTGGACGCCAGAGGTCGCTCACGATTTCACCTGGCTTTTGCCTTGTTGCACATTCCGGCCTTTATCGTTGCGGAATATCTTCATCCATTGGCAAGCCCGCCGCCCCTGCCGCTCGCCTTTACCGCACTCGTGACCGCCGCAAATCTATGCGGGGTATTTGTTTGCTTTCGTTCCTTTCTGCACACGGAGGAGGAGCTCTCGCTGAAATTCAGTGAGCGCCAGGCTCAACTGGCTGAAGCCGGAACGCTGCTCGAAAGGCGCGTCGAAGAGCGCACCCTCCAACTTGAGCAAAGTCTTGAGCGCGAGATCGCCGCGAAAGAGCTGGCGGAAAAGGCCAGCCAGGCAAAAATGCAGTTTTTGGCAAACATGAGTCACGAGATCCGCACTCCTCTGGGGGCCGTCTTGGGCTTTGCAGAGATTCTAGCCGAGGAAAGATCACCAGAGAAAATCAATGAGTTTATAACCCGCATCCGCACAAATGGAACTCAACTCTTGCGTCTGGTGGACGATATTCTGGATCTTTCCAAATTCGAGGCGGGAAAGATCCCGATTCAGAAATCGGCGGTGGACGTGAAGGCTTTGATCCGCGAGACGGCCAATTCATTTCAGCCCGCATTGCGCGCCAAGAAACTGAGACTGGATCTCTGTATAGACAAAAGTGTCCCCTCGGAGCTCGTAATCGATGAAACACGCACGAGCCAGGTCTTTGGGAATTTGCTCAACAACGCCATCAAGTTCTCTGATTCGGGCACAATCAAAGTGTCCGTACAGGCACGTGATAACAGACTCGCATTGAGTGTTGAAGACATGGGAATTGGCATTTCCCCCATGGATCAGAAAAATCTGTTTCAGATGTTCAGCCAAGCGGACAGTTCGATCGCACGCCGGTTTGGTGGCAGCGGACTGGGATTGGCCCTCTCCAAGCGCATCAGCGAGGCCATGGGCGGCACGCTTGAACTCATGTGGAGCGTGCCAGGCAAGGGCAGCCATTTTCAGTTCCAGGTCCCATTTGACGTACCGCACGCCTTGCGCCCAGCGTCCTGTGAGTCTTCGCCCAACAGACGGCCCGCTGGCAGAGGCTCAACCACACATCATGTTCTTCTCGCTGAAGATTCGCCCGACAACGTCTTCCTGATTTGTCATCTCATCGAACCGCTCGGATATAGGATCGACGTGGCTACCGATGGGCTTGCAGCGGTGGAAGCCGCGCTTCAGAAGCACTATGATTTCATTCTGATGGACATCCAAATGCCCCGCATGGATGGCCTCGAAGCCACACGACAAATCCGAGCTCACGGCTTTAAAAATCCCATCATTGCCCTGACGGCTCACGCGCTTCGGTCGGAAGCCGAACGCTCCCTGGCCGCCGGCTGCAACCGCCATTTAACAAAACCTGTGTCACGTGCAGAGTTGATTGAAGTACTGAGCGATACGCGAGCTCACGCTCCGTAATAGGATGCATTGTTATCAAACCGCCGGTTCCGATCGGAGCGTGAATTCTCCTCGGTGTTGGACCTCAGCGCGCGGCGGCCGCAGCAGGGCCAGCAGGAATAGGAGCTACCTGTTGGCCGGCCGGTGCCCCTGTGTTCCCTGGAGGGGACACACTACCAGCAGCGTCAGGTGGTCGAAGACATTGGTCCAAGCCTGTACCGAACATTGGCGCCTTTAAACCGCGCCCTCAACTTTCCCTGCCTAAGGCCCTCCTGGCAACGCCTGAGGAAAGCGCTACGGGAGAGGTCAAGCGCCTGACAAGCTTCTACCGCCGTAAATTCATTGGCTCCAAACTTTTCCCTGAGACGGTCTAGCCACAGATCACTCTTATGCACCTGATGCAAGGGAGCCAAAACAGAGGCATTTTGGTTTAACACGACCTTGTAGTTTCTATGAGATTCTACAATCTGAAAGCCTGAGGCCTTCATGGCCGCGCGCGTACGCCATAAACATTGATGCACACGGTTCGGTGAGGAGTTGATATTGAATCGTTCACCCGGGAAGAGCTGAGCAAAGAGTGCTCCAAGCTGAACAGGCCTATAAAAATCTTTGAACATCACGGTCATCAGGCGAAAGCAAATGCCATCAAATACGGTTTCGCCTTTCCCTTCCGCCGTAGTCAATCGGCCCGTGGTGAGGTCGAGTACGGAGGAGCCGGACCCGAGTTTGAATTTCGTGATGGTCGCCTGGCGTCCAAGCTCTTGGCAGAGGCGTTCGCGAAATGATTTGAAGGGTGTCCCAAAGAGCAAATAGTGAAAACGAGATTCTTCAAAATGAATCATCAATCCGAAACGATCGGCGTCGCGCGCACTCTCCCAATGCCGCTTTTGGACCGCAAGTTCCCGAAAATGCAGGATAGGATCGGTGCTCTTGTGTCTAAAGCCTTGGAGAATCGCTTGCCACTTGCCAATAAGAAGCTCATCGGACGTGCCATCTGATGTCAAGATGCCTCTGGCCTGGTTGAGACTGGTCTCGGCCTCTCGCCACCGGCCTTGGCGCAGCTCCATTTGACCGGAGAGCTCAAAACAGTTGGCCAGGAGACGTCCAAATCCATTCTCTCTCGCAAGCGCAATTGTCTGAGCCAGAACCTCACGGGATCTGTCCCACTCTCCAAGATTGACGAGACAAGCCGCGAGGTTCACCTGCGCCAGCGCACGCGAGTAGAGCGGAGGCCCTGATGCAATATACGGCTCGAGCTGTTGGACCGCAAATTCAAAGTCCCAATTGGCCATGTGGCAAAAAGCCATGTAGAGGGTGGCTTCGGGCACATCCCGGATTTCGGAGAGAATCTTCAAAGCTTCCAAATTGTTCCCGTTCTTTGAAATCAGGGCGGCATACTCGGCGCGCTCGAACGGTGAAGCCTCCGCTTTCCACCGGCTCCGTTCATTATATAAAAGCGGTGTGAGAAGACGCAGCCCAAGGGAAAAGAGATTGGCTCGGCGACAGATCGTGGCCAGGCCTAATGTTTCGGCGCGGCTGACAGAATTCAAATTCAAACGCGAGATCTTATGGCGGACTGAAGCTGCCCGTCCCTGTCTCAAATCGAGATCGCAATCCGCAATGAGCTCCTGGACTGTCATGCTCTCATAACATCATTGCCCCGTGAAAATTCACAGGTTTGTGTCTCAAACTGAGCCGCCTCTCACCATTTTTTTAAGTCGCGAGATTCAGACGTAGCTGAAAAAATGTGTAGGTATGAGATTCATATCGAAACGAGATACAATGCAAGCAAGGGGGAAAGAAATGACGAATCCAATAGCGAAGCTGATGACGACTCTGATTTCAGTCATAAGCTTAAGCTTTTTAACGGTCGGCTGTTCAGAGACGGATTTCTCTTCACGATCACAATCAAGCCTCAAGGCGAGCGGCGAAAGTTACGCCGGCAAAGTTTACTCCTACAGGATCGACGAGTTTTGCTCTGACGGCACAAATGTCGCCTCAAGTATCGAGGTGACGCCTGAAGGCCAAATCCTCCTTGTGAAAGACAATTGCCAGATTCTCTCTCCTCCCCAGGCTCTCCAAAGTTCGGAAGTCGACCGCTCGGGAGCCGAGAGTATCCTAATCTATCAAAACCATGTTTATATCGCCGAGAAAGCAACGGATGCGGCCGATGAAACGCCGGGGCCAGGCGATGAGACGCCCGAAGAAAATTCACATTCCAACGGATCGGTCTGTTTGGTGAAGGGAACTGATTACGCAATGGATGAGGCGTTTGCCTTGTACCACCCGGGAGAAGCGCCAACTTCTTCGCGCGACAGCTGCAAAGCCCAAGGGGCACTGGGCCGGAAGGCAAATGGCCAGCCCATGCGGACGAGCATCTACTATATCAAGTTGTCATCACTTCCTCCCCGCCTGCGCGAATACAATCCAAACTTTATCAACGCGGATGAGGTGGTTGAATTTATCATGCTCAACTTTGACCCGATTACGACCGTGGGCCCGTCGCACTGATACATATCTTTCGAGCCTTGGCGCAGAGCCGAGAGCGGCAACAGGCTGGCAGGGAGCACCTGCCAGCAGCCTCTCGATAAGGAGATCCTTTGTTCGACCCGGCAATAGGTAATACCGTGGCCTTCCAAAGGCCCTGACCTCCTAGAATAAACTAAATCTGTGTTCTGGGTCTTCATGATGGCTAGCTGAAGGACCTGAATTGAATGTCTTAGATACTATAACTGTCATAAAATGGAGAATAGCTACTTGGCCAATTCAATTCCCATACATCGGTATTGATCTCCCTGTAGAGCTATAGTAAATCTAACCTTGCGTTCAATCTTTACAAGATATTCATTTATACCTAAGTTATAATATTGACAGACTAGCGCAGATGAAGATGTATCAAGCGCGTTCTGTATTTCAGTCACATATTTATTAATGCGAGCTTCATCCGTCTTATCCGCTGCAAGTGCCGGGAAAGTTATTAATAAACCAAATAAAAGTATGAACTGCTTCATTCTAAGCTCCTTTTGAAGATTCAATATTCTAGCTTGATCGCCCTTCCCAGTAGCCAACTGCAACGCATATGCCACCATTACGTCGCCCGACAAACTTTCGATATTGATTTCAGCTTTTTCTGCGGACACGAATCCCGCTCAAAACATTGACAACAGCCTGACTTTTACCGGCCCTGTACATACCGAGCGGTTCTATGTCGCCGTTTCAGGAAGATTGCTCGTGGAGGGCTAATCTCTCATCGCTCGCCAGCAGTATATATCAACCACGTGGTCATAGGTGCCGTCATTGAACAAGATCGCTTCCCGTCCCTGGAACCACCCCATGGCGCGTACAAATCCAATCGCGAGATGAGGGCCTCCAGCCAGGCGAGGAGCAAAGCCAATTGTGTCCGGGTTATTTGCCGATCCACGATTGTCCCATATGTCGACTCGATACTTATCGCGAAATTGGAGTGTGACTGGGCCTTTCTCAAGATCAAAACCATCGACCTTGGAAAAAGACTCGATCAGTAGGTCGGCGTAGCTGGCGCCCGGATCTCCAAAAATATCCCGCGGATCTGATACGTTCGAAACATCAACAAAAAGCCTGACCTGACAACCCGTCGGTAACTCCAGCGCGTTTAGGTGAGCAGTAAACAAGAGACTCGAAAAAATAGCTAAAATCATAAATTTCCCCCTCGAAGCCCGTTGGGATTTTAGATGTATAGAACCTCCACGTCATCTTGTTCCATCCGGATGGTTAAGACTCTTGAGCTTTTTAGCATGCCGGCGTCAATTTGGATAACATATTGATATTGACGCTGAAGGTGGCCGGTCATTGCGCCGCAACTCCTCCGCTGTTCACGTGAACAGTTCAGCGCATGCGGGACTCAATGCATTCAAACGCCCCACCCGGCCCGTGGGTGCGCGACCGATCTGGCCGATCTTTTTTTTCTGCTACTGATCGGACGAGTATGTTTTTAGGAACTCCGTCATCGACTCACTTCCCATTGTGAGATGGTGAGGAAGAAGCTTTGCTCCAGCCTCGAGCAAACTCTCGGCAATCGCGATATACCGCGTATCCGATTCCGGCACTCGTAAGTATTCGGTTGCAAAGATCGTCGCTCCCAGCGCCGTGCCCTGGTAATTGTTCAGCATCTCCAGGTCCGCACCACGTTCGATAAGGAGATCGACCATTTCAGCCTGACCATGCCATGCGGCCTGTTGCAGGACCGAGCCCCCCCACTCTCCCCGCTGATTGATTTCAAAACCCACGTCCAGCATCAGGAGAACCGACTCGACTTTTCCGAGAGCCGCAAAATCGGCGACAAGACGAAGATCACCCGCGGGAAGACGCTTAAGAATCTCGGGATCGCGGGCCAGAATTTCCTTCGCCGTCTTTGGATCCGGTGCGGCACATGCCGCCACGAATGTTTCCGGCTGTGACAGATCCTTTTGCAGCCCAAACCTGTGTTCAAAAAAGGACTTGGCCTCACAGTGACCAAACCGGATCGCGGTTTCATAAGCCGTGTGGCCCTGAGGATTTTTTGCCAAAGGATCGGCGCCGTAGAACAAGAGCCGTTCAATGAAGGTCAGGCCGCGCCCACGAACAATCGCGTGATGCAGAGCTGTGCCCAGATTCTCGTACTGACAATTGGGGTCCGCGCCAGCCTTAAGAAGAATTTCAACTCCCTCGAGATCATCATAGTCGAGGATGTGATGGAGCGCGCCCCACTTTTTGGCATTCGCACCATACTCCAGTAACAGATACATACATTTTCGATCACGAAATTCGGTCGAATGATAGAGTGACTCTCTTTCGTCGGGATTGGCTCCGGCTTTCAGAAGTATCTCAGCCAATTCTGGAAAGTTAGTCGCACCCGACGGCCCATAAAGAGCGGGAATGCGAGTATCGGCACTCACGTCTTCCAAAGAATGCGCATAAGAGGTATTGACATCGGCGCCATTCGCAATCAAGAGGTGTGCGATTTTCAGGAGATTTTCCGCCGTCTCTGGGCTCTGGGCATGGAAGAAACTGAAGCAGACATATAAAAGTGGTTCCCAATCGTTCAACCCGGTCTTTATGGAAACGACGGCTGGATTCTTCTCTACTGCTCTTTCAACGCTGGCGTATTGGCCGACGAGGCAAGCCGTACTGAGATCATGGGTGGCCAGCCGAGGTTCATGTTGTAAAAGAAACTGGGCATAATAAAGTCTATTGTTGGTTGCAGCTGACACAAAGGATTTTAACTTCTGTTCAAAGGTCATGGCTTGAGCTTCAACAAAAAACTTCAGCTTAGGCCAGCTTTCAAAGCCGTACTCACGCGCGATGGTGAGCTGCGCGACGCTTAAAGATCCCCTTGATTGGCCGGACAGAAGCTCATCCGCGGCTTTTTTGGCTTGCGAAGCGATTCTGTCACGAGCCTCTATGTCGCCAGCGCGAAACGCACGGGTCAGTTCCTTTGCCTGTTTGCGCAGCTGATGAAGTGAGGGTTGAGACGGAAGTTTACGGGTGGTCACTGTGGACCTCCTTTTCATTCGTGCCCGCCGTCCGCACTAACAGGCTGAAAAGAAGGTTAACTTCGTTTATTTTGAGTTTGAGGTGAGCTCAGCTCTTCCCGCGGACTGGTTGCGCCCTCAGCGCGATTTTAAAGATATGTAAGAGCGATTAAAATTGCAAACAGATTTTAAACTTTACAACCCGTCAGGTGGCCTCGGGAGAGATCAAAGAACTGGCCCACTTGCGTGTGCATTCATTGCGTTCCGATCAGGTAAAGATTGTGGAATAATGCATACATAGCGAGATGGCCGGCCAATCTTTCCGGGAGTTTGGTCGTGCACCATGTTTTTCGTATCAATCGATTCACATTGGCGCGAAACATCGCACACGTGTGATTCAGGCTGAATAAGGGATCAAAACGGATCTTCTTAAGCTCCCCCTGTCCGACAATCGATCCTCTTTGCCCCTTGTGCACTTCATGTGTGGCTTTTGGAAAGTGCTTTTTGACATCGGGTCCATAGTGAGGGTTTTGATCTGACTTGATGAGCGCATCCTCCTTGACCAGCGGCTTAAGCTTCTTAAACAGACGCTCTCGTCCGGCTTGGCGTTGATCGGGCCTGGGCCCGTATTTCTTACGCGAGATAGGGGCCAGTTTGCCCTTGGCTGGCATTTGAGAGACCTCAAAGCCCAAGATCCGCCGTGTCCGAGATTCGACTGCTAAAGTGATGGAGAGGGGCTTACATTTGGTGTGTTCGAATGTTTCCATATCATCGAACTCAACCACTTCCGCCTGAGGCTTTGAAAGATGGTGCTCGGCCAGCTGCGCCATTGCCAATTCTCCAAGCAAGACGGCCTTGCGCACTACAGTTGTGCGGGAGAGATTAAGGATCTTTGCGCATCGTCTCAGCGATACTCCAGAACACAAGAGCTTGATCAGAGGTGTGTTGAGTTGTCGCTTCTTCTGGCGCACATACGGGTGTGCGGTGGCGCGTGAAAAGTGCTTTGCGCATCCGGTGCATCGGAACCGGGGCACGACGCGAGAGTCGGATTTGCGTTTGAATTTTCCGGCCCGATAGACTTTTGGTCGAGGGCCGGACACATCATCATTAGGTGTACAATACGGGCATTTGACTTTCATTCCTGTAGAGCAAAGCAAGTCCCGACCCAAATTTTTACGCAGATATGTGGGCCAGTTCTAGAGATCAACGCACAACACCTATGAGGGTTAGGAGTCGGCGAGGATTAATTCTCAGGATCTGGTCGAATTCATCCTTGGACAGCTTCAACTTGTTCCGAAGGACGTCAAGCTCGCGTATTGGATAGTTGTCGCCCCCGAAGAGCACCCGCGGCCAACCAAAATCCCGCCAGGGCGCGCTTGTGGGTAGATACGTGTAAGAGGTATCCAGGAAAACATTTTGGAGATGTTCGCCGTCTCTATTTTCTAGGGCGTGTCTGGATTTTGGCTGAGCGCGTTTAGTCGTTGAGATTTTTGGCGATCGTTAGAGAATCTTTGTGTGAAAGCACGGAGGTTTTCTATGGCTCGAAGGGTTTTAACAGACGAGATCTGG
>JBFWQY010000021.1:0-91573 GCA_050249195.1 Bdellovibrionales bacterium
TGGATACATGAAGCCAACCTCATTCAGGCACAAGATCCTCCAGCGTTGTGGCTTCCTGAACCATTACCATATCAACACTGACGATCTCCTATACAGTGTGCCCAACCCCAAATAATTACGGAGAGGGAATTTCGAGGGTTCTCCGTAATGATTTGGGGTAGGTCCAGGAAATAAGTTCAAAGGTATCCATCCCTTATCCCACCGTGATTTGATTTTTCTGCAACGAAACTTCAACACGGAGAGGTTCAGGGATGGACGGATGGAAGGTTATCACCGCGCTGTTGGGGCTACAAGACGTCTTTGTCGAGGATGTAAAGCTCTTTACAAGTAAACGTGGGCGTCGGGCCGAGATCTTTGTGACGCAGATTTTTTCTAAGTGTGTGTGCCACAGATGCAAGACACCGCTTAAGCGCATCCATGATTACCAACGGCGATCCCTTCAGGGACCTCCGGTCGGTGTCTTCACACGCGTGATCATCAGCTTGAGCAGTCCCCGCGGGTGGTGTTCGAGGTGCAAGAAGAACCAACGTTCGTACGTGTCCTTTATCCATCCAGGATTCCCGTCACTCACGTGCGGGTTTGCCGAAGTTGCCGGTCGAATGATGGAGGAGACGACCTGCGAAGCCACAGCGAGGCTGCTCCATACAAATTCAAAGAAGTTCTGGAGCCTGGATCAGTGGCGGATGCAGTACATGCTTGAGCGTCTTCGACTGCCCGAGGACATGGATGTCGGTATGCTCAGTGCTGACGAGGTGCACTTCCGCACAAAACGCTTTAAGGATCGTAAAGGGTGGACGGCAAAGCGATGGGAGGCTGAGTTTGTAACCAATCTGGTCTGTTACAAAAACTCCAAAGTCCTCTTCAACGCCATGGGAAGGGATTCCAAGGCTCTTGAGGATTGCATATCCGTCCTCTCGGAAGGGCAACGACTGGCTGTTGAGTTCTTCGCGGTGGACATGCATGATCCGTTCATTGCTGTCATTCGAGAGAAATGCCCGAATGCCGAGATCTGCGTCGACCGCTTCCACTTGGCGCAGGCCATAAACAGAGCTTTCGATGAGGTCAGGAAGGCTGAACTCAGAAAGGCTCAGAAGGTGCAAGATGCCTTTCAAGAGGGAATGCTTGCGCCCTCGCGAAGGTTCGTTCTCGTGGAGAAAAAGAAGGAGCTGAGTAAGCAGGAGCTCAAGATGCTCGATCAGCTCAGAGAGCAAAATACGAACATCAACAACGCCATGCTGATCGTGGAGTACTTTCACCGAATGCTAGAGAAGAAAAACCCGGATACGTTCAGGCAGGCTCTTTCCAGGTGGTACCGGCTGGTGAGGGATTCCGGCCTCAAAGAGTTCCGCAGGTTCGCAGCCCTCGTGCGCAAGTATCGACACCAAATCGAGTCCTACATCAAATCCAATCTCACGACAGCGGTGTCAGAGGGGATCAATAACAAGATCAAGGTGCTGAAGAGGGCTGCCTACGGATACATGAAGCCCACATCGTTCAGGCACAAGATCCTCCAACGATGTGGGTTCCTGAACCATTACCACATCAACACTGACGATCTCCTGTACAGTGTGCCCAACCCCAATTAATTACGGAGAGGGAATTTCGAGTGCCGTTGTTCGGCGTGGGCGTTTCTTAATTTCACCCCAAGTCCTATGTAGTTCCGCGGAAACAGTGTGATTTCAGCGTTTAGGTCACCCTAAACCATGGCACGAAAGGTGGAGTGTTCTGACCTTTGTGTTGGAGGGTGAGAGCCATTTGGCTCATGGAAGGATGACACGGATGTCTCCGGTATCGACAACGCGAAGATGGCTTGTGGCATTGGTGACCGTGGTGGTGGCATTTCCCCCTCACGCGAGCGCTGGTCCCCATCCGTCGAGTGGTGGGACGGCGGAGGAGGCGATGGATCGCGTCCCCGTCGCTCTTATGGAAATCAATATTGGTGGCGCAGACGTCGGCTATTTGGTTATGGCGCCCGTGCCGCGGTCGCGCGAATCCGAAACGGTCTTTCAGCTTTCTCGCCGAGCTGATCAGTTGGCCCTGGGAATTTCCGGCAACCACGATCTCGCGTTCCTGGCGGCGAAAGCCTCCGGTCAACTCACACGGATTCGTACGTTCGTCATGGATTCTCTCAAAAACGCACCTCTGTTTATGGCCTCACGGTGGCCGGCTTCGTTAAAGACCAAACTCGCGGACAAAATTCAGGCGATCACGACAGCCTCCCCAGAAAAGCAATCGGGACTGATCTTTGCGTTTATTTATGGCAACGCGGTGGGAACATCGACGTTCTACGTCTCTTCGAGCGTTGAGGCGGGCTTGCAGGTCTTTGCCGCCTATACGCTTTGGGCCTCGTTCGCGATCGGGAAAAATGAACTCTGGGGCCGCATCATGCAAAGATCGGGACGGGCCTTTCAAAATGGCGCGGATCGGTTCGCGGCGTGGCTCTATGGCCGCGAGCTGACGGATCAAGAAAAGCGCGCGGGGCACGTTTATGCTGTCGCCGGCGAGGTCCTCGTCTCGCAAGTGATCAGCACGGGGCTTGCGGCTTGGGCCCTTTACCACCAAGGAATTCTGGATCACGGGGTCATGGAATACCTGGTCGAAACGGCATGGATCGGGACGATCACCAATCTGAGCATTTGGGATGCCTGGGCCAAGACTAAGGAACGCCTGGGGCAGTTCAGCCATCAGTTTGTGGAACGCATCTATTTTCCTTTTGTGTTTACCATGGGAACCGCGGCTGAAGCGATCCTTTTGGCCACCATGCAAACTCCCGACATCTCCTTTTATGTTTCGTCGTTTCTGTCCGTTACGGTTCTGAGTGGGTTTTTGGCCCGCTTGATGGACGGTTCCAACCTGGAAGCGTCGGTTGTGCGCCACGTTCGGCGCAGCGGGATCGCGCTTTCGGCCGGGGTAGACCGCGCACGGCAAGCCCCGCAGGCGGTCCGACGTTCCTTTAGTTCTGTCCGTTCCGTGGCCAAAAGCTGCGCTCTCGCGTTAAGTGTTCCACGCCTTTTTAAAAGGGGTCGTGTCAATAGGGATCGCGCGCAATGAGATTTCAAGCAGCGCGAATTCTTCGCCAGTTTCTGATCTCACTTTGTCTGTGCGCGGGCTTGCTTGCGATTATGAACGTGGGATCCACGTGGCGGATTTCGGCTCTCCATGAGGTTCCTGTTTCCGTGCACGACGTCCGCCAGGTCGTGCGCGAACAGGTGCGGAGACGGTTAAAGGAGCTGCAAAATCGGCCCCATTCAGGAGACAAAAAGAAAGATGTCTCTCGCCTGGATGCCTCGGTACTGGAGGATCTACGAGAGTCTTTGGCGCAGGATGAGGTCGGAGAGAAAAGCCCCTTCGCCACGCTCTCGATTCTGGATCCGCTGGCCGGGCTCTTTGAGTCCGAGATTAAGGGTTTTCGGCGCCAGACTCTGCGGAGTCCCCGATATAAGGCAGAGGCGGGATACGACCTGCTTCACTACGATCTTCAGTATGCGGACGGCCGCCAGGCGATCCTTATGGCCTATGTGGACTATCCCCCTTTCGGAAGCGAGTCGAGCGAGTCCGCAGCGCCCACGTCGGTGGTGTTGATTCTGCGCCCGACGACGGAAGGGTATAAACTTTGGCAGTTTCGCGAGACGGTACTTGTCGAAGAGCGCCTGATCGCACCGGGAGAAAAAGAAGTCTTGGTATCGCAAAGGCTAAATCAGGGGGTGCCGTTTCTTTCTGTGTCGCGCTAAAGGTTGAGCTGAAATCTTTACAAAAAACAAAGGAGTGCGTCACTTCTGAGAACACTTCATGACAAATTTTTAACCTAAATTTAACCGCTTGACGTTCAAAAAAGACTCGGTGCATAACCTCTTGAAGCAGTATGGAGAAGTTCATGCTGTGAATGGGTTGGAAATAAGGCCGACAGATTAAGGCAGATAAAACTAAAACAAAATTAAAAAAGAAGGGGTTCGCCCATATGAACAAATCCAGTTTGTTAGCATTTCTCTTTGCCCTAGCGTCCGTGGGCGCAGCGGCACAAGACGCAACGCAAACCGAAGGCGAGTCGACGCTCAAGATTGAAGATGCGGTCGATAAGAAGAACGAAGTCCCCGGTGATATCGATGTGGAGATCACGAACGCCCGTATGCGAGCGGAAAGTGGCTCGCAATCCAAATGGTCTCTTTCGACCAAAGTAAGTTACACCGGGGGAGCAGTTTCGCGACCTTTCGGAACCAATCGACCCAACCTTTCGGCTGAGCCTGGCATTCAGACGGAAACCAGCGCCGATTTCGCCCTGGACGCGCGTTATCGGTGGACAAAGAATGACAGCGTGACGGTGGGAACTTCATTTGGAATGATGACCCCCTTCCAAGGGGACGTCAGCGATAACGAAAATCAAGTGAATGTTTTTGACCCAGGTATTGCCTATAACCGCGTCGGTAAAATGGGTCCGTTGCAAACAAATGGCTCCATTGGAGTCTATGTTGGAACGTCGAATGAGTCGAAAGATATTGATCGTCAGGCTCAACCTTATGTCAGCTACACCTTCCTAAAGAGTTTCCAGAACGGTCTGACGACGGGATTGTCTTTCAGCGGCGCCTACAATGTCTATTCTACGGATCCGGGAGAGGCCGAAGCGGCCCAGTATAATGCTCCGGAGTTCTATGGTGGTGATAAGCGAACGGGGTGGAACTTTGGTATCTACCCTTTTGCTGAATATGCATTCAATGACACCTTTGGCTTGCGAACCGTGTTTGGATATTTCAACTGGCGTCACCCCTATGGCGATGATAATACCTTCCGTTTGCTTCAGACATATGTCTACCAGTCCGTGGGTGTAGGTATCTCCGTGACTCGCAATATCTATCTCTACCCGAACGTTCAGTTTGTTCCGGATAATATCCGTTCAGACTTCACGAATGTGGCCCTCTCCGCCACGATTAACGTGTTCTAGTTCACTCCGACAATTGAGCTTTAAAAAGGCGGCCCTAAGCCGCCTTTTTATTTTCTGCTTCTGCATCCGCTTCGTTCTTGCTTGACCCCATGGAGCAAGTTTTCAATCCTATGACTTCAGCGGAGGAAATCATATGCAACATAAGATTTGGATTTATCCAATTCTACTTGGATTCATCTTGTTGTCAGGCTGCAAATCCAGGCCACATAAGGCTGAAAATATCGAAACACAGTTGGAACGCGCGGCCCAAATCAGCGGAAACCAGAAGGTGGGTCTTAAAGACGGCGATATGGTGGTGATGGACAAAGTGGAGATGTCCGAGAAGCTGAGGGATTTGCAAAATGAGGTTTATGCCCTCGAGGATCGTGTCTATGGAACCCGCAAGCTGGGAAGCTTGGGGTTATATGGTGATCTCAAGGCTTGCCGTCGCAAGATGGCCTCGCGCCAGTTCGGGGGCAGCGGAACCCTGGTCTGGACCGAGCCCCTGGATCGTCTCACGGATAAGGAAGATGAGCTCAAGATCGGTCTGGACGAGAAGAAAGAGTTGGTTGGAGTTTCCGAGGAGTACCTGCGCGACCGCCTCAACCGATTCCGTGGTTACAAATTGATTTTGCAAAAACGAGCCGACGAATTCACGGACCGCATTGCCAGTTGCAAATCGGAACTGGCCTCAAAAGAACATGACACCAACCAGCCCACGCGGGTGATGGTGCAGGAAGTTCCTAAGGCGAGCGTGGACAAGGAGGAAATCAATAAGTTCATGTGCGGATTTGTGCGGTCGGGGGCCAGTCTGAAAGGCTTCCTGCTCAATGCCTTCGCCCATGGCTGGCTCTCCCTTTCCGACTTCAAAATGGAACAAAACTTGATTGCGGTCTCTTTGAAGGATGAAAAGGGAGTCAACAAGGACAACGCGATCTTGTTTAACGGATGGAAGCTCGCGTTCGACCGCGGGCCCGTGAGCGTGGGTGAGGTCCTCAGCCAGGACAAGGATGCCAGTCTTGTAGCATGGACTCACGACCGCAAGGAAGACGTTCCGCAATCCTCGACCTGCCTGGCTTCCGCTTCCGGACAGTGGAATCCCTAGGGCGCGGGCTGGCCTCAAGGATTCCATGCCCAACGTGGAATCCTAGGACTCGACGCCTTTAACGCCCCGCTCAGGTCCCGTGGGCAGCCAATAGATTCCTTCTCAGGCGTGTGAAGCTGGGATCAGATTTGCAATACCCTTTCAACATGACGATGGATGTACGAAAGGAGATCCTATGCTGATTTATGAAGCACTTAAGAAAGATCACCAGAAGGTTCAGGCGCTGGTGGATCGGCTCGTGAACCTCAAAGAGGGTGAGTCCGAACAGCGCAGCACCCTGATTTCGCAGATCCGAGATGAGTTGGTGCCTCATGCACGGGCCGAAGAAGCGGTTTTTTATAATTCCATCCGCGCCATCAACACCGCACAAGATTTGATATGGGATGGATACCGTGAGCATGTGGAGGCCGAGGCTCTTCTGCGTACCCTCCAGGCGGCGGATAAGATCAACGCCGATTTCAGGGCGGCGGCTGTTCGCTTGCAATCGGCACTCAAGCATCATATCGCCGAAGAAGAAGGTCGTATGTTCAGCGTGGCTCAGCAGCTCTTCACCGAGCAGGAAGCCCGCGCCATGGCTGAGGCTTTCGAAGAAATGAAGCCTGAGGTGCGCGAGGCCGGTATTATGCAAAACACTCTGGATGCCGTTGCCAATATGCTGCCCCAGCGTTTAGCCGAACCGTTACGCCATTTCACCACGCAACCGCATTAGAATTTGATTTGGAGAGAATTTGATTCTAGGGCGGCAAGCGCCTTATTCTCTTACTGAATTCTTTTACTCGATCGCAGGAACTGTTCACGTGAACAGTTCCTGCGGAAAATGGGCCTCGATGTTTGGATAGGGCGTCCCTCGATATCTTTGAGTCTTTAGGCGAGGCCGCTCAGCCGGATGCGCTCAGAGCTGAAAGCAAGGATCGTGCGAGCCGGGATGACTCTGGGCCGATTGAAAGCAACTCGCAGGCCCGTTTCCGTCAGCGCTCTCTTCACACATCCCGTAGCTTTGCGATTCATACCTGAGCCGGGGATCGTTCTCCTGGCAGCTGTGTTCACCACGGAATACGTAAAGGCGGGAGGACACTTGGGCGGATTTGGCCACGTTCCCGGGGGCCGGTGAGCCATCGAAGAGAGTCGGATATTTGGCCCTAAGAATTTCGAACCCGTCGGGTCCCGAGGCTCTTTCTGAGGACTCGTAAATCAGTTCCCAGGACGACGCGCCGGTCGGGTTGGGAGTGGCTTGCGCAAATCCTGAGACGGCGATCGTGGCGAGAAGTAAACCCAGTTGAGCTTTCATGATGTTCCCTTTCTCAGTTGAGACTGAAGATGGTTGAAAATTCCGTCTGTCTCTACACTTTGCTGTTCGCCTGAGTCGAGGAGTTTTAGAGTCAGCTGCCCGGCGGCAAGTTCATCCGGTCCTACGAGGATCGCGGCCCAGCAGTTTTGGTTCGTGGCTTTCTTCATGCGTTTTGAGAGGTTTCCCGAATAGGCGATCTCGCAATGCAATCCGCGCGCGCGCAGGTCGTAGGCCAGCTTGAACGCTTGAGTCTCGACCGAGCCATGCACGGGAATCACAGCCACAGGACGCGAACGTGCGGGCGTTAAGGGGGAAAGCAGGGCCAGTCGCTCCAGGCCCGCGGCCCAGCCCACGCTTGGGGTGTCTGGACCTCCCATTTGCTGGAGGAGACGGTCATAGCGGCCTCCCGAGAGAATGGCGTCCTGAGCGCCCAAAGAGCTTGTTCGAAACTCAAAAACGGTGTGGGTGTAATAATCCAAGCCGCGCACTAGAAATGGGTTCAAACGATAGGGAATCCCGAGTTCATCAAGACTTGTGGTCACCCGAGTGAAAAAAGTGTTGGAGGCTTCATTAAGGAAATCCGAAATCACGGGGGCGTTTTGAAGCAAAGAACGATCGTTCTCGTCTTTTGAATCCAAGATGCGTAAGGGATTTGTGGTTAGCCGCTTCTGACTATCGGGTGAAAGCTTGGACTCATACTGCTTAAGATGATGAACCAGGGCCGCCACATAGGCTTTGCGGCTTTCCTCATCGCCGATTGAGTTAATCTCAAGCTGAGAGGTGTCCTGAACTTGAATGGCTTTTAAGATCTCGTAGGCTACGGCCAGGCATTCCACATCTGCCAATGGCGAGGCCGCGCCCATAAGTTCAATCCCAATCTGGTGAAACTGGCGGTAGCGCCCCTTCTGTGGTCGTTCATAGCGAAACATGGGCCCGTGATAAAAAACCTTCCACGGCGTGTTTTGGCTCAATCCCTCGGAGATAAAGGCGCGCGCCATACCGGCGGTGCCCTCCGGGCGAAGGGTCAGCTCGTCGCCATTGCGATCTTTAAACGTGTACATTTCCTTATTGACGATATCCGAGGCTTCTCCGAGAGTTCTTTTGAAAACGTCGGAGGATTCAAACACAGGTGTCGACATCTCATGAAATCCGAAGCGCTCCGCAAGGGAGCGGGCGCACTCAATAATTAAGCGATGTTTACCCTGAACGTCGGGAAGAAAGTCGTGGGTGCCACGTACGCTTTGTAAAGACATGGGCGCAGTTTAAAAGAAGGGTCTGGAAAATGAAACCAAAGATTTTTGATCTCACTCCCAAAATCTCTGAACGCTTGGCTGTCTTCCCGGGCGACACGCCTTTTCGCCGAGAGGTTGTGCTCTCATTCGCCCGCGGCGACACGCTGGAACTTTCCGCACTGGGGGCGACGGCGCATCTGGGGGCTCATGCCGACGCTCCAAGTCACTATCATCCTTCCGGAGAGTCCATTGAGCGCCGGTCGCTCGGACGTTATCTCGGCAAGGCACAAGTTGTCCGGGTTCGCGGACTCGGGCCTAAGGAACGGGTGCGCCGCGAGCATCTTGGCGTAGAGGTGTGCGCACCGCGCGTGCTGTTTGATACAGGCTCTTTTCCTGATCCTGAGGTTTGGACTCCGAACTTCAATTCCCTTTCGCCAGAGCTCCTGGAGTCATTGGCCGACCAAGGCGTGTGTCTTGTGGGCATTGATACGCCTTCTGTGGACCCTGAAGATTCCAAAGCACTTGAAGCCCATCAGGTTCTTTACTCCCGTGATCTGGCGGTTCTAGAGGGCCTTGTACTTAAGGATGTCCCGGAAGGCGTTTACACCCTGATCGCCTTGCCCCTTCCCATTGAAAACGGGGAGGCGTCGCCCTTGCGTGCTGTACTCTTGCCCTACTTGGAGGCCTGGCCCGAATTGGAGTAATGGAAGCCGAGTTCGCGCTCGGCCTCGGGCGGCACGGGCGGCAGCTGACTGCGCGGAACGAAAAATGTCGTGAGTTGAAAGAAATCTTGAAAGACTTTATGGCGATCCGTTGAGTCGCGCAGGTACTGGAATCCGCTGGAGCCCCCGGTTCCGACTTTAGATCCCAGCATACGCTTTGCCATCAGGGCGTGACGATAACGCCACGTCGTAAACCACTCGTCCATATCCTGCAGACTGGTCAGGAGCCGGAACGGGAGCTGAAGCACGGGCTGATCACGGTAGAGCTGAATTAACAAAGCGGCGTGGATGGCGCGGTAGGAAAGGCGCCACTCGCCGCGCGCGCGGGCCTGGGCGTAACTCTGTTCATCAAACAGGGCGCGAAAGCTGGTGAGGGAGCCTTCCAGAATCATACGATTGCGTTCGCGATCTTCGGGATTGAGCGCGGGGTTTTGCTCAATGATGCGCAAATCGCGCGTCAACCCCTCTTCAACAGTTCGCTTGTAAAGCTGCCAAAAATCAAACCCCTGCATTTTCAAAAACGGCGTGCGCTCGAGCCATTTCTCCACGCGCTCAAAGAGTGTGGGTTCGGACTCCAGACGAGACATGAGCTGACGTTGGTCGGGCTTGAGGGCTTGATCAAACTCCGATTGATTATAGCGGAGACGGGTTTCACGCTGGAGTCCCAGTCGTGTCTCCAGAATCCGAAACTGAAGGCTCTGGAAGCCGGACGCCGGAATCAAAAGATCGCGGAATTCGAGAAAATCCAGAGGTGTCATGGTCTCGATAATGCGCACCTGATCGACGAGAAGCTTTTGGATTTCCACCACGCGCTGCAAGCGCCCGACGATCAGATCCATGAGTTTTTCATCGATGCGATCGGCTTTGAAGACCTCCAGAACCGACGAAATCTCGGTGAGAATTTGTTTGAACCAGAGCTCATACACCTGGTGGACAATGATAAAGAGCATCTCGTCATGGGCTGGTTTTCCATGCTCCGCGCTGGCGAGTTTTTGTGCGCTCAAGAGTTTATCGATCTGGAGGTAATCGTGGTAATTCATGTTCCGTGAAAACATCATCTCACCTCATGGAGGAAGGTATGGGCCAGTTGCGCGGCCAGTTTGGATGTCCCGCCTGCGGGGTCCAGAGGCGGAGAGACTTCGTAAATTCCAAGCACACGGACATCCAGTCGACGCAGAAGAAGTTGAAGCACGGGCCAAAATTGGTGGGGCGACAGACCCAGTGGCCAGGCCGCACTGGAGCCCATGGCATAGGGCCACGCGAACGCATCAATATCGATCGCCACGAACGTCGGACGTGAGCGTAAGAGCCAATCTCCAAGGGTACGGGTGGTGAGTTCAAGCAGGCTGAGCCCCGATTCCAGATACTCTTCCAGGCTCAGGATGCGACCGCCCCGGCTTTCCACATAATCCCAATGCGCACGAGCATTGCATTGCCCTTGAATACCCAGTTCCAAAAAATCGAATTCCAAACCGGATTCAAGTAATCGGTAAAAGGGAGTGCCGCTGCTCAATCCCCGGCTTGTATCACGCACGTCGAAATGCGCGTCCACATTGATCACCAGCGGACGCTGATCCCTACAGGATCGCAGCAAAGCCAAACCATCCGGAAATGCATAGTCGTTCCCACCACCAAAGCTGAGAATATTTAGGCCGCTCAAGAGGAGAGACTCCACAGTACGCTGCGCATTTTCATGGCGCACGCTCAAATCGCCCGCGAGTTTGAGATCGCCGATATCGATCAAAGGAAGAAGAGGACGGCGCGGGTGGGGAGTCATGCGATAAAGAGCGCGCCGGATCTCCGTAGGTCCTTGCGCGGCCCCCGTGCGACCGCCATTGATTTGAATTCCCTCGTCATCGGGATAGCCTAAGATGGCGACTCCGGCGCCTTTTTCGTTCGCCTCAGGCATTGCAGGCTTCACAAGCTCGCCCAAACGCGGATCCCGCAAATCGTGCCGCGAGAAGAGGAGACTCGGGTCCACAGGCTTGAAAGAATTGAGGGCGTTCATAGGAGTTTCAAAAATGACGAATCCATTTCTACAAGTCCATCAAAACACGAGCGACGCAATGCATTTCGGTGACAAATCCGCGGAATTGCGCGAATTCACAAACTATGGCTCACCTTCAGATTTCGCAGTTAATTCCGGCCCCTCGCTTTGAGACTTTCGATTACCTGACGAATCCGTCTAATCTCCCGCAGCTGCTTCAGCCGATTGTGCAGGCCGAATGCTTGACCCCAAACCTGGAGTTGAAGCGGGGCGTGGAGATTCACTTTATGATGACCCGCTACGGATTGAGTCAGAGCGTTCGTTTTCGCGTGGAAGACGTGGTGAAGGGCTCGCGTATGACTTACCGGCAGGTTGAAGGCCTTTTCGCAACATGGACTCATACCACAAGATTTGATGAGCACGCCGCCGCTATGACCTTGGTGACGGACCTTGTGGATTATCGGCTTCCCATGGGTTTGCTTGGTCATCTTGCCAATGATCTGATCGTGAAAAGCGATATGAAGAACCTCCTGGGCCATCGCCTGAACAGGGCTAAGGAGCACTTCACACAATCTTCTGGGCCTTAAGAACTCGCTGCAGGCTCTGCAGATATGGGAGGGGATAGGCACCGAGTTTATCGATAAGGATGTGCTTGAGAGCGTCCTTGGGCTCCTGCTGCTCAAAGCTGACCGCACGGTCGTAAGCGTTCGCCGTGGCTGCGACCATGACCATGGGATCCATGTCCTCGCCACGCATACCTTTAGGGAAGCCGGTGCCATCTGCGTGTTCCTCGTGTTGAAGGACAACACTCAGAACCAGTTGATCCATAAACGGTGCGCTCTGAAGGCGCTCGGCGCCCTTCATGGGATGGGACTTATAGACTGTCAGCTCCTCGGAACCTAACGAAGCAATCGGACGAGAGAGATCAAACTCGGAAAAGAAATGATCGATGTCATGGAGCAAACAGCCCAAGGACAGCAGCGCGATCTCATTCTTCTCGCGCAAATTAGACTCCAGTGCCATCGCCGCGCTCAGTGCGGCCACGTTCACCGAATGGTGAGTGATGCTTTGATCCGTGTTTTTCAGTTTCAACAGCGCGAGCGCTCCGAAGGGTTCTTTGTTTAGAAACTGTACGAGTCGATGCACGGAACTGCGCGCGTGCGTGTAGGAGATCTCGTCCTTCGGATCCTCCATGTATTGTTCAGCAGCGGCTTGCTGAAAGCCCTGGATCACTTCGGCTCGGGTCTCCAACGGTTTGCCGGTGTCTTCATATGCGGAATCAATACTATCCTCGAGGTACTTGCGATAGAGTGATTCCTGCTCAATTCGGATAAACATTTTTTTGAGTTTTTTGCTTTTCAGGCGCTCAAGCCGCGTGCCTTCAAACGAATCCCCCTGGCGGCAGTAGTGAATGTACTTGCCGGCGACGTGAACGTACACATCAAAGGGGATCTTCAAATCTCCCCGCAACGTGTTCACGCGGACTGAGGTGTATTCCGAGCTCTCCATGTGTGTAGATTTAGGCTAGCCGACCCAAAGCCCAGGTCGCAACCTCTTTTAAGCGCGGGTCTTGCTGCGCAAGCTCGATCTCCGGACGAAGAGCCGCGAGGCGCAAATTGCCGGCGACATAAAGAGCGTTGCGTTTCAGTCCACGTGCGCGGGCGCGGAGAAGAGGGAGCCCATGGAATCTTTTTTGAATCTGTCGTGAACTGGAGGTGAGCACCCAGCGTAAATCGTCGATCAGGCGATCCGTGGAAGTGGATTCAGCGTTGGCTCTTACCGGCTCCTGCGCGTGCGCTGACTCGCGCTCGGGTTTGGGCCTGAGCGCGTGTGTGGGTGTTTGCGTGAGTGTCGTCGCGGCCACACTGAGCTTCTGCATTTCTGCTTTTCCGTGCAGCTTTTCGTTCCAGGGGCATACGGTTTGACAAATGTCGCAGCCAAAAAACCAGTCTCCAATTTGGGTGCGCAGCTCAAGCGACGCGTCCGCCTTCGCCTCTATCGTCCAATACGAGATGCATTTGTTTGCATCCAACGTGCGCGGAGCCACCAGCGCCTGAGTGGGACAGGCCCGCAGACAGCGATCGCATGTCCCGCACAGATCGGGGATAGGAGATGTCTGCGCGTCTTCCATGTCCACCGAGCTGAGGTTCACGGACGTGAGGATTTGACCAAGGAAAAACAAGCTTCCCTTCTTGGGGTGGATCAGACAGGTGTTCTTGCCGATCCAGCCCAGGCCCGCGCGGTAGGCCAAATCCCGTTCCAGAATGGGTGCGGAGTCTGTGAAACATAAGAATTCTTGGTTCACAAAAACCCGCCTTAGATTAGCCGCCACCTCTTCAAGTTCCCGACGAAAATGAAAATGATAGTCCTCACCAGAAGCATACAAAGCGATCCGGGCAGAAAAATCCAAGGCTCCATACGGCTGAGGGTAGGGGTGAGGGAAGTAGGGGCGTGCAACCACGATCGCGGTTTGAGCGCGCGGCATGAAGGAGGCTGGAGATTCTTTTAGGTCGGCATGGCGCTCGAGGTAATCCATGCCGGCATGGCGACCGTCACGAATCCACTCGCGATAAAGATCCATGGAGAGCGGGCGCTCGAGAGCGCTGAAGCCAAAGTGGCTGAACCCAGCGCGGGTCAGTTCCTCTTCTACGCAGGAGACAAATTCCATAGGGGCAGGCATAATGCATTCCATGAAGCTGCGTCAAAGACTGGATCTCCTGCACTCTCATCCGGCGTTTTCTGTGGCCGAGAAGATCGTGTCCACGCTTCAGAAACAAGGATATGCGACTGTTTTTGCCGGTGGCTGTGTTCGCGACAGCCTTTTAGGAGAAACAAGTCGAGATTTGGACGTGGCCACCGCCGCTCATCCGGAGGTCGTCGAGGCCAGCTTTGCACGCACTCTTGCCGTAGGTAAGGCCTTCGGAACGATTGTTGTGGTTGAGGACCATTTCAATATTGAAGTGACCACCTTTCGCAAGGAGGGCCCCTACCTGGATGGACGCCATCCGGCCCATGTTGGCTTTACGGATATGGAAGAAGATGCCCGTCGCCGTGATTTCACGGTGAATGCTCTTTTTTATGATCCAATGGATTGTGAACTCATTGACTACGCGGACGGTCTAAGCGATTTGCGCGCCCATAGGCTTAGGACGGTAGGAGGGCCCGAAGAGCGATTTCGTGAGGACCGGCTGCGCATGCTGCGCGCGGTCCGTTTTGTCGCGCAGCTGGGATTTCAGCTCGATCCGCAGGCCTTAGCGGCAATTCGTAGGTTACACGCGGACCTCCGTACGGTTTCCGTCGAACGCATCTTAAGCGAAGTTAAGAGATTGCTGTCGGCATTATATCTCAAACAGGGGCTTAACGGGCTTTTGACTTCGCGACTAGCGGAAGTCTTTTGGCCTGAGATTCTCCACTTATCCATCGACGAGCTGAACTCTTTCCCACGCTTTCTTAGCTGGGAGAACGCTTTCAGTGCCATTGCTCTGGTCGCCGGGCATGAGAATCCCGAGCCTCGCCTAAGGTCATGGAAGGTGTCACGCGAGAGCCTACGGCGAATTTTGGGGCAGATGCAGGGCGCGCGGACATTGATTCGCCCGGAGTCCACGCGGGCGGAGCGGATCAAAGCGTTGGGACGTGATGACTTCGCGGAAGTTCTTGTGCTGGCTTCGGGGCTGCTGGCGCGCGCGGGGCGTGACTCGGAATCGGAATTGGAACGCTGGATTGCGGAGTACCGGCGTGTCGCAGACCAGGATGGAAATCTCCCGCCGCCATGGCTCAATGGAGGAGACCTGATTCAATTAGGCATGGCGCCGGGAGTGGAAATCGGAAAAATCTTAAGTGCCGTTTATGAGGCTCAGCTCGAAGGTCACATCCACTCGCGAGAAGAGGCCCTCGCCAGAGCCCATGAGATGTGGAGTGCGGGCTCCGCATCCTCGGGTTTAGCAGGCTCCAAATCGGAATAAGATTAGGGCTTAAACCAGCAGCGTGGGCGTAGCCCGACCGTGTGCCCGCTGGCTTCCGTGCAAGTCCCTTGGGTGTAGTCCGAGTCGCTCAGGGGAACGCTCATATCATGGACACAAAGTCCGCCCTGGTAGTAGGTGTCCAGACGACACTGGGTTGCCGGATGATTGTCATCTGTCTCAGTGACTTCGCTCGGATCCGGCGTATCAAAGCGAGGAACCGTTTCCTCCTCGTGCATGGCGTGGAATAGAGAGGCTCCGGAGAAGCCCGCCATTCCTGAGCGCATACAAAGAATCTCCTCATCCTGAGTCTGGTACAGCTCTTCGCAACGCTGTTTCAAGACAGAGTCAATTTCACCTTCATGGGCTTGAGCCCACTTGGCATTTTCATCAGCGGGAAAAACCGCGCGCAAACAACGCAAGGTCGCGAAGTAATCGGCGGCGCCTTCGTTACTGGCCCACGTGTTCCACCAGCCGCTGACCTTGGGTGCGCCACCGATATGGTGGCCGATCTCATGGCAAGCCACCAGGGTGAAACCTTCGGGTGTGATGGTCTCATGGCGGGCCAAGCCACCGTACATATTGATGACATAGCGATTGCCACTCTGATTTGCCGAGGCATTCACGGTCGGGTCTTCCCAGTCGCGGTTGACCACGAGAGTTGCATCCAGCTCGGCGATTACGGGTGTGTAGTAGGCCTCGACCTTATCGAGCACCTCGTTGAACTGAGCCTCTGTCAGTCCGCCCTTTTGAAAGACTGATACAGGGATCTTGAGATCGTTTTCAGGCAAAAAGCCCTTACAGAGAACATGTGATTCGGATAAAGGGGCGGCCGCCAGAAAGCTAACCAATCCGGCCAGTCCCAACCGTGAGAGAACCATAGCAACCCTACCTTTCGTGCAGTTTCGAAAAGTCTAGTTCCAAAATGGAGCCAGTGGGAAGGAGGCGGCACTTGGTCGGGTGAGAATCTGGCCTATGGTCGGGTGGGCTTCTTAATTTCGCGCTTGGTTCCCGTATGTTGGCGCCAATCATAGTCTCGGCTCTGTTCAAAGCGAGCGCGCCAGGCTTTCCATTTTTCCGGGGGCAATCTGTGAACGATATTACCTTCTGCATCGAAGATGTCGGGACGTTTACCGAATAAAAATCCAATAAGCTTGTTCATTTCATTCCAAACCTAGCCCGAATCACGACGGAGGACAAGACCTCAGGCTCACTCACACTCGTAGTTGACGCAGGCGGTACTGAGCGGTCCAACCGCATCTTCCGGGATATTCCCACGCTGGGCTAGGTAACCATCGATAATTTTATCCCCACAAATTAGGCGGGCGTTTTCCTTCGCCTTCAGGGGGGACTCGCCATAGCCGTACGCCGTTCCGTATCCGGTGCGGATCACGCAGGTGTACCGGGATTTTTGCGCGGGCGTGCGTTCAACCTCGAGTTCGCGTTCCGCTGCTTGGGCCCTCAAGGTCAAAATGGCGACCAGAATCAGCATTAAGGGTAATGCCATTAAAAATCGAGTGAACAGAGTCATAAAATCTCTCCTTCGACTTAATCATCTCTACACGTCCTTTTGGAGGAGCAAAGCCGGGTCCAAGCTTTGTTCTTTGAGGGCGCGGTAAGTGTTGGAAAATTCTGAATGAAATGGGCGACGGGATTGAGGTTTATAAAGGCTCACTGTTATTATATTGGAGCTTTACAAACAGCGGCACAGGGGTGTTTAGGTTTTAGGCGATCAACGAACCCGACCAACGCCCTGCCGGACCTGAGGGTCTGAAAGCATATATTATCGTGAAGAACGAACTCGAGACCGTGGGCTTTGCCGTGCGGACACGGACACATTCACGATTCACTCAAACTGAATGTTTGTGATTGCGGCGAACAGGGTGCCGGCAGGGCGATGAATTTCGATTTCATCGCCAAGTTTTCGCCCCAGGAGGGCTTTGGCCATCGGAGACTTCCAGGAAATCTTGTTTTGGCCGGGTTCGATCTCGTCCTCACCGACGATTTTGTACGTTTTGTTGAGCCCATCTTCGTCCTCGATGGTGACGGTGGCTCCGAAGACGACAGTTTCGCTCTTAACCTGCTTAGGATCGACAACCTGGGCGTTTTCAATCCGGTCGCGCAGGAATTTCAGGCGCTTGTCGATCTCACGGAGGCGGCGCTTGCCATAAATATAGTCGCCATTCTCACTGCGGTCGCCATTTCCCGCGGCCCACGCCACGGTTTCCACAAGCTTGGGACGTTCTTCATGAAAAAGTTGACGAAATTCCTCTTGCAACTTTTTGAAACCCTCGGGAGTGATGTAGTTTGTAGGCGCCATAATGATGAGAGTAACCCACGGCGGTGAACGTGAGCAACAGCCCCTTTTTAAACTTGGTATTGGCTCGGTGGGTGGACGCTCCGAACCTGGCTCCTCCCGCCGTGGACTGCCAGAAGTGTTCCTTGGGCCTTATGTACAAGTGCTGCACATTTCAACCCTTCGTGGCGAATTTTCTGTTGGGGGCACTGATTGAGCGGTACCCCGCGACCTGGCGCCGGCTTACTGTGCTCAGCGACCTCGAGGGGCGAGGATGGGATTTATTGCCTCTGGGCTTGGTGGCGAATTCCGAATTCCGACAACGTCACGCGCGAACTCCCGAAGCTGCGCGCGGAGAGGACTTGTTGTGTGCCTTTTATCAGCGGTTAACGGGGCTCTGTACGGCCTGGGAGTTTCGTCCGGGGGAATGCAGCACCTATTTCTGTCGATCTGAAGGAGATCTCGCGGTGGATCACCTATCCCGGAGCGCCTACGCGGTGGAAACGGGTGTTGCGCAGATGGCGCTTGTACAGCTGGGGTTTTCCGCACGCGATATCGCGGCTCAGGTGGAGGCCCTTAACAGCGGGCGGAGTGGGTCAAGGGAGAGAAGCATCGGATCCTTCAGTGGCGGCGACACGATAGAATGTCTTTATAAGACGAGCTGGGAATGGGCTAGGCATCTGCGTCGGGAGGAGGTAAAAACGTGGCTGGAGGATTTGAGTGAGTCTTACGGATCGGATGACGGAGCGCCAGCATCAAGTTGTTGCGGAATTCAAGCAACTGAGCTCCTGGGAGGACCGTTACAAGAAGCTCATTCAACTGGGCAAGGAATTGCCGGACCTGGCCGAGGAGATGAAGCAGGAGAAATTCAAGGTTAAGGGCTGTCAATCTCAGGTCTGGATGCACGCGCGACTTGAGGAGAGCTGTATTGTGTTTGAGGCAGATAGCGATGCTCTACTGGTGCGCGGGTTGGTCGCACTTTTGCTGCGAGTTTATTCCGGTGCGACTCCTGAAGAGATTCTCACCACACCTCCTGATTTCGTCAAGGAGATCGGCCTTGAAAGTCGGCTGTCGCCGAGTCGTGCGAATGGTTTGTTCGCGATGATCAAACAAATGAAGCTATATGCGATGGCCTTTCACACAATGGCTCAAAAGGCTCCCACGGACGGCTAAGAGCACCCAATTCTCTTATAGCTATGGCGCTGGATATTGCGGACACGCGACCTATGTGCATTACCTCCAGGCCAGCGGCGGTGCCGATCACGTGAGATTTCCCACCTCGTGGTACTCTCTGCACAGAGAGTACCTAGTATGCCAGCCAACCATTTCGTAACCTCAACCTCAGTGATTCAATTGTTCATTTTAGTAGCCGTTGTATTCTCAATTTTGGCACGTGCTCAATCGCACGCGGTTCCTACTCACGGTAGTGATAATACAGCTTCTGGCTTGCGTAGCATGTTTTTGGCACCCAACGAGACGGCGATGCGAAGACTCTTGTCCGCTCTAAAGGACGCCTCACCCGGAATGTTAGTGACCGTAGGTACAGAGCGCGGTTTTATGGAAGCTGCGAATGCGCCCTCGATCAACAGGCTTGTCATAATAGACAAGTCGGAAGCCGTTATAACCTATAACCAGATCAATATTCTCCTGCTGAGAATGGCAAAGGACAGGGACCACTACCTGCGACTACGTCTTAGGCCAGATATCGAGGAGTGGAATGCGGCCGCTCGATTCGCGGGGCTCTCCTCGGAAGAGCAACGATTTCTTGTAAGACACCAGGCTCAGTGGAAGATCAGGGTCGCTGAGCACTATCTTTTTCGAAATTTCCATCGGCCACCTCGAGCCAACGCGGCCTTCGCGGAGGTGAACTATCTGTTCGATGATGGTCTCTTCGCCCCGATCCAAGATTTGGCTCGCACTGGGGGAATTGAAACTTATCATATCGATCTTGAGGACCTGGAAAAGGTGACAGAACTCATCGTCCGGTTGAGGCTGATTGGCTTACCTCTCTCTATCCTAGATCTAAGCAATGCTTGGATGGGACGGTATTTATCGAGGGAAGGATTAACACATCTGATTGCCGAGCTTAATGGATTGGCGTCTGACAAGAGTCTTCTGGTTATAACCGATCTTCCGCTGATAGGCTCCTTCCGGTACACAGTTTATACCTTTGATCACATTCGAGAGTATCGGAACATGGAGGCCTTTAGCCGAATGCTCCAGCGGACGGACTTGATACCACGCGGCTTCCAAACACGAATGAACCCGGTTGGTTTGGTCGAGACGTGTGAGACATTGCTGCGAGCCTTATGGCATCATCCGTAGTCATCTTGTCTCTTACGACAAAAGGCCATAAAGAGCGGTAGACCCTGGCTAGTTAAGCGTTGCTTGCGCTTGTTTGAGAGAGAGCTCGAATACAGGCTTCTTTGCACGGCTTTGGAGCTCCCGGTAATATTCCTTGTGAACCTCAAGTTCGTGGGCGACGTTCATGACACGCCAACATAGGTCCGGGTGGGTGTCATTGCCTTCGACGACGTTGCCAAGACGCTTTTGTTCATCACAAAACTGGCTTGCGTCTTCCAAAGATTTGATACGCGGTCGGCCCACCATCAAGACGGCCAAAAGCCCATCGGCATATTTTTCGGGGTCGTAGCCGGCGCGGACATAAAGTTCGAGGCCGACTTCGTCCGCCTCGCGCTCCTTAAAGTGGGCAAAGAGTTCGCGTTTATATTTATCCCCAAAAAAAGATTTAATTTCGACCTCGAGAGTTTCGATTTGCTCGAGAAGGGTTTGAATCTTCTCCTGGCGAACTCGGACCCAATTTGCTTGTGAGATTCTGTATTCCTGAGCCAGCGCCAGGAGCTCACCATAAAGAGCATCATCAGTCACAAGGGGGTGAGACGCGACGTTCGCATCTCTTAGCGGAATTTTCTCATGCGCCGCGAGCTTTGTCAGTACAGTTTGATTGCGCTGTCGTTTACTTGCCTCTGTTTCATTCTTTGCCGCTTCTATGAGATGCGCTTTTACAAGCGAGAAGAACGCCTGCCGATCCCATCGTTCATGGGTCAACTGATCCAATGAGGCGTGGACTCTCCTGAGTTTGGATAGAATCTCAGGAGTGGCTTTGGTGCGCAAAAAATACGGTACTGGATCTAAGCGATGGTACATGGCTATGTGGCCCACTTCATGAGCCAGAACCGCGGCGACTTGGCTGTCATGACTCAATAGCTTCACAAATGACGGGGTAAATACGATCGCGCCACTCTCCACGTCGGCGTATGCATTTGGTTTTAAGCTGCCTGATAGATATTGGGATCGAATGCAAAACGGCTCGGGCCCAGAGATAAAGGCCTTGAAGAAATTTTGATTTTGCTCAAACAGGTTCTGAAAATGTTGCCTGATCAATTCAGTCGCCACAGGAAACGGTAGCTCACGAAACAGGGGGCGGCAGTCCTTAAGGCGAGGGCGCATGGCATCTGCGACAATTCCAACTTCATGGGCGAAGGCCGCGAGGGCGCCAAAAAATGTCACGACAAGGGTTAGGAACATGCAAACGATCTTTCTATAAGAATTTCGAGTTACTCGGAATACAAGGAACAGAGTAGCAAGTGCTAAGCCAAGTCAAAGGCAGCGAGTTGAAGCTTATGGTGAGGAGATTGAGGATAAGAGGAATATCGAGCTGTTCAAGATCGTGGCGCTCGCGGGCCCTGTTTTGTCCCAAATCAGGCTCCGCGTGCACGTCGGCCAGTTTCCACAATTTAATCACCCATTTAAACTATAGACGATTAGATGCCTGTATCAAAATCGAACAGGTCTAAGTTGCCGTACGTTATTGGGATTTCTCAGGTTCGACTGACGTCGACGGCCCCAACATTGCACTAGCTCCAGTCGGGGGAACTCATGCGTTTACTTGCCTACTTTTCTACCTTACAGCTCGCTCTAGGGTTGGCTGGGTGCTCGGAAGGTTTTAAACCGGCGCAAGAAAACAAATTAGAGACAAGCCCTGCTCCCTCAAGCTACGAGTGCCGACCGAATTCAGAGCAGACCTGTTCCGCTGACAGTGGGCCAGGAACAAGGACTTGCAATGATACGGGCACGGCATGGGGACCCTGCGATCGAACCACAATCTGCCAGTCGGGCTTCAGGTTACAGAATGGCATTTGTGTCGCTGATCCCGTGGACGACAAATGCACTCCCAAATCGAAAAAAACCTGTCCCGTCAGCAATGGTAGTGGAACGCAAACTTGCAATGCTTCAGGTTCGGGCTGGGGCGTCTGCTCCGACATCTTGTGCGATTCTGGATTTAATCCACAAAACGGAGCGTGCGTAGCAAATGTTTGTTCTCCTAACTCCGTGAAGACGTGTTCGCGCAATCATGGTTCGGGAACGCAGACGTGTAATGCCACCGGTTCTGAATGGGGGACCTGCGGTGATATCAGCAGCTGCGATTCCGGATACAATCTGCAAGACGGGAATTGTGTGGTGAACGCGTGTACTCCCAATGCCAAAAGGTCTTGCAACCTCGCCAATGGCACGGGATCACAAACCTGCAATGCGTCCGGTTCCGCATGGGGAAACTGTGGCAACCCGAACTATGAAATCGATCCGAAAGTTCTTTTTCCGACGGCGCAGTCTCTGCTGCCGGAGGGCACCGTCTATTCAGACTCGGTCCCAGATACTTTGGACCTTGCTGAGCGGGCCAGCTGGTTCATCCAAGGGGCGGTTCAGACAGTCACTCCCTCGCTACATTATGCTCCGGCAGGAATGGTCCTAACGGAATACATGAAGGATATCTACGATTGTACAGAGGGAGGGCAATTCCCGCTGAATCTTCCCTGCTTGTTCCGGAGCCCTCAAAATTGGGGCAAGGTCATGCAGGCGCTTTCATTTGCAAGGGAGATGTCACCTTATGACCGCGATGATCTTTTCTATAGTTTGACGAGCCAGCACAGGATGATGACCAATATGCTCGATTACGATGTCTCCCTTGATCTTTTAAACAAAGCCATGGGCAGTATTGTGATCGGTGGGACGGGCTGCGGTTTCGGCTGTATCACCTCTTCTTCCGTCGCCATGCAGGCCCTTGCCACGGAACGGTCCCGAACCAAAGCAAGTGGGTTAGAACACGCGGTGAATGAGTTTGTCCGTATGCATAAGAATAGTTTGCTTTCGACCGTAGACAGCGCCGGCAAGAGTTACAAGTACTTCGCCTTCCCGGCGCCGACGCTTGAATCCTATCAGGGCTATCTCGGGGATTCATGGCGGCCGTTTGTGAATGGTAAGGCCCTTCGGGTCCTGTCGGACTGGTACACGCAAACAGGAAATTCGGAAGCTTTGGAGATTGCGAATGCCCTGAGTGAATACATCAGAAACTTTGAAGCTTCGGTCATGTGGCGCTCGCCGGACGCGAGATTTGTCGATGCCTATGGGTACGTTTACGGTCATATCCACTCCTGGCTGCAGGCGACGCTCGGGCTCGTTGCACACGCGGAGGCGTTACGTAAGGCGTCGCCTGACTCTTCGTTAGCCAAATCTGAGCTGGAATTGGCACTGAAGGTCTACAATTTTGTGAAGGCGCAAACCCGCGCGGGCAAGATCGGAAACTTTGGCGAGGCGGGCTCCACCGGCGATATGGTCTTGCTGGCAATAAAGCTGACCGAGCAGGGAATGGGCTATTTTTACGAAGACGCGGAAGCCTGGACCCGTAATGCCCTGGCTGAAATGCAAATTGATGCGGGCGCCGCCTCCTACATCTCCAACTACAGTCGATCGCACTACGAACACAGCTTTGTCGGTGCAAAAGTGAAGGGAATGTTTTTCGGCGACGGAACTCATGTACTTTCAATTCCCAAGGAATTTGCCGGCGGAACGAGTGACTACTCTCCCAATGCCTTTGCGGGCATGCATGAGGTATGGAAGAAAACGGTTACTTATAAGGGAAATTTTGCGCAAATAAACTTCTTATTGAATCGAGCCAGCACTTATCTCGATGTGAAAAGTGATTTGCCCTACAGAGGGCAAATTCGAATCCAAACCAAAGCTTCGTTAGGACCCATCACGGACTTCGGGCTGCGCATTCCCGACTGGGCGGACAAAGATAAAGTCACGGTCAGTGCCGTCGATCCCCAGGGCCGGGAATATTCTCTACCCGCATGGCAGTGGAATTGGATTCCTTACACCTACTACATCCAAGTCAATAACCTGGCGTCAAACTGGACATTTATCGTAAGGTTTCCAATCAAGGTGTATTCCGAGACGATCTATGAACTGAGAAGCATGAGTCAGATCTGGTATGAAGGTTCTTGGGCCACTTCGCAGTCGGTTGAAAACCTTCAATCCTATGTGGGACAGTTCAGAGGAAACACACTGGTCGGTGTGGACCGGAGGCCGGCGGGAGGAATTCCCCGCTATCAGCGCCAGACATTAGAGTCACTCCCGGCGAGCGACGTCGCTCCTCCCATGCGCACTCTGCAGCGGTTGATCGTAAAGGGCAACTAGTCGCTCTTTTAGACTTCTTAAATATTCGCGTGTACGCGGTGGGAGTCGTCGTTGTCTTCAAGCGCCTCCAGGAGTTCGTACACTTCCTGGCGTTGCTCGTCGGTGATTTGAGCCTGGTCTTTGGCTTTAAATGAAAGCTCAGCGACAGAAATTTCCCAGCCGCGTCCCTGAAGGGCGGTTCTGATGGCGTCCAGATCCTCCGGAGTCCCGTAAAAACTAAAAGCGCCGTCATCTTCTCGTTCCACCTCATTGGCGCCGACTTCAATGGCTTCCTCTTCCGGATCTCCCACGTTGGCCTTTTTACCTTGGATCAACGCCACACGCTCAAACATCCAAGCCACGGCCCCTGATTCTCCGAGGTTGCCGCCATGAGATTTAAAGATTGAGCGAATCTCCGAAACCGTGCGATTGCGATTATCTGTTTGGCATTCAACGAGAATGCCAACGCCATGCGGGCCGTAGCCTTCATAAACCACTTCCTCAATTTGGGAGCCATCGTCGAGCTGGCCGGTCCCCTTCTTGATCGCGCGCTCAATTGTGTCCTTGGGGCAAGACTCTTCGCGGGCGGCAAGGATGGCGAGCTTGAGGCGCGAGTTGGCTTCAGGATCTCCACCGCCCATCTTCGCAGCCACCGAGATTTCGCGCGCGAGCTTTGTAAAAAGCGCCCCTTTCTTCTGGGCTTGTTCTAATTTTCCGGCCTTTTTCCAGCTTTTACCCATAACGTCCTGCCTGGTCTCGTGGTCCATTGGTGCTGATCAATTGATGCCACCTCATGTCCAAAATCGGCACCGACGAACTGACAAGCACGGTAGAAGCGTTTGTTCGCAACATATAACAACATATCAATGGCGGATCTGTCTCTGCAAAGCTGAACGCCCCTAATCAAATGATTCATCAGGACGCAAGTAACGCCACTGGCCTTCGGGGAGTTTGCCCAGGCGGATTTTGCCTATACGGACGCGCTTTAAGCCTAAAACTCGAAGACCCACGGCCTCGCACATCTTGCGGATCTGACGCTTCATACCTTCCTTGAGTACAAAACGCAGCTGTTCGGAATTCACCCATTCCACCCGGGCGGGGCGCAGTCGACGACCTTCGAGAACAAGAGTTCCGTTTCGAAGAGTCTCCAGACCTTCTTGGCTCAGTGTTCCGCCCACGCGGACGATGTATTCCTTTTCTATTTCGGAATCGGCACCAATAAGTTTTCTAGCGACCACGCCATCTTGGGTGAAGATGAGTAATCCCTGAGAATCAATATCCAAGCGGCCGGCTGGTGCCAAACCGCGCAAATGTTGGTGATCAAAGCGACGGCGATCGTCGTGAGCGTGATTCTCGCGTGTAATCAGGGTCACAGCGGCGCGATATCCTTTTTCTGGCTGTGATGAAACATAACCTTTGGGTTTATTTAACAAGATCGTGACCTTTGTCGCGAGTTGCTGACGGCCGTGTGGAAGAAGTTCGATGCGAGCCTCGGGCGAGACCTTCGTACCTAATTGAACAATTTGATCGTCTACCTTCACCATTCCTGCGGCGATCAGTTCGTCCGCTTCGCGACGAGAACACAGTCCACGTGCAGCCATCAGCTTGCTCAAGCGAATATGTTCTCTGTTTTGCGGCTGTGGTCGAGATTGAGGTCGAGATGGCGGTGAAGATGAAGATACCGATTTGGACTTAAAATCGCCTTTCGGTTTCGCTCTGGAGCTAGACAAAGCGCGCCTCGCTCGCCGCACTGATAAACCGGTTCTTGCGAGTTTCTTGCAAGGCCACAGCAAGAACCTGCGTGCCGAGCTCTGTCGCCTGCAGGCGGGCGTGAATCCACTCGACAAGCGTTTCGCCAGTGGCAACGCTAGGTGCGAGAACCGCGGAGAGATCCTGCCCATGGACATGATTCAAGATTTGCGAGGCCACGATCATGTCGGCGTGCGCACGGGTGACGGGTCCGTCAGCCCGGCTGCTCACCTCCAGCTCATACCAATGGCCGTGCAGACGTTCGCTATGCGCTCCTGTTTGCAAGGTGTGCACGCATTGAAAGTGAAATCGGCGCGTCCATGTGGTCAGGCCCATACATCCACCCAAAGATCCTCGTATTCATAAAGACGGATCTTTACCAGTCGAACACCTTCAGCCAACCTCCCGCATCGGGATTGCAGCTGGGCAAAAAGGAATTCCGCCAAATTCTCGGTTGTTGGAACCCGACCTTGAAGTTGAGGAACTTCATCGTGCAGTCGTTTACCCTCAACCGCGCTCAGCACGTCGGCTAGCACGCGGTCCAGGTCCGCCAGATTTAAAATCATCCCGGTCACAGGATCTGGAACTCCTTCCAGATACACCTCAAGGCTATAGTTATGGCCGTGGCCTCCGGGTGTGAAGCAGGCACCAAATATTTCGCGGTTCTTTTCGGCCGGCCAATCTTCGACCTGGTAGCGGTGCAGGCACTGAAAACCCCGGCGCCTAGCCAAACGGGTGCGGTTCATAGACTGATCCCACCGTCTACGGGCAGGATCGCGCCCGTGGTCCAAGAGGATTTATCGCTCAGAAAAAACCACGCCGCCTCGGCAATATCCTCTACGGTTCCCATACGGCCGAGAGGGTGAAGCGCGTGAGCCGCGCTCCGCTCGGCCGTGGTGTCATCGTGCTGGTGAAAACCGTGGATGGGAGTGTCAACTATGCCTGGGCAAATGCAGTTCACCCGGATTCCGTATGGGGCCCATTCCAAAGCGAGGCATTGGGTCCAATTCACCATGGCCGCTTTTGTGGCGGAGTAGGCGGCGGTTCCTGCCACGGGCCTCACACCCAGAGTGGAGCTGATATTCAGCACGGCGCTGGGAGCGGCGGATTTCAGTTGTTCAAAAAAATCCCGACTCAAACGCACGGCCGAGAGCAGATTGTTTTGAAAGTGCTTTTCCCAAAGGCTATCGGAGGTCGACAGAAACGGCAGGCGATCAAATACGCCGGCATTGTTCACAACGCCCAGGAGAGGGAGGTTGTTCTCAACTAACCATCGCCGGACGGACTGCACAAGGCGGGAACCGTCGTCGGCCCGGGCCAAATCGATTGAAGAAAAAGAGAAGGACTCCGGGCCGAGCTCGCGGGCAGTCGCTTCCAATTTTCGCGGATCACGACCCACGCCGAAGACGTGATGGCCTTCTCGCGCGATTTTAGAGGCAATGGATCGGCCAATGCCGCTCCCGGCCCCGGAGACAATAAAGGCACCTTTTCGTGACATCGCGCAACCCTATCCTCTCGCGTCGAAGACGGGAAAGCTAACAAAGCCGCGCGCGAAACTCAAGACCGGAGAACTAGGCGACCTTCTTGCGGTTGGTGAAAGCCTGATACTTTTTGTCGAAATCCGAAGGTTTTTGGCCCTTTTTGTTGATTAGGCCTTCTTTAAACCAGGTGTAGTGTTCGGGGCAGAAGCCGAGGCGATCGGCCTTCTTCGTGCATTTTTCCACACAGCAGGTGGTGTTCATCGGAACAACGGTGCCGCCTTGGGCGGTTTCCTTTGCATCTTTTTTGGCCATATGCGCATCACTCCTGAGAGGATTCTCTCGTCTCTGATGCCTTCTTATCGGCGTGCGCCGGTGTCGCCTCAAGTGTGGAGCTTGGGCTATAGGTCAGCTCGCCGAGGTCGAGCTGATTCAGCTCATTCAGATCCCATTCCTTATATTCCGGCCGGGCCAAAACAGTGAAATGCCATTCCCCAAGCGGGATTAAACGCGCGGATTCAAGAAGGAACTGCATCGCTTTACGACAGGCCCTACGTCGAGTTCCCGTGCTGCGTGCGCGCGCCACCTCGTCCAAGAGGCGTTCGTATTCAGGTTCTTCAAAACGAATGAAATTTTCCGGATTATTTTTTTTGAATGTTTCCAGCGCGGCCAGGCAGGTCGGCCGGTCCATGCCCACACCTTTGCGGAAAATCGGTGGCGGATGGGTGCGGAGGTGGCGGACGTACATCGTTTGCTCCTCACTTTGCAGCTCAATATTCAACCCCAGATGTTTCTTCCATTGGGCTTGGAAAAATTCGGCGGCACGGAAAATGTCATCGCCTCCCATGCGGCTATAGTAAAATTTGATCCGCGGTGGTGGCGGGGCGCGCTTGAGAAAGGTTCGGGCTTCCTGGGGTTTAAATTCCAAACATACGGGCTTATCAAGAAGACGCGAAGGGAAGCTTGGGCATCCCGGGCGGGTGCCGGTGTCAAAGACCTTCAGGAAATCCTCGTAGCGTACGGCTCGAACCAGGGCTTCGCGCAGATTATGATCCTTGAAGTCGGGTCCGAAACCAATGTAATCGAAGCGGGCCATCGGAAACTGATGAAATTCCGGACGCCCTCGGAAGCGAGGAATCTCACTTGCGACCAGACGTCGCAAAAAATCCAGCTTTCGGGCCTCAAAGAGGCGCAGTGCTGTCGTGTCTTCATCGATAAAGTACGCTTGCGCTTTGGGCGCCGGGCTCGAACTCCGGCGCGGGTAGTGGGGATTGGGCTCCAGCCGCACCCAGGCCCCTTGCTTCCATTCCTTGATTTTATAAGGCCCGCTCGCGATCAATTGTGACGCCTGGGCGCGCTCCACGAAACCCGAGGGAGGGAGAGGGGAAAGGGCCGGGTGAATCAATTTGTATTCAAATTCAGGGTCGTCTTCAGCAAACTCGAAAATCAATGTTCGCGCATCTGGAGCCCGGACCCCGAGGTGGACGGGCTCAAGTTCGCCCTTCCATATGGTACGCGCGTTCTTCAGCGTGAACAGGGCAAAGCTCTGCGGGCTTGCCTCCTTAGGGTCAATCAGGCGTCTTAAGGCCGCGACATAATCCTGCGCCCGAATCGCCTGGCCATCGCTCCATTTATGCTCGGGACGTAACGTGCATTTCAAGCGTTCAAGACGGCGGGCGGTTTTAGGCAAGCGCACACAGGTCTTGGCGCCCTCGGGCACCAGACCGTCGCGACTGTGATAACGGTACAGGCCTCGGTATAGATTTTGTAAAAGATAATTTCCTCCCGATCCGGTCAAGGCCTGGGGATCCATAATCAAGGGTTCGGCGAGGAGGTGAAACTGAAAGACGGGCCCAGATTCACTGGCTCGCCCAATCAGTGAGAGGAGCGCGAGCAAAAAAAATAGAGATAAAGCAAAGAAGCGGGGGGCTGAAAATGGCATAGATTCGGCAGTTTGAAGGAGGCTGGAGCCTGAGTCAATTGTTTCAAAATGAGACCGAGCCTCACTCCCAGACTCTCAAGTTTGTCCAGACTCAAGTCGATACGGAAGAAATAAGATCTTCGTAGGATGGCTATGCATTCGTTAAATGTCAGAAAAACGATCACGTTCGTGGTTATCATGGTGATTTCCGTGGCGGTGATGACACCGTTTACAAACTGCGGAAAGTACGCCGATCCCATGACCTTTTCGTCCAGTAGTCAGATCACCGAATGTGATGAGGACTGCATTCAACCCACCACCGCGAATTTGAGCGTCAAAGCCCATCTCAAAGACAGTTCGAATGAGTTCAAAGTGACGGCCGATCTGATCGAATGGAATCTGGGGGGAGACTGTAACGAGGGCGGATTTCCTCATAACACGATCCGATGGGAGCTGATGCTCAACGGCGTCAAGGTGCGCGATTCTGGAATGTTGGGGATAGCCGGAAACCAATCCGCGCACAGCCGCTGCGTGAACGGACGTTTTCTTCTTTATATCAACATGGCTGCGATTAATGAAGATAATGTGGACCGCACCGGATTGGCCACTGGGGCGGGCGCGAGAGCTTCATATGATCTTTATATCGAAATCTTTGGCCAAGAACGCGCGAGCGGCCAGGGACACCGGAATTCATCAAAAGGGCGCACGCGGGTGACGTTAATTCCGATTTGAAGCCGCGAGAGATTCGTCGTAAATTTTCTGAAAGCGCGGAAGCGCTTCTACATTTAAATCTGGAAAACGAAATCTATTTAGTGGAAAACGGCGCAAGGCTTGTGGCTTTTGTAGAGGTGCGATTGAACTGAGATGACCTAGACTGGCGTGAACCACGCCGGCCCCGAGGCGTTTGTGCACGCCCAGGGCATGCTCGGAGGAGATCAACGCGTTGATCAATTCGCGCGCGAGTTCGGGACGAACTGATTTCTCGCCAACCGCGAGTAGACCCACTTCGATTGTGCCTCCATCTTCCGGCAGCCAGAACTGGTAAGGAGAGTTTTCTCCCACCAGACGCGCCACTCGGGATAACGGCAATTGAATGAAATCGGATTTGGCGATCAGCGCTTCCGCAGAGAGATGCGGACTTTGGGGTTTGAGAATCTGCGACGCCGTTTTGACAAAGGCGCGAACCTTTTCTTCGAGGCTCTTCACCTCTTCTTGTTGCAGGCCCTCCTCGATTTTCAAACCGAATAGGTTCAACACGTCAAGGACTTGGAGTTCTTCACCCCATAGAGACACTCGTTTGGAGTCCCATGTCTGTTTCCACGAGGTTAGCTTCTGGGCATTTTCCCCTTTCCCAAAAAATCCGTAGAGGTTCCAGAACAGGGGCACGGAGTATTCCAGCTCCGGATCAAAGGGTAAATGGAGAAAATCCACCGAAAGAAGTTCCAGATTGCGGAGTGCGGAATAGTCCGTCTTTTTAATCCAGTGGCTTTGAATCAAACCCTTGAGCAGTAGAGAGCTGGTGCACACCACATCCACACTGCCATCGGAGTTGGCCATTTGTTGAAGAAGCTCGCTAGGACGTGAATACGTCCATAACTGAATGGGAACGCCCGTGCGCGCCGAAAACGCGCGCAAGGCCCCTTCGTCGAGCCAGTTTTGCGCGCAAAGCACACGCAATGGCGCGGCTCCGCTTAAGACTGGTTTGGGGTGCATTCGTGAGAAGATTCCCCAACCTAAACCAATAAGGAAACATCCGACGACGACACTCGCAAGAAACTTCGGGTTTGATTTCACAGCTTCAATGTTAGAAGGTCAGTTCCTCGGGGTCAAAGGTCACGTTGATAGCTGCACCTTGGGGCGGGACGTAGACCCCCTGGAAGACGATGCTGTTGGCGTCAGCATTGTAATACCAACCGCCATCGCCTGCGGGATTGGCCGAAACCTGTGGATACTCGACACTATCCACGTACACATGAATGGTGGACGGAATGGGTTTTTTGTTGCCGAGGTAGAACTGAGTGGAAAGTTCCACAATGGAGTCTGAAATCAGCTTCAGTTCATCCGCAAAGTCACCGCAAATATTGCCCTTTATTCCGCCCGTAGCTTCCGCCAGCTGCATGACCCGTGTGCCGATCTTCTGAGCGCCGTTGTAAATGGAATCCAGACAGTCCTGGTCGGGGACTGAGATTGTGTTTACAGTGTAGCGACGCTCCTTCCCAGAGGATCCTGTGAGCTCGTCCAGGAACGAAACATAAGATTCTATGGTATGTAAAGGCCGATCATAACGTTCATACATCGCAGTGCCATCATGAGAAAAATCATCTTCATCCGTCAAAATAATCACCGCCAAGAAACCGCCCGGTCGAACAAAGGAGCTGTTTGCCGGAAGCTCCAGTGCTGTGCGCATGCTCTGCAAGCTGCGTTCGTCCCCGCGCCCCAGTACGCCTTGAGATACGTTTTGGATAAACTTATTGTGTAAATCCGGTGTCGAGGATGTGAGGATGGGAAAGCCGGAAGGGTCGTCGAGCGTCCCATCTTTGAACTGGGCGACCCACTCCTGCGGCTGGCCTTGGTAGTAAGTGGGGGTCGGGGTTAGGTTGTAGTAGGAGGTCCAGGTGGGCAGTGCCAAATAGGCGTCCGTTGTGGTGACAGCCATTTGGAAATCGAGTCTCTTTTCCGTGAATTTTTCGATAAAGGCAGGGAAGTTGGCTGCAAGATTGTCTTGTGAGGTCTGCATGGATCCCGAGATATCCACAACCCAGAGAACGTCGATCTTGGAATTCTGTTCTCCCGTGTTTTGTCGAAAGGAGTTTCCATCTGCCAGCAGCGAGTAAGACGTCGACCCATTTCCACAGGCGCTAAGTATCCACGTGAGACCCACCAGCGCGGCAATTCTGAGTGCCTTCATAAGCTCCTCCTTGACCCAAGGGCTTATCGACAAAGGTCACGTGAACTTGATCACGCCCTAAAATAGAAGGGGCTGAGACACTGGATTCTCACAACTTATGAAAAACTGTCGGTGGTGTAGACGACGTGTGTGAGTGTCTCATTTACTGGTCAATCGTCCAGTTTGGCCGATTTGCCGCACTGGTCCTGATTCTGAGTTGTTCACGTTGTCGTGAAATTTTTTCTTGTTTTTCGTCAAAAAAATATACACGATTTGATGTGTGGGGGGGCGATGGAAGGCAGGAAACCTAGTTGAAGCACGGACGCTTCACATCGCCTTTTTTAATCGGTGGCCTGGTCTTAATTTTGGACTGTCTGCTGGGTTGCCAGGCTCCTGTCGCGCGAGCCACGTCCGCTTCTGGAAAACCCACTCTCACGACAGATGATCCGCAAACAGTGGCCTTACAAGCGCGGGTGAAATATGCACCCCGACCCGCATCTCAATTTGAATCTTCCGTGGTACTGAGTCCTCATGTGAAGGAATGTCTGCGCGAAGGGCTTCGCGCTTCACCGGGAAATTTCTTTGCCCAAATAGAAGGGCGATTGGGAGCAGCGGGAGCCTTTGAAGCCATCCGCGTGGAAACTCCCGTGCCTGGCCTCGAGTCTTGCTTACAGCGGGCCTTTCCTCAGGTGGAACTGGGCGTGGGGCCCTCGGGTCCGTTCAAATTGGAGATTCTGCGGGGCTCGGGAAAACGTAAGAATCTCCTCTTAGATCTTCAGCCCACGAAAAAATTCCAGTAATTCTCGAGCTTAAATCTTGACCTCCTGAGCCGGAGGTTTTAACTCTTACGGACTCTGCAAAAGGTAGGTTTATGGCCAAATTGAGTTCCATTCATAAGAACGATCGACGTCGCGAGATGGCTGAGAAGTACGGCCGTTACCGCGCGGAGCTTCGCAAAAAAGCCAACAATCCCCATCTTTCGGACGAAGAGCGAGCCGCATCCCGTCTGAAATTGGAAAAGCTGCCGCGAGATACCTCTCCGACCCGTGTCATCACTCGCTGCTATTTGACGGGCCGTCCGCGTGGAAACTATCGGAAGTTTGGTCTTTCTCGTATGGCTTTCCGCCAATTGGCACATCGAGGGCTGCTTCCTGGGGTAACCAAGGCCAGCTGGTAGATCTTCTGTGCTCCTGACTCTGCGCTATTGTCCCCCCACCCCGCGCGTCCCACCGGGACCCGCGACAAATTTTAAATTGAATTCCATATCTTAGGAAGAAGCCATCATGAACTTGATTCGTGGGTTTGGGGTTTTGTTCTTCATTTCTTCTCTGTCGGGCGGCTGCGTCTCCACCTCAAAACAGATCGCTGAGTTGGAAAAAGCCCTTACGGAGGGCGGATCTGAGCGACTTGAGCGGCTGTGCCAGGATCAAGTGGGAGGAGCCTGTGCCCTTCTAGGAAAACCCGCCGAAGTTCGCTCGCCCATGCCCATTCTCCAAAGTGTGACCTCCGCCCACCAGGCCCGGTTTGTGGTTGTGGCGCCTAAAACCCATGAGCTGGCCTACTTTGTTATGGGCGGCGAGCGGCCCGTTCGGCTTCAAAGAGAGCGGTTTAAGCGCGCCTCGTCTCCTTCGGCAGTCGATCAGGCGGAGGCTTATGATCTTACTGTCGGCCGGGAGTATCAGTTGCTCGTGATCGGACCTGAAGGCGAGTTATGGGACAGGCGCCGGTTTCGCGCCTTGAATCGAGACTCCAAACGCGCACGAATTGCGGTTATGAGCTGCATGAACGACTCCTATCGTAAAGTTCAAGCGGTTATGTGGGCGGAGCTATCTAAACAAAAACCTGATGCCGCGCTTATGATCGGCGACAATGTTTATGCGGACTTTCTTGGTGAACGACGGTGGCAGGCGGCGGATTCAGATCAGCTATGGAAACGCTATGTGGAAACTCGAGAGGCCGTCGATTTCTTTCGTGCGGACCCTCTGATCCCTGTGCTTGCGATTTGGGATGACCATGACTTTGGTCGCAATGACGCGGACCGCACCTTTCCCTTTAAGAAAGAGTCCACCGAGATTTTTAAAATCTTTTATGCCCAACGCAAGCCGGCTCCCGGATTTGAGCCAGGTCCTGGCGTGTCCTCGTGGTGGCAGTCTTTTGGGATCCAGATTGCGCTCTTAGATGATCGAAGTTTTCGGTCACCCAATGCACTCGACATCCCCGACCAGACTCATTTTGGTGCGGAACAGGAGGAATGGATAAGGTCTCATCTCCAAGCTTCGAAGGAACCTGTTCTTTTGGTGAGCGGGGATCAATTCTTTGGCGGATATCATCCTTTTGAATCCTATCAAGGAAGCCATCCGAAGAGTTTCGGGATCCGGCTCGGAGAATGGAAAAACGCATCTATTCCGCTGATTTTTGTGAGTGGGGATCGGCATCTCGCGGAGATTATCCAGGTTCCCTCGAAGTTCCTTGGCTATCCCACTTATGAAGTGACGTCGAGTGGAATGCACTCGAGCGTGTTTCCCAATTCTCTTAAGGACTATCCGAACCCCAACCAGCTTGTGGGGGTGGATGGGACACCCAATTTTTCAATTATCGAGATTATGGATGCGAGTCCGAATCGTCTTCAGTTCCATGTGAAGGCATTTGGTCCAGAGCGTAAGGTCCTTTATCAGAAAACTTTAACGGTGAAGCAGAAATGATTGAAATCATATCCGGAACGGATCGCCCGCAGAGCAATACGAGAAAGATCGCCTCCTTGCTCGAGGACCTGTATCGCGGGCTTAAGGTGGATACACACATTATTGATCTTCACAAAATGGACCTCACGGATTGTGTGGGGGGTGAGTACTATAAAGGCGCCAAAGGAACTTACCGTGAGGCGGTCGAACGCGTGACGGCGGCCGAAGGTGTGGTGTTTGTCGTGCCTGAATACAATGGTTCGTATCCGGGAGCGCTCAAGCTTTTCATCGACTACTGGAAGTATCCGGAGACCTTTGAATACCGCCCGATGGCCTTCGTTGGACTGGGAGGACGATGGGGTGGCTTGCGGCCGGTCGAGCACCTGCAACAGGTTGTCGGATATCGCAACGCCTATGTGTTTCCGAATCGGGTCTTCATTTCGAACATCAAGGATGTCTTTCGCGACGGGGTGATTATCGATGCGCTGGTGGCGAATCTCTTGCAAATCCAGTCGCAGGAGTTTTTACGTTTTGTGCGGGGATTGAAGTCGGAGAAGCTCGATGCCAATTCCCGACGTGCGGGATCCCTCAAATGAAATGCTGGCTCGTGACCGCTTTTGGGCCATTTGCCGGAGCGCAGAGCAACTCTTCGCAAATCGCGTTGGAAGCACTTCGCCGCAAAGAGTGGAAGGGAAGAGTGGAATTCCACGGCCCGGTACCCGTGAGCTTTTCAGGCGCCTGGCCGGATGTTTTGTGCGCACTGGAGCAAAAGCCGCATGTGGAAGGTCTGTTGGCTCTGGGGCAAGCCGAGGGGCGCGAGCGGATCAGCCTGGAGCGCGTGGCCTTGAACTGGAAAGATGCCCGGATTGCGGACAATGCGGGCGCGATTCCGCCACAAGAGCCGGTGGAGCCGGGAGAAGCGGACGTGCGTTGGTCCTCCGTTCCCTGGGAAAGACTTGAGCCTTCTCCTTACTGGACCCGGTCCTATTCGGCCGGCACGTTCGTCTGTAACACCTTGATGTACCAATCTCTGGGGTGGGCACGGGCGCACGGAACAAGGATGGCGGGTTTTGTGCATATCCCTGTCTTAACCAGCCAGAATGAGGCTCAATTTGAGCGAACGCCCCGCATGTCCGATGACGTCGCTGTCGCGGCCACGGCTCAATTGATTGAGTTTGTGCTCGAGTTATGAGCGGCCGGGAGGAGGCGCCAATCGCGGCTTTGGCCGTCGTCGCGGCAATCATTGAAAATTCTGATGGACGGATTCTGCTGGTTCAGCGTCCACCGGGGAAGTATCTAGCCGGTCTCTGGGAGTTTCCTGGTGGAAAGGTCGAAATGGGAGAGTCGGCCGAGACCGCTCTCCACCGGGAACTTAAGGAAGAGCTGGGTCTTGAGGTGGAAATTCAGTCGAGTCTGGGAGTGTTCCACCATATCTACGACTGGGGACCAATCGCGCTGAACGTCTTCGTGGTGCACGCCAACAATGCGCCACAAATCAGTGATCAGGTTCATGTTTTTCGCTGGTGTTTACCGCATGAGGTGAGGGTGCAAGACCTCACGCCGGCCGACCATCGACCATTGGCCAGATACCTCTCAACTTGCCTCAACTCACTCTGAAAAAATCCGATACAGAGAATGCGTTGGGGGAATCCTTAGAATGTCCGTTCGCAAGATTATTGCCGAAAAGCTGATGTGGGAGACTCTGAAGCGCTGGAAAAAGTCCTCACCTGAACTCGATCGTATTGAGTTTTTACGAACCGTCCCCTTCTTTGGAGAGCTTTCCACTTGGCAGCTAAAACGCGTTGAAGAGGTCGTGTTTGAGCGCGCTTACGAGCCCAATGAGCTCATTTTTGAACAAGGCCAGCCTGGCGCCGCGCTTTTCCTGATTATGGAGGGGCAGGTCGCCGTTGAGATCTATCACGAAAAATTCACGGCTAACCTGGCGACGCTTGAGCGTGGCGCGTTTTTCGGCGAAATGGCACTCCTCGACCAATCTCCACGCTCCGCCTCCGCGCGCGCAACGGTTAAGACCCGCACGCTGGCCTTATATAGAAATGATTTGATTCACCTCAGTCAGTCGGACCCGGAAACCGCGTGCCAGATTTATCGGGCTCTGGCCGGAATCATCGGTGATCGTCTTCGCTCCACGAACGAGCTGGTGCAGGAGACAACCGGGGAGAGGGTGGCGGCGTGAGACCCAGGCCGGAGCGCGAGCGCGAAGAGCTGGATCGTCGCCGCCGCCGCAAGCAGGTCCAGTTCGCATTCTTGTTTTCGCTCCTTGTATTCGGACTTCTTCTGATCTGGCAGAGCCGGGTGCTCGTCCTGCCCATTGCAGTAGGCGCCTTGCTGGCGTATTTATTTCGTCCCTTGAAGGATCGCTTCTATATACCCGGGCTTCCTCATGAAGCACGGGTCACACTCTTGTTCGCAGCCGTAGTCCTCATGTTCGCCGTGGGATTCTCGACGGTGCGCCAGCACATTCCAAGTGAAAAGCAAAAGCTCGAACTGAAGGTGCGGCTCAAGTACAAGTTGAACAAAAAGGCTCAAGAATTCTTAGGTGCCAAGAACACGGAAGGTCGTCCATCACCGATGGCCGCGCTGTTGGCGCGCGAGACCGAACCCATGTTGGCTCGGATCAATGAGTTCTTGGATCTGACGCCTGAAGAGCAGGATCTCTTTTTAAGATACAGTACCGGGTATCTCGGTGAGTCCCCAATTGAAGAGCGGTTTCTGGAGTATTTTCAGGCAAATCTGAACGCGGGTGCTGCCGTTTCACGTGATCCCGCGGCCTCAACCCTGGCGCCGGCACCAGCACCAACGCCAATGGTTACCGCCCGCACGAAAGACCCGGTGGGGGAGGCGAAGGTTCGGGAGATGACCGAGGCTCCTCATTCCACTCTAAAGGATGAGTTGTCGATCTGGATATTGGCCCCTCTTGTTTTTCTTTTCTTAGGATTCGATAACGGGCAGATCCGCCGGTACTTTATCGGGTTAATTCCCAATCGTTACTTTGAAATGTCACTAACGGTAATGGATGAACTCGACGAGGCCATCGGAGCTTACCTCCGCGGGACGGCTCTGGAATGCGGATTAGTTGGATTCACCATCGGTTTGGGACTTTTTCTTCTGGGATTTCCGTTTCCGGTCGCGATGCTGGTCGGCTTTATCTCGGGTTTAGCCAACGCGATTCCATTTCTTGGCCACCTAATCGGCGTGGTGGTTGCCGTTGGTTACGCTCTGATTGCCGAAGATCTTACGGCGATATTGCCCTTTGTAAACAACGAAAACCTTCCGATCGCCGTGATCATCGTCATTGCGGTTGCAACTCTTTTGGACAATGTTCTATACGCACCCGTCGTGCTCGGGGGCGCCGTGCACTTGCATCCCTTGGTGGTGATTCTGGCTGTTTTTGCCGGCTCCGCTATGCTGGGGTTCTGGGGCATGTTGCTTGCGATTCCCACAGTGGTGGTCGTGAAGACCGCCGCGGAAACCCTGTATAAAGAACTCAGGGATTACCGAATTATCTAGTCCGATCCGCTGAATTGCGTGCTCCTTCTGCCTGTGATACTCAGCTGCCATTGATGAACATGTGAGGAGACCGCCGATGCGAACACGCGTCTATATTTTGGGTTTGGTCCTTGTCATGGGTTGGGATGCGGGCGCTCAATCCGGGCCTCAGGCCCTCTGGGATTGGGCCAATGATTTTCATCGAATATATATGAATCTGTCCGATTCGCTGCCGGGGCATGAAGCTTCGGTTTGGGGACGGACTGATAAGGGTGAGATCTGTCGCTTCGGAATCTATCGCGAGGGAAATTTTTTAGAGTTGAGTGTGATCCTGAATCCAGGTACCGCTAAGGAAATCTACGTTGGAACCACTGTTTGCTACGATTATGATCAGGAATGCGATCAGATTAAGGATCTGAAAATCGGCAGCGAGGAAGTCCATCTTGAGACCATAAAAAAGTCCCGGACCTCCAGGATTGGGGTCCGCGGAAAAATGGGCGAACTGGTTGATCGTGTAACGGCGACCTCACCAAGCGTCCCTCAGGGAGTAACCTGTCAGTTTCAGGCCATTCCCACGAGCTAATTCCGGCTGCTCAAGAAGATTGAGGCTCCTCAAAGGCGTCAAATTTCTAATCTAATCGGCAGTGAGCTAGACCTTCGAAATAACGACCGGCTCACCGTAACATAATATAACTTATAGGGAAACATGAATAGGACCCAACTGCGTCCATTCTACATCTCCTCCTTTGGACCACGTTCAATTCGACTAAAAGTACAAAAGTAAGTATCGAAATTAAAGTGGCCAGGAGAATTGTCTCCGTGAAGTGGAACACGCGGTTATCTTAAAACTTTTAGAATCCTCATCAGGCTTTTTCTCACGCTCAATGTGGAATGTGTCATCGTCAATCCAGAGGTAACATGCATTCCCCCTCTTTGTTGTACCAGAATATCGGCCTTGAATTTTTTCAGGTCCGTCGATGAGGTGTACGGGTGTTCCGGGTACGGAACCAGCAAATGGTCCTATTACGACTACTAGTGCGTTGAACGTCTAAACAAGCGCCAACTTTCGACCTCGTCCCCGACCTCTGTTCAATAATGAACATCCATAATGGACACGGCACATAATCTGTATTGCATACGAATGTAGATTTAGAGACCTATTAAATCGTTCGAGAAGGAGCCTTATATGGCCAAGTTTTTTACAGCCGGCGCAATTTGCGCGTTCGCATTTTTGCCTTTAGCCCAGGGTGAGGAAATCCTGACCCCGTGCCAGGCTCAGACCAAGCAGGCTTTGGAAGCGCAAGTTGAGCTTAAACAGGCTCTTTCATCTGGCGACGTAAACCAAATCCAGGCGGCCGAGATCCGATTTGGCGATCGCGTCGTGATGATGCCTCAGGTCTGCTCCGAAAACTGGCATCTCTTGCTGGACGACGCTTTGTTAAGGCGACCTCGAATCTGGTCGTTAATCGATCCGGTCGGCTCGGCGTACGCGAAATAGATCCGTCATCAACCTCAACGCGTCTGCAGAAACTTAACGCTTCGTAAGCCCCACGAAATACGTTTCGAAGCTACCCTTGCGGACCGCTTCGGGTTTGAAACGTTTGACCTGATTGAACAGGGCCTGCATTCGCCTGGAGATCGTCTCCGCGTCGGGGCCTTCGAAAAGTTTAAGTACCAGATGTCCGCCCGTTCGCAAATGCGATTCGGCGAGGTTCAGAACCTGATCGCACAGCTCAAAACTTCGGGACTGATCGACATTGCGCACGCCCGTTGTGTTGGGCGCCATATCGCTGAGCATACAGTCCACGCCACGTCCTTCGAGAACTTCCGGTTCAAACTGAAAGGCGTCCATGCGATAGAACTTCGCATTGGGAAGTTTCAAAGTGATGTCTTTTAGGTCCAGGCCCACAATACGACCTTGGGGCCCTACGGCTTTGCTTGCGACTTGGCTCCAGGCTCCAGGCGCGGCGCCCAGATCCAGCACAAAGCTCCCCTGACGGATCAGTTTGTACTTCTTCTGCAACTCATCGAGTTTATAAGCAGAGCGCGCCAAAAAGCCCTCTGCCTTGGCTTTGTGAAAGAACCTGTCCTTGCGCTCAAACGTCATATGGCAGTGGCTATATCATTCCCGCCGGCTTTTCTGAATCAGAATAAAGAGAATCACACTCGCGGCAACGGAGACCAAGGTGACCTTGATCCACAAAGGAAAATCCCTAAAGATCACGGCGTAACTTATGCTGCTTGAAATACACACGACCGCCAGAATCTTGGACTGCCAGCGAATCACACGGTGCTGGCGCCAGTCCCTGAGTGGCGGGCCAAGCCACCTATGTTGAAGAAGCCAGTCGTGAAGCCGGGGGGAGCCACGTTCAAAGCAATACGCGGCAACTAAGAGAAATGGAACGGTCGGCATTATGGGCAACAGCAGACCAATGGCTCCGATTGCGACAAAGATCCAGCCCAAAACAAGCCACATCTGCCAAGTCTAGCCTGAAGCCAGACCGAAGTCCATCAACCAAACCAACGCGGAATCCGATCAGATTCAGGGGAGTTGCGAGTATGGAAATTCTGTGGAGTCTTTACAACAGGTTCGAAAAGCTGCGGGTCGATGATCTCACAGCGGCTCAAGTTCGTATGATTCTTTTGGCGATTCCCACTGCCCGACTGCCGGATTGGTATGCCTGTCGCGAAGGCGAAGTCCATTGGCACCCGTTAAGCTCGATCCCTGAGTTCTATGAGGATGTGCGCGACATCAAAGGGGCCGGTATACCTTTGCAACACTTGACTCCGCCTCGGCGTCCCTTGTTTGAAGATCCACCTGACGGACTGGTGACTGACACCTCTTTGACCGTGGACTTGGCTGAGACCCAGGAACGCCGCAACGCCCGACGGTACATGCGCCAGTTCTCGTTTCGGGTGACCTCTGAAACCAGTGAATTCAACACCCATACGGTCGACATCTCGATGAGTGGAATTGCTCTGAAAGACGAGTTGCCAGAATGGGTGCCGCGCGTTTTTCGCGCGAGCTTGGAGAATAAGGGACGATCGATTCAGGTGATGTGCGCCCGTGTGGACGGTTACAAAGTTCAGCTTCGGGAGGCCGAGAGCTGGGAACAGCTGCGCCAATGGATTGCATCATGGTGATGGAGCATTAATTATGGGCTGGAAGAGAAAACAACTCATCATTGATCAGGGTTCTCAGGTCCATGCGCTGGCGATGCGTCTTGGAGTTTGGCACCGCCGGCACCCGCGGCTCTTCTATCCCGATACTTCAGTGGACCTTCTTCCGACAATCGAGTTTCGGGAGCAGCCTCTGAAGGTGGTGGACATCAGCGTGGGTGGCTGCTGCCTGCTTGACCCTGAGGAGCATTTGGGCCCGCGTGTGGGACAGGAAGCAATCTTGAATCTCAAGTGGCGAGACGCCGAAAACATCCCCGTGCGCGCCCGCCTCGTCTCGCGTGTGGATCACCGGCGCCATTTTCAATTTCTTGATCTCCCCATGCATTCCGCGTTCACGCTGAATTCCGTTGCGAGCGTGGCTGTTAGAGCCCATTCGGTTCGGAGGTCTCAATCTCCCGCGGAGTCAGGACCCACTCTTCTCGCGCGCGAAATCTGGTGTTCCGCGCGTGGCGACGGTGTGGCCTTACTAGACCATGCTCAGGAAATGGCCATTGTGAACTTCGCAAACCATAGGATTCATGTTTGGCGTGAGAAATGGCCCATGACAGAAGATGGAAAAAAGTTTGGCCGGGTTCAGATGGGAGAACTCCTGGTCTTCCTTGCAAACATCCCCTGCCCTGGCGTGGCCCTGCGCGAACTGAGTGCGGTTACAGGCCGCATTTACACGGTGAATGCGCCATGATCTCCACCCTCGAGAACTTCCGCCCTAAACTTCGCAGCGGACAGGTCCTTCCCCAGGGTTCTCGAATTATTTTTGAAACCGAGAACCCTTACAACCAAATCGTTCTTCCCGTTGAACTTGCGGATCTCGTTCTTTTGTGTGGCGGCCAATTCACGATCCGAGAGATCATAGAAAAGATCTACAAGAAGCAGGGATCTGTCCCTTTCAAATCCGTTCTGACCGCCGTACATCTTTTACAGCAAGGCGGTTTCTTTGAAAATGGTGACGAACTCATTCTCAGCTCCCATTTGCGCTCCTGGATGGAACCGCGACGCAGCCGATTGCATTTCTCCTGGCGCTTCGGCCAGCGAATCGTATCCGCTGGCCAATACCCGCGGGTATATTATCTAGCGACCCTTGCGTTGTTAGTTGTGTCCATACTGGGACTACAGTTCCTTCCCTCCTCCCCTCTGACTCTCGCACGAGATTGGCTTGATCGAATGCCTCCAGGAACGGCTTTTCTGCAGGCTTTCTTGGTGGGTTCCGCGTTACAGACGTGGCGTTATCTTGTGGCCGGCACTCAGCTTCTACTTCTCACAGGCCGCGCTTATAACGTGTCTCTGCGACTGAGCCCCTGGGGCCTTCATCTTCATATCGGAGATGAAGCCAACATCCTCTTCGATCACAAGCTGTTTACGGCCATGTTTCATTTCAGCCAAATTCTTTCACCATGGGCTGTTGCAGGGTTGGCTTCGGTGATGCTACCTTCAAACGTTTTTACCGTCATTCTCGTGATCAGCACGTTCATTACGGTTTGGGAACTAAACCCTTATGTGAACAGTGAAATTCGAAAGCTGATCCGGGTCCTGCTCTCATCTGAGGAGCGGGATGTGGTGTCTTGGCATTTTGAAACCAGCACCTTAATCAACTCCATGAACCCTGAGACCCGGCGCCAAGAGAGGCGATTTATCCGATTGTGCACTCTTGGTGGCGTAGTCTGGTTGACATTGATATTCGCACTCTTGCATCAGGCTGCAATCACGTTCGGGCCCTCGATTCTCAAGCGCCTCGTGCATTTTGATCTTGCCACGATCCCATCCGCATTTGGTTTGGTCGCATGGTTAATCACTCTTTATCTTGTCGTGCAGACGCTCGTCGAAACGGTGACCCGGGACTTGATTCGTCCAGCCTGGATGGCGTGTGAGGTCTGGTGGAAAAAGCGGAGGATGTTAAAACACCTCAACTGGTCTCAGCCGATCATTTCCAAACGCGTTGAAGCCCTTCCGCTTTTTTCTCACTTCCATGAGCAGTATTTGAGTATGATTATACAGGACTCAGAACTCCTCTCCTTCGCCGCAAATCAAACGATAATCCGCCAAGGGGCACCGGCCCGAGATCTTTTCGTTCTCCTCGAAGGTCAGGTGGAAATCATTCGCATGTCCCCCGTTGGTCATGAGGAGTGGATTAGCGAGCTGAGCGCGGTCTCCGTCTTTGGAGAGTCCGCTCTCCTTGACGAACTTCCGCGCATGGCCCAGGTTCTCACACGTAAGGGATGTGTGGTTTTACGAGTACCCGTCGCCACTTTACGCCGAGTGGCTCTCGAAGCCCAATCGGTGCGCCAGCTCGAAGTCTTTCGTAACGCCATAATGGTCAACCAGTTCTTCGCTTCCTCGCCGGTTTTCCGAAGTCTCTCTTATGAATCCATTGAGTTTCTGTCCAGCCGAGGGACACTGGAATATTTTGATAAACATCAGCGCGTGTTTCACCAAGGCGATACGAGCGACTCTCTTTATTTGATTCTCCGGGGAAGTGTGAGCGTGGAGATCAATGGATCTCTTGTCAAACGTCTCACCCAGGGAAGCTTCTTTGGAGAAATCGCTTTGATTGCGAATATTCCGCGGACCGCCAGCATTACGACCGCCGAACCGTGCGTGTTCTTTAAAATCAGTTCTGACGCGTTTTGGGAGGTCCTGGTTCAACATATGGATCTGGGCGTGTTTATCGAAACTGTGTCAGAAAGCCGGCTGCGTGAGGATCTGGCCCTGTCAATCCCGCCACGCCGGACCGGGTCTGACTCATTCTGAGACGGATCATGATCGAACACAACGCCTGGATATGTGACTTAAAGGGAGCTGTGGTAAAGTGAAACGTAGAGGATTAAGACTGACGGAAGAGAGGGTGGAGTGAAACGCGAGTTCATTCGTGCATGGCCTGTCGTTGGCCTTCTCTTTATTCCTTTTATTTATAACTCCTGCCAGGGAGGGTTGTTTGGATCGAAGGGATTTTCTTCGTCCAAATCGGAATGCAAATTGGTTTTGGAAAAGGGAGCGGTAACGAAGCTGGATCCCAATCAGGCTCCCCCAGCGGGAGTGTTTGATCAAAAAAAGGTGAGACTACGCGACGATCTGGATCCCAATTCCGCAATGGCCAAAGCCTCCGCGCCACTCGAACTTGCGGCGGGCGATCGATTAGGTGTGATAATAAATAATCGTTGTCTGGCCGATCCTGAAACAGATGTGAATAACACCACCATTACTAAGGCGGCCTTCGACTCCGGCGAGACACTTGCAGAGCTGGACCGCCAGGCTTATGAGTGGGTGCTCGACCGTAATTACGAGGAAACCGAAATCGAGTCTCTCGCTGCATCCGAAGCCTGCGTGGTGGGCCTGAGTTGGAACAAAGAATACCGGGTGCAGTCCTTCAATGACTCGGGCCTGCTTTACCAAACCCACTTAGCGGCGATTCGCGCGGACGAATCGTATCCCCTATTTTATAACTCGGGCGGAGGAATGAGTACGACCGGGTCCCCTGTCACTATCGCTGTCGTGGATACAGGAGTCGATTACCAACACACCGACCTGGTGAATAACATGTGGGCTCACACCAACGGCGTCGGAATTGATATCACGACTCTGAACACGAACCTCGTTGATTATAATCCCTTTGATGCCTCAGATATAGGCCATGGAACTCATGTCGCCGGTCTGATCGCGGCGGTCAGCAACAACAACCAAGGAATTATGGGCACCATGCCCCACCGGGCCAGAATCATGGCCATTAAGGTCTTCGAGCTCGACGAGGATGATGAATTGGTCACATCCTCACAGCACGTTTACAATGCGATCCGGTTTGCCTACCTGAACGGTGCCGACGTGGTCAACGTCAGCCTGGGGTCCATTACGGACGGGGCTTCGACCGACTCCGTGGCGGAAGCTGGCGTGGACGAAGCGATTGCTGATGGCGTGGTCGTTGTTACGGTGATCGGCAATGCCAGCGGCAACGACGATGGTGAGTTGATCAATGGAACCACATTGTCGTCCATTCCTGGACAATTTGCGACAAAGGCCGGTGTTCTTGGGGTGGGATCCATTGACGTGAACACAGGTCAAAAGAGTTTCTTCAGCCATTACAGTCCGACCTATGCGGAGATCGCGGCTCCGGGGGCGGAGGAGGGTTCAACCGGAATCTACTCCACTCTCCCGGGCGCCTTGAGTTCTTATGGGCGCTTAGCTGGGACCAGTCAGGCCGCACCTCTTGTCTCGGCCGCCGCCGGAATGGTGATTGGAATTCTGCGCGAAGCGTATAATGTCAGTCCCACTCCCGCGGAGGTGGAGCGCCTGATTCTTGCCTCCGCGGTTAAAGACCCGGCCCTCACCACCTACTTTAAGCAGGGAAATCGCCTGGATTTGCTGAATCTCGCGCGCCGGGTTCAGACGGACTATCCCCTTACACGCACCGGGGGCTCAGCCGCGCTACCATGTGTGCGATAAATAAAGCTGACCCCGAATTCGCGATCAAGGCGGACCTCACGCACGTGTTCCAATCCGGACGCCAGAAGCTCGTTGTAAATCCATTGACAAAGACCTGAGGCCTGACGAGGCACTTGAGAACCCCGGCCTTTCGCCAGGTTTTGATGATCCACGCGAGCGAGCACCCGGGTGCAGATCTCCTCGGCCCGACTTTCATCCCACTCGGCCTTAAGATCGATGCCAATTTTCACCCAAGCATTGCAGCCCATGACCGCGGATGATGACTCTGATTGACATGCAAAGGCCACGAACTTGCACAAGAAAACCAACTGCTGCACGAATCTTTGCTATCACGACGTTTGACTGAGGTCCATACCTCGCCCACAATAGGGGGATGCAAATTCTCGTCGCGATTCTCTTGAGCCTGAGTGCAGGGGCGCTTGAAACTCCTCCTGCGTCCATTCCCTTAGCGGAGAACAGCCATCCCACTCCAGCTCCTCCTGAGACTTTGGAACAATTGTGTCTGCGCCAAATGCGTTCGCTGCCTGGAACCATCTTGGAATCCGAATTGGTCTCCGCCTGCACCAAGGTCCAGCGAATTGAGGGTTGCCAGAGCCGCGAGGGCGTTCCCATCTATCACTACGAGCGCAAAGGAACGAATAAAAACCCAAAACGCATATTTGCCAAAGCCCTCATCCATGGTGATGAGAACCTCAGTGGCACGGTCGCGCGGGCCTGGATGATGCGTCTTGAGAAAATTGAGCCCCGTAATACTTGGCGTGTTATCCCTGTGGCTAATCCTGACGGTTGGCGCTTGAAAACTCGCACGAATGGGCGCGGGGTGGACCTCAACCGTAATTTTCCGACGGAAGATTGGGAAAAGCAGGCGTTGAGCTACTGGAAAAAGCGCTCGAAGTCGGATCCGCGCCGCTACCCTGGCGAGGGTCCCGCCAGCGAAGTTGAGACCCAATGCCTCATCAAACATTTTGAAGAGTTCAAGCCGGAGTTTTTGATCTCCGTGCATACCCCTTTGGGCGTGCTGGATTTTGACGGCCCGAAGGTTAAGAATCCACCGCACTTTCGGCCGCTCCCCTGGATTCCCTTAGGGAATTTTCCAGGCAGTCTGGGCCGCTTCATGTGGGTTGGCCACAAAATTCCCGTTCTTACGATCGAGCTGAAAGGCAATGAAGACATCGATAAGCTCGAAGCGTTTGATCGGCTCCAGGACATTTCAGGAACCGTCGCAATCCAGGCCGATCAACTGGGGAAAGTCACTCCCAAGGCCAAAAAGTAATCTTTTTTTCGGACCTCATATTTCAGTACGTAATCAGGCTTCGCCCTGTGGCTTTTAGTTTTTTGCGTCCGTTAAGAAAACTCAGCTCCATAAGGAAGGCGAAACCTGTGACTGTCGCACCGGTTTCGAGGCACAGAACCTCGGCCGCGCCGGCTGTGCCTCCCGTGGCCAAAACATCATCTACGATGCAGACATGATCCCCGCTGTCCAGAGCATCCACGTGGATCTGCAAAGTGTCCGTTCCATACTCAAGATCATAACTATGCGCCAAAGTCGCATAGGGTAACTTTCCGGGCTTACGGATCAGGACCATGCCTAATCCCAGATGGGTGGCCAGCGCTGATCCCAGAATAAACCCGCGGCTCTCAATGGCCGCAAGCTTTGTGGTGTGCTTAGGGATTAGCTCGGACATATGTACAATCAGCGAGCGAAAAACATCCGGGCTGGCCAACGCCGGTGTGATGTCTTTAAACATCACACCAGGCTTGGGAAAATCAGGGACGTCGCGAATGAATTTACGTATCTGTTCTGTGTCTACAACCCTGTTCATTCAAAACTCCACGTTTTAAAACCTTTGGTTTCGGCTTTCTTCACATATTTGGCTGGAATTTCATATACATTTGCCATGCCGGTTGTTGAGCCGCAGACCTGAATGTGCATCAGACCATCCATCTTCTTTTTTGACGACAAAATAGGAATTCCTTTTAGTTCCTGCGCCATTGACTCCAATGGAACGGCCTTGCCCATCCCACACTGCAGGCTCCCGTCATACTTGTATATGAGTACCCGGTCCGAAGGAGACGGCTTGGCCACAGGTTCGACAGGCCCCTCAGGGGGCTTGATCTCCGGTGGCGCTTGGGAAGCCCTTCGGCAATGGCCTTGGGCACAGCCAACAGCCCCAATCAGAAACCACGAGACCAGACTGGTTCTCGCACTTATTCCCACGGCCACTCCCGACCTGATCGCACCCAGTCCACATGCAGCGCAAACAAATTGGCATCGGCGGACATAAAGTAAACGTCCCCCGTGTTTGCATCCACAGTGGCCTGTGAGGTCACGCCCCGACCGGGAGCAAACAAGCCCAGCAGTTCTCCGGTGCGGGCATCTAAAAAGCGCAAGGCTCCCGACATCTCACCGACTGCAATCACATTGCGATAGCGTGTGGGAGCGGTCGCGATTCCGCCTGGATTCTCGCGACTCCAAATCACTTTTCCCGAGTCCTTATCGAGAGCGAGAGTTTTTCCCGATGAGGTAGAATAAAAAATGTATTTTCCCACTAGGAGAACCTCGCCGTACCCTCCATCCTCGAGGCTCCACAGGATCGAGCCATCACGAATGTTCAAGGCGTAGAGTGCGCCATCATAGCTTGAAACATACGCCGTATCTCCCTCAACCACAGGCGAGGCATCGACGTCCCGGAAACGCTTATTGCGGTTCAAACTGGACTCCCAGACCACCGCTCCAGACGTTCGGTTTAGCGCGACCAACGATCCATCGGAAAATCCGAACATCACGAAATCACCAGCCACGGCGGGGCGAGATCCACCGCGCACGGAAATGTTGCCTGCCTCGCGGCGGTTATAAACCCAGATCAACTTTCCGGTTTGCGCATTGAGCGCATGGGCCACATTGTTCCCACCCAGAACGTACACCACGCCGCCGCGAACAAGGGGACGCGCGATGCCTTCAGCCTTCAGGGGGTACGTCCACAAGACCTGGCCATTTTCGGGTTGAACGGCATAAAATTGACCATCGCCCGCGCCAAAGTAAAGGATTCCGTTGGCCAGCTCGGCCCCCGCTTCCACGCCGTCTTTGACCGCGAGCCGCCAAATGGGATAGGCGGAAGCACGGTCATAAGCCACGATTCCGTCAATGGCGTTACCCGTAATCACCAAATTTTCAGTCAAGAGCGGAGGAAATCGATGCATCCGCCGTCCCGAGAGATACTCGCGCTCAAGCGTTCCGCGCACCCATTTCTTTTCCACTGCGAATCGATGCGGTGACGCCTTTAAGAGCGAGCAACCGGCGCCCAGAAAAGCCAAACCCACCAACGAAAGGTACTTTACCATGCCTATCCTTGTTGCTTTTTAAGATCGAGAAGACGAAGAAATTGTCGGGCCTGTCCAGAAGCCTCGGTCTCCGGGAATTCCCGAGCCAGGCGTTCATAGGCCTCACGGGCTTTTTCTGCATCACCTTTTAATTCATAAGCCACACCCAGCTTCAGCATGGCTTCGGAATGAAACGGTTTCAGATCGGGTGCATTGAGTACCTTTAGATACGCTTCAATCGCCTCTTGCGCCTTTTGGTTCTCCAGCAGGACCACACCCCGGTGCATCAGCCAAAACCCGCCCAAAATATTCGAAGTCGGAGGCGTGTACGTGGGAATGTTTAAGACCTCGAGAGCCTCGGGATACTTCTTCTCTTGCAGAAGAAAAGAAGAGAGGTTCAAGGACGAGACCAGTGCGGCCTTGGTACCCGCGTGTTCCTTAATCGCTGACTTTACTTTTTCCACAAGGGACGTGTAATCCGGAACCGTTTCCGGCTCAGGATTCTTTTTGACAGCCTTGAGCTTCTTGTCCCCGAGCTTTTCTTGCTCCTGAGCCACACGCGATTCGCGCGCTTTGGTCTCCGCCTTTTTCAGTTCGGCTTCGGCCGGATAAATCGCGTTGGCGGCGGCCAACTCGCGTTGGGCTTGCAGGTGAGCATACCCGAGCCATCCCACGCTGCCGACAATCCCCAAAATCACCGCACCCAGAATCCACTTTCGAAACCTGTGGAGCCAGACAAAGACCTTGTCTGAAGTGGACACGAATGTGTCGGGACCCTTTAGGGTTTCTTTATCAATTCGCTTGCTCACGCTCGCCTCCTCTTTTCTAACTGTACCTACTTTTGGCGATTCGTCATTTCTTTCAATGTTCCAAACGGACGGGCCATGCGACCATGGTGGTGTTGACGCAGATTCGCGATTGAACGGATGCGTTTTTCCGCAAGCCGATCCGCCGCACGGTGCGTGGCGATGTTTTCATTTTTGGCGATCTGGAAGACCTGCATAAGGTTCTCGTACACCTGGGTTGTTTTCTCAAAGGCGCGCTCGCGCGAATAGCCTTCCAACTCCACAAACACATTCATCAGGCCGCCTGCATTGATCACATAATCGGGCGCATAGAGGATCCCCAATTCCAGGAGAGCATCACCATGGCGGTGCTCCGCCAATTGGTTGTTTGCGCCACCGGCCACTACTTTGCATTTCAGTGCGGAGATCGTTTGATCATTAATAACGGCTCCCAATGCGCACGGTGCAAAAACATCACACTCACTCGTCACAATGCCGTCAGAATCCACGGCCGTAAGATTGAACTTGGCGCACGTTCTTTGGACTTTTTCCTTGTCTATGTCCGCAACGCTCACCACCGCACCCTCTTTGACCAGATACTCCACGAGGTGATGACCCACATTGCCGAGTCCCTGAACTGCGATTCGGACCCCTTTGAGCGAGTCCGATCTGAACTTCTCCTTAACCGCAGCCTTAATACCCACAAGGACACCGTGGGCCGTAAAGGGCGAGGGATCTCCCGAGCCGCCAAAGGAGACGGGAATGCCTGTCACATAAGGAGTTTCCATAAAGACATATGCCATGTCATGGACAGTCGTGCCCACGTCCTCGGCCGTGATGTACTTGCCATTCAGAGAATTCACATAGGCGCCAAACGTGCGGAACAGCGCCTCCGATTTATCCTTTTTCGGGTCTCCGATTATGACGGCCTTCCCGCCGCCAAGATTCAATCCAGCTGCGGAGGCCTTGTAGGTCATGCCGCGCGACAGGCGCAAGACATCGACCAAAGCATCCTCCTCATTCCTGTAAGGCCACATACGAGTCCCACCGAGAGCCGGGCCCAGCGTGGTGTTATGGACCGCGATAATGGCTTTGAGACCACAATCTTTATCATAGCAGTAGACGATCTCTTCATGGTCTCCATGTTTCTCGATCAACTCAAAAGTCAACACACCGGACCTCCCGCAAGTGGGTCAAACAAGGATGCACGTCAGGGTTGGAAATTTGTGCAGTGGAAGGATAGAGGCTAAATATTGGAGAGCCAAGAAAAAAGCGCGCGTCCATTGGCGCGCTTTTCAAGATGCGTCATTGACTCCGATTACAGATCACTACAGAGATAGAGATGATTCGCCGGGTTCCACGTACTGATGATTCCATTCTGGGCTTCGTTCAAGGCGTCGGCACCGGTGCTGGAACGAAGAGCGCTGCGCGTGACCGTCACCGGATTCGCCGTATCGTTCGCGCAAATAAGATCCGTGACGTAGCCGCCGCCGCCCTTGCCTCCCGTTGCGCCTGAACCGGCGTCGGACGCGATGAGAAGCGGGTTTCCGCCCGCGGTCTTACGAGCCATAACAAAAATACTTCCCCCGGCTCCATTTCCGCCGCCGCCGCTTAAATCCCCGCCCAGCGCGGAAATCTCAACCCCGGTCCCGTTGACCTGGATTTTATTGGCCATGACGAAAAGAATTCCACCTCCAGGACCGCCAGCTCCCGACGAATAATGTCCACCACCGCCTCCGCCAAAGGCGAGTGGGAACATACCGCCTCCGGAATTGGAGCCGAATCCAGGGTTCCCACTCGAAGCGCTGTAACGGCCTCCGGATCCAGCGCTGCCACCGCCCGATCCCGGAAGGTCAGTGACTGTGCCTCCAGCACCCCCTGTGCCCGTTGAGGCGCCCGAGGAGCCCGCCGCAGAGGTCCCATCGCCCGCGAGGGTCACATTGCCGCCGGCATAACCGCGTCCCGCGACCGAAAGAGAGGCGTTGTTTCCACCAAAAATCAGCGCTCCGCTCACCCGCAAGGCCAAAATTCCTCCCGCAGAATCTCCATAGGTGAAGGCGGGTGCTGTGTAGGTGGCCGTCGCATTCAAAGTGAGATCGTTATAATGCACGACCTTAACCACCTGCACATAGCAAAAACTGGAGCCGGAATTAGACGCCGTCGTGAGATTCGCGCCGCTGACAGTCTCGAGTCGATCGACCAGCGATCCTTTAGAAATCTTGAGGATTGTCCCTGTGTTGGCCCAGATCACACGCGCAAAGTCATAAGAGCCTGGGCCCGCTTGAGCTCCACACGTGTTTGAACCCCGCATGCCCGAGACGTGAATCATGACTTCATCTCCGGCGGAAAATTCCGAGGTTGTGTAGCTGGACGTGAATGTCACACTTGTGTAATGAGGACTGGTTGTGGCGTCAACCGCCGAAACCCTTCGCCCAGCGGGATGAGTTTGCAAAGAGGACACGGTTCCGTCGGCTGAAGAGAGCGCCCACCCAAAATGCTCGATTTGACCGCAGCCGCTTCCACATTCCGCATACACGGGTCGGCCCAAATAATGGGCGCCGAGTGTAGCCAAGCCGCGCGGGCAAAGTGCGTAGCGATAGTTATACCAGTTGCCCGCCGTAAATGCGGCATCTTGATTTTGGAACGTGTCCTGCGAAGAGGGCGTCGTCACCGATCCGACCTTTACATAGCCCAGTCCGCCCAGCTCAGCGCAGCTGCGATCGTATTCGCCGCCGTCGCCACCGGATGAAAGTTTACGCCAAACTTCAATTTCACTTAAGCCGGCGCCCGCATGTGGCAGAAGGCTCCACTTGAGGTCAATGCAATGTGTGCTTGAACAGCCTCCCGTATCATTGAATTTGACGCTCACGAAGCCACCATGACGAACAAACGGTCTGAGCAGACGAAATGGACCTTCCATGCCTGAATAGCCTTCACGGCCGCTAAAGCCCAATCGCGTGTGAAAGAAGCGGAGACAGTTCCCGTTATCCAGGTCCGTTTGCGTGCACCCAGACATACCGGTGAGAGTGAAGAGCTGATCAAAGGTTGCGGAGGTTCCGCCCGAGTTGTTACGTATGCCCGTCCCGGAGACTCCCGTGTAATCCATCAGCTGGGTTAAAGCGGCATCGCTATAAAGACTCGGAACGCCCTGTTGTGAGCTTGCGTAAAACACTTTCTTGCCAGACGTGTAGCTGTCGGAGGCATTGTCAAAAAATCCAAGCACCAGCCGAGTTTCAGGTACAGGTTCCATTCCATCATCTTCGCGCCGGAAGCCAGCCGGCTGAAGCATAATCAGGCGCTGAAGGTTCCCGGAAATGTTGGTGAGACCTCCGCTCACGCGGTGTTGAAGATTCCCGGCCGCATCTAAAGTGAGGTCGTCAAAGATCTTGGCCTGAGTTTCCGCCACCACAAAGTCAAAATAAGCGCCTTGAACCGCGAACCCTTGAAACCATCCATTCACGATCGGCACACGGTCGACTGCCATAGCCGGTTTGCCGTTGTTCATATCGAAATATAGGATCAGATTTCCCGTGGGGCCGGTATTCGACCCCGTGAGATAGCGACCTGCGATTTCCGCTTCCTTACCTGAGCTGGTTCCGGATGCAGTGGCTGTGATGTCGACGACCGTCGTACCACTCACATCCGCGACTCTATCGCCATAATAGAATTTGAGATCACCGGCCCCGTCGCCCCGGTAGACGCCGAGAAATTGGATAAGAAATCCGGAACCCGCCGGAACGTTGGGTATCTCCATCTCGAGCGCCTGGCCGAAAGGAATTTCAGCAGCTCCAGGTTTGTCTGTGTCCAGCTGAGATACGATCGGTAGTGGCTTGCCCGGCACATGCACATTGACGATGGCGACCTCAAGATTATAGGCCGCAAGCCCGCCAACGGAGGATGCAACAGGAATGCGGATTTTCACGGACTGTTCTTTAGCTTCGCGCGTGCAACTCAGGGCGCCCAGGAGCCCAAAGCTCAAAACGAAGCCAACAGAGATTTTCCACAAACGCACAACACCCCTCCGAAATTAAGTCTTAAAGACCTAACAAGCCTCAATGCTCTTCGCTCTTCTCTTATCGGATGCCGACAATGACGGATTAAATCAATGGACCAGAATGAGACCGTGTTTCCGAAAGAAGTTCTTAGGCCGCGTCTCGCTTCGAATCAGCAGGCTTTGGGTACAATACGTCAGCTAGGGGGCGGCGGCGATTGCGAACAATCCAAGCAAACCCGGATTCCGCGTTATGACTCTCCATCAGAGCTTTCTGGGTGAGCTCATAGGCTTTCGGAAGCTGTGAAAAAGGCAGTGTGGGAAAGAGATGGTGTTCGACATGATAGTTAAAATTGAGCAAAACGGGAGTTTCAAACCACTTCCCATATGTGCAGCTACGGCTGATCAAATGTTGATCGTTAGGAGCTAGTCGAACGTCGCCGCCGAACTGAGGCAACTCGAGATGGTGAGGAAAGTTTACGGACTCCACAAGTACAAGATAGAAGAGGATAGCGGGTAGCAGAAGGACAAGACTTAAATATCCACCCAGGAAGAACGTGACTCCTGTCCACACTCCTATTGGAAGCAGGAGGCTTGCAATCTCAGAGCTACCCTTTCTTGTCGATTTGGAGCTCCTAGTGGCATTGGACCAGAACACGATCTGTTGCATAATCGCCAGTATGGGAAGCCACCACCGCCAGGCCATTTCAATGATCCGGCTAATTCGTCCCCCATTCTTAACGTGGAGACAGAGTTTCATGACTGGATCTTTCTCTATGTTCCCGGCCCAATAATGGTGCCGCAAATGGTCACTCTTCCACTGAGCGTAGGGCAAAAAACAAAGAACGCCAAATCCCAGCCCTAGGATATCATTAAATCGCCCGTTCACATGCAGGCAGCCATGCACCGCCTCATGCATGGCTCCAAAGGCTCTAAAAAACAGCAGAGCTAAGACCAGGGCGCCAAAGATAGTGAGCGGAAACCCTGCAGATGCAAAAACGGAGGCTCCAATTAATAGAACCGTGTCCAGGAAGAGGTGCTTTGCCCAATACAGGGAGGACGTTTTAAAATTGAGATGGCGGCGCACCTGGAGGTATATGGAACCCTTCATAATAAACATGATCGGATTAGATGCGACCTACCTTTAACATTTGAAATATTGACACACGTGCTAAGACATGGTATTTGGATAGAGCATGAAGATGGAATGGAAGCCTCCCGCAGATTCGAGTCTCTGGTTATCTGGTAGTCTGCGCGGTCTGGCCGATTTTAAGAGTATCATACACGATACTTCGCGATTCCTCTCCCGCCACGGCATCTATAAGAATTCAGCAATTTCAGATTCCTCATACGGGCGAATAGTCGAAATGGGCGAGAGCGCGCTCTCCGAGATTACATTGCGGGCCCGTCGGGTTCTAGATGTTCATCTTGAACTCGAAAAAGAAGGTTATGATTTAGATGATTCCAAGCACCTGGCCCGCGTGGCGTTAGGGCACCTCGGGCTGCTTACGGACGAAATCATCTTTAAATCTCTGCGTAGGTCTGACATTGTAGAAATTTATAATACCAATCATATCCAGATCTTTCGCAGCTTTAACTTCTTTCGAATCTGTAATTACAATCTTGACGAAATTTTGCTGAACGAGTGGTACACGCTTTACGAGCGTGACGAAAAGATCACCTGCGAAATACTGACACAAATCGAGGGTCACCTCAGGCAAAGCCGGTCCGTGACCCGGTTCTCAGTGCCAGCCCACATCATGCGAGAGCGGTTCTCCTCAACCCAGGGAATGTTTATAACTAAGTTTAAAGTCTTAGCATCGGTATTTGATGGGCCTGAAAGTCGAGCTGGCTTTCTGTGTACCATTCGGGGGCGCCCCATCTCAGCGAGCCCAAAGAAAATTTCTTTTTTAAGTTCGAATCGTTTAAACCGATAAGTTTTATACAGTTTAGATATTTATTTATCACATGCATATTCATGTGAAAACTTCGAGGTTTAAATGGATCGGATTGAACTTCCATTCGCCACGCTAGACCTCTTCCCTACCCGATGGCCCGCGCCTCACGCCGTACCAAAGTACAATGAGACCTTTCAATTTTGGCACACGATCTGGGAGCAAACCTTCGCTGAGCTCAAAAACCAACGTAAGCTCTATTCAGACGACTTCTTTCGCATGGACGAGATCCTCGCCCTCTCATCCGCGGGCAAAGTCGTCGGTTGTTTCCTATTCGGCTGGTATGATCTGCGGATCGACTCGCATCGATATCACTCCTATTTTAGCGCGTATCCCGAAGAGCTCATGCACATGCTTCAGTCTTCCACCTCCGGAATTGTCATGAGTATGGGGTATTTGGCTGTGGCCCCTGAGTGGCGGAAATCTAAAGTCGGCGTTCTGGTTTCTGAGGCTCTCCTGGGTCTGGCCTGCAAGAGATTTATTGCCTCCGGTGCCAGTCATCTCATTGCCTATACGAGGAACGATCGAAAAATTAATGACCTGTGTTATAGATACGGCGCGAGATGTGCCTACTCAAACCGTCGGGAACATAATGTGAGCGTTGACATTGTGCTTATGGAAAGGCCGGATGTTCGTTTCAGCCAAGACAAGAATGTTCGAACTTTCGTCGATGAACTCTGGTTGCGCCGCGCGTACCACGTCTCCACTCCTGTGCACCAAGAAAGTGCAGCGTGAGGTCTCTATGTGGGAAGCGAACCCGCCATCGGTTGCAAAGGGGGATCTGAGGAAACTTGCGCGTCCCAATTGGTCTGTCCCGTTGAGTTTACTGGCCGGTGATTGGCTTATCATTGGAATGGCCGTTGCGCTGTCGACCTACACCGATAATTTTTGGGTTTACATCTTTTGTGCAGGCGTCGTTGGGAGCCGACAACATGCACTCTTTGTCCTCGTTCACGAGGGAGTACATAAGCATTTAGCACGAAGCAAGAGAGTCAATGACTGGATTAGCAATCTCTTTGCGGCTTATCCCATCCTTTTTGACACGGAAGCTTATCGCGAAAATCACCTCCGGCACCATGAGCATCTCAATACGGACCAAGACCCTGATTGGACAAGAAAGAAGGGTCACTCCGAATGGAAATTCCCTCAAAAGACACGAAATTTAGTTCTGTTTCTGCCCTACTTCATCTGTATTCGAGGCGCTCTTGAATGGCTCCAGATTGTGTTGGCCTTCTCCGGTATATTCGTGAACCACATCGCATTCCCTCGTATGCGGAAGCGCTTGGCTGTCAAGATCGTCTACTACACGTGTGTGGGAGTTACGATAACGTATCTGAACCTTTGGCCGGCAATGCTAAAATACTGGCTGATCCCTATGTTTTTTATTTTTCCTCTGCTGCAGAGAATTCGTAGCGTTGCGGAACACTTTGGTCTGCCTTGGGCTCATGATCTGAACTCAACCCGCGATGTTGTGGCGTCTGGCCTGGAGCTATTTTTCCTCGCTCCGCACGCCGTTAATTATCATCTGACGCACCATCTCTACCCGGCCATTCCATGCTATCACCTTAAAGAAACACATCGCCTTTTGATGCAGGATCAAGTGTTCCAACAAAATGCGCATATTAACGGAAGCTACCTGCTGGGCTCTCAAAACTCGGTGCTGGGCGATATCATTCGACCTGCCGCGACCTCGAGCCATGACCCGGAGAGGGCCAGTGCTTAATTCGAGAACCACCATACTGACATAGAACCCAGCCACAAAAGAATCAGGCCAGCCATTAACCAGCGTTGCCTCAATATCTCTGTCTGCAAAGACTGGACTTGGCGCAGAAGTTCGATCTGGTCGGGTTCTTTATCAGAAGCAATCTGAGTCAGATGCCGATGTCGGAGATTGAACCACGTGGCCAGGTCTGGCTGTGTCATGAGCTTGTGGTTTAGCGCCAAGTACCATTCAAGTGCGCGGTAGATATGCGGAGGAACACGGTTCTCGTCCCTGCACCAGCGCGTCCACGCCGAGGGATCGACCATTAGAAGCTGGCAGATTTTACGTCGTGAAAAGCCAAGCTTATGGCGAACCTGTTCGATCCCTCCATGTTGCGCTTTAAAAAGACGTATTTCAGCCTCATACAGGAGTCGAAGCGAACTTCGCGGTCTTTCCTCCTTATCTCTGGAGTTCATTTCAACGCGACTACTTTCATGCTGACTATAGGTCTCGTTTTCCATCGGATCCTCTATATTGTGAAATACAATATAATAATGCTAATCACTATAAATATAGTTGCATTACACAATTATAACAAACTCTACGTCTGTAACTTTGTTATGTCTCATTATGCATAAATCGTGCGGCGAGTATGAAGTGAGGGGATATTCAAAATAAGCTGGAGCTTATAACTATAAGTCATAGTGCTAAGCTGTTGACATTTAATGGAAATATGATCGAATTTGAATTTGAGACCCTATGGAAACCTCTGTTTTCAAGGGTCCCGGTACAAATTTAAACTATATTTATATACTATTTTTCCACTCGCGGGATTGATGCGCAATGACACGGACTGCAGTGCGATATGCTTTGAATAAGAACAAATATCTACTCGATCCAGAAGCCGAGAGACTTCATCACATTCTTGAATCGTTCAAACTTAAGGACGCACGCAACTGCACACTGCTCTGGGTCCTTCTCCATACGGGAGCACGAGCTCAGGAAACATTAAACCTGCGTATTGAGGATTTGAATTCCTACGATGAGTCCGTCTTTATCCGAGGGATCAAGGGGAGCAACGATCGCGAGCTCCCACTCCCTTCCTGGCTCTTTAAACGCCTTATGGACGAGACTTCTCGAGCGGTGGATCAACAGCTTTTCCCCATTTCCTATAACCGTCTATTTCAAATCTGGGAGCTCTATCGTCCCGTGCATAAGAAACTCCATGCCCTCCGACACACGTTCGCCATCCGTCTCTACAAGAAGACCAAAGACCTGCGCCTTGTTCAGGTGGCTCTTGGGCATCGCAATATCACCAACACCATGATCTATGCAGATTATGTTTACTCACAGGAGGAGTTAAGAAAGTTGATCCTGTAGAAAGGCGCTGGATCTGCGGGAAAATCGGTAAGGTTCCTTTATTAGTTACATAAATATCGATAATAGAGCATGGATCGCGGGACGCTGCGTTTCCTTTTTTGAAAAATTTCCTCGCACCTCAAAGTTCTCGGTTACGCCTATTTTCTTTTGCTCTGATGTGAAAGTTAGCGTTTCTAGTGGATACTTTTTTTAAATTGCTGATATTTTTACTTTCAGCTCGCCTTTGGAAGAGTTCCATTTTGGCATATGCCTTTTGACTCCATATAACGTGGACACGTAACCACGATTATTCGGTTACTCAGTGCATTCTTCACATTCACAGTGGTGATATTTCGGGGGCTCCAAATTTGTCTCTGTCCTTTAAAGTCTTGGTTTGGGTTTTGTTCTTTTCGCTTTTCGCCGGATTCCTATTGCCGGTCCGGCCGATGGCCTGGTCGGAGACAATAACTTCAATGACTCCCGAGTCGAGCGGCCGTTCGCGTTGTCCCAGCCATTTGCGTGGCTCTCGGCGACAGGAGGTTGGTCAAGCCGCTATTGCCAGCCGTTTATACGGAATGCGGGCTTACTTTATGCGCGTGCTCAGGGCGCGAAACGTTCCCTCAGTAGATGATGAGGATATTTTGCAGGAGATGATCATCAAGGTTTCCAACCGCAAGAAAAATGATCCTGAAATTGATGACCAAAGTCTTAAGGATTATGCCACAGCGGCTCTCGGAACCTTACACATCGACCATTACCGACGAAACAAGAGGGGGGTTACGAAGTCTATTGATAGGAGTGATCGTATTGATGATGAGGACGTTTCCACGGCGATAGAATCCGCAATTTCGACCCAACCCAGACAAGATGGAATTGTCTATTCTGCCAGAGATGTAATGGCCGCGATCGCCACTTTGCCGAGTAGGCAGCGTACAGTTCTCCATCTTCTCGGGGTCGAAGGACTTCTCCAGGAAGAGGCGGCAGTGGTCATGGGAATCAACCCATCTGCAGTCAGCATGCTTCTCGATCGTTCGCGAGAGGCATTGAACAAAGTTGAACGAAGTCGAGTTCCCTTTTGGGACGTACACGTTCATCAATTTGCGATGTCCTTACGTGAATTTTCTCCCGTCATTAAGGGCTTCTTTAGAGAAACGGTCGGGAACCTCTTTCCTAAAGAAGAAAAAGAGAAGTGGCTGTTAGAAACAGCAGTGGAGGAACTCACAAACAGGATCGTGATTGAAGCGATTGCAGCTCAACATACGCTTACAGGTGAAACGGATTTCGGCCGGTGGTTGTTCCAAGTTATCTTCAAGTCAGGACTACCAGAATGGGATCCTTCCTTTTCCCGTCAGAATCCGGAGTTAGAACGATTTCGTCCGGACCGTATGAAAGTGGAATTCGATCGGATGTATGCGGATTTCTTCGCTCAAATTCCCGTTGAAGATGCCGGATTGTATATTATGGCCTCCCGGCTGAATCGAAACGACGTGGAAATTGCCGACGCTTTGAGAGTTGAAGATACCACCGGTATAAAGCCCCGACTCAAGAGCATTGAACCGAGAATTAAAACTTTCCTGCGTCAAATCAAACGACCGCGCACAACTGGCGGACGGGGCAACCAGAAGTCATCGTCACTATACAGCGATAACATGGAGAACGCCTCCTCCTCCGCACCGCCTGACGAAAAGGAAGAAGCCCAAGGCGGTACCACCTTAGAAGCATCTTCAGCCATCGAGTCCGTTCCTGCCTCAGTTTCTGTTTCACCCCCAGACGAGGCATCAAGCTCGCATCCCATCATTTTGAATGGAAGAATCTTCAAGAAGAACTTGGTGACTGGGGGAACTGTCCTTGGCGTCACGGGCTGGATGATTGAACTGGTACCTGAAGAAGAAGATATAACCGTTCCCCAGCAAAGAATTAGCATTCACGTCAGTTCAATGAGTAACGATTCCCCCCTCGCGGCCGCCAGAGCCATAGCCAAGTCCCATACTCGCGCGGCGAGAGCAGATAGGAAGGTCGGCATAGCGAAAGCGGCTCCTTATGAAGAGGACCTTTGGAGTCGTGATTTTTGGATAAAGGCTCCCTACAAGAATCCGGAGATTTGGAGTGCAAGAGATGGCTCGGCCTGGCTCGAACTTTCAAGGTACGGATTTGCAGATCGACGCGCGGAGTTTATCCGAATGCGTATCGGCCGGTTCCGTGGCTGGGAGCTTTTGGTTGAGCATCAGCTACGAAGCGATAAGCTCGGCCTGCGGGCGCTCCGGGCATTGAGTGATCAAGGACTCCTCGAAAGGATCTCTGAGGAAGCCTTTGTGAATATGTTGATCGGACCTCTCCCAGGAACAGGAACGCGCCAATAAAAAAAGCCGGTCTGGTGGGGGCCAGCCGGCTCGAGTGGGGGTCATCCATAGGGGGTATGGGGGGTCTATGGAATCTTTGATTCAAATTTCAGCGACAGTTTCTTCTAGCTTCCCTGTCCTTCATCCGAACTTGGAGCGGTGGCATTTACATTTACCGCACGGGGTTCGCCGACACTGTCGAAGCGGCGATCCACAACGGGTCCGGGCGTATCACCCAGGCCCACTTCCATATCAATAAAATCAATTACTTTTTCTTTCTCTTTTGCGCTGGCAGATGCTGTTTTCTCAACGGCGACGGGGGCGGATTCATCCGCCGCATGCTCCAGGCCACCATGCAGCTTCTGTTTCTCTTGATGCGTCTCTTCAATCATGCGGTTCCAGTCCACGCGGAGGGCCGGCTTTTGAATTGGAGAATCCGCAAAGCTCACGGAGCTCAATGCCATTACGAGTACCGCGAATGAAACCGTCATTACACTCTTTGCGTTTTTCATAACCTCTCCTTGCATTCCACAATTGCAACGGTGGTGCCACCCACACCGGGGGATTAAATTGAACCTGACGACAAAGCACTGTCTAAAGTCTCGACAAGGACCTGATCAACTTCGGCAACTGTCCATCTTCTGAACAACAGATTCCCCGGGCTGGGCCGAAACCCCATTAAAATAGGTGGCTTACAGAATGTTTGATGCCGCGATCAGGGGGTGCCAGGCGCGGATTCTTATCGGAATGATGATCCCATCCGCAACGAGCTGGGCCAGGGGTGTTGGCTGAGCACTTTTGCTTTTCGAGCGTTCAGTGCACCCAATAAATGAGACCGCCGGCCGCTTCACCGCCGTAAATGGGAGGCGATTGATTCGGAAAGGCGAGAGCCCGCCCCTCAAGGAATAAAGAAAAGCGAGGGCTCAAGAAGAACTGAAACCCAAGCAGGCCTTGAGCTCCAAGGTAAAACGGCAGACTTTCCGCATCATCCAGGCTCAGCTTTGTTCCCTCCAGTGTGAGAGTCGTCGACGTGGCCCTCGCGAATTCCACACCGAAACCCGCATAAAATGGTTCAAACGAGGAAAAAGGACTCCAGGCCGTTTGTGCCGTGACGGAGATCATCTCATGCTCGAGGGTTGCCTTCCGCGACGATTGGGAAACATCATCCCTGGCCCGTGTTTCATAACGGGTCATCCGCTGACCCAGAGTCACTCGCCAGAATCGGCGCCGTCCAAACTGAGCTACGATATAGGGGGAGGTCGCCTGACTGGCGTAATCTTCTGTCGTGTAGTTGACCTGGTCGCGGGTTTCAAATTTCAATCCACTATGCCTCAGCTGTGTCCAAACGCCACTGCCTCCAAGCCCCCAGGCAGCCCGGTCGAGTTTGCGTTCCGGTTTGACTTCAAGGTCGTCTGTAAAGAGGTAGCCTCCCACCCATCGCCCCGAACGTCTCACCCGTACCCGCGAGAACCCATCATACTTGCTGGGTAAAAGGAAAAGGATCTCTCCCTTTTGAACAAAGAACTGGATCCGAGCGTCCAGATCCGGCTTTTTACGAATGGCAAGCGGATGCGGCGCCTGAATGCGTGTGTGGGAGGGCGGTGTGGACCACCCGAGGCCGAGGGTGAGAAAACTCAAGACGAGGTACATCCATTTATAGTGCGTCTCGACGCTATTGACGGCAATGCGCCATAGGCCTAGATTGCGCCTATGAAATCAAATGTCAGCTCGTTCCAGATTTTATTAAAAGATCTGCCTCCAGAAGGACAAGATTTTGAGTTTTCACGTAATTCCGCAGAGTTAAACGATTTACTTGAAGACCTTATAGGCTCCCATGCCTACTCTATCAAAATCAGGATTACGCCCCAAGGCAACACCTTTGACCTTCGAGGAGAAATTCACACCGGATTTCAGCTTCAATGCTCCCGCTGCGCCACTGATTTTGAATTTCCCGTCGATCTCCAACTTCATGACTACTTGGTTATAGATCGTCCACTAGGAAAAGGGGACCAGATCAGCCGTGCCAACCATGCTCATGAATGGAACGCGGAAGGTCCTGATTACATTCTTCTCCAATCCGAGACATTCAATTTGGCCGAATACGCTCACGAGGCGATTGCATTGGCTGAGCCTATGCGCCCCTTGTGTTCTCCCAACTCTGCGGAAGGATGTCAAAATCCGGAAATTCGGGTGGAGCGGGAGTGGCTCTCCTATGGACGCGGAGAACGTGATGAATCGATTCGCGCAAATCCTTTTCGAGTGCTCGAAAAAATTAAATTAAAGAGTTGATTTCTTTAGACAAATAGATAATGTAGCCGCTTTATTACAAACAGGACGACTATGCCAACACCGAAAAAGAAAACTTCGCGTTCGCGCCGAGACATGCGACGTTCCCACGACCACCTCAGCACGCCGGGCGTTCAAAATTGTCCGAACTGCGGGGCCATTGCCAAGCCGCACCACCTTTGCACCTCCTGCGGTTACTACAAGGGCCGAGAAGTCGTAACGGCTCAAGCTTAGAATGAATGGCGCAGTTTAGATCACGTCTTGCGGGGACAGGCTCATTTTTACCTGAAAAGCGCCTTTCCAATGAGGACCTCGAAAAGATGGTCGATACCAACGACCAGTGGATCCGGGAACGCACCGGAATTCGGTGGCGTCGGATCGCCGATGAGGGCGTCAATACCAGCGACTTGGCGCTAAGGGCCTCACAGCGCGCACTCGAGGCCGCGCAAATCGGTCCACGTGACATTGACATGATCGTGGTCGGGACCGTGTCACCCGACCAACCCATGCCGAACACCGCATGTGTTCTTCAACACAAACTCGGAGCTCGCGATTGCATGGCGGTCGATATCTCGGCCGCCTGTACCGGATTTGTTTATGGATACTCCATCGCGGACCAGTTCATTCGATCCGGAACTTACAGAAACATATTGGTAGTGGGCGCCGAGGTCTTGCATCGGTACGTAAATTACAAGGACCGCGAGACATGCATTCTGTTCGGGGACGCGGCCGGGGCCGCGGTGGTTTCGCGTGCGCGGGACGATGAAGATTCGCAAGTCTATAGCGTCCATTTGCATGCCGACGGTAGTATTTCCGATCTTTTTGTTCTTCCCGCGGGGGGCTCCGCCATTCCCTTTAGTCAAAGGGTGCTTGAAGAGAATCTCCAATACGTGCGGATGAAGGGTCGCGAGATTTTTAGACATGCTGTGCGCACCATGTCTCAATGCTGCGAGGAAGCGCTCCAGGCGAACAATATGAAACCCGAAGAGGTGTCTTGGGTTGTTCCTCACCAGGCCAATTTGCGAATCATTGAGGCGGTGGCCAAACATTTTGGAATTCCGATGGAAAAGGTTGTGGTTGAAATTGAAGACACGGCCAATACATCTGCCGCAACCGTGATTGTGGCTCTGGATCGCGCTATCCGCGATGGCCGGATCCGTCGAGGTCAAAACCTGCTGTTGACAGCCTTTGGTGCTGGGATCACGAGCGGGTCCATATTGATGAGGTATTAGACGTATGTGGAGCGCTCTTTTTCCAGGACAGGGAAGCCAGCATCCAGGCATGGGTAAGTTCTTGTTTGATGAATTTGCCAGTGCTCGCGAAACTTTTGAGGAAGGTTCCGATGCACTGAATCTGGATCTCAGAAAGTTATGTTTCGAAGGTTCGGAAGCGGAGCTGGCACTCACTCACAATACGCAGCCGTGCCTTCTTCTTGTGTCTACGGCCACGTATCGTGTTTTGAATGGCGAGTTTGGCTTTATGCCGCAAAATGCGGCCGGTCATTCCGTTGGCGAATATGCGGCCGTAGTGGCTGCCGGTAGCCTCGCTTTTTCATTGGCGATGAGGGCCGTGCGCGTGCGGGGCGAGGCTATGCAGTCGGCCGTTCCCGTAGGCCAGGGGGGGATGACGGCCGTGATGGGTCTTGATCCCCAACAGGTGTTTGAGCTTTGCGCCTGGGCGGAAAAAGAAAGCGGACAGGGTCCTGTTCAGCCGGCCAATATGAATGCTCCTGGGCAGATTGTGATCAGCGGCCGTAAGACTGCTTTGGATTGGATACCGGCTCATTATCGATCTGATCTTTTTCCAGGGGCGCCTCGCGTCAAGTTTATTCCTCTTAAGGTCTCGGCTCCTTTTCACTGTTCTTTAATGAAGCCGGCCGAGGAGAAAATGGCCTCCGTATTAGGCGAAATGAAGTTCTCCGACGCTCGCTTTCCAATTATCCAAAATGTAAATGCGAAACCTGTACGGGCGGCAACGGAGCTGCGCACCAACCTGGTTCAACAAGTCACCGCACCTGTACGGTGGATTGAGTGCGTGCAGACCCTTATACAAGGGGGTACGTCGCGGGCTGTTGAAGTTGGATGTGGAAAAGTCCTTACAGGACTTGCCAAAAAAATTGACTCTGAATCCTTGCGGACATTCAATATCAATTCTTTGGATGATATGCGAACGCTTGAGAGCGAATTTAAGGCGCTTCTCAAGGCATAAATTAAGGCGAAAGCAAGAATGTTGAATTTGGCAGGAAAGCGCATTGTGGTGACCGGATCCAGTCGCGGAATCGGAGCGGGACTGGTCAAATTTCTAGCGGCTCAGGGAGCAAAGGTGACCGTCACCTATTCCTCTCATCCCGGGCCGGCAGAAACCGTGTTTGCAGGTCTTACAGGCGAGGGACACTTGCTACTGCCTTTGAACGTGACGTCCTCTGAATCGGTGGACCACGCCTTTTCTCAAATTCTTGAAAGATGGGGCGGCCTTGACGGGTTAGTTAATAATGCGGGAATCACCCGTGATCAGCTCTTGCTTCGAATGAAGGACGAAGATTTTGATGCGGTCATGAGTACCAATTTAAGAGGTTCTTACCTTTGCACCAAGGCCGCCATGCGTTCCATGTTGAAGGCCCGTGCAGGTTCCATTGTGAATGTCTCAAGCGTCATTGGCCAGATGGGAAACGCGGGACAAGCCAATTACGGCGCCAGCAAGGCCGGCTTGGAGGGTTTTACCCGTTCCGTGGCTCTAGAGGTCGCAACACGTGGGATCCGTGTCAATGCGGTGGCTCCCGGTTTTATCGTGACGGACATGACGGAGGGCTTGGATGAGCAGCAAAAATCAGCCATCCAGAGCCGCATCCCGCTTCAACGGCTCGGAAGTGTCGAAGATGTGGCGCAGTCCATTGCCTTTTTGTTGAGCGACATGGCGTTCTATATTACAGGTCAGGTCATTCATGTGAATGGTGGGATGTACATGTAAACCCAGATCGGCCACCGTTTTGGATATAAACGGTTCGAGTGGAATTGAACTTAAGTTGAAGCCAAAAGGAGAAATTATGTCACTGCAACCTAAAGTCATGAAAATTATCGAAGAACAGCTGGGCGTGGACCCGGAGCGGGTTAAACCTGAGTCCTCATTTATTGATGACCTCGGCGCCGATAGCCTCGATATTGTTGAGCTGGTTATGGCCATGGAGGAAGAATTTGAAATTGAAATCCCAGACGAGGATGCCGAGAAGCTGCGCACCGTTCAGGATGTGATGAAGTATCTTGAAACCAAAGGTAAAGCTTAAGAGCTTAAGGAATTGTTCGTGAGCACGAATGTCTTCGTACGTCCCACGCCCCCGCAGCGTCGGGTCGTGGTTACAGGAATGGGTTTGATCACTCCGCTGGGGCTCAATGTCGAGGACAGTTGGAAGGGTTTGGTACAGGGGAAATCTGGGATTGGTCCGATCACGCAGTTCGATGCGTCCACCTACGACGCTCGCATCGCGGGAGAAATCAAAGGATTCAATGCCGACCTTTACGTGCCCAAAAAAGAACAGAAGAAGATGGATCGTTTTATCCAGCTTTCTCTGGCGGCCGCGAAGATGGCGCTCGACGACTCTCAGTTTAAAGCGGAAGACACCTCGCGCGTGGGAACTGTGGTGGGCGTTGGTATGGGGGGGCTCCCCTTTATCGAAACCCAGTATTCGATCTTGAAGGAGCGGGGCCCCGGCCGCGTTTCCCCGTTCTTTATTCCCTCCGTGATCACGAATATGGCGGCCGGTCAGATCAGCATGGCCTATGGATTTCGCGGCCCAAATTACTGCGTCACCTCCGCTTGTGCTTCCGGTGCACATGCCCTAGGGGAAGCGGCTGAGTTTATTCGCTCCGGCAGGTGCGATGTGATGATCGCGGGCGGAGCGGAAGCGGTGGTCACGCCGATGGCGATTGCGGGCTTTTCGTCCATGCGTGCCTTGAGCACGCGCAATGACAATCCGGCGGTGGCGAGCCGTCCTTGGGATCGGGATCGGGATGGCTTTGTGTTGTCCGAAGGTGTCGCCCTATTGATTCTTGAAGACTACGAGTATGCCTCCCAGCGCGGAGCCCGGATCTATGCCGAGCTTTGCGGGTATGGAACGTCGTCCGACGCCTATCATATGACGTCGCCATCACCAGGGGGAGCCGGTGCGGCGCAGGCCATGAGCTACTGCCTAGAAGACGCACGTGTCGGGCCCGACCAGGTTGACTATATCAACGCGCACGGGACAAGCACCCCGGCCGGAGATGAATTGGAAACGGAGGCGGTCAAAAAGGTTTTTGGCGATCATGCGAAATCCCTATGGATTTCCTCCACGAAAAGTATGATCGGACACACTCTGGGCGCCGCAGGAGCCGTGGAGAGTGTCATCTGCATACAGGCTCTCACCACGAGCATTGTTCCACCGACGATCAATTTGGATCATCCTAGCCCGGATTGTGATCTGGATTACGTGCCCAAGACTGCACGTGAGAAGAAAATGAAATACATCTTGAACAACAGCTTTGGTTTTGGCGGGACCAACTGCAGCCTGCTGTTTGGTCAAGTCTGATGCTTTCCGAACAGGGGACTCGGCTTCCGATTAAAACCCTCTTTGTGGCCAGTGATCATGCCGGCCTTGAGCTCAAGCAGCATTTAATCGGACGTTATCCCTTTCTCCCTTGGAAGGATTTGGGCACCAAGACGACGGAGTCCGTGGACTATCCGGACTATGCGGCCCAACTCTGCCTGGCTCTGCAGTCCGAGGTGACGGAGAGTCGAGGAGTCTTGATCTGTGGTAGTGGACAGGGAATGGCCATTCGGGCCAACCGGTTCCCCTTTGTACGGGCAGCTCTGTGTTGGACCGAGGAGGTCGCAAAACTGTCGCGCCAACACAATGACGCCAATGTGCTTTGCCTCGGCGGCCGTTTCACTGTATTTTCCGTGGCGGAAAGAATTTTGAGTGCATTTTTGCAAACGCCATTTGAAGGCGGTCGCCATCAGGGACGTGTGGATAAACTTTCCTGTTAAAGCTTTATAGCTTTTAAGATTTTTAATACTGATAGAAGCTCAGAGCTAAACACAGCTGATGACAAGAATAAACGAAAGGACCCTGAATGCTCACTTTGCAAGACGGGCTCGCCCGTAAAGACCCCGAGCTCAGTGCCTACATTCAGCAGGAGATGGAACGTCAGGAATACGGCCTGGAGATGATCGCCTCGGAAAACTACGCTTCTCGAGCCGTAATGGAAGCACAAGGCTCCATTCTTACTAACAAATACGCCGAAGGCTATCCGGGCAAGCGCTATTACGGCGGCTGCGAATTCGTGGACCATATTGAACAACTGGCCATTGATCGCGCGTGCAAGCTATTTGGTTGTGAGCACGCCAATGTGCAACCCCATTCCGGGTCTCAAGCCAATATGGCGGTGTATTTGGCGGCGGCTCAGGCCGGCGATACGATTATGGGCATGGACTTGGCACATGGCGGTCATCTGACTCACGGAAGCCCAGTTAATTTTTCCGGAATTCTCTTTCGGGCGGCGCACTACGGATTGGATCCGGAAACAGGACGTCTGAATTATGATCGCATCCGCGATGCGGCTAAGCAGCATCAACCTAAACTCCTGATCGCGGGATATAGTGCGTATCCGCGCCTTCTGGATTTTTCACTCTTCAGGCAAATCGCGGATGAAGTGGGCGCAACGTTGCTTGTCGATATGGCTCATTTTGCGGGCTTAGTTGCGGCTGGTATTCATCCATCTCCTGTTCCTCACGCAGATTATGTTACAACAACAACCCACAAAACCCTGCGGGGCCCCCGTGGCGGAATGATTTTATGCACCCATGAGCGGGCGAAGACTCTAAATTCGAAGATTTTTCCTGGAATTCAGGGCGGGCCTCTCGAGCATGTGATTGCCGCGAAAGCTGTGGCCTTTGGCGAGGCCCTGCAGCCGGAATTTAAGTCCTATTCGCAGCAAGTGGTTCGCAATGCTCAGGCCCTGGCCCAGGGGCTGCTTGGCGAGGGTTTTGACCTTGTCACCGGAGGGACCGACAATCATCTGATTCTAGTGGACCTTTCCCGCCGCGAAATCACAGGTAAAGATGCGGAGCGAGCTTTGGATCAAGCCGGAATCACGGTAAACAAAAACACAGTTCCCAATGAAAAGCGGTCTCCGTTTGTCACAAGCGGTGTTCGAATCGGGACACCGGCCCTCACCACGCGTGGAATGAAAGAAAAGGAGATGACTCTCATTGCGGGATGGATTGCGCACGTTCTGCGAGACCCTACCAATGAGTCCGGAATTCAGAAGATCAAGGGCCAGGTTCGTGAGCTGTGCTTGAGTTTTCCGATCTATCGTCACTAACATTGAGGAGATGATCCGGATTCTTTCTCCTCTCTTTGTCCCAATCGCAATGACAATGACATTGACGCTTGCTTCCTGTGCTCACTACCGCAGCGGCAGTGGCGGTTTTAAACGTCCGAGCGAATACACGAACGGTCAATCGGCGCTCTCGGAAATCGGGTCTTATCGGCCTCGCGAGAGCTTCAAATTGTTTTGGCCGGTGAAGGACGTTCGCCTCAGCCGGGGATTTCGTCCGAAGAACGCTCCTCGCCACGAGGGCGTGGATCTGGGTGGAAAGAAAGGACTGCCGATCCGAGCAGCCCATGAAGGAATCGTGATCTATTCGGGGCGCGACTTCCGCGGCTATGGCAACATGGTCTTGATTGAGTATGACCGGAACTGGGCCACGCTCTACGCCCATTTGCACGAAATCCACGCCCGAGAGGGCATGATCGTGCGCCCCGGAGATCCACTGGGAACTATGGGCCGCACCGGCCGCGCAACGGGCGTGCACTTGCATTTTGAGCTCTTGCACAAGCGCCAGCCCGTTGATCCTCTGCCCTACCTGGCACGTCCCCACCACTTCGCCTCACAATAAGGCTTGAGGGTGGTCATATACCACTGCGCGATCACACGTCCCGCGCAAAGCCAGAACAAGGCCGTCATAAAAACGGTCAGGGCCACCAACGCAAACAGCCAATGCGGCGCCGGCAAATGAAACAGACCCGACAGCTTTTCAGAAATTCGCCCCTCATTTTGAATGTCCTGCAAATAGGCGGAAGCGGTCCACACCAGCGCGGCGGCTCCCGCCGCTTGGCCACTCGGACCCGGTTGCGGCCGAAGCCCAATTCCCATGAGCGCCGCTGCCAATACGGTCCCCCACCAAGGTAGGATCCAGATCACAGGAAGAAACACAGCAAGCGCGAAAAAAAACATTCCTTTTATCTCTTTCTCATCTCTTTCCCGCCACGGAATGGGGCTGGAATTCCACCACCCGCACGGCTTTGGCTCGAGCCTCACTCAGATTTTTGTAAAACTCTGCGGGGCGCATATCGCCCCGACTCCAAGCTTCGACGTCCTGACCGAATCGAGGTGAAAAGGGATCCCCTTCATTCCCGCCTGGCACCTGAATCCAAGCCCGAGGCCACTCCCCCAGCGCGACGACAATTTTATACACGGCCCCGTGCTGTCCTTTCTGTCCGCGGATGCTTTCTCCGGATCCATCCATGGAAAGGACCTGACTTCCAAATCCGGGCAATCGTGCAATATGGGGGAGCTGAGTCGAATTATAAACCGCCCAAGTCCATTCTTCCGGATTTGAGCCGTGCTTGGCTTCGAGACGCTCCCAGGCCCGTTGAAAGGCACGGGTGATAAGATCGGGGGCTGACTCAACAGATTCTGTTTTGCGATTGTCGACCCATGCGGCGTCCGAATCCTTTGGATCACGCTCCACCCGTTCCAGCAGCCACAGCACTCTCAGATCTTTGGGATAAAAGTGTTTCGCTTGAACTTGATAATCATCGTTGAAGAGCTCTTCTTTCAACTGCCGAAACCAAGCTTTGAAGAGGGACGGTTCGACACTCGAAGCGCGATCCACAAAATCCCACGCGGAGAGTCTCTCGACCCAGGACTTTTGCGGGAGGGTCAGACGCTCCTCCTGGATGTTCTTAAGGAGATGAGGAAGGATGAGCTCGGCCTGAAGGTCGGAGGCGTCATTCTGGATGCGAATCATATCCTCCGGCGAAAATTTATCCTTTCCACGCAGGCGCCGTCGAATACTCATGGCTCGAAATGGCTCCTCCCAATCCCATCCCAAGTAGTGGGGAAACCGCTCATCCACGGCTCTTTGATTTGCGGACAAGACAAAGCCAGCAGCCGGATCGAGTGATCGAGGGAGTTCGTCGTCACTCAGGCCTTTTTCCAGTCCGCTTGTGGCGACTCGGCCATCCATCACAAACCGGCCGGAGCCGACATCACGCTTGGGGAGAAAACCCGTGTGTTGAAGCGCCACGTGATCGCGATCGGCGCAAATAAAGTTTTGGACCGGAACCCGCCAGGGACGAAATGCCCGCAGACACTCCGTAACCGTGCGACTCGAGAGAAGATCGCGGAAGGCCTTAAGTTCCTGACCCGGGCGATGGCCAGCCCAATCCGCGACGAGCCCGAGTCGGCCTTCCCGGTGCAGAAGCACGCCCAATTTGGTCCACACGACGTCAATGCGCCGAACGGCTCCACCGCGATCCTCAATCTCCTCTGTCTGGACCCGAGCCTCAACCCACCCGCCACGGTGGAGATACCGGTTAGAGGTGGCCGTTTCAAACTCCACTTCATAGTAATCGAGCACATCCGTGGTCCCGTTAGTCGGACCCCATGCCACGTCCTTGTTAAACCCGTTCACGAGCCCCGGTACGGCCGCCAAACTGACGCCGTAGGCATTGAACTCAGGGCAGGAGAGCTGTGTCTCATACCAAATGTTGGGTAGAGACAGTCCAAGATGCGTGTCGTTGGCTAACAAACTGTTTCCGGTGGTGGATTTGTGCGGACCCACGGCCCAATTGTTGCTCCCGTTGCCAGCCGCCGGGAGAGGAAAAAAGGGAATATCCTTGAGCGCCGTACGGAAGGTGAATTGTTCCGCGCGCTCTTGTGGCCGTGGTCCACGGGACTGGACCTTCAGCGTGGGCACGACGATATCTTCGTAAGTCGAAGGCAAAAACTCGGGAAACAGATCGAGAACAGACTCTGTGCCCAGCGTTTGCTGAATTCGGGTGAGAAAGGTGTCGTAACTCCGCCCCGCGAGTGAAAACGTGAGTGCTCTCCCCATATGCATGACCTTGAGCACGGTAAAGGGCTCCGGACGAGTTCCAAGGAGCTTGTATTCAGGAGGAACATCTTTGAGGGTGCGGATATAGATGTTCACTCCGTCGACGAACGCTTCAAGCATTCTTCGAGCGCGCGCATCCTGAGTGAAGGACTTTTCCGCGATACGGGCGGATTCGCGCAAGCCAAAACGAACAAAGAACTCATCCCGTTCCCGGGCCCGATCGCCCACCCACTCTCCCAACCGTCCCGCCGTCACTCGCGTCGCGAGATCCATTTGAAACAAGCGCTGCGATGCCATCACGTAGCCTTGCGCGCGGTAGAGATCCTCCTCGGACTCCGCAAAAAAATGCGGAACGCCGGCCGCATCGATAGCGACAGAAACGGGCCGATGCAGGCCCGGCAGTTCCGCGTCTTCAAGGCGCTGTTCCTCGTAAGCCCATATTCCGCTCTGAACATCCAGAAAAGGTCCCAGTGCCGGTAGGGACCCCGCACCCCAGGCCAGAATACCGGTCCAGAGGACGGCTGCGAGCAGCCACAATCCGTTCCAGGGCCCAAATGACGGGCCAGATTTTCGAGTCATGCCGCCAGTATGGCCAAGGTCGGCAGCGAATTCAAGCCACTTATCAACTGAATTAGTTTTGTTTAAAACTTGAATCCGCTCAAGGCTTCCGGCGCACGAGCCACACCGCTGTCTTAGCGTCTATGGAATAGGAGCCGATCGCCGGGGCATAAATACCGTTCAGTGAGGGGTCCGCGAGTGCGGCACGAGAATCTGCCACGGGTATCCAAGGCTCACCATCGGGTAGCGGGAGGGTAAACGGTTCAGGGGCATTGTTGAACAGGATCATGAGGTCGTAGTCCGAGTCCCCGAACGCAGGGCGTGTAAAATGCATCGATCCCGCGCGATGAGTTCTTTCCTGACTCACACCGGCTTCATGGTGCGCGTAGGTATGAACGTCTTTTCCTTCGGTCAGATGCGGATAGCTAAAGAACGCGCGCAGCTTTTCCCGCATCTTCACCATCTTCAAAGAATATTCAAGAAGACGTCGATTCTCGAATTTCAAGTTGGAAAGGTCCACCGGCGTGTTGTTCAGGTCATGGCGGAGGCCGAAGAGTTGAGTGATATACATCAAAACATCGCCTTGAGCCGCCAGCTGAACCGTGGTCGCAAACGCCACCATGGAGAGATCGCCCCCAAACAGCTGCGCCAGGGTCGGGCCATCGTGGGATTCCACAATAAAGGTTCGGTCCCAGGTGTCGTTGCTCCAGGTGGAATGTTCCGTCCCATTTAGGGTTCCCCCACGCAACCAAGAAAAGACTTTCCAGAATGTTCCGTGCGAAAGAAAGGCGTCTCGCACTTCAAGGCGACCGCGGTAGTCCCAAAGTCCGGCATTCCGAGGCAACTCGGGATGTCGCGTGTTCCATCCGCCGCGAGCGTGATAGTTGGCCGCATAGGGTTCACCAGAAATGTAGGCCCCTAAACTATGCGCCAGCTCGACCAACTTCCGAACGGTCTCTAACGGCACGGCACCGAAAAGATCATATCGATGGCCATTGAAACCGTACATCAAGAGATCTCGGATGATGGTTTGAAATACGAATCCCGTATAGGGAGCATTCAAATCGAGGTTCATAACATTGCCACAACCGGTAAGATCTTCGCAGCCTCGCCGATACACATTCCTCAGAGCAAAGTGCCAGACATTCAGGTGAGGATTGTCGTCATACTTGTTCGCAGTATGTTGAATCACGATGTCCCTTATAACGGCTTTCTTCTGGTTCTGAAGTCGATTCAACATCTGGAGAGCCGCCTCAGGTCCTCCCATGGCGGAGGCAAAAGCTCCTAAAAATGTCGGCATATAGCCCCAAGAATGAAAATATAGAATTCGCCGGCTCCTGATGCCCGCCGCGGGATCCCAGCACTGTTCAACAGGCGCACATTCCGCCAGATGCATAACCTCAACGGCGGCAAAGGGATCCGAAAGCTGCCAAATTTGTCCGGATCCAATGGCACCAAAAGTTCCCCGCAAGTCCTCTGGAATCTTGGCGAAACTCAAGTCCCCGGGATTGACCTCGAGAATCGTCATGGACACCGATTGTGGGCGATTGGGATCTACAGTCCCCGCGTGAGGGATGTTTCTTACTGGGGGAAAATAGACGCGTGCCTTGTCGCCAGCGACCCAATGGGCGGACGGATCGACAACTCGATAACTGCTCGGAATGGACTCGCCCAAGTCGCTGACCTGGTTGTCAACGGCTTCATAAAGGAAGTCATACCACAGCCCCTCCCACGATCCTTCAACCTCGATGGTCCAAGCCATTCCCCCGTTAACCTCGGCGCCTTCGTGATGGAGTTCCCTTTGTGCCACGGGCACTTGGTCGGTGTGTCGGCGATAAATCCGCAAGGTGATACCTTTGACCAGGCTCCGATCTGCGGGAACGGTGAATGTCGTTTTGTTCTCCCGCGCGTTGTAAGCCACGCCGAATGGCTTTGGCCACCCCGTGTACTTTTTTAAGTATTCCAGGGCCGAAGCGGGCCATTCATAATGTTTGGGGGCAGGCTCAGAGGACAAAGAATGCAATGGAGTGTTGGCCGTCCTTTGGGTGGTCGCATGTTTGCGAATATAATCGTCCACCAGCGCCTCCAGGAAATGCGATTGCTCCTCTTTGACAAGGTCCGGAATCGGAGCTGAGTCTAACGAGCCTGTTGCGAGCAGAATCTTCACGCAACGCCCTTGCTCCTTTTTATCCATTTCCACATATTCCGCATGAACACTGAATGAGAGAAGGAAGAGAATCTTTAAGAGTGGACGTGCGACGCGACCTACGGAATCCTTACCAGCCATACTTTTTCCCGACGTTCTTTAGAACGCGCGGATGTCCCCCTATAATCTAATCTCGCACAAGGCCCCAGCTCGAAAGAGACAAATAAGGGAGTCAAAACAGGGGCCCCCAAGCCGCTGAATCACGCCTCTCTCACATCTTCGATGGCTTGATTTGAGTTGTCGTCCGATATACTCGCTCACGCGGCGATTTTCCACTGGGGACCGGAGTTGAACAAAATTTCATGGCCTGTCGGAAAAGCTTTCTTGGCGGTCTTAACTTCGGTCGTGGCTTTTTAAGTGTCTTTTGAACATCTTGATTTTTGGGTTGTGCTAAAAAATCTTATGTTACGAGCCGGCTGGACAAGCATAGGGAGAATAAGATGGAACGAGTCTCCTGAGGCGCAGAATGACTTTATTTCCTTTTCAGCCCGCAGGCGGAACTGATTCGGTTCCGATGGTCCGCAACCACGCCATAGAGATAACCTGTCAACTTTCGAAAAGGCGCAAGAAGCAGGACAAACCCGACAGGCTTCATCAGGGGTAATTGGAGGCAAATTCGGATGACGGCTTCCGCCCCCCCGTGAACACGAATGGAATCTGAATGTTCGATCAACTTGAGTTCCTTCTGACATTCGGCCGGCGACAATAGGGGGAATTGAGAATAGACGGTGTCCTCCTGTAGGGGGCGGCATTCAAACCGTTTCTTCCAATCCAGTCTCTCCACAACTTGGCGAAACCTTTCACATATCCCGCAATCCCCATCGTAGATGATGGTCGCTCGCTTCATACTTCGGTCTCCGCAATTAGCTCTATCAACTTCATAAGAATTGCTGCTATAAGAACCCTCAGGTCAACTGATGAAACCGTCAAAGAAACGGATGAGCAATAAAGAACCCCGCCGGCCTCAGAAGAGAGTCGTAAAGGAAGACGAGCCGGATCCGATTCGCTCTTCCCAAGCTCCGCGATACATTGTCGGGATTGGAGCCTCTGCCGGGGGCCTTGAGGCGCTACGTGCCCTCTTTGGCGCTCTCAAACGGGCCGAGCACATGGCTCTTGTTGTGGTCCAACATTTAGCGCCCCAGCACCGCAGTCGGCTGGTGGAACTGATTGCCAATTCCACCCCGTTTCCGGTCAAGGAAATCCACGATGGTGATGACGTGGAAGCCCGAACCTTGTACATCACCCCTCCCAACGCGAATGTTGTGCTTGAAAATCAGAGGCTCTTTCTGAAGAATCCGGAATCCAGAATTGGACCTAAGCCATCGGTGGACCTCTTTTTTAAATCTCTTGCGGAAGACCAGGGCGAAAGTGCCATTGGCATTGTCCTTTCCGGCACCGGCAGCGACGGGGCGCAGGGAATACGGGCGATCAAGACAGCTGGCGGACTGACCTATTGCCAAAAGCTGGACTCGGCCAAATACGATGGAATGCCGCGCGCGGCAAAACAGACGGGCTTTGTGGATATTGAGCTCACAGTTGAGGAGATCGCCGCTCAACTCTCCCACCTTGATGAATTTGCGGAGCCGTCCACGCTCCCCGAGATCAAGATCGGACCCGGTTTGGAAGATCCGTTTCAAATGGTCCTGGCCATTCTGAAGCGGGAAACTAAGGTCGATTTCTCCCAGTATAAGCAATCCACGATCCGCAGACGCATCGAGCGCCGAATCGCGGCCAATCATTGCTCGAGTATGGCGGAGTATGCGGAGTTGCTGCGCACGAATGCGGAAGAGGCGCGCCACTTGTTTCAAGACTCTCTGATTTCCGTCACGTCATTTTTTCGTGATGAAGCCTCGTTCGATTCTCTAGGCGAGTTTCTCGTCGAACGCATTAAGAAAAAGGACCCGGGTCAGAACTTTCGCGCTTGGGTGGTCGGTTGCGCGACAGGTGAAGAGGCTTATTCCGTCGCTATTCTCGCACTGGAAGCTATGGAAACCCTAAGAAAGCAGCTTCCGATTCAGATATTCGCGACGGATCTGGACGAGCAGGCCATGCAGGTGGCGAGAAAGGCGCTTTATCCCAAGACCAGCCTGGTGGACATCCCGGAAAAAATTAGGAGCAAATATTTTGAACCGATGGACGATCAGCTTTATAAAGTGAGAGAGTTCGTGCGGGACACCATCGTGTTCGCCCGCCATGATGTCACCACCGACCCTCCGTTTTTGAAGCTGGACCTGATTAGCTGCCGGAATGTTCTGATCTACTTCAATATCAGACTCCAAGAGCAAATCATTAAAACCTTTAACTATGCCCTTGAAGTCTCCGGAATTCTGTTCTTGGGCAAATCAGAAACAACGTCCGCGGCGGAGGGGCTCTTCGACCAAGCGGACAAGAACGCACGCCTCTTTTACCGGTCGGCCAAGCGCGGGGATTTGCCGCGCAGCTATTCACGCAGTGAGCTGAGTCGCGAGGCCGTCCTCCTGAACCGGGATCGCGAGGGAGGGTTCGGAATAGATCTGTTCCATTGCATGGTGGCCAACCATACGCCCGACTCGGTGCTGGTGGATGAGCAGGGCAAAATCAGGCACCTCTTTGGCGAGGCCAATAGATATTTGAACTTGCCGCGCGGTGAGCCGACCGTGTCCATCACCAAACTTGTCCCATCCGAAATGACCGCCGAGCTGACAGCTCTCCTTCATCGCGCTTCAAAATCCAACCGAATCGTTAAGGGACTTCAAAAGTATCCCTCTCCAGGAGCCGTTTCAGCAGCAGGCCGATCAAATGCGTCAGTGCAACTCTCCGTCACGCCCCTGCTCTTTGACAGCCGACGCGATTACCTGGTCAGCTTTGATTCGGCGCCCAGGGATCCCGGCTCCGTTCATGCGCGTGTTGCGCGCGACCTGGAAGGCCTGCCTCCGGAGGATCAGCTGCGCGTGCTTAAGGACGAGTTGATCGCAACCAGGGAGCATCTGCAGACAATTATCCAGGAACATGAAACCTCCAATGAGGAGCTTCAGGCCCTTAATGAGGAGTTGCAATCCTCAAATGAGGAACTGCAATCCACAAACGAGGAACTCGAAACGACGAATGAAGAGTTGCAGTCGGCCAATGAGGAGTTGACGACTCTCAATCAGGAAATCAATGTCAAATCGACCGAATTGCTGCTCCTGAATCAAAGATTACACGCCATTCAGAACGCCATCTTTTATCCGCTTCTCGTTGTGAACAAGAACCTGCACTTAATCGAATATAACCCGGCGGCACGGTATCTTTTCCATGTTACGGACATGGATAAAGGACTCAGCATTAAGCATCTCGCCCAGCAGTTCGAACTGCTTCCGGCGCTTAAGCTGGCCGAGGAGTGCTTGCAAAACGCACGGGAATCCAAACTTCAGTTCACAATGAGGGGACGAAAATATGAGGCGCGGGTTCAGCTTTTCTACGGCGCGAAGGGGCAGGTGGAAGGAGCCGTCCTGAGCTTCGTTGACAATACGGATCTCGTTCAAGCTTTGGAAATGGCACATCTCCACCAGGAACGTTTGGACGCCATCCTCGATAACACGCCGGCCTTGGTCACGATGAAGGACACAAGAGGCTGCTATGTCTACGTCAATTCCCGCTTTACAGAGATGCTCGGCAAAGAGCCCGGACAAATCCTCGGGAAAACGGACGAGGAACTTTTCGGCGAAAGGGTTGGCGAAAGATGGCGCGAGCAGGATTTCGAAGTGATCAAAGCGCGCAAGCCCATCCGCTTTGAGATGGGGCTGGAACTTGCCGGAAAAACGGTACACTGGCTTGCCTCAAAGTTCCCGCTCCTTGATGAACGACGAACCGTGCAGTCTATCTGTTCCGTTTCGTTGGACATCACGGAACGCGTCTTACATGAGAAGCAACTCACAATCTTTAAGCAGGTGATTACGGAAGCCAGTGTCGGACTTGCTATTTTTGAGGGAAAAACAGGTCAGCGCGAGGCGATTTTCGTTTCCGACCACCTCGTGCATCGAATCGGTGCACGTGTGGAGGATCTGCTCCAAGTCGGTGAAGACGATTTATTGAACCGGATTTTGAATGACTGCAAAACCACCCAAAGGAACGAAATCCGGCGCGTACTACACGAAGGGGTCGTTGGCACTTTCCGCGTCAATTTGAAGGAAAATTTAGGGAGAGAAGACTGGGTGGAACTTCGAACCTCCATTTTAAAGTTTCCGAACACTGACCAGCAATACGTATTGCTCATTTTCTTTGACATTAATGAGCAGGAGCGGGCGCGCAAAGCCATACAAGCCAACCAGGAGGAAATGGCCCGTTTCAGCAAATTGGCCACCATGGGCGAACTGGCGGCCGGTATTTCTCATGAGATCAACACTCCGCTCAACGTGATTTCAGGGCGAGCTCAACTCATTGAGAAACTCGCAGCGCGCGAGCGCCTGGACCAAGAGAGTCTTAAGAAAACCTCCGCCGAGATCACACGCATGGTGAAGAATATTTCGGCGGTGGTTCAGGGCTTGAAGTCTCTCTCCGGGATGGAGTCGGACGACGTCAACCCCGTCGACCTCGTGACCTTGATCCGCGAAACACTACAGATCTGCGATTTTAAACTGCAGCGCTTCGGTGTGGAAGCCATGGTCAAAGTGCCCCCTCAATTGATTCGAGTGAAATGCAACGGCGTTCAGGTGATGCAAATCCTGATCAATCTGATCAATAATGCTGTCGATGCGATCAGCGAACTTTCTCAACGGTGGATTCGAATTGAGTTGGAAGATCTCGGCTCAAAGGTTGAAATCAATGTCGTAGACAGTGGTCGGGGGATTGACTCCGCTCTGGCCGAAAAGATTATGACTCCGTTCTTCACGACCAAGAAAAACAAAAGAGGAACAGGGCTTGGGCTGAGTCTGTCGCGTACAATCGCGCGCAAGCACGGTGGAGATCTAATGCTTGTTCATAACAGCCCTAATACCTGTTTTCAGCTCCACCTCCCCAAGACTTGTGACTCAGCCATGAACGAAACGGATCACTAGTGAGTAACAATACGTTTAAGCCGTTAAAGCTGGTTTTGGTCGAAGACTCGGAGGATCTCTCCGACCTCCTGAGAGAGTTTTTTTCCCTCGATGGCCACGAGGTTAAATGTTATCTGACCGGTCACGGGGCTCTGCAAAATGAGCCTGTCATAAAAGAGGCTGATCTTCTGATCACGGATTACTATCTCCCCGACATGAATGGAATGGACGTCATTCGCGCTGTACGCGCCATTCATCCGACGCTTCCGGTGATTCTCCTTTCTGGCGGAAGAGAACCCTCGGTTCTGGAATCACTGCGCACCCTGCCCCAAGCTTCTTTCCTGTCAAAGCCGGTGGACATCGATGACCTTGAAGCACGGGTAAATGAGCTGGTGGGGGTAAGAAAATAGAGCGTCGTGCTCGCACCGCTCATTCCGTTAAATGAGTGCTAAAGCAGATCGGGATCGATTGGCCAGTTGGAGGGAATCGCCGGGTAGGCCGGAATTCCTGCATCCGATCGCGACCCGAAGAATTTGTTTTCGGATGTGATATCGATTTTCGCGTCGGTCAGGCTTTTTAGACCATCACCAATAAAGGTATTGCGGCGGAAAATCACATTGACGGACTTTGGTTGCGTGCCCTGAAACAGAGTCGGTGACACTTCGCTCATCAAGACGTTGTCCTCCCACAGCAGCTCCGTTCCGGGAGATTGGTACTGGTAGTAAAAGACATTATCGCGCTTGTGCTGATGAAAGTAACTTCTGGCGATGCGCACGCGAGCGTTGTTATTCATGTGAAAGGCATGCCCGGCTTCGTCGTTCACTCGAAGGCTTACGTTACAAAGATATTCGACCTCAGGGGCGTGAGCGGCAACGCCCCAGGAGTTGAGCCTAAAATCGGAGAAGGTCCCAAGAGAAACAATGGCCTTCTGACCCGCAACAGAAATGACTGCGGCCTCGTGATTGCTAGCGCCCCAAACGTAGCCGACGTCGCGAATCTTGAAGCGCGAGAGAACCAGCGTGCCCTGACCGACACTGGCCGACACGGCGATCGGCGCATCTTCTACCCAAAAGTCACTGAGTTCAGCAAACTTGGATGTTGGGAGAAAAGTAAATCCAATGGAGGTTGTTTTCGTCACCTTGATATTGCTGAGTCGGGCGAACTCTGAGCGAACTGTGACGACGGTCCCCATTGTTGTTGTTCCACAGTTCGTGCTGTCAATTTGAGCGAGACCCCCGTCACCCCTAACAATAATCGGGGAAGCTTTGATGTTCAGGCAACCTTTATAGATTCCGGGTGAAATCACAATTTCGTCGTAAGGTTGGGCGCTGTTCACGGCTTCCACAATTGTCTTGTAATCGCAGCCATCGGAGCACACGGTCCTCTTGTTAAATTTAGCGTTGGCCATCGGGTTGATGACAGGCTGTGAAGGTTGGCACTGGCTGGCCGGAATATTCGGGATATAGGGATCCAGGCTACCGACGATCGGCGGCATGGGATTGGCTGGCTGCGGTTGGGGCTGGGGATCACCGACCACGGGTCCCGGAGTTTCAATCTCCGGCTCCACCGGTGAACAAGATCCACTCTCGGAGTTTTCGCCACAACTTGTGCCCAGCCTCAAAGTGAGATCCTGGACATCAGCTGGCTCGAATCCCCCGCATCCACACAGAACAATCAACCCAACGCAGACCATCTCAAGGTGAATCAATTTGCATTTTCCCATTATCCCCGCTCTCCGACCCCATCAAGCACTGCAATTCCGCGGCCGTTTAAGCCTAGCGATCCCCCGTTTAATTCCCTGAAAGCGCTAGAGAAAATCTCAGTCCTTATCCCCATAATGAATACGCTCTCGACACTGTCTAAGGAATGTGATTTCCAAGCTAATCAAATTTCTGCCGTTATGTTTCCGTCTCACTCAGAGATCCAGACGCGGATCCGCATGGTCACGGGATTGCCGATCGCAAAGGCCCATAAGAGTTGTGTACGAAAACTCAGGCGTGTTTATTGAAAAGACCCTCAGTATTATGCCGTATCTCCAAACCGGTGGCGGGCGCCCTTTTTTTGCCGTGCTGACTTTGACAATTTTTGCTCACAGGTACCCATTTGCGCTGCTTTTAAGGATAAGCTGCATATTCGCCACTTTGACCGCTTCGTATATCCGGGCGGATGACGTGGAGCAGATGGAAAAGATCGGGAACCCGACGATACATCTATCGACAGCGGAACAAAGAGTTCAATGTGCCCTTGCGCTTGGGAGTTCCCCGGTGACCCCTGAAAACTGGAGAACAAAGCCTGCACTCCGAACCCTTCTTGGGCAGGTATTTACTTTCCTTTCAAAGCGCTCGCGCAAAATGGGGCGAACGCTGGTTGAATCAAAAATGAGCGACGAGATTGGTGTCGAACTCGAACGCCTCAACGGATTCCCGATCACCGGAAAACAACTTGTCCGTGCCGTTAAGACCAGCTACGGCAGCTGGTTGTCAGGAGCGGCTGACATTGGCCTCACGGCCCCGGACATTAGCGAACAGATCGTTTGGAAAGACCAGCCGGTTGGCGAGATGCTGATGCACTTGCACCAATACTACTTGGCCAAGGGCGAGAAGATGACCGAGCATCGAGTCGGTAATCTGCAAAGCGAAGAGGTCGGGGACGAAATTGAGCGAAGGTTTCACGTGCGTATCAACGGGAAATCCTTACGGCAGGAAATCAGGCGCCGTCATGGAAGCTGGGATAACGGTGTCGCGGCCTACGGAATTGACATTGCTGATGTACATGAGCAAATTCGCTGGAAGCTGCTGGACCTTCCGACGCTCATCGTGCATGCACATGAAGCTCTAACCCAAGCGAGGCGGCCGGCCCACGCAGCGGCTCTCAAAGGTTCACAAAACGAGTTCATACGCGAGGAATTTCTCCGTGCAATGAACCTCGACATCTCTGGAAATGCACTTTTACAAAAGGCTTTGCTTGAGTATGGTCACTGGGAGACCGCGGTTCGCGTGGCTCGGGAAGAAGTCCACGGTCCTCAGTGGCGTGGGGTCAGCATTGCCAGGATCATTCGCTATCTAAATAGGATTGGAATCACTCCAAATCAGTACATCCTGAGACATCGAAGCACAGATGTCGGAGAAAAAATTCGCGAAAGGTTTGGTATCGAGGTTACAGGAATCGGTTTGTATTTTGCTGGCCGAAGAGCGTACGGAACATGGGACAAGGCTCTATACGCCGCCGGCATCGAGCCCGATCTCATTCGGACAGTCAACTGGGACGTACACTACGACGCAATTCCAGAAATGCTCCGGCACATTGAGAGTTTTCTTCGCCGGCAGGGAGCTCTTTTCACCTATGACAACCTTACCAACATCTATAGCGAATCGATTCGCCAAGAGATGCGGCGATCATTCAAATTGAATGCCAGCGGAAAGGCGATTGCCAACGCCATCTATCATCGTGAAGGTCGCGCGGACTTCGAGCGACTCCTCAAAGTGGCAGGTGTCCAAATGGAGGACGGCCGCAAGGCGGGAGTGGCCCACCAACTCAGCAGCGAAGACTTGTTTCGGATCATTCGGAGGCTCGAGACAGAGCAATTTCCACTGGAAGAAACCTGGCTTTGGGACCGGTATCCGCCGGCTGCGCTCGTTATTTTTTCAGAAGGGGGCGTGATGTTTTCAGGTCGAGAATTGGTGCGCGAGGCCGTGCGCCGGTTCAAAACCTGGTCGAACGCTCTTAGCAAAGCCGGAGTGAAAGTTCGCAACCTCCCCGTTGAGAATCCGCAAGACAGAGTGTCTCTGCCCGTAAATCTAGAGGCCCCGGAGGCTCCCCGCTCGGACATCGCCCCCGATCTGCAGCCCGAGGACCGGTCCAAAACGGCCGAACCATTTGTTATAGACAAAAAGACCTTCTTCGCACCCGGTTGGCAGATGGAACAGTCACTTTGGTTGCTGCAAGATAAACCACGACGGATTATCAGGGGGATCTTAGCCAAAATGGGTGGGGAGGAGGAGGACATCACTGACATCACGGCCTTAATTACCTACTTGCACCGGGCCCGCAACCTCGAGGTGACTGCCGAAGAAATTCGCGAGGCTTACGAAGCGCTCAGCGCGGTGCTCCCCCGTCCACGGAGCTGAGCGGATATTGAAGCCCGTAACGGAATGAAATTTAACCACAGTTAAGACGACTTTTGTCAGGGTCCTTGTCACGCCATGATGCTATCCGAGAGCATTCGGAGTGTATTAAAAGACGAGCATCACTGACAGACGGCCCCTATTTTGGAGGAAGCTATGAAAATCAACTTATGTGCATTTGTTCTTCTCGCTCTTACTGTGAACTTTACTGTGAGCGCTAACGCTGCGAGTACTGGAGTTCCCTTGAGCTGCGCCGACCTCTCCGGAGTGTGGGGCGGGATCGCAGCTCCTGGGCAAGAAGGTTGCGGCAACGAACATTGGGCCATCGTACAGATCGGCTGCAGAGAAATCACGATCTCCCTGGTCCTTAATAGGGCCCACCCTGACGATAACAACTTTGCCCTATTCTCATCGCTCTATGTAATTGGTGGGCAAGGCCAGCAAGTGCTTCGAAGAGAACAAATTGAGCTGCGGGAAACAACAGATGCGGTGTGGGATACCGATAGGCTAGGCATTGTCGCGACCCGCGCGTGGTCCGGCTGGTCCGTGAAAGACGGTTTGAGGCGAGACATTCCTGCCATGCGGGAAACGAACCACTTTTACCGCGAGGGTGATTATCTGGTTCGGGAGTGGGGACCCTATCAATGCAAATATAAAAAGGTGCCACTCTCTTGGCACGGGCCTGTTCGCAATTGACCGCACGGCTCCGGTCACAGAGAACTCACTTTTTAGGACCCCCCGCTGGCAACTCCGGGGGAGTTTGCTCTGGAATTTCTCCGTTTAAGCTGGTCAGGAAGGCGACAATGTCCTTCACCTCTCCTTTCTTGAGGTCTTTACCGAGCTGAGCCTTTGCCATGATGGTGACGGCTTCGTCCAGCGTGGGGACCGATCCCGTGTGGAAGTAAGGCGCCGTGCGGGCGATATTTCGCCAACTCGCGACTCTCCACATGTTTTTGTCGGCTTCCTTTTTCGTCTCGGTGAACCGGCCCAGATCTTCACTGAACCGATGTTTCTTCTCGTATCCAGGTATCGGCATCATTGGAAACTTTTGATAAAATCCGGTACCAAGTGGCATCGGCGGCCCCGCGAACATCGGACCGGAATGACAAGACACGCAACCAACACTCTTTACCAGCTTCCACCCGCGCTGGGCGGCAGCACTGAGCGCGTTTTTGTCTCCCGCGACGAACTTGTCATAGGGGCTATTCGGCGTGATCAAGGTGCGCTCATAAGCCGCAATCGCCCTTGCCAATTTGTCGATCGTAATTTTGCCCTTACCGAAGACTTTTTCAAATTCCTGTTTGTAACGGGGAACCGTGTTCACAATATCCACAACCACATTGTGATTGATCATCCCCATTTCAACCGGGTTGACCAATGGCCCCTTGGCTTGCTCTTCAAGCGTCGGCGCACGGCCATCCCAGAACTGCACGGAGTAGAAGGCGGCGTTGAACACCGTGGGAGAGTTACGCCCTCCCAATTTTCCCTCATGCCCGGGTGATCGTGGCAAACCGTCATCGCCGAACTTCATGACGTTATGACAGGAATTGCAGGAAACTTTATTGTTCTTGGATAATCGCGAGTCAAAAAAAAGCATTTTACCTAGCGCGATCTTCTCTGGTGTTTGTGGATTATCCGGCGGAATCTGCATCGTGGGTGGGAATTTCTCCATGGGTCCATCCGTACCTGTTTGAGCGGATAACCAGGGCGTGACGGTCAGCGTGAGTGCGATAGACGTGATTAGAAGAGGTATTTTGGTTTTCATGAACTGAATGTGCAAACAGAAGAGAATGGAAACAACCTAAGCGGCGCTGCGAAAATCGATTTCAGCACGTGATAGAGCTGGGCTCACGGAACGCAGCGCGACGTGACACAATCGGAAGCAACCCGGCCACGACCCCGTTATAAGATTCGCAGGAGCCGTGCCGCCTACCTTTAGAAATCCTGTTCAGTCCGTGACCTGGCTTCTACCTTTGCGCCAATTCGCAATTGAACATCCAGTTCACCCCGAATTTATCAGTGCACATTCCAAAGTAGGCACCCCAGAACATTTCCGCCGCCGGCATCGTCACCTTGCCGCCCTCCTTGAGGGCACCGAGGAACTCATCCACTTCCGCCTTGCTTTCGCAGTGGATAGAGACGGAAAAATTGTTTCCAAGCGTGAAAGGCATGCCTGGCATGGTATCCGAGGCCATAAGAACCGCGCCGCCTTTGGTCAGCCGCGCATGCATAATGCGATTTTTCGAAGCTGGGGGCACATCTCCTGGCATTTCTGAAAACGGCATCAGTTCAAGATCGGCTTTTAAGCACTTCTGGTAAAACTTCATCGCTTCCGCGCAGTTGCCGTCGAAATTCAAATATGTACTTATCGCTTTCATCAGGTGCCTCCGTGTGAGTTAGAGTTCATTGAGGATCGTAGTTCTGAACACTCTGTCGTGCAGTCATTTGCTCGCTGCGCCTATTTATTTAAATAGTTTTTTACCAAGAATTCGGATGTGAAATTTTGCGGTGGAGTGAGTCGGTCCGGCCGCCCCTCTGGGGTGAAGTCCATGAGATTCCAATACGGCCAGACCGTGTCGACATGATTTTCTGCGACTTCAGTGCCCCAGAAATGAAAAATCTCTTCATTTTGTTTTTTAAACACATGCATCACCGGTAACTGCATATCATCAGATTCGCCCTGGCATTTGTAATCCGCCTGATACGTGCAGTTCAATCCAGAAATCAATGGGATCTGAGTCCATGCACGCTCCTTGGCCCAAGCGTTGATTCGGTCGGCTGGCGCTTTAGCTATGGCAACGAATGCGGCGTCTTGACTGACCGAATACCACGACCGATCAAATCCATCGACCAGCGACGTACAGGAGGGGCAGGGTTTATCCCAGTTTGGCCCATACATGAATGAGTAAAGAAGCAAGGTATTCTTGCCAGAAAACAGCTCAGAGAACTTGACGGGCTCACCGACTTTTTCATCGTTAGCCCATTGGAAGGTATAGTCCTCTTTTAGCAGCCCTCCGAGAGGCAATTTGCGACGCCTAGCCGCCACGGCCTTGACCCTCTGAATAAGCTCGAGTTCTTCTTTGCGCAATAAATCGCGAGCTTCGCGATACTCCCGGCTTTCATTTGGATACCTTAGTCCGCTCATGGTTCCTCCTTATAAGCGCGGGAGGATACGCTGACCGCCGGCATAAGACAAATGGTGGAGGCGAGACAAGGAATTCAAACATCATCCTCGCTGTGAGAACGAACTATGGAATATCCAGGTTCTTATAGATATCATAGGCGAAGTTTCCTAAGGTTCCGGGCTTATCGCGATCCAATTCGGACCAAGCTTGCAATGGAACCTCGCATTGAGGATTGGATTTCAGCCAAGTGGAGTAAAATTGTGGGAAAATATTTTCTTCAGCGGGTAGAGCAGCAACCATGGCCTGCAAACAAGGTCGTGCATTGGTTAAAATCTGAAACCTGCGGTCTCCTTTTAGCTTTTTTGCTTCATAGTATTTGATCTCAGCGTCCATCATAGACGGAACCGTTTGCGCGGAAGCGGTAGAAATTTTGTTGGACGGTAGCGACGTCTCTCGAGACTTTCCCGTCTGAATTCGGTGCCTGGCTTCAGCGCGTTGGACAGCTTCCTCGTAGGCACTTTGTGCTGTAGGATCATAGCTCAAGTACCTCTTGAGATCAGGGGGCAATCCTAATTGGTCCCTCTTGAGGATCTCAGGAGATGCTCTTGATGAAAATTCTTTGATGAAATAGTTCTTCCAATCTTCCGTTTTATTACGAAAGAATTGTTCTGTTTCTTCATAGCCCATACTCTTATGTATCTCCGCCAATACGAAACGATTTTCGTCGGTGGGTCTTAGCAAAAATGCCCGACGAAGCTTCTTATAGGCGGTCTTTAGATTTGAGCATGTCGGCTCTTTTAAAGAGTCGAAAGCCTCAGTCTCGAGCCTTTTGGCTTCGATCGAGAAATCATAAATATTGTCTTCAATCTTCCGTCCTTTAAGCCACGCCGAATTTTTTCTCAATTTTTCGGCGACACGAAAAAGTTTGTAATGATTGATAACGCCCGCGCCATGCTTTAAAGGCTCGGAATCCAGTGAAGGTATAGGGGTGCTCGTGTTTCTAATCATCGCTTTGAGTTCCTTGCCGCTCATGCTCCCCAGCATGGCGATAACATCTCCAAGAGCAGAGTTCACAACTGTTGTCGCACCGCTCGTACCACTATACGTAATGCCTCTTGAAACAAGAAAATCGCTGGGAGCCATTACGGTAACGGCTTTGGACTTGTTTGTTTCCTCTCTGGCGAGCCCGCGGGGACTTAGCGAGCCAACCATGATAATGTTATCATGAAAGGCATCCGCAAGATGAGCTTCACCGTTTTCATCGAAGGCATTTCCACTCGCCAATACGAGCGGTTTTTGGTTTCTCAATCGAAGCATTAAATCATCTTGGACTTTATTGGGCATAATTAGCTCTTTCTCTTTGCCACGATGCTTAGAAAAGGGCGACATTGAAATGGACATGTTGACGAGCTGTACTTTTGGATCGCTTAGGCTCGAAAAGACCTGTCCAGCGGGGCCATTTCCGTCCACGTACCGCGGCCGACTGAAGTTTCCAAAGCTGTAAGGAGACGGACCTCCGATGGACAACATGCTCCAAAATCCATGACCTTTGCCTTTTGCACCGGGATAAATGACCGAGTCAGGATCCACATTTCGAATCTCTGCTTTATCTTGCAAATTAAAATCTATATCCAAGACGCCGACAAGCGCGAGATTCTTGACTGCAGGTCGTAGATCCTTGACCTCTTCCCGCACCAAATCGGCGCCAACCATTTCCTGGGCCCATAAGTCAGGCTTTGTATCGCCCTGAGACTCGGGATAAAGGCATTCACGAATATTTTCTTTGCTCAAATACGCTGTCAGCTCTTCCAAATTTCGAACTGTCGTTACAGGATTGGTTTCCTCGCAACCAATGACCAAGCCGCAGTGAGCAGGGCTTGATGCCGTCCCAAGGATCGCGCTTAAAAATAGTGAAATAAAACGGTTTACCATACCATTTTCTTATCGGGTCTTATGGTCTCGATTTAAAACGCGACTAGCCTTTTGTCATTCTGAACCCGAGAATCGCGTGAATCACGCGATCCAAATCCGACCTTCGCGTGCGTTACCACGGCTATGTCAACTCTAAGTCGAGATCTTCACCACCTTCAGTCGTTTATGAGCAAAGATCTCCAAGTTTTCATCGACTTCTGCCGCAGCCACCTTCGCCCAACAAGTTGTAATCCTGTACGTTTGCCCTTGGAAAAGAATCTTGCCGGAAGTACGGACCATTTCCGTGACCTCATGTTTCGAGATATCCCTTTTACGGTGATCTAAATACAGTTTGTAAGCTGTTTCCAGAAACTTCTGCTCGGGTGAAAGCAAAAGGTTCGCAATCCCGTCCAACCTTGAAACCACAGGCCAAAAGGCTCAGGACCCGGGTATTTTGGGTGGGGCAGAAGGTTTCCCATTTGGAACACTGACAGACTTGTCAATTGTGAACCGCCGTGCTGGAATTTCGATTTTGGGAGGACTAATGAAATATTCTTTTTCGGTTTTTGCCACAGCACTTTCGTTCATCACGATGAATGCGATGGGTCAGCCTGTATCTCCGGAAACGAAAGTGCTTTCAATGTACTGCCACGATCAATATTGGATGAAGCTGCCCCCAGAGTCGGGGAAAAAGGGCGTATGGATGACTGGCATCGGTATGGAAAGAAAGGTAACATTGTCAAAAGATCCAAATTATCCGAACCCAAATGAACCGAAGACGGTTTGGATTGGCCAACATAAAGAAAAGTTGAACGGTGCTGACGTGACTGTCACCCTTCAAATCGCGGAACTTAGTGGTAAACTTGAAATTGGGAAACGTTGGAATACAATTTCAATTTCTCTCAATGGAATTACCGCCGATTCAGACGGTGGATCTTATCTCAGAACGTCGTTTCACGATGACTCATCAGGAGTGGGAGTTATCTGCCACGAGATGACGGTCCAATAGCCTTTGCAAGTTGATGGATGAGTTGGGTGATCGGTTAGTGCCGGAAGCTCCGTCAAGCAAAAGGTAGATAGATCATCAAACTGCCTTCGCGACAGGGGGACGTCGAAGAAGCCGCAGGAGATCCGAGCGGCTTTCGTATTTTACCCCACCACTTCCTGCGGCATGCAGATTGCTGGTAGGAAGACGTGAGATTCAGACTCTTTGCAGAGGTTTAAAGATGCGATCGTTGAAGTTTTTTCTAAGTATGGTGACCATTTCCGTCAGTTTTGGAGCTTCAGCGATGGTAGCTCAACGACTAGACAAGCTAGATGTGTTCACTTGTAACTACGCCAACGATCAATTGAAGTGCACGACCGATAAATTTTCTGGCTTCGACTTTACGATAGATCCCGACAAAATAGAAAAAGACTCCCAAGATGTGGGAGGACAACTGAAGACGACTTTGCGAGCAAAAGAAAATTGGAATCGAATTATTCTCTGCCTTGAGCACTCACCTCAAGGGGTACTGTTTGGTCTGATCCTGTATCCTAAGACCGATAGGTCGGAAGCTTTTTTAATCAAGCCATCTTATCGCGGGGAAGAGGTTCCAACTTTGATTTCACCCCCTTATAGCTTTCCGCTTAAGGGTAATTCTGACCTCGAGAAGTGCAGCTACTATTTCCGAGAATGATCCCATATCCCTTGGTTTAAAGAAAGATACTGTAGACCAATACTGACGATTTTATATCGAATAGTTTTGTTTATACTGATACCATCATCAAAGCTCGCTCATTGTCCGGAGAGCTTCATAGAGGAGTGATTTTCATAACGCAGTACGGTGGGCATAAGTAAGGGCCTTTTCTGATCCCAAATTCGTTTTTAGCCTGCGGCAACGGAGGTGTCTCGATGAATGACCGTGTTGCCGAACTCTTCAGTGAGCTTAGCCAAATCTGCGAGC
>JBFWQY010000022.1:0-84908 GCA_050249195.1 Bdellovibrionales bacterium
CCAGATCTCGTCTGTTAAAACCCTTCGAGCCATAGAAAACCTCCGTGCTTTCACACAAAGATTCTCTAACGATCGCCAAAAATCTCAACGACTAAACGCGCTCAGCCAAAATCCAGACACGCCCTAGTTTTCTTGTTGTTTTTCATCAAGATATCAAAGTAGCAACCCGGTGCCCGCATTCAAACCCTCTACATCGGGCGCCCGACTGTCTGTACAACGCATCCGCGAACCGGGCCCGACGCCCCAGCAGATCCATACAGTCCGATCCCGGTGAACAGCAACGCCCAAACAAGGCCGGAGCTCATCTGTGGATAAACGCGGCGACCTAGGTCTTTTGTAAGCCTCGGGTCCAATCCGCAATTCGCGAGAGGACACTCTGGGGCGTATGATCGAAGGCGACTCCATAGGCCTTATTGGCTTCTGACCAAACCACTCGTCCGGCGACTTCCACTTTGTCGTCCCCGGACGGAGAGGTGATGGTCAAGCTGACCAGACCGCCGTCTTGGAGGAGCGCCGAGGTATTGACCTGAACTCCGCCCAGAGAGATTGAACTGATCGATCCCACCAACTCGCGATCTCCGACGCTGATACGGACGTCGCTGTTGATCTTAAAGCGCTCATGCTTACGACGATTGCGGGGCGCCAGAAGTCTCATTGTGATAAGAACAATAATTGGGAGGAACAAGAGCGCGATGACCACGAAAGCCCCTGCTCCGTCCCAAGGCCCTTCGCCCGAAGTTAGAGCGCGAACCGTGCCGCAGCCTCCTCCACTGGCCATGCCTGAAGCCAACTCGCGTCCGCCCCCGTAAGAGAGCGTGTAACCGGGCTGGCTTCCACTCACGGGCGCAGTCTTGGCGTAGGTCACAGCGCCTGACGAATCCAAGCGTCCACCTGTTGCCACTTTATTGGAAAGTTGACTGACCTGCGCAAATCGGGACATGAGAATCTCGCGCATTTGGTAGCCCAGCATACTTGGCGAGACGACCTTTATCTGCGCCGCCGTACCGGCGACAAACGGAGCCGCCATGCTTGTCCCCGACGATGTGCCAAATGCATTTCCGGGAAGCGTGCTCAGAATATAAACGCCCGGGCTGCCCAGATGAACGGAGCTCCTGCCAAAATTGGAGAATGAAGCCAAGTAGTCGTAGTCGGTCGTCGCCGCGATCGCCACGACATTGGGAACATCGTAACTTGCGGGATACATGGGCGCGCTGTCATTATTTGTGCCCGAATTTCCAGCCGCCACCACAAAGAGAGCGCCCTTTGCGTAGGTGTACGCCACCGCCTCATGCAGAGCCGCGCTATAGGTGGTCCCTCCCCAGGAGTTGTTCAAAACGCTCGCGCCGTTGTTAACGGCGTAATAAATCGCGCGGATGGCATTGGACGTCGTTCCCATCCCACTGCCATTCAAAAACTTAAGCGGCATGATGCGGATCTTGGACTCGCGCAATGGTGTTGTATAAATGTTTTGGTCGATACTGAGGATAATGCCGCTCACATGCGTGCCATGGCCGTCGTCGTCGTACATCGTGGGCGAGTTGTCGACGAAGTTCCATCCGGTGACATCATCAATATAGCCATTGCCATCATCATCCAGGCCGTTGCCCGCGACTTCCGCTGTGTTACGCCACAAAGCGGCCGTCCCAGAAAAAACAGAGTGAGAAGGATCCACGCCCGTGTCGATTACGGCCACGATCGGTTTTACAGTTGGCACAGGCTCACCGGACGACCAGATCGACTGGACACCCAGGTTCGCGCCAGTGGCCATGTAGGCTTCCATTGCTTGAACCGAGGCTTCTTGAACTTCGCTTGCAGTAAATGTTTGATGAACTCCGGTTTCAGACTCGGCTCCGGCGTCGTTGACCTTACCGACGTAGTAGTTAGGCTCGGCATACAGAACATTAGGATCGCGACGCAAATCCTGAAGAGCGGACTCCACGGTTTGCCCTTTACCGAGTGCAAAGTGGAAGAGGTTCATTTTGCCCCAAGAATCTTTGAGATCCATGGACTTTTCCACCGATGCCTTGCCAAGAAAGGCGTAGGAATCGGGAGAGCCAGGCTCACCGCGCAACTTCACTATAATCTCGCCAGGGACATAGCTCTGCGCGTGTGCAGCGCATGCCAATGCAGCAAGTACAGGAAAGAGACTCGCCAGGAGCCGGTTAAGAATCACAAATCCCCCATGCACAAACTTATCGGACAAAAGTCCCAGGGGATGAGATAGGTTTTAGTCGATTCTAAACTTGATCCGTTTCTTTACACTTGCCTTAAGAATCAGTCTCAGAATGGTTCGCCGTCCGTTACCCGAACGAACTCTATTGCAATACCAGCGGGTTACGCTGAATCCGTGCTTCCGCCTCAATGGCTTTCGACCAACTCTGAATAAGGTCCGAAGACTTTCGGAAAGCCACCATTCGATCTTTGCCTTCGACGTCGAGTTTCGCCTCTGGGGCCTCTTTCCACGACGTGACCTCGGCCACCACAAAACCATCGCCGGTTTCAATCACCTGAGGAATAAACCCACCGTTCCGGCCTTGCTTTAACACCGCATCTATAACTTTCGGAGCTTCTCCCAGTTTCGGCACGGTCATTGAAGCAAGATCAAATTCGCCCGACTCCTCCCACTTTACGCCCGCCATCGACAACAAAGCACCGGTGTCCCTCTGGCCCTTCTCCGCCGCGCCCTTCAACTTCGCGAGCAGTTCCGTTTCGCTTTTCCGAGCCAATAGACGTCGCGCGATTTGCTCCTGCACCTTATCCAAAGACTCCGTCTTGGCCGGTGTCTTCTTTTCCACAAGAATCAGGTGGTAACCATAATTGGTCTTCACAGGATCACTGATTTTCCCAGCTTCCAAATTGAAGGCCACCTGCTCGAACTCAGGAACCATGGTTCCGCGACCGAATTCACCGAGATCCCCACCTTTTTCTTTGGATCCTGGATCTCCGCTGTGCTGACTGGCCAGTTTGGCGAAGTTCTTGGGAGTGGCCTTTTGCGCGATTTCTTCAGCTTTCTTCTTGGCCTCGGCCTCAGCCTCAGGCGAACTCGCTGGGATGAGGATATGACGGGCCCGCACTCGCTCGGGGCTCGAAAACTCCACGGTATTTTCCCGGTAGTAGGTCTCCACCTCAGCTTTGTTTTCCGAGAGGAATTTTTCAACATCAGTAGCGGAGATGAACCCCGGCTTCTGTAGATCCGCACGCGAGATCTTGGCGAAACGGATGCGAACCTTTTGGCTGGATAAGGCCTGGCTTCGGCTCAGCTCTTCACGAGTGGGGATGGCTGAGCCCACAAAGAGATCTTGCACCTTCTGAGTCACGATTTCCTTCCGGATCTCGCGCTCAAAATCATCCGTGGTCATATTCATGTTTTGCAAAAACATACGGTAACGATCGCGCAGAAATCGCCCATTCTCTTGAAGGAACGGGATCTGAAGTATCGAGTCGCGAACTTCGCCATCGGCCGCAATGACCCCTCGCTTTTGGGCCGCTTGATAAACAACCTCCCCGCGGATGAGATCTTCCAGGGCGCGGCGCCGAAGCTCCTGCGCCAGAGCTCTTCGTTGCGCCTCTGGAAACTGATCGAATTGCATGCGCGCATTCCGCTCGATCGCCTCCACGCGGTTGCGAAATTCGGCAAGAGAAATCGTGGCGTCGTTCACGACCGCAGCAACCCCTCCCCCGGCCGATTGATCCATCCCACCGGGAGTCACGCCCATCAAGGCGAAGACGATAATGATCGCCCCGAAAATGATATAGGCAACCCAATTTCGAAAACTGGGTTTTCGGCTCTTGGCCACATTGCGGATTTTCTCGAACATGGTGCATTGTCTCCGTGAATTTAAAGCGCTTCTCAGATTCCGAAGTTTTTATCTGATTTTCAAGGAGATTGTTGGAAACGCGGGAGAGTTACGCTAGCCTTTTAACAAATGAACTTTTTCACCTTCGATTTGCGCAAAGTTTTCTTGGTTATCACTTTGATTGTGCTTCCCTTAGTCGCTATTAACATGCAGCGAAAGTCGGAGGAGGAGCTCTGGTTCACGCGTCCGTTCTCCTTTGCCGGTAGCTTGATTCAGCAGGGATTTGCATCGTTCAGTTCCGGGGTGCGGGGAACCACCGCCATGTATCTCGATCTTATCGGAATTAAAAGGGAGAACGAAGCCCTGCGTAACCAGCTTGCCGAACTCAACGCACAACTGGGAGCCATGACGGAACTAAAACTGGAAAATGAGCGCCTCGGACAGCTGCTGGGCTTTAAGCAGGCAACCAAAATGGATCTTCTCGCCGCGCGTGTGATCGGGCGCGACCTTCTCCCGGATCATAAAACCATTACGGTGGATCGGGGTCTGGTTCATGGCGTGCAAAAGAACATGGCCGCGCTAACCATTGGCGGTGTGATCGGTTACACATTCCGGGTGGAGAAGGATTCCTCGCAAATCCTTCTGCTGACGGACACCTATGCGGTCATTGATGCGATTGTTCAAAGATCTCGGGCGCGCGGGCTAGTGGAGGGCATGAGTCGCAACACCTGCCGCCTTCGCCATCTGAAGCGGAGTGATGATGTGCGGGTCGGAGACCTGGTCGTGACTTCCGGACTATTTAATATTTTCCCCAAGGGCTTCCCGATCGGCACTGTGACCTCTATTGATAAGAGTCGCTACGGCATGACTCAAGATGTGGAAATCAAACCCGCCGTGGAACCCCTTAATCTGGAAGAACTGTTTATCGTCCTCAACGCGAATCATCAGGATCTCAGTACGGTTGCGACAAGCGCGGCGACAGGGGCTGAAAATTGAAGATTCCTTGGTACTGGTTGTTGAGCTTGGTGCTAATGGTCGCCACGGCCCTTGTCCTCACGGCCGCGCAGACCTCCTTGTGGTTTCTCGTCTTTGGACGCTTTCCCGCACCCATGTTCTGGCTGGTGATTCTGGTGTATGTCAGTGTCACCCGCCCTTTATGGGAGGCCACATTGATGGTCTACCTGCTGACCCTGGTGAACGTCGGCTTCACCGTTTTCCCGTTTGAAGCTCTTCTTGTCTTCAGTTTGACTCTGATGATCCTATTGCTCCTGATCCGTGAGCGGGTGTATTGGGGCGGGTCCACATACTTTATGTTGATGGTGGGGGTCGCGTCGATTTCGGCTCCGATTCTCTACTGGATCAACTCCCGGTGGTTTGACGACAATCCTATTTTCCTGCCTGAAATTTTTGACTGGCTGATTGCGGCTCTCTTGAGCATGCTGTTTAGCTTTCCGGTTTATCGCCTTTATCAATGGTTCGACCATATCGCCGCGCAAGGCGCAGGCGGCGAGGGAAGATTGGGTCCGAGATGAAGGATTTCCTGCAGCCGTCGGAGGACGAAGCCAAGGAATACCTCCCGCGTTATAAGATGCTTTACGCGGCCGTGATTATCGCGACTCTTCTCATTACCGGCCGCCTCTGGTTCTTACAAATTATTCAAGGCACCGAGCTGCGCCAGTTTTCGGAAAAAAACAGAGTGAAAGAAACCAAGCTGCCAGCCCCGCGCGGCCTGTTTTTGGATCGCGAAAATCGGGTACTGGTCGATAATCTTCCTGGCTTTGGTGCGTCCATTTCGCCCCAGTACGCGAAACGGCTGGAGGAAACCGCCGAAGTCGTGGGCGAAATTTTAGAAATGCCTGGCCGCCGGATTGTCGATGAGGTCCGTAAAAGTAAGCGGCGCGATGGCCCCTTCCGCCCCGTTCGGATCAAAGACAATATCTCTCTCGACGAGGTCTTCCGACTCAAACTCCTCCGATGGGATCATCCCGGCCTGAATATCAACGAGTCTATTCTGCGCTTCTACAACCTGGCTGAGAATGGAGCGCAACTTTTCGGTTATACGGGCGAGATTTCCCGGGAACAACTTCCGCGCTTTAATGAAAAGCACCAGGGGCAATTCACCTTCGAACAAGGCGATATCATAGGGAAGAGCGGACTCGAAGAGGAATGGGACATGACCATCCGGGGACGTGATGGAATTTCTTATGTTGAAGTGGATGCCCGCGGCCGCGAAGCTCCCAGCGAAACCCCCACCTACTTCGGATTCAAGCCACAGCCCGCGATTCCCGGCCAGAATCTTGTGCTCACAATTGACAAGGATATCCAAGAAGCCGCTTACAAAGCCATGAACCGGCAGGACCATATCGGACCACGAATCGGCGGCGTCGTGGTTATGAAATCCACGGGCGAAATCCTGGCCTGGGTTACGTCTCCTTCTTATGATCCAAACACCTTCTCAACTGGCATTCCAACACAGATATGGACGCGCCTGGTGAATGACCCCTTTCGCCCGCTGCGCAACAAAGTGATTCAAGACCATTTCTCGCCAGGATCCACGTTCAAGCCGATCGTGGCGCTCGCGGCACTTTCCGAAAAAGCGGTGACTCCCAATACCTATGTGTATGCGCCATCGAGTTTGAAATTCGGGCGAAGGATCTACCACGATCACTCGCGGACGGGATTCGGAAATATCAATGTCATGCAGGCCCTTGAGGTTTCCAGCAATATCTTCTTTTACCGTATGGGGATCGCGCTGGGAATTGATCGCATCGCCCCCTACGCGCGCCTGTTGGGACTGGGACAGCGGACCAACATCAATCTCGGGCATGAAGTCTCCGGCCTTGTTCCCTCGTCGGCGTGGAAGTTAAAAAAATTAGGAGAGGAATGGCAACCTGGCGAAAATCTTTCCAACGCCATCGGACAGGGTTTCGTGCTGGTGACGGCCCTGCAGATGGCGGTGGCCTACAATACCATCGCCCTTGAAGGGAAAGTCATGAAGCCTTACCTAATCAAGCGCATTCTGAATCAAGAAAGCAAAGTCGTAAAGGAGTTCGAGCCGGAAGTCCTGCGCGATGCCACCAAGCCCAATGAATACGAAGTCACAATTGAACCCTCCGCGTTCAAGACGGTCAAAGAGGGGATGCGCCGAGTGGTGGAAGGCGCTCGCGGAACGGCTCGTCGCTATAAGCTGGATGGCGTGGAGATGGCGGGAAAAACAGGTACGACTCAGGTGCGGTCCTTTTCGGCCGATGAAATCTACAATCGATGCGACCTGCGGCCGGTTCACCAGCGCCACCATGGCTGGTTCGTCGCCTTCGCGCCCGTGGTGAACACGGAGATCACCGTCGCCGTGCTGGCACAACATTCCTGTGCCGGATCCTCGGGTGGCGGTCCCGTCGCCCACGATATCATGAAAGCCTACTTCGAGAAGTATCACCCAGAAATGCTGAAGGCGAACGCCGAGAAGAAGGCGCGCCCGGTGCCTGTCGCGATGCCGACAACGTGGGAAGAGGAGGCGGAATGAAACTTGGGGGGGATCTCCTCGCGAGCGGCATGCAAGTGGAGGAGCGTGGGGTTTTTTCACGTCTCGATCTTAACTTTGCCTTTGTCATCCTGGCTCTGAATGTGATCGGCCTGATCAATTTGTACAGCGCCACCCATGGCTGGTTCTCCAAGGGCAAGATGGACTTGTTCTGGATGCAGCTGGCCTGGCTGAGCGTGGGCTGGACCGTATTTCTTGGAGTCACGCTGATCGACTACAAGGTGCTTTTGCGCGGGGTCTATGTTCTTTATGGCATCAATCTTGCGGCCCTTGTGGCGGTGGACGTGGTAGGGCGGACGAGTTTGGGAGCCCAACGCTGGTTGGATCTTGGCTTCTTTCGTTATCAGCCTTCGGAAACAATGAAACTGATCATGGTTTTGGTTCTGGCCCGCATTCTGTCTCAACGCACTCGCACGGGCGGCATGGGGATTCGCGAACTGGCCTGGCCCGGTCTCTTGGCCCTGCTCCCTTTCATTCTCACAGTCAAACAGCCGGATTTGGGAACCGCATCCCTGCTTATGGCTGTGACCTGTTCCCTGTTGATCTTTGTGGGTGTACGCAAGGCCATTCTGATATTCGTTGCCATTGTTTTCGCCTTGGCGGCCCCGATTGTGTGGAACTTTGGGCTTAAGGAGTATCAGAAAAATCGAGTTCTCACATTTATCTCTCCGGGTCGAGATCCGCGCGGGACGGGTTACAATTCGATTCAGTCAAAAATCGCCGTGGGCAGCGGGAAAGTCCTTGGAAAGGGTTTTCGCAAAGGTACGCAATCACAGCTCGAGTTCCTACCTGAGCGACATACGGATTTTATATTCAGTGTGCTGAGTGAAGAACATGGATTTATCGGCAGCGTGACGACGCTCGGTTTGTTCATCATTCTCTACCTGATGTGCATAAGGATTGCGACCCAAGCCCGGGACAAGGCCGGTGCCCTGATTGTCGTTGGTGTTCTCGCCTATATGTTCTGGCATGTTTTTGTGAACATGGGGATGGTTATTGGAATTCTGCCCATCGTAGGGGCTCCTTTGCCTCTCCTTTCTTACGGAGGCTCGAGCCTGCTCACCACGATGTTTGGTCTAGGACTCGTTTCGTCGGTGGCCTTTAGACGCTATCTTTTTTAGTTAGTGATTGAGGATCATGCGGACCAGGAGACGACGTCATGCTGGCTGGACCGGCGGGCTGGCGCGTTTAGGGTGTCTCAAACTCCTGAAATTGAGTGCCCGTCCCTCCAGTCGCGGAGACCACTTTGCAATTTTCATCCAATCCCACGACCAGCAACCAAGTACGCACCTTGCCGTCTCCGAACAGATTATCGAAAGCCAGAACGAGATCCGTTTTCCGCCCTCCAGAGGCCCGCGAAATCGCATATCTCTTGCCAAGCCGCCCTGACCCAACAGTGAACCACCTTTCCGCTATCTTTTTTACCTCAGAATCTGGACAGACTGAATCTGATGCAGCCGACACCATACTTGCAACAAACATTGAAATCAGGAAAATCACGTCGTGCTCCTTACACCATTTGCATATCGCATCGCAATGCAAGGTGTGTGCCCGAAGAACCCGCAACTAAGATGAAGGCCTTCTTCCCTGAAGGCGCTATTTGCAAAAAAAAGCAAATTTGGATGAAAAAGAATCAGGAAAAAGAACTGGGGCCTGTAGAGAAATTCGTAGAGAAGTTCGCACAGACCCATGCTCTCTTCCCCTTATGAGGGGAGATCGAACTTGGGGATGTGAGATCCCCGACATCTTCCTGACCGCAGGGGTGAGCCACATCGCCGAGGGACGGATATGAGCGATGGGGTTGGGATCCATTCGCCAGATGATATTCATACGGAAGCCCTGATAGCGGGTTACGGCCAGGTTCTGGGCTTGAGAACTCTGCACGTGCACATGTACGCACACATAATGGATGCTAGTCTTCCACCGAGCTGGCAAAAATTTTGCCGGTCCAGTTTACAATTTATTTAATGTTAATGACCGAGTTGCCAGGACCTGTCTAAAAGCCAGCGGCCGTGTAAGATCCTGCCCTTAAGAGTACTTTTGCAAAAGGGCGACTATATTCTCCTTGGGATGATTCCCCACAATTTGGTCCACCTCTTTCCCATCCTTAAACAGGATCAAAGTTGGGATTCCACGCACTCCGTACTTCGCCGGCATGGTTGGGTTCTCGTCCACATTGAGTTTGGCGATTTTAACTTTGCCTTGAAGTTCAGCTGCGATCTCCTCAAGTTTAGGAGCCAATGCTCTGCAGGGGCCGCACCACTCTGCCCAAAAGTCCACCAGAACAGGAATTGAGGACTGAAGTACATCCTGATTAAAACTTTGGTCGGTGGTGAGCTGTGTATTTTGAGCCATGGGTCCTCCTCTTACTCTCTTTACATCTTGAGCCTGGGCTTAAGATACCGGCGTGCGTCCCGTGGCGCAAGGAGCATGGTCCCGGCTCCAGGCATTGCCACTATGAGCTATCAACTCTCACACCGGATCCTCCGATAGGTTGTCTATGAAAAAGAGCCGAATTCGCGTCTTGCTGGTGGAGGATGACCCTACCCAGGGGAAAGCCCTTCTGGAAGCATTTACGCGCGCGGGCTATCAGGCCACCTTGGTCACCTCGAGTGTAAAGGGACTGACTCTGGCCCAGCGCGAGGAGTTCCACTGTCTTATCGCGGACTGCATGCTCCCCAAGATGAACGGCGTGGATCTCGCCGAGGAGATCGTGCAAAACGCCCTAACGGCCCCGCCTAAGATTTTTCTCTTTTCAGGAATTTACAAGACGCAGAGATTTATACGGGAGGCGACTGACAGAACGGGAGCCCTGGCCTTCTTTACCAAACCACTCGATCTGGAAGAAGTTCTACGCGAGGTTGCAAACGCCGTCGGCTCGCCCACCGATACGGATAAGATCATCTCTCCCCTCCTCGAACTCTACTCAGGCGAGGAGATGCCGGGTGAAAGGGTGCTCAAGCTTATTGAAAAGGAATCCACGATCCACTGCATTCACTTCCCTATGCTGCTCAAGCGGATTCAAAAGAGCCGACTCACCGGTGACCTGACCTTGATTTCATCTGTTGGTGATGTGAGTGCCGTTTCCTTTTTCAACGGGGATGTGTTCGCCGTGCGAACACCGGATAAAGACTCATACTTCGGTGGCCTTGCCGTCGGATTCGGCTTTGTCTCACCGGAAGATGTTCTAGCAGCCCTGCGCAACTCCACGGGCGGAAAACTTTTGGGGCAAAAGCTGATTGAATCCTTTTCCCTAAGTCCGCACGCCATCAATTTGATTCTAGAGGAGCAGTTGGCGCTACGCCTGTCACAGACTCTGCGCAATGGCGTCGTTAGCCTCCAATGGATAAATAAGAGCTTCCCGACACCTGAGTACTCTCTACGACCACACCGGCTTGAAGAGCTGGCTGTTGATTGGACACGCTCCAAAATCGAATCCACTTGGGTCAAATCCGCATTTGCAATCTGGGGTGATCATGGCATCCAGGGGCACTACCACCCGCATATTAACTCCGCCAATAGCATTGATCAGTTGTTCTCACACGCGGACTTCGTTGAGAACCAGGATCTCACTTATTTTTTTCGGCAGCTGATTAACGGTAACGCCACCCTCGGTTCGCGCACTGGAGACGAGCGCAACTGGACATTCTTGGAGCGACGGCTCGATCAACTTCTCTCCGACTTTAAGGACATGAATTACTTTCAGATTCTCGGCGTCGGTGAAAAGGCAAAATCACTGGAGCTCAACAAGGCGTTCAATGACCTTAAGGGATACTATGATCCCAAGGAGCTCGGCCCTGGGTGTCCGCCCGCCATCTTGGTGAAATGCACCAAAGTTTTTCAATATATCGAAACAGCCTACAAAACCTTGGGTGATGACAAAACTAGGGAGCGGTACTTCCGCCAGGAACAGAGCAAACGCGGACAACGCCTTCTCGAATCGGAACCGGTCTTCCGCGCCGCCATTCATGAGCTCCTCGCCGGGGACGCCAAAGAGGCGGCCAAGAAATTCCAAGGCCTTCTGGACCAGAAACTTGAGTTCAAAGATTTGCGCTCTTATCGCATCTGGGCCGGTTTGAGAGGGAATAAACACTTTTCAAGCCTCACGCTTGACCAGGTCCCTCCAGAGGAGCGCCACTCCGCCCCCTATATGATGGCCAAAGGCGTGTACTACCGGTCACGCGGGCACCTTCAGAAGGCGCTTGAAGCTTTCCGGACCGCACACGTCCTGGATCCGCACATGACCATAGCCCGCTCCGAGCTGGAAGAGTTGAAAAAAGACATTGAACGGCGGGGCAACCGGGTCCTTCTAAAAGAGGTGACTTCTATTGTGGAAGGGCTACTCGGACGCAGCCGGCGGGGGGCTTGACCTTTGTCAATCCGAAAAATCACGTTTTCTTGCGAAAGAGATGTTCTACAAACGCCTTGCGCTGGCGCTCCAACTCTCCCAGATCCTGGGAGCTTTCGGCCTGGCGTAAAGCTTTGACTTGTTCTTGCACCTGCTTGACGGAATACCCGTGATTCGCGGGCCGCGGCCCCGTTAAGAATTTGCTGAAGCGCTCACGGCGCTGCGCGGGCGTTAGAGCCGACTCATGAAACCGTCCGGGCTTGTCCCCGCCGAAATCGGGCGATTTCTGCATGGTTTCCCCAGCCGGCGCGTCCATTTTCAATATGCGAGTGTCTTCGGAGCTGGGCTCATGCATCTGGAGCTTGCTAAACTTTTCCGCAAGCACCTCTTTGTTAAGCCCGCAAAAGTCAGCAATGGCATTGAGAAGATCTAAAGGATTTACCGGACTCTCCAGCCACGCTCCGACTTCAGGATCCGTGAGTTCAGGTTGGCCGTGGCCACGAATCAGAACAATGTGGGGAAGGCCCCGCACGCGTTTCAATGTTCGACTCAAATCGTAACCGCGCACGCGACGTCCGTTCGCGGTCATGACCAGAACTTCAGGATTCATGGTCAATAGACTGTCATTGAAGAGGCGCGGGTTCTGAATCGCGTCCACATCAAATCCGACTTTCTTCAGAACAGTCTGAAGAAACACCATTTCGCCGTAGTCCTCGAGCACCATAAGAACGCGTAACATCTTGAATTGATTATCAGGCGCAGACCTCCAGCCGGTCAACTCGACCATAGACAGGAACCCGGTTCTACGACTATAAATTAAGAAAACCGCACGACAGGAAAGACGTATGCCCCAAAACGAAGTCCCCCGCAAAACTCGAATTGAAACCATTGAATTGCCATCCCGCCGCTTTACGGTCGAAGGAGGGCGGACTCCAGTCAACGTCGGAAGCGGCCACCCCCTGGCCTTGATTTCTGGACCTTGTGTGATGGATTCCAAAGAACTGGTCTTTGAGGCAGCTCGACGATTGGTCGATATCACTCAGTGTGTGGGCATTCCGCTCATATTCAAGTCGTCTTACGAAAAGGACAATCGTGGAAGTGAAAAAAACTGGCGCGGCCCCATGAGCGACGAAGGTTTGAAAATTCTCAGAGCCGTGCGCGAAGAGTTCGGTATACCTGTACTGACCGATGTTCATCGCATTGAAGATGTGAACAAAGTGGCTGAGCATGTGGACGTACTCCAAATCCCGGCCTACATGTGCCAACAGACGTCCCTAGTGCTTGCCTGTGGAGAGACGGGAAAAGCCGTGAATATCAAGAAGGGCCAGTTCCTTGCGCCCGAGACCATGGATGGAGCTGTTCATAAGATTCGCTCAACGGGAAACAAGAATGTTCTGTTGACTGAGCGAGGGGCCTGTTTCGGATACAACCGACTCGTCGCCGATATGCGATCGATTCCCATCATGCAACAGCTGGGAGTGCCCGCATGCTTTGATGCCACTCACGTGGTCCGACTCTATGGAATCTCCAGCGCCGATCCTGCGGGGGGCGAACCGCGTTTTGTCCCCCATCTCACTCTGGCGGCTGTCGCCGCCGGTTGCGACGCGCTCTTTCTGGAGGCCCATCCGGATCCCATGAGCGCGAAGTGCGATGCCGCGTCCCAGATGCAAATGAACAATATGGAAGGTTTGTTAAAGATGGCGATCGCGGTCCGTAAAGCCATCGGTAAACCCGAGAATGTCGGCACCTTCCAGGCTTGAGTGTCTTGCGCGGATTTCTAGCGATTCGATATATTTTTTTCGAGACCCTCCCCGCCTTCTTGATGGGGGTCTTGGTTTTTATCTCCATTCTCCTGATGTTCCAGGCACTCCGTCTGACAGAATTCGTGCTTGTGCACGACGTGAATCTGACAACCGTTGGGCAGATCGCCGCTTATCTTTCAGTGAGTTTTCTACCCATTATCCTGCCAATGAGCCTGCTATTTAGCGTGCTTCTGACTTACAATCGCTTATCAAATGATTCAGAAATTGTAGCCTTGAAATCGCTGGGCTTGAGCATGGGACAATTAGCCGTGCCGGCCATCATTCTCTCGCTGGCGGCTACGCTCATGTCCGCCCAAACTTCTTTTTATCTGGGTCCGTGGGGAAATCGGAAGTTTGAAGTTCTGTTTCACGATTTAGGGCGTCAGAAAGTGGGCGCAACATTGAAGGAAGGGATCTTCTCGGAGGGGTTCTATGATCTTGTGGTGTATGCGAATCATGTGGATTCCAAAGCCGGGCTTATGAGGGACGTGTTCATTTATGATGAGCGTGATCCGAAGGCGCCCATTACAATCATCGCGAAGAGCGGACATATCATCCAGGAAAAGCGGGATACCGGACAAAGCGCTTTATTACGGCTGTCCAACGGCAACATTCATCGGACGCATCAAAGCACCTACACGAAAGTGGACTTCACGTCCTACGACATCAATCTCTTCAATCCCTTTGAAATGTCGGAGAAAAAGAAATCACCTCCCTCTCTGACACTGGATGAACTTTCCAGCGAGCTAAAAAAAACGGATCTAGATCCTAAACAAAAGCGCAAGCTCGAGGTGGAGTACCACCGACGCTGGTCTCTGTCGGGAGCTTGTCTGATTTTTGCGCTCTTGGGGGTGGGACTCGGCACTGTTACAAACCGCCGCGCCTCACGGGGAGGCGGTTTTGTCCTCTGTCTGGCCGTCCTGATCTCTTATTGGGTGCTTTACGTGGTCGCGGATTCCGTGGCACGCAACAACTGGGTCCATGCGGGCGTCGCGCTGTGGACGGTGAACGCCATATTTTTTCTACTCGCTCTCCGTACGCTCAAACGAAGTTGGGCGTAGCCCCGCGATCAAGGCGCAAAGATCCAAGTGGTCCCGAATGGGCTGAGCTCCTCCATCAAAAATCAAATCTAGATTGGCAAGACCTTGCTCGCTTAAGGGGAATACCGGAAGAGTGCACACTGTCCGACCTTCCTCATGAGCCAGCTTGGCGGTGAGTAGGGAGCCGCTCCGTCGGTTCGCTTCCGCTACGAAGCAGAACTCACCAAGGCCGGCAATCCAACGGTTCCGAATGGAGAAACAATACTTCCGCATGGGTGCTGTCAAAGGAAAGGTGCTCAACAACGTTCCACCGCGCGCTAAGACATCCTTCCAAATTCCCTCACTCCCACTTGGATAAGGATTCAGTATTCCGCTCGGGAAAATAACCACCGTTGGTTGATCACAATCCAGGGCAATGCGGTGGGACCACTGGTCCACGCCGCGAGCTCCTCCGCTCACAACGCCAATGCCCGTGCGCCGCAAGAAGCGACTCAACTCTCTCTGCATCCACAGACTGGTTTCGGCGCGGGGAGTGCGGCTTCCCACGACGGCAACAAGAGCGCGGGAGCACCAGGCAGGATCCCCCCTGTAGGTAAATAATAGTGGTTGTTGGGATAGCGAATGCCACTTTTGTGGATAATTTCTATCGCCCAGATGGCACCAATTCACTCCGTTCTCAATGCCCTGGCGCCAGATCTCATGCGCCCGCAAGAGCCAATCCGGGTTGTCACTCAAATACGCTCGCGCGGCTTCGCTCAGAAATGCCTTTGCCACGCCTTCGAGAGATCCGGGGTCGAACGCCTCCGCTAACAGGACCTCCAGATCGCGCGCAGAAAGCTTCAATCCATACCAGGTGTGAATAAAAAGAAGAAGTCTCAAATCCGGCATAACCGCGGGAGAAGCAAACGCCCGGGCCACCAGGGGTTAAAAATACGCGGCGGCCGCAGACATTCGCGGCCGCGACCCGGAAAGCGACGTCAGAATTCGTCCAGCCCATCCAATTCGTCTTCGACAGAGGATTCTCCCTCGCCAAAATCAATTTGGTAGTCCCCATCCTCTTCGTCTAAAAAATCCTCAAAGTCTTCTTTGCGACTTTCGACCTCCAACTTTTCCTCATCTCGCCGGGAAGAAACCTGCTGGACCTTATCCCCCTGCAACACGCTGTCGCGGGACTGTAAAATCACCGCGGTTGCAAGCAGATTGGTTACACGCACCACTTTGAGCTTTCCCGAAGGCACCGGTGAGTACTCAACAGGCGTGCCCGGATTTCGTGTCATGCGGTTAATGAACAGATCGAGCATTTGACCAGGCTCGAGGCCGGCACCACTTCCCTTATCCAAAAAAACAATATCTCCAGGACCGTATAAGGCACTGCTTTCATGTCGTTCCGAACCTATAATCTGCGCGTTCACGCTCGCGGTTTGTCCCGTCGGCTTGAGATCCACAATGGGCAGTTCACCCACGATCAACTGTGATCCTCGCACGGACAAACCCGTGGACTTTGTCATCAGGGCCCGGAACGCCTCAAACTCCTCGCGATCACGACTGCTGCTGAACTCGGCGGTTACGGCTTCCGTAATCTCAAGCTCGCCGGTGACTTGAATCAAGTGTGCTTCCACCTCGTCATTCAAGAGACGATCACTTGTCAGATTCAATAGGCCCTTATCCTTCACGATCATGAGTTTCTGGCCCACGCGGCCGACGCCCTTCTTCATCTTTATGTAAAGATATTGATTGGGGACCGGCAAAGTCGATTCCTTATCGCCTTCCAGGAAAAAGCCCGCGGGCTCCAGTTCCTTTTCCTGTACGAAAGCACTCAAGAAGATCTTGTCCGGCGGCTTCAGGCGATCCGCCACCAATCCGCGATCGTCTAGCTTTGGTGGTTCCTGACGTCTGAAAACCTGCTGCCATTCCGGAAAACTCGAAGGCACCTCAAGGACGGGCTTGGGTGGCACTTCGGGAGGTGGAATTTCAATCAGTGGATAATAACTCTTACGGGCAACCAGTTCCAATCCTGGTTCGTGCTCTTCTTCCTCGCTGATTCGAAACGCGGGCATCTCGTCTTCTGTTCCCAGACGGAACTGAAGTGTGTGGCCCGCGCGGATCAAATAGGACTTTGAAATTGAACGGCTTTGCGCCCACACCCGCGGCCAGTAATTGGCGTCGCCGTAGAGCATCTCGCTCAGTTCACGTAGAGTTTCCTTGGACTGAATACCGTAACTTTCGGTTCGCAAGTCCACGCGAGGTGCCGCACGCCCATCACGGGACGCAAGATACTGGCGATAAAGCTCCAATTCATAAGCCAAGTCGGGAGGGTCAAAGTGAACCTGAGCCGCCGAGACGGAAGCCGAGACCAACCCGCAAAATATAAGTTTCTTATACATACAGCGAACATCCTTGTTCTATCTGCTTATTTTTTTCTGGAAGCGGATTTTTCCAGCTCCAAGTGCATTTCCGCCCTCCGCGATTCCATGCTGCCAGGATACTCTTTGATGAGCTGCCTCCAGACTCCGATCGCCTGAGGTTGGAGCCCGAGTTTTTCATAGGTGACTCCAAGGGCAAACAAAGCTGCGGGTCTTTTATTTGATCGGGGAAACCGCTCGCGAACCGTACCGAAGGCCCGGACTGCTTCGCCGTAGCGTTCATGCTGATACTCGGCCATTCCGCTGAGGTAATATGCATTGTCGAGATGAATACTGTTGGGATAGTTACGCTCAAGCAAGGCACGCTGGCGAAGGACTTGATCGCGCTCGTTCTTGCGAAAGGACTCAACAAGGCGTGTATAGACCAAACGATCTCCCTCCGCAAAGGCGTTTAACTTCTTAGGTGTGGCCGCATGGACCAAAGAACCGATAATGACGGAGCTCGCCACGGCGACACCAAGAGCGCGGATACAAGCTCGAAAATGGCTCGGTTGTCCCAATATTCACCTCCATCCCTCTCTTTATGATAAAAGACTGCGCCACTTTTGCAATCTCAGATCGGGACGTCGGCTCACGCGACCTTTGTCTGTATCTCACTGCAGAACGCATTCATGAAAATTTGTTTAACTGTGAATCAAAAAGGCGACTCGTGAGACGGAACTGACGAACTTATTGCCAGAAGCCAAAAAATCGACGATCCTGTTAACACCAGGTTTGGAGCAGTTCTTATACCGCCGGACGATCTCTCCCGAGGACTCCACGGTAGTCCAAACCTCTCCCGCCGGCGCCGGAGCGCCAAAGAGCCTAGCCATCCATTAACAAGCGGTTTGCCGCGTTTGTGTAGGACGCACACATGGATTTTAAGAAAGTAAACAATAATAAGGGATTTGGGACACTGTTGGTGTGCCTAATGGTTGGGATGTCCGCCCTTCTCACGTTTCACACCGTTCTGGCCAGCACGACCCAGCACCTGAAGGGATCTAGACTTGCGCGCACCGTGAGGAATGACCTGCACAGCCACGCCATCGAGGCCGCCATGGTCCTATCAGATCCCAGTTCATGTCAAAATGCCTTGTCTGGACTCGAGATTAGCCGAGTTTCTCCGACAGTTTCTAATGTGCGGCTCAGATACCCTCACACACCTGGACCCCATACGCCCAATATCCTCGCGCAGCCGGGCATGAGGTACTCCCGAGTCCTGATCACCGAAGTGGAGTTGACAATGGCGCCGGATGAATTTGCCAAGCCGATTGAGGGGGCTCACGTTGTCACTCTTCAAGTCAAAGGCCGGGTCGCCGTTGAAAGCTCCGGAAACGTTGTCCGAGAATACCAAATACCCATTCATATCGTTACTGATGCTGGAGGGAGAATCACCGCCTGTCGAGGAACCTCATATGACCGGGATAAAACCTTGGAAAGGAGCGTTTGTGCGACACGTGCGTATGATCCCATCGCAAATCGCTGCATTTAAATCCAAAGCCGGATTTAGCTTGCTTGAAGCGATGATCGGCGTGGCTGTTTTTTCGGTCATCATTGCCGGAGTCACCGCGATGATCCACTGGGTCTCTCTGGCGCAATTGAATAGTAAGGCCGTTCAGACGTTTAATAATCTTATCGGCGAGGCCCAGATGGTTGTGGACACGGTCGCCGGATGCACGGCGAACTTCGGCGGCATGAGAGTCAATGGCGGAAATCCAGCACCCGTGGATGCCACGATTCATTTCTTTAATCCGGCGGTCAGTCCAGTCACCCTGACCGAGCCCCTTGCCGAACCTGCGCAGATTGTGGAGAATGCCATTCGTATTGACTCGGTCACGCTCTCTCGCGTGAGTCGAACCTCGGCCAACCGGGTGATCGCTCGGGTGACGGTCAGAGCGTCCAAGGTGGGTAGCCCTCTCGGATCAAACGAAATGAGTCAAAGTTTTCCCATTTACGCGCTTACGGACGACAGTGGCGAAATCGTCTCCTGTTACGGAACCTTCAGCAATGGCGGAAACACAACGGCCCAACAGCTCACATGCGAGTTGATCAGTGGCGGACAAAGCTTTTGGGATCCTGTGACCAATCGGTGCGTGGCGCGGTACTACACGAAATGTTTTCCGGGTAGCGACTCCTCCGTCGCGAGCTGCGATCCGAGGACCACATTGGGATTGGTCAGCTGTCGTCCGACAAGAGTAAGGGACACCTTTTCGGGATCGTTGCACAGAACTTACGAAAACGGGAGGACGATCTCTTCAATTCCACCCGGGGCTGCATTTTGCCAACAGGTCTCCACCTTCAGTGGACAGTGCGTCTACGCGACGGATGCCATCCTGGAGCCGGGAAACGTCTGCGAGCCCTGCTGCAAGATGGACAAGCTCGCGGACGAGTCGACGACTCCTCCGCCAGATACAAACATGGAACGCTAGAAGCGACTTCTCGTTTAAACGCCGATTATAATCAGACCCGGATAATGCGGTTTCAGAAATGAAAAGTAGAGTTGTGGGTGCACGTCCAATGTGAGCCTCTGACCCGTACTTTCACTCGACAACAGCGCCGGCAAACGAACCTCCTGGGGGGTAAACTGCTTTCCATTCTCAAACAGCACTTCCTCCTCGTTCTGGTCCTGGCTGATACAAGGAACGTAAAAGGATTCGATAATCCAAGTCGGTGACAAGAAGCCTTTGAACGATCCCGCCAATCGAACGAGAGGCGGGCGCATGTAGCGTACGGATGTGGGCCGGTTTTCCGCAGGTGCACACCATTGCATCCACTTGCTCGCACCGAGAGAGTTTACCCAGTGGAGTTGATTGAGATCGAGCACCAACGCCTTTCCTTCGCTCAACGCCAGCGGTACCAACACGCTGTTTTCGTCGAGGTAGCCACTCAGGAAATAAATCGTTTGGGTCGAATTCTCGACCCTCTCCAAATTGAATCCTCTATCCATTGGTATCCACCACTAACCGTTTGGCCTGGGCATCACTTTCTGAATTGCTAAGCAAAAGGTCGATTCGCGCCGCTAGCCGTGTCCCCCCATTCGGCAAAGAACGAATCATAAAGTCAGTGGTAAGATCCACCACCAGCTGAAAACCGGCCGTCATGCAGATATCCTCACGTTTAAAGACGCTCGATGGATCATTCAGATGGACCCATACCTCGGTCTCGTTCCATTCCATAGCGCAGATAATCTGATGTCCCGGAAACCGCGGTGGTAGGGACCACACATTGGTCATCAGTTCATCACATGCCGTATAAATGCGAAACCGCTTCGCATCTAGCAGATGAAACGTGCGGACGACCTGCACCACCTTTTCCAGAATTTCAGCCTTGCAGCCAATATTGTCTAAAGTCCAATGCTCAAACCGAGTCTCGTGGCTCAGTCTTAGACTTTCCAGAGCGGAGCTTGATTTCAGGAAGACTTCAAGGGGAAGTGATTGTCTGTGATTCGATATAGGGCCCGGTTGGACAAATTGTACGTCCCATCCAAAGGCGGCGTCCGCCAACTTCCCTGACCAAATCCGAGTCGCCTTTAAGGCCGGATATTCTCCCATCCGAAAATATTAACACGCATGCGCTCACTCTAAAAATCCCACGCCAGATCCTGGCATTTAGTCGCCCGCCGAGGTCATCAATGTGCCGTGTTATTAGGACGATTCTCGGAATTATCCACACGTAATGTGGACTTCCTCTGGCTCGGGGCCATGGACCTGTGTGCAGACAAGGCTTTCAGCGATTTGCTCAGAATTTAGGCATGATTATATATATGAATTTACAGTGGTTATTACTAAAATCAGGAGTTACTTTCAGATGAAAACTGAATTCTTAAATCCGTGCTTCGGACAACGCACAGGAGCATGAGCATCTGCTATGAACTTCGCCGGTCCGTCCACTTGCAGAGAGCCTTTAAGATGATGTGGTTGATCGACCTTCTATCCCACCAGGGCCCCAACATTTGCCGCTCCTGGTTATTTGCGAGTCCCTACCGCGAGCACTACGAGGCCTTCGTGTGTGGAATTTCACTTCCACCATCGGCAAGTAAACAATGGCTTACGGACACCGGATTGATTCACTTGATGGTGGTTTCGGGCGCTCACCTCCATTTCGTGGAGCGAGGTCTCGGCTGGTTTCCGGTTCCCCTCCGCCTCTCCGCACTGGTGTGGTACAGCTGGCTGACCGGATGGGGAGCTCCTGTCGTACGTGCCCTGTGCCGGCGCCTATGTGTGGAGGCTATCCGTCCTTGGGGCTGGACCCCACTACAGGTGGAATTCCTCGCAACCTTAGCTCTGCTCGTTGTGCATCCGCAATGGCTTTGGTCGCGTTCATTTCTTATGAGTTGGATGTGCGCACTGGCACTTCAACTTCCACGTCCGCGCGGACGCTGGTACGGGCTGCGTTGGCTGGACGTGAGCCTAAAGTGCTATGTCCTACTCTTTGTGTTTGTCCCCAGTTCCCCGTTCACTATGGCATGGAACGCACTCGTGGGGCCACTCATCGGCGCGCTTCTTTTTCCTGTGACCGTGATGGTTGTCATATGGCCCGCGTTCCAAGTCATAGGAGATGGTCTGTGGTGGATCTTTTTCACATTGCTTGAACATGGCCCCAAACCGGAGCCCGTCGTAGGGTCGTTGCCTACGACCTCTATTTTTTGGGTTCCTCTCTTTCTGCATTTGGCACTTCTTTATCTCGAGGTGAAATGGCGGCGCGCCTGGGCGTTTTCCTAATCGTGTGGCTTTGGTTGCTCCCCCTGGGAGAAGTTCCACGTCCCCTAATGGTCGTGTGGAACGTAGGTCAAGGCCAATGGGTTACAGTACGTGACGAGCGCGGGTGCTGGCATTTTGATGCGGGCGGCGAGTCGGCGCCCTGGCGGCAGGTGATGCGCCTTTGCCGCCACTTGCCCAATTATCTCTCTCTCAGTCATTGGGACTGGGACCATATCGGATTTGTAGCTCAGATGGCCTATCATCTTCCCAACACTTGTCTTTTGCACGAGCCGCCGGGATCCGCCACAGCTCGCAAGGCCCGGATTGTGGAGCGAATCGGCCGCTGCTCGATCCCACCTACCTACCCGTTCTGGGAGAATCCCGCGGTAACGGACAGCTCCAACGCCCTCAGCCGCGTTTTGCACTGGCGAGGTATTCTTATTCCGGGCGATTCCACTCGTCATGAAGAGGCAGTTTGGCGACAAACCCTTGATCTCCGCTCCGTCCGAATTCTTATTCTTGGTCATCATGGAAGCCAAACTTCCACTTCGCGGGAACTTCTCCACACACTGTCTTCCCTGCGAATGGCCATTGCAAGTAGCCGATACGAGCGGTATGGCCACCCCCATCGGCGCGTGCGGGAAGAGCTCCAGCACGCACACGTTCCTCTGATCACCACGGAGGACTGGGGGCATATTATAATTTGGCTCTAAGGAGATCAGCCCCCCTATTTAGGCTGGACGGTAAGGCCGATACTCCATTCCCAAATCTTTGGCTACAGGCTCATAGGTGATGTACCCGTTGTAAACATTCAGTCCCTTGAAGAGACAGGGATCTTTAGCGATCGCGTCCTCAACGCCCATCTCGGCCAACATGGACGCATACCGGATGGTCGCGCTCGTCAGCGCGTACGTGGAGGTTCGCGCCACCACACCCGGCATATTGGGCACGCAGTAATGAATCACGCCATCCACCTCGTACGTGGGATGGGTGTGACTCGTGGGTCGACAGGTCTCGATGCATCCACCTTGGTCCACAGCCACATCCACGACCACACTGCCAGCGGCCATTGACTTAACCATGGCTTTGGTGACGAGGGTCGGGGCCTTATGGCCGGTGATCAAAACCGCGCCTACAAGCAGATCACACTCCGCCACCGTGCGCTCGATATTCTGCATATTGGAATAGAGTGTGGAGATTCGACCTTGGAAAATATGGTCCAGATATTCAAGGCGCGCGCGGTTAACATCCAGGATGGTGACCTGGGCGCCAAGGCCCACAGCCATTTTAGCCGCGTTCACGCCAACCACACCACCGCCGACAATCGCGACCTTTCCTCTTTCCACGCCCGTCACGCCGCCCAGAAGGATACCTTTTCCGCCATGATCTTTTTGCAGGTAATAAGCGCCAATTTGAGTGGCCATGCGCCCGGCCACCTCGCTCATCGGAGTCAGAAGGGGGAGCGAGCCGTCTGGTAGTTGAATGGTTTCATAAGCCACGGCCTTCACCTTGCGTTCCGCAAGAACGCGCGTGAGCTTTGGCTCGGCCGCCAAATGAAGATAGGTATAGAGAATCTGACCTTCACGCATAAGAGCATATTCATCCGGAAGAGGCTCTTTGACCTTTACAATCATTTCCGCTTTCGCATACACGTCGCTTTTCGTGGGAAGGATCTTGGCGCCCGCGCGCTCATAGTCTTCGTTGGTGATCCCGCTGCCCGTCCCGGCATCCGTTTCAACGTAAACGGTGTGTCCTTCACTCACCAACTGTTTGACGCCGGCCTCAGTCAGGCCGACCCGGTTCTCGCTAATCTTTATTTCCTTGGGAACCCCAATGATCATAAATTGCTCCTTAAAAATGGCGAAATGGCGTGAGCTTAAAGTTCTAGCCTTCGGCGGAATGACCGTCAACGGGATGAGAGGATTAAGACCTCACTTCCACATCCATCGGGTGTGAGATTCAACGTATGTTTCCGGCAGATCGGCACCGAGTTCAATATGTCGGTAACGATCTGGGGAACCGAGGATCTTTCGAACAAGCCGGTTCATCAAATCATGCCCAGCTTTATGAAGCACCACATGCCCCATCAGGGGCATCCCGAGGGTCACCAGGTCCCCCAGCGCATCCAGAACCTTGTGCCGCACGAATTCATTCTCCCAACGGAGTCCGCCCGGATTTAGGACCTCGGCATGGTCCAATACGATGGCATTATCGAGGCTCCCTCCCCGAGCTAATCCTCTGGCGCGCATGGCCTCCACATCCTTCAAAAAACCAAAGGTACGGGCGCGCGCGATCTCGCGCGCAAACGAGGCTTCGGTGACCTCAATATCAAAGGTCTGCAGGCCAATGCGGGGATGGGAAAACTCAATGGTGCAGGTGACGCGAAGGCCATTGTAGGGGACCACATAAGCATGTTTTTCCTGATCGCCCTGAAAGATGGGTTGGGTAATATAAGCATAACGTCGCGGTTCGCTTTGTTCCGCCAGTCCGGCGCTGAGAATCGCATCGAGAAAGGCGGCCGCGCTGCCATCCCCGATCGGGATTTCGGGCCCATCCAATTCAATAAAGAGGTTATCGATGCGAAGGGCCGCTAGCGCGGACAGACAATGTTCAACGGTTGAAACCGAAAAGGCCTCCCCTCCCAAGGTGGTGGCCATGGTGGTTGCCGTCACACGTTCGGCTTGGGTCGAAATCGCCGGACTGCCAGGAAGATCGCGCCTGACAAAATAAATTCCCGTACCCTCGGGAGCAGGACAAAAGGTGAGTTTAGCTGGAGCTCCGGTATGCAACCCGATGCCCTCGACCGTGGTCCGCTGGCGAATGGTTCGTTGTAAGAACATGAGTCGTCCCTTTACACAGGCTAGATATACAAGCTCCGTGCCGTAACAGTTGAGTGCGATTTTACTGATTCAATAGAAATAAAGTATGGGAACAACGGAGACCAGACAATTGTCCAGCATCAAGTCGATAGGTTTTTTTGGCACAAGCGTGGCGAAAATCACGCACCTCGAACTTTGACGTATCGCGTTAACAAGGCGACCAACGATTCTCTCGCACCCTGTGCTACACTAGGCAAAGTGTTACGTTTATTTACGCCAATACTCCTTATCACGATCCCTTTGTTCGTCACGGCCTGTGGGACTCAAAGTCCTTATATGCTCCCGGAATCGGATACCGCCAGCACGGCTCCCGGCGAAGCCTTTACGGCTACGGGAATGCACTTTCGTAAGCCGATGCCCGACCGGCGTGAATGGAAGCCCTGGGAATTCTACTACAAACATTGCGCGAGCAGTGGCGAAGGTTCCTACTATTCCAAAACCTCTTACACTTGTAGTGGGCCTTATTACTAGCCCATCCCCTTATCAGCCCTCACCGCCCAGACGATTGAAACCGCGAGGGGTCTCGTGCCCTCGCCCCCAATGGAAGCGATTGGGCCCGAAGGTCTCCACCAGAAGGTCTATAGTTGCCACACCGCGCTCCACATGCTAATGCCGCGAATCAGTGGAGGTGAGAAGATGAAAAAAGGGGTTCTGTTGATTCTGGTCGCTTTCGGGGCATGCACAGCCGGGGCCGAATTCAAAAATTTCGCCTGCCTGGGCGACCGCCTGAGTTTCTGGTTGGACGTTAAGGATGGAAGGTTGATGTTGGTCAGCGGACCCAACGCTGTAAGTTTCAGCGACATCGAGAGCGATCCTGCCCCCACTCCCATGGGACGTCAGGAGACCTGGAGCTATAAATCTCCTGCTGGGACTGAAGTGATTATTTCATCTGAAATTTGCAGCGATAATGTTACGGATAATGATTACCCATACAGCCTGACCTATGTGGTATCTGGACGTAAATGGTATGGCTGCTGCTCCCCCTGGGCTCCGCACGTGTTCTCTGATTTTCACGAGCTCGATCCCGCCGCACCCTAAATTCGGGCAATTCGGGACCCCGCAAACCTACGCGGGGTCTCCTCCTGCTGTTTTATCTCTGATTTAGGGTTGCATACTCGCCTCGGCAATCGGTGATTTCTCCCACCAGCTAATAACAGCGCTTGTTCCCGGTCGCTCTTGCGACTCCATATAACCAAAGCGGTTCCAGTACGCAAAATAGGATCTATCGAAGGTCCATTGGGGCCCATAAAACTGGCCCCACATCATAACCCGGTCCAACGCGCGCGAGACGGTCACCACTTCGGAACGTGTTTGCGCCTCGATGATCTTACGGACCAGACCATCAATAGCGGGATGAGCCACGCCCGGCGTGTTCCAGGATCCTGGTTCACTGGCGCCGGCCGAGCCCAACAAATTCAATTGCTCATTGCCCGGTGACTCGTAGCCAAACGCACCACCAAGATACGCATCGAAATCTCGGTATTCAATCCGCTTCGTAAACTGTGAGGAATCAACGGTTCGGACAGAAGCCTCTATTCCAGCTCGATTCAGCATATTGGCATAGAACAAGAATAGGCGCTCTTCCGAGCGCCGCCGGCTCAAAAACTCCAGCCGGACAGGTCGGCGTGTATCGGGATCTATCACCTTCATTCGATAGGGGCTTTCCGGAGAGGTCTCCACAAAATAGCCGGCCTCTTTAAAAAGATCGAGGGCTCTTCTAATGCGATCACGGGTATTTCCTTTCGGGACCTGATACTCGGCGGTAAAGACTTCGGGGGGAAGGAGATGGCGATAAGGTTCAAGCAGGCGAAGTTCATCGGGCGATGGGAGCCCGGTCGCTTGCTGTTCAAATGAGCCAGCAAAATAGCTTCTCGCGGGGGTCGCCTGACCCACAAGGTAATCGCGGTTATACCGTTCAAAATCGAACAGGATCGTGAAAGCCCGTCGGACCTCATACCGCTTGAAAAGGGGCTGGCGTAAATTGAACACTATCCCCTCAGTGCCTTGCGCCCGTGCCGGCTTGGCCACTTCTAACTTTCTCACTCGATCCTCTCGGGCAGCAGGAAAATCATATTCTTGCAACCAACGTATGGCGCGATCCTCCCAAAACATATCTATTATTCCGCGCTTAAACGCTTCAAATACAACAGCTTGGTCGAAATAATAGTCGATGATAATTCGGTCAAAGTTATAGAGGCCTTTCTGCACGGGCAGATTCTCCGACCAATGATTCTTGACCCGCTCCAGAACAATTCGGCGGCCAGGATCCACTTCCACGATTCTGTAAGGTCCGCTGGACAAGGGTGGAACCAAGTTGGCATTCTTAAATGGCACTTTGTCGTCGCCGTAGTAATGCTTGGGGAGTATGTGCATGCTCCCTAAGACTATTGGCAGCTCCCGATTTTTGTTGGATCGGAACCGAAAGAGGATTCGGTGCGGGGAGAGAACTCGAACTTCGGAAACATCCGCAGTTTGCTCCGCGAACGCAGGACCAGCAGCCTTTGAACGGAGCACATCAAAAGAGAACTGGACGTCTTCGGCGGTTATGGGAGCGCCATCATTCCAACGCGCTTCCGGCCGCAAATTGATGATCATCCAGCTGCGGTCGTCCGCAATTTCATAATCCTTCGCCACCAGGGGGTAATACGTCCAGCCGTCGTCGTCAGGTGCCGAGTAGGATAACCGCTGGTGAATCCAATCCCATCCTAAACCCTTAGGGGTATTTCCCTTTATGACAAAGAAATTTAGGCTATCAAACGCGCCCTCAGCGCCAAGACGCAAGGTCCCCCCTTTAGGAGCATCCGGATTGGCTAAGGCAAAATGCTTAAAATCAGGAGGATACCGAATCTTGTTTAAGTAACTGAGTGCATAGACCTTCTGACTCAGACCGAGATCGATCGCGGCCTCGTCAGCCCAAAGTTTCAGGGGCGTCCAAGAGATCAACAGCGCAACAAGGGCTATAAGGCCATTAAGTTGAGTATTCGTCATGGGTGTCACGAGTAAGCAAACTCTGGGCCCCAATTGACCCGTAAGCCAATCGATACGAACACACGAGAGCGAGAGTCGGCGGTCGAATGCCTGCACCTGCTGCCATGAACGCGGGACTTAGCCCTCGAGATCACGGATACCGGAAGCCGGTGCCTCGGCTCCCCGCAAGTGAATCCGACACGTCTCCGTGATCACGCGCCCGCGCGGCGTCTTCTGGAGCAATCCCTCTTGCAGCAAAAAGGGTTCGTAAACCTCCTCTAATGTATCCGACTCCTCACTTAAGGCCGCGGAAAGCGTATCGATTCCCACTGGGCCGCCGCCAAAGCGGTCGAGGATCAGCGAGAGAATGCGGCGATCCATTGGATCGAGGCCGAGTTGATCCACTTCCAGCTCATTTAACGCATACTCGGCCAGCTCGGCACTCACTTGGCCGTTGCCGTGCACATCCGCATAGTCGCGCACGCGCCGGAGCAGGCGATTCGCCACACGCGGAGTGCCGCGCGAACGCCGGGCGATCTGTAAAGCGCCCTCGCTGGTCAGATTCATATTTAGCAGAGCGGCTGAACGCTGAAGGATATGAACCAGCGAATCACGGTCGTAAAATGTGAGTCGCTCCACGATGCCGAAGCGATCGCGGAAGGGGGCCTTGAGCAAACCCGCCCGTGTTGTGGCGCCCACCAAAGTGAAAGGATTGAGTTGGAAGCGCATGCTGCGCGCCCCGAGCCCCTCCCCGGTTACAATATCAATGTAATAGTCCTCCATGGCACTGTAGAGGTACTCCTCCACATCGCGGTTGAGGCGATGGATCTCATCGATAAAGAAGACCGACCCTGGACGCAACGATGTGAGAATTGCCGCTAAATCTCCTTTGCGATGAAGGGCGGGACCCGAGGTCGAGGTGAAATCCGCTTCCATCGTATTGGCCAGAATATGAGCCAAAGTGGTCTTACCCAGCCCCGGGGGACCACAAAGGAGAACATGGTCCATGGGCTCGCCGCGCATTTTCGCGGCCTGAGTAAAGACCTGCAACTTTTGCTTGACCTTGTCTTGGCCCGGAAATTCTGCAAACGCCTTGGGACGCAGGCTCACCTCAAGCCCGTGGTCCTCAGGCTTCTTTTCCGCGTCGATAAAACGGTCGAATTCCACGTCCACTCAGGTCTCCCTTCTCAATCTCGTCCTATCTTCTAACTCGTGAGGGCGGAAAGCCCCTGGCGCAATCCGGACTCCAGATCGGTGTTCGGAGACATGCGATCCACGACCTGCTCCACATCGCCCAGTCGGAATCCCAGGTTCACCAGCGCCGAAACAATCTGCGGTCGGGCCACAAAGCGCGTCCCACCAGGGCTCTCGACGCGCACAAGTTTCCCTTGCAGGGTTAACACGATCTGCTCCGCGGATTTCTTCCCGATCTTGGGAAGCTTCGAAAGGGCTCCGGCGTTGGCATCCTCAATCCATTGTACGATCTGGGATGTTGGCGCGCCGGAGAGAATCTGAGTCGCCGACTTGGGACCGATTCCATTCACCTTGAGAAGATTCAAAAACAAGGCGCGCTCAAGCTCCGTTGAAAAACCAAAAAGTTGAAGCGCATCCTCACGCACGTGAGTATGGACCCATGTCTCGACAAAAGATTTCCCTTCGAAATCCTGCAGGGTTTGCGTTGAGCAGAGCAGCTCATAGCCCACACCTTGCACAAGCAAAATCATATGGTCGGCCCCAAAACGCATGGGGCGCCCTTGCAGATACGCGATCATAATGAACCTTCCAGAGCCATCTTCATTCGACGACGCACGTCTTTCATTCGCGCGTGGGTTAAGGCCAACGACAGAGCATCGGAAGCGTCAAGCGCGATCTCCCGCGGACGAATTCCAAGGAGATTGAATATTACCATTTGGACATGATCTTTGGAGGCGGATCCTGATCCCGTCATGCATTTTTTTACATAGCGGGCCGCGTACTCCTCCACCGCAACACCGTTCTGGGCGGCCACAAGAAGGCACACCCCGCGCGCGTGTCCCAACTTGAATGCGCTATCCGCATTCTTGCCGAAGAAAACCTTTTCCACCGCCGCGGTGGTGACAGGGAAGCGCGTGAAGACCGTTTGAAGTTCCGTCTGCAAGTACTGCAGTCGTTCTGGAAGAGACCAGCCCTCCTTCATGCGAATCACCCCATGTTGGACATGTTCGGTCGCCTCACCATTTATGGCGATGACTCCGAAGCCGGCACAACGGGTTCCGGGGTCTACCCCAATGATGTATTCTTTCAATGCGGACTTCGCCTCCCTGCGCCCCTTGCTCCCCATCGATTATGGTGGGAAGATAAAGGTGATGCAAGATATCCAGCCGGAACTTATCGAGAAATATCAGATCCTGTTGCAAAAGGATCCCAAAAGCCAGGTCTTTGCACCGTTAGCGGAAGCCTACCGCAAAATGGGATTGATTGAGGAGGCCTTCCGCATCGCAGTTCGCGGCGTTCAGTTCAACCCGAACTTCGGCGGCGGACGCATAGCATTAGCAAAGGTTTTTTTGGATCGCGACAACGTTCGCGCCGCTCAGGATGAATTGGAAAAGGCGGTGGAGCTCGCGCCCGAAAATATTTTGGCGCACTCCCTTCTGGGAGATTGTTATCTCAAAACGAAACGCCCAAAGGAGGCGCTACGTGCCTTTAAAATGGTCCTTTTTCTGGCTCCCAATAACGAGAAGGCCATCAAAGCTGTTGCCAAATTAGAGGCGCTTACGGCCGATGAATACGAAGAAGATCTCTTTGAGATGAAGCCCCTTCCGCAAGTGGATCAGCTGCAGACGGAAACCGTGACTCCGATTCAGCCGCTTCAGAGTCAAGGCGTCAGCTCGGATTTGGAGCGCGTCCTGTCGTTGGTCGACGCGTTTATCGTGCGCAATGATATCGAAAAGGCGGAGCGTTTGCTCAAAGAGAGTGAAGTGGCTTATGGCAAGCATCCGGAAGTGATCAAACGCATGAAGTTCGTACATCAACGCAGTGTGGACCGCGCCGAACCCATCAGCGCGCCTCCCCCAACCCGACACGATCTGGATGCCAAAATCCAGCTCCTTGAGGAACTCCTAGAGCGGGTGCGCGGGAATTCCCGGTTTACTTCGCGCTGAAGTTCCATTATTCCTTTTTGTTCTTCAACTGATGAGGTCCGAATGTACGATCTGAGTGATTTTAAAAAGGGATTGAAAATTTTAATCGAGGGTGAACCTTACTCCGTTGTTGATTTTCAACATGTCAAGCCGGGCAAAGGCAACCAGTTTACGCGCACAAAACTCAAACATCTGATCAATGGCTCCAATCTCGAACGGACCTTCAAGTCCGGCGAAAGATTCGGTGTTCCCGACGTGGTTTTCCGCGATATGGACTATCTCTACAAAGATGAATCCGGATACACGTTCATGGACCAAAGCAATTATGAACAGGTTTCCCTGGACGGCGATCTTTTAGGTGATGCCGCCGGTTTTTTGACGGAAAATCTTCAGGTGAAGGTTTGCTTTTTCAACGATCGCGCGGTTGGGGTGGAACTTCCTAAGTCTGTAAACCTGAAGGTGACACAGACGGATCCTGGCTTCAAAGGCAATACGGTAACCAACACCTACAAGCCCGCCACTATGGAAACCGGAATGGTCGTGCAGGTGCCTCTCCACATCAAAGAAGGTGATGTGCTCAAGGTAAATACGGTTGACGGGACCTTCGTCGAACGCGTTAACCTCAAGTAGAGTCCTTAGTAGAGTCCTTCTTTGCGCACCAGGTCAGGCCTCGCGACGGGCCTGATTCCCTATGAAAATCAATACTGGGACGCGTCTTAGGGGATCCATTTGGACAGCATCAATGAGATGGAGCTGCGCAAGCTGCTCAAAAAGAAAACGGCTTCGCACGAGCTCATGGCGCGCGTGGTGCGACGGATTCTGGATCCGCGCATGTCATGGGATGAGCAGCGGTCGCTGTGGTTTTTTCTTTATCATACAGGGCACCTGCAGACCTTGGCTCACGCTTTGATTCAAGCGCTGCAAGGCAAACTTCGTGTCCCGCTGGACCTGTATTTGGAAATCTGCACGGAGGTTCACCTGAAACCTTCACGGCTGCACACGGCGGCCCTGATGAAGGGTATGAGAAAGCAGGCGGCCTCGGACGAGATCTTGGTTTCGCGCGGATGGGACCGCTTTGATCCTCGTCTCAAGCAAATGCGTGAAGAGCTGTTGGGTCGCAAGATTGAGGAGCAGCGCCGGTTTAAGGACGATATGATGGAGAAATTTGAGTTCCTGCAGGCTCAGCGTATGAATGAACAGGCCGGACGCCTGCTGCGCCGGATGATTGAGATCTTTCCGGAAGATGAGAAGCTGCAACAACTCAAAGGCGATCTCGAGGAGCAGTGGGCTCGAGAGGTCCTCGCCAACCATGCGGCCCGAATGTCCAGCGAACGCCTTGAGCGGACACGCACCGCGCCCAGTTCCGCTGATGAAGTGATGTTGAAGTGCTTTCTTACGCAAGGAGAAGCCATTTGTCTGGAGCACCGCCAATTCGCCTCCGATCTGGCTGTGGCTTTCTTGTTCATGGAGGATTACAATCGAGCCCTTGAGATTCTGGCCTGGGCTCCCCTGAATGCGGCAACCGATTGGATGCGCGTGGAGTTGCTTTTTGCAGCCAGACGATTTGTTGAGGCTTTGGACGTGCTGAATCATCTCGAAATCAAATACATTTCCGATCCGGAGAGCACCTTTGCGGTCTCCTATCTCCGAGCTCAGTGCCTTCATGCCTTGGGACAAGACGCTTCCGCCCTGGAGATTATGCAAAGTATTGTGCGCGCTCGTCCCACCTACCGCTCCGCGCACGCCCTTATTCTGGAGTGGACGCAGGGAGTGTCGTGGGACTGAATCGACGCACGCTGATTCAATTCAGCCTTTTTGCGGCATTCAGCTGCTTACTCGGGTTCAGTTACTCCTACCACTTGCCACGTCTGGAAACATTCCTGCTTGTGGAGTTGGAAAAGATCAGCCAAACGCATTTACCCGTCCGCATCTGGGCCCGGAAGCTGAATTTCCATCTGTTCCCGCTGGGAATCGTTCTCGAGGATGTGCGTCTTCTCCCTAAGAAACCACTGGACCGTTACTTGGCGCCGACGCGTCTCAAGGAGATCGGCGCCCGGGTCGCCGTTTGGCCCTTGCTGAGAGGTGATGTGCGCCTGAGCCAAATCTTTGTGCGTGATTCCCAGGTCAACGTGTTCCTGCGTCCTGAGCTGTTTGAAAAGAGCGACGAGTCTGCTTTGAAAGTCGATTTTGATCAGATCTACAATTTGCCAATCAACGAGCTGTTGTTTGAAAATGTGGTTATTCAGGGACGAGTGGAACCACAAAATGTATTCTTCCGCGCGTCCGATGTGAACCTCCTAGTGGAAAATCGTTATCGATCCCTGTTTATCGATCTCGAGGCCCCAAAGACCATCGTCAAGCCAAGCGGCCCCATTGATCCTCTGAATGTCCAGATCGAATTGCGCACACTCCTCGAAGCCGAAGAGATGCAGATTTCGGCACTCAAGATCCGCGCGGACGAAAGCTTTCTTGTCGCCAGTGGACGGTGCAATGGGGACCTGAGCGTGGGGCGGGTGGACAACGGGGCCTTCGATGCACGCGCGAAAATCCAGCTTCCCGACCTCAATCTTTGGGAGAGCATCTTTGCGTCCAGCCCACGCCTCCCCCCTCTTCAGGGTCAAACCGAATTCGATATCGGACTTGAGATCCGCAACGGGCAAGCCGTCCGGGTGGAAACAGATCTCAACGCCCAGGATCTCCACGTGGATCGTTTTACGATTGGGGCGGTTCAAGGGCGGTTCAACTCGGATCTCAAGAGCCTCCACACGGATAAGGTGCGCTGGCGCAACCAGGCCGGAGAGATTCAGTTCCGTGACCTCAAAGTCGAGTTTTCTCCTCATCCCAGCTTTACAACAGGCGTGAACATGAATGAGGTGGACCTGCACTCGTTTTTAGCCAACCTCAATGTGAATCGCGTTCCAGTGGAACTGCCCGTTTCAGGAGACGCCACATGCAAAGGGGCATGGGGAGAGAACCCAGAGGCGCATTGCCAGGCGACGATTCAAGCTCCTCGATTACGCGTCCATACCGATCCCGAGAACAAAACAATTGTGGCGACGGAGCGCCTCAAGGCCCGCGGTGACGTGCGCGTGACGGCAACGAGTGTGGATTACCGAGCTGAACTCGAGATCGGAGCTCGTTCTCGGGGCCGCTCTCAAGGCGTGATCTCCTATCAGAAAGGATTCCAGATCCAGTATGAGGGCGATGAGGTCCATTTCACAGATGTGAAAGACCTTGCTGGATTGAAGTTCGAGGGTGGCCTTCAAGTCAAAGGGCGCACGGACGGAACTTCAAAATGGGCAACCCTTGAGATGAACGTGGCCGCCAAAAACCTGTGGCTTGAGGATTATCCCCTTGGACAACTCACGAGCAAAGTGCGCTACAAGAGCGGACATTTGTTTTTTGACAGCGCCCAGGGACAATACGAGGTGACCCGTTACAACGGGAATTTGGACGTCGACCTTCGTGAAGATCGTATGAAACTCGCGTTGCAAATCCCCTTTGTGGATCTGCGGGACATTCAATCGCTGTTCCAACGCAAGATCACTCTGCCTTTCCAGATCGCTGGAACCGGCACGGGCCAGATCGAGGCCGAAGGTCCCTTCAACTTCCGCCGTTTGAGCTATGTTGTGCGCTCCAAGTTCTTCCGTGGTCAAATTGCCGAGGAGAGTTTTGACGAACTCACCTTTAACGTGAAGTCCACGGATGGGATGGTGCAAAGCGAACGCATTTTCCTGACCAAAGCCAGCGGTGTGATGGAGGCGAAAGGCCAGGTGAATCCGGCGGGTGACGTGGATGCCGTGGTTGTGGCACGGGGCTTGCGATTGGAACAGTCGGAAAATGTGCTGGCGCTGGGATTTGATTTGCAGGGCCAAGCTGATTTTACGTTGCTCATCCGCGGTGCGCTTCCGCGCCCACGTGTGGAACTCAATGGCCGCCTTTCACGTGTCGTGCTTGGAGATCAACCCGCAGATGATTCCGTCTTCAAACTGAACTTTCTATCCGACCGTATGGAAGGCTCGGGCCAGTTTCTTGGGACAACTCTAGTCAGTGAATTTACTTTCCCCTACACAGGGGAAGCTCCTTTTCTATTCAAACTCAAGACGCATCAGTGGGATTTCACGAATATCTTTTCGCTTGTTTCACAATCGGCCCGCCAGCTGGATTTTACAACTTCGGTCAGCATGGACGTGAATATCCAATCCCCCACGGGAGGATTTTGGAATTCGAGCGGGCAGGTTCAGGTCAATCAGTTCGTGATACGAAAGGGCGCGCGCAGTATGAGCGCCAGCAAGCCCATGTATCTCTCATTTCGCGAAGGAGTGATAAATTCGAATGGATTCGCAATCGGTTCAGGCGACAGCTATCTCAAACTGGACGTGGTCAACCTCCGCCGCGATGCTCTTAACGCCTCGCTGAACGGTAAATTGGATTTAAGCCTCCTGGGGTTGTTTACTCCCTTTATCTCCGATCTCCGTGGGGCGATGTCGATCTCGATGGATCTTGGCGGTCGCTTTCCAAATCCCAACCTGAGTGGCTCGGCTTACGTGGACAAAGGCTACGCCAAATTCGTGGATTTTCAGCATCCTTTCTCCAATGTACGAGCGGATCTCCTGTTTAATGATAATCAGATCTTGCTAAACGCCGTGCGCGGGGACCTGGGCGGAGGAAAATTTTCCGGCCAGGGACGAATTACATTCGCGGGCCAGAACACTCATCCCGTGGACGTGCGAGGCACCGTCACGGATGTGAAGCTGAACATTCCCGAGGGGTTTCGCACGCGCGGTTCGGGCTCGGTTGCCATCTCAGGGGAACGTTTCCCTTACACCATGAACATCCAATATGACGTCTCGGGCGGCGAGGTCGTGTATGAATTCGGCGGAAGCGACTCCGACAGCTCCAACGTGAAGGCCAGCATCTACCTACCGCAGTTTCTCTACCGGGATGCGTTCCACCCCTTCACGTTTGACGTGAAGGTGAATCTCCTCAATCCGGTTCTGATCAACAACGCGCTCGTGCATTCGCCCGTTTCCGGCAAGCTCAGCGCCACGGGCACTCCCGATCGGCTCTTGCTCGATGGCACACTGACTCCGCAGCCGGGCGGGAAAGTGTTTTTTCATGACGTGCCGTTTGAAATCGCCACCGCGTTTGTCGACTATAATCGTTCCCCACCCAACGCGCCAAAGATTTACCTAACCGCCAATACGCGTGTGTCCGAGAGTGTGCAGGACGACCAGGGGCGCGTGACCGAACACCACTATGACGTGAATCTCTTGGTTCAAGGGCGCGGACCCAATCCCCAAATCATTCTTTCTTCACAGCCCCCTTTGAGCCAGCGCGAGTTGGTCTCACTCCTCGCGCTCGGAGTGACTCCTAGCGGCCTGGATGAAGGACGTTCTTCGGAATTCCAGGCGGCCAATACATCCACGGCCCTCGGCGCAGCCCTCCTCCAAAAGGCGGGAAGTCGGCGTCTGAAAGACTCCATCGGTTTGGACGTGAAGGTGACGTCCTCGCAACCGACGCCTGAGACCGCCTCCACTCCCAAGGTGACCCTCTCCAAGCAATGGACGCCGAAATTCGGGGCCTCCGCTTCGAGCACCCTCCAGGCGAACCCGTCGAACAACGTCAAAGTGGAATACAAGATGAATAAAAATATCTCCGTAATCGGGTCCTGGGACGGCCGTGAATACACGCCGGAGACAAAAGATACGAATCAGAACGTCTTCGGCCTGGATCTGGAGTACAAGGTCCAGTTTAAATAGAGGTTTGATGAGAGTGCGTTTAAAACCATTACTGGCATTCCTGCTTCTGTTCGCAGCGGCGGAGCAAGCTTTTGCCGCTGGCGTTTCCTTGCGCGAGCTCAACGCCAAAGATGAGGACCTGCTGCGCAAGCGGTTGCCAGGGTTGTCCAGCGGCAATCCCGATTTGAGCACTCTCGATGAAGCCATCCGATTGCTTATGGACCAGGGGCGCTATGAGAACGTCTATGTGGATCGCAAGCAGAACGGTTCTTATGAAGTCATCGGTCGCCCATTGAGAGTCGTGGAAACGATCCAATTCGTCGGCGCCGATGAAGTCGAGGAAAGTCAGCTGCGCGACCTGCTGGAGTTCAAGATCGGCGAGCGCTTCGACCGCAAGAAGGCGGTCGCCGCCGGCGAACGAATGAAGAACTTTTACGGCGAAAGCGGCTATTTCAACACCATTATCGAGGTCAGCTTCCATAAAACAGAATCTAATAACATCAAGCTTCTATACGAAATCCAGGAGAAAGTGCCTTGCACGATTGTCTCGCTCACCTTTGCAACGGGAAACACCGACCTCAAGGCTAAACTTGATCGCCGGTTCAGCCATTTAGTGAACAAACCCCTGACCACCGAACGCGTGCGCCAGCTGATGAACGATCTCAATGAATTTTTGATCAGCAACCGATATCTCGCGGCCGAAGTCATAGGTCCTGAGGCGAGCTACAATGAGGACAAGACGAAGTCCTTTCTGAAATTCGAGATTGAGAACCCGTACCGTTATGAGTTTTATTTTTCCGGTTACAAGTTTGAGACTCTGACCGGCATTTACCGCGCCATGGATCTTAAGGACAAGGAACGGAAGAACGTCGAACCTCCCGGTGAAGGGGCTGAGCGCCTGCGGCGCCATTATCTGGCCGAGGGCTTCCCGCACGTGGAGGTGGAGACGAAAGTGGTCAACCCCAAGGGTACCTATCTGAACCGTGTTTACTATACGATTCACGAAGGTCCCCGTGTTAAAATTCAGAAGATTGAAGTTCAGGGACGGATCTCGCGGCGGTCTGAATACTACGAGGAATTTATTCTTGAGAACAGCTCGAGTTTGGTGGAACGCCGGTCCTACAATCGCCAAGACCTTGAAAACGGGTTCAAGAATTTGACGACCGAGCTGCGCAATCAAGGATTTTTGCGCGCGCGTGTGCTGTCATCACGTGTGGAATACAACGACGCCCGCGACAAAGTGACGGTCATTGTTTTGCTCGAGGAGGGACCACAAACCCAAATCCGCGCTCTTGATTTCGAGGGCAACCGCTTCTTCTCAAGCTTTGATCTGGCACGAGTAACAGGGTTACAGACCAATACAGCGCTCCGGCTCTCCGCATTCGAGGCCAGCATCGAGAAACTCAAGCAATTTTACCGGAGTCAGGGCTTTCTTGAAATGAGGTTGCTGAACGAGGGTGAAGATCTGATTCAATACAACGATAAGGGCACCCAAGCCCGAATCGCGTTCCGGATCTTTGAAGGTCCGCGCATCCGGGTGAATTCCATTGTCGTCGAGGGGAATAACTTTACCAAGTCTCGAGTGATTCTCAAGGAAGCCGATTTCGAGGTGGGGGAAGTGCTCACGCCTAAAAAAATCGAAGACGCGACCGCGCGCCTGAATAAACTGGGTCTGTTTTCGCGCGTGGATATCCGCACTCTCGAGGAGGGCACCAACGTTTCTGCGCGGACCCTCGTGATCTCGGTGAGCGAACGCGATCCCGGAATCTTCCGCTTCGGCGTGGGCGTCAACAACGAACGCAACCTGACGGTTCGCGGGTTCACCGGGCTCAGCCATAGCAATATTGCGGGCACCGCGCGTGCCGTAAGCGGTCGCGTCGAGGTGAAGTCCAATGTGGCCGAAATTAATTATCTCGAGCATGAAATCGCGGCCGGCTATCTTGAGCCCTTCTTATTCAATACGCGCACCCGCGGGCGCGTCAACATCACACGCTCTGAACATGTCTTCGACTATGAAACGAAGGATGAGTACACCGCGATCACGGCGAGTAACCGGATTGACTTCTTGGCGGAGCGGGATCTCACAACTCATACCAAGTTGACATGGAAAATATGGGGCCTCGAATCTCGGCGCGAGTTTGAACGCTACGGACGCTGTCTTCCGCCGGATCCCGAGCCGGGGCAGCCCGCCGCGGACTTCGACCCGAATCAATATTGTCCGCCCACAACGCAACAGATCGCCACCATCGGTCCAACGCTCCTTCTGGACTACAGTGACAATCCCTTTCTACCCACCCGCGGCTCCATCACCCGGCTCACCGTCGACTACTCTCACCCGGATTTTGGCAGTTCAAGTCTGATCGAATTCGTGCGGACCGAGGGGAGTTATTCCTACTACCATCGCCTGGGATCGCCCCGGCTTGTGTGGGCCAACTCAGTGCGAGGAGGCTACGTCTCCAATCTGAGCGGGCGTGAGAACAGCGGCGTTCCGACCAGTTATGCCTTCCTCTTAGGAGGCATCTATACAGTTCGAGGATTCGACCTTGCGAGTGAAAATGAACGCATTCCGAAGGAAGGCGATGACGACTTCGTGGTCAATCGGGGCAACCAGCTTCTGATTCCCAAAGATTCTCATTATTACCTTTTCAAATCCGAACTCCGCTTTCCGATTTCAGGAGATCACGGCGGTGTGCTCTTCTACGATGGCGGCGGCGTTCGGGTTACCGGCTTCCATTTTAAACACTCCTACCGGGACGCGGCCGGCGTCGGGTATCGCTACAATACGCCGGTGGGACCGCTCGCGCTGGATCTCGCCTTCAAGCTTCATCCACTCCCGAACGAAAAGGAGTTCCGGCTGCACTTGTCCATTGGAACGTTTTAGCGGGACATGAGCATTTGAACCATCTCTCAAGATCTACGATGCGGGTGTAGTACGAACGCCCCGAACGGATGCCGACGATCAGCCGCTGACTGGCTCTCTAACCTTTGGCCGAATTTCCACTACGCTTAGACATTTCGCGAGGAAAGAGCGGCATCCCTTATTACTATGGAGAGACAGGTGCCAGGATGGCACTCGACTCACATCTAGGAGGGATCCTCATGTCTCGGTCGTGCAATACGGCTCTTCTTTTCTTATCCATTTTCATTCTGGCTCCAACGCTGAGTGCGACAAGCGCTGCCGCTCCGTCTCGTTCCGCCTCACCGTCCGTGATCTACGGTGATGACAACCGCTTGGATTACTATCAGGTCGGCGATTCTCTTTGGCGTGCGCACGCGGATTCGACTGTCGCACTGATTTCCTCGTCCAAGGTGAATGTCAGAGGCGAGTGGGCGGAAATTCAAACTTCAGGTTATGGGTCCAGCATGGGCCTGTGCTCGAATGAGCCCTTTTTCGAACAGGAAACCGCCGCCTTCTGTTCGGGCTTCCTGGTGGCGCCGGATGTTGTCGTCACGGCCGGGCACTGCGTGCGTGAGGGAACGGGCTGCGCCGCCACCCGCTTTGTGTTCGGCTTTCGGCTTGAGGACGCGGGCGATAAACCGCGGCGGGTCTCAACTGATGCGATTTACTCCTGCGCCCATCTGATCCACTCGGTGGCCGATTCCGATGGTGAAGACTTCGCGGTCGTACGGCTGGATAGGGCCGTGACCCAAGTGGCACCGCTGCCCCTGCGCCGGCAGGGCAAACCGGGTGTTGGCGATGCGCTGACCGTGATTGGACATCCATCGGGTCTGCCGTTGAAAATCGCGCCGGGCGCCGAAGTTCGCCAGGTCAAGAGCGAGTTCCTGATTGCCAATCTCGACACCTACGGCGGCAATTCCGGTTCCGCCGTCTTCAATTCTCACACGGGAGAGGTTGAGGGAGTTCTTGTCCGGGGAGAAATGGATTTCGTATACGAGAACGGCTGCCGACGCTCCAAGCGCTGCGCCGAGCAGGCCTGTCGCGGTGAAGACGTGACCCTTATTGAACGTGTGTGGCCTTATCTTTTGCGCTGACTTCCACGTTGATCCTGCTCTTCCGGAAGCTCAAAAGCTCAGAACTTCCGGGGCAGCGACTCAGGGACAATTCAAGAATTTGCCAGCTTCGCACCGCTTGCGAATGACCTCGGTTCCCAACGCGAAGACGCTGGGACCAAAACGCCCCTGAACATCTGCCGCAGGGCCAGTGCTGGCGGGACCGTATTCACCGCCACCGCCCGTCCCGGACACGGACGCCGTGCCTCTCTCGCCATTCACACTGGCATAAGACAAGCTTACGCTCGAGGACGAGCCGGATGAACTCGCGCCACGTGAGGCGCCGGCGTTCAGGCCTTCGCGAGCGGCCCCTTCCGACGCTCCCGTCGCACGCGCCGCCAGACGCTTCGAGCCCGGGGATCCGGCCCCGGAAGCCGAGGTCGATGCGGACACCGAGGTAGACCCTGTACCATGACCTTCCGATTGGCTTTGCGGCAAAATCACGGCCGGGAGGGACCCGCCTTGGTTGGCCTCTTTTGGAACTTGCGCGCCACCGCCAGCCGCATAGGTGGGGTCAGAAAACGCGGGATCACCCGGGCAAGTTTCTTCGGCTTTCTCAATCTGGGCGGGCGAGTTCTGCGCCAAGCAGGCACTTGGATCATCCTCACAAACCAAGGATTTGTTTTTCTTTAGGCGTAAGCAGCTCGGGCACATTTCGTAGGTTTTCTTCATTTTTGCGCTCGAGTCGTAGCAATAGCCCCAGCCAAATGCCAGCTGACAATAGTCCGTGCCAAGGCCCTCTCCAACGGCTCCCTCCGTCCCCGCCGTACTCGCCGTGGAGAGCCCGTCTCCTAAGTCGTCCTTAGTCGTATCCGTAGTGGTTGTGGATCCGGTTGAACCACAATAACGCGCTGTAAAGTTCGTGCATTTGGTGTCAGCACCATAGGTTTTGTCGTTAATCTTCTTTATGCAGGCGTCAACAAGGTGCTCGTTACAACCTTCGAGTTTGTATGCCTTGTTTTCCGAGTCCGTGCTGCAGTCGTACGATGCCCCACCACCAGTCGTCGATCCATCTGTGGACGTGGTGGTGTCCTTGTTCTCATCCTTATCATCGTCGTCTCCACCCATAAGTTTGCTGGCAAGAAGGGCCATACCCGCCCCGAGAGCGGCGCCGATCAGGCCCGCGGCCAGAGGACTCATTCCCTCTCCTTGACCCTGCCCCTGTCCCTGCGCTTTGTTTGCGACCTCGCCGGTTTTGTTCGCGACACTGGAATAATAGTCCTGCTGTCCCTTTAATTTGCTGTCAATGACCCAAGCCAAAAACGCGAGACAGTATTCCGTCTCTTTTTTTCGTTTCTCCTCAGGCTGGACATTCTTGCATTCTTCCTCGCACCGATCTTTTCTCTTTTTACATTCCGCCCGAGCGGCCTGAAGCTGGGCGACCGTCGTACCTAAGGCCTGCTCTTGCCCCGCCGCCCGCGATTGCAATCCGCCTTGATTGGCGGCCGCTAATCCGCCGCCTAATCCCTGAAGGGCTCCACGTTCATAGTGCTCGCACTCTTTGACCAGCTTCGAATAGCATCGGTCCTCCCCTTCCTGTCCCTGGGGCTGTCCGCCACCAGCAGGAGGAGGGAAACCTGGGGTGCCTGGCGGGACGCCGCCTGCCCCACCTGGTGCTCCGGGAGCGCCTCCAAGAGGCAGTGGAGCGCCACCAGCTCCAGCAGGCGGTGTTAAAGATGGACCGCCGCCTGGTCCGCCACCGCCAGCTTCAGGTGCTCCAGGATCGCCCGTTTGACCGCCAGCAAATGCCGGAAATCCCAAATGAGGTGAAATTAGCACGGCCACAGCGATTCTCATGATGCGTTTTGATGGAATCAGACGCATAAATATGTCCTTGCTCATAAAAAAGTATCGGCCCTGCGGACGCATGACTTTAGTTGAGACATGTAATCTCGTGATCGCTGTAGGGTCCATTTGGCCTTTCTTTCTATTTCTTCTATTCTTTCTGCTTCGTTCCGTTTCGTTCTGTACTATTCGCTCGTCCTTCCGCTGCCGCATCACATTTTGTTCAGTCGGTCTTGCCTGTCTCATTGTGAGACAGCTTCACTTACGCGGCCCACAATGCAGAAACTTACCTTGGGAACAACGAGCTTGAATGACAGCGCTGGAAATCGAAAACACATTGGGTCCAAACTGAGTTTCCACATCCGAAGGCGCGGCTTCCCCTGTACTGGAAATCGACCGTGTGTCTACCCCACTCATGCTTCCAGGGTGAAGGCCTGTTAGAGAACCATAGGACGAGGAGCTTCCGTTAGAGTAGGAGCCTTCGCTTCCGCTGCTTCCGCCACCGCCACCATCTACAGCAGCCGTGAGTCCCTCACGCAAATTTTTAAATTGAGATGTGGCCTCCTTCATTGCCTCTTTGTCGAGAGTGACCTCTCCGGATGCCGCCGTGCTTTGGCTCGTAGTTCCTCCACCCGCGCTCGCGCCAACGGAGGTGGGGGCGAAGCCAGCGTGGGCGCCCTTGGGCCAAGGGTCTTTCTTGGTACAGGCCTGAGCAATCGTGGGATCGGCAAACATCGGATCGTAGTCCGAGCACTCATTACACAACGCCTGCAATTCGCTGGCCTCAAGGTTTGAATTCTTGGTGTACAGGTGCGCACAACGACCACAGTTCTTCCGGCTTGGATTCTTGACGCAGAAATCACCCGCAAGATGCTGTCGGCAAAAGGCACTTCCCAATCCCGCGCCCGCTTTCACTGTGCTTGAGGCACCGCTCGCATCCGTGCTTAGGCTCGACGTGCCCGCCGCGGAACCCGCGGGACCGCAGTAGGTCTCGATATCACTGATACATTCTTGGCGACTTGAGGCCTGCGCGTTGGTGCAATTGAGTTCTTCCGCGAATCCCGCTTGCGGTTCGGCCGCCGGTTCTTTGGATTCTTTTGTTGGCTGCGCTTGAGTCGGGAGTGATGGAAACGGAGATTGTGAGGGCGGTGCAGGACTGGGCGGAGGTGACGAACGCGAATCTTCTGATCCGCTTCCGCCTCCACCTTGCGGAGCCTGCCCGGGCGGCATACCTCCCGATTCCGACTGCTTTCCCGTGTTGTCGGACTTATTCTCAGCAGTTTGTGCGTCCAGGCCGCCCTTTTGAAGTTCTAAGATTGTTTTTCCGATCTCCTCGTTACAGCCTTTCTTTTCTTGTTCGAGCTCCTTGGCCTTGTTCTGATCTTTCGAAGGATCACAGGATTGATCGCACTGGTCGGATTTCCGCTCGCGGCAATAGGTAACGGCCTTTTCGTAAGCGGCCTTGCTCTTTTGTGAAACGTCGGCAAGTTCAAATGCGGGAACGCTGATCTTGTCACTAGCCGTATGTCTCACACCCACAGCCTGGGCCGCTGTATCAGACCCCACCTTCACCATCTCGGCGGCCTCCCGGCAACGGGTTTCGGCCATACAGCGCCGCTGTTTGCAAATCCCCAGTGCTCCGCCATCGCCGCCGCCGACGGCCTTACATTGAGGAGATTCCGCAGGCGCGGAGACGGCAAAACTGATAGCAAAGTGAACAAGTACCAGCGTGAACACCTGGACCACGGCTTCCTCTCTAGAGTTAGAACACTCCTTACATTATGCACGAAGGAGAGGAACGGCTACATCTCCTTTATATACATAGGCTCCCATTTAAAAATGAGTCACTCCCGGCGTCTCATGATGAGACACGACCAAGGTGCCTCGTTAGGAACGCCAGCGGTTCGCCCATTCCGTTCCGAGCTAAACATCCGCCATGAGTCGATTGTGCACATCACAAAGACATCTTAGGTTGGAGAGCTCATGGCCTCCGCCGAGGGCGCGGGGCAGGACATGATCCACCTCGAGCTGGTGCGAACTCTGACATCTATGGCCGGTATAGGATCGTCTTTCTCCTTGACCTGAACTTCTCGTTCCTTCACCCGGCCGGCCTCGCGTTCTTTCATCCGGGCCTCCCGTTCGGACGCCTTCTGCATCTGCCGCTCATGCTCCTCAAGAAAGCGCTTCATAAGGCAATCGGCCACGTCGATGAACTTAGCATTGGGAAGGGTGTGTGAGAGGAGATCCCGTACCTTCTCGAAGCGCTCCCGCACTTCGTTGGAAAGCGTAGTGTTGAGGCGTGAGGTGTCTGCGCTGAGGGTGCGGATTCGCTCTTGACCCACATGAGAGGCGGCGGCGGGAAACAGAGCCAGCAGAGTTTGTTCAGCTCGAGTGGTGGATTGGGATTCGATCCTGAAGAGGGCCTCGGCTTTCTGCTCGGCTGTAAGTTTTTGGTCAGAAGCTTTCTCTTGCGCTGTGAATATGCGTTGAGCCTGGTTGAGGGTGCTTAAGTTCAGCTCTCCGGACTCGAGTTTTTCTTGGGCTTGCGGGACTTGGGTCAGGAGTCGTGCGGCTTGGATGCGGCGATTGGCAGCACCTTCGGAGTATTTGTGGTGTTTGGTGAGATATTCGAACATGGAGCTGAATCCGCGCTTGGCAAAGATTTTTCGGTCCTCTGCCATTCGGATGAGGAGCAGGATGTCTTTGGCGATGCGTACGCTCTTCGCGTACGGCTTGCTCAAGATGGGATTCCACTTCGTGATCGGTCATATGGGGTTGGAACATGCTTTCTCTACCTCCGCTTGCTTTGCTTGCGTGTACATTAGCACGGGTTTTGGGAGGCGGATTGGACGTCGTATACGCCTCATTGAAGGGGTGTTTGGGTTCTGTGCACGAAGGATGGTGGAGTTGAAGGAAACGGTTCATTGTGGAGACATGAGGAGTGGCAAGAGCTCTGCTGTGGGATGTTTTGGAAGTCGTGCAAGATCGGGTGTTTTTGTGCTTTTACCATGTCAAATAAAAAATAGATATGTCGTCTTGCTTCAGGAGGAGAGACAAGTGGTGTGTGGGAGAGTGGAGTGGAGTGGAGTGGAGCGGATTTGGAAATGGAAGTGAAGCAGAGAAGAGTAGAGAAAAGAAAGCAAGGGAAGAAGAGAAGAGAAAAATGGATGCGCGTAGCTTTTCTCCGGAGCAGCCGATCGTGGTGGTGCGGGAATGTGGCCGTCCTTGCGCGGGCTGACTTCGGCGCGTCCGGCGCCGAAGTCCTTTGTGAGTGGGGCCGATTTTGATTTGAAGGGGACGGGTTAGGAGGAGGTGGCAAGTGCGACCGGACGGGCCAGCAACTGATGTACCTTCGAAACTGAGGGACGTCGGAACACAAGTTGAGTAACCTTCGTACCGGCTAAGCGGCGCGGCAGGACCGTAGGGAACCGTGACCGACAATGAACGGCACTCCTTGAAATTATTCCGTTCCTAGAAAAGAGGAAGAGCGTATGAGGGTTCGCTATCTCGTCTCCCATGCGGGATTGGTGTGGCCGGCGCTTTGCACTTGCATAAAAGGCCATGCTTGTCCGTCTTCGAAGAAGATTCAGACATTTGGTCGTCAGTTTCGGCGTTGCCTCGGTTCTTTTTCCGCCGCCGTCGGCGGACGCTCGATTTTGGCACTCTTGTATTGAAGGGCTAACCGCCTCGATGGCAGGAGAGAAGTCGTCTGAGCATTCAAGCCTCAGCTCCTACGATGAGATTCATCCCCTAGTGCGAGCCTGGCTGGATTCTCGCCAGAGGGAGTTGCGCAAACTCTTGCCGCGGAAAGTGGGTGAGGAGATGCGCGTGGCCGGAAGTCTTTACCGGATTGTGGCGCTGCTTGGCGTGGGAGCGGAAAGCTACGTTTATCTCGTCAACGATGGGCGTGGGTTTAAGGTAGCCAAGGAGTTTAAGATCCTGGTTAAACTTGTTCCCATGATTTAGTCTTTGACTGGCGTTCCACACCAGTTAATCTTTCGGCCCATGCTTTACCGGCTCACCTCTCTTCTCGGTATCTTCGTTCTCATCGGGCTTGCCTGGTTGCTCTCGGAAAACCGGCGCCGCTTTCCCGCGCGGCTGGTGGCCTGGGGTGTGGCGCTTCAGATTCTGTTCTGCGTTCTCGTTCTGGGGATCCCGGCGTTGGGATTCTCCGGTCCCCTCTTTTTTCTTTTTGAGGCCGCGAACAACGCAATCAATGCGACCATTGCGTTCACTCTCGAGGGCAGCCGCTTTGTCTTCGGCAATCTCTTGGATAAAGACAGCTTCGGTTTTATTTTCGCGGTGCAGGTGCTCCCCACGATCATCTTTATCAGTTCCCTCATGTCCGTTCTTTACCATCTTGGAATTATGCAAAAAATCACTCATGCCTTCGCGCTCGTCATGCAACGGACGATGAAAACTTCAGGCGCGGAAACTCTGGCCGCAGCGGCCAACATTTTTGTTGGCCAAACGGAGGCGCCTTTGGTGATCAAGCCGTTTTTGGCGGCCATGACCCGTTCCGAACTGCTTTGCGTGATGGTGGGCGGGATGGCCAATACAGCGGGCGGCGTCTTGGCCGCGTATGTGATTTTATTGCGCGACCGTATACCCGAGATCGGAGGACATCTATTGACAGCCAGTATTCTCAGCGCACCTGCGGCTTTACTCTTCTCCAAAATCCTTGTGCCTGAAACCGCTCGCCCTCAAACTTACGGCACCATCCCCCAGGAGTCCAAACACAGCCCTCATGCCAATCTCATTGATGCTGCGGCTCAGGGTGCCGGTGAGGGCCTAACTCTGGCATTGAATGTCGCGGCTATGCTGCTGGCCTTCATTGCGCTCATCGCGGCCGCCAATTCCGTTTTTGCACTGATTGGTGACGCGATTGGGTTTGCCAGCTGGGGTCAAGCTCTGATCCCGGAAGACCTGCGCACCGGAGGCCCCGTCAAGCTCTCCTTTCAGCTGATTTTAGGTTGGCTGTTCGCTCCGGTGGCTTGGATCATCGGCGTCCCTTACGATGAAATCGCGCTCGCCGGCGGATTGCTTGGGGAAAAGACGATATTAAACGAATTCGTGGCCTACAGCCATTTGTCCGATCTCTCGGCACGGGTGAGCGACCGCACTTTTATTTTGATGAGCTATGCGCTAAGTGGATTTGCGAACTTTGCCTCTATTGCCATACAAATTGGCGGCATTTCCCCACTGGCGCCCACGCGTCGCGCTGATCTCGCGCGCTTGGGTTTAAGGGCGTTGATCGGCGGGACGCTCGCCTCGATGCTGACCGGCGCCGTTGTTGGACTTTTTATCTAGTCATTTATCTGAGACATAAGTCATTTTTATATACCTTGACTCTGAGCGCGCCCGCTTCAAATTGCTCCTATGAATACCAAAAGCATTCTCCCAATTGGTCCCTTTCCCGTAATTCCGATGCGGAACATGGTACTTTACCCGGGGCAAACCATGCCCGTCGTGGTGGGCCGTCCGCGTAGCCGCATGGCGCTGGAAGCCGCTTTAAAATCGGGCTCGGAATGGGTTGTACTCGTCACGCAAAAACATGATGTCACGGATCATGAACCGACGGCTGAAGAACTCTTCCGCATTGGCGTTGTCACTCGGATTGATCGCCACGAAGGCGCCGCGGAGCGCGGGTATCAGCTCGTCATGACGGGAATCAATCGATTTTCCATCAGCCGGTTTGAGGACGTGAATGGTTACTATCAAGCCCACGGTGAAAACCTGGAAGACGTCCGTGACGTCGACGGAGAGACATTACGTGCCCTTGTGGAGAATCTCAAACGCCTTGGCAAAGAAATTTTTGAACTGCTGCCTGGACAGAATGACCGCTTAGCAGGCCTGCTCGCAGCCATTGAAGATCCCGTGTTCCTGACCCACCTCGTGGCGCAGCACATGGAGATGAAGCTGGCGCGTAAGCAAGAGCTGTTGGAAATGACCTCCCTTAAGAACCGTCTCCTGGCACTCTTGGAGCAAATGGTTCAGTTCCGCGAGGAATTGAAACTGCAAAAAGAAGTGAACGAGAAACTCTCCACTCGCTTGGGCAAACAGCACCGCGACGCGATCTTGCGCGAGCAAATCCGAACTCTTCAAGAAGAGCTTGGCGACAAAGAGCGAAGTGGCGGAGACGACTACCAGACCAAGATCCGCGATGCGAAAATGCCCGAGGACGTGGAGAAGATCGCGCTGGAGCAGTTGCAGCGTCTCGAGACGATGGGTCAGCAGTCTCCGGAATATCACGTGATCCGCAATTATCTTGATTTGCTCGTGGCCCTCCCCTGGAGCCAGTCCGCGGATGTTGTGGTCGATCTTGAGGAGGCCCGCAGGGTCCTTGAAGAGGATCACTATGGCTTGGAGAAGATTAAAAAGCGCATCTTGCAACATCTGGCCGTTCTGAAACTTAAGGAGAAGAAAGGCAGTATTTTGCTCTTTGTGGGGCCGCCGGGAGTGGGAAAGACGAGCTTGGGCCGCAGCATCGCGCGCGCGATGAGCCGCAAGTTTGTCCGCGTGAGCTTGGGAGGAGTGCGTGATGATGCCGAAATTCGGGGCCATCGGCGCACTTACGTGGGAGCGCTCCCCGGTCGCATTATCGATGGGATCAAGCGGGCGGGTGAGAACAATCCCGTGTTTATGCTCGATGAAATCGACAAAATGACCCGAGGTTGGGGGGGTGATCCGACCGCGACAATGTTGGAGGTGCTTGATCCGGAACAGAATAACGCGTTTGTGGATCACTACCTGGACGTGCCCTTTGATCTCTCAAAAGTTTTCTTTATCGCGACAGCCAATAGCACCGACACCATACCAGCGCCCCTGTTGGACCGGATGGAGGTGATCACGCTTTCCGGCTATACGACAGCTGAAAAGCTCCATATTTCCCGCACGCATCTGGTACCGAAGCAACTCGAGGAGCACGGGGTAAAGCCCGGACAGCTTGAGATCTCCGAGGCCGCCCAGCTCAGGATGATCTCCAATTACACACGCGAATCCGGCGTGCGTGAACTTCAACGCCTGATTGGGGGCGTGGTGCGCGCCAGCACGGAAGAAATTCTGAAAAATCAGGGGATGGTGCATGTGGATCTCCCCGATCTTGAAGACCTCATTGGTCCGGATCGCTTCCTGGATGAAATTGTTGGCAGGAGCAATCCTCCGGGTGTGGTCACGGGCTTGGCATGGACCCCGATGGGGGGCGAAATCCTGTTCCTGGAATCCAGCCATATGCCGGGTACGGGGAAACTCATCCTAACGGGAAAACTGGGTGAGGTGATGAAGGAGAGCGCTCAGATTGCGCTGACCTTAGTCCGCTCACGTTTAGCCGGAGCCGCACAGTCGTTTGCCCATGATCGCGAGGACATCCACCTGCACGTACCGGCGGGAGCGATTCCAAAGGATGGTCCCTCCGCCGGCGTGGCCATGCTTTCCGCGCTCGCGAGTCTGCTTCTTAACCGACCTGTGAGCTCAAAGCTGGCGATGACGGGTGAGATCACGCTTCGTGGGGCCGTCACGCCGGTGGGAGGGATCAAAGAAAAGGTTATCGCCGCTCATCGGGCTGGCATCGAAAAGGTGCTGTTACCTAAACGTAACGAGCGCGACCTTAAAGAGGTTCCGGAAGAGGTCCGCAAAGCTCTCGCCTTCGTCTTTGCCGAAACTGTGGAAGAGGCTTTGCACCATGTGCTGGATATCGAGCCAAAGTTCTGGTCTGCGAGTAGTCCGACTCCGAATTCCGCCGGGACGGCTTCCACGTCAATGGCGTGACAGGGTCGTGACAGGGACGACATGACAGGCCCTGGACACGCCGGGATATGCTGCAAAGCCATTCAAAATGGACAAGACGCGGGTCCGCGTAGGTCCTCACGCGCGCGCTTGGCCCTGCCGAGCCACGGCCTCTTGCGCTTTTGCGATCGCTTCGGGGTCGCCAAGATAGCTCTTGGTCTTGACGTTCAGATCTTTGTCCAACTCGTAGACCAAGGGAATACCGGTTGGAACATTGAGTTCCATGATCTGTTCCGGTGTCATCTTCTCAAGATGTTGAATCAATGCGCGCAGGGAATTTCCATGTGCCACAACCAGAAGGCGCTCCCCAGCTTTCAATCGTGGGATCATCTCACCGGTCCATAACGGAAGCAGCCGGTCCAGGGTCGTCTTCAAAGTCTCACCGCGAGGAAATTCATCGGGAGGCACCGTGCGAAAACGGGGTTCACGGCGCTGCTTCTCCCATTCCGCATCGGTCAACAGGGGTGGCGGGGTATCATAACTCCGCCGCCAAATTTTGACCTGCTCGTCTCCATACTTCGCCGCCGTTTCACTCTTGTTGAGACCTTGCAGGCCACCATAATGCCTTTCATTCAGGCGCCAGGAGGTTTTCACAGGGAGGTACATCGCCTCCATCTCGTCCATGGCCAGCCATAGCGTGCGGACGGCGCGCTTCAGTACGGAAGTGTAAGCCAAGTCGAATTCAAAATTTCCCTGCTGGAGAAGGCGCCCCGCTTGCCGGGCCTCTTCGCGTCCTTTTTCGCTGAGATCCACATCCACCCATCCCGTGAACCGGTTCTCCTTATTCCACTGACTTTCTCCATGACGAATCAGGACCAATTTAAAGCTCATTGCTGCCCTTTCTGTTCCGAATCCACATCCGAACTGGATTTGGAGAGCCGGATCGAGTCCGCTCCCAAAATCCGTTGACTGGTGAGATGAAAATGCAATTCCAGATCCGGTTGGGCCTTGGCCCACACGCCACCCATGACCGAGGGCGGTTTGATTCCGAAATCGGAAAAACGCACGCTTGTGACACCATCCACTTCCGCCACACCCTCGCGCTCCACGTACTGGGTCTTGAACTTCACGGGATAGGGCGAGGTCCCGATCTGGAGCTCACCGTCGAGTTCGAACTCGCCCTTGGCGAAAAGATCACGCCAGGCCTGCGCGGACCGGGGCTTCGAACGAAAGGTCAACTCTGGCCTCTCCTTGGCGCGCAAGAGCTCCATTACATCTTCGTCCAACTCCTCTTCGCCGCTGTCAAATCCACGCACAGGAATATTGACCTCAATATGGTAGAGTCCACCCACTTCGGGAAGGACCTGGGCTGAAATATCACAGTTGCGGCCCACGATCGAAGACCCACTAAAGAAAAAGAAAACGGTTTTCTTGGCGTGATACGCGACACAATGGCTTCCTTCAGCAAGGAGTGAAGGAAGGGCTTGGATCGCTCCCGGAACGGGTATCAAAAGGATCGCCGCCAGAATCCCATAGGGCCTACTCAGCCGCACTCGTCAGGTTCTCCTTCTTCGCTTTGAGGTCCGCGTCGCAAATCTCCAGTTTTTCTTCGTACTCGTCCTGCCTCTTGTTCAAAACCTGCTTGTACTTCTTAAAGCGAGCCAACCGATCCTGCAAGAACTCCTCGGAAACACCGACAATTCGATCCTTCTCGTCCACGCCAATATTGAAATCGTCTTCTTTATCCGTCACCCGATCGATGGGCTCGGTCCACATTAGCTTGCCATCGCCTCCGAGTTTCTTGGAGACCAGCTCCTCGCGGCAGGCCTTAAGCGCGCCATAAAGGCCTTTTGAACCATACTGTCGATTTCCATAAACCCGATCCTCCAAATCGTAGACCTCATACTGGAGCCGGCGCAGCTCCTCGTTCATGGCCACTTTCTTTTGAACAATCATATTGCCACCTTTAACCCCCACCTTTTCATTCCCGGTGACGCTCTCCTCCTTATCCAGGCGGGTTTCGATGTCCCGGGCTTTGTGGGGATTGGACTTGCAACCCACAGTCATCGTCATCCCCAAAAAAGACAAGGCGGCCATCAGCAATCTCAAGCTTGGCTTTCGCATATAATTCTCCTGGCATACATGCCTGAATGGATAAGATATTATACGGCGGTGTCGGTTTAAGATGAAGGACTCACGGCAAGAAACCTTTGACGACCCAAGTCAATTTGCAGATCAATCAAGGTGGGCAACTCGATGTGGAGAGCGGCAAAGAGCGCGGCACTCCACTGCTTCTCATCGTGACTAACGGGATCTGAGAAGCGTGAGAAGACCTTGCGCACCGCTCGGATAGCTTCCGATCGCGGCAATCCGAGCCCCGATTCCGGATCGATTTCCACTCGACATTTCAGATGCAGATTGAGGACCCGGAATTCCAAATCCACCTTCTCGTCTCCAGGACTGGCCTGACATCCCAACCGATCACTTTCCCATGCTTTGAGATAAACCCAAACACCCCCTGATGGCTCGATTGGGAAAATTTCGCGCGCCAGAAACATTGTGACCGCTTCGAGTGTGGCCGGCCGATCGTGAAACGCTTCATGATCCACATGAAAGGTCCTATGATCACAGAGTCGTTTCACGTGCGCAAGAGCCGGTCCCAGATCACATTCGTGGCCCGTTGCCGACCGGACACTCAAATCCACCCTGAGGTTACTGCCAACTCCCACTGGGAAACTTAGATCTCTGTAGACCGCCTGGTTGCGGACCTCGTCCCAACGCGGATTCCAGTACCTGAGAGCCGTGCTGACGTAAACGCTTTGACTTTGTACGAGCATTGGCGAAGTTATGCCGAAATAGGGCTTGGAAAGTCCACAAGTTTCTGTCAAGACTCAAAGAGTAGCATGGCATTGAAATCCGAAGTGGGAGGGGAATTATGGAAAGACCCTGGCTAAAAAGCTATCCTCGAGGCGTGGCTCACGAAATCGATGTAAACCGATATTCTTCAGTCAACGAACTCTTTGATGAGAGCGTTCATAAGTACCGGGATCGGCCCGCGTTCGTGAACATGGGCACCGAAATCACCTTTGAAGATCTCAACTACCTCTCGGCCGACTTTGCCTCATTCCTGCAGAACGTCGCGGGGTTGAAGAAGGGAGATCGGGTCGCCATTCAGATGCCCAACCTCCTTCAATACCCGATCGTGCTTTTCGGAGCCCTTCGCGCTGGCCTGGTGGTGGTGAATACCAATCCCCTCTATACCGCCCGCGAAATGAAGCATCAGTTCAAGGATTCCGGCGCCAAAGCGATTGTGATTTTGGCCAATTCCGCCCACCTCCTTCAGGAAATCCTTCCGGAAACTGACATCCGCACCGTGGTGGTGACCGGGGTTGGAGACCTCCTCGGATTTCCGAAGAGCCTCCTTGTAAACAGCATTGTGAAACACGTGAAGAAGATGGTTCCCCCGTATCACCTGCCGGGAGCCTATGGGTTTTATCAGGCCCTCGATCTCGGCGCCGAAGCCAGCTTCCAACCCGTGCGATGCGCTCCCGAAGACCTGGCCTTCCTTCAGTATACGGGAGGGACAACCGGCGTCAGCAAGGGGGCCATGCTCACTCACCGGAACATCCTCGCCAACATGCTGCAGATCGCGGAGTGGATGAAGCCGAGCCTGGAAATGGGACAAGAGGTGGCGATACTCGCTCTTCCCCTCTACCATATCTTTTCTCTCACCGTGAACGCGCTGGCCATGATGTATTATGGCGCCACCAATCTGATGATCACCAATCCACGTGACATCCCGGCCTTTATTAAAACTCTGCGCCGCAATCGCTTCACGCTCTTTCCGGCTTTAAATACTCTTTATACGGCGCTGATGAATCACCCGGATTTCGACAAAATCGATTTTTCTCACCTTAAGGTGAGTGTGGCTGGAGGCATGGCTCTGCAGCGCCCGGTGGCCGAAGCCTGGAAAAAACGGACTCAGACCCTGATTGTTGAAGGTTATGGCTTGACCGAAACCTCGCCCGTGGCCAGCTGTAATCCCATTGACGGGACGGACAAGATTGGCACGATCGGGATTCCGTTGCCCTCGACGGATATCAAACTGGTAAAGGAAGACGGGCACGAGGCGTCGCTGGGTGACGCCGGAGAGATCTGCATCAAAGGACCACAGGTCATGAAGGGCTATTGGCAACGCCCCGAGGAAACCGCGAAAATCCTGAGTTCCGATGGATGGCTGGCCACAGGCGATGTCGGGGTGATGGACGCCGATGGATTTATCAAGATCGTTGACCGAAAGAAAGATATGATCCTTGTTTCCGGGTTCAATGTCTATCCCAACGAAATCGAAGAGGTGGTTGTCGCTCATCCCAAGGTGCTCGAAGCCGCCGCGATCGGTGTTCCGGATCCCCACTCCACGGAGGCCGTTAAGGTGTTCGTGGTGCCTAAGGATACTTCGCTGACAAAGGATGAGATTCTGGCCCACTGCAAACAAAATCTGACAGGGTACAAAGTTCCTCGCTTTGTCGAGTTTCGCCAAGAGTTGCCGAAGACCAACGTGGGAAAAGTACTGCGTCGCGAACTTCGTGACCAGGAACTGAAAGCCTAAATCGTCGTCACCTCCCCCAACGGGTTGTCTTCCGTAGCCGATGTGTGTAGTACGGGGGCCCCCTGGCGCGCGATCGTGAAGGGATTCGCGCGTTCATGGCACTGGTGCCCTCGATTGTGGTCTCCGAGTTCTTTACAACTCTTTCAGGTGTGCGCAGCCGTGAGCATTCCGTCTCCGCGCGCACGGTCCCGCGCGGCAGCGAACGCGTGGGCGTTGCGGCGACCGTGAATAACAAATCCCTTATGGTGGTGGTGAACACTCGAAACTTCAAGGTTGTTGATGTGGAATGGCAGCGAATCAGCCTAGTGAATATGAAGAAGTTCGCTTACCAGCGTGACCTGCGCCAGTATTGGGGCCAGGATCCAGCTAACTCCCGGCCAGTCACCCAGCTCACCGAGCAGTTGATTCAATCGGGCAAACTGATTCGTTGCGACTGACCGCAAAAAAAAGAACCTGGTCGGGCTGGAATCAGGCTGATAATGTGAACCTCTATGGATCAGCGTGACTACAGCCCGACCAAGAAAGCCTTGCAAATCAATCTCGACGATTCCATCTATGGCACGTTCGCGGAAATTGGAGCGGGTCAGGAAGTGGCTCGCCTCTTCTTCCAAGCAGGGCGAGCTTCGCACACGATTGCGAAGTCCATTTCCGCCTACGACATGACTTTCAGCGACGAAATCTACGGCAAGGAAACGCGCTATGTTTGCGAGGCGCGCCTGTTGCGAATGCTCGAACACGAATTCAGCCTTCTGCAAGAACGTTTGCAGGGGCAGCGGGGACATCACACCCGTTTTTTCGCATTTGCCGATACCGTAGCCACGGCCAGCAGTCAGGATGGGCAAGCCAAGTCCCACGGCTGGATGGGAATTCGTTTTCAAACGCGTCCGGGAGGGCCGTCCAATGACATTATCTTACATGTGAAACTTTGGGATCGCTACCGCCTCCAACAGCAAGAGGCTCTGGGCGTGCTTGGAGTCAACTTGATCCACATGGCCTTCTTGCCACCGGATCGGGCGGAAGAACGAATCTCGTTTTTGATCGAGAGCCTCAGCACCCGACGTATTGAAGTCAACATGATCCGGTTCCATGGCCCGGATCTCGCGCATTTGGACAATCGCCTTCTCAGCCTAGAATTGGTGAAGCAGCGTTTGACCGAGGCGGTTCTCTTTGGTCCGCGGTGTGAAACCGAACACGCCGCCGACGCCCTGTTTCGGCAAGCCGTTTTGGTTCAACGTGGAAGCTTTCGTCCCATCACCAATTCAAATTTGGAGATTTTGAACAAAGTGCTGGACCAGTTCCGCCGTCACCCCATGGTTGAGGGAGCTGAACCCCGGGTGCTCTTTGATATTCCCATGAACAGTCTGGCGGTCGAAGACGGAAGTGTGAATGATGAGGACTTCCTCCACCGAGTGGACACCTTGGCGGCCTTGGGACAAGAGGTGCTGATCTCGAGTTTTCGCTACTTTTACCAGTTGAAAAGTTTTTTGAGACAAAACACGGCCGGTCCTGTGGGCATTGTTGTGGGCGCGTCGCTTTTACCGAAAATGTTTGACGAGGGCTTCTACGAGGAGCTCCCCGGTGGAATTCTCGAAGGCATGAGCCGCCTCTTCGACGAAAAAACGCGGGTCTTTGTTTATCCCTACAAGGACGACAAGATCTGCGCGACGGCGAAAACGTTCCACCCTTCACCGAAGCTCCAATATCTCTACAAGCACCTGGTTCATAACGAATGGATCACGGATGTCTTGGAGTGCGATGATTTGGATACCTCAATTCACTCATCCGATGTACGCGAGCTACTCGCGCGTGGCGACGCCCGATGGAAAACACTTGTTCCGGAAAAAGTCCGGCGGTTGATTGAGGAGCGCCAGCTCTTCGGCTATCGGCCGCGGTAGATCCGTACGAAGCTCCCAAAAAGGAACCAAGTAAGGACTTGGACAGTAAACTTTGCAAGTACAATCTCTGTGACTTTTATGGATGTTGATTTTTTGCGCGCTCTGATGAATGTTGCCACCGGTGAAATCCACATTGGTTAGGACGTTACAATTGCCTAGCGCTCGGAAGAGCCGCTCATCGACGCTTGTATTTGGCCTGCGTTTGATCTTCGCCGTTTTTCTTGTCGGGCCGTTATGCGTTCAAGGAGAAGTCGTAACGGTTACTTTCAAGTATTTCGCTATGGGCTTTGTTGCCGACTTTGATCCCAGCGGGCGGACTCCGCATGGAGAAGTGCGGGAAGTCATTGGCCATTTGATGGGTCCTCCGTTGCAAATCGATAAACTGACCCTGGTACCGCTCAGAAATGGCAACCGCAGGTTCACGCTCGAGTTTCAGGATCAGAATGTGAGCGGCGTGACGTTCACCTTGAATATTGAATTTGATGCGAATGGGCCCGTCTCAGCTGACTTATTAAAATATTATGGGATTTTGCCGGGCACCGTTGAAAACTTAAATGTGGCGGCGGGCTGGCCGCGCCAATGGTCACGACCTCCGCAGGCTCTGTTTCCAAACTCAAGTGCGGCCGGTTCTGCAGCTGGCAGCAGCTCCGGTGCAGCCGCCGGCACGGCTGATCCAGATTCCGCGGCCCCCTGTGAAGAACTCTTGAGTGACAGTGACAGACTGACGAAAAAATATGAAGGTACCGATTGGTCTAGATCTTGGGGAATTTAGGGAATCGAGGATGAGACCTCAGGCCTCCTTATTTCCATTTCCCTCTTTCAGCCTCCCCGACTCAGACTGCAGCCACTCGATGACACCGAGTACGGCCTGACCGCTTCCTCCCGGCTCCAACCAGGCGCCGTCAGGAGAATCCTTCCACGCATAGATATCGAAATGGGCCCACGGGGTCGCGCCCACAAATTTTTCCAGGAACAAGGCCGCCGTCACAGCGCCTCCAAAGCCATCCGCGGCGTTGACCATCTCTGCAAATCCGGAATCCAGCTGGCCGCGATATTTTTGATAAAGTGGCATGATCCATGCCGGATCACCCGCTTTTTGTCCACTCTCCGCGAGGGCCGAGGCGAATTGGGAATCATTGGAAAAGAGGCCCGCCAACTGACTGCCAAGCCCGACCTTGATGGCACCTGTTAGCGTCGCAATATCGATCACGGCTCCTGGTTTGTCTTTCTGGGTGATGGCGACGTCAAGCGCATCAGCAAGAACCAACCGTCCTTCCGCATCCGTGTTATGTATCTCCACGGTCGATCCATTCCGTGCCGTCAGGATGTCGCCTGGGCGGTAACTCCGCTCACTCACCGCATTTTCCGCAAGTGCGAGATAGAAATCGAGAGGACAGTTGGGTTGCGTTAGAGCCGCATACAGCGCCACGCCGACAACCGCCGCCGATCCTCCCATATCCTTCTTCATCAGCCGCATTCCCGACGAGGTCTTGATATCGAGTCCTCCGGAATCAAACGTAATTCCTTTACCAACAAAAACGACCGGAGCGCGTCTAGCCGATCCCGTGCGATAGCTGAGATGAACGAGGCGGGGAGGCGTTTTGGCGCCAGAACCCACTCCGAGCAGAAGCCCGGCGCCTTCCTTTTGCAGACGCGCTTCATCCCAGACCTCTGTTTTAAAGTTCTTAAAACCGCGGAAGAGAATTTTCATCGCATCCGCATAGCTGACCGGGTTCAGCCAATTGGGCGGAAGATTCACAAGGTGGCGAGCCAGGTTGACGGCCTGCCCGCGCGAGGTGAGAGTCCGCAGCTGCGAACCCTTGAGTTCCTTATCTTTGTGCAGCAGCCTCAGGAGCAATTTGGGATCCTCATTCTTGAGGACACGTTTAAATCGATACAGCGCCATTTCCATCCCGGTGATCGCCGCTTCCAACTCCGCCGCAGGAATATCCAGCAGCCACTCGGCCCATTGGATCTCTAAGCGCTCCAAAGCGCCAATGGCCGCGCCCACGGCATCCCGGATCCGGGCGCCCACGGGGGCCTTCAGGCGCGGATCCTTCTCCAGATCCTCCGCCGCCATAGGCGACACCAGCACCTTTACGCCGGCCGCGGAATCCGTGACCCGCACCGTGGCGCGCAGTTGGGACTCTGTTTCGGCCGGAAAGTGGGTGCGCCAATCCTTAGGCGGAATTGCCTTCTCACCCATGTGCACGCGCACCTCCGCGCGCCTCTGCACAGATTTGGGTGCCGACGCGAGATGAAGTTCCAAACGTGAGTCGGTTCTGAGGCCCCAAGGATAATTTGTGGATTTTGCCGGCATCGTCTCCCCTTCCCTCGCAAATGGCGGTATCATAATCACATGAGCGAGGACAGTCCAAACACTTTCAAAGTCGTACAACTGAATGCCGAAAACCTTTTTCTCTTTCTTGACGAGCCCGTCCGTCGTGATTGGAGACGCCTCTCGGAAAAGGAATGGCAAAAGCTGTCTGCGGCGACCACGCCAAACAAACCTCTCGGGAAAGTCCTTTGGCTTGCCGACTCCCTGCTGGAACTCGACGCCGATATTGTCTGCTTGAATGAAGTGGGTGGCTTGGAGTCCATTCAGAACTTTGCAAAGTTCTTCTTGGAGGAGCGTTACGTCCCTTATTTGATCGAAGGAAATTCGGATAGGGGGATTGATATCGGATATCTGGTGCGGCGAGCCTTCCCGGGCCAGGTCGAATTGCGCACCCATAAAGATCGGCCACTCAATTTCCTCTACCCGCACGAAGCGCAAGGCAATTTGTACTTTGAGGGCCTCGCCCCGGAAAAAATGTTGCGCACCCACTATTTTTCGCGGGACTGCGCCGAACTACGGCTTTATACGCGCGGCGTGGATCGCCCGAGCCTGATCCTCCTGTTGGTTCACCTCAAATCCAAGTTGGACCCAGATGGCATCGATCCCGAAGGACGCGCGCGCCGACAGGCCGAGCTCAAAACGCTTGTGAACATCTATAACGAGGTCAGAGGAGAGTTTTCGCCCCCGGTTCCCATGATCGTAACTGGGGATTTCAATGGCTGCGCCCGGTTGGATCAGCCCGACCCGGAGTTCAAGGAACTCTCGGCCACTGATCTCACGAGCGTGGCGGATGTCGCGGGACTTAATGGAGACAGTGCCGCCACGCAAGTCGTCTTTAGCCGTACGGGACAGATCCACCCGATGCAAATCGATTATATGTTCGTATCACCCGAACTGCGTGCGGAACTCATTCCCTCGAGTATTGGCGTGTTCCGCTACCGCAGTGACTTACGTGTACCGTTGCCACTTCCCAAAACTCTAGAGCAGCGGACCTTTCTTCCTTCTGATCATTACCCTGTGGTCGCCACCTTTAACGATTTCTTGCGGCCCCGGTAGTTAGCGTTTCCTCATTTGGAAACGCCCTAGCGGGTGCTCTTTGCCTTTGATGATCCTTTTTTGCCTGGATCTTTAGCGCCGGTCTTGGTTTCAGGAGGCGGGGGCGCCGCTGAAGTCGTTGGCGTTGGAGTCTCCGTAACGGAGGCTACGGTTTTGCTTCCTTTGGGCGATTTCACATCCAGAAGCTCAACTTCAAAAATAAGTGCCGAACTGCCGGGTATGTTTTGGCGAGGACGGTCTCCGTACGCCAGCTCGGGCGGAACGTAAAACACAGCCTTGCCTCCCTTTTTCATCATCCGTAGACCTTCGGTCCAGCCCGGAATGACCCCTTTCAAGGGAAACTCTGCTGGAGCGTTGCGCCTATAGCTGGAATCGAATTCGGTTCCATCCACCAGTGTCCCTTTATACTTCACCACGACCCAATCGTCGCCTTTAGGTGAGGGGCCTGAGCCGGATTGGATGATCTTATACTGAAGCCCGCTCGCCGTGACCTTAACGTTGGGCTGACTGCGATTTTTTGTCAAAAACGCGTCCGACTTTTCCTTATTGCGAGCGGATTCGGCACGAATGGCCTGTTGCTGCTCCTCACCGAGCCGTCGCATGGACGCGTCCATCTCCGCTTCCGTCATTTTGAGCGGGCCGCCGTTATATCCGTCGATGATTCCCGCCGCCAGCGCAGCCGTATCCAAATCCAGATTCTGCGCCTTCAGGCTTTTTCCGAATTGGGCGCCGATTGTGTAGCTGGCTTGTTGTTTGGGCGATTTCATTTTTTTGTTGGATGTCAACATCACGATCAGGAGTACGACAATCACAACGGCAGCGGCACTCAGGCCCGTGACCAGGATGCGGTGGCGATTCATATGATTTCCCCTATTCTACTCTCGATGCTAACGAGTCCCGACTCTTGACACAAGCTCTTTGCACGCGCATCTTTGCGCGCATGTTTACAGCGGTCACTCATCACATTCATGTTGAAGTCCAGCCCTCGTATGTTCCCGAACAATCTGATCCGCGGCAAAATCATTATTTTTTCGCCTACCGCGTGCGGATTCGGAATAGTGGAGAGCGCCAGGTCCAGTTGCTGAGCCGGCATTGGATTATCAAAGATGCCTTCGGCAAGACCGAAGAAGTCATGGGCCCGGGAGTCGTTGGATTGCAACCTACACTAAAGCCCGGGGAGATTTTTGAATACTCCAGTTTCTGTCCGCTCAGCACACCTACCGGATCCATGCACGGAACGTACTTGATGCGGGACTCAGCCGGCACTCAGATCGAAGTCGAGATCCCGCTCTTTATCCTTTCGGAACCTAGCCATTATCATTGAGCGGAATTGAAGTCTCGGGCACCGCCCTGAAGATCCTTTCTGTATCGGGGCATGTACTTGAGAATGTTGCCCTGAAGCACCGACTCGAACAAAAGAATCTCTCCCACATCGTAATCGCCGAAATATTTGCGGCCCCCGAGTTCGAGGAGTTTTCCCACAGCGATAGAATTGCGGAAGCGGGCCAACGTCAAATGGGGCCGGTAGTCGCGGCTCTCGGGCGGAAACCCTTCCGCCGCCAAAATCTTTCCCAGATCTCGCTGCAAACGCAGGAATTCTTGATTCTCCTGAACACCCAACCACAACACACGGGCATGGGCGGGATCAGGAAACGCCCCGAGACCTTGCAGCCGGAGGCGCAGCCCCTCCACTCCCGGGTTCCACGCCTCAAGAAGTCCCTGCACGCGTCGGCCCTGTTCCGAAGTGAGGGTGCCGAGAAAATGGACGGTGATGTGCCATAGGTTTGGAGGCGTCCAGCGAACCTCTTGCCTGCGGCCAGACATTGTGCGCTTCAGCTTGGTCATAAGCTGGTTGAGCTCCATATTCTCTTGAAGGCCGTATGGCGCGACCGCGATAAACTGATGTCCCATGATTCACCTCCTGCGCCCAAGTGCCGGTGAAGTCAATGCCAAGTCGCGGGACAAATTTCTTGTGAAGCCACTCGTTCTGTAAGAAATTGTACGTCTTCAAGAAGAAATTGAATCCGGCATCGAGCGCGCAAGAAAAGGGAGGATCTGGTGATACATCAAATCAAGCACGGGTTTCTTATTGGAATGTCCACTATCGCACTGGTCTCTTCTCTATCCGGCTGTAAATCTCTAGGCCTCAAGAGCGGCACCTCCACCTCGGAGAATTCGTCGGATCTCACGCGCGCCGAGGCGGAGGAGCGCAAGGCGCGCATCGGCGGCGTGCATTATGATCTTCACGTGAATCTCAATTCAGAGGATACGACGTTTAGCGGCCGCAACGAGATCCGATTTGAGTTAAGGGAAGCTTCGAAACCGTTACGTCTCGACCATTACGAAGGCCGTGTGACAGCGCTGATAGTTAACGGGACGCCCCTCCCCTTGGAGGCAAAAAAACCCTACTGGATTGAGCTCCCCGCGAGCGCTCTGAAAGAGGGGCCCAACACGGTAGTGGTGGAATACATCCAGCCCTACTCACGCCAAGGCGAAGGTTTGCATCGCTTTGTGGACCCACAGACAAAGGACGTGTTTCTTCATTCCCAATTCGAAACTTTTGACGCCAATCGTTTTATGCCGGCCTTTGATCAACCGGACTTGAAGGCCACATTGAGTCTGCAGGTCGAGGCGCCGGCGAAGTGGGAGGTGATCTCAACCACGCCTGGTCACGCGGGAGGCGTGCAGAGTGGTCGCCGGCTGTGGACCTTTGAAAAAACGCCGGCTTTGGCCACCTATCTGTTTTCCCTTCATGCCGGACCCTATCGCGTGTGGAAGGATCAGTACAAGGACATCCCCTTGCGCCTGTTCGCACGCCCCAGCATGGCCCGGTATGTTCGGGTTAAAGAATGGTTCCGGATCACAAAGCAAGGCCTTGAGTATTTTAACACCTACTTTGACTATCCCTACCCGTTCAAAAAATACGATCAACTCTTTGTGCCGGAATTCAATGCGGGCGCCATGGAAAACGTCGGTGCGGTCACCTTTAACGAGAATTTCCTTGTACGCGGCGAAGTCACCCGCGATCAGCGTCGTCATGCGGCCGATGTGATCTTGCATGAAATGGCGCATATGTGGTTCGGCGATATCGTGACCATGAAGTGGTGGAACGACCTTTGGCTCAATGAGAGTTTCGCCACGTTTATGGCCTCCAAGGCACTGGCCGAGGCCACGGAGTTCAAGGAGTCCTGGCAGGCGTTCTTCTCAGGCACCAAGAATTGGGCCTATTGGGAGGACGGGTTGGTCACCACGCACCCGATTGAAGCGGAAGTTCCGAGTGTTAAGGTGGCCTTTGCCAACTTCGACGGCATCACCTATGGCAAGGGGGCTTCCGTGCTGAAGCAGTTGAATGCCTATGTGGGTGCGACCGCCTTCCAAAAGGGAATTCAGGTCTATTTTAAGCGGCATGCGTTCGAGAACGCGGAACTCAAAGATTTTATCGCGGCCATTCAGACCGCCACCGACCGCGATCTAAACGTATGGGCCGATCGTTGGCTCAAACAAAGCGGAACCGATAAGATCGCCGCCAAGTGGACCTGTGACGGCGGCAAGCTCGATAAAATTGAACTGATTACGACTCCGAGTGCAGGAGCTCAGTTCCGCCCCCAGAGTGTGAAGCTGGCTTTATTTGCCGCAAACAAGGGGCGACTCCAAAATCCAGATGTGATTCGCGTTCTCCTCACCAAAGAACAGGAAACCGTGAGCGGCAACTGGAACTGCCCGCAGTTCGTATACCCGAACTACGGTGATGAGGGTTATGTGTCGGTGAGCCTCGATCCCCAGAGCTTACTCTTTGCGCGAGCTTCGCTCCGCCAGATGCAAGATCCTCTCTTACGTTCTATGGTTTGGGATGATCTTTGGGAGATGGTGCGCTCCACGGAGCTGCCACTTAAGGATTATGTTACCGTTGCCGAGAAACATTTCCCGGCTGAGACGGATGTGATTCTGCTCAACCAGATCGTGGAAACGATTTCGGGCCGCCGCAACGAGACGGGGACCGTGCTGCATTTCTGGCCGGAGACGGAAAGGTCACGTTCCGAACGTGCCCAGTTCGTCGCGAATATTGAGCAGCAATACTTAAAACGATTTAAGTCCGCCCGGGCGGGCTCGGATGCCCAGAAGTTCTGGTTCGACACCTTTGTCAGCGTGGCGCGCACGCCCGAAGCCTTGAATCAAATTGCCGCCTGGTCACGTTCACCGCGCGTGGCTCCTGGCTTCCAACTGGATCTGGATCGTCAATGGAAATTGGCTCACCGCCTAGCACGCTATGAACATAAAGATGCGGGGCGCGCGCTCGCGCAGGTGAAGCTGAAAGACACGACGGACCGAGGGCAGCGCTACGCTCTGGCCGTGGAAGCCGTGCAGCCGGAGCTTGAGATCAAGGAGAAATGGATTAACATTCTCAAACAACCCAAGCCCCCTCTCTCCTTCACGGAAGCCCGTTCGGTCTTGGACTCGCTCTTTCCTTTGGAGCAAACCCATTTGGCCCAGCATTTTGAGAAGGAGTACTACGCCTATTTGAGGGAGAATGGAAATTCGGAGAATGCGACAATGGTCCGAAGCATAGCCTCACATTTGGCTCCGCTCAATTGCGCGCCGAAGTCATCGGATCATCTCAAGGCCTTTCTTAAAACCCACCGCGATTTTTCGCCGTCGGTGTTAAAGACGCTGAAGGTGAATCTTGAAGAGGATGAGCGCTGCCAGCGTGTGCGCGCCATGAGCGCACTTTAATGAGTTCTAGAACTCATTTCGAAACTCAAGATGCGAGGCGCGACCGAGGGCGGTGCGGAGGCGTACCCCGCGTACGCCGCACAAACCGCCCGACCAAGCAACGACGCAGATTGGGTTTTGAAATGAGTTCTAGCTAGGGAATGCAATCGCGGAGGAGCCCCTGATTGCATCGGCTGCGGTAACGCTGGCTGATGCGAGCCCAGATATTCACATCTGCGGACTGGATCTGGATATTGCGGGGGTTTATCCCCGCCAAACTTCGCGCTGGATCCCTCCGCCCTCCCGGAAGGAAATCGGGTAGCGAAAACCCGCTATCATAGTCGGAGCCCCCACCGCCTCCGTAGCCACTAAATCCGCTTGGTCCGCCAGGAGCCATGGTCATCCCGGCCGCCATTTGAGAGTAGCCGCCCGAGCGCTCGCCTTCAAACTCCACTTTCTTTGCAGTCCCTGGAGGGGCGCTTCCTCCGCCGCCACCCCCACCGCCTAACGAAGCCGGTGCCGCCGCACCCGCACCGGGTATGGCACCACCACCGTTAGGCACAGTTCCCACCATCGCCGGCTGACTTTGAAACTGGGCCGTGGGTCCGGGTATTTCCTGCTGAAGGGCATCGGCGGTGTCGGCGACATTGAAACTGCCTTCCGCCGACTGCGTGTCCAGCTGATCCGCGCCCGCCGAGGATTTATTGTACGACTCGACTTTGGTGGTGGCCGCCGGGGCACAGAATTCGAGATTGGGATTGGTCTGACACGTCTCCACCAATTCCGCAGGCAGAGGATAGGTTGGTTCCTCAGGTTCCGCCTGGCCCGTCAAAGCTTGGATCAGGCTGGGCGCCAGCATCGCCGCCACGCCGAGAAGCTGAGTCGCATCGAATCCGGATTGGGGCTGCGGGGGCGTCGTCCCACCTGGGGGCCGCGCTCCCGTTTCGGCGCCCGTGGCGCCCGTACCTGAACCGCCCGCCGCGGTCCGGGGGTCTCCCGGCTTACCCGCACCCGCGTTTTGCGGCTGGGTGCTACCAGCAGCGCCACTGGCCCCCGAGCAGCTCATGGCCTGACGAATGGCCTCCAACTCCGCGGCGACTCCGCGCGCGGAGGGGACCGGATGAAGATTCGCGCACCGGCTGACGATTTCCTTAAGTGGCTTGAGTTTTTCTTCGGCAACAGACCTGTCACAACTCGAGTTTCCGTTCGAGGCGCACAGATCCAGAATCTTCTGTGCGTACTGGCCGCATTGGACGCGACAAATCTCCGCCCTCGCGACACACGCTCCGCCCTGCCCCGCCTGCACCTGCGCTCCGAGGTTATGCACCAGCTCCGACTGTTTACAGGCACCGTAGGTGGTTGCCTGTACCGGCTTCCCGGCGCCTGCGTTGGGACTCGCGTTGGTGTTGGCTGTCGCATTCAGTTCCCGACGCGTGGAGACCGCTTTCGTCGCACCCTGAGAGAGAGCGCAGCCCGCCTCCCAACCATTTTCCTGCGTGCAACAAAGATTCGCTTTATCATGATGGTTCTGTTTGCAAAAGTTCAATGCCGACGTAATGACCGCGTCCAAGTTCTGCGTTGTTACAGGTCCACTGGGCAATGAAAAAGTCTGCGGGTTTCCGGTCGAAAGCCCATCGCACCCGGCTCGCACGCCCGACTCGCTACAAAAGACAGTTTTGGCCTCATTGCAAAGCAGGCCCCGAGCGCCCTCCGCAAGGCCCACCACACGCTCCTGACAAAAATCAATGATTTGTTGCGCGTTTTGATAGCGGTCAGGGGCGGCCGCGATGGCGCCTTGAGAGGTGAAAGCGGAGGTGAGAACTGTGGCAAGAGCACAGATTGTAAACAGGAGACCGGTAACGAAAACCTGCATTTTTTTATTGTACACGGAACCGAGATCCAGTCTGAAGCAGCCGCTTCACGCCTGTATCATTCCGAGACGTTCGGCCACGGCGGACAGTAGCCACGGGGTAAAGTGCTGAAGCGGGGGTAGTTTTCCCAGTACCGCGCCTCGAACTCTTCAATCAGGTCTGGTCGGGCAGCCGCTAGGTTCCGTCGTTCCTCCGGGTCCTTTTCCAAATCAAAAAGGAATCGCTCCCCATCCGCCACGCGCACGAAATACTTGTATTTGTTTTGATACCGGAGACCCCGGACCGTGTTCGCGCAATCACGAGCGATGACATAATCGTCATGCAGTTCCTTCAGATCCTTTTTCAGGTCATCCAAATGTGCCGTTCGACGCAAGATCCGCCCAAGAAGCCGAGCCACAACGCCGTGGTGGATGGATTCGTTCACCACGATGCGCTCCCCGACCCGACCCGGAATTCGAATTGCCATCGGAACGCGAAGCTCCTGATCATAAACGGACTGTCCATGGGTCAACAGGCCGTGATCCATATGAGCCTCGCCATGATCTCCAACAAAAACCACGATTGTGTTGCGCTGCAAGTTCTTGTTGCCATAGAGGTTCAACATCGGCCCGAGAAGACGATCCAAATAGCGGGCGTTTCCACGATAGACCTTTTTGAAGAGCTCAAGATCTTGCTTGAACGAGGGACTGGATTCCCAGTCTTTTAGCAGCTCGGCGTTGGTCACCAGACCGGAGACCTTCACGCGATCGGCGGGCGAAGGACGAGGAATCCACTTCTTGACCTTGGGATGGGTCAATGCAATGTTCGGATTCAGGGTCAGCATCATCAAAAGAGGCAGCTTTTCGGGATAGCGTTCGGGATGAGTTGTGTATTCCCGCACCAGTTCCCTTTCATCCGCGTTCAAATAAAAGTCCCATTCGGAATCCGGATTAAACACATCAATCAATGGAAAATGCATGTACTTCAGATGGGCGGCTATAAAGAACGGGCGCGGGTCAGGATAGGTGATCATCTCCCTGGTGAGGTCATAATAATACCTGTACTGTTTTTCGAAGAGGGAATTGATAAAAAACTTTTCCTCGGGCTTGATCACGCTGCGGCGGAGTGGGATCCGAGTTGTGAAAAAATCCGCTGGCCAAATATTCAGCGGGCGGTAGCCGAGCTCCACCAATTCCTTGCCACGAATCGCAGCTGGAATAAAATCTTGAAGATTCGTCCACGGCGTGGGATTGAACGCATTCTGAAACACGTATGTGCTGTCTTTGAAAAACCGCTCAAGGTTGGGCAGGACGATCTCGCCCTCAAGTCCATACTGCTTGAGAAGACGCGTTTGAAGGCTGCACGTGGACACCACAAGCACGGCCGGCACCTTTGGAATCTCGCCGGCGCGATGGCGCAGAAACCACTTCACAAGGTAATAGTACACGGCCAGATTGAATCCAATGAGAAGGACGATAAGGAGGAGTCTGCGCCTGGAATTCATTTCAGCGGAGACGGATCCACGATAAACAAGTCCTGAGCCAAATCACTTAACTCCTGAGCCACTTTCTGGAACTCCGAAGGCGTGCGGGCGGATGCTTTCTTAAAGACACGCGCTTCAATCACCATCGATGAAGGTGGATGGTAAAAATTCATGTAACTTGCCCAATACGCCACCTGATCCTTTGAGCAGGCACCGAATAAGCGGCGCGAGTTCGCACCCGCGACAAATCCCTCGACGTCAACGCCACCCTCTTTCACCTGAAAAGCCCGCGGCAGCAGCTGCTCGGAGCACTGAACCAAGCTCGTCACCTGACCTTCGTACGGATTCGTACGCGGTTTATACAAGGCGGCAACGTTCGTGCGTTCGATTGCCGCCATCTGCAAGGCCGTACGGCGCTCCGAAAAGCGAGTGCCTTTGATTGTGGCGCTGTACGTGTCGTTAGAAATATTCCAGGTGAAGCCACGGGACGTTTGGTGTTGAGGCGAGGTCGTGTCGGCTTTGAATCCCGTTTCCGGATTCAGCCTTAATCCCGGAATTGTGAATTCGGTGGCATGGGCCACGGAGAGTGAGATGAGGAGCATTCCGACGCCAAACAAACGACTCAATGTCTGCATCTTTAAACGATAGCGAAAGATCTGGACCACGTCTACATTTGAGGCCTTATCTAGCGCGCGCGATCTCGCCCGCGCCCGCGCCGGCGCTCGCCACTACCACCGCCACTACCACCGCCACCGCTGCCATTGCCGATCTCGTTGCCGCTGCCTCCGCTCTCACTGCTTCCACCACCACCACCGCGGCGGCCGCCGCCGCCGAAGTTCTCGTGGATTCGATTCTCTCCGCCGCCTTTTTTGGATCTGCGGCGGCTGCGTCCCGAGCCCGATTCCGACGAAGAATCTGAGTCGGTCTCCATGATTCGGCCGTCAATCAAAAGAGGGAGTCCGGCGGCCGCACGTTCGGCAAGGCGACTCTGCAATTTAGGGCTGCTTCGGATCTTACAACAAAGATGAATCGCGGACTTCACGGATGAGGCTCTCCAGTCGGGATCCTCGTAAGGATTTTTCTTAAATCGACCGCCCTCAAGAGCCTGCATCTGCCGGTCCAGATCGAGACTGCGGCGCTCAAACTCGGCCAACACTCTTTTGACCCGGACCGTAAACGGAAAGAGCTTCCCTTCGAGCGCTTCCACTCGGCTCGGTAACCCTTCCTTAAGCGCTTTTGAATATTCGGATACGGGCTCCGACGAGCCCATGCGGTCCCGGATATACTGAGTTAATGCGGCTTGTTCTCCGTTCTGAGCAGCCCAGAGCGGCAGGCAGGAAATCAGCGGCACAATACATAAGATCTTAGCGGGACTTCTCACCGCCACCTTTCGCGCCCTTCGAACCCTGTTCGCGTTTTACTGAATCCCCCTGAGATTGCGGAGAACGCGGGGATTGAATGGTCACACCCGAACAGATGGCGGCCATATCACTGCGCAGGCGATTGACTTCCACCTGGCGTGTCGTTTCTAAAATTCGGAGTTGCTCCTGATACTGGCTGCCGGTGGCAGCTTCCACGCGCTGCCGTTTGGCCTCAATTTCGTCAGTCAACTGGCGGAATCGCTTGGTATCATTCAGCTGACCCTCCAGAGCCGCCACGCGACTGACAAGCTTGGGCATTTCACCGCACATGGCTTTCGCTTCCGCGGTGGTCTGTTGATCCACGTAGGTCTTAACTTCCGGAGATAAAGGGAGCGGGTTACACATGCTCGAACTCACACCTGGAATAAACCGCATGGACAGGTAAACCGAAACCGCGGTCAGGAGAACAACAAGTGAAACTTCAAGAGCGCCAATTCGCAAGATCGATACCCTCGCGAGGTGAAGGATTCTTTTTCTATGCTGTCAAACGCGCGCCGCGAGCGCAACTCGACCTGGTCTTAGTTTCCAGGGTCCGTGCCGGGGCCGGGGCCACCCGGTCCGGGGCCAGGACCTGGACCGGGGCCTGGACCGGGGCCTGGTCCTGGTCCGGGGCCAGGACCTGTAAATCGGGGACAAACTTGGCCACAGACGCAAATCGGAACCCCGTTATTAGTGAAGCCTTGGACGAAGTACCGATGACTGCAGCTGGCATGCAGCAACGTCGGACAGGGAGCACCAGACGAATTGCAATTCATACCCTTGATGGAGAGATGGACGGGTGGACAATCGTTGACCACGCCCCCTCCTACCGGTTTACCCACCGTCACCGGAATCACTCGCGGAGCAATATCACCTCCGAACACAAAATCGCCGGAGGGATTCGTGAAACTGATCACCAACTCAGAGGCGACCGCATGATAATCGGCCCCACCAAACTTATAATTCGTGATGGCTCCACCGGCCGCGGGCCTGAGCCGCATCGAGGAAATTTGCAAGCTCGGATTGATTAAGGCACCCACCTCAATTGCGATGACCCCACCAGGTTTGACGATTTGAAAGACATCGACACCAGCCGCGGCGGGGGACATGGGATTCCCATCCCATGGCCAGACCACATGGGACCCACCGGCAAAAAACGCGGAACTGCAGATGAACCGGTCCGAAAGCAGGCTTGCCGCAAGCTCACGAATACGGTCAGCGTCTGCAGCCACGGATCCATGTCGAAGCATGCCGGTAATCGTAGTGGATAAAGTGGCGACCATAGCAATTACAACGCCCAATATGGCAACCGCAACGAGAACACCAACCAGCGAGACTCCGTGCACTGAATTGAGTAGCCGCGAAGTTTTCATCAGTTCCCCGGATCTGTTCCTGGTCCAGGTCCTCCTGGTCCTGGGCCCGGCCCTGGTCCAGGCCCCGGTCCTGGTCCCGGGCCTGGCCCTGGTCCCGGACCTGCTACCGGGGCACACACTCTCACGCAATCACATTGCGGAACCCCATTCGCATCAAACCCCGGCATAAAATACATCGCCTCACAGTCCACCGGCATACCCAAGCAGGGATCTGGACTTGGCTGATTGTAAGTTGAGGCATCACAAATAAAACTTCTCATCGTCGTGTTGACCGTGTGGCACATGACAATCTGGCTACCCGCATTGGGATTGGTAATGATCGTCACAGGCACAATGCGGTCTTTAAATGCTTCACCGCCCGCGGCGTGCAATTGAGAGGGCGATGCGCCTCCCGGAGTATCGGTCGGCCCAAACAAAAGGCGAACCTGAGCCGTCCATACGTCTCGGTTACCAGGATCTCCGGGAACAGGACCCACATTCAGGGGAGTCGGAGTATTGAGGTCCGCGCCCGACGTCGCCCTTGCTGGCTCTAAGACAATTCTTTGCAACCAGGAGGTGGGCCCTAGCTGCGTCGGAGCACTCACCGCGACTATCCCATTCACTCTCAAATTCGCAATCGCCGTCGGAGTGCCCGTGTATGTCGCTCCCCCCCAGGCATTTCGACAGATCTCCTGATTGCCCATGATTCCCTGAACGAGACGATGAATTGTATCCACATCCGTGGTCATCGTGGAGCGCTTTACCACGCTCGTCATATTGTCGAAAATTGTAGCAAGGATGGCCGCGACCACACCCATAATGGCGATCGCCACAAGCATGCTGATCAGACTGATGCCTCGTGTGGAGCGGAGCGGCCTTGTGACTGACATGCGCGGACTCACCTCTATGATCATCAGTATTATGATCACTATGATGTAGATAGATTTAAGTGTAGGAGGTTTCCATTTTCGAGTCAGTACTTTTGTTCAGGTGAACCACTTTCGAACACTTCTGCTAGAGCCTCGGCATCGGGTTTGTACGGCGGGGAAACTCCCAAAATCTTCATAACCGTAGGATATTGCTCAAGGTGAGAGATCGGTCGAGACAAGCGATGTCCCTTTTTGATTCCTGGACCCATCACCATAAATGGTGTCCATAGACCTTGTTCCCGATCGGTGAGAATCGCCTGTTTGTATCCGGACTTGAGGGACTCGGCAAACACCTCCAAGTCCTCAGTCACATCCTCGATCCAGCCATAACCGACCTCGTTGGCGATTACAAGATCGCCTACGCGCTCCCTCGGCAATCCCCATTGCGATGATTCCTCGCGAGTGTGAAGGGCCGCCAGAGGGGAAAGGCCTTGTGCGTCGCGCAGCTCGCGGAGAGTTGAAATCACCTCCTCACGCAGGCGCTCATAGGCCGGACCGGAAGCCGGTTGATAATCTCCGGCAAGCCCATTCGGGTGGAGATAGACGTGATTCATTTTCAAAAAAATCACCTTGGTATGAGCCCAATCGATCCTCGGAATGCCCGTTTCCGGATCCTTCTTGAATCGCAGCCACCCCTTGCGCGCAAAAAGATTGTTTAGGCGCACTTCATAATTCAGTGGCACGGCGCCATGGTCCGAACTCAAGACCACGTAGGCATTGTCTGCCCGCGCCTGCAAAGCCGAGCCGATAAGATCATCGATATGTCGGTAGATGGAGAACACCTCCGCTAAGAGCGCCTCGCGCTCGCTGTCCTCAGTGCGCGCGTACTGACGCCCGCGCGGATCGATCGCGCCCAGCCACCATCGACTGGTCAGCATTTGATTGGGCGAATAGACCGAGTGGATAAAGACATCCTGCGAAGCTTCATTGATAAAGTAGGCCTGGGCACGCTTGTGCCAATCAAATGACATCTCAAATTCATCCAGAAAGGCCTCTTTGTCTTCCGGAAAATAAATCAGCTGAGGTGGGTAATTGTCGACAAAGTCCACCATCGGACCCGCCGCCTGATGCAGCTGATCACTGATCTCGTGCGGCACAGCCACGGTCTCATTCAAACCATCATAGAGCACGCGCAATCGGAACGAGCCGGGTTCTCCGAGCTGGATCACTTTCACTCGCGCCTGGGTGGGAAACTTCAAGACGGAAAGATCCTGCTCAAGCTTCAAGCGCTGGGGCAAGGCCTCCTGGTAATGGCGCTGAACACGATAAGACAAGGTGATGGGAAACCAGTCACTCCATTCTCCAACCCTCAGTTGAGCCAGAGTTTTATCCTTATCCAGCGAGACGGTGGCGGTGTCGTATTGAGCCAGCCCGTCATCCATGCTATCGCTGAGAAGAACCCATAGGTCGGCGTCCCAGTTGCGCAAATTGATCTCGTAAAGGGGACCATAAGACGTCGGAGGTCGGGCGCGCCAGCCGGAGGCAGGTTCAGCCTTGATGAATTCAGTCAGCTTCTTCTCAATCTGAAAGACGCGGTCATTCCACCCCAGAACATGGCGGAACTCGACATCTTCATGAGCATGAAAAATCATATTTGGAAATTCAACGCCCCATCCTCCCCACCGCCCCTTGACCACATTGCCGCGCGTGATCTCTGGAGGGGTAGAGCCCGGCACGGAGAGTAAGCTCACCACCCAGCCCGCCTGTTCCAAAGTATACCAAAACGGATCCAACGATTTTGCAATGGAGCTAAATCCTGAGCGGGGGACAATGGAAAGTGGATATCCGGGAATTCGGATTGGACCATCCGCAACACCATGACGCTGAGGGAGTGTGCCCGTGAACAGCGTTGCGAAGTTCACGGGCGTGTGACTGGGAAACACGGGAATGGAATAGCCATAGCTTCCCTCATCCATCATCCGCTTAATATTGGGGAGCTTGCCTTCCTCCGCCCATCTATACATGTTGAAGAGTCCGGGATCCGCGCGAAGACCGTCAGGAACCAACCAGTATAAGCGCCACGGACGCCGCGACGCCGCGGATTGCCAACTCCGCCGTTTTGCGAGCACAATAAGACCAAGACAAAAAACCAAGAGCCCTGTAACAAGAACTGCCACGCGCTTGAACTGAAGGGATTTCATTGCTTAAACTCTTCTCCGCTCCCATAGTTGTCGGAATCGCACTGGGACTGCTTTTCCCCTATCAATCGCTCTCTCTTATTTGGGTGAGTTCCATTCTGCTCTTTCTACTTTTGTTTCTCAACACGCTTTCCGTGGACTCACGAAAAATATTTGCGGTTTCGCGGAACCAAGCCTGGCAATCGCTGACCGCGCAAGTTCTCATATTTTTCATCTTTCCGGTCATTCAAACCGGAGCCGCCGCAGCCATCCTGCATGATCCTGATTTCGTGTTCGGAGTGGCCGTAAGCAGCCTGGCGCCTGCCGCGCTCGTAAATCCCTTTTTCGCTCACGTGCGCGGTGGCGACCGGGCGCTGGCTCTGCTGAACGTGATCCTGTCGACCGTGTTAAGTCCGCTGCTCACCGTTCCCCTGCTGTTCGCTCTCGGCTTGGGCGCGGTTTTTATCAACTCCCGTTTCTTGTTCGTCTACCTTATAGGCCTGACGGCTCTGCCCGTGCTGTTGAGCTTTGGAGTCACGACGCTCTGGCCTGGCGCCGGCGCCCGAATCCAGCGGATTCTTCCCGCCGCAAATTCGCTGATTCTCGCGGCGCTGATGTTCATTCTGGTCGGATCCTCTCTCAACCGCGTACCCGTGCGCCTCTTACTCAAAGGAGATTTTCCGAATTTGCTTCTTCTTTTTGTTGGTATCGATTTCGGAATCTTTATCGCCGTTCGTGCGGCTGCAAAGCTCTTTCTGCCCATTCCGGGCGCGGAAACTTTGGCGCTAAGCGTGGCCACGCGGAACTTCGCCGTGAGCGCCAGCTTGATGCTGCTCTTCCATCCTAAGGCGGCGCTTCCCTCAGCTGCAGGGCTGATCATTCACTGTTTGTTTTTTCAATGGCTTGTATGGCGGGGCGCCCGATCTCGATCCGCTTCCGCCGAGGAGTGTGCAATGTGACCAAGCCGGCATTACGCCATCCCGTTCGCGTGCTGATCGTTCTTCTGGTGACGACTCTTTCAATTGGGCTCGTGGGCTTGGCCATTCGCTTTCAGCCTGAGATCCGTTGGACCTGGAGATATTTGCGCTCAGCTCCGCTCCCCCATTCGCCGCTGCCTTCGCCGCCGCCCGCGTGCGACGGCTGCAGTTTGATCTTGATTGCCCTCGACACTCTGCGCGCTGACACCCTGATTCACATGCCCCGCCTGCGGGCGATCGCCGCTGAGTCCATGCTCTTCACCCATGCGTACACACCCGCGTTCTACACGACACCGAGTCATATGAGCGTCTTCACATCGCTTTACCCCGACCAGCATCGTGTGATGGGCGCCGGCATCAAAATCCCGCGGAACCCGCGCACTCCTTATAAAGCGTATCGTTTAAGTGCCAAGATCAAGACCCTTGCGGAGATCTTACGGGACCGGGGCTATCGCACGGCATGGTATGGCCCCATGCGCCTCAAACATCTGGATTTTGAGCTGGGATTCGCCCGCGGGTTTGAGCACATAAGGCCGAGTCCCTTTACGAGGCCTCTTTGGAATGGTGAAATCGCGCCCCGATTTCAAGCTGACCACATTCCTCCTCCGCAAGCGCGGGAATTCCTGTTCATTCATTCCTATATCACGCATTTGCCATATGTGCTCCCCGATGCCAAAGAGGGCCCATTCGCGCGCGACGAGTTGTGGGCCCGCCTTCAAGAGCGGCGGAGACAAGCCCACGAGCGCGACGCGGACTCCGATTCCATCCTCCATGCACTTGGACAAGATCAACTTCGCCAGTTTTCCAAAATGCCCGGACATTCGGCGCAAGAGCCCTTACGTCGAGCTTACGTCCATTCTGTTTCCGTTCTGGATTCCCAGATTGGGGAGCTGTGGGCAAAGTTAAAGGACCAGGGGCGGCTGCAAAACACGGTCGTGGCCTTCTTTGCGGATCATGGCGAAGAGCTTTTGGAGCATGGCCAGGGCAGCCACTCCAGTTTCTATGAGCACACGTCCCACGTCCCGCTCATCATTTATCATCCGCGCCTCCGCCGAGGGCTCACGTACGACAATCTCATCAGCCTGATCGACCTTATGCCAACCCTGCTGGCGTTGCTGGGAGTTCCCGTCCCGCCGCAAGCGCGCGGTCTCAACGTGTTCACGCGAAGCCGTGCTTATGTCTTCGGCTCCACGTTAGGAAATGAATTCATCTCGGATGGCGCCTGGAAATTGCTCCGGACTCACGCGGGGCGCGAACGCCTCTTTTATCTTCCCCTTGATCCGTTGGAGAAGCACAACCTCAGGCCCTACCAGACATTATGGACAAGGGACGCCTTGGCGCGGTTGCGCCGGGAACAGAGACGGTGGGAACTCGAACAAGCGCTCTGAAGGTGCGACTCGGCGCCTCGGGGTATTGCGGATTTGAATCCGCTTGAGGATAATACGCCCACATGAAATCCCTGCAGATGGGCATCACCGAGTTCGCCCTGCCTTGTCCAAGACAAGGGAGCATCGAAACCTACTCCGGCTATGGAGGCCTTCCCAACACGGGAAGTCTCCTTCATGGCGAGCTTCAGTCGCAACGACGCCTTCAGTATCCGGGTTATATCGCGGAAAAGTGGATCAGCCACACCGTGGACGCCGGAGACCTGCGCCTTCAACTCAGCGGCCGCATGGATGGATTTGCGCCCGGCCCTCCAGCCCTGATCGAAGAGTTCAAGTCGGCTTACCACGCGGACGAACTGATGCATGTGCTGCACGAGCGCCCGCACCATCCCTATCGCCTTCAGCTCTTGACCTATGGTTACTTGCACTGGCTGCAGCTGGGAGAGCGGCCGGACCTGAGCCTCACTGTGGTCTGCGCGCGAACACGCCAAATCCAATCTTTAAAATTGGATTTGGAGATTTCATCTTTCGAAGAGTGGATGCAACGGCGAATCCGAGAACTTGCTGAGGAGCATAGGAAATTTGAGGCCTTAAAGAGCAAACGTAAAAAAGTCAGCGCGAACTTTGTGTTCCCATTTGCGGAACCTCGGCCCGGGCAGAAGGAACTCATGATCCTCGTGGAAGACCGCGCTCGAACGGGTCACGCCCGCCTGATGCTTCAGGCCCCCACAGGTTTGGGAAAGACCGCGGGAGTGCTGTTTCCCACCTTGCGCGAGTCCCTCCAGCGCGGGCAGAAAACTGTGTACGTAACCGCGAAAAACAGTCAGCATGACGTGGCGGAAGACGCCGTCCGCCGCCTTCAGGAGCAGGGACTGAAAATCCGCTCCGTTACCGTTCACGCCAAAAGCAAAATGTGCCTGAAAGATGAAGTGTTTTGCAATCCCCAGTACTGCGAGTTCGCGCGCGACTACTATACGAAACTGGATCAGCATCAACTGGTGGAGAAACTGGCGAAGAGAAAAAGGCTCTCGGCTCACAGCTTCACCAAAATGGCCAAAACATATGGAGTGTGTCCGTTTGAACTTCAGCTCGAAGCGATCCCACGCGCTGATGTGGTCATTGCCGATTACAACTACGTGTTTTCTCCGCGCCATATCTTGGGCCGCCTCACTCACAACGGGTTTGGGCGCAACACTCCCCCCAACTTGGTGATCGACGAAGCTCACAATCTTCCCATGCGCGCCAATGATTACTTTTCCGCCTCCCTTTCCAGTGAAGATCTGCTGCGCTGGCGCGAGCGGGCCACACATCTCACGCCTGCGCTCCTGCAGAAACTCGAAGCCCTGCTTGCGTCCGTACAGCAGCGATTGCACCTGGTGCAAGCCGCGGCCACAAGTGATGGCGGGCGGCCCGGCGCCGCCCGGCGCGTGGAGCTGCGCCCAGAAGACTTCATGACGTTGGACCTTCAGGCTCAGGAGCTAATGGCCCAATATCTGGGATCTGACTGCACGCTTCAGCGCCAAGATCCGGTGTTGCAGATTTGCAATCAGATCAGCGCCTTTGTAGCGGCGCTTGCCAACCAGGGAGAGGAATTTTTTTGCAGCTTCACTCCCGGAGCGAGGGGCGGGACTTTAAAGATCGTTTGCTGTGACGCCGCCAATTGGCTAAAGGCCGGTTACGCCCAGTTTAGGAATGTGGTGGCGTTCTCCGCCACGCTCAAACCCTTCATCTACTACAAATGTTTACTTGGAATGGAAGAGGGGAACACCCACGCGGAGGAGTTCCCGTCCCCGTTTCCGCGGCGGAATCGCAAGATCATGGTTATCCCTCAGATCTCCACGCGCCTGCGCGACCGTCCAGCCAATTACGGAAAGATCCGTGCGACCATTGAACGCGTGCTCGCGGTTCGGCCTGGAAACTATTTCGTATTCTTCCCTAGCTTTGACTTTCTCGAACAGGTCGCGGAGCAAGTGAGCCTACCGGGCTTTCGGATGTTACGCCAGGGCCGCGACATGGGCCGTAAGGACGTTCAATCGTTTCTTGATCTCCTTCGAACTGCCGATCAGCCAACAGCTGTGTTTGCCGTCCAAGGTGGAGTTTTCGCCGAAGGCGTGGACTATCCGGGCGAGATGCTCATTGGCGCCCTGATCGTCGGCCCCGCGCTTCCGAGCTTTGACTTTGAACGGGAACAGCTGCGCGAATATTACGACAAGAAGCACGGCCAGGGTTTTAATTATGCATACACCTTTCCGGCCATGGCTCGTGTCGTGCAGAGCGCCGGACGGGTCATCCGTTCGCCCAAAGATCGTGGAGTTATTATTTTGATGGACCGCCGGTTCCTCGATGACACTTTTGTCCGCGCGCTGCCGTCCGACTGGGTAGAGGATCATGTGCGCAGCCTCGTCTCGACTCAAATTCTCGCTGATATACAATCCTTCTGGGAACTCAAGGAGGGCGATCCCCAATGAGCCCGGAGAGCTTACGCAAATGCAAGGTGCTTTTCCTCGATTGTCAGACCACAGGCATGCGTCCTCCCTCAGGGCAGGTGCTCGAGCTCGCCTGGCAGGTGAACGGAGCGCCCGTGGAATCCCATCTCCTGCGGCTGCCCGAAGGCGCCTCTATTCCCTCGCGAGTGCGGGAGATGACCGGCTTGAGTGAACACAACCTGAAGGACGCTCGCGAAGCGAGAGATGTGATCGCGCACCTGAGTGAGCAGATCCGGGCGCTCGAGCCGGCCGTGGCCGTGATCCACTATGCCCAGTTTGAACGTCCCTTCCTGAAGGACCTCTTTCGGCGTCACCTGGATCTGGATGATCTGCCGCTTTCCATACTCTGCACCCACCAATTGAGCAAACGTCTCTTTCCCAGACTTCCGAGCCGGAACATTCGGGCCGTAGCCGGATACTTTGGAACTCCGGTGATCGGCCCCCATCGTGCCGGAACGTTCGTGGAGGCCACTCGTCAGATATGGGAGGGTTTGTGTCCGGACCTGGATCGGTTGGGATTAACGGATATCTCAACAATTCAGGAGTGGCTCCAGTCCAAACCTCCTCCAAAATCCAGCCGCTACGTCTACCGCATGGAACGCGTTAAACGTTTGAACCTGCCTGAATCTCCCGGAGTTTACCGGATGCTCGCCAAGAACGGCCAGGTCCTTTATGTCGGTAAGGCCACCTCGCTGCGCGCGCGGGTCAACAGCTACTTCCGAGGCAAGAAAGGGCGTGACGCAAAGACTCTGGAGATGCTGGCGCAGGTTTGGGATTTCGAGATCACTCCCTGCGGATCGCCGCTCGAAGCCGCACTTCTCGAGTCGGATGAAATCAAGCGCCTCAACCCACCCTATAACATTGTCCTGAAGACGGGTCGACGCCACCTTGTCTATTACGCACGAGACTTTGCCTCATGCACGACAACTCAGTCGGTCACGCATCCGATTGGTCCTTTCCGCAATCAAAATTGGATCGAGCATTTGCGCCTGCTTGAACTCTCAATCCGGAGCGGGCGCTTTCAACAGATTTTTTTTAATCCATTGCCGGAGGAAAACCTCCGTGCCGGCTTTGAATTGTTTTGTCAGCAGCAAAACGATCCCGATCTGCAGACCGTGCGCGACTTTCTGGCATTTGGCCTGCGCCTGTACCGGGTGCATAAAGAACAGAAAGAACAGACGGAGTCGGGAGAACCAGGCGAGTTGCCAGAACCTCATTCGTCCAAGGAAACGAAAGAATCGGCGGAGGATTCAGCCCCACGCGAAGTCACGGTTGAGGAGATTGCGGCAAAGTTCGAGCGACTCCTGCGCCGCGCGGGAGCGGAGTACGCACGCAGCAAAAAACTCACCCGGCTGCTCAACTCAAGAATCCTTTTGGACTCGTCGCGCCGGCTGGAATTTCGCCATGGTCATTATGATCACTTTCATCAGTATGATCACCCGGGATCATCCGCGCGGCCGCCTTCCTCCAGCACACTTCCATGGGCCCACCTAGGTATCGAGACATTCGATCGGATGTCGATACTACAGGCTGAGCTGGACCGATCCCAAGGCGCCCAGGTTGAGCGCCTCAGATAAAGGCCTCTTCTCCAACGGGACAGATTTCCTCATCAATTCCAAAATGCCTCAGGCTTCCTCATTGTGCCTCCTTTTGAGCTTCGCCCCACTTGGAACTGAAAGTGCACCAGCAGCTGGCACAATCGAGGAGGCTGGTTATGGGTTCAGCGTATTTTGACGCGCATTCGCTCTGGCAGATTTCAGATAAGCCGCTGTACACATCGGTCGCCCAAAACCTGAGGGTGGATACATGCATCGTCGGCGCCGGGATTGCCGGACTGAGTGTCGCCTATATGTTGGCCAAAGCCGGACAAAAGGTAGTGGTGCTGGATCGCGAGCGTTTGGGATTGGGTGAGACCGGCTTGACGTCGGCCCATCTGTCCAATGCGCTTGATGATCGATTCTCGGAGCTTCAACGTCTGCATGGCCGGGAAGGCGCACGTCTGGCGGCGGAGAGTCACACCCAAGCCATTGATTGGATCGAAAAAATCCAGGAGGAAGAACACATTGATTGTGGCTTTGAGCGTGTCAGCGGGTACCTTTTCCTTTCCCCCGATGACAAACTGGATTTGCTGACACGGGAGCTGGGAGCCGCACACGAAGCCGGACTTCGCCAGGTTCGCCTTCTTCCGAAAGCGCCCGTAAGCTTTTTCGACTCGGGCCCGTGTCTGGAGTTTCCTCACCAGGCCAAGTTTCATCCGGTTCGCTACATTGACGGGCTCGCACATGCGATACAGAGACTCGGAGGTCAGATTTCCACTCACTCCGAAGCGATTGAAATCCGCGGGGGAAGATCCGCATGCGTCACCACGAGTTCAGGCTTCAAGGTTGAGTGTGAGAACATCGTGGTGGCGACGAATGCGCCGGTCAACAATCTGGTTTCGATTCCCGCTAAAAACGCGGCTTACCGAACCTATATTATCGGAATCCCCTTTGGCGAACTTGCGCCTTCGGATGATGTGCTCCTATGGGACACGACCGATCCCTATCATTATGTTCGCTTCGTTAAACATCCCGACACGGGAGAGGACATTCTGCTCGTTGGAGGCGAGGACCACCGCACCGGTCAGGAGGTGGATCCGGAGAAGCATTTCACAAATCTGGCGAGATGGGTTCGCCAATATCTGGATATCGATCAAAGGGTCATCACGCGTTGGTCGGGACAGATTATGGAACCAGTGGATGGTCTGGCTTATATTGGTCGAAATCCTGGTGATAAGGACAACGTGTATATCGTCACGGGAGATTCAGGCCATGGCCTGACCCATGGAACGATTGCGGGCCTTCTGCTACGAGACCTCATCCTCGGTCACGATAATCCGTGGGCTAAGCTCTATGATCCCTCACGATTGCATTTGCGCTCGCTAACCCGATTCATGAAAGAGGCGGCGCAATCCACGCTTCCCTATAGCGACTGGCTTTCTGACGGTGACGTTGATTCCCCTCAGGATATTGAACCCGGCGAAGGGGCTGTCATACGAGATGGATTAACCAAAGTGGCGGTCTATAAAGACGAAATGGGACGCCTCCACTCATGCTCCGCCGTCTGTACCCATCTGGGCGGCATCGTCCGCTGGAATTCCGCAGAAAAAACCTGGGATTGTCCTTGCCATGGTTCCCGGTTCGATCGCTTTGGTCAGGTGGTTAACGGCCCGGCGATCAGCGAGCTCTCACCTGTGCCGGACCCACGCGTCGCGGTCGAAAGCGGGATCGGCCAAATTTCGCCGATCCCGTAAGCAAAGTGGTGAGTCAAACGTCTGGCCGCTGCGGATTCGACGCAAGAACCAATCAGAGTCGACCGGTGGGCGCCGGCCTTCCAGTTGTCACACGAATTCCATGGACGCGTTTGTCAGCTTCGCTTTTCTCTCGGCTCAACACAACCAGTGCAAAGGCGCCCACTCCCATAATATAGTGTAGGTACTCCTGAGCCGGGGTCAGGAAAGCGCGGTAATCAAACACCCAGGGCGCGACAATCACCAAAGCTCCCAAAAGGACATCTAAGGTCATATGGACACCGAGGGGAATTACCCGGAGAGCGGCATAGTGATAGTTTGTGAACAAACTGTAGAGAATCAAAAAGAATCCACTGAGCATAAAGACATTTCGGGCCACGTCGATGTCGGCGAAGCCAAACAGAAACGGAGCCACAATTAAAACCCCACCGACCACATAGTCCAAAATATTGTGTGTTCGTAAGCTGATCATAGTCCCTCCTCTTATTAGGCTTAATGCATAGGATGAGTGGGTTCAGAGATTTTCTCCAAAGCCTCACCCGCGAGTTGCTCATTCACACGTGTCGCCAGATCACCCAGCGCCACGACCCCCACCAACTTTTTCTCTCGGTCCACAACGACTAAGCGCCGGATCTGTCGAGTTTCCATTAATCGGGCGGCCTCATCAATATCGCAGTCCTCGAAGCACCACACCACAGGCGTGGTCATAATGTCCGCCGCGCGCACGTCGTCCGGATTTTCTCCGCGGGCCACGACTTGGATCGCGATATCACGGTCCGTAATCATGCCCAGGATACGCTGGCCATCGCAAACGGGTACCGCGCCTATGTCGTGCTGATCCATTTGACGTGCGGCCTCGCGAGCCGTGGTATCAGGCGCAATGACGAGTACATCTGTCGTCATAATGTCTTTTAGTTTCATGAAGGAGTCCTCCTTAAAGAGTCCGTAAAGAAACTCTAATCGAGCAAGAATCATTCCTTCGTTGAGCGAGCGGATTTGCCGGACTTCCTCTCTTTACTCTGCTCTTTGATTTCCGTCTGGGCCCGATTTTGGAACGTGTCCACCATAAGGCGCAGCTGATTGTGCACGTCCCTCACTCCATAAACCTGATCCGCAAGATCTTCCGCCCGGCGTTTCATTTCGCGCTCGGGAACGGTGCCCCTTAAGATGACCTCTCCGCCTTGGACCTCGACTTCCATTTCACTGGCGTCGATATCAGGGTCCCGAGCCAGGCGCTCACACACCTCTTCGTGAATCCGCTCATCCGAGCGCTGATACCCCTTGGGTCCCCGTCCGGCGTGATGAGATTGCCGGAAGCGACCCTGGTCCTGGAGCTCTCCTCCGATCCAGCCACCCTCGTAATCGGCTGTATGGGAAGCGCCGGCACCATACGAGCTGATAGGACGGGAGTCGCCACGCGTCCGATTTCTGTTTTGGAAGTCTCCACGATCCTCACTGTATCTCGGCCTGTTGTCAGACATGTTGCCCCCTTTAGTAAAAAGGCATCTGGGCCGCACGAATGATTTTCGGCCACCCAGATGCGTCGCATCTTTCAATGAAGATAATTTGGGATTACTTCTGGATCACTGAAGATAATCACTTCGTTCGGTGGACGCCGTGGTCGAAGCCGCAGAGCTGCGATCCTCGTCCGAGATATCGGCTGCGGGCGTATCCGCTGTACCCGTGGTCTCAGAACCAGCTGAAGAACCCGACCTTCGAATCGCTCGACTGGCAAGATCACGTGCCCTTTGTGAGGTGTAGCTGAAAGCACGTCCGCCCAGATCCGTCGATTTTTGGCGCAGTGACTGGCGACGGCGTCCACCTTCGTTCGGGTCGATCAAATACATGATCCCCATGCCGATTGCAGCCCCCAGCACCATCCACACGAGCCGTGAGGAACCCCTCTCGGCCATGTCCAGAGCGCCATCAAAATCCATGTTCAAGTCCGTGCCCGTACCGGCTCCCGTGCTCCGGTCGGAACTGCGATTGGTTTCAATATCCGAAGTCGCGTCTTGAATCATTGTGCCTCCTTAAAAGGTTTATAAATTGAAATTGGGTCATTGAAACTAAAACTAATCTCGTTCTTAAACTCCTATTGCAGATACTCTTTCCCTTTCCCTTGAAGTCCGGGGATGTGCTCCCCGCTCTGGTGGACATCGAGCTCGTTCTGAATTCCCTTCACACCCGGTACACCCTCTACGCAGTCAATCAGATCATCCACCTCGCTCGCCAAAACGGGCCCGCGCAGGGTGACGACGCCATCGCTCACCTCCGTCCGGATGGAATGCGCATGACTCACTTTGCGACCGAATTCGGACCGAACCCGCTGCTCCAGAGTCTGATCATCGACCGGTTCCCAGCGGCGGCGGCTATGAACAACTTCCGCACTCATACCCTTAACTCTGTTGCTGAGGTCGCGGACTTTGCGGAAGATAAAATCTCGGATATCACTGGAATAGCGCGTTCCTTTATCGCGCACGAAGGCACGGCGGCGTTCCCCGGAAATGGGATCGAGCAAAAATACAGAAAGCGCCCCGACACCTGTCCCAAGTAAGAACCAGGCGAGACTGTTCCCCGGCGCTTCGAAATCGTCCGTGGACGAATGTCCCAAGCTATCAAACTGGTCCCTCGCTTCAGTTGAATTCACTTCATTCATGTATCGCCTCCTTCGCAAAATCATGCCGACTGCCCAGCGGGTCTTTAGGTAAGTTTGCAAGATTCCGTCCACTGAAAAGCGCCGTCTGTCGCCACGTCAGCAAACTCATCGTTCGTTTATGCCCCGGAGCAGAATGGAGCCACGACAGGTTCATCATATGGTCTAGAGCTCGACGACGTGATTAGGACCCTCTAGGTTGCTGAATGCGGCGTAAGCTGAGGCATGACACCTTCGGCCTAGGATTAGGGACGATGAGAATCACTCTTTTGCCATTATTCCTCCTGTTAATGATCCCGCGATCCTGGCGGGTGAAAAGGAGCCTCCCAAGTCATGCTGAAGAGCCCATGGTCTCCCTGTACCAAGTAGCATAACGATCTGCACGGCCCGCGCGAGGCCTGTACTCAAGGAATCCGATCGCTTCCAGCTCGTTCTGCGTTACGTACTCACAACAGGTGCGAAAATCCCGCCCCCAGTGCAGCACTCGTGAAAAGGGTCTAAATTGGAAAAAGCGTTGCCCCT
>JBFWQY010000023.1:0-82241 GCA_050249195.1 Bdellovibrionales bacterium
CGAGTCGCGAAAATACCGGCGGGAACTGAAATCGCCGGAAAGTCCGTATCCTCGCAATAACACCGTCTGGAATGTCTCATAATGAGCTGTGCCAAGAAAAAGGGAGGCCTAAGTAAACGGCATTACCTTAATTCAGTGGCTATTCATTGGTCACTGTCTCAGATCTGACGCTCAATAGACTCGACGATCGTTACTAGAAGGCATCTCGGTTGCAAAACACACTTTGGATGAAACTGGGTTGAGTCGGATTAGGAGAAAGTGATGGTTTGGACGGGGGTGAATCAATGGCTTCGACGGCTTGCGTTTGTATCCAAAATGGTCATCCTTATCGTATGTTTTCAGGGCTGCAGTGACATCAATATCTCGGGCACAAGTTCCGACTCTTCTTCGGGTGAATCCGTGGACATTCCCGCGGCGTCCGAAAATGCAGAAGTCATATATGAGACCCAGTGTTTAGCCTCCGTTGGAATTTCGGACTCAAGCGCCGGACTGCCGATAACGCCCAATCCAAACGCCTCAGCCGCTCCCTCGCAATGGATCCGGTATGATTTTGTCACCGCGTTTCCAAGTGGCTGTACCGGAGCACGCTTTGTCGGTTTCTCGGCCAAATATGGACTCTGGGTCGGAGCTCAGCTTTGTGGAAATTCCGGTTCTGAATATATGCTCTACCTGTCCCATTCCAAAACAGCTCCCTTCCTGGAAATTGGAGATCGCAATTATAATGGGGAGGATCATTGCGAACTCGTAAATCCCGACTTTTCATTGTCCGATGATGGTGCGATCAAAAGCGGAGGATGTGACTCCTGTGATCTTATTCTCGAATCCGATTTACAACCAAAGTGCGTGTACAACCGACATTATCTCGGACAGCCATTCTCATTAGAGATGACGGGAGTGTGGTGGAATGAGGTTCGGGCGGCTTCTTACAAGTGCGGTATCAGCATTCAATAAGGGCCATTGTCCCCTGGCTTTACTTCGCGTTCCCAGATCCCAAATGCACCTGCACCCGCGTATATCCCAACGCCAGCAAAGCGTAGGCGGCCGCGGCCGCGCGTACGCCCGCGTTTGAGACAAAGATCACGCGATCCTCGGGACGCACGCCCAGAGCGATGAGTTTCTCCCGGAACTTCGTGTCCGGGCGCCCTTGGGCGCTGTAGAGCTCCTTCCATTCGATATGTAGTAAGTTTAGATCCGGCGTGCCCTTGGTTCCAGGTGCGCGTACCGGCTGCTTGAAATACTCTTGGTCGGAACGCACGTCAATCATGTGTATACGGTTTTCCAGGCGGAACTTGGGATCCAGCGCCAGCTTGGCGAACTCCTCTTTCGTAATGACGAGTTCCTCGCGCGGATGCAGGGTCCAGGGTTCCACATTTTTGGCAGGTGGCGAGGGCACCTGAGTCAGATTTTTTCTAAAGACTTCGATGCCGGCCACCTGCACATCACGAAAGCCAAGGTAGAGGAGCGTCCATGCCAGACGGCCGGCCTCGCCCCCGCCCTCGCGGCCGTATCCCACGACAATCACAGGAAGCTCCGGACGTAAACCGTTAAGGGCCAGGCGGAGCGCAAGTTTGCGGCGGTCGCGAAGAATTTCTCCTGTGCGCGGGTTTTCCGCAAGATCCGACCATTGCAGGTGTAGCGAATTTTGCACGCGGTTCAAGCCATAATCAAATGGCGAGCGGGCATCTAAAATCACGGTCTCATCCGTAATCGCAAGGGGCTTTTGCGCCTTGCCCGTTACCAGGTGGAACTCCCGTTTCTGTGACTCCCCCACCCGTGTCGGTGGGCTTTGACAAGATGTGAGGATCACAGCCAATAGCAAGGCCAGCATTCCTACCCACGACAGGGGCATGAGGTGAGGAATTTGCGAGCTTAAAAAATTATGTTTCGCGCTCATTTAAACCGCATTGTCGGGAAAAAGATAATATCCCGAATCGAAGGGCGATCTGTAAGCAGCATCACCAACCGCTCAACGCCTAAACCCACGCCTCCGGTGGGAGGCATACCGGTATCGATTGCGTGAAGAAAATCTTCGTCCATTGGTTGCGCCTCTTCATCCACTTTGCGTTGCTCTTCCTGCTCCTCGAAGCGACGGCGTTGATCCTCGGGATCATTCAATTCGGTATAGGCGTTGCCCAGCTCCATTCCCGCCGCGATCGGCTCAAAGCGCTCGACCAATCCCTTCGCCGTCCGGTGAGACTTCGTGAGCGGCGAAATTTCCACCGGGAAGTCGATCACAAACGTGGGATTCCAGAGATGAGATTCGGCCACAAGTTCAAAGGCTTCCATCCACATTTCTCCGCGTGAGGCGGGCTTCTCCATGTCGGAACCCAGGCTCTTCAACTTGGCGAAGAGCTCCCCGTCTGATAAGGAGTCCGGATCAAACCCACCGTATTCGCGAATTCCATCGAGAACGGACAACCGCCGCCAGGGGGGAGTGAAATCAATCTCTTTGTCGCGGTAAGTGAACTTGTAACCGCCCCGAACCGCTTTCACCACATGGCACACCAGATCTTCAAATTGTTTCATCTGGTCCAGATAATCCGTGTAGGCCTCGTAGTACTCGAGCATCATAAACTCGGGATTGTGAGAGCGGTCGATGCCCTCATTGCGGAAGTTCTTACCGATTTCATAAACCTTCTCAAATCCGCCCACGATCAGACGCTTCAAATAAAGTTCCGGTGAAATCTTCAGGAACAACTTCATATCGAGCGCGCGATGGTGGGTAGAGAAAGGATAGGCAGCCGCTCCCCCGTAGATGGGCTGAAGAACGGGTGTCTCCACTTCCAGAAATCCGCGGTCGTCAAGAAAGCGGCGGATCTCACGAATGATCTTGGAGCGCGTGATAAAAACCTGGCGCGACTCCTCATCACTGATCAAGTCGAGATGGCGATGACGATATTTGATCTCGACATCGGTCACGCCATGGAACTTCTCCGGAAGCGGCTCCAAACTCTTGCAGATAATCTCAAAGGTCTGGGCGTGGATCGAAAGCTCGCCTTTTTTTGTCTTAAAGATAAATCCCTTCAATCCGACCCAGTCGCCTAAGTCCACATGATCAAAGAATGTGCGGTCACGCTCACAGAGATCGTCGAGGCGGATATAGCCCTGGAGAACTCCGGTCTGATCTTGAAAATTGAAGAACGAGGCCTTGCCCATATCCCGCCGGGTCATAAGGCGCCCGGCCATGATCACCTGGCCTTCGACGCGTTCGCCTGCCTGCAGTCCCGAGTGCGCCGCCATGATCTGCTTGACCTTGTGGGAAGGCTTGAAATTATGTGGAAAGGGATTGAGGCCGGCCTCGCGCAGCTGATGAAGTTTGCGGCGTTTCTCTGCGCGTAAGGGATTTTCTCGAGCATCCATGTTTCTTCAACTCATCCTTTATTTGTCGTTTCCTCGGAAAGCCGCCATCACGTCACGCAGGAGCTGGACGGCGTCCTTGCGCGGACGTTGAAAGGCATTTCGTCCCATAATGCTGCCAAACGCACCACCCGCGGCCAATTCGCGCACGTCCCTCATCAGCTCTTCGGTTCCCTTGCTCTCGCCGCCGCTAAAGATCACGATGCGGCGGCCGCTGAACGCCGAATCCACCACGTGCCGTGTGCGGTCCGAAAGACGCTCGATCCGGATATTTTGCTCTTTATAGACTTTCGCCGCCTCCGGCTGTTCCACATGGGAAGTGGGGGGCTTCACCTTAATGATGTGCGCGCCCAGTTGGGCGGCGATCTGAGCTCCATAGGCGATCACATCAATCGCAGTCTCACCCTCTTTGGAAAGACCTTCGCCGCGCGGATAGGACCACATGACAACGACAAGACCGGCCTTTTTCGCTTGCTCGGAGGCGCGGTAAATTTCCTCATACATCTGTTTCCGCTCGGCCGAGCCCGGATAAATCGTAAAACCGATACCCACGCAGCCCAAACGCAGAGCATCTTCCACCCCTGATGTGATGGCGGAAATCGGATCCGTTTTGGGTTTGTAGAGCGAATCCGAATTGTTGATTTTCAAAATCAGCGGAATCTCGCCGGCGAATTCACGTACTCCCGCTTCCAGGAAGCCCAGAGGCGCTGCGTAGGCGTTGCATCCGGATTCAATTGCCAAGCCGAAGTGGTAGAGAGGATCATAGGCGTCGGGATTCATTGCAAAGCTACGCGCCGGTCCATGCTCCATCCCCTGATCCACAGGCAAAATCACCATCTTTCCCGTCCCTGCTAGTTCGCCGTGATTCAAGAGGCGTGCAAGATTGGTTAATGTTCCCGGGTTGTCGGCTCCATACCAACTCAGAATCTCCCTAACTCTCGGCGTCATCAGAGGCTCCTCATTCGTGTTTAGAAAGGTCTCAAAAGTATTCAGTCGCCTCCTTGAAATCAAGAGTTATAATCGCCGACTTCATGAGAGAGATCCTTCGCGCCCGCCTAGCCCCATTTCGACATCGTGACTTCCGAAACTTCTTCCTCGTGCAGTCATTCTCATTAGTGGGTCAGTGGTCACACGACCTCGCACGCGCGTGGATTATTGTCGAGGCGACAGGCAGTAGCGGCGCTCTCGGGAACCTCAATCTGGCCATAGCCGTGCCCTGTCTTTTTCTTATTCTACAGGGAGGCGTGCTTGTCGACCGCACCAATGTGCGCAAGCTCATCCAATGGACCAAAAGCCTCCTGGCGATCAGCTCACTGACCCTGGCCGCGCTCTGGGAGATGGGAGAGCTCGAGGTCTGGCACCTGTTGATCTTTGGCTTAATTGAGGGTGTGATCATCTCGTTTGACTCCCCCGCGTTTCAGGCGCTGACTGTGCGATTGGTTCCACGTGGGGATTTCCAACAGGCCATTGCGCTGAACTCCACCAATTTTCACACCTCGCGCATGCTGGGCCCCATCGTAGCGGCATGGCTGATGGCCTTGCATGGTCCTTCGTTGGTCTTCCTTTTTGATGGGATCACGTACATCTGCGTGGTGCTGATATTGACGACCGTAACTTTGCGCAATCCTTTGGGCGCTCCCTACGTGAAACCTCAAAAGCGGCCTTCTGTCCGCGACGGCCTGAAGTACATTTACTCTCATTTGGGCATGCGCTACCGCATCCTACAGATTCTTTTTACAATAGCTTGCGTTTATCCGCTGATGATCTCGGTATTTCGCGTGTATGTGCAAAGAAAGTTCAATCTGGATGCCGAGGAATTTGGCGCGGTCTTTAGTTTTCCCGCGCTCGGCGCGATGCTGGGAGCCCTTTCCTTCACCGTGGTCAAACCGCGCCGGCCCATCCGGGCCCAGTGGTTCGGCCTCCCGCTGGTGTTTGTCACTCTTCTCGCGCTTCCGTGGATGCCAAACCTGAGTCTCACGGTCGCGGCCATGTCGTTCACCGGATTTGGGCTTTATCTGACCTATGCGGCCCTCACCGTGTCCATTCATCTGAGCGTGGAAGAAGCCTATCGGGGGCGCGTGGGCTCCGTGATCGGGCTGGGATTTTCCGCGTTGGGGCCGTTGATGAGCTTTCCGTGGGGGCATCTTGCGGATTATGTCGGCGCACCGGCGACGATTGTGACAAGCGCCTTGGTGTTTGGGATATTCTCGACATGGTTCAACCTCGCCCAATACAGAAATATTCAATCCGTATCGAATGAATCGCCAGCCCCGTCTTGAGGCCGGAATGCTGGCTGTGTTAGGGTCGTGGCAGCTGCATCCGGATCTGAAATCGGGTTCAGTTAACCTGATGAATCTGAGGTCAAGCCATGCATGAGTATTCAGTTTTCTACGAAGCCACTCCCAATCCCCAATCCATGAAGTTTGTGGTGACCGCGCCAATTGCGTCCGAAGCCGTCAACTTCACTTCCGTTCAAGAGGCCGCGCGCAGCCCCCTGGCCCTGAAGATCTTTGGCTTTCCGTGGGCGGCGGGTGTGTTTATCGGGCCCAGCTTCGTTACTGTGACTAAACAGGAGTGGGTGGACTGGGATATCCTTGCTGAGCCTCTCTCCGAACTGATCAAAGAGCACCTCAACCGGGGTGAGCCCGTTCTGGTGGAGAAGGCCACCGCAGACTCTGCAGATGAGGCGGGAAACGCGGAAAATCCGAATGACCTCCCGGTAGTTCGACGAATCAAGCAAATCCTTCGTGAGGAAATCCGTCCCGCAGTGGCGATGGATGGAGGTGATATTGTGTTTGAACGGTACGAGGAAGGACGGGTGTACCTCCGCATGCAGGGCGCCTGCTCCGGGTGCCCGAGCTCCGTGTACACCTTGAAAGAAGGGATTGAGACTCGACTTCGCGAAGCCGTCCCCGAAGTGAGGGAGGTGTTTTCGGTTTAAACCGGTGTCCAACCAGGATCGTCTCTCTGGAGCTAACGGACCCAGCGCACTTTCCGGGTGGCTTCACGAATGGAAGTCACCTCCGAGCAAATATGTTGCATCAGCACGCGCGCGAAAGATACCGGATCAACGCCGAGATCCTCGAGTGAAAGCGTGGAGACAGGAGTGCCGGAGTTGGTCACATTCAGGGCGAAGTGAATCAGGGAGCTAGTGGGACTTTGCGTGGCTACCGAAATGCTCAGTTTACGCTCACCAGCGAAAATGTCATCGCCACTGCGAATCAGGGCTCGAGCCAATCCTTGCTCGGGCGCGTTCCGCTCCAACTCGTCTTTAGCCAACGCTGTCATCAGGCGCTGAATCCCGACCGCCGCCAAAAGACTGGTATCGAAAGTCTCGACAATAAAGTGCAACATGCGATCACCGCAGATGCGCGCGCCCTGAAGCTTGTCCTCGCCATCAACCATATGCTCAAGCGAGACCGCGCACGGGCCTATCCAAGCCACAATGGAGTCACCCAACAGTCCGTGGTGGAGATAGTTGCGCAAGGAAACCAACTGACTTCCGTCGTAGGTCTCCTCGGCGTTGAGAAATATGGATTTCATGGCGGCGGCCCCTTACGCAAGACCTCGAAATCCAGGCCATTGGAGGACCCAGCCCGCCGAAATCGCTGGCATGACTCACATTCACCGCACCACTCATCCAGATCCCGATAGCATGGCCACAATTGGGCAAAAGGAAACCGAGCTTCCTTCTTCGCTTCGGCCACGATTTCGGACTTGGTCATCTCCGTTGAAAAGCAATAGGTTTTAACCTGGGTTGCCGTTGAGAGGGCGAAACTGGCGTCCAGAACTTTAAGAAATTCCGCGGAATTATCCGAAAATGTCTGAGCCTCTTCTTTATTGAAACCGGGCACGACAAAGGTGGCATTCAAACCCTCGGCGAATCCGGCCGCGACGTTTAGAAAAATTCCGTTGCGATTCGGCACCCATACCGCCTTCGCGGTGGTCCGCGAACGCTCAAGATTGTCCAGGTCAATCTCGTTTCCAAAGGGCACTCCCGCACCCCCGATCAAGGCCGTTTGCGTGAACCTACGAAACCAGGGCAGCCAGACAATTTGATGGGGCACTTTGAAAAATTTGGCGAGGGCCTCCGCACGCTCCAGCTCTTTCCCCGCGGCGAGCTGACCGTAATCGAAGGTAAGAGCCGCTTTAACGTCAAAGCAAGAAACCGCTTTGAACAGGTTAAATGTCGAATCCAATCCAGCAGAGAGAAGGACGACGGCTGATGCGCGTTCCCCCTCTCTCGCCGGCTTAGTCATTGATCCTCCGGCGCGGCCGCTTACGAGTCACCGTTTTAATCTTGCGCCGTTTAGAAGAGGTATGACGGCGAGGCTGCGAAGACGGCTTAGACGGAGCTGCCGCAGGAGTCTTCAAAGTGGCATTCAATGCCGGATCCGAAGCACCCGCCGATCCCGCTTGCGCCAAGCTCGTGCGAATGCGGCGCGCCCGCAGCAGTACGGTCTGAGCCAAGCCACGCACGAGAGCGGTGTTCCAGCGAAGCATTCCGTGGATATCTGTCACATGTCCTCCAGGTTCGTGAGCCCGTTGGCGGGTCATGCCGCTTGCAAAACCTGCTTACGGCGTTTCTGATAGGCATCCATCAAGAGCATCAAGGGCGTGGCGACATACACAGTTGAGAACACACCGAGGGCCATCCCAATCATCATCGTACGCGCAAAATCCTGAATCACGCCGTCCGCAAAAATATACATACAAACGACAACAATCGAGGTGGTGAGGTACGTCAGGACGGTACGGGATAAGGTTTCATTGATCGAGCGATTGGAAATCCAATAGAGATCTTTGTTTCGCCATGTCACTTGGTTCTCGCGGATACGATCGAAAATCACGATCGTATCGTTGAGGGAATATCCAATAATGGTGAGTACGGCAGCCATCGTTTGGACGGTGAACTCCCAGTCCAGAATGGAATAGATCGCCATGGTGAGCAAAGCATCGTGAAGGAGGCAAAACACAGCCCCAGGAGCGTAGCGATAGTCAAAACGTAAGCCGATGTAAACAAGGATCAGCAGCAAACAGTAGAAGGCGGCGAGGGCGCCGTTGCGACGCAATTCCTTTCCGATTTGGGGACCGACCGTATCCACCCTCCGAACATCAGGAGCGGCATCAGCAAAGGTCGTCGCGAGACCTTCGCGCAGCTTATGAACTGTGGCTTGGATGTACTCATTCGTTTCCGCGTCCGTTTTTCCTTCCACAAGTTCAACATGGATAAGGTATTCCTGCCCGTCTCCTAAAGCCTGTACGTTGGCGCGGGGAAAACCATGCTCCGTCATAAACCCGCGCACCCGCGCCGCAGGGATAGCCTTGTTGAACTGCACCTGAATTTCAATCCCACCGGCAAAATCCACGCCGTAGTTCAAACCACGTGTCAGGATAATAACCAAGCCTATCAGGGTTAAAGCCACCGAGACCGCTGAGATATACTTGGCAGGGCCAAGAAAATCAAAACGGCCCCAGCTCTCTTCATTGCGATTGTTTACCGACATGCCGAGCTCTCCTAAATCCAAAGCTTACTGGGTTTGCTGTAGCGAACAAGAAGATCCAAAAGGTAGCGGGAGATAAACACGGCCGTAATCATTGTGGTGATGATTCCCGCAATCAGGGTCACTCCAAAGCCACGCACGGGTCCCGATCCAAAGTAAACAAGGACCGCTGCCGCGACCGCGGTGGTAACGTTCGAGTCGAAAATGGAAGAAAACGCATTGCTAAACCCATCGCGGATGGCCGCGGTCATGCCCGTTCCTCGAGCCAGTTCTTCTTTAATCCTCTCATATATAATCACATTGGCATCAACCGCCATCCCCACGGTCAAGGCGATTCCGGCGATTCCAGGCAGGGTCAAGGTTGCACCCAATGCTGCCAGAATGGCGAGCAGGCCCAGCACATTGAGACCCAGAGTCACCGTCGCCATCACCCCAAACAGCCGATACCAGTAAATGATAAATACAGCCAACAATGCGAATCCGATCAGCCCCGCAGCTTGACCCTTCTGAACGGAGTCCGCGCCTAAAGAGGGGCCGACCGAACGTTCTTCAAGCTGCTGTAAAGCGGCTGGCAAGGCGCCCGCGCGCAGAGCGGTCGCAATCAGATTGCCTTCCTTCATTGCCGCCTCATAGTTTCGGGCCCCAAGCGAAATCTGCCCTTGGCCCTCAATCCGTTCCTTAATGTTTGGAGCTGAGTAGACCACTTCATCAAGAACGATCGCCAGATTGCGGCCGACATTGTCCCCAGTGAGTTTCCCGAATGCATTTCGGCCCTCACTGTTGAAGCGGAAGTTCACTTTCGGTTCGCCGTACTCGCCCGGACTGACAAAGGCATCTTCCAACATGTCCCCGGAAACGGTTTGGTCTGTTCGCAATAACAGCGGAATTTTTCCAGCCTCGATGCTGACCGCATTCGCGGCCTTCTCAAACGCGACCATTGTGTTCTCAGGGAGCTTACCCTTCAGAGCCTCGTTCACTTTCTTGACATACTGCTGATAAGTCAGCCCGTCCTTGCCCAGCGCAAAGCCGCCTTCCTTCTCGATCTCCGCGATCATCTTCTCCAACTGCTCGCTGGACATTGACGTGTCCACCAGGCGAAATGTCAATCGGGCCGTGCGGTTGATCAGCTCCTTGGCCCGGGCGGCGTCCGTAATCCCTGGCAGCTGAACCAAAATCCGATCGGCTCCCTGGGCCGCGATCACCGGCTCCGCCACGCCGAACTCGTCGATGCGATTGCGAATGACTTCGATGGCCTGCCCGATCACCTGCTCGCGATGAGTTTCGAGGAAGGCATCAAAGTAGCGCGCCTCAACCTCTTTGCCTTCTGAACGCACGATCTGCAAAGTGGTACCATAGTAATTCTTAAGATATTCGGCCGCTTTCTCGCGGTCGGCCTCATTTTGAGTGCGGATTACGACCGCGGTGCGCTCCTCATTGGGTGCGACACTCTCGACATTCACACCGTTTTCTTTAAGCTCACCGGCCAGTGTGCGCGCCGTCCGTTCCGTGCGTTCCGCCAACACTCCGCGGACATCCACGCCGTACACCAAGTGGGCTCCGCCCTGAATATCTAACCCGTAGTTCAATGGTTTGCGATTGAACCACCAGCTTTCGGGCAACTTGGTAATGCTGGGCAACAGATAGATCACGCAAAAAAGAAGGAAGAGAAAGAACAGTACCGTGCGTACACGCATGCTTTCGATCATTTTTTCTCCAGTTCTTCATTCGTACTCGCCGAGATCGCCGAGCGTAGAACTTTAATCTTTACGCCATTGGCAATCTGCAAAGTTACAACTGAATCGGTGAGACCCTCAATCGTCCCCAGGATTCCACCGCTTGTCAAAACCGAATCACCCCGCTTCAGACCTTCGCGAAATTTTTTTTGCTCCTGGGCCCGACGCTGCTGCGGACGCCATACAAGAAAGAAAAAGATAAGGATGATGAATAAAAAAGGAAAGAGCTGCTCGATTAACGACGGACCTGCCGCGGGGCCCGCGGCCTGAGCCCAAGCCATGGAAGTAAACATGCTACTGCCTCCTGAAACGTTCTACTGACCATTCAGAGGCGCAAAAATCAACTTTCGACCGGGTTTACGAAACGCGTCAAACAGTGGTTGCGAAACTCCTCCCATCGCCCCTCGAGAATTGCTCCACGCATCCGCCCCATCAAATTCAAATAAAAATGCAAATTGTGAATCGTATTGAGGCGCGCCGAAAGGATTTCACCACTCAGAAAGAGGTGGCGGAGATAAGCCCGCGAGTATTTCTCGCAGGTGTAACACGCGCACTCGGGATCAAGCGGACCCTTGTCTTCACGGTACTCGGCCCGCTTGATGGAGACCCGTCCGCTCCATGTGAACAGGGTTCCATTGCGCGCCACGCGCGTCGGCATCACACAGTCAAACATATCCATCCCAGCATCGACGGCAAGCACCAGATCCAAAGGCGTGCCCACTCCCATAAGATATCGTGGCTTGTGCACGGGCAACAGAGGCGCCACCTCTTTCACCAGGGCATGCATCAGTTCAATCGGTTCGCCGACGCTAAATCCCCCAAGCGCATAACCTGGCAGCTCGACCGAGGTGATCTGCTCCAAGCTCATCCGGCGCGTGGGCAAATCGAGACCGCCTTGAATAATTCCAAAGAGGAGGCTCTCCTCACGAGACATAGCGGCCTTCGAGCGTAGGAGCCAGCGATACGTGAGATCCATCGAGGTTCGGATCTCGTCAGGCGTTGCGGGATATTTGAGGCATTCATCAAAGGCCATGATAATGTCCGCGCCCAAAGCCATTTGGATGTCCATGCTCTTTTCCGGGCTTAGAAAATGCTTCGCGCCGTCCAGATGGGAGCGGAACTCCACGCCTTCCTCCTGAATCCGCGTCAGTTGCGACAGCGAGAAAACCTGGAAGCCACCACTATCGGTCAGAATCGGTCCCGGCCAGTTCATAAATTGGTGGAGCCCGCCAAGACGGCGAATCACGTCTTCTCCAGGGCGAAGGTGGAGGTGATATGTGTTTCCCAAAATGATTTGCGCGCCCAACCCCTTCAGTTCTTCGGGCAGCATTCCTTTCACCGTGGCTTTGGTCCCTACGGGCATGAAAACGGGAGTCTCCACCCATCCACGCGCCGTCATCAAGCGGGTGGCGCGGGCCTGACCTTGGGTCGATTGCACCTCGAATTTACCGATCGGGGCATCCATACGCTGAGGTCTCCGTAAGAAAAAAGTTTGAATTGGCGCTCGATGGCCCAGGTATATCCCGCTTTTACCGATTCCAATCCCGCAAACGCGGCGACTAGGCTCAACAATGTTGATCGTGGCTGATGGAAATTCGTCATCAAGACATCCACAAGCTGAAACTTAAAAGGAGGACGAATGAAGAGTTTCGTTTCAGCTGTATACCCTTCGGCGGTTGGGGTCAAAAGACCCTGCGCTAGAGATTCAAGCGAGCGGGTAACCGTCGTACCCAAGGCCCAGATGTGCCCGCCATGACGCTTCGTTTGATCAATTCGTTCCCGTGTCAAAGCCGGAACAAACACCCTCTCCGCGTGCATTTCATGTTGATCGAGTCGTTCCTGCCGGATGGGCAGAAATGTGCCCGCGCCCACGTGCAAGGTGACCGGCACTACCCCCACTCCCCGTGCGGATAACTGCTCGAGGTGCGACGGCTGAAAGTGAAGGCTGGCCGTGGGGGCGGCGACCGAACCATTTACACAAGCCCAGACGCTCTGGTACCACTCGCGGTCGTGGGCGCGGCTGTGACGTTCATTCCGGCGCTCCTGTATATAGGGGGGAAGCGCCATTTCGCCGTGGGTCTCAAAGTACGCGCAGTCGAGAGGACGCGATAGTATCAGCTGCTGGGGCAAGCCTTTTTGTTGAACGTGGGCTTGGACATCGTCTGGAAGTTCGATTGGGTCATGGAGCTTATATCGCCGAGCCGGAAACAAGACCTCCCAATGAAGAGGACTCAAGGCGCGCAAAAACAAGATCTCATCCCCGGCGAGAGAAAATACGCGGGCGGGAATCACACGGCTGTTGTTGATCACAAGCAAGTCACCCGGTCGGAATCTTGCGATGAGAGCCCCGAGGTCTAGCTCTTCGGCAGCTTGGCCCGAACGAAAAAAACCCACGCGGGTTGGACGCGCGGGTTCTGTCGCCACCAGATCCGGTGGATAAGAATAGTCGAGATCGCTCAGCAACATGGTGCGGCGATCTTAGAGATTAGAGTCTCCCTTGTCTAGCGCGGTTTGCGCTGGAGATCGTGGATCACCTTTCTAAGTGCCACCCGCACCTGCCGAACCCCCAGGGCATACACCGCCGTGGCGAGAATATGCAGCAGCATCAGTCCCGCAAAGGCGTACCAAACCAAGCCCTCATTCATACATTATCCCCCTCCGCCCCTTAAAAATTCCGAGTCCTTGAAAACGCGGAATTCGTACCTCGAATTTTTAACACCAGAATAATTAAAACCCGGGGGAGCATCCGGCTCCCCGCCACGGGGTTTCACAAGGCCCGCATCCTATGGGCCTCTGTGCATGGGACGCCAGGACGTCCCTTTCGGGTTAGCAAGGGCTTTAAGTTGACAGCTTGGAATCAAAACGCATATTTATACAGATTCCTTACGGGGTTAAAAGAATCCGCTTTGCCGGCCTCGGGTAAAGTCGCGACGATCTCAGGTGAGGACAAAAGAAGAAACGAAAAGAGAGATCCCCAGGTGGCGAAATTGGTAAACGCACCAGCTTGAGGGGCTGGCGCCCGCAAGGGTTTGCTGGTTCAAGTCCAGTCCTGGGGACCAGTTGTGAACCTGGAGATTCACAATAAACGCATGAAAATACTCAATAAATCAAAATCGAGATCCGACGGTAAAAGCTCTCCAGGCGCGTTGGCGCGCGAGTCGTTTCAACGGCTTGCGGGCGAGAGCCGCTTCATCCCGAATTTGCATTTTCAGTTGAGCGAAACGCAGTTGGAATTGGTGAGCGCCGCGCTCACGAAGCGCAAGAGTGCCCACAGCGCAAGAGTCGCATGGCATGGGCCGCACTCGCTCGATGACGGTCGCCTCTCGATCCACGCGCTCGATTTCATCTCGGTGCTGGATCATTGCCGGCGCTCCTCGGAGAACGAGATGGAGTTGTTCCGGCTGCGCAGGTCAGCGACGGATCAACTGCAGGGTTCGCTCGCGCGTTCGCGCAACGAGATCAAGAAAAGAAACCTGAAAATGTGGCTGGAGTACTATGCGAAGCTTTGGCCTGGGAGCGAGGCGGACAAGGACATCTCCCAGCCACCGAAGCAGCCAAAGTACATCCCGCTCATTCCCTAAGTTCACTCGATCAGCGCGATCTTGCTTTTCGTTTGCTCTTTGGCCCGGGCCTTCCTATTGATTTGCTCAAACAGGTGAACGTAGCCAAGTGTCGTCTCCGAATCGTTGTGACCCAGAACGAGCTGGCAGAAGCCGGTGTCCGCGCCTGTCAGGCCAGCCAGGTTTGTGGCGAACGTGTGCCGCGCGCAGTGCGGAGATTTGTAGGTGAACGCCGTGCCCTTGTACGCCTCCTGCAGCAGGCGCGTGTAGTTGCTCTTGTTGAGGCCATCGAAGAGAAGATAGTCGCGGCGGTCGCCTCCGAACTTTTCACCCGACAACAGGTCGACCTGCTCGTTGTGCCTGCGGGCGAGGACGTTGAACGTGGCCTTGTCCAGCAATGGGATCACGCGGCCCGAGCTTGCGTCCATGGTTTGTCGGCCCTTGAGCGGCTTGCGGTCAACGTGACCGTTCGCTCCTCTCGGAGAGCCGGCACGGCTGACTTGCGATTCGAGGGCGATGTAGCCGAAGCACGGAAGGGAGTGTCGGTCCAATGCTGATGGGATCAACTTGTCTTCGGGCCGTCCGGTGAAGAAATCAGCCAGCGAGACGCCAAGCCCTTCGCTCAACCTCATCCCCGTGTTCACAAGCATGAGGAAGAAATCGGCGGCCAGCGCATCGGCCATCTGCAGTCGTTGGTAGATCACCCCTACCTCGTCTTCACTCAAAACGTGGGCGGCAGTCCGCTTCGCGCGCATGTGGGCTGGAAACTTGGCGCATTTCGGCTGGAGGTCACACTTTCCCTTCCTCCACATGATGTTGAGAAACGAGTTGAGCGCGCATATCACGTTGTTGCGGCTGTTCGTCGCGAGCAGGCTATTTTTCGTCCGGCGGCCGGTCTGCACGGTACCGAGCCAGTCACGAAACTCCTCGTAGTAGAGGGGCCAGTTGTTGATGTTGTTCGACTGCTTCACGTTCAGGAAAAAGTCGAGCGCGTACTGGCGAAAGTAGTAGAGCGGCCCTTTCCACGAGTTGGGGGCCCTGCGTTTCATCTCAGCCTCGAACAGTTCAAGTAAATCAATGAAGTCGTAGAATTTTTTCTGCCAGGAAAGCTTCCTCTCGATGCGCAGGATCGCAGCCTCGATTTCGGATTCACGCAGGCGGCAGAAGGTGTCCGCCTGTGCGTCGGTCGCGATATTGGCGGGCACCTCAGAGCGGCGCAGGCGAACGTTGCGGCGCTGTTTCGGGTCCCACTGGACGAAGCTATAGTAGGGTTTTCCCGCCCTATCTTTTCGATTTTCCCAGTACAACTCTACTCCCTGAAGAATCGCCGATAATCAACAGTCTGCGAACAAAACGCATAGATTTTTTCTAGACAGAAAGGTCCGCTGCTCTGTGAAAACAACTAGGTCGGAAACTGTTCATTGATTCGATTCTCTAGATGCTCAAGCCACCTATCGTACCTCCTGAAGAATTCGCCGAGGTCTTCGGGAGGATCGTCGCCGAGACGGCCATCGTAATCGCCAGCTGCACAAAGAATTCTAATGGCCCGAACGTATCTTTCGGCATCAGCTCTGTCCCTTAAGCCTTCAGTGGCAGCTAGCCCCGCACCACGTAAGGCAAAGCGGTGAAATGCATTCTCGTTTCCGAATTTTCCCATTGGTCGCCGGCGAAAGCAGAGCTTCGGCAAGTGCCACCCTGTAACCCATCTCCACACCTCACTCATGCGAGCCCCGCAACAACGACGAACAGCCACTCTTTTCCGCGCATCCGGTTAGTACATGCAATCCTGTTGCGTAGTTTCTCAGCATCCGGGCCGAAGGTCACCGTGATCGGCTCTCCGTCATCGAGGAGGATACAGTCGTCGCAGTCTTCGCCGCCTCTCATAGCCTCTAGCCACGCGTCGACGACGCGATCCTGAACCGTCTGTTTGAGCCCGAGCATCTCAAGCGCTTTGGCTGTAAGAGCTTTTTGGTCATCGTTCGGCCAAGTTTTGGGAAGCTTAACTGCACCGGCTCTATAGTCAGGTATGTGCCCGAGAATTTCGGCCACAATGCCGCCACCCTTTATCACTATTTGAGCACCGCCTGACTCGGTCGGTCCTCTCGAATCCAATACACTATTCATATTTCCTCCCTTGCGAATCATCGGTCGCAATCGAAGTCCCGATCGCACAATTGCGTGGGCCCAAAAATTCCAGCAAAAAATTTTGGCCCCGCGAAGGCTCGCGAGGCCTCAGTAAGCTCAGCTCAAAACGTGCACCGCCACGTCTCCGTTGCAGTCGAGAACAAACCAACCGTCTGCGCGTTCCTCGGTGCAACAAGGGGGCATCGCGCCGCGGTTCTCGGCTTCGTAAACGCTCAGAACCACAGCCTCCTCCCTAGAAAAGGCTGCTATGTCGAACGGCTCCACTACCAGCTCGCAGTCCTCGTCGACCAAAAGAAAGCGAGCGCTATATTTTTTTAAAGCCACAAAGGTCCCCCTTTTTTGCGATGAGGCCATTCTCATCGCTCAAGGTATATATACGCGGCTCAAAATGAGAAAACGGGTGGGCATGCTGAGTAAATTATTGAATTCATTAGCAGGGATTTATTTTTAGGGCTTCGTCCCGTTGCTTCGAAAGCCATTCGCGCTCCTGCAATTCCATCCCAGCTTCGTCCGGGTCACGCCCCACCGATGCCATCAATTTCATCATTGCCATTCGGTCGGCCTGGATGGCGCGGTCCATGGGAGGGCCGTGGCTGCTCTCCAACCATTTCAGAGTTAGGGGCTTCTCGGGACCATGAGGCGACATGGGTTCTTTGGAGGCGTGAGGTTGATAACCGCTGAGGGCTCTGAGTCTGGCAATTTCGCTCATGCCGCCGGAGACCGTTGACGGTCCTCCGCGGCCTTCGGCCGCACGTTGAGGCGGCATGGATTCGGAAAGTGAAGAATTCCTACTCTTATCCAAACCTACACCCGATTGTTTCGTTGGCGGGGCCTGAAGAGGGCCCGCACCTTTTTCTTCTTTTAGAACTGGGCGATTTTGCCCCTGGCTCACGTCCGTTTTATGCCCTGGCTTTGGAGTCGTTTTTGGTCTGGCAGAATCCTGACCCTTTTTCACCCTAGTGATTGGTTTCCAACACGACAGCTCCTGAAACTCCCAGTGATTTCGTTTCTTGTTACCGGAAGTTCGGCCTCGATGGATCTTGATTACGCCGGCGCGCTCAAGCTGAGCCATCGCACGCCCTATGGTCTTTCGGTTCATTTTCAATTTTTCGCCGATTACGTCCTGAGGCGGATCGTATTCATCGGAAATGCTTGCCAGGAATACAAAAAGCCACCCTGCTGCGGAAGAAAGCCCAAGACCAAGAACCTGATTGGGTCCTTTAAAATAGTTTTTGTTCAGTCTACTGAGAACTGCCTTATTGTGTAAGAAACGGTTCATTTGGATCCCCTCCTGTTAATCTCAGCCTCTCACCTCCAGAGCAGGGTGAAGTGTTTCAGGTGGACGAAAATATTTTTTTAGCCATCGGACTTAATCTGCCCGCGCCGTGCGATACTCCTTTATGCGCCCCATGAGAGCCCCTGCGATTTCAATTGCGGGGCAAGGAATTTCTATGTCTACAAGTCCAAAGAATTGTGTCCAAAGGCGATCGGCTGGTCGCCCACGTCGCATTGACCGTCTTCAAATCCAAGGCGAGTGGAAGCGTGCGGGCACCTGGAGCTGGGACTCGCCTTGCTCTGAGAGATCCATCTCAGAGTTCGCCAGGCACTTCGGCGTAAGCGAACGTCACATGAGGCGGATTCTCAGCAAGAAAGCTTAGGGCCAACTCGAAACGAGTCAGTCACAAGCCTTTCGTTTCAACCAATTTCTCGTCTATCCAAAAATCCCGAGCAATTTGGTCCGATTCTAGTGAAATTTGACCTCTGGAACAGGACATTTCGTCCGGAGGTCCAATGAGCAAAGTCAGTCTCGCTCCTGCCGATGCGGTCGTAAGCCCAACACTCAAACATTTCCAGATTCCATCAGACCATGCCTTCGCCGATATGATCGCGACCTACCTCCGCGCATGTGGAGTCGATCCATCGAAGGGTATAACCGAAACCGAAACGATGGTAAGTTGGTCAGCGAGAACTGTGAGTGAACTCAGTCTCTGCCTGTCTGTTTACAAGATATTCGGCACGCACGAAATGTTCGTCTGGATCGAGGCGGGAATCGGCCGCATTCCGACGAAGGATGCCGCGGCGGTTACCGCCGATCTGCTCAAGCGAAACAACTCTTACTTCTATCCGTACCGCCTGGCGATCGCAGCCGACGACGCAATCATGGTGCAATTCCGCTCGCCCGTCGAAGGCATTTCCGAACAATACTTCAAAACGGTGCTCGAATCGTTGTTTCCCTTCGCCGAGATCGTCCTGACCGATCTCCAGGCCAAGTTCAGGATCTTCCCCATGTGAATAAATCGTTCCCAAAACGATGCGGGGCTTTTCGATACTTCTCGATAACATAGGAAATTAACGAAAAACTTTGGGCGTTTTGGGCACAAACTGGTGATTTTGTCGCTTTCGGAGGTGACTCTCGTGAAGCGACGAACACTTAAAGAGATTCGTGACCCAAAGACAAAGTTTTCCAGCCGCGAGGTTGGAGTGCTGAACTACCTCTCTGACGACGACCAACACCGCCACTGTCGGGACCACACTCCACTCGCCGTCACCGACCTCAAGGATGAACTCGTCCTATCGGCGCGAGTGGAGGGTCCGCCCGTTGTTCTGGGAGTCAGCGACATGAGCAAGTTCTCCGGCGCCCTTCAGATAGAATTGATTTGTGGATCGACGGCCCAACTACGACTTGAGGTAGAGCGGGTTCATGGGGACGGCTACCAAGTAAGAATATTCGGCCAAAAAATAGTCGGCGGCGGGTCTGTGGCGATGGTCGGGAAAAATCAAGATGGCGACGAGTCCACTTAAAGTCGTTACCTACTCGCGCGTCTCCACCAGCCACCACACCCAGAATCCGCAGGTTCAGGTAGAGGAGCTTCGTCGATACTGCAAGGCGCGCGATTGGGAGATCGTCCACGAAGTCATCGACCACGGCTACTGCGGAGACACCGTCGCAAGGCCGGGCCTCAAACATCTTCAAGAGTTGGTCAAGCAACGGCAAGTTGATGCAGTCATCGTCGTGAAACTCGACCGCCTCTTTCGATCACTTCGTCACTTGGTTGTCACCCTTGAGGAATGGGAATCGGTTGGAGTCAAGTTCGTGGCGGTGAAGGACTCTGTCGACTGGACAACACCAGCCGGACGATTTTTCGTGCAGGTACTCGGCTCGCTCGCGGAGCTGGAGAAGTCCATCCTCATCGAGCGTACTATGATGGGCCTCGAACACGCCCGCCGCTCCGGCAAGAAACTCGGTCGTCCGAAGACGCGCAACGACTCAGACATTCAACGCCTCCGCGCGAAAGGTCTCAGCTACACTCAGATTCAGAAGCAACTTGGGGTGAGCCGCGGATCGGTGTTCCGTGCGCTGAACGCTGTTCCAAAAACCCCCGCTCAAGGGGCCAGAAAAAGTCCAGTGAATTCGGGGGCGACGGGTGGCTGATTTTGCCGTTCCGCAACCGACCGTATTTGGAATGGCCCTATCCTGTGTAAGTGGTCCTGTGCGATCAGCCGAACACGTTCGTACTGATGGTATCTCCTGCGCAGGTCCCCGCCGCCGAATGAAAATAAAAGGATGGCGAAGAAAATGAAAAGGCGGCCTCGAAAGGCATCGCCGTTTGGCAAGATCCTCACGGAACTCATGGTCGAAAATAAGATTGGTGTGCGTGAAGCCGCGCGCATCGCCGGCGTCGGCGCATCCACTATCGTCTCGTGGAGGGGTGGAGCCCTGCCCGAGGACTATCTTGCCGTGAAAAATCTTGCGACAGCTTTCGGAACCACGCTGGGCTTTCTTCTCACGGGAGAACCCGACAGCCGGCCGGAGGGCTCAATGCCATCAGTGGCCGAGGTGTTCAGCGACGGCGGGATGCTGTTCGATGGATTCGCCAAAATAACAATTCAACGTCTGATTCCGAAGGGGGAAAAGAAATGAGCATTCCATTCGCGCTCCTGCTGACTCTTGTTCCAATCAATTCGGCATTTGCGACCGATTACAAGTCTGACAGCGCTCTTCGAGCCTTCATTGAGAAGAGAAACGCTTGCCTGCTCGCGGTCGGCGTTGATCGGTCCGATCTCAAAGACACGTTGGCCAAGCCGCTCGGCCTGTCTGCCGCCGACAAGCTGATAGCAACGCCGGTCGCGTGTGTTCAGGACCTTACATTTGGCAAAGGGACTATTGATGAGGCGACTGGGTGCGCATTCACCAACTACGATCCCGGGACGGACAACTACACCCTCTATTCCGACGCCACCTACTACGCCGGTCCCTCAATGGTTAAAAAATCGTGCGCCAGCGGTGGGTTCGAAGAGCTGATGGCGAAAAAGTCTCCAGACGGACGCACGTACAAAGCCGTCGCTGCGGGCGCTACAACGAACGCGAAATTCCTTCTCGTCTATTCTGCACCGACCTACAAGAAATGGTGGCAGGATGCCCATGGGGCCACGGAAAGGGAGCGAATCGTTGAGGAAAAGAAGGCCAAAGAAACCGCCGAAGCTAGACGGCTCGCGAAACTGAAAAAGTCCGCCGAGGCCGTCATGCCGACAGGCACCATTCTGCCCGCAGAGATCAAGCCCTCGAAGCCATCCATGCCGTTTGCTTTGCCCGACAAAGTGGACGACATTTGGATGACAAAGGCGCCACTTGATTCTTGCATCCAAACTTCGGTTGAATTGAAAGGCTGGAAAAGTTGCGAGAGCAAGGACTTTGGCGATCCCGTGGCGGCGACGATGTTCCTCTGCAAGTCCACAAACGAGTACCTGATTATCGCCGGTTCCAAAGAAAACTGTATGACCGTGCTTCAATCGCTTCGAAAGCCGGCGGCGCAGGTAGAGCAAGAAAAGGCCGAGAAAGAAGAGAGGACTCGTGTCGAGGCGGAGTGGAAGCGCCAGATGCAGGAAGAGGCCGAGGAGGCCAAACAACAGCCTCCCGATGACGACTAGAACACCTCCTCATTTCAAAGGTGCATAACCTGAATGGTATTGCCGTCGGGATCTTTGCATTCTAGAGCGATTACCATCAGGTGCCGGGTGGCCTTATCGGGGTTAGAACACTTAGCCATGGTCAGCTCCACCTTCCCGGACGGGCCTCAGAAGCGATTAAATAATAGTTGATGAGTTTGCACTCTCCTGAACAGGGTGCGATTTGAAGAAAAATCAGGTTTTCAGCACTATATTGATAAACATTACGCTTCGTGTTATCTCCCGCCTCTTTAGATATATGGGTAAATACGAAATGAATAAGCCTGATGAGGTTTCTAATTCCAAGGAAGTGCCTCCACCTGCCGACGACGCGAAGGTGCTAAACTATCTCGTCGCACCAGAAACCGTGCAATACCGGGCGATCATGGATGTACTCGAGTCGTCGATTACTGCGCTGATGCCTCGGGAGATTTGCGGCGCCCTTAAGACGCTGGAAATGACGGTCGATGAAGCACTCGTTAGTCAGAGACTTGATAGCCTTCACGGCTGGGGTGCAGTCACTGGCAGATCAGACGCTTCCAAAATCTTACGATTTGCGGACATCATGGCCCGCAATTGGCGATATACGGCGACGCCGAACGGACGCCAGGCTCATCGTTTTTACCGCAAGTTCTTGGCAAACTCTCCGGTCGCCCGCGAGATCCCTCTTCCGAACTTGGCACGCGTAGTGGAGGCAGCTGAGGCATTGCAAGCTGAATCTTTGGACGAAGAGAAATTCGTCGAACTAGTCAGTGCGCTGTTCATAAATCACGATGACCTTGATTCAGCTCTCGTGGGCGCAGAAGACAATTTATCGAGTCTGTCTGATCGGTTTGATTTAGATAAGCAGTCAACGACCGAACTAAAATCGCTTCTTGTCGGGTATGCGAGCAAGGTTGCGCATGAACTTGAGCGTGGATCTGCCCGTGCGTATCGGGCACTTCTAAAAATCCAGCCCAAGTTTGCTGAGTTCGCACAGAGGACCATTAGCTCGTCCGAAGCTAGGCAGCTGATTGAGCGTGGAGCACTCACTGCTACTCATGGCGGACGCGTGGAAGATTGGGATGGAATTCTGGCTTGGCTCAACCCGGAACACGGGCGAGCCGCACGATTTGCACTTCGAATGGTTCGAGCGCTACCCGGAATGCACATTAACTTGAGGCGTCTCCACAGCTCCGCAGGAGCCGCGACAAATAAGATGAGAGCTCTTCAGCTTGCAAAGGCTTGTTCAAAGTCAGAACTGGGGCCAGCAATTTTCGTTGCAGTGCTCGGCGATCATCAGTGGAGAAAGCTCTACGGCGAGGCGGACGATCACGATCTGACGCGCTTGAAGCCCTGGCGAGAAGGACCAAAAGTTCAAGTGCCGGAGATGTTGCGAAAAGTTGGCAAAACCGGCGCACGAGGCAAAGCGTCGCCCGCACGTGATGACTCGCAATCGAAAGAGATCGTTCGTCTGCGCCGCGAAGAGCGGTTGAGACAACACTCCGATTCAATTCGCGAGATCCTTTCTCTTACCAAAGACGGCCCCAAGCTCTCCGATCACGCGGGGCGAGTTGCGCTCACGTCGCTGATGGCCGCTGTAAATGCAACATCGAAAAGGGGCATGCGCCTGGGCACGCGTGACGGTCTCTCATGTTCTCTTGTTCACGTAGGCAAAGGGCAAGTCGGAGCGATCAAAGCCACGACATGGACCGTGTTTACACCTGGACGTATTCCTATATTTCATTTGCCCAGTATGAAACCCGACCTCAGCAACATTGCTCCATCTCAACCAGAAGCAGAAAAACCTGAACTGATAATGGACGGCGCATGACGAGTTCCGAGCCGAGATCAAAACGACGTTGGACTCCTGAAGATAACCTCGAAGCGCAAGAGGCTTTGCGGCTTTTGAATCATCAGACATGGTTGCTGCCCGAGCGCCATGATAGTATCATCAAGAAAATCCGCAGAAATCAGCCTTTAATTCAAGAGACGCTCTCGAGGCTTGGGTGGGTTCTGGTCGTGGAGAAGGACTTGATTAGGCTCCGCAAAACGCCTCCTCGACGCCGTGTTCATGATGGACCAACACCGCTTCAAGCATCATGGTTTTTTCTGCTTGTCGCTGCTGCCGAATCATTAAGTCCAAAGGTAGCCCTCTCTCAGCTTGTTTCCGCAGCTCGATCTGCGGCAGCCGAAGCTGAGATTGCGGTCTCTAACGATATCACAGAACGCCGTGCGATCGTTCGAGCGCTCCACATGCTTGACGAACGAGGCTTGATCACCCAGATGGACGGCGATGTCGAGGGCTTCATCGAAGATGAGAATGCGCCTGTCCTTATGGCAATTTGGCACTCTCGGCTCGCGCACGTTATTGCGAATTTCACCCCAGGAGATCCTTCCGAAAATCCCGAGGCGTGGCTATTGCAAATCGAACGCGAACCAGATCCCGCCAGACGGATGCGCCAAAGACTCGTGGATGATACCGTGGTTCACGCCTGCGACCTCGACGAAGCTGAGTTCGAATGGCTATCCAAACGTGTAAGAGGCGATGATGGCGAGCCTCTCGCTCATGCCTTTGGCCTTCACCTTGAGCGCAGGACCGAAGGCGCCGCCTTCGTGGTCCCGGAAGGCTCTTACCGATTTCCTTATGAGTTGGGGCCGGAGCCCTTCCCAAGAGCTGGTACGGTTCCTCATGCATCTCTGTTGTTATGCGAAATCGCAGCCGGGTCTGACTATCAATCGGAAACGTGTCCAGGCCCCGGTTGGCGTGGACTTCTCGAAACAGATGTAATGGAGCACCTCCAACAATTGGCTGAAAAAGTGGGTAAAGGCCAAGGAGGCTGGCGGCGCGAGCTCGTAGATAATCCGAAAGGATTCGCGGAGGAGATCCGGCGCCTTCTCACGGGTTTAGATATTTTGAGAATAACGGAAGACTGGACTGGTCCTGCGTGGTGGTTTTCCCCTATGAGCGGCCGATGGGATGCGACGCATGCTAAAGCGACGAAGGCAGAAGACCAGAACTTGGCATTTGATTTTTCGCAAGGAGCTGACGCGTGAGTGATGCTTTAACGGAAGCGATTTCTGGAATCTCAAACAGATTTACTGATCGTTGGCACTTCATTGGCGCAGGCATAAGCAATGCTTGGAACTATGGGGACCTTGAGTTTGATGCACCGAGTGGACGCCTTCTCGCGCGCGGGCCGAACGGTACTGGAAAAACGACGGCACTCGAGATGCTTATGCCGTATCTTTTGGATTTGAATGGTCAGCGCCTTGTAGCGGGTAAAGGTCGAACGACGACGCTCGCTTCGCTTATGCGCGAAGGAAGCACCGGGAACAAGCGTATTGGGTACGTATGGATGACACTTAAACACGCCACCGAAGGCGAACATTCGTTCGGTGTTCGACTTCAGTTTTCGGAGAATTCTTCACCAGCCGTCCAAACAACGCCTTTCCGAATCCCCGGACGCCCGATTCGCGATCTCAAACTTTATGGCCCTGGTCGAAGCGCGCTTACGCGAGAGCAATTTGAAATTGGTGTTTCGGCAACTAGCGGTCAGGTTTTTGAAGACGAAGATGAATACGTTTCTTATCTTTCGGTAACTGTGTTCGGCACTCGCGATCGCCAGTTGGTCCCGGACCTCACGCAACGGATCAGGCAGATTCGGGACCCGAGCGTTCTTACTGCGGTGACGCCCACACAGGCGGCGACTGCCCTTAGGGTTGCCCTCCCGGCTGTCGCTGAGGAAGTGGTCTCTGCTACGGCAGAGGCTTTAGCGGAGTCAGACGCAACCCGCGAGGCCTTTGAACGCGATAAGGAAGCCGCGGAACTTCTCACTGATTTCCGAGCCACATGGACCGGCCACGTCGTCGAAGTTGCCACTCAGGCTTGGGAAACGGCTAAAGAAGCTGCAAAGCATGTCCGTGCGCTAAAGCTGAATGTAGCTGCGACAGAAAAAGACATGAAGAAGGCGGAAGAGGACGCTGGGCGTGCCGAAGACGAAGAGTACCAAGCGATAAAGAATCTTGAGATTGATGAATCGCAAAGGACAGCGCTTAAGGATTTGCCCGCGTATAAGGATTCCCGACGTCTTGAAGATCTCAAGGCCACTGCCCAGGCTAAGATTCGTGAAGCCGAGGCTTGCCTGAAAACGCTGTCAGTGGGTTTAAGTGCTTCACGTCGTGAAGAAGATAATATTCAGATAGAGCTTAACACCCTTATCGAGGACCTCCAGGAGCAGGTTACGCGGGCTGAATCAGCGAATAAAGATGCCACGCCAAAGGGCCTTTTGGTCCACGTTCAAAATCGTCCCCGTGCGGTCATTCGAGTGGGCGATTCGACCTTCGATCCCGGGCCGGAACTCCACGTGAAGGCGAATTCATCCGAGCTAATGGAACTAGCAACGTCTTGGAAACAACTAAGCGGGCAACATGAAATGCTCGCTAATACCGCTCATTTGATGATTAAGGATCATGGACCCGTCGAACAATCTCGTATCGATTGGACCAACTCCAAATTGAAGTCCGATGCGCTTCTCGCTTCGGCGGAAACCGCTGCGGCCAAAGCCTCGCAGGCCGAGCGTGAATCCAAGCAGGCAGCAGAATTGTTTCTAAAAAATGTAATTGACTGGACTGAAGCTAATGGGCGCCTTACCTACAACCTTGAGAATGACGATTCCGTGTGGGACAAAGACGCAATTGAGGAAATTTCGCAAAGTGAATCCTCCCAGGTATTGGCTGAAGGTGAAAACTGGTCCCGCCACGCAATGTTCGTTGCGCAAAGCTTAGCAAGCGATCTTAATGCTCGTGCTCGAACTGCCCTGGAAGAAGCAGCCACGCTGCATACGGAATCGAATCAACGTCGTGAGGAAGCCGCTCAGTTACGAGCTGGAAAACTTCTTCCGCTTCCCCGCCCGGCGTGGTGTGAGGAAGGCGATGACAGCATCGCTCTCGGCTCGGCACTAGATTGGAAGGATTCCATTACTTCAGCTGAGCGAGATTTGCTGGAAGCGACGTTCGCGGCCTCCGGCCTGCTGGGCGCAAGCTTAGGCCACGAAGGCGCCGCGACAGGATCATGGCGAGTTGAACCGTCGGGCCCAAAGGTATCACCAAATTTGCTTGAAGTACTTTCCGTTGATCCTGGGCATGACTTCGCAAAGGAAGCTGCGGCCGTTCTCGAACGTATTCAGCTAGTCAGCTCATTGACGGAGGCGAAATCGGACTCCCTGACATTTGCAAAAGATGGAACATTTCAGGCGGGAGTATTAAGAGCGCGAGTGCCGGGCGCAGACGATCCCGCAAAGCTTGAAGTGGCAAGTCACGTCGGAGCTCGCCAACGCAAAGAGGCGGCTTTAGCCCGCGCGATTCATTTAGAGGCTGAGGCTAAAGGTTTAGAAACTTCAGCAGCCACACTCGAATTAACCGCCCACAATCAAAAGAATGAAGCACAGGCGTTCATCACGGCGGCAGACGCTTTTCCTTCGGTGTCCACGCTTCGAAGCCGTGAGTCTCAGCGGGCAAACTTGGCAGACTTGTCCAAGGAAGCTCGCGAAAAAGCCGAAGAAGCGGCTTTCAAAACTGATGATCTACATGGACTTTATAAACGCGCAGAAGCTGAGTGGGTCGAGCGCGTACGAGGTCTTGGGCTTCCTCGGAGCTTAAACGAACTAAAAGAGCTTAAGGAAAAAGAACGCGAGCGAGCTGATGCCCTGTCTGCGGCATCACGGGTCGTGTCAGAAAGACTTTATAAACGACTGGAGAGGATTCTGTCCCGCCATTCAGAATTGAAATCGAATGAGTCTGCCAAATCGGCGCAGAATCAGGCAATCGCTTCCGAGCGAAGCGCTAGCGATGCCCGTACATCAGTTGAGACTTTGGAAAAAAACGCCGGGGCGGCGATAAAAGATGTATTAAGACAGCTTTCGGAACTCGATCGTAAGGTTAGTCAAGCGCAGGCTAAACTTGACTCGCTCCGAAGCGAAAAGCTTGAGCAGGTAAAGAAGCACGCGAGCGCTATTACTCAGCATGACAACGCAAAAAACCGATATGAGGAAGAGAAACCGACTGAAGCAAGAACTGTGGGGGCGCTACGAGATGTCGTAGCGTTGCCGGGAATTGTGGAGGTACTTCTTACTGAAGAGCCCTTGAGCGATGACAAGGAATTCCTTGAACAAGTCGAGGCAAAATTGGCGGGGAAGAAAACCGTCTCGAACAAAACAGTTCGCACGAGCGTCGATAACCTGAAATCGAAGCTCGCAGGAAGATGGGGAATTGATCCTGGCGAAAGCCATCCCGAGCTCCTAACGTATGTTCTCACTCATCGGGACACATCCTACACGCCGGCTTCCGCAGCAGCTCATGCGGAATCGTTACGTACGAGAGCGCAAGAAGCCCTCGACGCCCAAGAGCAAAAGGCCCTGATGGACTTTGTACTAGGACGCCTCCCTATGGCGATATCGGTCGCATGGCACCAACTTCACGATTGGACGAGAGAGGTTAATCGTAAAATGAGGGAAACCACGGCTTCTTCCGGCGTTGGCGTACAAGTAAGAACGCCACTCCGTGACGACATGGAAGGACCATCGCGCGAAGTCTACGATCTCTGCTGTCGTATCTCTGACGTTGAGCGAACACCCGAACAGCAGGCGCGTCTTGCCAATGCGTTAAAAGCATTAATCTACTCAAGCCCAGGCGAGACGATGCTCGAACGAGTCACGTCCGCGGTTAACATTAGTGAATGGGTTGACGTGATCTATGAGGTCACCCGGCCCGGCGGAAAGATCCAACGTTGGGGCTCGAAGACTGGTCTTTCGAGTGGCGAAAAACGCCTCGTAGTACTAGCTCCGATGCTCGCCGCTATAGCCGCCTCCTACGACCGCCTGGGCGAAGGAGTGCTGAGGATTGTCGCGCTCGATGAGGTTCCCACAGAAGTCGATGAAAAGGGTAAAGAAGGCCTCGCGAGATATATTGCCCAGTTAGATCTTGATCTAATTTGTACGAGCTACCTTTGGGATGGCTGCCCCGGTGCATGGGATGGGATTGACGCCTACGATCTCGAAGAAGGGCCCGACGGTACGGTAGTTGGCTACCCGATGCTTGTACGTGGCTTGATCCCACTCCCTGGGGATAAATATTATCTCGGTAGTCATGAGCCGGTGGGCACGACTCCGTTATGAGCTACCGCTGCATGATATGTTCCGGGCAATGCGAACGCGAGGATTTGTCAGCTTTCGCGAACGAAAACCTAAAATGGTTTTGGGAACAAATCGCGCGCGCTGCCGATCGCCGCGGTGACGATCAGATGGTCACTGGAACAATTGGAATTCGCGTACCGAGAGGTGCACATGAACGCGCGGCGGCAGTAGGGGTGCTTGGTCCGGGTATTCTACGTCCCGGCCAACTTCGGAAACTCGACCTTTCGGAGCTCAAGCATAAACTTCGTGTACGCGGAAGCAATATCACTCCGGGGTTCGTTGCAGCACACATCGTGAATCGGAAACTCGCTGCCAAAGCGCACGCCAAAGGTGAAAGGCGAAAGAAAGAAGATTCGCTAAAAAAATTTTTTATTAATATGTTCGAAAGCCACGTCGTGGACACGGAAAGCGCATGGGCGGCTTTGAGAAGGGCAGGACTGGTCGCGAGATTAGCGAAGCAAGGTCAACCCGAGCCGCTTGTACACATGGCAGCGGAGATTCTTCGGAAGCTGCCCAAAGACGGCTCTCGCATTGATCGAAGAAAACTCGCGAGCGATGTTGTCGGAGACCCCCACGGACTAGATGACGGATTCTTCTTACCACGGTTAGTCCTAGGGATCTTGATAGCAGACGGCAGAATCTCGCGGCAACCCAGTAGGTCTGCATGGAGTGCAGTCGGCATAGACTGTGACGACGTTACGGGTGGCTTAATAAGCGTCGGCTTCCTTCCCGAAGGCTGGCATATCCCAAAAGGTTCAGTTCTCACGATTCCGCCTCGGGTGCTTGCGGCGTGTAAATGGCCCAAACCTGATAAAGTTGGAGATTGGGTTTTCGTCACTGAAAATCCCTCTGTCGCGAGCGCGGCGGCGGATCTCTGTGCAACAGAAACGAAAGTCAGATTGCTTTGCACGAACGGTACTCCGTCGCAAAAGGAAATCCAGGCCATTTCAGAAATTGCTAAGATGGGCTGGAGGATTGCGGTACGCGCGGATTTCGATCCTTCAGGTATCAATCACGTCGCGGCAGTACTCAGGGCGTGTACGGAAGCAATCCCATGGCGAATGGCGGCCAGTAACTATATCGAATCACTAAAGGCTACCGAACACGACGGTGTTAATTTGCTAGAACCTATCCGAGTACCGTGGGATCTCCAGCTTGAGCGGGAGATGCGGAGTCGAGCGGTTCCCGCATTCGAAGAAGCACTCCTACCGATCCTGCTCTACGACATTAAGGTAGGTGTTCCTGGTGATAGTCTCTCAATTTGAAAAAGGGCACACTCACCCTCTGCACCTTCAATTTTGACTACTATTCTGCCGCGCCGAAGCTATTTCGCGATAGGGAATTTATGAAGCGTGAGAGCGCGATTCAACCATAAGTCGCAATCCCAAAGCATTCAAAAGCTTCACGATAGTCTCAAGCAAGGCTTTGATTCTGTCGACTGGCTCATTCAGTCCCACCAGCCCCAAATGTTCTTGAGCATCAAATCGAAGGCCCTTTTTAAGTCGCGATGCTGCATTCGCTCGGCCTGCCGCCAAAGGCGACTGCTCTCGATTCGAATTTTCTTTGCGTTCCTCGGAGTCTCCCTCTGATATTTGATGTGAACGGGAACTCCTTTTGCGCCGGACTTCGCCTTGCCCGAGATCATGCGAATCTGGCCGTACTTTTTTCGGAAATCTTTTGAGACGTCATCATAGTAGCGATTCTTCTCCACCCGCTCGAGCAGGATCTCTACCTCACGTATTTGGCGGGCGACCTTGGGGGCTTCGACAATGATTCCGTTGGAGACGATGCATTCCCGGGTCCTCTCCAGCTTGTATTGAAGCAGGCGAAGGATATAGGCCCAGTCCCAATCCTCGTCCTTCCGGAGGATCTTCTTATATTCCCGCATCTTCTTTTCGAGTGCCAACTTCTTACTCAATTTCTTCTTTGCCAAATTCAACTACCCCGTCAACTTGAAGTTAACTTTCTTTTCCAAAGTGATAATGACGATACTCGCGCTCAATCGAATCAGGCATCACCACATCCTTGTTAGATTGGTCCGCCATCACGGCGAAGCCAAAGTCAAAATCCATGCTCACAGCGAACTGACAAGCGGAGCGGTTGAGGGCGTTGAGTATCATGGCGTCAGACACAGATAACCCTGTCCTCTCAACCAAGGACGCGGCAGCCGGCCACTCGAGCGGACCGTTGAACAGCTGCCTCTGACTGGGCTCGTTTGGGCTGAGATACGTGATCCCAGCATCCGCCAGTTGTTTTTCCACCTGCTCAACGTATCCCCTCAGAGAGACTTCGCAAACCTTCAGCCAGCCAAGGTGCCCCGAATGCGGACCCGCCGAAAATTCACCCTTGATGGCCTTCAACTGCGAATCGTTGAAGATTGGGTCGCTCCCGTCACGCGCCTGCTTGGATTTCACGCTCGCGTATGACTTTTTGATTTCATCCGCGGCGGCCCTAGGGACCTTGGCCCTCGAGTGGCCGTCAACCAGGTCAACAAGCGTCTCTGTCAGCATCAGGCGGCGGTGGAAATCCATGAACTCAGCTCTGGTGGTCACCGTCGCGAAGAAGGCCACGCCGGCGGCGGTCAGTTGTCGGACAAGCTTGGCGACCTCATCGTGTGAGTCCTTGATTTCATATGAGATCGCAATCAGCACGTTCGTGTCGAGAATCGCGCGAACCGGCTTCCCGGCTCCGGCCACCCGTGCAACGAACGACTCCGCTGTGGAAAAAGGAATTACCCCACCCATTTAGCCTAAGTCTCGGCGTCTCGCGGCCTGGCGCTCTTCCGCTTGGGCGAGCCAGCCGGCTTCTTGCGCGGCTCCTCTAGCAGGGCATTGAGTTCGTCAATTTGCTTGGCCGTCGGCTTCCTTCCCATGCGGATCTTGCGCAGGTCTGCAGCCAACGTTGCGAGCGACTTTCCGGCCATTTTCTTCTCAGGCATTTGTCACCTCCAAGGATAGAATAGCACAGGATTTTACAGTCATAAGTATTCAAAACTACTCAGCTTCATAAGTTTTAGCTCAATCGTGTAGTACCTCCAAATAGCAATCATCTTCGAAGTAGAGCCGAATAAGCCCTCTCTTTTCCAATTCCTTCAGCACACTTTGAACCTCGGGCTCGTTAATGTCTCTCGCCTTCTCAGCGGGACTAATAGCCGCGACGACTTTATCTTTGCTCCACTTCGAATAACCCTCGCTATAAAAACGCCTAAACCCGGCCTGCAATGTTTCAAATAGTTCATTTCGAGTCATAGAGTACTCTTCCGGTTTTCAAATCCGTGATTCTGGTCGCCTTAATTCTTTGGCTTGTAATCGCTTGGTAGGCTCCGCCTTCTCCAAAGCGGGGATGATCCTTGGTTATTGGCTCAAGCCAGTCCGCTTTCCCCCAATTTCCGTTTGGAATCTTCACATCCTCGAGAACCTGCTTCGTATCGAATTCCACCTTAATGCTTGCATCATGCGGAACCTGGAGTTCCGAAGCGACCCCTTTTGTTGAGTTAAAATTCTTAAAACTTATATAGTTCCCATCAACCTTGGCTGGAACCATTCCTGTTTCCGACAAATTTTTCAGGTAAGGCGCATCAGACGAAACGTATCTATAACCCTTCGCAGGAATAACTTCGCCGTTAGGGCGCACATAGAAATCAGTCTTTTTAAAATTTGGCCTCTCGAATGTATTTCGAAGCGTGGGAGAAGCTTGAATTGCGCGCTCAGTTATTTTTGTTTGCGCGATTAACGCTTTTGTTTCACTCAGCTCTCTGCCAGATAGGCCGATCTCCTTTTTTGCAATCTGTTGGAATCCCTTTTCAAACTGTGGAATGAGCTCTTCGGGAACATAGGTAGCTCTCATCGCATACCGATATCCAGCACCGCTACCAGCAATTACGCCAACACCCGAGAGAAGCCGCTCTCCCCATGTCAGTCCTTCCCCGGATAAGAAGTCTTTGCCGGCCAGCAACTCATAAATGTCCGCGACGTCTCCCAGAAGGGGCGTAAAACCAACTCCAAGCCTCGCCATCGCATGATAAAGTACCTTTTCTAACCGAGAGGACAGAGTTTCATTTTTGTAGGAAGGATCTCCAGCAAGACCAATACGTTGAACATCGCTACGCTTCGGTTGGAGATAATAGTCCGATAAATCTATCTGCTGAGGCGAGTTGGTAGGGTTGTAAAATGTGATTTCTTGCCGCAAGTACCCATCAGAATGTATTTCTGTGGCAAGTGGGCTGCTCGGAACCGGGACTAGATCATCCGACACTTCGATCGGCTCGTTTGATCGCAGCTCATGGAGCCGCCGAGCAAAATCTTGGTACTGGTAATATTGTCCTTCAAGGAAGGAGAATTTGTCTTCGACCTCCTGGCCATATGGGACTTGGTTTTTCAGATAGTCTATAACGGCGTCTTTCGCCTGTGACTTCAGTCTTGACGGAAGTTTGACCGGTGCATTGGTGTCGATCTTCTTGAGTATGGCCTTCAGATCCTCCGGATAGTTCTCCCACTCCGTTTTGTTCTGCAGATTCCAAAGAAGCGTTTGAGCATCCGTTTGCTTGATCTGATTTTCCGAGCCAAATTTTAGAATCTCCCTGAAATAAGGTATGTCGGGGTCCCGCTTGATCCAGCTATAGCGCTCTTTTTCGGCAGGCACGGCCTTGCTGGAGTCTAGGCAGTAACTCTGCAAATCGATTTTCAATCGGCTGCGCGGCGGCACCCGCATAGTAGTTCCGTGCAATGGTCCACTTTTTAGCTGAGCATATACCGCAAGAAGGTCATCGTGGAGTTTCCAGTCAGATGCGGTAAGAGACTTTCCACGCAATCGCAATATAGATTCAAATTTGTCGATTTTACGAAGTGTCTCCTGCTCATCAACTTTTCTAACAACAATGTGCGTGGGAGTACCGGATTCGAACTCACTTCTGGAAACTGACTTCGATAAACTTGTCGGAGCAACCGCACAAGAAAGAAGATTGAACACATGTGCGATGGCTAAAATTCGACCTAAATTTCGCTTAAAAAACAATCACGCCTCTCAGACAAATCAACCGATCTTATATGTGCCACATGAAGTTCAATTTAACCAGGTTGCGGTCCAAAGTTCCCGCGAGTTTTACAATCTTTGGATGCTCGGTCCGATATTCGGACAAGAGAAGCTTTGGCTGCGAACTTAGTCGGCCTCAACCTCTCGGAACTGCCTAGGCCTACGAAGGTCCCGGAAACGCTGCGTATAATAATTAGTAGGGCGGTTACCTAATTGACCCCGCTGTCAAATCCCCTAGTTTCGAGAAGGTGTCTCCAGGTTCAGAACAGTTCCTGGGGACCACTTCGCAAGGCCGACCTCTGGTCGGCTTGCTGCCTCCCCAGTCTTACCGCTCTACGCCGTAACTATCCCGTTGGTTTGTCTGGATCATCCGTCCAGTGCAGAATTTTAATTGCGTTGCCGTCCGGATCTTTGAACGTGCACTGGTATTGATGCCGGTCTACACGATGAGGTGCCACTAACCCGGTTCCGCCATGCGCGAGCGCCGCCGCGTAACACGCGTCGACCCGTTCGTCGAGCCGAGTGAAGAATCCGACGGCGTGTGAATTTCCGACCTCTAGCGGTGAACCATCGACGGATTGTGTGCCAACGAAAAGCTCAGGATTCGTTATCCCATACACAATCTCAGTGGGGTGCTGAAAGATCGGTTGCAAATCGATGATTCTTAAAACTGCGTTGTAGAATTTCCGAGCGCGTTCCAAATCTCGCACTCCAATTTGGGCCCAACCGAGGTTATGCACCAATCCTACCTTCGCCGACTCTCGCAATACCAAATCAACATAATCAAAGACTTTCTTGAGATCCGTACCGGGAAGCCCCAGATGAAGTGAGGCACTGGGCTCTACCTCGACAATCTTCTTCAAATCGTATGGCCCGTCGAGGGTACCTCCCGTAAAAGAGCACGCCAAACCGAACCACCGCATACAAATAGCCTTGGTGCGCCAATCTGATGGAGAAAGCTTCGCGCTTATAGCTTTTTGCAAGTCCTCCGTCGCCGCAATCCATTCTCGCCTCAACTCATCTAGCTTGTCTGGTCCAAACTTCAGATCGTGTTGTTTGATCAGCTCTTGCTGCTCCTCTGTCAGGTGTCGCTCGTATAAATTCATCCGGGCCAGCAGTTGAAGAACTTGATCAGTTCGCACTTCGCCCTTTGATTGGAACTGTTCCGCATCCCGAAGCCTTGACTCGATGTCTTCAATCTCGGCCTTCCGTTTCTCTAGATCCAAACGCAGCTGAGCTGTCGCTGAACGAAGAGAAAATTCGGAACTTGCAATGACCTCTTTTATCCTCTCGAGCGAAAAGCCAAGCTGTTTGAGGGTCACTATCTTTTGAAGCTGCTCGACGTCGGCGGTGCTATACAGCCGATGTCCACCCTCGGTCTCTGCCGACGGTTTTAGCAATCCAATTTGGTCATAGTGATGAAGCGTCCGAACGGTCAGGCCCGTTTCATTCGCCAACTCTCCTATTTTCCAAGTCTTTTTTATGGCCCTCGTCATTTGGCCTCCCTTCTCACCTGCAGTCTGCATCCTAACGTTACGTCAGGTTCAAGAAAAAAGTTATCAGAGTGGCCCGAACCGCCAGGAGCCATCTCCGCACCCATTAGCAGCTTTTGTGAAAAATCCGGACTGGAAACAAAGATTTCGGTGAGCCGTGGCGTCAAAAAAGGTTCAACTCTTACAGCGTGCAATCCACTCGCCCGATTTAACTTGCCAGAAGATGGCTGATCGTTCTCAGGATATCATCTATATCCGAAAACGGCTTCTTCAACATACCTTTAGCCGTTAACTCGCCAGCTTTTGACTGGATATCTCCATCGGCCGTCATAATGACGACGGGAATGTCGGCGATTCGACTGTTACCTTTTTGGGCCTGTCGAAATTGGTAGCCGTCCATTTTAGGCATCATGAGATCGAGCAGAATGAGATCAGGCAAATCGCTTGATTTGACGAGGTAGTCAATGGCCTCTTGACCATTGGCCACTGAAGCCGTGACGTAGCCTTCGCTATCGAGAAGCTCGGCCAGCAGAAAGCGAATGTCCGACGCGTCTTCAACGATAAGAATTCGGCGCATTGGAGGGTTTTGCATCTTGTGACCTATTCCGTTTCCTTTAAAGGAATATGAGGATTCAATGGCAGCGCAACCGTAAATTTGGCGCCTTCGTTTTCAGCACTCTCCACAACAATCGTACCTCCATGAGCTTCAACGATCTTTTTAACAATAAATAACCCCAGTCCCAAGCCACCCACACTCTTGCTCGCACCGGCGCGTTCAAATCTTTGAAAGATCTTCGGTTGCACGTCTTTGGGTATCCCGGGACCAAAATCCTGAACCACCAAGATCGCGGTATCTTCTCGCTGTAAGGCTTCTATATGAATAGGAGATTTTGGAGCATATTTGATGGCATTGGAGATCAGGTTAACCACAACTTGCTCTAGTCTGTGACGATCCCAAGTTCCATCCACCGAGTCCTTAAGTCTGAGCTCAATCGTGGAGTTTGCCACTTTGATCTGCTCCGCGAACCGACTGATCACTTCCTTTACAAGAGTTGCGAGATTCATCCGACCTAGGTTTAAGCTAAAGTTCCCCGTCTGGATCCTGGAAATGTCCAGCAGGTCTTCAACCAAACTTGCAAGTGAATTGGCTTGCCGGATTGCGAGATCGAAGGAACCCACCAGATCATGTCCCGAGGGAATTTCAGGTGCCAGCGGAGCAAACGTCCGCCGAGCCATTTGCAGTTGCAGCTTAAGTGCGGTTAGAGGCGTTTTGAGTTCATGAGAAGAAATGGAGAGAAACTCATCTCGCGCGTTAAGGGTTTCAGAGAGCTGTTCACGGATGCGACGCTGTTCATCGATGTCCGTATTGGTTCCAAACCACTTTACGATTGTTCCTGAAGCGTCCCTGTAGGCGTTAACTCGGGTTAAAAACCATCGAAATTTCCTGTCCGCGCCTCGTAGCGGAAACTCCATATCAAACGGTTCGCCTGATTCAAGCGACCTTTTCCAGCTCGCCATGACCCGCGGCAGTTCCCGCGGGTCGTGAACAGTTTGCCACCCCCACCCTTCCATCTCGCCGGGAGTGGTGCCTGTATATTGGTACCACCGATCATTGTACCAATCGATAAACCCATCCGCGTCCGCAATCCAAGCGAGTTGGGGGATCGAGTTAGCGAAAGCACGTAACTGATTCTCGCTTTCGAGAACGGCCTTTCGAGCCAAGACTTCAGATGTGACTTCAAATCCAATATTCATCAGGGACTCTATAGTTCCCCGGGAATCCAGCACGGGCTGAAGGATAAATGTGAAATATCGCTCCTCCATGCGCCCGGACTGCGGATTTTTAAGTTTCACCAGCCGATCATGAGTCTCAAAACGCTTTGCATGCGAAAAGGATTCTTCGACATCCCTTAAGACTTCCGTGCCCACGAGCTCCGGAAATACCTCTTTGAACGGCTTTCCGAGCACATCTCTTTGATTGATCATTTTCCGGTAAGCTTCATTGGCAAAGGTGTACGTCTGACTTGAACCCTCCATCACCGCGATTGGCGCGGGGGCCTGCATGAACAGCGTGTAGAGTTTCTGCTTCTCCGCCGCTATCTTGGTCCTCGCGTCTTCCAGCTCCCGCGTGCGTTCTTTGACCCGATGCTCCAGTTCATCCCGTGAGCGTCGAATCTCATCTTCCATTCTCTTGCGATCGGTCAGGTCGCGAGTCACTTTAGAAAAGCCGATAAGCTTTCCATCCTCGTCGTCAATTCGTGTGATAATCGTGTTGGCCCAAAACTGAGTTCCGTCTTTACGGACTCGCCAGCCTTCGTCCTCGTGTCGTCCCACGGAAGTCGCCATTTTCAAGTCATAGGCTGGCCGCCCGCTTTTAATATCCTCATCTGTATAGAAAACCGAAAAATTCTGACCAATGACTTGCTCGGCACTATAACCCTTCACCCTTCTTGCGCCCTCGTTCCATGAAGTGATTCTCCCGGTTGGATCCAGCCCGTAAATAGCGTAGTCCTTTACGCCCTCAATCAGCAGCCGAAAGCGCCGTTCGGCCTCACGCCTCTCTGTCAGGTCCCGGGTCACCTTTGCAAAGCCGAGAAGCTTGCCCTGAGAGTTGTTGATCCGTGTGATCACGACATTGGCCCAAAACTTTGATCCGTCCTTTCGAATCCGCCAACCTTCATCTTCAAAACGGCCGACTTCGATGGCCACCTGCAATTCTTTCTGAGGAAACTGAATGGCAATAGCTTCCTGGGGATAAAAAATCGAAAAATGTCTTCCGATGACCTCAGAGGTTTGATAGCCTTTCAGGGTCCGTGCGCCTTCATTCCAGGTCGCCACTCGACCCTCCGGATCGAGCATGAAAATGGCGTAATCCTTAACTGCGGAAACAAGAAGGCGAAAACGCTCTTCACTGACCGCAAGCTTTTCGTTCAACGCCGTCAGTTCGACGTTGCGAGTTTGAAGCTCCTCATTGACCGTGGTCATCTCCTCATTGGCGGCTTGAAGCTCTTCCTTTGCGGTCTCCATTTCCTCATTGAGGCTTTGAAGTTCTTCGTTGGCGGATTGGAGTTCTTCGTTTGCCGAGGTCAGTTCCTCCTGAGCCGCCTCATAGCCCTCGATCAAAGATTGGTGGTATTCCCGCATGGCGTCCATTTCATCAAGAAGCTGACGAATGTAAGCCTCTTTGGGATCGCCGTTTTTTCCGCCCTTTACACCGGCACGAGACGGCTTCTGACGGGACGCCCTTTTTCGGGCAAGCGGTGACTCCTCAAAAAGAACCAAATACTGGCGTTCCGGCTGAGGCGCCATCATATTGGCCGGTATGACTTCAATGTTGATTTGTTTGCGTTCTTTCCCGTACGTGTAGCTAAGACCTTCCTTTCGAACGGGGGTGTTTTCCCTCACCGCGGATTGGAGCGCCACGCGGACACTCGGTAAAAGTTCGGGACGAAGCATTTTAAGCAAGTTATAAGTTGGCTGCCCCGACGGTAGCTCCATAAAGGGCCCGGTGTGTCCCCGCACCTGTAAGACCTCATAGGCGCTGTTGACCATCACGCCTGCAGGAGCGTAACGGGACATGACGATCCGGTCGAATTCCTTCTGGGAGTCAATGGGGGGAACGATGTGGGCAGGAACTTTTTTAACGGGCGGCACAGTTTCCGTTAAGGGCTTCCCACTCTGGAGCTTCAAATTGATCGGGGTCGCCATATTTATCTTCGAAAAAACTTTGTGGGTTTTATCGATCAAAGTAAAAAATTTGTTGAAACCGGTCGGTGTCTCCGAGCGCCCCAGCCAGAGAAATCCATTTGGGTTTAAAGCATAGTGGAAAATCGGCATCACCTGCTTTTGCAGCTCGGGGGAAAAATAAATAAGGACGTTCCTGCACGAAATAAGGTCTATTTTCGCGAAAGGAGGGCTGCTGGTGATATCGTGTCTTGAGAAGATACAAATATCCCGGACGGTTTTTTTAACTTTCCAACCCTCTTTGAGCTTATCGAAATACTTCTTTCTTCTCGCCTCGGAAACGGTTTCGATTTGGCGCTCCGTATAGAGGCCGGAGCGAGCCTCTTGAATGGCGGCTTCACTGATATCCGTGGCAAAAATCTGAATCGGCGTTGTTGAGGCATCCACCCCAAGGAATTCGAGCAGTGAAATCGCAAGTGAGTAGGGTTCCTCACCCGTCGAGCACCCGGGAATCCAAACCCGGATCGGGACCCCCCCGATCCTGTCTTTGAGCAGGCTGGGGAACACCGTTTCTTTTAACGCATCGAAGGAGTCAGTATCACGAAAGAATTCCGTGACATGAATGAACATCTGATCGCTCAACTCCTTTACAGCATCTGGATGATTCTGAAGATGCTCCACATAGCTCTCCAAATCATCCAGCCTCAATTCTCGCATCTGGCGCTGAAGGCGGCGCAGGACGGTGGATGGCTTGTAGCTTGAACAATCAATCTGGGTATGAGCTTTCAAAAGGAAGTAAATTCGTTGTAAGAGCTCGTGGGAAACGAGCTCGTTCTCACCCGCGTGTTCGGAAAGAACGATGGCCTCGCCCCTGCGGATGCGTTTGGCAATATCGGTGAGAGCTTCGGCTATGGCTTTTGGCGAAAGGACAAGATCAGCGACGCCGGCTTTGATCGCGCTTTGAGGCATTCCATCGAATTTTGCCGACGCGGGATCTTGCACCAGTGTGGTGCCTCCCTCTGCTTTGATCGCCGTTAATCCCGCTGTGCCATCCTTACCCGTACCGGATAAAATGACGCCAATCGAGGCCGCTTCCCGCTCCTTTGCCAGTGAAATGAAAAAGTCATCAATAACACGATGCCGGCTCAAGCGCTCGCGCGGCGTGAGCTTCAAGACATTGTCTCGCAGGGTGAGACCGGTATTTGGCGGGATCACATAAATACAGTTGGGCTTAACTCGGGTGCCATCTTGAATACTTTCGACCGGAATGGACGTAGCTCGTGCTAAAATGTTTGCCGTTTGGCTCTCATGGTCAGGATCCAAATGCTGTACGACCACAAAAGCAAAATCCTGCAAGGACTGAAATGAGGAAAAAAGACGCAGTAAAGATTCTAGGCCTCCTGCCGATGCGCCGACTCCCACGATAATGGGAGGTGTCGCGACTTCTGTGCTCACGGATTCATTTTGAGGATTTGCGGAACTCAGATCGTGATCACAATCGTGATCGTGCTTAGTACGCTTCCGTTTAGCCACTTATCCTCCAAGAGGAAACAACCCTAGAGGTACCGGATCTCACAAAGCATAACCTGATTAACACTCTGCAATGTTGCCCGACTGCACCCTAATCGTGACTCGTTTCTATCGCAGTCAGACGCAAGCGGTCAAAATGATTCGTTCGTCTGATCCTTGAACATGCGGCACACGTGTGCACCCTCTTGAGAGGGTGACCAACGCACGTTCATAACCGTGCCGACTCGACTTTGACATATTGACTAGACATCAAAGCATCACGTCTGACACCAATCCATGAGCCGCCTCAAGCGGACTGTATGCGCGCGTTCGCGGCACAGCTCAGTTTCGCCGGTTCAACAGCGGCCCTTCGCGCTCGTTCCAAAAACATCGTGATGATCCAGATAACGGACCGATTTTTACTTAACTGCAAATCGGCGCCATTCACTTGTCTTGTATCTCGGTGTGATCTAAATACTCGCCATCTTCAAAACACACGAAAGGAACGCAAATGAGACATTTACTAGTTTCAACGCTGCTTCTTGTCGGAACGTCAGCCTTCGCTGAAACACAGACCTTCACCGTTGATTACTCCCGCCTTCCCGAAGGGATTGAAAAAGAAGTTGTGGAAAATATGTGTCTCACCTCCGTGACCTTGGATTCCTCTGAAGATTTGGCGCGCGTGTTGCTTGCCAATCTGTATCGCGGCGCCGAAGTGAAACTGATCGAAAAAAGCACAGGAAGTCTGGGCGGCGGGGATCTGCCGGACGCGTACACGGGCGAGTATATGACTCGAACGCACATTGTGAAACTGGACGCAGGTGAGGCCTATCCATACGGCGTGTATTACGCAACTACGATTACCCAGTATGGCGTGGGCCGCACTCGCAAAGCCTTTGAAGTCGAACAGCAGTTGCTCAATTACCGCCATTCAGCCGAGTATGCGGAAGATTCCGTTTGTGGAAATCTGAAGTACATTAAGGATTGAGCTTCCGCGGTGCGCCCGGCCATTGACGAACAGGGCGCCTCCCCTTTCGTCCTCCGGAGGGAGTGATTCTCTTCGTGAGTTCAAGCTCGCAGAGGGCCACGGCTGTGGCCAGGCGGAGCTGTTGATCCAAGAGCCAGTTGGCGGCGGGCCCGTCTCCTTTGAGGGCTTCTGCTTTTCCCCGTTGCAAGCATTCACGAATCCGATTTTCCTGGGGCAAACGGCTGGGTGAGATCCTGGGTGGAGGGTTCGTGGTCTGAAAAGCCTTTCCATGCACCTCGGTAATCCGGCGCGCGAACTTTTCACCGTCGATCTCTGCGACAGAGGAATTCTCTTCAAAATTGGGATCGACTCCATAAACATGAGGCGAAGATCCATCATCCAGCTCGATGCGAGAACTCGTGGTGTACAGACGTACACCCTCAGAGCCCGTAAGTTTCCTACTCGTTTGGACGATCCCCTTGCCGAAGGACCGTTGCCCCACGATCCAGCCGCCGACAAGTTCCCGAAGATACAGGGGAGCTAACTCTCCGGCGCTGGCGGAACCCGAATTGATAATTGAAACAACGGGAATAGCGGGAGCCAGTTTCTTCTTTTTAGTGACAACACCCGCTTCAATTTGGGCCAGATCCGGAAGAAAGTTTTCGTAATCGATTCCTTCTCGCAAGAGTTTCCGTTTAAACGTCCTTTTCCCCGGACCCACAAACAAACTCACAACGCACGCGGCTTCATCGAGGTAGCCTCCACCGTTATCACGAAAATCCAGGACGAAAGCATCCACGCCTGCTCGAACCAGTTCCTGGATGGCCTTCCCTGTTTTTGAGCACACATCGTCGGCGTCGAAACTTGAAATCATGATCCCTCCGATCCTCTTGCCATCCGCAATGAACCTATAAGGAACCACGTTCCTGTCCGCTGATTTCGCCAACTTTGAGTTTAGTGACTTCACCCGCCCCGATCGATCTTGAAGCTCAAGGGTGATGTTAAGGATTTGATCCTCAGATGCGTCCCTCTGAAGGAGAAATTCAATCCAACGGTCGACGGTGAAGGGTTGACCATTAAGAGAAAGAACTCGATCACCGACAACTATTCCCAATTGATCTCCCGGCGACAGTGGATCCACGCGCGAGACGATGGAGACGCCCTGAGCGTGATGAAGTTCCCCCCCCAGGTGGAACCCAGCTTCGGAAGACGTTTCCATGGGTTCAAATCTGGCATAGGGGTCCCGCTTCTGAAGGATCCCGCTATACATCGCCGCCACCATCTTCGTTCGCGTGATCGAATCCCTTCGGAAATCAAAAAACCTTTCACGGAGAGTGTCGACTCGCACCAACTGGCGCTCTTCGACCGACATATTCTGCAGAGTGAGTCGAAACCGACTATCAAACACCTCGAGCGCCAAGCGATAGCCAGGTGGATCGGTAATGCTCAAGTCCAGCAGGCGTTTATGAAATTCCACCGTAGGTTGAGCGATCACAAAGGGACCATCTGCGGCCACGGGCACACCCTCGGTGTCCACGAGGAGTTCGAACTCGCCTCCCTCAAGCACGCGGCGTGGAATCAGATAAAAAGGTCTCCCATCGGCCGACGCGACCGCCTGTAGGCCGACATCAAACATTTCCAAACAAAAAAGCAGTCCGTGCAATTCCTGGTTTGGGCCGCATTGCATAGCGCCTGCGGTGACCACCCTCTCGATTGAGGCTGGGAGCACCACCTTAGCCCACGGATCCTGAGCCTGTGACAAACATGGAGACAGAGCCACAAAAAACGGCAGTAACCGACGCATCAATTGCCCTCTTTCATTTACAATATTACGAATTTGGCTTTGCAAATGAGGAGGGAGCAACCTCTGTGCCCGCTTTTGGCACGCGTTTTGTTGCTTTGGTGAGCGGGAACCCTTAAGCTCACCCTGGGTGCTGGAGGATCCCGCTTGGGGTCGTATAATGGGCCCCGTGCTGAAAAAAAGAAAATGAAGCGTCACGAAGGTGAGCCCATCCATGCCCCGACAGTTCAAATTGGTTTTGATTCTCGCAACGGTGTCATTTACCTGCTCTTGTGAGATCACAAAGGAGCCTAAGATTCCTGAGCTTCCCAAAATTCCGGAGATTCCGACGTTCAACCTTCCTCGAGGTACGGAACCTCCTCCTACCGGCAGCCCCGCATCCACTCTGAAAGATCTCTTCGTTTGTGATAAGGCTACGGAGAACACGAGCGATGAGGTCAAGAGGAATGCGATCCAGGTTCGAGGCACGACGAGTTACCAAGACGTGGAGAGTCTCGATTGCGACGGCAAGAAGACCTTTTTCCCAAAGTTTCCGCTCAATGATTTCAAGGCGAATCTGACCATTCCTCCACCTGAGCGCCTTTCGCCAGAGGTCACGTTTGCGATCGTGGAAAACAATCGAACCTGTGTTTCTCGTCGCGTGATGGTCTCGCCTGGCAACACATCGCGGGTGACGCCTGGAGACCCCTTGTGGTCCGCGCATCCCTACTGGATTGACGCCCAAGGTTTGATCCTGCTGGGCTTGACTGATTCCAGCGCCCGGGCGGCTACGGGTCTGAATGTCCTTTCGGGTCCGAATTTGCTGTCCATCACCTACTTTGGACGGTGCCTCGAGACGCCTGACGAAGGTGGCATTTGCACGAAGGCTGAGGAACTGGCAAAGAAACAGGTCTTGATCACGGTAGACCTCGTGAAGCAGGAGTTAAATGGAGTTCGGGTTTTCAACAGTTGCGATAAGACTAAGAACAAGTAGGAGACGGGGCGGCCATCACTTCATCTCAGGAGCGCCTGCCGCAACCTTGACTTCCAGCTCCACCATATGCAGGCCGTCCTTAACTTTGCGCAGGTGCCTGAGGCCAAACTGTTCTAAGATCTTCGCGGCCTCGTTCTCATTATCGCGCCAATAACAGACGCGCGGTTTCCGGAATCGCTCAAGCGACCATAGATCCCGTACAACATCGGCACGATAGGTAATGCCCCAAAGCGGTGGCCTACCGGAAATTCGTGAGTAGAAAACGGAGTCCCAGACGCGATAGTAATCGCCCGCAAGGTGAGTGCAACTCGATGGGATTTGAGCGTAGACCGGCTGAAATCGTTTCTCAAGTGCCTGTTGCACACGGGTCGGAGAAGGTGGTCCAAATCTCAGCATCAACAGAGGAATGAGGATCATGCTACCGATCAGCTTCTGAGCACGGCGCAGATTTGCCGTGAGAGGAACGAAGTGAAGAAAAAGGCCTGTCCAGGCGACGACCCAGATCATAAGCGAGGGTATCAAGTAACGACGAGGAAATCCGTTGAACTGCGCAAACGTTGTGCCCCCGACCACCATGGCATATGCGAGTGCACTACATATTCCGACTATAAACGAGCGCAAAGCTTCCTGGTGTTCCCTCCTCCGGCTGGTATGGCCGAACGCCATAAAAAAGAAGAGCGCACAGACGCCCATCACGGCAGGGAAGAATGGCAGCCACAGGCTTGTCCAGTTGAGATCCGCGCCGTAGTCCAGCGCGAGTCGGATCCAACCTTGAATTGCCTGGATAAACGGTAAAAAAGTGTAGTCCGAAGTTCCAGAGGGAGTGTACGGCGACTTCAATATGTGTCCGGCTAGAGCCATGATCACAAGTAGCAATGTTTGTTTGGCCAGCGTTGTTCGCCAGCGCAACCCCTCCTCTGCTTTTCCGATGACCTCAAGAGTGCGAGCGAGGACCAGTAAGGCAAGTAGAACAAAGATAGCGAAATTGCACCACGCCGCCACGAGAGCGAGCGGAAGTGCGAGTCCCCAACTCACGGGCAAAGCCAAAAGAGCAAGCAGACCAAACATCATCGCCGGTGTATAGATTTGCCACGGGCTCAGGTACTCCTTAACATCAGGCAACCCACTCAAAAACAGATATCCAAACAGGCTGAGCAAGCCAATCTCGATTGCCTTGGAGCCTGGAAAGAGAAATTGCGCTAGCAGAAAAAAGCAGGCGCAGGACATGGCAATATGCAACACGTTCTGAACGATCACATTGGCCAGCGGAGATGCAATGGCGGAGGTGAGCGCCGGAATCAACATTCCATAGCGGTCCTGACCCCACATAAAGGGTGTCCACCGGATTAGACCGTTCATATAGGCAACGGCAGTGTCCGCGTTGATCCCATCATAGTAGGACGTAAAGGCGATCAAAACGCCAACAATGGTGGAGAAAACCCCGATAAAGGCGGTCCGGCGCTGCAGAGAAGCAAGATCCATAACCTGGGATCATTGCAACCACAGCGCCAGCCGACCGAAAGGTTGTTTTCAAAGGACGGTGGACCCTGAACGCCTGCGTATCACTTCGACGTCTCAAAATGAGATCGGATACGAGTCAATGCGAGGCCCCAAACCGCGCCGCAATTCTATTGCGATAAGATGTTTCCGATATCGATCATTCTAACTTCTGGAGGAAAAGTATTGGCCGTGTGGGTCGTCACGAGGGCTGAAATCACCGTTGATTGCGGGTTGGCCCCTTTCGTGGATGTACTCAGAGTGACGAGGTAGACGGCATCGCAACCGGCAAAACCACAGCCCCCTCCCACGAACGCGGAATCCGGCACGGTGGCGACATTAAGATCCTGGGCCTTTGCTTGCTCGATCGCCTGAATGACCTGAGAATCTGTAAGAAACGCGCGTTCGGCCTCCGGCGACGCCTCGGCGAGAACTGAGAATGACGAGAGCAGAATGGCTGTGGAGACGACAAATGACTTCATAAAATTTCCCCCTTTGTTGAGATCGACATGACATGGTTGCGCCGCAAAATCGCGGCGCCTCAGCCTCATAGCATTGAGGTCACCGAGCCGCACCTCAGTTCGAATCGATCCAAGAAATTGGAAAGCTTACATGCATAAGGCACGCGGCTGAGCTGTTGCCTTTTCATTTGTCGATCGCGGGTGTCGAACCCTGCGGCACGGATAGCCCCTTCTCGTGATTTCCCCTATATAGGCGCAGTAAGGGATGGGCGGTTAAGCATGATCACAAGAAAATTCCCGATCGGTGCGGAAGTTCGGGCGGAGGGCGGCGTTCATTTTCGTATCTGGGCGCCGCGGTCCCGGGGTCTAAACCTGGTTCTCGGCCACGCGGACACCCGCAACCGGATTCGGGCCATGAAGCCAGAGCGCGAGGGCTACTTTTCTCTGTACGCCGCGGATGTCAAGGCGGGGGATCTTTATGGCTTTCAGCTTGAGGGGGATGACGCGGTTCTTCCCGATCCGGCCTCTCGCTCTCAACCCGAGGGACCAATGGATCTCTCGCAAGTGGTCGACCCCTCAACATTCAAGTGGGGCGATCAGGACTGGCGCGGTCTCGGCCTCCGCGGCCAGGTGATCTACGAAATGCATATTGGCACTTTCACACCGGAGGGCACCTGGAATGCCGCCACCAAACAGCTGCCGATGTTAAAGGACCTAGGCGTAACAACAATCGAAATGATGCCCATTGCCGAGTTCCCGGGGAATTTCGGCTGGGGGTATGATGGCGTGGATTTGTTTGCGCCCTACCATATCTATGGCACTCCCGATGACTTGCGTCGGTTTATTAACAAAGCGCACGAACTCCAGCTCGGCGTGATTCTGGATGTGGTTTACAATCATTTTGGACCGAGCGGTAATTTTCTTGCGCGGTTTTCCGAATCTTATTTTTCCGATCGCTACAAGAATGAGTGGGGGGACCCGATCAATTTCGACGGGCCGGCCTCAGGCCCCGTGCGGGAGTTTTTCATTACGAACGCGCGGTACTGGATTGAGGAATTCCATTTTGACGGTCTGCGACTGGACGCCACACAAAGCATTTTTGATGCTTCCGAGCGACATGTACTCGCGCAGATCAGTCAAGCCTGCCATGAGGCTGCAGGTGAGCGATCCGTCCTATTGGTAGCGGAAAATGAGCCGCAGGAATCTCGGACGGTCACACCGGTTGAGCAAGGCGGCTATGGCCTGGATATGATGTGGAACGATGATTTCCATCACGCCTTTCGTGTGGCACTGACTGGTAAACGTGAGGCCTACTATGGGGATTATCGCGGCACCGCGGACGAACTCGCCTTGGTGACGAAGTGGGGTTTCCTCTACCAGGGCCAACACAATGCCCGTCAGGGAAAGCGGCGCGGATCACCAGCTCTCCATCTCCCCGCCTTTCGACTTGTGAGTTATCTTCAAAATCATGATCAAATCGCCAATTCCGCGCGGGGAGATCGGCTTCAATTTCATACAAGTCCTGGACGGCTCCGCGCTGCAACTGCAGCTCTGCTCCTTCTTCCCTTCACTCCCATGTTGTTTCAAGGCCAGGAATTTGGGGCCTCAAATCCGTTTCTGTACTTTGCTCATCATCAAGACGATCTTGCCCAGATGGTCGCCAAGGGCCGACGTGAATTCCTGATGCAATTTCCCAGCATGACCGCGATGGAAAAATCTTGCCGCTTTACCACGCCGGATGACCCGGAAACATTTGCGTCCAGCCGACTCAAGTGGAACGAGCGTGAGCACGAACGACACGCGACATTGTACCAGCTGCACAAGGATCTGTTACGACTTCGACGTGAAGATCCCGTCCTTAGACGCCAAGACGCTCAACAGATGACGGTCTGCATACTGGGCCCGGCGGCCCTGGCCTGGCGGTACTTTGGGCAGGACGAAGGCGATCGCCTGTTGATCGTCAGTTTGGGAATGGACTTAAACGCGAGCGATGTGCATCCCAACCCGCTCTTGGTCCCCCCACAGGGACACGATTGGCGCCTGGTCGTGTCCACGGAACTGCCCGACTACGGCGGATGTGGGGTGGCTCCGCCTGATGCGCACGGACAGTGGAATTACTTGGGCTCGTCCGCGTATTTCTTCGCCTCTCATCCCGTCTAACGGCTGGCCCTGTTTCCGTGGGAGTTGTTCCATGGGAAAATAAGGGCGTGAAGGGACTTTTGCTCCCCTGTGCGGGAATACTACCAATTGACCTCCAGGCAGAATTTGGGCCAATTCCCGCCGCGTGCCTGCCCATGGATCGCTCAATAGTTTTAGAGGCCATTCTTCGCCCCGTCTTGGATATATACGATTTCATTTATATCGCGCTTCCGGAAGACTTCCCGATTGTAAACCGAATCTGCACAAATTTGTCGCCGCGAATTCAGGTTTTTAATGTGGGTTATACACAATCACTAGCACACACTGTTAACGAGCTTCTGACGCGTGTTCCTCAATCTGCAACCGCAGTCACAGTGCAGTCCGGTGACTCCTACCATCCGCCTCCTTTACAGCTTACGGACGGGCTGGGTTGCTCACGGGATCAATTCAGCAACCGATGGGTGACCTTTGATCTGAGTACCCATGGCCGCATCACTCGATTTCAGTTGCCGGTAATCTCCCGGGAGCATGCCCTTGAGCTTGTGTTTTCAGGACGTTTTACTGTAACGGACGTAGCGCGATTTCGTCAGGATTTGCACGACGCAATCACCAGAGCACGCTCACCGCACTATGCTCTCTATGACGGTCTCCTTAGGTACTTCAATCGGTTCTCGCCCGTCCCACTTGAGGAGTCTCCAGGGTGGCAGGACTTCGGTTATCTTTCCTCGTATTATCGCTTTCGCCGCAACAGCCGATTCAACGAGCGCGCCTTCAACGCCGTGACCTTCAACGAAGTCAAGAAGAGCGTGACCAAACGAAGTCGGAATCCTGCTAAACTTGTGGACGAGATCGAGTGGTTTCATCATCTCCCGCATGATCTTCGTTTCCTCACGCCCCGCGTGTTTGCAAGCAGCACGAATACGGCCGATCCCTGGCTGGAAATGGAGTACCTCGCGTCGATCCCGCTCGATCAGATTTTTCTTTATTCGAGCTGCTCAAATGAAATTTGGAATTCCGTACTGGAACAGATGCGCCACATATTGAATCTCTTCCGAAGCGAGCCTCCACCCACCCATATCACGAGTCATCGGCGCCGGCTATGGACGCAGGAGATGTATCTGAAAAAAACGCTTTCGCGCCTAGCTCAATACGAGACTTCCGCCCAATTCGCGCGACTACTCGCCGGATGCACGGTCAATGGAATAAAGTGTCTTCCCCTCGAGCTGGCTAAAGAGATCATTCGGGAATGGGTGGAAAGTCCAGAATTCATAAATGGGTTTGTCCCCGCTGTAATTCACGGCGACCTTTGTTTCAGCAATGCCTTGTACGATATGCGCCTGGATCAAATCCGCCTGGTGGACCCGCGGGGGCGCTTCGGCGCCAAGGGGGTTTGGGGCGATCAGCGCTATGACATCGCCAAGCTTTACCACAGCTGTCATGGCTTCTACGATTTTTATGTCAATGGATACTTTGACCTCGTCCCGCTCGGTCCCGATTCCTGGGAGTTACAGCCGCTTGCAACGCCCCAGCAACTCCAGCTCAGCCGCCACACTTCAGAATTCGTCCGCGATCTTTCCGCCATGCCGATCGCCGATCTATTGTTTATGGAAGCTCTTCTTTTTATCAGCATGGTTCCCCTCCATGCGGACAAGCCGGGTTCTCAAACGGCCTTCCTTTTAAATGGGCTTCGGCTGTTAACAGAAGCTTATGAATCTCGGCGGGGGCGTGTGGGCGCCGTGTCGGCCTGAAGGCGGGAAGCTTAGCTGAGCGCAAACCAAATTTTTTTAATTTGACGAGCGAGCCACGGTGATCTTCCGATGAGGCCATAATAGGCCAACAGTTGGAGTTTAGCCTTGAGCTCGTACCATCTCAGACGCACGTGCAACTCACGTTTCTGAGCGGACGTTATGCCGGCGTCACGAACGACTGCCGATTGGGACTGAACGCTGCGATCCACAAAGCTCATCAGCTTTTTCATCCCACCTGAAAGCCAGTTCTTTCCGTCGGACGTCGGAAGCAGGTGCACATGAAATAGCACCTGGGGAGCGACAGCCAAGTCGCCATAGGAGAGCATGCGCAGTTCAATGGGAAGATCGGCCCACACCGGCGCGCGGTTCGGATCCCGGGCCTTTTGGCATTCCTCAAATGCACGCACGATCAGGGGACGCGGAAACATTCCCCAGACCAGGCGGCTCTTGCCGAGATGATCCGGCTGACGAATGTAATTGCGCAAACGCGTGTACGCATCCGGCCCGGAAAGCTGGAAGAGGTGACGGGTCAATTCGGCTCGGATATGGGGCATAGCCATCTCGTCCAACACATCATACCCCGTCATCGCCACCGCCGCTCCCGGCTTGGAGCGAAATGCGGCCAGCAGGGCCTCGACATAGGTGCTCTCAAGCTCATCATCATCCGCGGCCCAAAGAAAAAAGTCCCCGCGCGCTTGTCGGACAAGGAACTCAAAGTTACCGATCGATCCCAGGTTGCGCTCCTGGCGGAAAAAGCGCAGGCGCTTGTCGTGGTGGTATCTTGCGAGCACCTCCTCTACCGCGCGGGCATCATCGGAGTGATTGTCCGAGACCAGGATTTCGAGATGAGTGTAGGTTTGACCGATGATCCGGGCCAAGGTGCGAGCGAGCCCTTCAGGGCGATTAAACGTGGGAATTCCCACCGTGATCAACGGAGTGCTTTCTTGCGCCATGGTCTTCATCACATCATATGGAAGGGCCAGCGCAAAGTTTCGGCCCACGCCCTCTCGACCTTTGTCCAAATGTCTTCCCTGCGCTATCCGCACATGGGATTCTGTTTAAATCTATTTGGAATCTATTTGGAATCTGTGGGAATCCTTTTGGATGATTCAGAGGAGGATCTAAAAATGCCGGAAAATCTAACGGTCATGTGCGGAAGCGAGACGGTGGCTGTGGAGGTGCTGGCCTGGGACACTCAAATGCTGGAGAGACCCTCCGCGCGCGTCGTGGAAATTCGCGGCCAAGATCCGGCACCTCATTATTCTCCGCTTGTAGAACGGTTGCGCGAGGCCGGCCTTGAGTATGTGACCATTCGGCGTCCGCAAAGTGAGTGGATGCGTCTGCATGCTCTGGAGTCCGTTGGGTTCCGAGTTGTTGATGGAATACTCACCTTTGTTCGAAACGTGACGGAAGATCGTGTGACTCAGAATGCGAAGCTGCGTCTGGCGTCGTCAGCCGAAGCTGAGGCCGTAGCTCGCCTGGCGGCGGATTGTTTTCGCTTCAGTCGGTTTCATAGTGACCCCCTTTTGTCGCCGGAGATCGCCGCGCGCGTGCATTCGGAATGGGCACGCAACTCCTGTCTGGGTGCGGCGGCAGATGCCGCGTGGATTTCTGAAAGCGAGGAAGCGGTCATCGGATTTTGCGCCTGCACGAAAGGTGCAGACCGGCTCGGAACCATTACCCTGATCGGGGTCGATCCCCGACACAGTGGAAAGGGCATCGGAGGGATGTTGATGCGCCAAGCCTGCGGCTGGCTGGCACAACAGGGGGTGGATTCGGTGCAGATTCAAACTCAATCCCATAATCTTGCGGCAATGGGACTTTATTTCCGCACGGGCTTTCGCCTTCACAGCTCAAGCTTCACCCTGCGCTGGGCGGCGGCTAAGGCTTGACTAGCTGTTGAGCGGAGGACAGCTGTTTCTCGTAGAAGTCAAAGGTCAGCTCCAGAGCCTCTTGCAGCGTGAAGCGGGGAACCCAATTTAACTCCTTGCAGGTGTTCTCAATCCAGGGCACGCGATTTTGCACATCCTGGAATCCCTTACCGTAGTATTGCTCCGAAGCGGAGTTAACGAGCTGAGTTCGCAGCGCGGCCTCCCGGAAAGCCTCCCGCCGCCGCGCGGTCTCGAGCATCATCTCCGCCAGCTGGCGCACGGACACATTGTTGCCGGGGTGCCCGACGTTATAGATTTTCCCGCTTGCGACTCCGGCCTCGTTTTCGATGATCTTGACCAAAGCCGCAATCCCGTCATCAATGTAGGTGAAGCAGCGTTTTTGATTGCCTCCATCCACAAGTTGGATCCGTTCACCCCGCACGATATCTCCGAGAAACTGGGTTAAGACGCGCGAACTTCCTTCCTTTGGCGCGCTCATATTGTCCAGACCTGGCCCGATCCAGTTAAAAGGACGAAACAGGGTGTAATCCAGATCGCGATGCACGCCGTAGGCGTAGATTACCCGGTCCAGTAACTGTTTGCTGCAGGCATAAATCCAACGCTGCTTTTCAATGGGCCCATACACGAGATTGGATTCATAAGGATGGAAAGTTTCGTCCGCGCACATCCCATAGAGTTCTGAGGTTGACGGAAAGATCAAACGGCGGCCGTACTTCACACAATACCGCACGATTTCGAGGTTGGATTCAAAATCCAGCTCAAAAACACGCAAAGGATCCTGAACGTAAACGGCCGGAACGGCAATAGCGACAAGCGGAAGAATAATGTCACATTTTTTAACATGGTACTCAATCCACTCGTGATTGATCAGAACATCGCCCTCGAAGAACACGAAGTTCGGATGCTCGAGCAATTCACCCAGTCGATCGCTCATCATGTCCATCCCGTGCACACGATAGCGGCCGGACGCCAACAAGGCCCGTGAAAGGTGATGGCCAATAAACCCATTCACACCCAGAATCAAAACATTCTTCATTGGCAACTCCCTCTGCGCCACCACCGGCACCCACGCTACCGTCAGAATAGGGAGGGCCCGCCATATCGCGCAAGTCTAGAGCGCCACTTGACCTGCCTGAGGGACTCGTCAAACACTCAAAGATGTGCAACTTTGTTTCATACTCGGAACCGCCGCCGAACTTATCAAAGTGTATCCGTTGATTCAGATCGCAGCTGAGCGAGGTCACGCCGTTCGGGTGTTGCCGACCGGTCAGAGCCGAGAGAATTTCCTTATGCAATTTCGCGACTTTGGTCTAAAGGAATCTCTTCTGGCTCCCATGCTCTCGAGCCAAGGGGACCTTGAGCATGCCCGCTCCGCGCTCAGCTGGTTTGCGCGAGGCTTGATGACTCGGCGGAAAATGTTTCACGCTCGTTTTCCTGCCGGTGACACGGTTAAAAATAAGAACAGGTCATTTGTTGTGGTTCATGGTGACACCCTTTCCACCTTCATAGGAGCTTGGCTGGGACGACGGGCGGGTCTCGCTGTCGTCCATATTGAAGCCGGATTGCGCTCGGGAGGAGGGTTGTTCCATCCATTTCCCGAGGAAATTACGCGTCGATTGGTTTCGCGGCTGGCGGAGTGGCATATGGCGCCAGACATGCGGGCGGAGGAGAATCTCCGCCGCGCCCGGGTTAGCGGCCAGATCGTGTGCACGCAGGGCAACACATTAATGGATGCGGTTCAACGAGTTGCTCCCCTTGCGGACGCCGCCGCCACCGCGCCCCAGATCCCGTTTGCCCTGGCGAACGTTCATCGGTTCGAGAATTTGAACTCCCCTACGCGATGGAAAAAGATCGTGGAAACGGTCTGCAAAGCCGCCGCTCACCGGAAGGTGATTTTTGTTATGCACCCACAGACGCGGCAGAGGCTCCGATCGGACACCGACGCCCGTGAACGATTTGAGGCGGTCGGAGTGGAGCTTCGCGACCGGATGCCATTTACAGGATTCATCTCACTCTTAAAAAGAGCTGAATTCTTGATCAGCGATGGCGGCAGCAACCAGGAAGAGTGCTCTTACATCGGTAAGCCATGCCTGATCCTGCGCCAAAGTTCTGAACGCCAGGAAGGCCTTGATACCTGCTGTGTGCTCAGCCGATTCCACGACCGCCTTATTGACTCTTTCCTCGCAAACCCCGAGGCCTATGAAAGAACGCCCTTATTTCACGCCGTCAGCCCCTCACAAAAGATACTTGAGGCTTTGGAATTTCACGCCGACTCGCCGTTGACGGACGTCGCCGAGAGATGACCCTCACCCTCAATCACCTTGTGTTCACCGTAGCTGCGTCGCCGGGGACGGTAGCCCATTGTCTTGAGCACCGCCATTGCGACAATTAGACCAGCGGTATAGAGCGTCAGGGGAACGTGGAGCATGTAGGCCGGATCCCGTCTTGTCCATGCCAACCTAAAGGCGTCGATCAGAACCGGCACAACCAGGAACGCATAAGGCAGGTACAAGAACCTTCTCCACCGCCGAAAGGAGGTATCAAACTGGGAGCGCCCCTGAAATCCCGAGGCAGCCATGTCGGGGAAAAAGATATTGTTGCGGACACGAGATTTGATCTTTCGTAACAGACTCGTCCAGTGTTCCGCCGACTCATGGATGATGGGATCGTCGCGGGTCACAGCGAACTCGTCGGTGAAGCGTTGCATGTGATAGAAAAAATGAACCGGACCCCACGGCTTATCACATATTTCGCGCAATCGGGTGCGAAAGAAGTGAAGGTCGATGCAATTGCCACAGGCCGCATTTTCCATGATCGGCTGCTTACCTTTTCCGACTTTAAACACGATAAACTCAGAGCTCTCACGAACCAGAGCCAGATGGCGCCTCATGGCCGGTATAAAGAACCGGTGATCTTTTGAAAGTCGGTAGTAGAAGAGTGAAAAAGGATCTCCGTATTCATTGATATAGCGGGCGGCAAAGCACGCTCCGGGCGGATTTAGATAACCCGATCCAAATACCATCACGATGTTCGAAGCTGAGCGAAAGGCGGCAAGACGCTTCTTTAGAGTATCACGACGGATTAAGATCTCGTCGCTGTCCACATGCATGAGATAATCACCCTTCGCCTCCCGAAGCCCAATCAGTTTCGCGTTTACGGGGTCCACGCGAGGATTATCTATGATCCGACATTCATAACGAGCCGCAATCTCGCGGGTCGCATCCGTCGAGCCCCCATCCACCACAAGGATCTCCACGCGATCTTGAGGGTAATCCTGATTGCGAATGGCGCGCAAAGCCGCCTCAATCGTCCGCTCGGAGTTGAAAGTGGCCATAATGACGGAAAACGACTTTAGTTGTGGGTTCACGGGGCTCGCCATCGTCAAAATAGTCTCACAATTCCCGGCATTTGAGTCCTGCCCTGAGGTCCTGAGCCGAACGTCCAGACAGGCTTCAGATAAAGAGCGCACCTGACGATAAGTGAGACATGTGGGCCCGAGCGCTAGATCAAAATAAAAACGTGTTTGCAAACGCCAAACTGAGCGTGATTGTTCCACTTTTCAACGAGGCGACGCGTCTGTCCGAGAATCTCAACCTGCTCGTTCAGGAAGTGGAATCCTATTTTCCCGATTTCGAAGTCCTCATCATCAGCGATGGCAGTACGGACGGAACTGAGTCCAAGCTCCTGACGTTTAAACATCCCCGCCTTCAAGTGTTGCTGTTTAAAGAAAACACAGGAAAAGGAAACGCAATCCGAACCGGCTTCCAAAAGGCGACCGGTGACTTTATTCTATTTATCGATGGCGGAATGGAAATCCATCCCAAGGAAATCCGCATCTTCATGGGTCTGATGTCCCTCTATGGATCCGATATCGTTATCGGATCCAAACGCCATCCCCAGTCACGCATCGAGTATCCTTGGTATCGCCGCCTGCTCAGCTGGATATTTCAGATGTTCGTGCGCGTGGTCTTTCGAATCAACGTTACGGACACTCAGGTCGGCATCAAGCTCTTTCGTAAAGAGGTTGTCCAAGCCATTCTGCCTCACCTGGAACTCAACCGCTATGGCTTCGATCTTGAGGTGCTGACGCTCGCGCGGAGGGCCGGTTACCGGCGCGTTCTGGAAGCGCCTATTCGCATGGATTACTTTAATAGCAACCGGCGCTCGGTCGTCATGGAACTCTGGCATGTGTTCCGCGTGGGGGCCAGTCTGCTCCACGATTCGTTCCGCCTCTACCGTCGGCTCCACAAGATTCCGTCGGCTTTCCCCGGCGAACCCATGGACGCGCAAACTCGAGAAGAGAAGCGCGCGGGCTAGGCCTACCTAAAAAATAAGTTGTTTGTCAGTTCTGACGCGTTCTACGCTCGAGATCGGCACAATAGGCCTCGTGGCGCAACAATTCCTGGACATTCGCCGAGTACCAGCTCGGATCGCCACAACCACGTTGATAGTAGAAACGAATGATCCGGTCAATCATCGACCATCTCGGCCGTCTTCCAGGCACAGCTTTCGGAGGCCCTCCACAGATGAAACCGTGAAATCCGGTCGGAACAGCAAAAGATTCTCCAGGGAGTGAAATCCCCAGCCGACAGCCGCCGTCTTCACCCCAACCCGTCGGCCGGCCTCAATGTCTCGCGTTTCATCAAGAGACCACGGCTGTTTTCGCCTGTCTTTGAATTTCAGCGACGACCTCGAGGATGCCGGTTTCAAATTGCACAGATGCTAGCCTTGCGTTGAGCTTCCTTCTCGCAAGTGCTGTGAAGCGAGGAACTTGCCAAATTCGAAGCCCAAGGGCCTTGATTGTAGCCTGGGTATCGAGATTTCTTAATTCTTCCCGTCGAGGGAGAGACAAACGGTATTCGAAGGCCAACTCCGCCAAAACTTTGTAGACTTCATCATGACTTCTGACCAACGTGCCATCGAAGTCAAAAACTACAGCTTTATACATATATTGCAGATACACAGTATGAGAGGCGTGATCAACAACCAAACGATAGACAGGTGCTGACCGTTGCGGCTCGTGGCGGCAACTTATCCCATGTGCACGTGAACCGTTCACGACTTCCTTAGATCAGGCCATCCGGCACGGCCCAACAGCCCACAACCGAAACTCCTTTTTTTTAAATCTTGTGAAGGAAATCCGCGTTCAGGTGTAGTACAGGCGAAACAACATCTGCAATCTCATGATCCATGGAGGATGTATGCAGTCAAAGAAGTATATTTTAGGCGCCATATGTTTGGCACTCGCGGGAGTCATTGGCTATCTGGCCGCGAACCGCCGGTCCGAGAACCTAACCGCGACGGTCGTTCGCACTTACAAGGTCGCGCCGGAGCGTGCCGACGAGATCGACACCGCGTTGAATCGCCTGTTCTGGCAGAAAGAGGATGAGGGTGTCGCGAGAGCTCAAGTTTTCGGCAATGGCTTAGTCCTCGTGCGCGCGCCGGCGGGCTATCATATGGGGGTTCGCGATCTGTTAAGCCATATCGATAGGGAAAAGGTACCGGCGCGATCCTCCGTCCGTACAGATTACTGGCTGATTCTCGCTGACGCTGACCGCGAGTCCAATGCCTCCCAGTTCCCCAAGCTGACCCAAGTGCTAAGCTCCATTGAAAAGTTGGAGGGCATACGCCGCTTCCGAGTCATCGAACATCTCAGTTCCAATTCACTGTCCGGCAATGTGGTCAAGGTGGAGGGAACGGTGCTGAAGGTCCGCTCGACAGCCTCCCTCTATATGGATCGCGTGCTCTTGGACCTGGATTTGGAAACCCGATCCGGGAAAATCAAAACCTCAACTCAAATCAATCCCGGGGAGTACGTCGTGATGGGACAATCCAGCGCCGAACCGGGGATCCTGCCCAAGGGAGATCCAAGAGGCAGTGCACTTGCGGCTGGAGATTCCGAGATTTACTACGTCGTTCGTGCGAAAATTCAAAAGTAATCCGAATGGCACTGAGCGAAGACGAGCTGGAACGCTTGTTTGTGGAGCTAGAAACGAAGCTCTACAATTTCGCCCTACGCTGGTTATGGAATCCAGCGGTGGCAGAGGAGACCGTCCAAGACGCTTTTGTTCGCGTGTGGCGCCAGCGCGACGAGGTCGAGGCCTCCACGGCGAGGAGTCTGCTCTACAAAATCACACAAAATCTCTGCCTGAATTTGCGGAGACGATCTCAGCTTCCGGTCGCACCGCTTGTGAGTTGGATCTGGGGCAGACCGGCGGCGCCCGCGGTGGATGAAGAGTTCCTCGCAAGAAATCGCCTTGCAGCCCTGTACGCTGCCATGGAGCAGTTACATCCTCCATTACGAGAGGTCTTATTGATGACGGAATTTTCTGAAATGGACTACAATGAAGTGGCTGCCGCCCTCGGAATCCCCCCGGGAACGGTGGCGTCACGAAAGAATAGCGCGCTCAAGCAGCTGCGCTCGCTAATGCAAGGGGTAGAAGATGTCTGACGTGAACTTCGGGGCTGAATTTTCGCCTCCGCCCGGAGGCCTCGCAGGCTTTCGCGCCAAATTGGGCCGTGTCCGAGAGCAGCGGGCTGAAGAACGTCGGCTGATCTTTGCGGCATCCGTACTCTTGGTTTGCCTCGGTGCCTTGAGCTTACCTTTTCCGAATCCGCGCGAGGGAACGTCGACCATCTTTTCCAAGCGGAGTGGCGACCGCATCATCGAAGTGCCGTCGCCACAACCAGGGATTCGTTTCTATTGGATTTTTGAAACGCAGTGACTAAGCTAAGGACACATTCCGGAATCCGGAGTCATTTGGTCACCAAAATGGGCTCAATTCGATACCAGGCCGGTGGGTCCCGGGAGCTCTCGAGCCAGCTGCGCGATGCGAGCGGGATAATCTGTACAGATGGCGTCGCACCGCCATTGACATATCTCCCGCCAACGGGCCTCCAGAAGGTTGTCGCTCACCGCGTCTTCATGCCCTTCAAGTCGGTGCAATTCGGGAGACACGATCGCAATTTTGTAACCCGCATCCCGCAGCGCAGAGACTCGGTCCTCAGAATAGAGCGCCTTTCGCGTTTCACACGGACCTTTGCGGTTCCACTCGTCGAGCCAGACCCAGTCACAGCACGAACGCGCCGCTAGGGCCTGGTCAACCGTATAAAGCGTGCCGCCCGTCACGGCCTGATAACGACTCACATCGAACTCATCAGCAACAGACAGAGCCAACCCGATATCGGAAAACTCATCTCGTAAGGTCTGCGCAATATGAGGAGAAAGATCAAAGACCAGGAGTCTGGACTGAAGACTTTTCCACGCCCGCAGTTCCTTCATAAGCTGCGCGATGAACTCCTCATCGTGATTGGATCCTTTGAGATGGAGGGCCACATGAAGACCGCCATACCGACGGCAAAGTTCGAGCACATCGGACAAGCGGCCGAGCCTCCCTAAACGAGCTTCCATTTCGGCGGTTTCGGCGCGGTCCACTTCACGCCATCCGCGCGGGTCCTGCCCCCGCGTCCATCGCGACATATGAGAGTCGTGGGCGATCAACAACTCACCCTTCTTTTCCATCTGCACGTCAAGTTCAATGCTCCAGCCTCGTTCGGCCGCAAGTTCGAAAGCCGCCAGCGAATTCTCATGGGGAGGTGAGGAGCGGTCCAGATCCAATCCTCGATGCGCAAAAATCAGCACGGGTCCCGCCTGAGATAAAGAGCCAGGTCTTCCGGAGTTCCAATTCCGTGCATCTGTTCCTTACCGATCTTCCAAGTCACCACTCTTTGCCCGCGTTGAATGATCTCGTTATAAACAGGACAGACGTAAAACTCATTATTCACGCGAATGTTTTTGGCAATCATCTGCTCGGCGGCGGTGACGAAGTCACGGCCGCTCCGGAAATAGTAAATACCCGCCGTTGCCAAGTTGGAGATTCTTCTCTTTTCAGCCACTTCAACGACGTCTCCGGTGCGGCCTAAGCGCGCAAAACTCCACTTCTCGTCTTCATCCTCAAAGACCATGATAGAGCCGTCTGCCTCTTCCTTGCGAGACCAAAGTATAAAATCCGATAGGACCACATCCAAGATCTGATCCGAGTTCGCTATCACCATATCCGCCTCGATTCTCAGTTCCTTTTCGGCCAGAAGCACTGTGCAGGCAGCCCCTTCGGTCACTGTCTTCACGGGGACAATCGCGGATTCCGCTCCAGCCCAGCCTTTCAGTTTCGCCTCGAGAGCAAACTCCCGCAGATGCTCCTCGAGCACAAGAAAAACAAATCGGTGCGGAAAGGAAGGCCGCAGATTGGCGATCACCCGTTGAATCATGGGCTGGCCCGAAACGTCGATCAAGGGTTTCGGACGATCATAACCCGCCGTCGTGAACCGTGAGCCGCGGCCGGCCATAGGAATCACAATATCGAGAGATTTAGGAGGTGGGCGGGTGCTCATTCAGGATCCGCCACCAGGATCTTATCGTCTGACACGGAAGGTGTTTTGATAACAAAGGTCACTCCGTCTTCAAGGCATTCAAAATCGGCGACATCTCCAGGTGCGAGCTCCATAATATCACCCGCGCCGAGGTGAACGTCGGCCATACGAAACCGGCCACTGGCCACAATTGTGTATTCCCGTGCGACCGCATGATAGTGGGCCCGTTCCCTGTCGCCTTTATGATAGAATTTCATGGCGGCTTCAAAATGCGAGGTTCTCTGCAAAGTTGGAGAAAAATCTCCGATAAACCAACCTCTGGTGAAAGATTCTATCCGATGCGTTTTCATCAGCCCCCGGTTCCCGGTTTCTAAATTCCTTCGCGCTGGGCCTCTTCGATTCTTTGGATCGAATAGAAGGTCCGCAGGCGACTGTTATCAATCTGGTAATGGCCCACACGCCGATCCTCCAGCACATATTCGTTCAGTACCGGGGCCACGTAGTACTGGCCGTTTACAGCGGCGCCTTTTTCAATGCTCTTCATTGCCATTTGAGTAAACTGATCGGCTTCGGCGAAGTAGTAAAAGCCAGCAACCGCGTGCCGGCTCAGGGGACGCTTTTCCGCAGCCTCTACGATTAACCCTTCGCTATTGAGCCGCACGTAGGACCAGCGCGGATGGACGGAGTCGAACGTAATAACGCCCGCGTCGAGGTGACGACGTTTGAAATCATCGACCACCTGGGAGAGTTCAACGTGCAGGACCTGATCTCCGTTAGCTACCACCAGCGGGTCGCTTCCGTAAGCGCGGAGATGAGAGACCGCCATCAAAATGGAGCAAACCGCCCCCTGCGACTGCCCCTCCAAGAGAACAACTTCACTTTGGGGGCCCGCGACCAGTCGGAGGGTGTCCTGCAGGTGAAAGCGCGCGTCGTCGTTTCGATTCAAGATAAAGATAAATTTGCGCGGGCTCGGTAGGGTCTTTAATCCCTCGATCACATGTTGAATAATGGGAACGCCACGCACCTCAATCAGGGGCTTCGGATAAAAATACTCCGTGGAGTCAAAAAAGAGATTGGCGGCTAAAGGTACAACCACGTTCGTCATAGCTCCGGACCTCCCAGCTCAATCAGGCGACGTGCGATATTGATCGCATTCACGTCCGAGATACTACGCACATGAAGGAGATGTGCCCCAGCGGCTTTCGCCGCCTCGACTCCGTTTTGATTGTCTTCCAGAATCAACACGTTCTCGGCGGGAACTGACAACCGCCGGATCGCCTCGCGATAAATTTCGGGGTCTGGCTTGGGAAGCTTCACATCCTGATTGGAGAGGGTAAACTCAAAGAACGGCATTAAAGCGGATTTCGTCAACATGAGGTCCATGGTCTCGCGAATGGAGTTGGAGCAAACCGCCATCCGTAAGCCGCGTTTCCTGAGACGGTTCAATGCATACTGGCAATGAAACACGGGCCGGCACTGAGTGTAGATCAACTCCATTGTATAAACTTGCTTCATTTTGTTAATGAATGCGTGAAGATCGGTAGGCAGTCCCCGTTCAATGCTGAGCATTTCGAGTTTTTTGCGGGTCGGAAGACCGTCGTAGGTGACGAGATGATCATCACGAGGAATCTCGAGCCCAAACAGGGCCAAGGCCCGATTTAGTGATTGATAATGCCAGTCCCTCGCATCTACGAGAACGCCATCAAGGTCGAAAATCACGGCTTTAATCATTTATGGTAGAGCCTGTTGTAAATTTCGAAGGTGACCTCGACCAACATGGTTTGGTTTCAGCCTTCTCCTTAATTCTTGTCGCGGTCTCCATCCACGTTCAAGTCTATAAAGTGAAAGACCAGCTACCGTAGGCCTTGACGAGTGAAACAGTTCCAGTCGCTGACTAGACGATGGTCGCAATCTGTCCGTGTGTTGACCGATGATGGAGAGGCTCTAGAATAAGGTTTATGTCTCCCCGATCTCAAGCTTACGTCTTCACTCTGAACCTGGCGGCGATTGGACTTTCGTTTGTGCATATCACAATTGTGGCTCGGGCCTTGGGAGACCAGCTTTTTGGCATCTATTCGTTTCTTAACAACCAAGTCCTGTTGGTCGCTCCAGCCCTTGCTCTCGTTCCTCATCTGATCTTTTGGATTAAAAATGATCGAGACCTTGAGGAGGAGGATAAAAATGCGATTTTTGAGACCCTTCAATCGCTCAGCTTCCGCATTCCCCTCCTGCTTTTGATACCGCTCGCGCTTGCGATCGCGACTTTAAGTCCACTCGGAATTCAGGCCTGGCCGACGTCCGCTCTGGCGGCGGTCATTGCTCTTCTTCCAATGCCGCAAAACTTCTTTTTCTCACTTATGCAGATCCGCGACCGCTTCCCGCTGACGGTATGGATTCAGGTTGGGGGCGCCGGCGTCCGCGTGATCACAATCACCGCTCTTGTCTTCCTGGGTCAGAAGGGAGTGAATGCCGGACTGATATCGGTGCTCGCCGGGGCTACGTTCATCGTGCTCACGTGCTGGTCATTCCGTTCAAACTCGGCTTCACCTCAACGCCACAGCCACAGAGAGGGAACGGCTCTGCTTCGAGCCACACTTAAGAGAAAGGTTTTCCCCCTCCTGCTTCCCACATCTTTGCTCTGCATCTGGCTTGTGGCCCTCAATTCGGGTGACATTTTCTTCGCTCGCTTCTATTTAAATGAGACCGATTTATCAGTCTACAGCCTGAACTCCTCCGTGGCCCGACTGGCCATGATCCTCCCTTCGGTGTTGATTCCACTTCTCCTTGAGTCGGGCTATCGCGAGCGCCTCTTGCCGCAGACCCGTTCCACCCGCCGCTCGCTCCTCGCCTATGGGATCACGATTGCCCTCGGCTTCGTGCTGTCCTGTTCTTTGTACCTGATCGGGCCCTTCCTGGCGCACACGGTGTTCGCTCGCCTTTTTGATCTGAATGCCGTGCACCTCTTCTCACTGAGTTTTTCAATGACCCTCCTTGCATGCGCGTCCTTTGTTGTGAATTTTAAGTTCGGAGCCGGACGCCGGCGCTCACTCTATTACTCAATCGCATGTTACGCGGGCTTTGTTATGAGTCTTCTCGCGTTTCCCCCGGAAAATCTTCAAGGCTATATCAAACGCATTATCGGCCTGGCGATCGTGAACTTAGGGGTTGTTCTTTTTGAGGTGTTGGGTGCTCCCGAACAGAGTGCGAATTAAAACCCATCTTATAACCGTTTGCGTGATTCTGACGTTGACAGGACTTGCCTTCGCCTACACCTACCCCGGAAGCCGGGCCATGGTTGAGAACTCTTTGGATCAGGTCCTAAGCGACGACACCGATATCGCGCCGCTACCCACGGCTTACGATGCCATGTTGCAAGTGTGGCAACAGGACCCCTGGGATCTTATCTATGGCGCGGTCTATGTTCGCCCGCCCAATCCTGAACACGGGACAGCCCATTGGTTTCCCTGGATCGAGCGCGTCGCCGTGATCGCGCTCTCTTATGTGGTTTCGCTCGAACACCTTTCCACGGCGTTTATCGTTTTTTTACTCATCTTGAACGGCGTGGCAATGTACGCCCTTGGCCGGAATTTGAAATGGACGCCATCCGTGTCGCTGGCATTGGGAATTGCCTGGGCGTTTTGCGCCTACACTCGCGGCCGAATGAAGGTCCATCCCGCGCTGACCGGCACATTTCACCTTCCAATGATCTTTTTGGCGCTTTGGCTGGTCGCGCGCGGAAAAGGTTGGCGCTCGCTGCTGATGGCGTCGGCCTTAATGCTTGTCGCGGCATCAACGGCTCACTATCTTGTTGTAACCAGCGCGTTCCTCTTGCCGTTCCTGCTGCTCTTCTTCTTCATCTGTACTCTCGCGGCTCCGGACCAGAACTGGCGCCGCCTGAGCGCCCGCTTGATGGCTATGTTCCTGCCTGCGGCCCTGCTTCTGGGGCTGGGACGAGCCTTTCCCGTGCCTCCGGATGCGGATTTATCTTCACAAGCGGCTCTCCCCAAGAGCGGGCTGGCTCCACCCCAACACCAGTATCACCCCTTCCTTTCGATATACGCCGCCCGACCCGTGGATTTTGTTTCCGGTGATGTGTCGTTGGGAACTGCCGACTTAAACCCTTTACGTTCCCAAATCAGCACGTATGTTCTCACCCACTTGGAGAACAGCAACTCTCACGAAAGAGCTAACGGGATTCGCTGGATCATCTGGGCACTTGGGCTGGCAATGGTGGTCTCCGCCCTTTGCCCCGCCAGACGCCCGAATACGCGTTTCCCTGAAGCAGCCCCCTTAGACGTGCAGGACCCGCACGAGTGGGAAACGCGGCGGTTGGCGCGTTTCTTCTTGGTGTTTGGGATTTTCGGGTTCGCGCTTTCCTTGCCTCCTCTCGCCGAAGCGCCTTGGATTTCTCCCTCCTATTGGCTTCACCTGCTGGTATCGCAGATCCGCGTGCCGTCGCGCGCGGGAATCCTGGTGCACTTCTCGCTGCTTATGCTGACGGGACTCTACCTCTCGCGACCGCGCTCCTCTCTCCTCGTACGAATCCTTCGGTTCCCAGCCGTCCTTCCCCTCCTTATGGTCCTCGAACTCCCGCCGCTGCTCCAATCTCCCCCCATGGCCCCGCTCCGGCCGCGGGTGGAGGCGCTCCAGCGCACGCGTGGACCGTGCGGCACAGGAATGTATTTTCCTTTCGTATCTAGTGACTGGTATGGAGGAACGCTTTATCACGCCGTCCAGCGCCTGCGCGGTACCGATTGTCTTATGTTGAACCTTATGTCTTCAGAGGAGGATCTGAGAACACTGCTCCAGCGATTTCCATTGAACCCTCAGACTCTCCAGCGAATCGACAAAAACGATGCCCTACTGGAAGCAGATCTGCGCCGAATCATCCGTTGCGTTCCGCTCACCTGGATCGTCTTTGACGATCATACCCCGCTGCTGTGGCGAGAACGGTTTTGCCGCAGTTTAGGGTGGAGCATAAACCCCGATTTATCCTGCGTGGCTCCCGATCAAACGCCGCCCTTCCGCAACCATCCGGCCCGGTGTCTATAACGAAGTGTACCTGGACCTTGGTCCTGTCTTTAGTCCCAACCCCGCGCTCGCCTTGGGTCGGCCGCGCACTCAGGTTATCCTGGGGCTTCCATCATGAAAACAAGCACACATCTCTACCCGATATTAGCCGCCTTACTGTTTCTTCCACTCCTTGCCGCCTGCGCTTCGTTTCGCACCGCGGACCAGATCCGACGCGAGCGCCAGACGCTGGCTCTTGAACAGGTCTCAGCACTGGTGCCGCCGGACGAGTCGGAGGTCCCAACAGACACGCCTGTGGACCAGCCTCCTTCTTCGCCTACCGACGAGACGGCGAACACGGAGGAGTCTGAAGACACCACCGGCGCGGCTGCCAGCGAATCCGCCAAGGAGGACGTGGTCGAGCACCTGATCGAGGTTCCTCAGGAAATGGACCCAATGGTGCAGAAGTGGATTGAATACTTCACTGTTAAGGACCGGGAGCGCTTTCAGCGCTTTATTGATCGCGGTCAACGCTACCGGGATGTGATTGAAAACGTGCTGGAGCAAAACGATCTTCCCGCCGAGCTTTACTACTTGGCCATGATCGAAAGCGGATTCCAAACCCATGCCACCTCCACGGCAAGTGCATCAGGTGTGTGGCAGTTTATCGCGGCCACAGGGCAGCGTTACGGGCTTCAGGTGGACAGTGACGTGGATGAGCGTCGCGATCCTATCCGCTCCACCGAGGCCGCCGCCCGCTACCTGCGGGATCTGCACAACGTGTTCGGATCGTGGCACCTCGCAATGGCCGCCTACAACGCTGGTGAAATGCGCATCGTGCGCGCGGTCTTCAAGGGCAAGACCCGCGATTTCTGGGAACTTGTCCGCAAGAACGCTCTGCCAAGCGAAACCGCCAACTACGTGCCCAAGTTCCTCGCGGCCTTGATGATTGGTCGCAACTTGGAAACATATGGGTTTCGGGAGCCCCAGACAGAACGGTATCCCGACCTCCAGGCGGTTGAAGTGCCCTCTCCGGTGAAGCTCACAGAGATCGCCAAAACAGCCGGTCTCGATGAGAAGGAACTGAAGGCGCTAAATCCTCACCTGCGCAAAGATCATACGCCGCGCCGGAACAGGACCTATGAGATCTGGGTTCCCGTGCGTCACGTGGCCCAACTTGAGAGTGGCAAATTCCGTCTTCAGCCCTCAACGCGAGGCGTGCGCAGCATCACCGTGGCCGATGCCGCGGCCGAGCCTCCGCGTACTCACGTGGTTCGCTATGGTGAAAACCTCACGGCCATTGCAAGCAAGTACAACGTCACGGTGGCTTACTTGAAACGCACCAACCGACTGCGTTCCCATCGGATTCTTGTGGGACAGAAGCTGCGCCTGACCGCAAAGTCATTCCATAGCGAGATTGTGCGCTACCGTGTCCGTCGTGGCGACAACCTGACTTTGATTGCAAAACGCTTTGGCACGACCGTCAGTCGAATTAAAGAACGCAATTCTTTGCGCCGAAGCAAAATCTACGTGGGTCAGGTGTTGAAACTCGATGCTCGCATGTAGGCCCAGGCCGGCCTCCCAGCGATCACTTTCGCCTGGACGCGCCTAAGGACGCGTAGATCCGTGCAAGCGCGAGCCGGATTCAGATTTTAGTAGGAATTCCGGGCGGGATCGGCTAATTTCCCAGGTTATGAACTGTCGCCTTTTGGATTTCGAGCATTTCGTTTGACCTCCGTAGCGCGGCCCCAGATCCTTCGGAGGTAATCATGGGTAAAAAACTATATATCGGCAACCTTCCGTACCAAGCTACGGAACAAGATCTTGCGGACTCGTTTGCTCAGTGTGGCACTGTTGAATCCGTTCGCATCATTACGGACCGCTCCACAGGCCGTAGCAAAGGCTTCGGATTTGTGGAGATGAGTTCCGACCAAGAAGCCGCTGATGCTATCGAAAGCATGAATGGCGCTTCGATGGACGGACGTAGCCTGAAAGTGAGTGAGGCGCAGCCCCAGGAGCCGCGGAGTGGCGGTGGCGGTGGCGACCGTCGTGGTGGCGGCTTCCGCTCCAGCTCGCGTTATTAGTTCGAGATTTGTTGCGGGCGAGATTTCCATCTCGCCCGTCTTTGCGATTTCTTCCTGTATCTTGAGTGTCCCTACGCGCATTTCCGTATTTCTGATGGACTTTGACGCATCTCTCTGGTGACATCGGGCCATGACGTACTCTACGCGTATCGCTGGGACAGGTTCATACCTCCCGCGCAAGACTCTTTCCAACCAAGATTTTGAAAGCTACCTCGAAACTTCAGATGAATGGATTCGTGAACGGACCGGAATCTCTCAGCGCCATATTGCGGCTGAAGGCGAGGCCACTTCGGATATGGCGCTCGTGGCTTCGCAACGGGCTCTTGAAGCAGCCGGGTTGAAGGCCAGGGACGTCGAGGCGATTATTTTCGCGACCGTCACGCCCGACCAGGTTATGCCCAACACCGCATGCATGCTCCAGGTCCGCTTGGGGTGCGGCTCGGTCATGGCGCTCGACATTTCGGCGGCGTGCTCAGGATTTCTATATGCCTTGAGCATCGCGGATCAGTACATCCGAACAGGAATGTACACGAACATTTTAGTCGTGGGGGCAGAAACTCTCTCCCGTATCATTGATTACCAGGACCGGACTACATGTATCTTGTTTGGTGACGGTGCGGGCGCGGCGGTGGTCACTCGCGCGACTGAAGGTCAAACTTCAAAGATCTTTTCTTCGCATCTGCACGCCAACGGCGAACTCGGCAGCCTATTGACACTTCCGGCCGGCGGATCACGCATTCCCCTTTCGCAGGATGCCCTTGACAAGAAGCTGCACTTTGTCCAGATGAACGGTCGTGAGATCTTCAAAGCGGCCGTGCGCGCTTTGCGAGATCGTTGCACAAACGCGCTGAATGCGAGCCAGATGTCGCTTGGGGATATTCATTGGTTCGTCGTCCACCAGGCCAATTCCCGCATCATTGAGGCCGTTGGCCAAACGCTGGACATCCCTCGCGAGCGACTGTTGATGAATGTCGGCGTCACAGGGAACACCTCCTCAGCGTCTATCCCGATATTGTTTGATCAAGCGGTGCGCGAAAACAAGATCCGAAGGGGTGAAAACGTGATGCTGGCCGCGTTCGGTGGCGGACTCACGAGCGCCTCGGTACTCCTCCGGTACTAAAAAGAAACGAGGACTGGCCTTCGGGTCAGTTGCACATTGCCTCCCGCTCGCCAAGACTGGACAAGGGAGGCCTGCATGATTGATTCCAAGAACCCTCATATCGACCGCCTGCATGTTCCTAAAGGAGGAGTGATCTTCGAAGAAGGAGATGATGACCGCCATTTCTTTATCATCGAACAAGGCAGCGTGGAAATCGTCACCTCCCTTGGCGGCAAAGAAAAGATTCTAGCTCTGATTAAGCCTGGGGAATCCTTTGGTGAATTCGCCCTACTCGACCATTCCGTGCGCTCGGCCTCGGCCCGGGCCGCCGAAGACTCGGTGGTGGTGCGAGTCTCAGAGGAGGGTTACGAACACCTGCTGTCCGAGCTTCCAACTTGGGCGAGCTACATGCTGAGGAGTTTCGCCAGTCGCCTGAAGAACATGAACCGGGTGCTGAAAGGATTGTCCTAAGCGCCTCGTCACAGCGGATCCCATGCGAGGCCGGGTCTTTTTATCATCGCCGCAAAGCTTGTCACCCACAAGTCTTCATCGTTGAGCGCGGGAACGAGTTGAAGATTCTCTCCACCCAGCTCCAGGAATTGCTCACGCAACCGCATTCCCACCTCTTCCAAAGTCTCAAGGCAATCCGCGACAAATGAGGGACAGCTGACCAACACGCGTTTAAAACCTCGAGCCGCCAAGTCCGTGATCATGTGATCCGTGTAGGGCTGAATCCATGGTCTTCGCCCCAGCCGGGACTGAAAACTGACGCTCATCGAGGCCTGCGGCCATTCCAATCGCGCCTGGAGGGCACGGGCCGTGGCGAAACACTGGGCGCGGTAGCAGGTCTCATTGACCGCCTTCACGTGGTCGCAACAATCCGGACGAACCTGGCAGTGAGCGGGATGAATTTTGGTGAGGTGATGTTGAGGAAGTCCGTGAAAACTGAGAAGCAGATGGTCGGGGCGGAACTCCCTCAGAGCGGACTGGATGCGACGGGCCTCGGAGTCGATAAATTCCGGCTCCGCAAAGAAATACCGGAGGTATCGCGCGCGTCCCTTCCAACCCAGGCGGGAAAGTTCTTGGCGGACCTTCTCCACCGCTGTTCGAGTCGACGACTCAGCGTATTGAGGATAAAGAGGCACAACATCCAACTCCGTAATATCCCATTCCGAGCAGGCGGCACGAATGGAAGGTTGGCCGTAGCGCATGGCCCAGCGCACGTCCCTATCCGAACACGTAGACTTGAGCTTATCGGCGAACGCGCGTGTGAAGTTCACAAGAGGTGAACCTTCGTCGCTCCAGATCTGCCGATAAGCTTGCGCGGTGGAATGACTGCGGCGAGGAGCGATCACAATTCGGACCAAAAGCTGGCGGAGGAGCCAAGGCACATCGATGACGTAGGGATCCGTCAAAAACTCCTTCAAGTAATTCTTAACCTCTGGCGATCGCGGCGCCTCGGGAGAACCTAAGTTGATGAGCAGCACGCCATGCTTAGCCATACATGTCCTTAAGCTTGAGCGCCAGCTCTCGTGAGCGATGGTGGATCCGCGCCAAACCGATTTGCCCTAAATAGTTTCCATGAAGGAAGAGCGGAGGCGGAACGTCCATACTCTTAAGAACACGCTCCCATTCCAGAGTGTAGTACGGAATGGCCCGCGGCCAGCGTATGATTTTCCATCCCACTGGCGGAAGCGTTGAGCGTGGCAAAAGTCGTTGACGATCGTGACGAATGGCCTCGAGAAGCTGCTCATCGGACAAGGCCAGCAAGTCTCCTCCCTTGCGGGCGCCACCCAAAATCCACATTTCCGAACGCAGTTCCGATCGACCCTCAAAAATGCAGCTCGGAAAAAGAACCCCCAGAGCCGAGAACCCTTGAGCCTCGGGAAATAGACATCCAAAACCGTCAAGCTCGGCTCCGCTGGACCTAAAGAAACACGTGACGCCAATCAGGGGGACAGATTCGCAGTTTCGAAGTTGAGCGGCGATCTGAGGATGGGTCACATTCAGGAGATCAGCCGCATGCCACGCACTGGTGCACAGCACATGCGGCTGAGTTAAATACTCCGGCATGGTAAACGAGGACTTCAGCTGAAATTCCACACCATCCGCACGCAATCGCTTGTAAAGAGCGTGCATGAGCTCTCCCATTCCTCCGGTGGGCGCCACGCTCCCTTTGTGGCGGCCCTTGGGCAGTCGTTCCCCCAGCAAGGAGCTCAGGGATAACGAAGCGCTCATCCGGCCGGTTTCACCGGCGTATATACCCTGAAGCATGGGCGCCAGCAGTCGTGCCTCAAACTCGGAGTTCACAACTCGTACGGCCCAGGCCTTCACGCTTTCACCGGCCCCCGGAAAAACCTTCGGATCGCCGAGAGCCAATCGCGCCATCTGCGCCGCTAGCCGAACAGAAGAGCCGGCACTCAGAGGCCAGCGGCGCGGACGCTCCCAGTACACGTACCGCTTCCGGCGTTCTGGTTTTCGTTCCGCGAACTCAATTCCCAAATCGTTGAAGAGATTCTCCACACTTTGGTCCGCCAGCAGGGACGTGGCGGCGCTTTCCACCAGCCCCCACTCCGTGCGCTCAGTTGAGATTAAACCCCCAACGCGGGATTGCTTTTCGACGACACTCACGCCAAAGCCTTCTTTGCGCAGATGGTAGGCCAAGCTCAAGCCGGAGAATCCGGCACCCACAACGGTGATGGATCTCATAGAGCCTGCGAAAACACTTTGGTGCCGGGCTTCTGGTCGCGCAGTCGCTTGTCGAGAGCCACACAGGCGTTGCGTAAAAAGGGACGTCCGCGCGCGGTCAGCTTCAGGCGCCGACTCTCGACGGTCACCAAGCCGTCGGAAATCATATCCGCCAGAAACTCCCGCACGTCCTTTTCTTGCTCTTGATCGCGCAGATCCACTTCCCCCTGATTCATAAACTGAAGAATCTGCTCGCGCCGTTCACGATCGACGGCGGTGAGTTTGTGGCCGCGCAGAGTGGGAACGTCCCCTTGCATCACCTTCTTTTCGTAGATTGGGAGCACCTTTTCATTCTGGTGAAAACAATCGGGCGCTTCCGAAATGCTGCTCACGCCAAGGCCTAAAAGAACATCCGTGCGCATTTCCGTATAGCCCATAAAGTTGCGATGAAGACGCCGATGAGTCTGCGCTTGGGCGAGCGCATCCGTGGACAGGGCGAAGTGATCCATTCCAATTTCGACGTAACCGGCTTTGGTCAGTTTCTCATAAGCCATTTCATAAAGGGCGCGCTTCTCCTCCCCGTGCGGCAGATCCTCATCCTTAAAAAGGCGCTGCTGAGGCTTAATCCACGGAACCAGAGCGAAGGAATAAAGAGCAATGCGATCCGGTCTGAGTTGAACCGTGCGCGCGATGGAATTTTCAAAACTGGAGAGTGTTTGCCGGGGCAGACCGTAGATCAAATCATAATTGACCGACTCATAGCCCATGCGGCGTGCGCTTGCTGTCAGCTCCCGCGTCTGCTCAAACGGTTGGATCCGATTCACAAGACGCTGCACCTCCGGATCGAAATCCTGAACACCCATGCTCAGACGCCGAAAGCCCAGGTTATAAAGAACCTGAATTTGCTCTGATGTGGTCCGCCGCGGATCCACCTCAACACTGCCGTCAAACCGTCCCGGGTCCACGTTCACACGATCCAGAAGGGAGCGCACCAACAAATCCAGATGGGCGGGAGACAGAAACGTGGGCGTTCCTCCGCCCAAGTGCAGCTGGCGAAGAGGCTTTCGCGTCAGTAGCGGCAGTCGGTCAAGATAAAGCGCAAACTCCTTCAGAAGGGTTTGCACGTACGGGTGTTCACGGTCATGGCTGCGGGTGATCATAGTGTTACATCCGCAAAACGTGCACAGGGTTTCACAAAAAGGAATGTGGACGTAAAGCGACCAGGTTGTACTTTCTCGCTTTAAAGCCCGATCCAGGGCCGCAATCCACTCGGCGGTGGTCGGAGGGTCGCTCCAATAGGGAACCGTGGGATAACTCGTATACCGGGGCACGGGCACATCATATTTTCGTAAAAGGTCAGAATCCAAGATTTCAGAACGATTCATGAGCCAAATACCTCACGTACATGTTTAACAAAGTGGCGCACGTGTTCTTCAGGCGTGTTGGGTAAGACTCCATGACCCAGACCGCAAACCCAGAACCGGCGCTGTTCGGGAGATAAACGCAAAAAACCTTCGAGGTAGCGGTCGAGCCGGGCTTCAAAATCCCTGGTCCCACAAAAAAGAAGAGCCTGATCAAAGCCCCCTTGCAAAAAGCCGTGCCCCCAGGATTTTAACTCATGAGGTAAATCAAAACGATGATCAACTCCCAATCCCGCCAGCACGGATTTCATCTTAAGATCGGCTAGATGATGCCCTGTCGTTCCCTTCGAGTAGTACCCCAACCGACCAGGAAACCTCTCCGCGAGATAGAAGATCGCGCTTTGAATTTCATCCCGAAAAATTTGAGGACTTAATTCCCCCGCCGCCGTATCGAAAAGCATGACGATTTCCGCGCCGCCTTCGAGCTGAAGGCGGATATTGGCCTCAAGCAATGGAAGCAAGCGTTCCGTAAAGGCGTGATACAGCGGGAGTCGGGTCTTGGCTTCCAGGAGGTTCCCCTTATGTTCCCCTTCCACGGCGTAGGTAAACAGAGTCCACGGCCCTCCCACAAAGCCAATGAGACTCTTGTCTTTTGGTAGCACTCTGCGGGTCGATTCGAGCGCCGCACGTTGAAAGACCAGGTCCTCGATGGCCTCCGACCAGGGACGAAGTCTCTGGAGAGTCTCACTGTTCAGGCGCCAACCCAGCTTGGGCGAAGGGTCGTATGTCAACCCCATGCCCAACGCCTCCAGCGGGAAGAGCAAGTCACTAAATAGGATTGAGACATCAAAATCGAAGTCTTGCACGGGCCCCAGCGCCACTTCCGCGGCTAGATTCGGATCCTTACAAAGCTCTATAAATGAGTGCTTTTGCCGCATGGCTTGGTAATGGCGATGGTAGCGCCCCGCCTGCCTCATAAACCAGATGGGAGGAATAGGCTGAGGGATCCCCTGAAGCGCATTCTGAAATCTTTGGTTCATAACGAATTCATTCCTCCGTATTTGATTTGGGCGGCGAGGTTGAATCGGACGTGACTTCGACCGCCGATGGAGAGGTTCGTGCAGATGCGGGCGCGGGAGCCCAGCGATAACCCACACCGCGCACAGATTCGATCCGTGCCGCCTGGGACCCCAGTGCGGACCGCAAACGGAGAACCGAATTGTCCACCGTCCGCGTCGAAGGAAACTTATCCTCGCCCCATAGAAGGTTCAAAGCCTCATCCCGACTCACGACCTTCGGACTACTTTCGACCAAAAGTTTGAGCAGTTGAAGATCTTTGGTCACCACAGACTCGGTCTGGCCGGCGCGTTCGAAGGTGTAACTTTCAAAATTGACCCGCACATCCCCGACCTCCAGGATTTGCGAGGGCGTATGATTTTCAAGCACGTGGCGCACACGCAAGAGCAGTTCCCGTAGGTGGAAGGGCTTGGGAATATACTCCTCGGCGCCGATTTCATAACCTTTTAATCGGGATTCCGCATCCCCTTGTGCCGTCAGAAAGATAAAAGGTCGGCTTGCGGGTAAGCGCTGGGCCAGCTCGAAACCCGTCCCATCGGGGAGGCCCACATCCAAGATAAACAGGTCAAAATTTTGTTTCGCGGTCTCTTCAAGCGCCGCTTGCTTGGTGCGCGCCCATACGGCATCATAGCCCTCCTTCAGCAACCGTTCGCGCAGTGTCGCGCCCAACGAATGGTCATCTTCCACGAGTAGGATCCGGGTCATGCTGTCGCCCCCGTCATTCGACCCCTCAGAATCACATTGGCGCGAAAACCTCCCGTCGCCTTCGGATACAACTCAAGCTGCCCTTGCATGTGTCGAAGTAAGAGGCGTGAAATATACAATCCAAGTCCACTGCCACTTGTGGACTTGGCGCGATGAAAGAGTTCGCCCAATCCGTCCGTGGAACCTTCGAACCCCTTCCCGTTATCCACCACCTCGATCTTCACCCGACCGTTTGGCGCCGAACGCGGAGTGAGGACCACCTCGGTCGCCTGCCCATGGATAAGGGCGTTTTGAATCAAGTTGCTGAAAATGGTGCGCACGGCGCGCTCGTCCGCCTCGAGCGTGCATTCCGCGCTTAGAGCGAGATTGAGCCCGGGCCACTGCTCACGCATGCGATCACAGATCTTCGCTAAGCTAAGGGGCTGAAGGTAAAGCTTCAATTCGCTCTGGCTCGCTAGAAACAACGAGTTCTCAAGCTGCAGTTGCAGCCGAACCGTATCCCCGACCAAACGGTCCAGAATCTCGGACTCCTGCCCGCGAAGATCATCTTTCAGCGCTTCCGCCTGGAGCCGGAGCGAAGACAACGAGGTCTTCACTTCATGCGAGAAACTGGCGAAGAACTCTCGGATTTGCCGTCCCCGTTTCTTTTCTTTTTGTACAAGCGCAATCAAAGCTCCCCCTCCCAGCGCGAGAAGCCCGATCCAGGCAATACCCTCCCAGAAGATCATGCGTTTCTGAGACTGCCAGTGTTCGATGCGTTCCGGCTGCAGCCGGGCCAGGACGGAGATATGGTCCAAACTCAACGTAAACCACCAAATCGCAAAGGAGACAGTAAACACCAACCAGAATAAAATCAGCGTGAGGCGGATCCACTCCTTGTTTTTGGCGGTGATATCAAAGGCCACGCACCGCCTCGTCAATTTTCGCCAAAGCCTGATCGAGCAGGCGTTCGTCGTGGGCAAACGACACGAAGCCCACCTCATATCCACTTGGGGCCAAGTAAACACCTTTGGCTAACAAAGCATGGAATAATCCGCGGAACTGTTGCCCCATATCCGGGGGCAAATCCCTCAAGCTGCGCAAAGGTTTGTCCAGATCAGGATGGATCCAGAATACAGAGCCCAGATGAGTCACGTCCCACCGCGGGTGCAGGATTTTTCGCAGCTCGTGCACAAACGCGGCCGTTCGCTCATCAAGGATTTGATGAATACCCGCACTTCGCAGTTTCCGCAATGTGGCCGCGCCCGTGCGCATAGCCAGAGGACTGGCGCTGAGGGTGCCGGCCTGGTACACCGGTCCTGCAGGAGCCACGAGCTCCATCAGCTCGCGGCGTCCGGCGTAGGCCCCCACCGCCAAGCCGCCGCCCAGGACCTTGCCATAGGTGACCAGATCCGGAGTGATCCCGGTCATGGCGATCATCCCTCCCATATGGACGCGGAAACCGGAAATCACTTCATCAAAAATCAACAACGAGCCATTGGCTCGCGCGATCTTGGCGACCGCCTGCAAGTATTCCGGGCGTTGCAACAGCAGTCCATAATTAGCGGGCATAGGCTCGATAATCACGGCCGCGATGTGCGAACCGTGTTCACGAAACACTTTCTCCAAGGCCGCTTCGTCATCCAACGGACAGGTCAGCGTCTGGCGCGCAAGGTTTTCAGTCACGCCCGCACTGTCTGAAGCGGCGGGACCAGCCAGCCCGCTTCCCGCCTTCACGAGCAGAGCGTCTGCATGACCGTGGTAACATCCTTCAAACTTCAAAATCGACTCGCGTCCGGTGGCGGCGCGCGCCACCCGCAGCGCGCTCATCACGGCCTCGGTCCCCGAACAGACGAACCGAATCCTCTCCACGGCCGAAACCTCGTGTTTCACAATCTCCGCCAACTCGAGCGAATAAGGCTCACATGCCCCAAAACTCCAACCCAGTTCGACGGTTTCTTTGAGGACGCGCTCGACGTCGGGATCCCGATGCCCCAGGATATTAGGACCAAAACTTTGGCAGAAATCAATGTAGGCTCGCCCTTCCACCGAGTGGAGCATGGCGCCCTCTCCGCGCACGAAGAACACCGGTGTGCCGCCCACACTGCGAAAGGCGCGCACCGGAGAATGCACGCCTCCAGGCGCCACCTCCTGCGAGCGTTCAAAGAGGGCTTCTGAAGTCATACGTTCTAAAGCCATGGGTTGTGTCGGATCCAAAATGTTTCCCCCTTCGATTCACGCCGGGAGAGATTCGCTTAGAAACTGCTCCAGGCCCGCAAAAACTTTGACGCGATTCTTTAGCCCTGTCTGCGCCTGAAGGAACTGATGTGTCAAGCCGGGGCCGCACCCGTTGTAACCCTCCGTCACCTCTTTGGGAAAGAGTTGCTTGGCGCGTTCAAAAGCCGTCCGACTCATCCAATAAAAGTGTGTCTTGTTCCGCAAATCCGGTGCCTGCTCCTCGGGAATGAGCTCGTAAGTGGCAACCGCGCCGCGCTCACCGCCGCCTCCCGCCCTCTCCGCGAGAGGTGCTCCAGCTGAAAGCGGCGTACGGCCACGAGTGGTGGAAGACTGAGAATGAGTGAGTTTGCACCAATTCAAGGGACCGGCGAGCCAATCCAGGCGCGGATCTTCACTCTCTCCCAGCCCCTCATCACAGCCATGCACCCAAACTCCCCGGCGCGCCAGCTTCACCCAGGAGCGCACGCCCGCGGTCCAAACGACTTGCTTCTCATGCGGATGATATTCGGGTGGCAAGGCTTCCGCGCGCGCGATGAAGAGTGCGTCTTTTGCGGAAAGGTCCTCCGACACCCGGAGATTTCGGCGCACAAACCAACGGTTCATCGTCGGTTCCAACGGAAAGACCTGATCGCGGGTCTGCGCGCGCCCCCACGGAGTCGAATTTTCAATCCGGAACTCATTCAGATGCTCACCACTGTCCGTAAGGCCACGCAGGACATACACGGTTCCATAATCCCGCGGCAACACCGCGACACCTATCTTTTGGTGGCAACCCCCTCCATAGCGCCGAAGCACCTCGCGCTCCCGTTGCACGCAACTGAATGTCAGCTCATCACAAACTGAAGCGCACAACGCGTTCACGGTTTCGCTGGCACGAGCGGCTTCGATGGCCAAAGCCCCCTGAGCGGGCGCCGGGGGATTCAGGCTGAGGGGCAAAACGACAAATCGACAGTTCTGAATCAAAGAACGCAAGGGTTCTTCTTGGGCTAGGAAGCCTTCTTGCTCCGCTTCCAGCAACCGATCCAATCCGGCTTTGGCCAGAACCAGGGCGCTGTTTTGATCGCGCATCTTCCCGAGGCGCGTGGGAACATTTCCGCGGACATTATTGAACTCAATTTTGGGTTTGCCCGGTAGCAACGCCGGCAATATGGCACTGAGATTGTAGACACGACGAGGAGAACTCGTCAGCACCCGTAGACGGCCCGAGGCTTGCGCCCCCTCCCATACCTCTTGGGGAACCAGGAGAATGTCGCGGACATCCGCCCGTTTTAACGTGGAGACAATGTGAGTTCGCGCGCGCTCCTCCACCGGAAGATCCTTCCAGGAGTGCACCACAAGATCACAGAGGCCAGAAACCAAATCCTCATAAAAGTCTTCGGTAAACACGCCCTTTGAGCCCATTGAGGCCAACGGAACATCCAGGTTCTGATCTCCAAGTGAGGCTTTAAAGAGGTACTCGATTGCGGGCTTTGCGGGGAGCCGCTCCAATGCGCGAGCCACCTGAACCGCCTGCCATCGGGCGAGGTCGCTTTTGCGCGAAGCAAGCTTTAGGCGCATAGGTCATCCCACCCCTGCGGGCGGACGATCGCGTGAGCCGCCAGCTTTAAGCTTCGGGCTTCAATCTCAGCTTTGACCCGCGCGACCACGGGATGCAGGCGCGCCTTGGTCTGAGCGATTTCATTAAAGACGTCGGAGAGGCCGTGGATCTCGACAGGGGCGCTCCTCGCGCTCTTCGAATTCGAACTCAAATTCGAACTCAAATTCACGGGATCCGACGCGCACGTATCGCGCAAATCAAAAATCTGTACCGGCATACGCCCGCACATCCAGTTCTGAATCTCGGCTCCGCTCAACGGGGCGGCGATCACCACAGCGCCATGATCGAATGCATGGCTCTCAACGGCGCGGATGGGGCCTTTATAAAAATCCACTTTACGCGGATCACGGACGTGCACGACGACTTCACAAGCCTGCTTGCACAGGTAAGGAAGAATTTCCCGCACCAAATGCCCACCGCCGAGAACATGCACTCGGGGCGCACGCAGGCGTCGCTTCAACCAGCTCCCGTAGGACTGAGTCCCCATGTGACTCAAGTACTGCGCACGCAAGGTCTTACTGTCTTGCAGAAGCTTCTGGACGAGGGATTTCTTTCGGGGATCAGCGGCAACCCATTCCCGCGCGAAGTTTTTAAACTGCCCCAAAATCTCCGTTTCGCCGACGATAGGAGAATGCAATCCACAGATGACCTCGAGAAGGAACTGGTACGCCCGATGATATGGGAACCATTGATCCTCAGGGTGGATGTCTATTTCCGCAATCCGATGCGGAGGCACAAACGCCATACTGCGCAAGCAGGTCGACCACACCAGATAGTGAGCCGCGATGTCTAGCCCATCAAAGGTCCACGGTTTCTGTCTATGAAGGATCCCAAGATCTTGAAGCATATCCAGTTTTTAAGATAGGCGGATCCCACCTGACGTTTGTCACAGCTTTGTCATTTGATATTCATTCTCATTTTGAGCCAGAGGCAGAAACACCGCAGTTCAATTCCGGCGCTCTTGGCGCCGCCGCCGATGGCCTCTACCGGTCACCGCACCGGCTGAAATACAGATTCCACCTGGCCTTGGGTTCTTTCGGCCAACAGGGCCGCATCCACTTCAGGTGAAATCGGGACCGCGGCAAGGAAATGGAGATCCACCTCAACGCCGCCGGAACGGCACAGCGCCCACAGGTGAGGCACAAACGGCATATCTCCATACCAAAATACATTATCGCGCGAAGTCCTATTAATGGGGCTCCCTCCGACACGACGGTAATTCAAACAGAACGGGACGACCGGAGTAAGAGCATCAATAGCCGCCACATACAAAGGGCGTCGAAAGCGCAGGATCTGTTCTCCATTTGTACTCGTGGCTTCGGGAAATATGGCCACACTCAATCCCTGTTGAAGGCCTTCCGCAATTTCTTTGACCTCGTTATGAATGTTCATCCTGTTCCGCCGCTCGACAAATAGGCATCCCGCCATTTGGCAAATCTGCCCCAAGACGGGAGTGGACTTGATCTCTTTGGAGGTGACAAAACAGACGGACACCCGTGAAGAAATCACCAGCACGTCCAAGTAAGAGAGATGATTTCCGACATAAAGAGCGTTGCGACCCGTGGGGGCATTTTCAATCCCTATCGGGCTCACACGCACTTTGAGTAACCATAAACCAAAACGACAAAAGCGGGTCAAGATCCTGTTAGCGCGATGGATCCGCTTCCAACGATCACGACGGACCACGCCCCACACCACAGACATTGTGAATAGAAAAGCCACGATCATCAAAAAGACCGTGAGGAACCGAAGGGAGGCTACTAACAATCGCATCCCCAGATCAGACTACTTCCAGGGAGGATTGTCACCGAGTTCCTGCTCAGGATTTCGGTTCAGCGCTTCGAGACGTTCCCATTCCCACTCCAAAAATCCCTTTTGGTCGGATTCCGCCATTTCCTCACGTCCGTCGGTAAGCCTCGAACAGGTATCATAGGGCGTGTAGGCCCCTGAGCCACAAATAGCCACTTCCAATTCAGATGTGTTCTGACTCATGCGATGCAGCCATTCTTCCAAGAGCAAGGGCTCGCGCGGCTCCAGAGCTGGATCCAAAACATACTTTTGCCCCTTTACCTCAACCAATGGCGCCACGTGATACCACCAGGTCACCTGTCCACCAATGGCATTGGGCGAGTTCACGCTCAGGTTTCCAAAAACGAAAATTTTGTTGGGTACCGGCGCGCGCCACCCCCGCAAATTGCGGGTGGCAAGGGCCGCGCGCGCAAAACATCCATCGTCAGGGTACATCCATGATGAGCGGCGCGGAAACTCTGGGCGCGACTCCGACGTGAGGAACCGATAATCGCGTATCCATGTAAAGCGCATCTTGAGGACCTCTTCCGATTCCCAGTCCACCACGTCAGGCAGAGTCGCGTTGCCGAACTTTTGGGCCTGCCCCACAGGCGTATCGTTGACTCCGTCCATGGGAGTGGGTTCGATTCCCGGCGAGAACAGCCGAGCCCGCTCTTTATAGGCCCGATACGACTGCGCGGGGTCGCGGTAAGCAGACTTCGCAGTCAAGTCGGCAACATTCCTCTCACTCGCACCCGCCCCCGACGCGCTCAAACTGAGTGCCATAAAGGCATATGTCCAAAGAGTCCAAAAATAAGTTATGAAACGACGATATGGCTGGCCCATGTTTTCCCTCCCCCGAACACAGCTTAAAATCGGGCGCAGTCTAGCCGAAACAGGAGGGCTACGGTCAACAGAAGATTGGCAACAAGTAACGGATGGGGCCAAAGGTCAAAACATCCACACCACCCCTGGCCCCGAACTGCGGATACGCCACACTACAGTACACTCCGCTACACTACTGATAACGCAGCCAGTGAATCAAAGCGTCCTTGTCACTCTCAGGTAGAGTGCTTCCGTACGTATGACCACGATTTTCAACAATGTCATCGCACAGAAGTCTGCCACTGCTAGCGTCGCGGCTGAAAATGTACTGCAAAGGTGTTCCGGCCGGGAACGAACCGACCGCTACCGGCGTGACATGGATCTTCTCGGCGCGATTTGCCGTCAACAATTCCCTCATCGCCCGCTCGAAATTTTGGATCTGCTCACGGGGTGAGGCCGTAGCTTCCGCCCAGTCGCCAATGGATTGGTTATGCAGGAACGGCGCGGTGGACCAGATCCCGGCGAGGGGCATATTGCGGTAGCCGCGTCCGCCCGCCTCCACGCGCGATTTGTAAACGTCAGACGAGAACGCGGCCCAGATATGTCCCGCCTCCCAGTTGCTGGAGAGAGCCCGGCATGCGTTCGTCGTGTTGGCGGGATCCGAGGTCAGGGCGATCACCTCATCGGTTGACATAATTTTTGGTGAGCCCCCATGGCAGGAGGCGCAGTTTTGCGCAAACACGCGTCCACCTCGTCGATAAAGGCGCGAGTTCTTTCCGAAACCGCGGATCTTGGGCGCTTTCACACTGCGCATGAATGTGACCATATCCTGAATTTCGTTTTCGGGTGGAAAGTCAGAACAGGCTTGACGGCATTGAGCCAGGTCAATCGGTTGACCAGGACGGCTGGCAACACATTCATTAAAGCAAACGCCGATATTCGTGTACACCCGAAGGGCGGCCAGATCGGCGCCGACATCATCTTCTCCACCCTGGCCACCGCGCGATTTGAGCGCGCCCATTCCGACATCAAATACAGGCCGGTGCGGCAGATTCCAAAATGCTGTGATCGTACCTGGATTCATGATTCCATCATTAAAGAGCAATGTGGTGTCCACAGTCCCCTTCGGCCAGGCCGCAAACATCAGGCGGCGCACATCGTTTGCAGCCAGATTGGCAGCAAAGATCTTTCCGGAGTCGAGGTACTGATTGCCGATAGTGGGATGGATGTTGAACCACTTAGGCTCGTTGGGATCGCGCGGTGGGCGCAAGGGATTGAATCCCGCATGGCAGGACGCACAGGAGACGCCGTAGAGAGGCTTCCCGTCGGCGCCCGCGGTCTTGCGAATCCCAATCACTCCGGTGGCGTCGGAATCTTTGCAAATGTCGGGTCCCCCATTTCGATCGGCGCGACAGTCGGGGTCGTTGATCACACCCCATTTCTGAAAACGCTCGTTTCTCGGCGTTGAAATCACATTTTCAAACCCAATCACGATCCGTTTCGATGGATCGGGGTGAGTCTCGAGGAACCGGAAGAACTTCCCTCCGCCGTAAGTCTTTTTAAACCAATTGTCGCGTCCGCGTTTGATAGCCGCACGATCGTCCTTCATGGAAGCAAAGCCCTGATCACGAACGGCCAAGATCGCCGGCAGCGCAATCCCTAGGCCCAAAAGGATGGATTTTTTACACTGCTGACCGGCTTATTCAGTAGCTAAAACAAGTAGTTGCCAAGCCCTCCACTTGGTTGATTTGATTTTTTTGCGAAGAAAAATCATCAGCAAGCAAGGGCGGCAACTATGAGCAAGCAT
>JBFWQY010000024.1:0-81769 GCA_050249195.1 Bdellovibrionales bacterium
TTAAGTACGTTGGCCATTGGGTGGCTCCTCTCTTCCTGCGATTTCTTTAAGTGTGGTAACTCATTGAAAACACAGATTGGTTGAGCCACTCAACCTTCAAATTTCAACTAAGCGATGGGCGAGGCCCTAGACGCCGCTTCTGTGGAAAATGCAAATATGGGTCCAAGAGAAACTGATGGTCACATTATTTAATTAACAATATTCAGAACTTAGCGTGACTCAATTCGATTCACGTACAGTGGAGGTGTTTAGCCTTTATCCGGGTGTTAAGTCTTCTGGCAGGTTGACCCCTGCTGAGGGCGTTGCTGAGGGGGTAGTGCTCCTCTTTCCTTTTTGTAATTACCAAGGAATTCTCAATCATTCTTGGATCTGACGGGGCCGATGTGCGGAGCGAGCCGATGGGCGAAGTTGTTCACTCTCTTGGTGGCACTTTTCTGCCACCAAACCCCCTCTGACTCCCCTCAAAGCATTCTCAAGCGTCTTGCTCTTAGGGCGTTTCGAATACCGCAATCTAGTAAAAAACATTTGGAAAAGATCGTGACGAACCTGTCGCCCTGATAGGGCTTCTCCTTAAGCGTTTTCGGAAGTAGTTCTTGAAGGATTGCGCGGAAGCCACCATAGCACTTTTTTCCCGAGCCAATATCCAGCAGCCCCAAGCAGCCAAGCGGGAGCTAAATGCCAGACCAAGAAATGGAGCGGAAAATCATAGGGACAAAGCCACTGAGTACCAAACGCAGCTAAGGACGCTGCGCCAAGAAGAGCTACAACACCGTTCCAACCGGGATAAAGGGGAACCCCTCGTCTAATCATCCAAAGCAAAAGAATTGCCGGTCCAAATCCAAGCTCCAAAATGCTTTCTACACAAAGGGCACCCGGCCCAGCGGCAATGGACCTTTCGAATTCATGGCTCCGCGAAGGAATACCCGCAATAAATGCCAAAAGCCAACTGGCTGCAAAAAACACCATCACTTTTTTGACATGCGGTAAGCGCGCTTCGCCCGGAATCCCTAAGGCTAAAGCAATGTAGGCGGACAGCAGGGCAATCAAAAGCACGGGAGCGCTCTCTAGCCAGAAAGAGAACTCTTTCATCTTAGAAGTTACTTCTGCTGGAACGCCAAAAAAGCTAATCCAGGCCGTGATCCAAATAGAGGAAAGGAAAATCCAAGTAGCCAAACGCCTCGCTGGCGAAGGGAGCCGCCGAACAGGTTTGGTTTGCCGAGCAAGTACCTCAATTAATTCCTTAGTTTTCATGGTCCTCCTTTCCCAAGAGAAGCTTCCTTAAGCGAATAAGCGCACGGTGGACATTCACCTTGATGGAAGCTTCCGAAATGGAAAGATGGGTCGCGGCTTCTTTCACAGTTAGCCCATCCTTCTTTGTTAAAAGGAGCGCCAGCCTTTGCTTCTCTGGCAGAAGATTAAGCACACGCTCAAATTCATCACCATAGGCGGAATCCGCTCCATACGAGTTTTGCGACTGCGGGTCGATGACTGATTCCAGAAAGCCTTCGTCTTGCAGCTCCTGATTGGAAATGCGAAAGGACTTTCTCCAATAATCGCTCAGTCGATGTTCAATCAAAGCATGGAGCCAGGGGAGAAAGGGCCGCGCTGGATCATACGTGTGCTTGGCTGAATTTACCGAGATCAAGACATCCTGAACCACATCATCGATTGCTTCTTCTTGGTTCAGGCGACGGCTGAGCGATCTCTTGGCCACCTTCGATATGCCGAGCAGCAAAGCGCGATACGCAGGTTCGTCTCCTTCCTGCGACTTCTGCATCAATATAGAAAGCGTATGCTCTAGTTCCACACGTTCACTTCAAATCCATTGCTCCCACCCATAAATGCGTAGGAGCGCCACCAAAGGTTACAGGCCAGGCCAATTTTTCAAAGAGAAGTAATATAGGCGGGGATTTGAGGCCAAGCGAGAATATTTTCTCTCCCTGTAACCTTCTCGTGATCCGTCTGCGAACAGCAAACTGAGTACAACAGAGAACGGGAGCTTAAAAATGCATAGCCGGTGGAGGAACATTTTTGCGTATCTAATCGTCGGTGGCACGGCGTGGTTAGCCGTGCTGGGATCAACCGCTCAGGCAAGAAGCGAACCTACTTTCCTGCTCGTGCACGGAGCGCTCCTCACGAGTTCCGTGTGGTCGGCTGTGCAAAGCGAACTCCAAACGCTAGGGCACAACGTTGTCACGTTGGATGTTCCGGGCCGAGCCCAAGATGGCATAAGTCCCAAGGCAGTGACCTTAGATCTTGCTACCTCCAAGGTCTGCCGTGTTGCAGCTCTCCAGCATGATCCAGTGATTCTTGTGGGCCATAGCCAGGGTGGAGCACTGATCACTCATGCCGTGGGCAAATGTCCAAATTCGATAGTGGGCCTAATTTTTGTCGCTGCCGTCGTACCTAAATCTGGGACTACAGCCTTCCAAGATCTTAGCCCCGAGGACGAAGAGTGGTTCACCCAAGTTGCAGCTCTCGACGAAGAGAACGGGATCTGGCGAATCACTTCTCCCGAACGGATTGGCGCGGCATTCATGGCCGACGTTCCTCGACAGGCCATAGCTCGCTGGATTCCGACATTCGTCAACGAGCCTTCAGAACTTGGTAATGGGACTATTTTGTACGATACAAAAGAGTGGAACAAAATACCTAAAGTTTATATCGAAACTCGGCAAGATCGAATCATTGGACTACCAACCCAGCGCCGAATCCAAGTAACGCATCATTTTGATGCGGTTTTTTCGATCGATGCGAGCCACTCTCCATTTCTTTCTAAACCCAAAGAACTTTCTAAGCACATCATTGATGGACTTGGAATCATTCAGTCCAAACACTAAACAAAAGGATACTAGTCATGAAAGCAATACTTGTACTGTTAGCCATGGGGATTTCGCCCTCGGCATTGGCCGCCGAGCCGTCCACGATTTCAATTCCGAGAGTCGCTTCGGTGGCGTTTGGTGATGTAAGAACCCTTCAAGAAATCCAAGAAATCTCGGAGAAATACGGGGCAAGCATCGACGTCACCAAAATTGAATCCTATGAGTTTGCGCCGAATCGCCACTACGTGTGCATTCAGCTCCAGGATATAGGAAGCGATTACTCTAGGCATCTTGGATTTGTTCGTGCCGAAGTGAAAGCGCAACTCTTAGGGGGACGAGGCGGCGTCGAAGTGGGTGTCATGGCGCTCGAGAGCGGCGACAGGGTTCCTGGTTGCACCTTATAGACGCTCTATTTGCAAACTTGGTTTACTCGCGCCTTGCGTGGCTATGCCGCTGAGGCGCGAGGACAAAGAATGCCGCCCTGGAAACTTTCTCGACCTCAGGACATACACCAGCTACCTCACTGGTCTGCATTCCACTAGAAAATCGAAGTGGCTCGGCATTGGCGCTCCCCCCGGACGTTCCCTGGCGAAGAGGGCTATTGATTTCCCAATACTAGAAAAGCACTTCTGAAGCCGGTTGCATTCGATAAGTTTACTGCTGCTAGATTTTGCTGTCTATTAAGGGAATAGAATTGGACATTAAGCAAAAACTGATTTCCAGTTTGCACCAAAAAAAGGTGGCTGCTTTTCCGACTGTTTAGTGGATGGACGTTAATCGGCTACTACGGATTGTGGAAGGGCCGAGTCGTGCTCGCGAGCTTTCCTTTTCACTCCCTTGCGTAGGAGAGAATTTAGCGGCTCGGAGTAATAGCGTCCGACCAGCTCGCCCAGCAGCATCGAAGCCAAAATAGAAACGGCGAAGAATACCGGCACCATCTCTACGGGTTTTTCTAACCGCAAAAACAAGGCGAAGAAGGCGAGGATCACGAACATATGAGTGAGATAAATTTCGTAGCTGCGTTCTCCCAATTTCAGTAACGGATAGAATAATCGAGGTGCCTGCCAACGAGACTGAGCGGCGGCGACCATGATCAGGCAAGTTCCGATAGCTAAAATGGTCATGTCTAGCCCGAGGCGCTTTAGTCCCCACAGGTTTGCTGTCCGAGAAAAGCCAAGAATAAAGATGAGGAGCAGAACGCCAATAGAAGCTGACCATAGCAGGGCGGGGCGAGAAAAGCGGACGCGGGCCGACAGGAGCGCAGTAAGAACTCCTAAAGAAATGGCGTCCATGCTTCCTAGGTAGGAATACTCCGCCCAAATCTCATTACCCTGCGCAAATATGGTGCGGCCAAGAGGACCCATTGCAACGAACAATGCAAGGACAATGAAAAGGAACTTCGATCGACCCCAAAAAATGCAGATGATAGGAAAAAAGAAATAAAACATTTCTTCCACGGAGAGAGACCAGAGAATGTCCCAGCTCGGCGGAAGCCAACCGAGATTGGCCTCCAGCACATTCACGCGAAAAGTGAGAGCAGCGAGCAGCGCTTCACCGAGGCCCCCGGTTTTTTCCGAAACCACGAAATATTGAACGCCGGCGAGGTGAAGCATACTGAGTATACCCAACAAGGCGGCAAACAATGGCACGATTCGCGCAACCCGCAGCCAATAGAAGTCACGGGCACTCAACTCCGCGAGAGATCCCCACCTCCGAATGGAAGTGGAAGCAATAAGAAAGCCGGAGATACAAAAAAAGATCTGGACGCCTCGTTGCCCGTTCCATACCAAAGAGGACACTAATTGGGCGGGCATTCCTTCCGTATAGAGAATCTTCGTTGAGAATAGGCGCATATGCACGTGATTCATGAGAACGAAGAATATAGATATCCCACGCAGGATATCGATTCCGTCGACTCTGGAAGACCTTGCGCTAGAGGAACGATCTTGGATCATCAATATGAATCATTTCTATCCTTAAGAACACTAGTGATCAACAAGCCAATGAAGGTAGCTTACTAGAAAATTAGTGGCGCTCACTCCGAAGGAGAACAGTTAGGACAAAGCTGCAAAAAGACAAATTCTTTTCCCGGCCGATCTGGCGCCCCCCGAACTTCACGGACCCGGTATCCCGATTTCGCGAGTGACCGCGCAATTTCCGCGCGGCTACGAAAACGTAGGGTAGAATCGGACGTTATCACCTCGCCATCGGATTTGAACGTGTAGGTCCAGCGGAAGCTGACCAGCTCGCTCTTCACATCCGTTAGCTCGCACCAACTTTCCACCGGTCCGATTCCAGGAATCTCGAGTAGACTGTAAGTTTTCTCACGGTTCCAATCAAGCCACGCCCGCTCAGCCGGATCTCTCACTTCAAAAACAAGATGCCCGTTTGCATGAAGAGAACGACGAATAGCATTCAGATTTTCTTGCCACGAATCGTCCGTGAGAAATACCTGCGCCACATTGCCGGTCATCACCGCCAAATCAACTCCCACCCGACGAAGGCTGGTCGCATCGCCTAAGATCCATCGAACCCGATTCGTATAAGGGCATGAAATCGGGTGTCAAGATGGTCTACCGAAGTCCCCTAGGAGCAAATAGTCAGTTTCTCCAATGAAAATTTCCTGAGAAACACCAACTAACTCACTAACTCAGCTAGGGTTCTGGATGCAAACTCCACAAGTGTTTTGTCGCCGTTGGCTTCTCCATACCAGACGTCGTCCAAAGCCTGAGTTACAATTGACAGCAAAGCTCGTTTTCTAACCCGCTCGGCATCATCTGGACGCCCTTCTTTTATTGCGGCATGCATAGCTTGTAAGCCAAAGCAGGCTCCGCCAATTCGTCTTTGTCACTGGGTTATCAGGAGGGGCCTGAGGAAAATTTTCTGGTCGAAGCGAGTGAAGTGTACCAAAGAAGGAAACCAACTTCGCTCTTTCTTTTTCGCTGAGTTGAACTCTTCGATCCGTTTGGCGCGTTCCCTGAATCAAGGAGTATCCCACGAACGAAAAGGGAAATTCTGCGGATCCTAAGGCGGCGGTCACATGCAGAGAGGGGTTTACTCATCGCCCTTTGTCATTTACGTCAACGTCATCGCCGCACTGAATGCGAATGCCAGCGCCACTAAGCTCTTCTAAGCCTATCAGGAGATTCGGAGTCGAGTTCGAAGTGGAGACCTCAAGGATTGTCGCCTTAGAGCGCTTATCGTAAATCTCGAACCTTAGGATTCCGCCGTTGGAATTCACCTTTACGCCATATTTGAGATTTGCATAAAGGCTGACGGTGTCTGCGATCTCCGATCCATCAAGGTCGACGGCCCGATTCACGTCGTCACTGCCCACATGAAATGAGTAGCTCCAACCCTTAACAAAGGGCGCCTTTGGGTCCTGTGGATTTGGTTCCAAAGAATTGAGTCCGCAGTTTAAATAGCGCCTGGTGACCGGGCGATCGCTGATCTGTGTCGATGTCCCCGATCCACGTACCTTTAAACAATTGAGCGCAGGCGACGAGGCACTCGTCTGCTTCATCAGAAACTCACCATCCGTTTTTATGTAGTGTCGCAAATTGCGGATGAAACCATCGCTGCTGTCTGCCGCAGTCCAAATTACGGATCTTCTGGCTGTTTCAAGTTTAAGTTCGGCTCTTAGATCACCAGTTCCCTGAGCTTCGAAGGTTCTGACCCAATCGGCCGCACCGGAATCACGAAACGGAACTGACGCATCAATATCTTTCGTCGCCCCTTGAAACGTGATTTTACCAGTGCATTTATAACCCATTACGGAAAGGAATAGTTTCTCTTTAGAGATCTCGATGTCTGTCGTGGCCGATCGCTTGACCAATTCGGTCGTATAAACAACAATACTTGTGTCTAGAAATTTCGCTTCCGCCGCTTGCTCCTCGGACAGCTGACCCGATTTTATCTTTACGTTGATTGCCTTTTGGACATCGAGCAAGGTGAGTCTCTGCTTCTCAATTCGGTTCTTCCGGGCCGTCAAATCACTGATCCGATCCTGAGCCTCACTCTTAACGAAGTCGTCGCAAGAAATCGTCGACTTACGGAGGTGACAGCCGACACTTTCAAGCTTATCTAGCTCCGCCTTTTCCAACTCAAACGGTTTCTCCGCGGAACGCGCGGGTTCGCGTGGGCCATTCGATTTATTGGAACAGCCGCTCGCCATAACAGCGGCGGCTGTTGCACACCCGACGAGAGTTCTTATGCAAGTGGAACGTACGATCAGATTCATAAACCCTCCATGATGCGCGGCTGACCCGCCTGAAAAGTTTTCGCATCTGGAAAACTCTTCGACACGAACTGCATTTTCGCGCAGCGATCCTTTCGCACGTAGGTGCGTCTGCAATCTTTAGCCAAATCTATGCCATTTTCGGCCCGTGCTGAGGATTCAATACGGTACGTGAGTGTGGGGATCTACCGTGCCTCCGGTGAAATGTCTACACGACAGTTGTCCTCGTCAGGAGAAGGTGGGTTACGTCCCTTGGGTCGCCGACCGAACACGCCCTTTCAGTTTGGGCTGCCAGCCGGTCCGTTCCGCCCATCGTTTCGCATCAACCATAATCAAGTCGCAAATAGGGTCTTTTAACTCGGTGTAGGCAATCGCGTCGTTTGAATGAAAGCGAAGCAGCTCCTTTTTCGCTCTCTCGTAAACGGCAGCAGAGTCCTTGTGTTCACGAAGGTAATCTCTAAAGAGCAGCGGGTAGATTTGGTTTGCGGCTCCGTTTGTACGCACATGAACATTTGACCGGAAGCTCAAATCAGGGTGGGTTGCCGCAACATAGAGTTTGTTCCACTGCTCGTCCGGGCTTTGATCACCAGGAGGCCGGTGATCCTGATTCCAGCGAGACTCGGGAAATCCGCCCCTGACCAGAGCGCCGTCAAGTTGAGACTTCATTGTTCCATCAATGCGAGAGACCGTAACCTGCACGTCGATGCGCGGCTTAGAGGCAAGACCCGGGACCGACGTGGATCCAATGTGGTCAATGGAGATGCACAAACCATCGAGAGCCGTCCCCAGCTTTGCCGCAATTTCGGCAAATTGGTCGGGCCAGCTGGAGTCGTACGGAACGATTTCCAAGCTGTCGCTTCGATCCCTGTGCTCGGGAAATGTACGGAGCATTTCGACGTATTGCTTGATCGCCCTCTCATAGCCGTCGAATCCGCGCGCGGCCGCATCCAGGGAAGAAGAAAAAAGGGCTTCGGCCGCGGCTCGATCTTCCCGATTTGAGTAATATGAGAGTGCCAGAAAGACCTTCAGTGCTGGATAATGAGGAAACGTTTCGACAGCACTCTTGAGGACGTCAATAGAGTCGAGGTATTTAAGATTGTTACGGAGAGTGCTTCCAAATCCCAAGAAGAACGAGGGCTGCTCCTCTTCTGGAAGTTGACGCCAGCCGAGTTCAAAACATTTGCGGTAGCAGGGTTCCGCTTCTCGTTCTTCGCCTAAGAAGTCGTGACAACTTGCTTTATCATACCAAGCCTGGGCGTCATTCGGGTACCTTTCGAGGTGCTCCGTGAGGAGTGCCATACACTCTCGCCGATCCGCTTCCAATTTCGAGTGGCGGAGCATTTTAATTCGCTCTTTCATTCGTTTCCCCTGAGTTCGCTCCACAATTTTTATGTTTCACAATAAATTCTTTAATGCGTGAATGCGTTTCGTCTCAAAGATCCTTTTTCATAATCGATCGTTGAACTGTATGGCGACGCCCCGACCGTGAACGGTCGATGACATAGCATCTGGTAAGTCTGGAATTTCCAATCTTTGCGGTGCGTTTCTACCACAACCAATATATGTATTCTATACTATAAACGCTCCAACGTGCCACGCAACGATGCGGGAGCAAAATGAGCGACTCTGCGCAGACCTTTTACGACAACCTAGCCGGCTCCTATCACCTAATTGGAATGGAGTGGGACCAGGTTATGCGCGAGCAAGGACAAACTCTCGATACCCTCCTCCGCAGGCATAGTGGAAAGGCGGCTTGCCTTAGGGTTCTCGATTGTTCCTGTGGAATTGGCACGCAGGCGATCGGTCTTGCGCTTCGCGGACATCATGTTTACGCGAGCGATCTCAGCCGCAAGGCTGTGGAACAAGCCCGATCAAATGCAACTCGGCTTGGCGTTCACATGGACTTTCGCGTTGCTGATTTTCGTGACCTTAGCCGCATTTCTGGTGTGTACGACGCTGTGATCTCTTGTGACAATTCCCTTCCACATCTTGAGAATGAAACCGAGATGCAGGCGGCTCTCCAGCAAATTCATTCCAAGCTGGTTCCTGGGGGCGTATCCCTCTTTTCTATCCGAGATTATGATCGGATTGTTCAAGAAAAGCCTCCAGGGGTAATGCCCCGAATCCTCGAAGACCACGCCGGCAAGCGAATCTATTTTCAGACATGGGAGTGGCACCCTGACCACCCGACTTACGATGTGACTCTTTTCATAGTTTGCCAGCTCCATACGGAATGGAGGACGAAAGCTTTTAGTACCCGCTATCGCGCATGGAAGAAATCGGAACTGACCGATTTGATGTCGAGGTCTGGGTTTACCGAAACCCACTGGTTGGAGCCTAACGAGAGCGGCTACTATCAGCCTATTCTGGTAGGCCGAAAATGAAATTCACCCCGCGGCCCGAGAAATTCGAAAAAGAAGAACATCTTAGGACCCCTTTTCGGACCGCGATGAATAAAGGCCATTTCCTCACTTAGCCCAAGAAGGCGACGCCGATCGTATGCGTTAAATAGCAAAAGTTCACCCACTCTGGGTCGGTACCGGTGCGCCTCCGTTGGAATTCCATAGGTGGTGATAATCACGGATAATAGCTGTTGATAGGGCCGACCGGCGTATCCAATATCCTCGTGATACTCCGAACCCCTATGGCCCGTACGATGGCCTTCATTCATTTGGCGAAGCATAACGCGTGCAAGGCGAAGCTCATTGTTTGGAAGACCAAAATGATTTCTTCTCGTGAGTTCCCTTACTTTCAGGGTGAACTCTAAAACAGAGTCGATAGTCGAAGTGGATAAACAGGCACGAAACGTCTCGATCACTTTTGAAAAAGGCATGATGTGTATGAGCGATTTGGCGTCGTGGAAAGTGCTAAGCCCTCCGTCTACATCGGACCAGTCTTCGGGCCAATAAAACGAAGTCTCATTGTAGTATTGGGGGTCGGGATGAAAGCTGGCGAACCGACGAAAAGCAAAACGGTTCAGAAGCTGGGCTTTAAGAAAATGGATGTCGTAAAGACCATCAAGGGCGAGCCGGTCGATAACCCTCAAAAGGCGATGGAGCTTTACAATCAAATGGAGGCGCATGACCTGGCAGTGGTCGAGCGCCAGCCGGCTTCGAACGGGACCGCTGATGTCGAAATTAAGAGTCTTAACGCTATAATAGCGAAAGCTCGGCCTGATGAGCAGAAAGATCTGAGCCGGCTCCTTGAGCAATTGCGAATTGTTCCAGTTGAACATCAGGGAACAGATAATCCTGTATTCAAAGTTGTCTGGGTGGAGTCAGGCTCCGTCTTTGACCGTGAGGGCCTGAAAGCGGGCGATCTTGTCACGTCAAACGCTCGCAGTCATTGAGAGGTCACTGACAGCAGATGTATGTCCATCTTGTGAACGGCGCACGTTGGCAGCTCCAGCTATCAATCTTTAAATGACAAATACATGAATGCGGAGGGCGGCAGAGCATTCGGAGTTTGGCTGCACAGAAAACGGTTCCAGTCGAGTCCACGTTCACCCCGCTTCACATCTAAGCCGCAGCCCATCGATGCGAGTTTACTAGAAAAGAACTGTTTTGATATGCGCTCAGCCACTTTCACATCTTTAAGCGACCCGGCGTGAATGACAATGTTGTTGAACTGGTATCTAGCCGCACCCGGACTCAGCTGAACCTTTGAGTCGCCATTAAAACCAGCTCTGTGGAGGACCCGCGAAAAAGCCAAATAGTCATCGGGAGTCAAATCCTCAACCATCGACTTGAATTCCAAATATATTTTTCGGCCTAAGCCTTCGCTATCATATCCCGTGACATGCCCTACGTGGTACCCAACAAATCGGTCAGGAGGATAGTTGGCAACATAAAAATCGGTGTTTTCGTCTACTTTTCCAATCTGTGCCTTTAGAATCTCGGCGCTTTGCCTAAAGCTGTCCGCCCATAGGGCATCTATTCTCTTGAGATCAGCAGAATATTGGCTGGCCACGATTGATGAGTATTCGGTCGATCCATTCAAGATGGCATCCCGGTATTTCGGTTTGATGATGAGGTTGTTCTTGCAGTCCCTGGCCACAAGACTCGGCCGCCACACCTTCAACTGGTTGAAATAGGAAAGTTGATCCGTAATGGGGAGGCTGCCGTCGGAATTCGTTCGATTGGAATTCATGTTGCAGGATGCAATCAGAAAAGATGAAGCGATAAGAATAAGTAAATTCACAATTCATCTTTATGATGTTGGAGATTCCAATGTCATGCCGAATTCGGCGACCACTCCAAAGATCTCGCGATCTCATGATCTCATGATTTCAGCCGGCGCCTATAGCTTTTTAAGCTGCGATCCAGTTTCATTTCATTGGCGCTCCCACCGAGCCGGATCCGCCAGCAAATCCACTAGCCGGTCATGGAGATCCCCTTCGTCAGGCCGTTCTCGCCAGTAGGAATTGCTCAGAACAATAGCGACAGAGTCGGTCTGGGGGACACGTATAATCAGCGAGAAAAAACCGGGAGTTCCGCCTGTGTGACTTTGAAAAAGGGGACGACCGGAGCGGGCTGGTGTGAGGCCCCAACCGTAATTATAGCCGTGCCCGTAGAGACCACCACCGGAAAAATATTTGGTCGCCCATTCAGGATCTTCGGCGGCCCACCGACTCAAGGCTCGATCCCACAGAAAGAGATCGCGAACCGTTGAGACAAGGCCCCCAGCGCCGATGAGCATGGAGTAATTCCAATTCGGCAACGGAAGAAGCCGGGGTGGGCCGAGAAACAAGAAGAGGGGGATCGGCCCGTACCCTCGTGCAAGGCCCTCAATCGGTTCGCTACTGCGCTGGAGGATTGTATCCTGAAGTTTGAAAGGTTGAAGGATCCGCTCGCGCAGGACCTGATGAAAATCCTTTCGCTCCACGGCCTCGATCACGGCGGCCAAAAGCCGAAATCCCACATTGCTATAAGCCGCCCGTGTCCCGGGCTTAAAAGGAAGCTTGTAATCCCGGATCTCGTCAATAAACTCATCGGTTGTCCAGACCCGCGAACTCGATTGAACAGCGGCATAAGTCAAAATTCGTGGCAACACGGGCAGACCTGACGTGTGCTGTGAAAGCTGCTCCAGAGTCAGAGACCCTACCGCGGTCCCCGCAAGCTGGGGAAGAAACGTTTCCACTCGGTCCTCCGGCTTCGCTCGTCCCTCTCGTCGACTCTAAATTCGGAAGCCGGCGCGCATGATCGGACCACCCGTACCCTTGGAGAGCTTTCACTTCGCCCCGGACCGCGATCAGGGCTACACCAGAGGAACTCCAGCGCGCAAACCACTGGTCCAAAATATGAGTCCCGCCGGCACCTGAGCCCGAGCCCGAGCCGTCGTGCCATCTGCGAAGCTCACGAGGAATGGAATCTGGAGATACCCCAACGACCAACAGAAGTCCGACCAACAGAAAGTAAGTCCGTGCAAATACCGCCTCAATGACGATGGCCACCGCCCTCATTCAATTCAACTTTGATCGTCTTTGTTTCTTCGCTTCCATCCGCATGCTTGAGCGTGACGTTCACATCCCATTTGCCGCCCATCGTGAAGTAGATCCTATAGACTTCATAAACGCCGGGCAACGGTTGCCCGTTGTTGTCGAGCACCTGCCGAATTCGGGTGGGAGCCGACCCGTGGCTCAGACCTGGGTCCGAGTGTGGCATCCAAAGTGCCAACTTAAATATGCCCGGGGGTTCCACGGGAGAATGATCGGCGCCGTTCTTCCACTCCAACTGGAGAATGGATTCGCCCGGTGACAGTTGGGGGCCCTGGATCCAAGTCGCATGGGCGTGGATTGCGCCGTTCGCAAATTCCAAATGCGCCGTCCCACGATGCTCATGGCTGGGGCGCGCATAGGACACGCTGGTCGCTGCGAGAATTAGAAATGAGATGATCATATCTTTCATGGCTGTCTCCTTGAAAATTTGATTTCCGAATGGGAACTCAATCGGCCCAGAACCTATATCAATAAAATTGAAAAATCGAATATTTCGGCTCTCTTGCGGCGCCTTCAGACATTCCCCTGCGCGGTGATTCAGGGTAAGAAGGTCTCCATGAACATTAGCAGGGTCACGGCTAAAATCGCCCTCGGTTTGACTTTAAATCTCATGCTTATGCTTTCGTTTGGCGCCGCATCACTGGCGTTGACCTCAGTATCGGGTAAAGATCTTCTCGCCGACAAAAGCATCGAAGTGAAACCCGGTAGCAAGGGCACGGTCTTGGTCTTTATGTCGGCGAAGTGTCCCTGCTCAAATAACCACGTTGGGGTTCTCAAAAAACTTGCGGCTGATTTTAAAGATTTCTCCTTCGTGGCTGTTCATTCAAATGCCGATGAAAGCCTTGATCTCTCGAAATCGTACTTTAAAGCGGCTGAGCTCCCTTTTCCCGTGATTCAGGACGAGGGCGGAGAACTCGCCGATGAATTCAAGGCACTCAAAACTCCGCACGCATTTCTTCTGGGGCCAGGCGGGAAGATTCTTTATAAGGGCGGTGTTACCAGTTCCACACATGGTGAGAGCGCCGAAAGACGACTTCTCCGCGGCGCGCTCTCGGATGTGGATGCCGGAAGAAAAGTCAGAGTGGCCGAAGGTAGAACTCTCGGTTGTGCAATCTCAAGGAGTCACTAGCATGCCCGCGGTCGTCGGCAGATTCGCTTTTTATTTTTATACGATCCTCTGCGTTGTTGTCACCCTGTCTCTCCTTTCGTGCCTTTCGTGCACCAATCCGAAATACGCTCCCCCGAGCCAGACCACGAATGACACCCTGGAACAAAAGCTCAGCCGATGTCGGGCGAAGTTTGCGTCCGCGCATTGTGTGGCGTATGCGTGGGAGAAGATGCCGACCGACGCCGATTACGGATCGTTCCTGTTTAGGACATTCCTCCCAAGCCTCAGCGGCGACGCTCCTGTCCCGGAAGACCCGAAGGGAACCGTGGCTGTGGTTCTCTGGATGCCCAGCATGGGACACGGCTCTTCCCCGGTGACGGTCGAGCATTTGGACGTCGGGACCTATCGGGCCTCGGATGTTTTCTTCACAATGAAAGGTGATTGGGAGATTCGGTTTCAGGTGAAAGACGGCGGAAATGTTCAAGACCAGGCCATCATTCCCATTACTCTCTGAGGCGCTCGTGCTCCTGTTCCGGTGCCTGTTCCTGTTCCCGCTCCCACTCCTACTTCTCCTGCTGCTCCTATCACCAAACACATGGGCCGCCGCTTGTTGTGGTGGTGGATTTGCGGCGCCTTCATTGATCGTGGGTGATGATAAGGCCCAGCTGACGGCCTCCTACGGCTACTCACGCGTCACCGACGATGTGGGAACAGACTCGCTCTGGCGACGCCGGGGCTCAAGGGAAACCACCGAAACGTTAAAGCTTGAGGGCGCACATGTTTTTGCGGATCGTTGGCAGGCCGGACTCTCTGTCCCGGTGGTCAAAAGAAGCCGGGCGGGAGACTCCTCGTCAGGGCTAGGGGATGTCTCAGGAACTCTCGGCTATGAATATCTTCCGGATTGGGACTACAATCCTTGGCGCCCGCGTGGTCTGGGATTCTTCCAGCTCACTTTGCCGACCGGGCGATCCATTAATGAATCGGACGCAACGTACCAGCTGGATGCGAGAGGACGAGGCTTTTGGGCCCTTGGTGTGGGCACGATTCTCACCAAGATTTTGGGACGGTGGGATCTCTACTCAAGTCTCGATGCGCATCGCTCATTCGACAAAAGCTTTAGCAACTCGCAGTCGTCCGGGAGATTGAAGCCAGGGTTCGGGGGGAATTTCGGCTTGGGCGCTGGATACTCTCGGTCCGCGCTCCGCTTGGGGGCTGGATTGACCTGGACCTATGAGGATCCAATTGATGTCGAAGGGACGACGCCTTCAGAAGGGTCTCCGCAACGATATGCGACGGCCACGCTCACGGCGAGTTACTTATTTCCCGAGGAACTCGCGGCCACCATTTCTTACGCCGACCAAACCCTCTTTGGAGATCCGGTAAACACCACGCTCGGGCGCGGAGTGATGATCTTTGTTCAGAAACGCTGGCTACGTTAAGGATTAAAACTGACCGATATCGCGGATGCTGGTGTTGATGATATTGAAGTCCACATCGCGGCCGGCGCAAAACCGGGGAGAATACTGTTTTAAGCTCCAGCGCCCGGACTCGAAGAAATCGTCGTGACCGTACCAACGCGAGGCATTGGAAAGCCAGCAGTATTCCACCAAGCCTTCGTTGAGCAGCTGATCGCAAACCAAACCACTTCCGTAGCCGCCGATTTTGTAACCCGCGGCCCGCACCCGCAGTCCAGCCTCGTAAAAGTAAGTTTTTATTTTCCTGAGATCCGAAGGTCGGTTCCAGTTGTTATCGACGGCGAAGTAAATAGCACTGCGCGCGGGCTGGCCCATCGCCTCCGCCAATTCGAGAGAGCGTTGAGCATCGAGCTGCCCCCGCTCGGAAGTGAAGGAGCCGATGCGGGCGCTCCGATGCTGAAATACGATCAACAGATCAAATCCATTTTGGGCAATCAGGCGACGTTCGGAACGTTTGAGGGTCTTGCCGCGAATCGTCTCGGGAATATGATCGTAATACCTGATAATGGTACGAACTTCGAGCTCGCGCATCTTGTTGAGAAACCCCTGATCCACCGGCTGAGACAAATCAACGGCCGAGAATTCTCCAGGTTCCGGACACAAGGCTTGCACCTGTAAGACCGCCATGGCCGCAGAATAAACGAGACACTTATAAAGTTTTGCACGCATACTTTAAACCTAGCGTGCGTGATGATTCCCTCCAAGCACCTCGAAGCTGTCGGCACCGGAAGCGGACTTTCGTCCAGCGCACCCGAAGCCGTCCTAAATGCGTGCTCTATATTTCGCTAACGTAGGGTGGTCTGCCTCAGGCGCCGTGGTGGCACGCTCAATCATCTGGAGTACAGAGACGGCTTCGCTGGCATTTTCGCTCATCCTTATCCTCTCGACCCTAGCTACTGCTGGCATATACCTGTTTATCGTTCGCCGATCACCGGCGTTGCGCTGCGCGTTGGGTATGGGCCTCTTAACGACAAGTCCGTGGACCAAGTGGTCACAACCTGGACCCTGTGTACGATTCCAGATCCGGTTCGGGCGCTTCGCGAGTGGCGTCGGGTTCTTAAACCCGGGGGCCAACTGCTTTTCATCGAACATGGACGCTCGCCCCAGCCAACTGTGGCCACGTGGCAGGACCGCCTGACTCCCGTTCAGAAGGTCCTATGCGGAGGTTGTCACCTCAATCGTCCCATCGACACACTTATTCAAAGTGCCGGGTTCCAGATCGAAACGCTCAGAAAGTTTTATATGAAAGCTCCGCGTGTCATGGGTTACATCTATCAGGGTATGGCAACAAATGTCAGCTCAAGGACAGCTTCAACTCATTAGGCCGCACGGGAGTCCGCGCGCTTCGGCGGGACAAAACGGTACTGGGTCGATGAGCCCTTTCCCACGGTGGTCAGAGTCCCTTGCTCCCTGGCCCAATTGACGATCCTCTGAAACGTCGTACGTGGGATATTGAGGACGCTTCGGGCCTGGCTCGCCGAGAACGTCGCAGATCCCTCGAAGGCCCGGCGCAGTCGCTCAACTTCCGTGTGGTAGGTATCAATCGACTTTCGCTCCAAAGGGAGGCGGAAGCTCACCGGTCCTTCAATCCTCAACCGATAAGCCCCATTCTTCTCCAGAATGCGGATGGGAAGGGCCTCTTGTTCAAGCAGCCGCCGCGTTCGGCTAAAGAGTTGGTGCATGCGGTTTGGCGAGTTAACGATATCGAAGTACTCCCCTGCATAAATATCCGAAAACAAGGCCCCTAGCCGCTGTGGGCGGTAAAAATCGCGCAGTAGAACTTCAACCAGCTGCACGCACTTTCCGCTGTCCAGAAAAGCGCCGACACCTCTGTGTTCACCATTCACGAAATCAAAAATCCTTTCGTGTCCTTTCCCATAGAGGAACTCTCGCGGATAGAGATCAATGCCCAGTTCACGGCAGAGCAGGTTTCGATAGTTGGGAAACGGGGTTCCGAACAGCAGGTGCTCGAACTTCTCTTGATCAAAACGGATCTTCAGCTGATAGCAGTCACACACCCTCACGCTCTCCCATTCACCTCTTGCGATCGCTTCAATTCGCAGGGATTCAAGAGGAGCAGGGTCTTTATTTTCCAGGGCCTCCACAATCCGCCGCCATTTTTTGACGAAAAAAACATCCGCCGTGGGAGAGCTCTCAAGAAGAGAATGGGCTTGTTGCAGGTACATCTTGCAGCCGGCAAAATCAGTCTGATAGAAACGGATTTGAGCCAAGAGTTCAAGACAATTCCCCTGCAACCGGACCAAACCGCTACGCTCGGTTTTTCCGACAAGATCCGATAAGATGATCTCAGCTTTGTCGTACTCTTGCGCTCCGATCGTGGCGGCCGCCAGATTCACACCGCCCACCAGCTCCATATAAGGTGAGATATTCGACTTCACGTACCTCTCGAGAAGAGGAACCGCTTTGGCATAGTCCCAAAGGTTGAACCAGCAAAAAGATTGATAAAGCAGGGCTTCGGGTGCCTGCGCGGGATCGATCTGCCGAAGAATCTCAATGGGCTCATAGACAACCCCATCACGATGGAGGAGAACCGCGTACTCCGCGAGTTCCTGCGGGGTCGCCGTCAGCGATTGTCTGGGATTGGAGGGACGAACAACAGGTCCCAGGAGAGCAAGTCCCAGCTGGACAAGGCCGACGCGGCGGCAGAGATTCGCTAGCGCGAGACGATGATCGCGTGGCACCCTCTTCGGAGTGAGCTCGCGCAAACGCGCCACGACCTCGCGCAGATGGCCCGAGCGGATGTCTTCTTCGCATTTCTGAATGAACTTCGCGTACGATTCGGATGCCATAACCCTCTGAGCCTACTTCAGGGATTGATCGTGCACGGCACTCCGACCATCACTTCCCATTCACGGAGTTCAGGTAGGGAGTAATTGGCATTGACCGTGCTTGACTTCAAATTGAGGGTGCCGCCCAGCATGTCGTGGCCATCCCACCTCGCGACCGACTCAAACTCAAGTTCTTTGGAGCCGCGCGACCGCTCTCTTAAGCCTTGCGGCTGAGTTCGCGCAAACCGGCGATCGGACGGATCGTTCTCGATGACCTCGCCGAACAGGGCGTTCGAGGCGTCACGCCAGAGGAAGAGATCCACCGTCGATCTCGAACGCACTCGTTTGCAGGCGGCGATGTATTTTCGCGAAGAGGCCACATCCGAATAGACAATCCCATTCAAATTCACGACTTCGGGCGCGGATTCCGAATACTGTTGATCTGTCAGCTTGAACTCTTGATATGGTGGCGCCAGATCCGCGCACTCATCTCTTACCAGGGCCGCGGTCTTCGCGTTCAAATCAACAAAAATTGCTTTTTCCGAGTCCGATTCATGACCGTCCTGGCAGGACCCGTAAACGAAGAGCTTTCCATCATATCCCGTGCCGTGCCCTCCATGCGCGGAGGTTTGTGTGGAACTCTCCGCGGCCGAATGTTTGACCTTGGAACTAGGCACGCAGTTCTGGCCAAGAATCAACACAGGGACGAGGGCGAAACCACACACGGCGAGATTCAAGACGACTCTCAGATTTATCACTGTACCTCCCGCAGTACTTTATCGGTCTGGAGCTCACGTCCGATAAGCTTTTCGCGTAAATTGATTTGAATCATTTTGAGTCTCGACCCCATCCTATGCGCGACCCCAGTACATAATCTGATAATGAATCGAAGATTTGAACTTACATCCGTGGGCCGGGAAGGATCTTGCTGCGAGATACCCCCGGCCCCGATTTGTAAGTTCGGACTTTGATTTTTTCAGAGCACCCTGAATGCAGATCCGCCCGGAAACGGGCTGTTCTCAAAGGGGGAGTTCATGAAAAGACCATACCTGGCGTGGGCCATGACAATCACCATTGTCTCACTGCTGGTCACAGCCTGCCAAAATCAGGGATCCGATGAGGGTCAGCCTATTGAGATTTTGACTCCAGCTCACAAACCGGGAGGGTCAAGTCCGCTCGAACAGGACTCCATCCGCGAGCGCGACGTCAACGTCAATCTGGAACCGGTTAAAGAGCGCGCACGGGATCGGCGGCTGAGCGCACTCCGGCTCGGGATGTTCGAGGACCTGAATCTCGATGTAAACGTCGACAGCTACGAGCTTGTGTCACCGGACAACGTGATCATCAACGGCCGTATCGTGGGGGCGCGCGGTCCCAGCTCTGTGACACTCGTCGCAAAAGACAATGTCCTGATTGGGAATCTTTTTTATGAAGGGCGCAATTATGAACTGAAATACACCCGATCCGGAACTCATAAAGTTCGCGAGATCGACCCGGCTGTCAGCGACAGCTGCGAATCCGAAACGGAAGCCGACCTCAGCCACGAATCCGCTGATATCGACAGTGACGAAAGTCTCGGCGCGCTAGCCGCCGACGGAAGCTCCGTCCTTGATCTGATGGTGGCATACACGCCGAGCGCGCTCGCACAGGCCGGTAGCGTTGCTGCGATCGAGGCCTCCATCCAAATGGCTGTCAGCGACACGAGACTCACTTATGCAAACAGCGGAATGCTCCATAGCGCCCGCCTGGTCAGGATCGTGGCGCTATCCCAGCCTGAGACTGGCAACATGTCGGGTGATTTGGCCGCGGCTCGAGGGACGACGGACGGGCGCTGGGATGAACTCCATGCCCTGCGCGCACAATATGGCGCCGATCAGGTCAGCATCGTCATCGCCGGCGGGAGCTCGGGAACTTTAGGAATTGGTTACGTGGGGGGAGGAAAATCGGCCGCATTCACCGTCACCAAGCTGGGCGCTCTTCCCAAGTACACGTTCACTCATGAGCTGGGACATAACTTGGGCCTGCGCCATGAAGATGACTTTGAATCTGCGGCCGGGCGTTTCCGCCTGGTCATGGCTTACGGTTCCTATCCCCGCATCCCCTATCATTCCAATCCGAGCCTCGTTTACAACGGGATTGTCATGGGCGATGCCCTTCATAACTCTGTATCCAAACTCCTAAACAGCATACCGTTAATGGAGTCCTATTTCGCCGCGGCCGGTGGACCGATCCCATCGCCCAATCCAAATCCGGTCCCAGCTCCTGCACCGGTTCCTATGCCAACTCCGACACCGACACCTACCCCGACACCGGCGCCGACTCCAGGTCCAGCTCCAACTCCCTCGCCTGTTCCAGTACCATCACCTTCTCCCATTCCCGTTCCGGGCGCCTGCGGGTTAACGGTGTCGTCACCTAATGGCGGAGAGTCAATTCATCGCGGAGTGCCCACGGCGATTACTTGGAAAGGTGGAGGACCTTCACTCAGAATTCGACTGCAACAAGTATTCAATTATGGAACGGTAACATCGACGATGTTCTTCCGAGTGGCTAATGACGGTTCACAGTCCTGGACTCCGTCAACACGTCTATCGCCTGGACGGTACCGGATTATCGTGATCGATGAGTCGAATAACCGCTGCTCGGATGCCTCAGATTCCACATTCCGGATCTTGTAGGGAGCATTCAATTTCAAATGTCAGACGGCGATTCGCCTGGGAGTCGCCGTTTAATAAGGAGACTTTTTATGATCATGAACATTTCAAACCGCAATTCAATCTCTCGCCTTGTCTCGCTTTTTGCGCTCACCGTGCTCGCGCAAATGCCCACTCATGCGGACTCGCAGGAGATGATCTATGAAGTGGAGCCAAACTCCTACCCATTCGAAGTCATGATTGATCCCATCTTGTTTGTCGAACCCGGAGTCGAACCGTCTATCACTCCCTTCAACGCGCCTCTTGATGTACCCGTCGTACTGGATCCCTCCGTCGTCGGTGGTGAGGGAAATCTCATCGAGAATCTCACACCCTCAAGCGTTGAACTCCAGTATAATGAGAGCGTGTCCGAGTCTGGATCAAGTGCGATCAGTGGATCTCTCTCCGCATTTGTTAGTCATGGCAGCGACGCTGAGTACGTCATCAAGAGCATGTCTGCCGCCTTGATCAACTCGGCGAGTGTCGAGATCCGCTCTTATCTGCGCATGCCGACGAACACGGTCTTGGATGTTTCAATTGAGGTTGTCAACTCCGAAGGTGTGGTCGTGAGCGGCGTTTACCTCGATGACCAAGCGTTCATCGGTGGCGCGAATACGCTTATCTCTGAGATCCTGTCACTTGCTGAGGCGCCGTTAGGAGAGTATGGAGCCCGCATCGTCATTTATTCTCAAGACGGTCGCCATCTTCTGTTCGAGGACAAGCCGCGCGTGTTCTTCTCCTTGATGTAAGGTGACCAGATAGATTTCTAAATCGCCGGACCCGTGATTGCTGCGCCTGTCACTATTTGGCATCCAGTTTTGGAGTCGATTCGATTCGTATAATTTTTGTTTTCTGATTGTGTTTGATTTTGAGAAACCGTAAAACATGCCCTCGTCTATCCAAGAGTTGGACACCGCCAGCTCGTGTCTCAATTCGCGACAGTCCAAATCGTTAGAATTTGGTGGGAATTCGGATCACGAAAATGCGCAGTCGGTCCCTTCCTTGCAACCAAAGCGGTGTAAGGGGGGGGAATGCGGCCTTTCGTCTTTGTGCTCGCCATCTCTATGATCTTACTCTCGGGGTGCTCGAAGGGATTTGAGTCCGCCAAGTCTAACGATAAAGTTCTGGATCCCAAACAAAACTCTCCCTCGCTTCTCTGCACACCTTCCTCCAAACAGCCCTGTTCCACGACCCTTGGCGTGGGCACACAAACCTGCAATAGCTCTGGCACCGCCTGGGGAACCTGTGGTGAATTCACCAGCTGCAATTCTGGATATAACCTTCAAAACGGCACATGCGTCGCCAATGTCTGCACTCCCGGTGCTTCACAGTCATGCACCATCAATAATGGAACAGGAACTCAGACCTGCAACAGTGCCGGTTCACAATGGGGAGCCTGCGGGAATCTCACCGCCTGCAACTCGGGATATAACCTTCAAAACGGCACATGCGTCGCCAATGTCTGCACTCCCGGTGCTTCACAGTCATGCACCATCAATAATGGAACAGGAACTCAGACCTGTAACAGTGCCGGTTCACAATGGGGAGCCTGCGGGAATCTCACCGCCTGCAACTCGGGATATGAGCTCAAGAACGGCGCCTGCGTCGTCCAAAGTCCTTGCGGCGAAGGATGGCTTCTTATTAAGGGAATAGCCGCCCTGGGCACGAGCGATTTTTGCATCATGAAATATGAGGCCCAGAATCCAAACTTTAGCGACCTCAGCTCGAGCATTGACCGCGGCCCGAGCGTGGAGCCGCAGCTCCTAGTTCCGACCAGCTATTCATCGGCGACGCCGACATCCGCTCCCAGCGCGAGCACGACGTCTTTCCGCTGGCCGTGGGTTTACGTTAGCAAAGTGGAGGCCGAAGTCGCGTGCGCGCGTGTCGGCGCGCATCTCACCACCATGATGGAAGCGCAAACCATCAACCGTCATCTATTGAGTCAACCTCTGAATTGGTCTTCGAACGCCGTTGGTCAGGGGTGCATGTATGGAGGCCACTTGGATGGCGACCCACAATCCGTCCTACCGACGGCGGCAACTGAAGATCTTGACGGCATGTACTTCCATACGAATGATAGTGTCAGCGTGACACCGTCCATGATCGGCGGGAAGTGCTTCTCGTGGAGTCGCGACGCTAGCGTAAGAAACGGTTATCTGTCGAGACGCGCCCTTGTCCTCCCTGGCAACGAGTTTATTTGGGACTGGTCCGGAAATGCCTCCGAATGGATCGCGGATACATGTAACAACAACGGCCTTGGCGCTGGAGCGGTGTCGACCTCGACGTTTACCTCACATCCGCACGGCAGTGGGTCAGGTTACTTTGACTACTTTGACGAGGATCAACCGCTCTCCGCCTTAAGAGCATTTGCTTCCAAAGACTACGTGGACTGGACCCGTTATTATCTCTGGGATTTTGAAGCGATTTACCTCGGCCCTCGAGACGCCGCGTTGCCTGGCTCCGAGTTTCTGGATTCACGGCACGGGGTCGGCATGTACTACGGTTGTCGCGTCAACGGTAATGCGATCTATCGAGGCGGTGCCTTCTACCATGGCCCCGAGGGTGGGATTTTCCATGCCCACCTCGACCATACGATCAACTTCAATCATCCGTCGATCGGCTTCCGATGCGCGAAGGCGCCCCGGTGAGTCCGAGGCGGGTTCGGGAATGTGCCCCCGATCACAGACAAAGGCGCACTTCCTGACATTTTCTGGTGTCTCCTGGCATATCCGGATACGACCTTTGGCGATCGTATTTATATTGGATACGGCCGTTTAGCGGTCGTAACTATATAGAGTGACTTCACCACGAGGGCCCTTCTCGGTGACAATCACACGCCCGGGAACGATGTCCATGCACAGTCTTGTGCGATGATCCGTGATAACGACCTCATGGCGTCCATCATCACCTATGCGCGTGCCTTCATAGGTTTGACTTCCACATCCCGCATCCTTCACCGTGTGAATTTCGTAGTACCGGGCATTGGGCTCGACATAGAGGTCGCAAACGCCAGCCACAAACTCGGTTAGAAACGCAAGGTTTCCCTTAATCTCGGCCCGGTCCAATACAAGGTTTGTACCGCGGTCACATGTGCCCGAAGGCTGATGGCCACTGGTGGCATACAGGTCAAACGTTCCGGTTTGAAAGCCCTGACCATACGCCGGTGCTGCCAAGACGAGACCACCTAAAAGAAACAGTAAATTTTTCATGATTTCCCCCACTAAATTGTTGAGTTTATAGGTTCATAACGCCAACTGCGTATCACGCGATCCTGGTACCATGAAGAATTTTTGTAATATTGTAAAAATCGGAGGGGTCGGTTCCAGGAAGGGTTCCGAGCACTCAGGTTAGCGCAAATCCGCCCGTTTCTTATAGAAGTCGACGAAGGCCTTCTCACGCCCGGAAATCGGCCTTTCCAATCTTCGAGCAAGAGTGATTTGATTGATCAGCTCACGACCTTTTACTACACGCCTGAGATGGCGACTTCCCAGATCCTCTTCGATCATATGTTCGGGAATGACACCGATGCCGAGGCCGCCCAGGACAGCCCTTGTGACCGCGCGAACACTTTCGGCGCAGAAAACCACATTCAGATCTGGTGAAGGCTTTCCAAAATGATGTTTGATCCACATCTTCGAAACGGGCGCATGCTTGAGATAGTCCACAAAATGGAGCTCTTTGAGATTCTCAAACCGAACGCCTCTTCGCTTTATATATCGATCGAAGTACTCTGCCGCGCACACCGGTACAAACCTTTCTCTCATGACGGTCTGAATTGAAACCGGATGATTTCGTGCATGAATGTCTCCATTGTCTACGAAACCGAGATCCAGCTTTCCAGCGCTCAGCATTTCCATAAGCACCACGGGCGTGCTCAAGAACAGCTCAAATGTGACTCGGGGATTCTTTTTGCGAAAATCGATTACGGCCTCTGTGAGGTGGATGGAGCCGAAGTCCTGGGGTGCGCCAATCCGGAGGTGTCCAACAGCTTCCGTCTTGCCCGTCTCCATCTCATTCATGGTTGCCGCGAGCTCCGAAAGAAACGGCTCCACAGCGCGAAAAAGCTGATCCGCTGGCTCGGTTGGCAGCACATTTTTACTATCGCGATAGAAAAGTTTCGTCTGAAGCTCTTCTTCCAAAGCCTTTAAGGCCTGACTGACCGCCGAACGGGTGATGTGGAGGAGCCGCGAAGCCTTGACAAAGCTGCGGGTCATGTAGATGGCATAGAAGACTTTTAGCCTATTTAGGTCTGGGATATTGAGCATGGGGTGTTTAGTATAACTAACTCTTGAGGTTAGCAGGTATAGTTTTCCTTTTTGATACTCTTCTTTTAATATTTTAATACATCTGTACGTTTAACGACCTTTTGAAATTTCCGACGGCGTTCCCGTTTCAAAACTTTGAGGGGTCGAAAAGTCGAGGAGCCTTTATGGTATCAGTCAGATATTTGGTGAATGATGTTCCTGGGGCCATTGAGTTCTACACGAAATGCCTGGGCTTCGAGCTCAAACAACAATTTGGATCCGCAATGGCGATTGTGACGAAAGAGCATCTCAATCTGTGGCTCGCCGGGCCCGCTTCGTCAGCGGCGAAACCGATGCCCGATGGTAGACAGCCGGCCCCCGGCGGTTGGAACCGGATCGTGCTCCAGGTGAATGATCTCGTTACCCGAGTCCCGGAGCTACGCTCTCAACAGGTCAAGTTCAGAAACGAGATTGTCGAGGGCCCTGGCGGGCTACAGATTCTCTGCGAGGACCCTTCGGGAAATGCGATTGAGCTATTTCAGCCGAAGACGACAGGCCGTTAGACGGGCCGTCAAAGGCATTCGAACGAGGCTGTCATGACGGCCTTTGGATGTCCGGGGAAGTCCACCCCAAGTCTACCCTCGTATTCCATCACTTCGGTTTCCAGAGGTCCATTTCCGGCCAGCTCTCCGCGTACAAAATTGATGGACAGATGACTTGTCACGATAGGTGATTGAGCTCCGCAGACCTGAGTTATTTTCTGCGCCAGCCGCTCCTGAAGAGAATCCACCATTTCCGTTAAACTGCCCCTATAAACATACTTGTCGAGCACCACAGTGTGCTTTTGTCCCGCTTGCGCGACTCCCGAAAACGCCACGGTTAGAAAAAGAATCAAGGTCCTCAAAGGTCACCTCCTATATTGAAACTGAATAGGCCAACAAAATAATAAGGTCCAATAGGGGCTCACGATCATGACCATAGGTAAAGATTATCGATCGAAGCGCACCCCTTTTGTTGGCAGGCGTGCCCAGGCTTTTGCGCGGATCTGCCCATATTTAAATTGAATTTTGCCAACGCTAAGACCATGCTCGCCGCCATGAAAACGGCTCCTGAACTCTTCAGTTTCACCGACGTCCGTGCCTTTCTACAGGCCTACACCCAGACCTGTAGAGAGCGGAATCAACGCTGGAGTTATGGCATGTGGGCGCGCCAGTTAGGTCTTAAATCAACCTCGTCGATTACAAAAATCGTGAATGGTCAGCGCGATCCAGGCCGCACGATCGTCGACAAGCTGGTCCGCCACTTTCGATTCTCCAAGCGTCACGAGTCTTACTTTCGAGATCTGGTCCATCTCCATAAGCTTCGCCACAATCCCCGCGTGGCCGTTGCCCTGATGGAAAGGATGGCAAAGCAGCATCCAGATGGGAACGTGCGCTTGCTTGATGATAAGACATTTTCCTTGATTTCGACTTGGTACAGTCTTGCGGTTCGCGAAATGATTCGTATGCGCGCATTCAAAGGAAATGCGAGAAAAATTGCCGAGGCTTTGCACTTTGACGTGACCTGGCGCGAAGTCAAGCGAATGATCGACCTCCTGCTCGAGCTGGGCCTTTTGATCCGCGACACTCAAGGTGCGCTTCAAGTGAGCGAAGGTCGCATCACAACAACCAGTGATATCACAAGTGAAGCCATCAAGCGCTATCACGAACAGATGCTGAGCCATGCGGCACACGCCCTAAGAGCCTTCGCTGTCGAAGAGCGTGAATTCACTGGGTCAACACTTATCATATCCGCCAAGAACCTGCCTCAAGCAAAGGAACTTATCCGCGATTTCCGCGCGCGTTTTGCCGCACTCCTGGAAGAGACGAGCGGAGATCAGGTGTACCAGATCCAAATCCAGTTTTTTCCCCTATCCAAAATCCAACCACCGTAAGGAAAACCTATGACTAAAACTATATTTGCACTGAGTCTCATCTGCGCCAGCGGCTCGGTCACGATCCCGAGTATCACCAAAGCTGCGGCGCATGAGGGGATTGTGGGCAATGGCGAGATTGGCTATTCCGGCAATTTGATTGTTAAGTATGTAAAACTCTCTCCCCTTGAGATTGTTAACGGAGGCGAGGTCGTCGTAACCACTGAAATTGAGTCGACCGAAATCTTTCACTGGGAATCCTGCCATGCAACGTTCTCGTCACCGCAAAATGACTTCCTGAAGATTCCAGCGGATAATTGCAAACTCAGTCAGCTCGATGAGCACAATTATCTTCTGGAGTTTACAAAACGTTTTGGTGAGAAGACTGTCAACCGGACGCTGAATCTTGAATACCTCAGCCTGTTTGGTGAGAAAACCGAATTTCCCGTCCAACCGGGACCTGTGCCGGCGCTGACCGTGCGGAGCTCAGCGATCATTAATGACGTGGACCGCCCGGTCGCTGAGGTCACAAGTCTTGTGCTCACCCCAATGGAAACAAAGGCGACCCTGGCACTGGGTTTGGACTCCGGTTTCGCCCTTCTGGACGGTATGGTCGAACTCAAGGTGGTGCCAAAGCATCACCCCCAGGAGACGCGATGGGAGCATATTTTCTGGAGCGGATCGAGGTGGACATCCCATCGACAGGTGCAATCCAAACCCATTCGTCCAGGCCTTGATAGCGTCACCCTCGTTCTTCCATACGAAGTGAGCTCGATTGAAGTCGTAATCGCGGAGTTCAGCAACGAAGCTCTTCAAGCCGCGCGCTGCGATCGCCAGATGGCCTGCAAAAGTTCAAATTAAGAGGTGCACGCGTGTAGCCGCTTCCATCTCAGGCGGGCGAGTGCTGAAATTCGCTTCATTGGAACGGGCCTGAGTGGTAACCTTTTGGGCATATGAAATCACTCTGCGGCAATCTCCTTTTCTTGCTTGTCGTGCTGGCGGCCTTTAGCAATGGCAATGGCTACAAGTACAGCCTTGCCCACGCCCAAGAGCAGACCCACGAACACTCCCCTGAACCGGGTGTGGTTGAAAGTCCCGCGTCAGAAGGGCACACGGATGTGCAAGATCGTCCGACATACCCCGTGGTTTACCGGGAGCAGGTGGCCTTTGTCCTTTCGGAGAGTGCGGGGGGCCAAGACGCGGCCACACGCGCACGGCAGGCGAGTCAGGCTTTGAAAGTGGCCCTGGAAAGCCAGGGCCAAAACACGGCCGTAAGTGGAACAGAAACTGGTGCCAAGGAAGGAAAAACCGGACCGGAGCCGCTCCTCAAAGTGGATAAGGGGCAGTCGAAGGCCACATTACGCGTGGGCGAACAGGTCGTCCTCAGCTTGTATGCCGCCGACGCCGAAGCCGCCGGTTTTGTGTCCCTGGACGACTACGTCGATCATATCCGCGGGCTCTTACAAGATTTCATTGCACGTCAACAGCAAAAGGCTTGGATTCAACAGACCTTTTTGAGCGTCTTCATGTCTATATTTTTCATCCTGCTGGGATTCGTGCTTCTGGTGCGGCTGCACAGGGCTTTAAATCAGGCGGATCACATCTTAGACGAAAAGAAAGGAACTCTCAGGCCGCTGTCCATTATGGGAGAACCCGTATTGGGCGGCGAAGCCGTCGGGGGCCTGCTGGCCGTCGCCCTCGTGGTTGGCCGGGTGCTAATGTACGCTCTTACAGTGGCAGCGGTGATCTTTGCGATCTTGGGTCAGTTTGATCGCACGCGGGATCTTCTGACATCCACTTTGCGCACGACACTGGCGCGGGCACTGGGCGGTGTGGAAAGCTTAGTTGCCGCAATTCCAGGCCTGATTCTCGCGGTCTTCCTCTCCGTAGTCCTGTGGACCGCTCTGAAGGCACTTGATCTTTTCCTTAAAGGCGTGAGCAGCGGGAGAATACAGCTGGGATTCTTACCCATACGACGAGTACCCGTCGTACGGGTGTTTGGATCCGTGGCGCTTATCATTCTCATCGCACCGCTTGCCATTACAGCGGCTTTTGGCTCTGTGCACACCCCTTTGGAGTCGATAGTTGTGGTGATGGCGGGCGCCCTTTTTCTAGGTGCTGTGCCAGTGATCGCCTCGGTAGTGGTTGGAGCCACCGTTTTGTGGCGAACCGACCTCCGGCCAGGGGATTGGATCAGCATCGGCGACATCACGGGCGAGATCACCTCGATTAGCCTGAACGAAATCCGACTGGTGCCCCTATCGGGAGGTAAGATCTCAATTCCCTATATAAAATTGCTTACGCAGCCGTTGCGGGTATTGAGTCATGCTCCGTCGTTTTTACTGGATATAGTCCTCGAAAAGCGCGGCCTGAGTCTTGAACAGATGACCGAAGATCTCTCAGAGCTCTTTTCAGCGGACGAATCTCCTCATGTCGAGATTGTCGACCTTCGGCCCGATCGGATCAGGGTTGAAATCAGGTTCTTGGCTGTGCGAAATAACGCCGGCGATTCGGCCATGCGAAAGATCGCTCATGCAATGGAAGCTGGAGATTTTGCTGTAATCAGTTGTGAACTCAAGCGCGGATTGACACTTTGACGGAAATTCTGATCCTAATGCTTCTGCTCTCGGTGACCACACTTTTGGCTAGGGGGCAAATTCTTGAGATTTTTACGCCTTCACTGGCGGGTCCGATCTTAATTATTTCCGGTTACTTTGTGTCGCCCCATGTCTCCGGAATGTTTTTGCCGTCCACGATTTCCGCGATCAGCCCGGCATTACGCGTGGGACTCGTATGGCTTTCATTTTTGATTGGCTTACATTACGCGCGCGCAGCTGAGGGGCCGCCAATGAAAGCAAATATGATCTTGCGCGGAGGTCTTCTCGCCGGAATTCATCTTTTGTTGCTCGTGGCGGCGGCCGTGGGAATGTTTTGGGGTCTTCGTGCTTATCCTCACCTGCTCCCTTTTGAGGGGTCAGAGGAGTCCATTTTCACGCTGGCCTTGATCAGCGGCGGAGCCTTTGCCAGCTCGAATCTTTCGATCGCACAGCATATGGCCCAGCGGATCAAGCAACAAAGCCTCAAAGAAATACTATTCGCGCTTTCGGGATTTACAGAGGCGCTCTCCATGTTGGTGATGGGAATTGGGCTTTTCGTCTGGTCACCGTCAGCAGCTCCGATCAAACCGGGTGCTGGCAGCGCGGAAATTGTGACCCGCACGATCGGCAATCCCCTGGCGGCTATCATAATTGGACTGATTCTGGCGCTCTGTGTGCGGCTCTTAATTGGTTCGCAAGAACGCAAATCTGTTGCGGCCCGCTTGGCGCTTCTGGGACTCGTCACATTGGGAACAGGGGCCGCGCTCGGAGTCAGGGCGAGTGAAGCCTTTGTGGGACTCAGCTTTGGAATGATCCTCTCGTTTTTTTATCGCCATAAAGATCTTCTGGATACCGAATTGAGGGCTACGGAGTGGCCCGTGCAAATGGCGGCCTACTTCTTTGTAGGCCTGTTTCTCGAGCTCAAACTCACAACGGTCCTCTTTGGATTGAGCCTGGGTGCACTGCGCTTGCTTCTGAAAGGGGTCAGCCTGGCTTTGTTGAATCGTGGCGGCTCGGCCAAGCTGCCCCTGGCAAGCGTGTCTAGCTTTTCGTCCGTTGCTCTGATTCTGGTTCTTTCCCTCGACTTAAACGCGGGCGCTGGCAGCGAAGCGGAAATAGGAACGAGATTCATTTTGTCAAGTTTCGCAGTGGCAGTTGCGGCTACGGATCTTCTGACCGTCATGTTTTTCGCGGTTCGACAACAGAGCGGCAAGCCGGAGAGGGTGAATGTCAGATCCTAGCCGAAAAAGTTTCTCAGAGAGCCTGAAGGAGGTCGTGCGCGCCCTAGCCGCCCTCGCGGTAGTTGTTTTTGCCTTCTGGCGGATGGGTCTTTTGAACAACCCCGATCCTATGGGCGGACGCCTCTTCGCCTTGGGTTTTCTCGTCCTTGCCGGAACCGCCGGCGGGCGGATTGCGGCACTCATCGGGTTACCCCGGCTCACAGGTTACCTGGCTGCAGGTTTGATCTCAGGACCTTCCGTATGCGGTCTTGTGACTAAGGACCAGGCTGAAGGCCTACGATTGATCAATGGTTTGGCCTTGGCTTTGATCGCCCTACAGGCCGGTTGCGAATTCACCAACAGCATGTTGCGGAGGAACTTTCGGAGTCTGATGTGCGGCACCTTGGGGCACACGGTGGTCATGGGATTGGGCATGACGGCCGTTGTTTTCTTCACGGTTAAATATCTGGAGGTATTCCCAGGATTGGATTGGCGCGGGTTACTGGCCGTCGCCGCCATGTTTGCGGTGGTTGCCGTGTCAAAGTCACCCGCGGCCGTCGTGGCTGTCATCGGTGAAACCCGGAGCCGAGGAGAGTTGACGGACCACGCGTTGGGCATTGTCGTGATTCTCGATGTTCTCGTTCTGGCCCTGTTTTCCATCGTGTTGCTCCTGGCGCGAAATCAACTGGGAGGAGCCGCGACTGAAATGGACTTTGACGAACTTAAGCACCTCGGGGTGGAGTTGATCGCTTCAGTCGCTGCTGGTTCCAGCTTCGGACTTTTAATAATTACTTATTTTAAGTTTATCGCGCGCGAGCGCCTGTTGTTCGTGGCTGCCGCCGCTTATGGAATCACGGCGTTCTGCAGGTATTTTGGCTATGACACCATGTTGGTCTTCGTTGTCGCCGGATACATTGTCACGAATGTTTCCAGACAGGGGGAGCCGTTGATTCATACAATCGAGTCCATGTCATCCGTGGTCATGATCGTGTTCTTCGCCACGGCAGGAGCTTCACTTCACATTGAAGAAATTGTGGCCGCGTGGCAACTGGCGCTCGTGGTCTTCACGGGACGAGCCGCATTGACGTGGACGGCCTCCCGTGTAGGCCATATTTTGGCCAAAGACACGGGCGTCGTCCGTGGCTATGGCTTTACTCCTTTTGTGTCCCAAGCCGGACTCTCTCTAGGGTTAGCGATCATCATTTCCGAAAGACTGCCAGGTTTGGGTCATAAACTCTCCGCGCTGATTATCGCAGTCATTGCTGTTAACGAGATCGTTGGTCCCGCTTTGTTCAAGTGGGGACTGCACAGGGCAGGTGAAATCGGCCAACGGGACTTGGCCCCGCAGGAAAAGGAAAGTCATCCAAGCCCTACCTGACCGGGCCACAGCAGAGTTTACAGTTTTGGGGAAAATCTTAGACTGAGACGGCAGATTGAGCGGCGCCTCCGCCAAATCCAATGCAACAGCAGTGGCGGGGTGTCGAACTTTCAGATATTGAGGGAATCCATCCAACGTCTGATAATTTTCGCATGGGGGAACGAAATAGGGGTCGATCTCTATCTATGGTATCTGTGCTCGGGGGCACGGTCCTGCTGATTGCGTTGCCATTTCAGAACTGCAGCAACGTCGACCTCCAGCAAGATCCCATGCCGCCCCGCTATCCACGCGTCATCCTTAAGATCAGTTATTGTCCTGAAGCCGGCAACGAACTTCGTCACTTTTTTGTGCGTAACCACTCGGCTGTCGCCAATGGTTATCAGTTTGACCTCGATGAAGACCTTGACGGCCTCTCCGACGCCTTTGAATTGAGCATCAAAGGTCAATTCTACAACACATCCGCAGCCAAATCCGACAGTAATGACGACGGCTACTCCGACTATGCCGTCGCCCATGCCGGATTCGACTCCGAAACACAAAATTTCCTGATGACCTGCACAGCTAAAAATTCCGATACCGACGACGACGGATTGAGCGACTGCGATGAGATGCTCTATCACACCGATGAGGAAAAGGTCGACTCGGACGGCGACGGCATCCCGGACTACTGGGAAGCCTTCGCAGGTCTGAATCCGCTGGACCCCTCCGATGCCGAACAGGATTCGGATTTTGATGGCGAGAAAAATGTCATCGAGGTGCAAAAGGGCACGCCGGTCATGACGACCAACCAGATCTGGCACCAAAACGTGACTTACAATCTGAGCTCAGTGGACCACCCGGATCTTCCCGACGGCTGTTTGATTCTTGAGGGCGGCAACATCCCCATAGTCCCCAGCACGAAGGACAATCTTATCCAGATGGACATTATCGAGGTCTCGGCGACGGGACTTCCGACCTTGAAAACAGTAACGGTTCAAACTCCCAGCAATACCGCTCATAATACGGTCTTTTCACGTTCAGTTGGAGTTCCTCAATGAAGACAAAGACGAGACGCCTTCCCACCGCAATTGCGATCCTGGTCCTGACGGGCCTGATTCCGCCGTTCCATAACTGCAGCAAGACGCCGCTGATGCGCGACCTGACGCTGAATCCCGGTGCCCTCGGCGGCGATCTCTGCACACAGAAGGCCTCTGATATCCGCTCGAATCTGAAGTTCTTGTTTATTATCGACCGGTCCGGATCCAATCAGAAACGATTCACAACAACCACTCCCGCCGTGGAGCTGCCCGGCACGGACATTGACGGATCGCTCCGCTTTGATCCACTGATGGATTTCGTCGATAGCTATCGCACAGATACAAGCGTCTATTGGGGCATGATCAATTTTAGCACCAACGCCAGCTCCGTTACTGACAACACCTTCACCAACGACGCCAGCGCCTTCTACGATGAGGTCGCCGACCAGAAGGCCGATACGCAGGAGATCGACCAAGGATGGACCGACTACCTGAAGGCCCTTACGCTGGCCGATACCATGATCAAAGCCGATATCGAGGAGGCGAGCGAACAGTTTCCCATCGTGGCCTCGACCTACGTCGTTTTCTTCATTAGTGACGGGGCGCCGATTGTCGATGGCAATGTGATTCTTGATCAGGATGAAATCAACGCCAGTATTGAGGGGACGCTGGCATTGAAAAAACAGTACCCGACGCTGGTTGAAGGAATCCAGGTCAATACCGGATATTATTACTCCGATCTCAACCCCGACACCGAAGCCCGTACCCGCCTGGATCAAATGTCCAAAAAAGGACTCGGGGAATTCCTCGAGTTTGGCGCCGGTGCACGAATTGATTTCAGCCAGTACTCGGCGCTTTCGCGCAAGCAAAAGTTCGACGTTAAGGAGATTTGGTTCGTCAATAAGAGCGTCATCTGGAACGGAATGAGTCTTATGATCGACGACGATTCGGATTCGGTTCCCGATGATCTGGAACCGAGTTACGGGGCGAGCGCGACCAAATATGATTCCGATAGCAACGGAGTCGGCGATGGCGTCGAAATGCGAATCTCAGCCAACCAACGACCGTGTAAGGATATGAATTGCGCCGCCGCGGGTGCGGCTCGATTTGGCGCCTGCCTGAGCATCCAAAAGGATCCCGCGACCGGCACCTTTGTGGACCGCGATAAAGATGGGCTCAACGATTGCGAAGAAGCGCTCCTGAGTTCAGACCCAATCAATTTTGACACCAACGGTGATTATCTCCCGGATGACCTGGCGTTTCGATACGGACTCTCGACCCTCGCGGGAGCCCAGGACTTGTATCTTGATCCCGATCAGGACGGAATGTCGAACTACGCCGAGATCAAGGCGGGAACCCCACTCAGGGTAATGAATAGCTCAATTGCCGGTCTGTTGAGGGCGGGAGTGACCATTCGCAAGACCATGGAAACGGACGACCAAGCCTGCTACGCGATGTCCGCCGGGGACATTCCGATGCTCGGGAAAGGCAATAAGCTGGCCGTCTATTTCATTCAAAACACGAATATTGTGAACGAAAATAGAATCATGAGAAAAGCCGAAGTCAGAGCGTCTGGTGGATCGGTTTACTTCCGTGATAGCGATTTCCGATAAAACGGGGGAAACATGAAAAGGAACACGATAAAAAAAATCATCGCGCTGGGGGGATTAGGCGTGATGTTGACGCTCTTTCAGAACTGCGGGGGATTTACCTCAAACAAACCGAAGTTTGAGATGGCGTCGGAAGCGCTCCAATTGCAGCAAAAGGCGCCGACGGTGGACTGTGTGTTACGAAGGGCGTCCGACAACGCCATTTTAAGACGGATCAATTCGGCCTCTCCGGCTGAAAGCTTTCAGGCCAACGTCGTTGAAGGAGAATCGGCTAGACTGGATTGCACCTCTTCCGCGGCTGGCTCCCATACGCCTTCGGCCCTGACGTTCAAACTGACCAACAAATCCGCCGGCATGGCCGTAACCGAATCCACCACGGGTTTCTTTGACCTCGACTTCCCTGAAGCGGACCGCGTGAAAATGGCGCTCGAGATTAGGGATGAAAGTGGCCTGGCCACAGTTAAGGATTTCGACATTATCGTCCGTTGTGGTCCCAGCGCCACGGCACCTGCAATTGACGCAAACGCCATCAGCGTTTCGCCCGGCTCCAAACCCGGTTACTTCAATTTCTCGGCGGAGGGCGCGGTTTCCGGCGGGCGCGGACCCGGCTATCAGTATTCATGGGACTTCAACGGCGACTCAGGGTCCGACATTCAGAAAGAATCCGACAACAGCTTTGCCTCATGGAGCGACTCAGCCCGCAAGGACAACGTCTACACTCTGATGGCGAATACGCGCAAGGTGAAGCTGATGGTTCGAGATGAGTGTAATCTTGTCGCAAAGGTCGACGTTGACGTGGATTTTGAATTTGACCGTCTGGCCGCCAACGCCAACGCGGAAGCCCGCGATTACTATTACATGCAAGCGGACATTCGCCCGGGATCGTCAAGCGGACCGCCCAAGACAACGACGGTTGACATGATGGCGGTGCAGCCGTTGAATCCACCGGACGACTTGCAACATGTGCAGTGCACGTACAACCGCGATCCCAACACCAACAAGGGCACCTTCTCGATCGTGGCCAAGAACATTTACGGTGACCAGAGTCTGGTCAGCCTGGATCATGGTATGTACATGGAGATCGACAACATCTCCGACAACGGCGCCAAGGGACAAGTGGGCGTTGGCGCTCCAAAGGTGAAGCTGGCGAAGTACAACGTCGCTGAGATCATGGACTTTGCAAACGCCGCTGTTTATCAGACGAGCGCATGCACGTTGCGCTTCCGAATGGTCCGCGCCGAAGCCGTCGTTCCCTGCGGCTCATCCGGGTCAGGAACCAAAACGGTAGAGACACTCACGTTCTACGGCGACGATTTCGACTGCAACTCGCTGAACAATTCAATGCTGGGCGACGTCAAGGCCCTCAACGGAAAGTTCTATTGCGAGCAGGCTAAAATCGACCAGTGCGTCGGCGGCGGAGGAGGCGGTGGCGGCGGTATTCCGCCTGTCCCACAGTAAGGACCCCGGTGTTTCCTGAATCGCATGGTGAAGGGACCGCTCAAAATAGCGGGTCCCTTCACTCATTTTTAAGGGCCTTTATCGCTGTCAGCCATCCAGCCGCAAATACGGCTACCCGCGCAGCCTCCGTTGCTATTTATTTTGAAGACCTTTAAGTAAATCGCCCAAGGTTCCAAAAGTCGCCGGGGACGCACCCACTCGAGCTGATCCGTGACTTCGCCACGATTCATCGTCCTCATCCCGCGGCAGGGAGAGGGATAGTTTTCGACTTTCGAGGTCAAGACGATCCACGCGTACTTTGAGCTTATCACCCTTGCGTTTGTTGTCATAATGAACGCCATCGAGAGCATCTCGCCACGCGGAGCGCGGAAGAAGACCTGTCACTCCCTGACTTAACTGCACAAATAGACCAAACGGCTCTTTATGCTCCACGACACCCTCAACCTGCGTGCCGACCGGGAAATCGGTCGCGATGGTCGTCCAGGGGTCCACCACGCTTCCACCTTGCTTCAGCGAAAAGCTGACTTTGAGCCGATTCCCTTCTTCCTCCGCCTTCAACAACTTCACCTGAACGGTTTGATCGACTTGCACCACGTCTTGCGGATGATGGATACGCCCCCAAGCCATTTCGCTAATCGGAATCAACCCTTCAATGCCATTTTCAAGCCGCACAAAAGCGCCATATTTTTCCAGGCGGAAGACAGTGGCCGAGAAGAGATCACCCACCGAGGATTGGCTGAGGAACTCACCTTCGGTGGCCGCGCGCTCAAGTTCGAGTAAACGCCGGCGCGAAACGACAATATCACGGCCCCGTTCAAATTTAGTGATGATGAACTCGTACTTCCTGCCAACATACTCGGCCGCATCTTTCACGTGAAAATCGATCTGTGAAATCGGACAAAAAGCCCTGTGCCCCTGTAATTTAACCCGAAAGCCGCCCTTGACCGCTTCCAGCACTGTGCCCTCAACCGGAATTTCCATGTCAAAGGCGTCCTCTAAACTCTCGGTTTCAACAGCACCCGGACGCGCATCCACCATCCGCACGACAATCTCGCTCTCGCGGGCACGGACCACAATAACATCCACCCAGTCGCCTACTTTAGGGGCTATGCCCGTCGGAGACGGGCCCAAGAGCATCGTGGCATCCGTGGGTGTACCAGTGGAAACAAAAGCTTCCGTACCACTGATGGCCAGAACTTCTCCCCGCAGGCGATCGCCCGGGGATAACGTCCGAGCCGGCACCCCGGATGAATTCAACAAGGCTTCAAACTCGTTTTGGGGACGTGCGACGTGATCTTCTCCAAATAGATCTGGAGTCTTTTTTTTACCCATTGGGAGACCTCCGGTAGGCAGGTCGGCGGACGTTATCACCTTCTGTGACTATTGGCCAGCCCCAGGTCCCCGCGCTAAGGAATTGGGCCTGTTGAGGATTCAATTCTGGGGCTGAACGCGATTATAGACTGTCAATCCAGTTCTTGATGGTCTGGAGATCCGTGCTGGAAAGCGCACCGCCGGTAGGCATGTTTTTGGGTCCATTCGGTCCGTCGCTGCCCGAGAGCCGATAATACAACTTCGAGTTCTGCGAGTCCCCGGCCACAATCAGGCCTGAGGCGATCAGCTCCTCATTGCTCTGCGTGTGGAACGCGTGACAGCTGGAGCAATTCGTACCGACCACGGAGCGTGCAGCATCCCCGCCATATGTGGACGCATCCAGAGAGTTGGAATTTTCTGTTTGTATGCAACCAACCAATAAGCAAAGGGAGAGTACGATTTCAACTCGCATGTCTTCAGACTACTTTTTCTTCTTGTTCGTGCTAGCCGTTGATCGCTGCGGAGCCTTCGAAAGCGGCAGCTCGATTTTCACTGTGACGGTGTCTTTTACGCCGACGCCCATGTAGCGCACGTCCTTAATATCGAGATCGGGCAATCGCATCGGAAACTCCGCCTTCAACACGTTGCCCTCGACTTTGTACGTGCCGCGGACCGTTTGTTGTTTGCCTTTGATCTCAATTTTGGCAACGCCTTTTCCCCCTTTACCGACGGCTTTGATCAACTTCGCCTGCGGATACTTGGAGACCATCAAGCGTTCCTTGGTGTGCTTGTCGCGAAGTCCGATCCCGGTTGTAATGGATTTCAAGTCAACAACCACATTTTCCGCCGCGATCCCGTCCGCCGTTTTATATGCGGAGCCGGTGACCTTCTTGGTTTTCGCAACAAAACTCCCAGCGGGACTTAAAGACACTCCGATTTCAACACCCTCCGGATAGACCGCCCACGAATATAAAAGACAAACGAGAATCACACTCTTGGCAACGAGATTCATTCCTTCCCCCTAGGAATACTTGCTTCTATCTCTAATGATAGCTACGCTTTTCAAATAATGCTATGGCTAGTGTTCACACTGTTCGTTTTGCTTCCCCAAAGCGTACACGCCTATCCTGAATTTATCGGTTACAAATACAGTTCATGCCTGACTTGTCATTTTAATGGTCACGGAAGTGGGCCTTTGAGCGACTATGGTCGGGCACTATGGGCAGCAGAGATCGCGGATCGCGTTTTTTCCGGTGGTCGCAATGCGGAGAAGTTGGGTGAAGCCTCAGGTTTTTTAGGTTCAACGCCGCTGCCGTGGTGGATTCGGCCCGGAATGAAGGCCCGATATCTGTACATGACACAAAATCCAGGCGGCCGTGAGGAATCTCGTTCTATTCTGATGCAGGCCGAAGGTAATGTCGCTCTATTTTTCAAACAGGACCAGTCGTTAGGCCTAGTCGCCTCATATGGCCACGCCCCGATACCAAACCGGCTGAAGAGCTCACCAGGAGCGGGTGACACGGAGGAGTGGATCTCGCGCGAGCACTACTTGAGGTGGCAGAGCAGTGAGTCTCTGTGGTGGTATTTCGGAATGATGGATAAGGTGTATGGCATTCGCACCGTGAATCACACCGCCTACAGCCGGGCGCGCACGGGGCTCGCAATGAATGATCAGGCCCACGGCGTAGTGGCCCATTACATTCAGCCGACGTGGGAGGTCTCGGCCAATGGTTTTGTCGGAAACCTTTATCAAGATGCAGATCTTCGCCAAGTCGGCGGATCGATCATGGCGGAATATGCGTACAGGGAAGCCGGCAGGCTGGGTGCCTCGCTCCTTCACTCCTCGAACAAGTATGTGGCCAATCAACGGCTCGGTGTCCACGTTCGGCGCGGATACGGCTACGGTTCGGCGCTACTCATGGAAGTCGGGTTGATCAAAGATTCGCCGAAAAGCGGTGACGCGCGCACCGGCTATTATGTATTTTCCGAAGCTATTCAGCGCGTGGCGCGCGGTTACCACGTGTTTTTGTCCGGCCAGGCTTATAAGGATCGCATGGAAAGTGATCGCCCCGATTCGCTTAAAGCCTCTTTTGGATTGTTGGCTTTTCCCATGCAGAGGGTAGAATTTCGTTTAGAAATGGAGAACACACGACAGATCGAAAACTCGCCCGCGGTATCAGATGAATTCTGGCTTATGCTAGGGCAGGTGCATATTGCGCTTTAAGAGGCTTCTTCTCGTCGCCCTGATTTTGCCGCTGATTGCGGAAGCCGCACCTTCCGTGCGGAAGAAAGGTCGCGTACGCAGGCCCCCGCCAAGTCGCTGGCAGATTCGCGTGGGTGGCTCGCTTATGCAAGAAAGCATCAACCTGAAATCCGGTTCAAACGAGGCCCATATGCAGGCCCAATCCCATGGACTGCTCGGCAGCGCCAATTATGTCATGCCCTTTAATCGTTCCCGGTGGCGACAGGTTTATGGCGTTGATCTGGGCGTGGCCCTTGTGAAGGGCAAGGGAAACACCAGCGCCATTCAAGACAGTTTGCGCGCTCAGAAATCGTTCCTTCTGGGTGGCAGCGCCGGCCTAAGCTTTCGGTCATCCCCGTATTCGGAACTCGGAATCTCGCTTCCGCTCCACTTTCGAATGATCCAGTGGGAACTCAACTCTCAAAGCTCTCTAGACCCCGACCGTGACAGTACGGTTTCCATCGGGCTCGCGGGTCATTACGTGGCCCACTTCACGAAGACGTCGGCCTTGCACGCCTCGATTACGTACCATTTTCTCTGGCAAGCGACGTTATGGAGCATTGGCTGGCAGCATAGATTCTTTTAAACGAACTCGCGGAAATTCCAGCGTTGCCGAGAGACGCCAAAGGGAAGCTTTGACTCACGCCGCATCGCCAAGATAAAAAAACGATTTGAGTCGTGTGGATACGTCTATGAAAATCCTAGAGCGCATCTTGATCGTGTGCGCAGGCCTCGGGATGGGCAATGCCTCTCGAGTCGTCGCCCTTATGCAGGCACTCGAGACCCAAGCTCAACACGATGGTCGCTCCCTTGCCATCGAAGTGGCTTCCTGGGGCTGGGGGTTTGATTTCTTAGCCTCCTATCAGCAACAACACCCAACCCGCTTTCAGCTCCATCGACTCAAGAGCTACACGATCGCGAGTCAACCCGGCTTGGGACTCCTAGCAGCACCTTTTATCTACCTACAAAACGTGCGAGCCTTACGCCGCATAACGGCCGCCCTTGCGCCTCATTTGATTGTACTCGATTCCGATTATCATTTTGCGGCTTATCTGGGGTGCGCCGGACGACGAGTCACTATTGGCCAAGCACACGACGTGGTGGCGCGCTTGAACACCGGTCACTATCAAATCAGCAGTTGGCGGGAAATCCTCAATTTTGTCCTCCGCGAACGCTTGGATGCTCTCAGTCAAAGATGGTTTTCATCCCTGGTTTTGGTGCCATCCTTCACTTTTACGAGGCAATGGCCCGCCACGGGAAAGGTGTGCCCGATTCCCCTCATGGTGCGTGCCGAATTCTTAGACACCACCGCTTCCACTCCGGTTGATGGCTCCGTTGGCATTCTCCTCAGTGGCTCTAGCCAAGAACGTCAACCCTTCCTCGATTGCGCCGCCCGGTATGGAATTCGAATTCTAGAGCAAGTGCCATCGGAAGCACGGGCCTTAAATGAGCTGGACATTGTGTTTACCCAAGGTGGACTCAGTTCGATTTCGGAGTGCCTGGCATTGGGCAAATATTTGATCGTCGTGCCAATGTCCGACCACCCCGAGCAGCAACTCAATGCCCGTGAAGTCGAACGCTTGGGTCTAGGCGTGAGCGCTCAGGCGGCGGAACTCAAAGATTTGCCGACCTTGCTGGCCCGCGCTCGAAAGACTCGGGCCCAGCAAGATCCAACTCGCGTTGATTGTACGGGAGCCAATGTGGCCGCCCGATTGCTGTTGAGCCGACGTCGGCAGCCCAGGCGAACCCGAACCACGCGGCTTAGCGAGATTCAAATGTAAAGGCGAGCCCGGTGGCCAGCGGAAAGATGTGGACCTTTGCTTCCAATCTTAAGCCCACTCTTGCCGCGCACTGGACATATTGATCGGGCTCGCGCCAGTGAGTTTCACAGTCCCACCACCGGTGAATCCGTTCATAGGCCCACCCCACCAGAGCGCCCCTGGGCACCAGAATCACCAATCGTCCGCACGTCTCTAACAACTGCCGGCAACGTTCAAAAACGGGCATTGGCTCGGCGACAAACTCGAACAAACCCGTGGCTAGCACCCGATCAAACCGGCCCAATGAGAGCGGCAATTCCTCAGCTCGGGCCTGAACGCAGACAATGTCCTTACGACGAGCGACAGCCAGCATCGCGGGAGAACGATCCACTCCCGTTGCTTGCACACCAAACTGAGCCTCCAAACGCTCGCAATAATAACCCGTACCACATCCCAAATCGAGCACACGCTGACCTGGCTGAGGTTTCAATAGGCGGATCACGTTGTGATACTCATGCGCTTTCACCAGGCGCCACAGGCCACGCCCACAATCCCGATCATAGCGGGCGGCACGCGTATCGAAGTAGTCAGTCACGTGCGGCCCAGAGCAAGGCACCCGGATTCAAAGGGCCCGGTGGTTTTATAAGTTCACTTCGATAGCCACCTTCGGTTAGCCAAGCGGCCAACTCGTGTCCCTCATAAGTGCGGGCTCCGCCATAACTGCGAGTTCTGCTCCGACCCTCACCGGCGCGAGGCGCATCTGCCAGGGCCCGGTACAACCGATAGGGATGCCAGGCAGAGGCTCGGGTGTACGATAAAAGCACACAGCGTGAACGCAGGCGAGCCAACAGGGCCTTCAGTTCCATGGGTGAAAGCCAGTCGCTCAAACCTAACAACACCGTCAGCTCCGCCACTGGCAGCCTCATCTGTCGAATATCGCCCTGCATGAACTGCAGGTGCGGCTCTGGCAGACTCCGGCGCGCCTCGCGGATGGCCACCGCCGCGATGTCAATCCCTACATAGGAGCCACAATGCGACTTCACGCGTGCCGCCAAATATCCCGATCCACAGCCAAGCTCCAACAGACTCTGCCCTGGTGGAAGACGAGCCTGAACAATTTGGGCGGCCAAACGCAAACGAGATCGCACCGTCCACGAGAAAGGATTGCAAGCACGCCCCGTCCCATAGCGGGACCTTTCCCATTTCAGGATCTTACTTTCCCAGTAGATCTTCGCTAGGTTCATTCACTCTCCAGAAAGCGCAGGATTTGTCGCAATTCAAACACCCTTTGCTCACGGAGACAATCAACCATTCCAGTTCGCGCGAAATCATCCATTAAGGCGGGATGAACCAACAAGGGGGCGTGAGTTCGACACTTCTGGATAAACGCCGCACGGTCAAAGAGATTGGCCGGTCGCAAATAGTAGCAAGGCTCAAAATGGACCCGCATGCCACTTCGACACCAACGGCGTTGAAAGAGTTGACTCTGCCCATAACTAAACAAATGTTGCCTATCATTCATTACCCGAATGCGTTTAAGCCCATGCCTTTCCACCAGGTTCTGCACCGAGTCCGCAATACCGGGCAAAAGATGGATATGATGATGACCGTCGATGCCACAAACCGGGATATGCACGTCCAACAGACGTTGCAGCTGCGCCTCCAGTTCTTCCGTAATCTCAGTTCCTGGCAACGCTTTTCCATAGGCCCGGCCGATGAGCCAACGCAAGGATCGAAACTCACCATCGGATAACGTGAGGCGATTGAGCGCCAAAAGCGGACGCCCGTAAGTGAGATTAAAGTGCAGCGAAAACTTCAATCCGGCAATGGCCAAAAGCTCATCGAGTCCAGAGAGCAGGTGGGGCGCATTGGCCACACAGGAGACACTTCTCACCCACCCCTTTTTGGCTAAGCACAAGATGCCGGCATTGATGGCTGGTGAGAAACCCCAGTCATCCGCCACAAACAGGCCTTTTGCTAATTCCTTCAGCTGAGCAGGGGGACTGTATCCGACCCTGCTTCGTGGTATCCGCTCGATAAACACGGGCTTTGCCTCAGCACTTCCGCACTTCACTTCCGCACTTCACTTCACTTCCGCGATCGTTGACGGAGCTCATTATAGTTCCAATGTCCAGGTTGGGCAATCCCTCGCATCCCTACTTAACTCACTAGTTCGCACTTGCCGTAAGAGCTTGGAAATCTTGGTAGCTTCCCTCCTGTACCAATCTTGACGGGAATTGAAATCCATAGGACCGAATAAAACCAAGTCGCAGGGCTTCGACACGACCGCGGCAGGGCAACCGAATGCGCCGCTCGAAGGGCGCGAGAAAAACCTGTGCGCGTCCAGGGCCATGTTTGCCACGCCCCGCTCCGATCAGAGTTGCCAGCTGAACATGTACCGTGCGTCCATCGCAGCGGGCTTGCAGGTAGGGCTTGGCAATGGACTCAGTCCATCGCACAGACACCCACCGCGACGGGAATGACAAGGGCAAACCTAGGATTTGAACTCGGATCTCTTGAGTTGGATCGGAAAAGTCGCGCGACTGGGCATTAAGCAAAATGCGGCAAAATTCAGCCCGGTCCGGACACGAGTTGAAGACGGCGGAAAACGAAAATCTCGGATCCTTGGCCAACACGTCATCAATGATACGTGGCTGGTCCGTGTAGTACTCTTCCGCGCGGTTGTGCAAACGCACCGGCAGGTGAAATGAACTTATGATTTTGTAAGAGAACAAGGACACACGGGTAGAAATGGGCTGGGCCGGCCCGACAAGGAGGCCGCCTTGCTTGATGGCTTTGGCGACTGGAGGTGGAACCTCTTTTGCGATGTCATCACGTCCTGGCGGCTTCTCATGAGCCTGCGTGAGCACGACGAAAAAACCATCGGGTCGAGCTTGGTGCGCGTCCGTATCCCGGTTTGCATCCTCCTCTTGTTCATAAACATAACGCAAAGTTAAGGACGCGTAGCTGCCAATAAAGTAGAGCCGGTACTTGGCCTCATCGTAATTCCAGCCCGTTGCCCCCCGTACGGCGCGGGTAATGGCCGTCATTTCGGCAATGCTCAGACAGTAAGGATCGACAAGCCATTTCGCAACCGGACCCATCGCCGCGAGAGCACAGAGCGACGCGACTCCCCTCTGCAACCAAACATGACCATAAGCGCGCACGCGTCCAAAGGCCCAGGCGGCGAAAAGGGCAGCAGGAACGCATGAGGGTATCATGTAACGGCTCTTGGCCAAGTTTAATCCGGGCAGAGAAAGGCAGACCAGAGCTACGGCGATCAGCGCCACCGGCATCCGATTGTAAACAGCAGGTGCGCGCGAGAAGGAGGTAACCCATAGAAGTCCGCTGAGAACTGCCAAAACCGGCGCCGGAAAGAGAAGATCCAAAGTCCGACGTCCGAACTGAGCGGGCGTCAATTTAAATGCCCCACGCACAGTGCTCATCTCTTTCAGGGAGGTAGGCGCATCGGCAAATTGGCCGGTGAACGGCAATTCGGGCTGGCCGAATCCAAATCCCATCGAATCGAGAGCGCTCCAGATAAGGTACGGCAGCAAAGGAATCACGAAGGCACAGCCCGCCCATACCATTTCGCGCCGACTCAGGCGCGTCTGAGCTCCTGGCGCAAGGAGAAGAAAACATGCCGTTGCGAGCACCAAAAGCATGCAATAGTGAATCTGCACGCCCAACCCCATAGCGAAAAAGGTGAGCGCGCAAATCAGGGTGCGGTTCGAGGTGCTTGGTCGTTGCAGCTGCCAAACTCCGAGCAAACTCACCATTGTGAAGAAGGGAAGAAAACTCGGGTTCCCAAAATAGGTGGTTGCAATGAACAGTCCGCACGAGAACGTGTAACTGGCGACGGCGCAAACGGCCGCCGCGAAACCCACATGCAGGCGCATCGAGATCCAAAGTAGGCCCGCGGCAAGCCCATTTAAGAGCGAATGCAGGAGGAAAACCCCCTTCCAACCCAGGCCAAGGGCGAGCGGCAGACTCATGAGGAGATAGTAAAATCCGCCAGGCAAATGCCCGCCGCCAGATAACTCAGGGCCGTAGAAAATGGCGTGTCCCTGAAGAAGCTGGTAGGCGCGATCCAGGTCCCGAGCAAGATAGGTCCGGAAGTGAGCCTCTGGACGAAGGTGCAAGGCGTAAAACAGGCAAGCGAGGGAAACCGCCAAAGCTTCGAGACCAAATCTAAATGTCTTATTCATAGTCTGAGCATAGCAAAAAGGACACAACGTTGGAGCGAACTCGCGTCGACAGGGACTAAGGTCTTAAGACAGAATCAGGCGCGCACGATTTGGACTCCGTCAGATGTCTCTATCAGATTTCTATTTTCCCGAATGAACCTCGGCTGGGGTGAGTCGGCTGGATTTTTCCTCGACTCTCTCTATTCCTGTAGTGACGGGCGCACGTTTCACGCATCGGTCAAGAGCGGCGTGGCTCGCGGCTTTGGAAAGCTGTGGCAACTTGAGCATTGCCCCAGGCTCAGTTTTACGTGGACCTTCATCTCGTCTAATTCCATATTGCCTTATTCCACACGAAAATGCTTTGCATAGGATTAACGCTAAATCTATGAGTCGAGTCGAGTCTCCGTTTGGTCTCTGATCCTTTACATTCCGGCTGCTACCAAATGCCGCACTTATAGGTGACCCACTCGACACCGTCAACAGAGGGTCCAAATCGTTGTTTTGCAGGTAAGCCACCTGCTCCTTCACAATTCTCTTGAACTCCGTTGGACTGCGCAGGAGCCGAATCAAGTCGGCGCACGGCTGTTGCCTGTCGGGACGCATTACATTCGCAGATTCTATTTGAGCATCCTTGGCTTGCCGAGCGCAACTGGCTTCATGATAGCGGCTAAGGTCGACGAATGTGGCATGACTTTCCGTGGCCGCCGCCAGATAAATCATACTGCTGAGGAGGGACCGGGTCGACCACTTTGGCCGCTGCTGACCAGCCTTTAGTGCCAGCTCGTGCAAATTGCTGACTCCTTCGAGCTGTATTGCGGCTTCAACTCGGCCGGCAAGTTCAGACTTTTGCATCTCCGGCGGAAGTTTGAACAACTCGTAATTCAGGCAGATGTGCTCTCGAACAAAAAGCTCATGCTCAGATTCGGCCCTGGCCAAAGGAGGGCAAAATAATAAATTGACCAGTATTAAAAGGCATAGACTTAGCATTGTACCCTTTACGTTTATCTCAATCAGAATATCGGTAGGGATCTTTGCCAACCAACATGATGGCCCTGCCATGACTCGAGTTGAGACACTCCGAACAGGTCCGCTTCCTCCGCAAAAATATAACGCCCTCGCATCGGACCCCCAAGGCAACATGAAGTCATGCGATGTTGTACGCGCCGAGCGTCTCACCTTGAGACGATGTGCGTATTTCAAATGAAGACAACCGCCTTTGCGAGGAGAATTAATAATGAATAACGGGGTAACAATGCTCAGTAAATTGGGAATGGCTGGCGTTTGGGTCAGCATCATCTTGGCCAGTGTCGTCGGATTTCAAAACTGCTCGCCTGTCTCTTTGGGAACGAGCGACCCACCTCGGCTAAAAGCTGAAAACGGACAGACGTATTCCGGAAAAATCTATGTCTTGTCTGGGGCTGAAGCCTGCGTCGATGGGAGAATGGTCAAAGGTGAAATCATCGCCACTCCAAACGGCACCTTTAAGTTGACTCGCAGAGACTGCCAATCGCTCACGCCTTACATCGACATCCCACCCACTCAAATCATTCGCGATCCTTCAAGCGACACGCGCATTGTCTATAATGAAGATGTCTTCGAGCAGGCAGAAGAAAAGGTGGGCCTCCTTTGTGAAGGAACACAGGAATTTAAAGATGTTGGCGGTGTGGCGTGGTACCGACCGAGTGTCACCATAGAACTTCGCGCGGATGGATCTGGCGCCATCAAGGCCGCGTTCAGTGTGACGCCCACGGCAAGCGACAATCCGGATCCCGCAGTTTGGGGGCAGTCCGCGCCCGTCAGAGTGGATTGCGACTCCTTTCAATGCGTTTTCACAGGAATCACGCCACATGATGATTACGGTTCTCACGGCATTTTCATTGCTATACCCACGGCCCCTTCCGCTTTCGGAGCAATACCGAGCACCAACTATGGCCTTGGGACATCGACAGACAAGACGTCTCCGATAATCCTGGGTCCCGGTAAGTTCTCATCGAATTTTGCGCCCTATGAACTGCTGCCGGCTTTGAAATGCCAGAAATTTGACGGATGAGTTATTCAGAATTGATTCAAGACTGTGAGTCGATGCTCCGCCTTGGAAACGGCGGAGCTGTTTCGCAGAAGTTGAGAGGAATCTCCGTCCACCGGATCCCGCGCGGAACGCGATTACGGCTTGCGAACATCGCCCGTCGCGCGGGCGATTGGCCCCAAGGGCTTCGATTGTTGCGACCTGTGGTTTACCCCAAACATCGAATGGAGCCGGCGAGTCCCGGCGAACGGGCCGAGTACGCCGCCTTGCTGCTGAGGGCCGGCTCCCTTGCTGAGGCTATAACAAGCCTGAAGACGATCGATCCGCGCCAAGTGCCAGACGCTTCACTGTTTCTAGCCTACGCCCACATCGGCAAGTGGGAATATGCTGAAGCGGTCTCTAAATTGACGGAGTATCTAGGGCTGCACCCGCAGCCGTATTCTGCATTTGTGGCGAAGGTCAATCTTTCTTCGGCCTTAATTTCAATTGAGAGATTTGATGAAGCCAAAGATCTTCTTGATAAGAGCATTATCGACGCCAATCAACTCGGATTTACACGTCTCCTTGGAAATTGCTATGAACTGCGCAGTCAGGTTCACTTCCATCAAGGCCGCCTTTCGAGTTGCCGGGACGATCTGGAAAACGCGACGAAGACCTTCGGCGGTCAGGGTACACTGGACCGGCTGTTTATCGATAAATGGAAAGCGGTGCTTGCCGCGACTTCAACCGGATCTATCGAGCAGCTGCTCGCGTTTCGCCAACACTCCATCAACAACAACTATTGGGAAGGCGTGCGCGAGGCCGATTTCCATTTATTAAAAACCAGTTTTGATTTGGAAAGATGCTCCCATCTTTTCTTCGGCACCCCATACGGATTTTATCGGCAGCGATTGAGGACGGCTTTCCCCTTTTTCCAACCTTCGGATTGCTTTTACCTAAACGGCGGATGTGAGAACTATTTTGATCTCGAGACAGCCGAGTTCTCAAGTGGCGAAAAGCTGAGCTCGGGAAAAGGTGTTCATAAGCTCATCGTGAACTTGGCGAGAGATCTTTATCGCCCGTTGCGTGTTGGAGAGCTCTTTTCCGAACTCTTTCCCAACGAGCATTTCGACATTGATTCATCGCCAAACCGAATCCGCCAGCTCGTGTGGCGAACCCGGGCCGAATTGAATCGGCATAGGAGCGGGATTCAGATCGTCCGTACCAGTGGCTTGTACGCGCTTAGGCTCAGCGGACCGGCCGGAATCCGCATCCCTCTCCACATATCAAAGACCGACGGCTCTTATAGGCAGTTGCGAATTTTGTCGCGGACCTTCGAAGGGCGCCATTTCTCGGCCCGCCAGGCAAGCGAGTCCCTGGACATTTCCCTTGCAACGGCCCAGAGACTCCTGCTGAATGCAATTGATAGGGGTGAGATCATTAAGATCGGCCAGGGCAATAAAGTACACTATGAGTTTGCGTTGCAGTGCCCGCCCGTCGCTTCATAGATACCGTATCAAACTGAGATTTTTCTTCTCCTCATTATTGTAACTTTCTTCACGCGTTTGCCTGCCTTAGGATGAAGGTCAGGAACGGATGAAGGGGGAAAGATGAAAAATAATCGCCTCATGCACATTGCTCGCCGCAAAGGAATAATCCTGAGTAAATTAAAAATGATCGCCTACATGATCGCTTTTGCTTCTGTTCTTCCCTTCTTCCATAACTGTGGAGAATTCAAATCGGGCCGGCAAGATCGCTCACTCGGCTTTATTCCCGACGATCCGAATGAGCCTGTTGGAGGGGACTCCCAAAATCCCCTTCAATCACCTCCCAAAGTGAGCGCGCCGACAACCGCTCCCGCGCTCGCGCAGACGCTGACAATGACTCGTACGCCGACGTCCATATCCACATCCACATCCACATCCACATTGCAGGTGGACCAAAAACGACTTTTGATCTGGCGCGATTACAACAATGGCGACGTTGGGTATTGGTCGGTGTCCAGCACCTCAGGAATTGAAACCTCTCGCACCGTCCTGAAGGGCTTGGATCTCAGCTATAGGGTTGTTGCACTGAGTACTTTTAAATCTGGTGGGCCCTTGACACTTCTGATGTGGGACACGACGGATCCGGCCGGGACCTTTATCTATCGTACGATGCAGCCAAACGGAGCTTTAGGTTCACCAACCACCTTTAAACTGACTGGCATCACTTTGGCGGGCCCGGACGACCGTATGGAAGTGGTCGCTTGTGGCGACGTCAACGGCGACCAGAAAACCGATCTCATTTTGCGCGATCAAAAGAACGGCCAGGTCTCGGCGCTCTTGCTGAATGGCCTCGGAAATCCGGCTATAAGAAAAGTAACCATCGGCACACCTGTTGATATGCGCGCTCGCCTAGCGGCGGTGACCGATCAAGGCAGCGGAAAACTGAATTTATTTTTTCACGACAGGCTGAATCACTCAGTTTCACAACAAATCGTGACCAATGGACTCATTACGGGCCAAGCCGCGCTGCCCGGCTCCGCCCACTTTGAGAGCTATTGGCTCACTGGCGCCATTTTTGATAATGGCAACTCGCATCTGGTATGGCGCACGCTGGGAGACGGCACCGTGGGACTCTGGAAAATGAGCGGGACTCTGGGAAGCAACCTGAATATCGCCTCGACCTTAGATCTCAGCACGGGCCTCGGCTTCAAATGGAAAACCGAAATCGGTGAGCGAGATTATCAGTTCATAAATCCGCAGTCGCAAAGAACCGGATTGCCCGCTCCTAAGGGCAGACAATATGAAGTCACAAATATTCCGGATACTTTGGACCTGAGCGTTCGCGCCTCCTACGCCATCCACAACATGACAAGCATGATTGATCCCACTCACGATCATGAGTTACTGTGGACGGCCGACCTCTTTAATGAAGAGACGATCCCTATGTACTATTCGGGTGGTTATCGAAGGAATCAGCAGCGAAGCCCGACGGGTCACATTTTTAAAAATTCCATCCAGTTCATTTGCAAAGTCGCCACAGATATTGCCCTTGATGCCGCCCGTGGCATCGGCCAGCTGCCCAACCCGTATTCCCATCTTCTGGGCGCCATTGTAGATAGCATTAAGGCACTCTAGGGAGTTCACGGAAATGGTGCTCACACTGTAACGACGATCACCTGCTGACGAAGATGTCAGCGTATCTAGAAACTGAATATAACTATCGATTGTATGCAACGGCCTATCGTAACGCTCGAATGGTTCGATTCCGTCGTGTGAGAAGTCGTCCTCGTCGGTAAGAATAACAATTGCTAAATAAGCGTCGGCCCGCAAAAATCCTGAATTGCCAGGGCTAACAAGAGCCGCGCGCAGACTCTGCAAGCTCCGCTCATCGCCGCGTCCATAAGTCCCCTGTGTGGCGTTTAAAATAAAGTTTTGCAGCAGATTCTGAGAGCCTGAATTCAATATACGATACGGAGATGGTTGGTTCGGAGTGCCGGCGCGAAACCAGGCCTTTTCCTCCTGTGGGCGTTCTTCATAATACCCTGGAGTAGGGATTTGATTATAGTAGGGCGTCCAGGCAGGCAGTGCTAGATAAGCGTCTGTAGTGGTTACCGCGATCTGGAAGTCCAAATTCTTTTTTAAGAACGTTTCAATTATTGCTGGGAAGTTTTTTGCCAAGTTAGATTGAGCCGAGTACATGGAGCCCGAATTGTCGATTACAAACATCACATCCAATTTGGTTACTTGCGCTGCTCCCGAGCACACTCGATTTTGTAGCAGGTCATCTTCACTGACGCCTTCCTGATAACGTCCGTCCTTGCAAATAACGTTAAACAATCCGTCGGGGCGACTTTGAATCGATGATACATCTTTTACACCAAGGGTCCGGAAGTCAGCCATTGCGTAAATTGTGGTTAGAGTTGTAGCGGTTATAAATAGCGCGAAGATAGTTTTCATCGTTCCCCCTGAATCTAAAAATTAATTAGAGGCTTACATGTCAAGGCAGGCAAGTGGGATAGCGACTTGACGCTTCGAGTAGCAAGATAGAGGAGGGACCACAAAGCGCCGGCAAAAATTGCTTCTGATTCGCCGTCCTAGCCGTGAAGTTTGATTTCCATCATTCCACCGATCAGCTCTTGACCCAGTTTTGTATTTTCATTTTCATTCTTCCTTAATCGCACGGCGGACGGCATTGAAGTATAGCTCACGTCCGCTTCGGCTTCCTATACCTCGCCAGCAAAAGCTCCATCGAAGCCCAGTCCACCTTCGAAACTTGGCAGCGGTCCAAGCCGTCCAGAGCCCAGTATTTCAGCTGAATGACTTTGCGGCGCGAGTCCGTCGCGTCCACCGTCACCACGGTGTCATACAAACCGTGTGGATTCCTCTTGCCTTTGCCGAGAGTGCAGCTCCTCGCGGAAAAATGTAGAGTCGTGATTGGCGAGACAGAGCCCCTTCCTGAGCGAACCTTCTTTAGCTCCAAAGCACAAGATCTGGCGCCGCTCATGAGTAGCTCGGCTTTGCCCACCGAATCCAGGCGGATTTCCGCAACAGCACTGAACAATAGCACCGCGAGCGGAGGCAGGGCGCACCAGCCCTGTCTTTCTTTTTAATGAGCTGCCCGTCTCAAGGGAGCTCATCAATCAGCCCATGTTCATGGGCTTCCTCCCAAGTAATACCATAAGCGAATCCCCTAGAAGTATGACCAGCGATGAAGTAGAAGTGGTAGTCCGAATCGAAGACCTCCGGCGCTTGCTTGTGCCTACGTGACTTTCGCCGTGCCTTCCTGCCTGCCGAACGGCGCTCGTGCCGAGTGGCCCACCTTTCGGCGTACTTTTCCGTAAGCTCCACACCGGCCATCATCAATTCTTTGGCTGCACAGCACTTATCAACACCAAAGCGCTTCTGGTATGCCCTGACCTTCTTCTTTGTCTTGACCGACTCGGCCCATTGCTTGGCGAGCGCAACTCGCTGATGTCTCTTCATCGACTTTGGGTTCTTTCCGGCTGGCATGCCTGCACTATCCTGCCGAAATTACGGTCCACGCAACAGCTGCTGGTCGGAATCATAGCCTTTTGGATCCAGCCCATAAAGATGCTACCGAAGGGTAACACGCCGATAATTTCCACGGGTCATGAAGGAGTGTTTGCTAACCGCCGTTATGGGAACGCGTATATTTATCTCTGGTAAACTAGATTTGTTGATACGTCGCCCTGCGCAAAAGGAAACCCTGTGCCCCGCCCAAATTACCGGGGTCCTGAGCTTTTTGGCCTGCGCTTTCAAGGCTGGACGGGATCTCGAACCTTCTGGCCGTTTGTGGCGGAAGCCAATGACCGATGCCACAAATCCGCCTTCACACACCGAGATGGCGTCCCGGTGAGGCATCCGAGCGGGTCCCTGTGGCTTTACCACAATGGTTTGCGCCGGAGGATGGGATTCCCAGCCTGGCGTTCCGGGGGTGACGCCACACGCTGATGGGTAGTGGTGAGCCGAGGGGCAGCGTCCCGGAATCACGATCGCTCTGTCGTGATCGGCTTTAACCCTGACCAGTGCGCCAGATATGTTGGCCATCGATCTTGCAGAATGCCCGGAGACGCTCCCGATGTGGCCGGCGCGGACCCCCTTCTGCCACGAGTGTTACCGAAAAGCTCAGTCCCTCGAAGTGAGGCCAAAAGGGTCGGAAAAGGCGGGCAACTGCGAAAGGCGGTTCCTCGAGAGCCCAAAAAGCCCAGGACGCGGGTAATTTCGATGTGGCGGAAGGTTTTCTTTTTAGTACAGTGCGATTTTTCGGGGTGGAGCTAACTCAGTTCAACTACGTTTGTTTATACGAAATTTTGCGACCGAGACTTCGTCGAAAAATATTTTTCTGCCGTTACCCCTCTGTGGGTTCTGGACCTGGTCGGTTTTTTAAGCACGTTCCAACGAAAGCGAATTGAAAAATTTCGTCGCATTTTCCTTCAGTCAGCAAGGCGCTGACTTTTGGCCGCACCGACTTTCCCGCCAGCTTTTCCGTCCAAACGCCGAAAACGGCGGTGAATAAAATTGCCTGCGATAAATTCAGCGCGGTCCAGAGCAAAGGCGTCTTGTGAAGCGCCCTGTAAAAGTTCGGTTCCAGTGAGAGTAAGAATCTATGCATATTTCTTTACGGATGACTGTCAACCTGAGTGGTTCCTAACGGTGAACGAACAAGTCGCAAAGAATCGAAATTCGTCATCAACAGTGTCATTACCTATATTGGGAAAAGGTGAGTCGTAACATCTATTTATATGCAATTCAGCCAAAAGTAGTCACTTCTTTCGACAGTTTTACAGTCAAAATCACTATGGCACGCCTTGCACTGAACCTGGTGTTAGACTGGAGGAAATATGTATTATAATTATCTTGCAGTAGTAATGATGATGACTACTACGGTAACCACAAGTTTGAAGGCTCATGCAAGCCGAGGTGACGCGCGTTCAGCAAATGAGGAACATGCACTGTTGATGCCACGAAAAGGGAATTCGGGTGCCGAATGCATGTATAATCTCGGCCTTGCAATCGGGCGCAAGAACTTGCAGACGTATCACTCAACTAAGCCTGAGGTCATAGCTAGATACATGGCAATGTGCTTGGCTAAAAACGGTAAGCCTCAGTCTCCATCACCGAGATGGTCTCATTTAAATTGTGGCGGACTTAATTCTGTAGAATGCACCACGAGGTTTAACGAACTGCCAATTGAAAATGTGCAAGGGCATCCACTAATACAGGAAGCATTAGCTCAGAAACCGGAGACTATCAGATGAACATTCTTTGCTGAATGCCGCCACAGAACGAGCGCTTGGCTGAACACGTTTGCCAGTAACAATAAGCCCCAGTGCCTCCAAGCCTATGGTGATCGGACGTTGATGGCGGAGAAAAATCGACTACGCTGCGGATGAAGTTGGCGCGATCCAGCGTTGTGAAATGGCGATTCATTCGTCTGCCGGTCGGGCAGTCGCTCTGGAACTGGGGATTCGACATGAGAATGGTAGCAATGTTCCAGTGGTCACCGATGCAGATGCATACAAGAGGCTCGACGACTCTCAGCTTTCAGAGGATAATCTGCGAAAATTTTTAATTGCGTTTACATGACTCTCTCGGTCGAGCGGTTTTCGGCTTAGTGGACTACGGCAGCATCTGTCACCTCCGTTTTTTCAATCACATATTTTTTGTACAGTTCATAGCCCTCGTCCCAGGTCTGTTTGGGCGTGCGGCCCTGACATCGTTTGCCCTGGTTGGTCCGTTCATTGTTATAATGGGCCATGAACACGTCCAGATCGGCCTGCATTTGATCCAAGCTGGTGTATAGGGTCTTCCTAAAGGCCACCGAGTAGAACTCCTCCTGGATGATTTGGTTGAGTCTCTCAGTGCAGCCGTTGGTCTGTGGATGGCGTGCCTTGGTCCGCGAGTGCTCGATATCGTTCAGATGCAGGAAGAGCTGGTACGGGTGCTGTTCCAGTTTGCCGTCGTACTCAGTTCCTCGGTCGGTCAGCACGCGGAGAAGCCGCATCTGTTCGTCGTCAAAGAACGGCAGCACCTTATCGTTCAGGAAGTCGGCAGCTGTAATACCTGTTTTGTCTGTGTAGAGTTTTGCAAAACCCACATTTGAAAACGTGTCGATACCTGTTTGCTGATATATCTTTCCGACACCCTTGATGTAGCCGACGTAGTAAGTATCCTGGCCCAACAAAAATCCGGGGTGGAAGGTCTCGATCTCGCCGTGCGCTTGCTTCTCTTCCTTGGCGTTTTCCAGAACTGCAACTTGAGCTTCCGTCAGCACAAGCCCGCTCTCGGCGGCAAACTTCTCCAGGCGTTTCAAACGATCCTTCTTGCGCAACAAGTTATGCCGGCTCCAGACGCCCCGAACTCCTCCGTCGCTGATATGCACGCCCACCTTCTTCAACTCATTGCAGACTCTGCGTTGTCCATGCGTCGGGAAGTCCAGGCTGTAAGCCAATATTTTCTCCTCGATCTCCGGGCTTAACCTATTCGACGCCTCGGAAATATTTCCCAAGGTCTGGGCAAGCTCGACAACGTTCATCTTTCTTCTGATAATGTATTGTGACTGAGTCATTGGACTCTCCTTTTTAGGTAAAGATTTTTGTCTGGTAACAAAATTCTCAACCGAGAGAGTCCGTGACTCAATCCTTCAACTAGGAAGGTCTAGGTCCTGTAAACGCTTTTCCAAATTTCGGCAGATAATCAAAAGCTGCTTAAGTCATATTGTATTTCGATTGTCAGAGCAGCTTTAAACCGAAAGTAAGGCCGTCCAAATTCCCTTGTCATCCGCCGAATCAGCGCACCGTTTCGCGCTGGTGCGCTGATATTTCCAAGAAAAGAAATTTGTACGCAAACGCACGCCCTAGTGAGCTATCAATTCCGACCAACGACGAGGCGAGGCCGCTTCCCAACGATTGGGCACCAGCGAGTCTCTCAAATTTTTGCCACCAATCTCACTGCACTACTTCCGCCCGTCTTACAGTACTGCGGGACTTACTACTTTTGCGCAGCTCTATCGTTGTAAGCCTCACCTCACAAATCGCGGCGTTCCGCTCCCGGCTTCTGGCCTTCGTTTCGGGAGTGGCCGTTGCGTATGATATCCGTCTCTTCCCTAAAATCTACCGATGAGCCCCGGCGCGCGTCGTCTCTCCTCCGAGCGAGTACTCGGTGCAATATTTCACGGTCCGCTTAATTTTGGTTACGTGATCATGCCGAGCAGGTAAAGAGAAAGTGCCGCCATCAAAGAATGACCTCAAGATGTGGATGATTTCCCATCAAGGGCGTTCTCTTGTCCAGAGTTTTTGGGCTTCCACTTTATAGGCTCTTTGGGACAATTCCATGAGTGAACAATGCACGATTAGTGTGAGCTTTGATGATTTTATTTGCTTCATAGAGCGCTAGATTTAACTTGGAAATCGTAAAATTGAAGGGGAAAAATTGAATATCCGTAGAGCCGTAATGTGTTTAAATTGATTAGGGAATTTGTATATTCTGTTTTTGTTTAGTGTTCTAAAAACACTAGGCTGTGAAGCCTTTGGGCTTTTTGCGAGTTCGCATTGAGGTGCGAATCCGAGCACGTAATCGGTCCAGAAAAAATCAAAGAGGACATGTCCTTATTTCTCGAAAAGGTAAAGCGATAGAGGGAGCCGGTACTCGGAGTTCCACAGCTTGAGTCCTCTAGATCTTCAGTTTGAGATTATCGTCTGAGCTGCGTTGCCGCTCAAGCGAGCCTAGTGAAAGAGTATCACCAAAGCCATGAGGCCCGCTTTGTATACAAGAGCCGGCTTCTGGACTTCGGAGTCTGAAGTGAGCAGAAACAACCGCTTACCTGAGATTCTGCGATATCCCGACCGAAACACTGAGACTAAAAGATTCCTGCTGACGCTCTGGCTGAGTGCGATCTGGAGCGAAAGAGTCAGTCCGCGCATTGCGCCATTAGACACCCCTCTTGCGCGAAGCAGCCCATTGCATTATACCCAGCCGGATTTCATTGTGAGTGCTCCTGGAGAGACCCTTTAAGGTCCCTGGCCGAGGGACGCCTAAGCAGCGACCGAATTCAAATGTAGGATCTTGCCAGTCGCACGCTGATCAAGGTGGAGCAAGCCCCATGGCTGAAATTTCCTTCAGGCGTTTAAACAAGCAGGACTTTTCTCTTTTGCACCGATGGCTCAATGAGCCCCACATGCGCTCCTTTTATCAGAGACATCCAGTTTCGCTAGAAGAGGTGGTGGAGAAATACAGTCCCAGGGTCGATGGAAGCGTCCCCACCCACTGTCACATTGCCTTGGTCGATGGCGTCCCCATAGGAAAGATCCAGTGCTACCGGGTGGCGGACTATCCTGAGTACGGAAAGGAGATCGGTGCCTCTGACGGGATCAGCGTGGACCTATTTATCGGGGAGCCGAGCTTTTTAGGGCGAGGCATGGGAAAAGCCATGCTGACATCCTATCTGGAGACGGTGGCGTTCACCCTCTTTCCTGATGAGGTGAGCTGTTATATCTGCCACGAAAGGGCTAATGCCGCCGCATTGGCCTGCTCTCTAGAACCATGAGCAATTCTTTGGCCCTCAGCCTTTCGTTCAACAGCTCACCTTCGGTTTTTAAGATAAGGCCAGGGCCGTTCCCGTGGATGACCCCTCGCGCGGTTCCTAGTGATTCAAATACAAGACGATCTTGGTCCACGAACCATCGTCCGCATCGACACAATCAGGAGTTTGTTGATAACCGTTAAGGTCAGTCAACGCATGCACGCCCTAATCGTCGAAGGGCCGGCAGGATGGGGCAAAACGACCGCTGTTGACGAAGCGATGAGGGCGGCAGGTGTATCGGGAGTGCATCTGGGCGCTTATTCTACGCCGCTTCATCTCTTCAACTTCCTGTATGAAAACGCAAAGCGCTTCGTAGTGATCGATGACTGCGCCGGGCTTTTCAACGATCAAAGTTCAATGGCCATTCTGAAAGCGGCCACATGGAGACAGGGGAAGAGCCGACTGATTCGCTGGGGCTCCACGAGCAGCAAGGCCGCGACCGACGAGTTTTCGTTCGAGGGCAAGCTCGTGATCATCTGCAATTCATTCCCATCAACGGCTGATGCTGACGCTGTCAGGTCTCGAAGTTTCCCCTGCAAGATTGAGGTCACACCGGCCCGAGCAAAGGAACTTCTGGCAAAGGCAGCACACGACAAAGCTTGGTTTCCGGACACGAGCAAGGCTAGCGAAGTCGCGAGACTCCTCTGTTCAAGACTCACTTCGGGCTCATTGAACCAAATGAGCTACCGCACCCTGCAAATGGGATACGAACTCGCCCAGCACAATGGGAACCGGTGGCAGGAGTTGTTGGACCGCATGATTATTCCTAAGGAACCTCTCTTTCCAAGGGTTTGGGGATGAAATTTTGAACGTTTGTGGAATTCGCCCGAGCGGACGGATTTTTTGAACGGTTGTAGAATTCTACAAGTGAGGGGCAGCGGTGGCAGGGAAATGGAAGGGAACTACAGGGACTTCAACGGGCGTAGAAGGACATTCAGAAAGGTCAGGATTTCGACTCGTTATGATCTTAAGTACTTAGAACTCTGGGGATATTCAGTTTTTGCTAACTATCAGGAGAATTTTTTGGTCGGGGCGACTGGATTCGAACCAGCGACCTTTTGCTCCCGAAGCAAACGCGCTACCAGACTGCGCCACGCCCCGATTGTTGGGAGATCTCGAAACCCTATGAGGTACACGGTTCGCGGGGTGCAGTCAAAGAAAGAGCCGAGGAGACCACAGCGTGCGGCTGATGACGCAGCCCATAGTCGGAGCGGCGGTCCGGCGCAATACGCATATGCGGCGGCAGCGGAGTTCGAGCGCTCCTGTGCGCTAGGAGCCAGAGCTTTCTCGGGGCGGAAACACAAAGTCCCAGGGGCAGCGACGGAATTTCTGCCAGAGGAGGCGAAAGAGTTCACCGGTCTGCGCAAAGCGGATCTGACGCGACTTCACGACGACGAGTAGACTTAAAGAGAAGCTCACCGCCAGGTTGATTAACCCCATCACGAACACGCCCGCTACGATCATGAGAACAACGCCAGTACTCGCCTGAAAATTCAAACTCGCCAATCCCGCTCCAAACGAAGCCGAAGAAAACGTAATGTGGCGAGTATCAATGGGAAGGCCGGTGATGGTTCCGATCGCGCCTGCGGTTCCGAGGTAAAATCCTAAACTTGCGTTGCCCGTCCAGAATCCCAAGTTCTGATCGATCGTGAGGATCGCTCGATCTAGATTCTGAGGTCCCACCAGACGTCTTAAGAACAAAGACTGTTTCAGACGTAACCCGACGTTGTTGAATATAAACCAATTATCGGCGGCGCCGGCGAGAAGCCCGCTCAGGAACAACCCGACGCCAGCTATCGCCGCGTAAAAAAACGAAAGACTTTGGAAGGGATGCAGAGATTTCAGCATGGATGCGGCCTTTTCGGGAGACATCAGAGGAATTCCCGCGCGATACAGCGCCCAGCTCACAAGCGCCGCGACTGGAAAGGCCATCGTATAGTTTCCCAACAGCGCGCCCAGCTGCGATCGGATCGTACGAATGATCACTTCCGACAGGTTGTCCATCGCATCGGAGGACGTCTTGGCGACGTCCAATGAGGACGCTAAAGTGCTTGCCGTCATGGCCGGCTGCTTCGTAGCCAAAGTCGCGCCGATTGAATAGATCATGAGGAATCCCCCCGCATACAGGGATCCATACACCAACGCCTCGGGAACTGGAGGCATTCCTAATTTTGACAGCAAGATCTTGCACATGGCCAAGCCCGCAACGATGACTCCACCCATCGCCGCTGATTTCAACATGGACTGCCACTCCGCCCGGCTGCGCGTGATATAGTGCTCGCCGGCGCGTCCCGTGTGCTCGGTAATCTGGAATGCCAGCAATTCGAGGTTTTCACCTAGAAAGCGGCTTAAGTCGAAACGGCGGATCGCCGCCAGAACAATCTCAAAAAAGAGCTGCTGCGCGGGCTGTCCTTTCCAGCCGCTCAACATGCACTGTATAAGATCGATGAGTAGCTGCATCCGATGAACCACCTGCTGGATTTTCATTAATCGATAGGTCAGGTCCAAGGACGCACCATCCACATTCCGACGTGAGCGAATCCATTTCACGGCTTCAGAACACCGGTTCAGAGCCTCGCGCAGATCTGGCAACGCGGACTCCCCTTTGCCGTCCATTAGACTGTGAACATGTCGGCTCACATCCATAAAGGCATGGCGATACTCCCGACGCGGGCGCAGCCGATGCGTCACAAGAGGGTCGTAACCCAATCCCGCCAGACGGAGACTCAAGATCTCAAGGCTCATGAAGATTTGGGGGGCGAGCTCTTCAATCAGGGCCTCGCGGTCGGGAAGAAGCAGGCCTAAAAAACGTCCAAAAAGATCGCGATCCACAGTCTCCAGCCAGGACGCATCACTTTGGCTATCAAAGAGGCGCATGAGAAAGCCCAGAATATCCGCGTTGTCGACAGACTTCGGGAGAAGCTTGTACTCCAACCTCTTATAGACCTCGGTGAAGACCCCGGCCTCTAAGGTGAGTCCCGTTTCCGTCAGAGCTGTCGTGAAATCCCTCGAGGAGAGAAAATTTCTCAGCGCCCCGGCAATCTGGTCGCGCATCTGCGGAGTCGCCTGAAGCTCTTCAATGACCTGAATCAAATTGATATTGGGATTGGTGGTCGCCCCTATCAATCCGGGGCGGATTTGGCGGACAAACCGCTTCAGCTCACGCTCTAAAAACACGCGCTTAAACCTTCAGGTCCTCGAGGTTGCTCGGCTCCTCATATATAGCCATAATATGCTTGATCTTAAGTTTAAACAGGAGCAAAAAAGGCGCCTCACGCATGATTGACGAAAAGCAACATGGATCCTCACGACTTTGGGCTCTGACATTAGGAGCGCTTGGCGTTGTCTACGGGGACATCGGAACCTCCCCTCTCTACGCGATTCGAGAATGTTTTTCAGGTCATTACGACATCCCCGTCTCGACCGGTAATGTGCTGGGGATATTGTCGCTCATCATTTGGTCCATGATCGCTGTTGTTCTGGGCAAATATATCTTCTTCGTGCTCCGTGCGGACAACAAAGGTGAAGGTGGAATTCTCGCGCTTTTGGCCCTTGCCGTGCCTCCGGGCAAGACATCGGGAGGACCCAAGCGTTACATGATTTACTTCGGGCTACTGGGCGCCGCGCTTTTGTACGGCGAGGGGATGCTCACGCCCGCCATTACCGTTTTGTCCGCTATCGAAGGCCTAAAAATCGCCACTCCGATTTTTAACGATTACATTGTTCCCATTACCGTCTGCATTCTGGCCGGCCTGTTTCACTTGCAAAAATCGGGAACGGCCAAAATCGGATTTGTCTTCGGTCCCGTCATTCTCATTTACTTTGCCATGCTTGCGGTGCTGGGCGCGCCACAGATCTTTTATACACCGGAAGTTCTGAAGGCTTTTAATCCCTACTACGCGTTTGATATCTTTGGCCGCCTGGGAATGGATGTCTTTTGGGCGCTTGGCTCCGTCATCCTGGTGGTGACGGGATGTGAGGCGCTTTACGCGGATATGGGCCATTTCGGGCGAACACCCATTCGTATCGGATGGACCTATATTGTCATGCCCACACTGCTCCTGAACTATCTAGGACAGGGCGCCTTGTTGATCTCCTCACCGTCTGCGGTTGAAAATCCATTTTACCTTCTGGCGCCGTCATGGGCCCTTTACCCCACAGTGGCCATTGCCACACTGGCCTCGATCGTGGCGTCGCAAGCTCTGATCTCGGGTGTGTATTCCCTTACCCGCCAAGCTGTGCTGATGGGTTTTTGTCCGCGCTTGCGCATTGTCCACACCTCACATCAGGAGATCGGCCAAATCTACATTCCCGGAGTGAACTGGGCCCTTATGCTGGCCACCATCTGGCTGGTGCTCACCTTTCAGACATCGAGCAATCTGGCCGGCGCCTACGGAATTGCGGTGGCGTGTACAATGCTGATCACCACCTGCCTGTCTTTGTTCGTCGCACACCGGCGCTGGAAGTGGAAGCTCTGGCATATCGCCGCCGTCGGCGTTCCCTTTTTGTTGATCGATATGACATTTCTAGGTGCAAACATGGTCAAGATCCCACATGGCGGGTGGTTTCCATTGGTGGTGGCGGCCGCCGTATTTATACTCTTGACCACTTGGAAGCGCGGCCGGCGTATTCTCGCGATCCGCCTCCGGTCCCAGTGCCAACGCTTCGAAGATTTCGTTCGCACCCCTTTGCCGCAAGAGGTTTGCCATATCTCGGGCACGGCTATGTTTATGAGCACGGATCCGCAGATGATTCCACCGGCACTTGCGCGCAACCTACATCATAACAAGGTGATTCATGAGCGCGTGATTGTTCTCAGTCTTGTGACCCGCGAAATCCCACGGGTTCAGCGCGCCGAACGCGCCCGCGTGGAGAAGTTTCGCGAAGGATTTTATCGCGTCACGTGCTTCTTTGGATTTATCGAATCTCCATCAATTTCAGAAGTCCTGGATGCTTTAAGACTCAAAGGATTGGACGTGCCCCTCGATGAGATCACCTTCTTCCTTGGTCGCGAAACATTGATCGCGGCCGCAAAACCGGGAGGAATGGCGCTCTGGCGTGAGCACCTGTTTTCGTTCATGACACGAAACGCCTATCGGGCCACCCAGTTCTTCCGCATTCCGCCCAATCAGGTAATTGAAATCGGCAGCCAGATCGAACTCTAAGGGCGCGCGTTCTTAACCACTCTAGAGACGCCCGAGAACAAAGGGAAGAATCCCGCCCGAGCGGAAATACTTCAATTCATTCGGGGTATCGATACGCGAAAGCGCCTTAAATCTTTGGGTCTGGCCTCCCCGCTTAACAACCACTTCAACGGGGCACTTGGGCTGCATCTGGTCCAATCCCAAAATATCGATCACCTCTTCCCCCGTAAGCCCTATCGAGCCCGCCGTCACACCATCGATGAACTGCAGGGGTAGCACTCCCATTCCCACCAAATTGGAACGGTGAATCCGCTCATAGCTTTCGGCGATCACAGCTCGAATACCTAAAAGACGCGTGCCTTTAGCGGCCCAGTCCCGCGACGAACCCGAGCCATATTCCTTTCCACCAATCACAACCAGAGGGGTTCCTCGGCGACGGTACTCCTCAGCCGCATCAAAGATTGTTGTTTCTTTATTCTCAGGGAAAATTCGGGTGAATCCCCCCTCCTTATCCACCAGACGGTTTTTGATCCGCACATTCGCGAATGTGCCACGGATCATCACCTCATGATTCCCACGGCGAGCTCCATACGAATTGAAATCGACGGGTTGCACCCCGTGTTGAATCAGGTATTGCCCTGCCGGGGTTGTCTTACCGATGCTCCCCGCGGGGGAGATATGGTCCGTGGTGATAAAGTCGCCGAAAAGTCCTAAAACACGGGCGCCAGTGATCTCGCGAGCCTTGGCCTCTTCGATCAATTGGGCCTCAAAGAAGGGCGGCTGCTTAATATAAGTGGAGTCCGGCGACCAGGCGTAGGTGGCGCCTCCTGCCGACTGCAAGGCTCGCCAGTTCGTATCTCCGGTAAAAACATCGCCGTATGCGGAATTGAACATCTTTGAAGTGACATGCTGGCGCACCAGACCCGCGAGTTCCTGGCGATCCGGCCAGATGTCCTTCAAGTAAACGGCTTCGCCCTTATCATTGTAGCCCACAGGGTCGACCGAAAGATTCACTTGAATATTGCCGGCCAAAGCGAAGGCCACCACCAGCGGCGGTGAAGCCAGATAGTTGGCGAGAACGCTGGGATGAATGCGGGCCTCAAAATTGCGATTCCCCGAGAGGACAGCCGCCGTCGCCAATCCGCCCTTCTCAATCGCCTCCTGAATATGCGCCGGCAATGGCCCCGCATTGCCAATGCAGGTGGTACAACCGTAACCCACCAGATGAAATCCGAGAGCCTCCAGAGAGCTCATCAGGCCGGCATCTTTCACATAACTGGTCACCACGGTCGAACCAGGAGCAAAGCTGGTCTTGACCCAAGGCTTCGCCTTTAACCCCTTCTTGACCGCATTGCGCGCCAGGAGAGCCGCACCCAGCATCAAATCCGGATTGGACGTGTTCGTACACGACGTGATCGCAGCAATCACAATAGAGCCTTGAGTGAGTTTATACGTATGCCCCCGCGGATCCCTAACGGGAACCGATGTACCCAAAGATCCAAGTTCCTGATCCGGGTGCACAGGCTCTATCTCCAACGAACGCGTCTTCAATGCGCCGCCCTCTTCAACCCAGGTATTCAAACGCTCGGCGGGCACGCTCTTCAGTGATTCCGCGTAGCGGCCGGCGGCAAACTTTCGAAAGGAGCTTCGCACCCGACTCAAGGATGAACGGTCGTGAGGTTTGGACGGTCCAGACAACGACGCCTCAACCGTTCCCAAATCGAGGGTCAGGACATCGGCATAACGAGCCCGCTGTTTCGCGCCGGATTCCACGAACATCTCCTGCGCCTTGTAGTACTGCTCGGCGCGCTCGGCCCGTTCCGTTCGGCCGGTGACTTTGAGGTATTCGATGGTTTTCGCATCCACAGGGAAAATTCCAATGGTGGCGCCGTACTCAGGAGACATGTTCGAAATGGTGGCTCGATCCGCGACACTCAAGGTGCTGACCCCGTCGCCGAAGTATTCCACGAATTTTCCCACCACGCCTTTCTTGCGCAGCATTTGAGTCACTGTGAGGACCAAATCGGTGGCCGTCGTTCCCGGCTGAAGCTGCCCCACCATCTCAAATCCGACCACCTGAGGGATCAACATCGTGCAGGGTTGTCCCAGCATGGCGGCCTCCGCTTCGATTCCGCCCACGCCCCAACCCACCACACCAAGCGCGTTCACCATGGGTGTGTGCGAATCCGTTCCCACCAAGGTGTCCGGGTAGAGAAACGGCTCACCCTTCACATCCGCACTCATGGCCACATGGGCGAGGTATTCCAGGTTGACCTGATGGCAAATTCCAGTCCCCGGTGGCACGACCTGAAAATTGCGAAACGCCGCCTGGCCCCATTTCAGAAACTCGTAGCGCTCCTGATTGCGCTGAAATTCGAGTTTCAGGTTCTTCTGCAAGGCCTCAGGCTCCGCAAAATGATCCACTTGAACCGAATGATCAATAACCAGGTCGACCGGCTGAAGCGGATTCACCTTTTCCGCATTCCCTTTGCGCGCGACCATCGCCGCCCGCATCGCCGCGAGGTCCGCGACAACCGGAACACCCGTAAAATCCTGGAGTAGAACCCGTCCCGGCGTAAATTGAATCTCATAGTCGGATTCTTTGACCGGGTCGTGGTTCAACAGGGCCTCAATATCGGCCTTCTTGACCACCTCTCCGTCCTCAAATCGCAAGAGATTTTCTAAGAGAATTTTATGTCCATAGGGCAAACGGCCAAGATCAACGCCCAGCTTTCGCCCCAGCTGGGGCAAGGAGTGGTAGCAATAGGTTTTTCCGCCGATTGTGATTCTGGTAAGGGTCGCGAATGAATTCATGCGATGATCTCCACCTCTAATTTATCTCTAATTTAAATCCCTAATTGCGTTCACGAACGTCCATTCCGAATAAAACGAATAACTCGTAGACAGCATAAAGGGAATTCCATCGCATCCATAACGCATTGCTGCTTTTGGTCCCTGTTTGCGGAACTGACAGTTTTACGAAACGGCTGAGGCCAAGCCTCCTGGGTTGCTCGCCACGATCCTGGACTCAACCCAAGCCTCGCTCATCCGATGTACGCCCATATGAAAACTCAATTCAGACTCCTCCTCGCGTTGGGAATTCTCATTTTGACCGGCTGTGGATCACCCGGGAAATCCGCTCTGGTATTGGCTTCCGAGTCACTCGACAATTTAGGTTGCAAGCTCAGCCAGAGTGAAATGTGGAACACTTTGCATCGTCTGGCCGAGGACGGGGGAGAGTATCCCACCGCCCCCGAGCTGAAGACCGCCCTGATTCAAATCGGCTCGGAACGGGGTTATTCCGGAGAGAAGTTTGAATCCTATGTGAACGCGTTTGTTGACCACTATGATGGTATCATCTCCGGCATTCGCCAGCACCTCGCGCCCACGGATTCCGAGCGATGGAAAAAAGCCTTCGCGGAACTCGAAATCGGGATTCGCGTGACCTCAGTGCACGACAATCTCCAAAAGACACTGCAGGCTTCGCGGGCGCGACTGGCTTTAGCGGAGAAGGATCTGGACGCCCGCTGTGTCCAGCCCGATCCGCCAGCGCCCACGGACGACATTGACCCAGATTCAGCCCCTCCCGCGCCCGGCCCTTCGCCCACACCACCATTCATGGCTTTCAGAACGATTTGGGAACAGCTGGAAGCCGCCGGACGGCCGGAGATCCTCGGGTTGAAGCAAACCTTAGCCACAGCCTATCAAAGCTGCGATGTTTTGACTCTTCCCCCTATGACATCGCAAACCGCCAGCGTGCGCGGAGTTGAGATTGTAGGCCGCCATCCCCAGGGAGGGCAGAGACGAAAGATTGCGTCACTCGCCTCGGTGAACGCGAGCCATTATTATATTCAGGGTCAGCGCCTAGCCAAAAACTCGTGCTTTGAGGTCCGCAATGATCCCATGATCTATGATTTCGGTGGAAAACCCTATACGACGTCCCGATCTCCGGCCGAGCTAAACATGTTTAAGAATGGAGGCTCGGGAGAGCCTGTTCTGGGTGTCGATTGTTCCGCGCTTGTTTTTTCAGCCCTCGCACTCGCCGGACTCAAAATGGATCCCGACCCCGAGAAGCCGCTCAAGGCCTCGCTGGTTCACGGAATCGGCTCACGTGCGTTTAAGGAGCCGCAATCCAATGGCATGCGCTGCCTGCAGAAAATCACCCTGACCCGGACCACGAGCTTGCTCCCGGGCGACGTGATCGCGATCAACGGTCATGTCGTGATGGTGGACGATATGGGCGAGGATCCCTTTGGGCTCGACGAAATCACGCGCGCCGCCGACTGCAACGCAAATCAGATCAGCTATAATCGCTTTGATTTCGTCATCGCCCAAAGCTCGCCGTCAAAGGGCGGGATTGGGATTAATCGTTACCTCGCCAAAGATTATCTGAAGGAGTCTTCCACCTTTCGCGAGGGCTTGACCCGTTACGCGGTGGCGGCGTGTCGCGCCCGTTTTGGTCTGAGTCCCAATCTCAATTCCCCGGATTTGTCGGTGGTTCGGCATAAGAAAACCAAGGAGTGCCTGGATCAGCGACTGGTGGCCACCAACGCCGCATGCGTGGACTCCTGTCCTCCCCTATGAGGACAAGATCTGGGCACACCAGCGCGTCCCATCGCTTTGAACCTTTACGATATCGCAATTGCTGACTTTGAATCGCGGCATTTTCAAAAGGTCCTGCAGCGCCAACCAGACGGCTCCATGACTGACAATCACATAGGGATTCTGATCACAATGATGGGCACGCCAGGTCTGTTCGATACGCGAGTAGAAGACCTGGCGCGCTTCGCCGCCCGCGGGCTCGCCTTCGCCCAAGAGGAGATGACCAAAATCAAAGAAGCTCTTGCCCTCCCACTCGCCCAGATGCCACTCACGGAAATCAGGAACAAGCTGAATCTCTAGAGCCAACGCTTCTGCCAGCGGCTCAGCCGTTTGCCGAGTCCGAGTCATACTGCTCACCAGAAGCCGATGAATCGGGTGCGGCACAAGTTCACGAAAGACAGAAGCAAGCCTCCGCGCTTGTGCCCGGCCGTCCAGATTGAGCGGATGATCCATCCCGGCGCCCGCCAGGAGCTGCTGGCGATTGGCGTCTGTTTCGCCATGTCGAATGAAATAAAAAAGCATGATGCTTTAGAGATTATGCGCCCGAGGGGACGCCGGAGTCCAGGAAGGAGGCAATACGTCACACTCGAACAACCTTCCGTCGCCGTCAAATTGCGATCTGCGGTGCCGGCACTTTCTCCGGCTGAGGGGGGCGCGGCGGCGGAGTCGCCACAGGGGGCCTTGCTGTGGATGGCACGGACCGAGCGAAATGAGAGGTGGATTCAAGGTAAGCCAAAAGATGGGGCGAGAGCCTTTCCCGTAGAACTTGCCTGCCACACGCCGGGATATGGATGCCAAAGTAATCGTGGGTACTCAGTTCCTCCTGGTCGCGGGGATCCTTTCCCGCCGAGACATTCACGGCGGTAGAGGTGATTTCACTAAACTCCCCGAAGCGAACGATACGGGTGTGACCCTTGTGATCCACTATTGGAATATGGTCGTAGGAAATCTCAATCCATTGATCTTTGATGCGAACCGAGAATCCGGACTTGGCCGCAGACTCCGCGATTCGAGCGAACCGATCTTTATATTTACCGGTCAAAGCGCTGACCAACTCAGCCCTCCAAGCGGCTTCGATCTTCAGTCGGTCTCCCGCGATCCTTTCGGCCCCTGCACGTAAATCCGCAATCTCAGCCTCGTCCGCTTGATCCCGAATGGCGGCGAGGATCTCCCTATCCGTTCGGTCGTAGAATCGCGTGTTGCGTTCCCTCTTATCCTCCAAGTTGCCAAACCTCTCGTGAACTTCAGGGCCAAGCTCTCTCAGGAGCTGATTGTAGATTTCGAGCGCCGGACGATCTTTCTCCGCAAACACCGCTGATCGGGATTTCACCTCTTCCTGGCAGGTCTGAAATTTTGCGATCCAGTCTTCATCAGCGTGGGATACATTCACCACAAAGGGCAGGACCAATGCCATACGCAACATATGAAACTTCTCCTAGCGTGCGGGGTGCGGAAATTTCGCGCGAACGGACGGGATAACCTAGAGAGAATGCAATGGTAGTGCCTGGCCCAGAGAGAAATTACCCAATTGCCATGTTCGGGTGTCTCAAAACGAAGTGCCCACAATTCTTACTCCTGATTCCAAAGACTTCCTCTAAGTCCTTAGAACCCGGCCGGTTTCGGACGGAAACTCAAGCGAACAGTGAAGTCACATTATTCGCTCTCAACTAATCGTTGGGAGCGCCGCGAGCGATCCAGTCATAGATGGCGGAAAGCTCAGCGGTATTCAGCCGTGGGCCGCCCTGGGGCATGGTGCCGTCCTCCACCGATGTATAGAGGACGCTGGCCTCCGGACTACCAGGGAAAAGGGTCCCTAGAACGTCGGAATAATTGTCAAGCGCAACTTGACCCAGAGCTCGGTGGCAGTCCACGCACTTGGGATCCAGAATGTTCTGTCGAATGGACGTAAACGTGTCCGTAAGGGCACCGGCGGGCGTTCCCTGAAGGGAACCCATCGAAAGCGGGGTTTCGTGAACAGGTGCACAGTTCTGAAACGGAATGAGGAGAAGAAAAAGGGTCGGCACGACCGTCCATTGTAAGAAGTGTCTTCTTTTCATACATTCTCCCCTCACGGCCTGGATTCTTCTAACGCCGATTTCCTCTAACGGCATCTTGGCTTGAAATCTGGACTCACCCAGATGATCTTTGTGCCCACTCCGTTCATTGTCTAAGATCGACGGAAATTGTAAACCAGAAGGGACAATTTCCGCATTTTGAGGCATTTTTTTGCGAAGAGATTTCTCGGATTTAACTCACTTCGCGCCAGTTCTGAGGGCCCAAGAACGGCCTGGTAGGTGCACGAAAATTGCAGGAAAGTTTGACCATGCGAAAACTGATTTTCTGCCTGATTTTCAGTCAGGCCTTTTCTTTAACGTCGGCTATGGCGGGCTCGCTACGCTCGATCAAGGAAGTGAAGGAGGAACTCGACGCTCTCCATTCCCAGGGCCTGGCGCTAAGATCCCTCACCGGTATCGATCAGATTGAGGCTGACGGTCTCATTCGGAATGTTACGGTTTTCATTCCGCTCGTTCGGGATCTCAGTGATTTTCTTCAAGGTGGCGCGGCCACTCGAGCAACACGCATCCATCCCGAGTTTCTACGCGACAAATCGGTGCACGTGCGGGTTTTTCGGGTGCTTGTAGAGCTTCATCGCCACGGCCTGCGCTCCCCTCATCGCCCGGCTGTTCGCTCCACTATCAGATCTTTGAAAATTCAGAGTCTTTTAGATCTCGATCTTATCGGTGACCTTCTAGCACTCGCTCTTCAAACCGACGATTCGGAATTGCGGAGAGACATCGGTGATGCATTGGGGTATACGCGATCCTCCCCGCTAGAGCTAAGGGGAGGCGATGGAGTTGTCGATTCTCGCCTTGACGGCATCTATGACCCAGATATGGAAGATCTCATTGTTCGTAATCTCTTAGGATCTGCACTTTCAGCAACCCGAGACGAGACAGCTCGGAAGGTGTCAGAACTTGCGAAAGCCATGCTTCCGCTTGGCTCCGATCTCCTCTTATCGCTCGAGCATTGTGAGACGCTCATCACCTATATCAAGAACCGCTGGAATGGGACAAGTCTTGCAAAGAAGAGAGCTATCATTGACGTCTTGAGAAGATTAACCACACAAGATTCTGACGTCGCCGAACGCCTCATCGCACTCGACGAATCCAAACGGATCCTTCCGTTGCGGGTGGCCCTGACGCACGTGATTGGAAGCATGGCCGAGAAGCATCCCTTCGTTGCCGAATGGCTGCAAGAGAATTTGCTAATCGATCCGAGCCCGGCCGTGCGCAGGCATGCTGCGGAGGCACTGGCTCAAAGCGTCTCACCCTCAGTTGGCGCATTTTTGTTCAAGACCTTTGAGAAGGAGTCCCATATCAATGTCAAATCTGCGTTGGTGCTTGCAATTGGCCGCCACTGGCAACGCCGCAATCAGCCTGAGATTATGGAATCCGTCTTCGCGGAGCTTGCGGAGATTTACAGAGCGGCCGACGGTGAATTGAAGCATCGGCTCGGCCGCGCCTTGAATTTATGGTGGGTGCCCGGGCCCATAAAAGCCTTCCACGGGATTGAATGGAACGCGGTCAGCTGCGGCGACTCCTTGGTACCAGACAACGCCGCCCCCACCGAAGAAGAAGAGATCTGGGCCGCAGAATAGAGAATAGAACGGTGAGATTCTGGTGTTTAGCGACGAGTTCCGGGTTGAGTTCCTGGAAGAAAATCTGAACCTGAACAGGGGCCGTTAGGGAAAAGCCCTGTCTGACAGCGATCGCAGATCCCGCACGGTTGACCAGCGTCCTTCGAGTCTCCGAAGTGGGAGACAAGCTCCAGGATGCGACAGCCGCTGGAAGCCACAAACGCCGCCACCTGTTCGAGTTGAGTGCGTTTCTGAGCCCGCTGAAGCGCATACAGGTCTTCCCAAGCTCTCTCTCCCCGCAAGATGTTCTCGGCCGGATCAATCAGGGCGCCTCGGTTCGCCCAGAGCAGTGCGAGCGCGCGCGAGAAGACATCTGGATCCATAAAGGCCAGTCGCGAGCGGATCACATCTATCGGTTCGGGCACTCTCCGCAATTCAGCGTAGAGATCCTCAAGAACGCGGATTGGAGGATAGGTCATCGCAAATAAGGACTCGTGGGTTTTCAGATCGCCAGGCGAATGGAAGAGGTAGGCGCGACTCAAAAGGCCATCGCGTCCGGCTCGCCCAATCTCCTGGTAATAGCCCTCGACGCTCGCAGGTGCGGCCGCGTGGATCACGGTTCGCACATTGGATTTATCGATACCCATGCCAAAAGCCGTTGTGGCGACAAGCACGTCCAATTCGCCTTCGAGATAGCGAGACTGAACCTGATCTCGATCCTTCGACAACAGGCCCGCATGGTAGGTTCCGACCGCAAATAGGCCCGACAGGTCCTGGGCGAGCTCATCCGCCTTCTTGCGTGTGGGGACATAGATCATCGCAGGACGGGATTCAGGATTGCGCAACAGAGACCGAATCGCGGGCGCACGATCGCCTGGCGCCATCTGCGTGACGTGAATCGAGATGTTGGATCGCCGAAAGCCGCAGATAAAGCGCTTTTCGTTCTCGAGGCCGAGCAGCTGACAGATATCGTTTTGCACGTACGGTGTGGCCGTCGCTGTCAGCGCCACCACGGGAACGGGGCGCAGCTGCTTCAGCCGCTCGCCCACGCGACGGTAATCCGTTCGAAAATCATGCCCCCAATGTGAAATGCAGTGAGCTTCGTCGATGGCAATCAGGACCGGAGGCCTCAGTCGCAGGAGCTCGGGAAAGCCCGGGGCGGCAAGACGTTCAGGCGCAATAAACAAGTAATCCAGTTCACCGGCCAGAAACCTTTGTCTCACATGAAGGCTATCCTCGTACGCGCGACCGGAGTGAATACGCTCAGCCGCTAATCCCAGACGCTGCAGCTTGGATACCTGATCTTCTATAAGCGAGACCAGGGGGCTGATCACAAGCGTTGTGCCCGCGCGCGCCAGGCCCGGCAGTTGATAACAGATGGATTTACCGGCACCCGTGGGCATGACCAAGAGGACGTCGTGGCCTTCGGTGACGGCCCGACAAATCTCCTCTTGTCCCGCGCGAAACTCGTCGAAATGAAAACGCTCCCGCAACAGAGCCCGCAATTCATTCGGGGCTGTGGCCTTGCGACCGTTTGGACCTGTCAGCGGAGACGTACGTGAAAGAAAGCCGGCCGGTGGGCTGATGGTTTTAATTTCACAAATACGTTGGGCGATTTCATCTTTAAGCTCTGATAGGAAACTCTCCGGCGTCAACTTTCCATGCTGAATCTCGGCGAGTTTCTTTTCCCATGCGGCCGTCAAAGCCGGACTTTTCACGCTTTCATGTACGGTCTCGATCAATTGATGGCCGAGTGGTGTCGCAACCAGAAAGTTCTTCCGCCGCTCCAGATATTTGCGGGAAACTAAGGTCTCAATGATCGAAGCGCGGGTCGCCGGCGTTCCAAGTCCGCAAGGGCGAATATGGTCCGCGAGTTCGCGATTCTCGAGGTGGCGACCCGCGGTTTCCATCCCCGAAAGCAAAGTGGCGTCCGTCAGATGAGGCGGAGGATCCGTTTTCATCTGCCGATATTCCAGAGCCACGATCTGAACTTCCTGATGCTCACTCAGGCCGCTTGGAAGGGTGGCCTCGCTCGCGTTCACCCCCACTTCCAAAGCCTTCCAGCCTTGTAACGCGACCCTGGTTCCCAACGTGCGGAACACGTGGCGGCCATTTATCTCAGTGATAACTGTGGTGACCTCGGTGACATGCTCCGCCTGCCAGGCCATCAACAAACGGCGGCAGATCAAATCGTAGACTTTTTGTTCGTCGACAGAGAGAGCCTGAGCCCCTGATTTTACAGCTGTGGGAATGATGGCGTGATGATCCGTCACTCGAGAGTCGTTGACATGCCGGGAGTCCAAAGGGGCGACACCCGTCGCCGCGCCCAGATGCGACTCGTAAGGACCTCGTATAACATCCACGATTTTCGGCAGCGTTGCCGCCACCGTTTGCGAAAGGTAACGACTGTCCGTACGGGGATAAGTTATGACCTTGTGCTGTTCATAAAGCGACTGGGCCAGCTCCAATGTGATCGCGGCGGTAAAGCCAAACAGCTGATTGCAATGACGTTGGAGCTCGGTCAAGTCATAGAATTGCGGTGCTCCTTGTCGCACGTCCTTCACTTCGATATTTCGAACACAGGCTTTCCCCCGTCGCAGGTCTTCGAGCCCTGCAGTGAGCTTCTCCTTTTCCGCGCGAGAAAATTGTTTTTGCATGGTCGAGTCCGTCACAGGCCATGTCTCTCCCATGTAAAGGCCGACATAATCCCCACAGCCGGAGTTGAAGGTGCCGTCCACCACCCAGTAGTCTTCGGCAGGGAAGTCTCGAATCTGGCGATCCCGTTCAACGACCATCGCCAGCGTCGGTGTTTGAACCCGGCCCACAAACAGCGGTTGCTGCGTGGATAACGCATAGGCGCGTGATAGATTCATTCCCACAAGCCAGTCCGCCTGGCTTCGCGCGCGAGCCGCGGCGGCAAGACCATCGAAGTCCCGACCGGGCCGTAGGTTTTTCAGGCCCGATTGAATGGCCTGAACGGTTAAAGAAGAAATCCACAGCCGTCGCACAGGTTTCTCGCACGCGCTGGCCTCGTAAATGTATCGGAAAATGAGTTCGCCCTCACGGCCCGCATCCATGGCGCAAATGATCTCATCGCATGCCTCCAGGAGCTTGCGCACGACCTCAAATTGCTCACGCGTCTTATCGACGACTTTCAGAGGCCAAGTTTCCGGGAACATGGGCAGATGGACAAAACTCCATCTTTTCCACTTGGGATCTATTTGATGGGGCTCGGGCAAGGCCACCAGATGTCCAACCGCCCACGTGACGGCATAACCATTTCCATGAAAGTACCCGCTGGCCGAGACGCTAGCGTCCACGACCTGAGCGATATCCCGAGCCACCGAAGGCTTTTCCGCAATAATGAGAACATTCGGAGATGGAGAACCTTGAACGGAGCGCGACGGCCAAGACATCGTGAGGGATAGGAAAGCGCACTTCCAATGCAAATTCAAAGGGCTTGTGGTTCACACAAGCCCTTTGTCCGGGATGACGTGTTGTTTCGACTCGCCAGTCGCCCGTCGCGAGCGCTCGCAGATGGCTCGAAGAAGAAATGCCCTAGTTCGCAAAGACCTCGTCGTTAATCACCACGTGCGTTTTAGTGACGCCCTTTCCATCGCTGTTAACTGATTTTCTATAAACAATGGGATTTGCGGAACCCTTGAAAACAAACACCATGGACTGTGACGAAGACGTTCTCCGCGTGGAATCATCAAGCCAAATGGACGAACTTTCAATCGATTCGCCAATCTGAATCGACACCGAACTCTTGTTCCTCATGGTTAAAACCACATTCAGCCGGCCGGACTCCTTTGTCCTGTCCGCATCTTTAAACCTGTGTGTCGATTTTCGGTTAAAAACGGTGGACTCCGAATTCACCGAGAATCGCACGAGATCCAGATCCGCGAACTCCCTTTGCACCGTATCGGCAACTCCCAGACTCTGCCCCTGCGAGTGGATCGTGGCCATTTCATTTGGCGATAAGTTCGAAGTGGCGGAACGCGAGTTCCACCCGCCTTCTACCAAACAGGAAGCGGAAGCCCCATCGCGCTTTTCGACCCATCCCGAGATCGATTCAACCCTTCGCGAGGCATCTTTCTCTGTCCTCCGCCGGGCCACACAATCCGCCGAGACCCGGGCCACGATCGTGGAATAGGTCGAGAGATCGCTTCGGTTCGCTGACTCAACCCGCCCGCTGCTGGCGACATGCCGTCGGATGTCCGCCAACACCTCGTTGATCTTTCCCAGACCAGGACCGTTTTCAGAATTGGAACCCCTCATCTGACCCAGTTGCGCCGTTAGATCTTCGAGATCGGAAACGGCATCCGCAGAAACCCCCTTCGAAAAGGCGGGAATATCGATCCCCGCATCGACCGGATCAGATGAGTCCCCTACATCGGAACAACCGGAAAGGATCCACACAAAGCCAACAAAAGCGAGACCCAAAGAACGTGCGAAAGGCCTCAATCCCACATTCATGATTTCCCCCAAACCCATTTTTTTTTGCTGACGCTAGCAAACTTGATCAGCGTCCACAAACAAATTTTTTGGCTCACGGAAGCTTGCGCGAAGTATCAGACGTTGAAATCCGTCCGAGTTCAATATGGATTCATGGCTCCATTAAACACAGCCTCGCGTAAAAAAGGAGAAACCATGCTGCATTGGTCTCGCTTCCTCTTTTTGTCCTCACTTCTAATCGCGGGAACTTCCGCGCACGCCAGTCGCGCCCGCCTTCTGGCTCTCGGGCAGGATGCCAACGGCTCACTCTTTATCGAAGACAGTCGAAATGTATTTCTCAATCCCGCATGGATTACCCTGCTCCCCGATCAACTGAATCTGGAAGCGGGGCCCACCAATTCAGATACGGGAACAAATCCCAACCGTGTGACGAACAGTCCTAAAGCTGAAGGCGGCTTGGCTTACCAGTGGGACAAATGGGGATTGGGCGTCCAACTGGGCCGCGTCTCCAAGGAAAACAAGGCCATTATTGAACAGACCTCAACCGCCGATAACTTCCTCGATCCCCAAAACTCGATCGAGATCATCGCCGGCACCGGGGGTGATCAACGCTGGGGCGGCTCGATCCATTACGCCTATGCGCTGGATGATCGGACCTCCGCCAATAACGGCAAAGACGAAGGCCGAACACTGGTCTTGCGCGGGGGTATGCAGAATGAAACACTTCAAGTTTATGGGACGTTCGCCGTCTTCCACGAATCTGAAAACATCGATTCCACCGGCCTAAAGAAGGAGTATGACGGCGATCTTACGACGGAGTGGGGCGCTTCCTACAAACTCTCTGAGGACGGTCGCGTGGGTGGTTCCGTCAGGCTTTACGGATACAGCTTCGACGACGGCGCGGCGGCACGCGGAGACTCCGAAGGTCGCACGGTCTCCGCGACCTATTTTCACTACCTCCGAAAGCAAGAGCGGAACTTCGTCTTTGGCTCGGCCGGAATCTATTGGGATGATCAAAAGTCCGACTTTGAGGTGGATGGTGCAACCGACAAAAAACAAAAGTATCTAGCTCTCCCCGTGAGCTTGGGACTTGAGCGCATTCTTCGCGATTGGCTAATCCTGCGCGGCTCTGTGACCCAGAACGTTCTCATCCACAAAGACGAGTTTAAAGATGGAACGAATGACTCAAAGAAGGAAAACTTTGACAGCACGACTGTCACCTTGGGTACCGGACTGACTTTCGAAAGCTTAGTTCTCGACGCGACACTCGAAGGCTCGACGACGGGAAAACTGAATGCCAGCACCCTAATGGCCAATCTGGGTCTAACATACATCTTTTAGACTGGTTAAGACGGGGGGCTCAAGAGATTCTCTTGGGCAAAGCTCTCGAGAATCACTCGTGCGCCGTGACTTTCGTCACATTGGAGTCCCAGCTAATGACTTGTCGTTTGGCGTTCATCATTATCACTTTGATAAAGTACTCGCCCGACTTGTTGGCTGGGACTTGAGCCCGGCTTTCCGACACCACGAGGGACTCGTAGACGGAAAAATCGGGCCTGCGGCTGACCATAATGGAGTACGCCGCGGCTGCGGGAGATGAGGGCCACGTGAACAGAAATTTTCTGTTCTGGATTCTGGCGCTCACCTCGTCCGGAAGCATTAAACCCGCCAGTCTCACATGGGTTTCGCGAATGGTGGAAAAGGGGGACGCCTGACCTCCCTCAAAATAGGCACGCACGCGCCAATAAAATCGTCCGGGCTCCGTGGGGTTCCATGTGTAGTCGTTCGTGCTTGAGGTGAGGTCCGCAACGTCCTTCTCAAACGACATGTCCGAGGAGAGTTGCACGAGGTAGGACTGAGCCCCGGGGATGGGTGTCCATTTTAGACTCACGGATCCAAGGGCGGAGGGCGCAGGTGATGAAAGGACTGCGGCCAATTTGCGTCCCAACTTCGTGGTCGAGCTCTTTCCACGCGCTATGTTTTGACCCAAAAACGCACTCGATCGAGACCAGAGACGACGCCAGTCGTCCCCTAGGTCAGGAAATTTTTGAACAGCCATGAAAACGATTCCGATCATCGCCAGCCAGAGGATCAAACTATAGGGCAGCCGCGCACGCGCCAGAAGAGCCCTCGGGCGCGATGACGTCGAGTTTGGGTTTAACGACCACTTGGGTTGCGAGGCTCCCGCCGGTTGAGCGGAAGATTTGAATGTGTGTATGGCTCGGGTCAAGGCTGCGGGTTCGATATGGTGTTCATGAGGAAGCTCAAGCTTAACGGTGGTGTCCGCCGAACCTGCTTGCACGCCCACAGACTGGCCGAGGGCTGAAAAAAGAATGAATTTCGCCGAGGCTTCATTGAAACCACTCGCAAGGAGCTGGCGCTTTGTATGGGTTGCATTCCGAATCGGTAAGGACAGCAAGGGATAAAGGGGTTGGGCGTGGGCCGGCTGTCTCTTCAGCCAGGACTTCAGCAAGTGAATCAACTCGCGGGCGCTCGCCCAGCGCTCCTGGGGATCACGGGCACACATGCGCTTGATCAAGTCACGGATTTCGGCCGGGATCCACGTCAGAGACTCCTGCGGAAATCGGAGTTCAAAGCTCGCCAAGAGACGCAACGAATCGACGAGATTTCGTCCCGGGACCAGCGGTGTGCCCGTCATCAGTTCATAAAGAACGGCCCCCGTAGCCCAGAGGTCGGAGCGTGTTGTGGCCGGTTGGCCGGCGGCGACTTCGGGCGCGAGGTAATTGCCTGTACCCAGCACGATGCCGGCAACCGTTTGCACGGAGGATTCCGCATAGATCTTAGCCACGCCGAGGTCGACGATTTTGACCAGACCATCTCTCTGCAGCAGAAGGTTTTGGGGTTTGATATCACGGTGAATGATCGCTTTGTCATGGAGGGCGCTGAGCCCCTCAAGAACCTGCAAAATCAGCGGCACAGCCTCAACCGCCGGAAGAGCCAGATTCATACAGACTTCACTAAGAGGAACGCCCTCAATATACTCCATGGCGATAAAGTGAACGCCACCAATGCAGTCCGAGGCATGCACCGTTACGACGTTGGGATGGCGAACCATGGCCAACGCCTTCGCCTCGGAGGAGAATCGGGTCAGGCTATCTTGATCGTGTGTCGCCCAAGCCGCCAGAGTCTTAAGGGCCACCTTGCGCCCGAGGCGCTCCTCAACGGCAAGAAAGACGTGCCCCATTCCGCCTTGGCCAATCTTCCGCTCAATGCGGTAAGGACCAAGCGTCATTCCCTCTTTCAATTCCGAGATGGCAGCTGAAGTCGACATATGTGCTCTACCTCTATCGGCAAGAACCCTAATGAGCTTGTGGTTCTTGCCGACCAGGCCTCAGCTGCTATCCTTTATCCCGACTTTTGGCGAGCCCCATGCGGATTACCGCAATTGAGGCTCACGGCTCAAGCCAAAGTCTAGTTGAGCTGGCAGACTTTCGCCAATTGTTCTTCACTCCAGTCGTCCAGCGAAATTCCGCCGGCGGGAACCTGAATTCGCTTGCCGTTGTGTATGCCTTTACCGGTGAGGAAGTTGACGTCGCACGTTCCTCCCACTTCAGGATCAAGAGTGTCCCGATAAGTGTAGGTGACCCCACCGACCAGTAACTGGTTGTTGCGGTAAACCACAGTGAGAACCTGAGTGAAACGCCCTCGGCCAATCGCTTCGTTCATCGATGTGATCTGAAGCGAACCCTTGGAGTTCACACTGAGGGAGGGTTGTTGCCCCCACATCGGACCGTTAAAAACAAAACCCTTCTTAACAGCGGCGAGATCCGTCTTGTGCTCGCGCGTGGCTTCATCAAAGGAGGACAGGAAAATGTAGAGGTCTGCATCGCTCCCCTCCTCCTCAGCTACTAGTACGGCGCGATCAAATCCCGCATCATCATTCAGATCGAGAATAGCGGCATCGATAACCGATTCAACTGTACGGATATCGGTTGCGTAAGACACCAAAGGAAGCAAAAACGTGAAAACCAAAACTCCCAGTTTCTTCATGGGAAAATCCTTTCGTTCAGTAAGTCCGTTTGTAAAGAGACAGTGATTGATTGCAGGGCCCCTCATGACTCCATAACTAACGTTTGCAGGCCCAGCAATGCTCGCCAAACGATCGCGTCCGGTTGAAACATTTATGCCTGTAATTCAGCTCAGCCTCTTTACTTTGGTGAAAGACTCGGGCGAAAGACAGGCTTAAGACGCGCCACGTACATCACGGCTCTCTTGCTTTTCTTGAAAACAGCGCGCTATTCGTGAGCTCGCTTGGCTGGGATGCCGCTTGTGGTGAAAGGTGTGACTAAGGGAACCTTTGAACAAGGAATTCTTTATTCCTTCCGGCTTCAGCTAGATGAGAATCGCGAACCCACACTCGAAGTCCGTTGGGAGAGAAGCTCCCGAACTTACTCCTGCGCTCTATTCCGACCGCAGTAGCGCCGGAAGTCCCAGACGGTTTTCGGCGGGGACTTGAGTGAAATCCAGTCCAACCGCTCGTAAGGCGATCCCGGGTTCAGTCCGCGGATCCGCGCCATAGAGTGTGTCTCCCAGGATCGGATATCCGTGCCGTGCCATCTCATAGCGCAATTGATGGGATCGGCCTGTGAGCGGCTGGAGCTCCCATTTCCAGGTTACAAACGTCGCGGCTTCCGATGGATCCTTCACCGTTACCACACGGGCACGCGTCCTCGCCTCCTTACCGTGAGCGGCTTCAAAGGCGCGGCGTTTACCCCGAACCAACCGACAGTGCCATTCGTCCCACTCCCACGGCGGCTCAGCATGACCCGCGCGCGAAAGGGCATGATATGTCTTTTCCACGACTCCCGTTTCAAACCATACCTGAGCTCTGCGATGAGCCTCCTGGAACTTCGCAAATAGAACGAGTCCACTGACTTCAAAATCCAGACGGTGCACGGGATAAATTTGAACGCCCAGTTGCCTCTGCAATTCCCGCCCAAGGCAGGGCCTGGGATCCGTCTGAGAACGGGAGGGAGTCGTGAGCCATTCGGCTGGTTTCTCCACCGCGCAAAAATGATCGGAATTGAAAATGAAATTTAGAGTCCCGTCGAATCGTGAATCCAACACACCTTGATGCGGTACCACCAGCACCTTTGACTTTCAAGTTACAATCGCAGCTCACTATCGCGGACCCGGGAGCGTCCTACGGCACGTACCCGGCGCCACGCCTCACGCACATCCTCCAGGAGCTGCGTCCGTTTCTCTGAGCGTTCTTCTTCACCTCTTGCGCGCAAGATCGCCGCCGGATGCCACGTGACCCGCACTCGAACTCCTGGAGCAAAGGCGCTTGCCAGCCACTGACCTCGTTCCTGAGTGACACGGACCACGCGTCCACATAGGGATTGAGCCGCTGTGGCCCCCAACGCAAGGATCACCTCGGGTTCGATCAGCTCGACCTCCTTTTCCAACCACGGCCGGCATGCATTGATCTCCGAAGCGACGGGCTTCTGATGCAAGCGGAACTTCCCCCGTTTTACAAACTTAAAATGCTTGACGGCATTGGTGACATAGATCTGTCCTCGAGGAATTTTAAGCTCACTCAGAATCTCATCAAGCAAGGCCCCTGCGGGTCCAACAAAAGGTGATCCTTCACGGTCCTCACGATCTCCGGGCTGCTCCCCCACGATCATAATGGTCGCGCCCCCGGGTCCATCGCCAAAAACGGTTTGCGTGGAATTCATGGCAAAGGGACAAACTAAACACTCTCTGGCCGCCGCCTTCATCCGGTCCCACGAACGTGATGCGGAGGATGAGCAACAGTGCGGGGCTTAGGCGACTTTTCTTTTTCCTTTTCCTTCACGTTAGTTTCCTTTCCCAGTGATGTTTCACCATGCGAATACACATAACAGGGACAGCCGCGAGTTCGCAATGTGCCGCGGATCGACGCACCTTTTTGTAGATGCATGGACGCCGCCTTCGTACTATGTCAACGATGTGACGCAATTCATTTTTCATCCCCTAAGTTTTATCAGAGGTTTTCTCCTTTTCCGTCGAAGCGGCGCCCGCGCCCGCGGAGGTCCCGCAATTGCCGATGTCCTCTTGATGACCCTGGTTGCCGTCGCCATAGGGGGGGTGAAAGCCACGGCCACGACACTAGACACCGAAGACGTGCTTCAGCCCTATCGACCCTTTTATGGATCTTCGTGGAAAAATGTGGGTAAGCGGATAGCGTAGAAAGCCAGGAAACGCGCTGTTCCAGTTGTTTTATTGCGTTTTGCGGGTTCGAAAAACGTGTCACGATTCGTGGCATGAAAAAGCCA
>JBFWQY010000025.1:0-77079 GCA_050249195.1 Bdellovibrionales bacterium
ATGCTCAAGATCCTGCAGAGATGCGGCGTGCTCGGTAGTCTCTGGAAACCGGCGTCCTCGACATGACTTTTTATGACACGCTGTCGAAAGTGACAATTATCGCCCACTTGGCGTCATAAAGAACCCCTAAAGATTGCTTATTCCACGGATTAAAGAGGGACATAGTTCTCCCGAAAATGCGGCGTTTTCCATCGGTAATTCTTTCAATATCCACTCTTATTTTGCACGACTCACCCTCAGAAACTAGCGTCGATAGCGATACAGCCGGATTTCCGGAAGCACAATTTTTACGGGGGGTACTGAGAAGCATGCGAAGATCAATCCTAATCTTAATCCTTATGAATTCGATAGCTGGAATTCCTTTTGCATTTGCCGATGATTCTCAAATGGGGTCCAGCCGGGACGTCTTCGGGCCTGTGCGACTCACAAGTATCCCGCTCGATTTCTTTGCGGCCATGGCTCCATCGGAGGCCACGGACGTAGCAAGTGTCATTGCAAAAATAAATGAGATTAAGAAATTGCCGGTGGATCCCAACAATCCACCTGAATTCTTTGCCCATGTGGACATTATCGGATCGCGAACGCTTTCATCAGCGCTGGTCATTGTCTATCCGCCGCAGTACTCATCTTTGGAACCCGCCCGATATATGCTCAGTCAACGCCTCACTTATGATGAATTGGCTCAGATTTTCAAGCCTGATCATACCGGCCTTATTCGCAATCGCGTCGTCCACACAGACTTGCTCCGAGAACCTCAGATGCTGCGTTTTCTCCTCTCAGGCAAACTCGAAAACGCTTCCGCCGCTCCACGCACTTCAGACTGCGGCACGAGTCTCACCACGTCCGCCCCCGATCAGACCTAAGTACCCCGGGAGAGCCTTTCGACTCTCCCGGGTAGGTATGTGGGGCGGAAGACGGAGAACACCGGGTGCCAGTTCTTCCGCCTCGGTACAATCGCGAATACAAAACAAAAGCGAGTGCAAAGCAAAACTCAAATCGGAATTCTATTGTTCAGCCCAGCTTGGCCAGTCTCGCTTAACGAGGTTAAGCGAGGTTAGGCCAAGCTGAGCGGAATATAGCTTACGCAATCAGCCGCAACGCCGATGCCGGCTGTTGGTTGGCTTGCGCCAAAACACCCACAGACGCGTTCAGCAGGATGTTGTTGCGAGCGAGTTCCGCCGAACTTGCCGCCACATCGGCGTCTGCGATGCGGCTTTTCGCGGCGGAGAAGTTCTCGATCGACACTCCCAGGTTTTCGGTGGTTGACACGAGCCGGTTCTGGAGAGCGCCCAAGGTCGCACGGTATCCGTTGACCGTCTTTTGCGACTCTTCAAGAACTTCAAGAGCGGAGCGCGCATTCATTTTATCGGAGAAGTCGAAGTCCGCGATGTTCAACGCATCCGTGGTGGCGAGAATCTCTCCCGGTTCAAAACCAATTCGGTCTTTGAAGTCGTCGTTGTTAATGTCCACCTGGAACTCAAACCTTTGACCTTCTCCATTAAGAAGCGTGGTCTTTCCAAATCGTGTCGACTGGGCGATACGTTCCGATTCGTTGATCAATTGTCGGACTTCCTTGTTAATAAAAGTGCGTTCGATGTCGCCCACGGTGTCGGACGCGGCCTGCACACCCAGTTCGCGTAAACGGGTGAGGATGTTGGATATCTCTCCCAACCCCCCTTCCGCGACGGCCACCATCGACATACCATCATTGGCGTTTCGCTGAGCCTGCGTGTAGCCGCGGATCGTGGATTTCAAAGTTTCGCTGATCGACAATCCGGCCGCGTCGTCGGCGGCCTTTGTGATGCGACTGCCTGAAGATAACTGCGCAAAGCTTCTACTGATCTCGCGCTGACTGGCGGCCATGTTCTTCTGCGCATTGATTGACGGCAGGTTGGTTGTAACTCTCATTCCCATGGTGTTCTCCTTTTCCCCTTCCGGGGTTTTGGTAACAGAAATCCATCTCCCTCAGGCGCTTGAACCGTACCTACTCAGTCGCGGCGCTTGAGAGCTCATCTTGATCCTTGAGCTTTGGTTATTATTAATGTTGTCCGGGGAGCTAGACGACCAGGTCGAGCGCCTCAGACACCCAATCAATCGGCGAGTCTGGCAACGGCTTAAGTCCCGTCCTGTGAATCTGGACAAAGGTGATAAATGAAATGGATTTAAGTCCGGCTTTTCCGGACCAAGAGCGGGCGGATTCTTGACTCAGGGCGAGTCTTAGGACGTCGGGTTTAGGACCAAGGCAACCTCACCCTCGGTCGGCCTGGACATTATATATATCCAGTATATCCAGTACATCCAGCGCATCCGGTAACGTCTTCCCGTAGTACCCCGAGCAGAAAGGGCTCTGCCCGGGTAGGTCAGGTACCGGGGGAGAAAAGGAGTTACTCCCCCTGCTTCCAACTCTATAAATAATATTTGTTTTACTACGAAAGCAAGCGTAAGGCCGCGGCGGGTTGTTGATTGGCCTGAGCCAACACACCGATCGAGGCATTCAGCAAGATATTGTTGCGGGCAAGCTCCGCCGAGCTTTGTGCGACGTCGGTGTCACGAACCCGCGAGTTCGCGCCCGAGAAGTTCTCGATCGCCACACCTAGGTTTTCACCCGTGGAGATCAAGCGGTTCTGGACCGCGCCCAGATTCGCGCGATAGCCGTTCACTTGGCGCTGAGCGGTCTCAAGAATTTCCAGGGCCTCACGCGCACCATCCTTCGAGGAGAAGTCGAACCCGTCCACTCCCAGGGTGGAGATGGTGGCGTCTTGCTGACTGGCATCGAAGGCGATCCGGTCGTTGAAATCATCGTTATTAATGTCGACTTGGAAAGAGTACTCGGATCCGGACCCGTCCAGGAGCGTTTGCGAGCCCCAGCGCGTGGTCTTGGCGATCCGTTGCATTTCGTTCTTGAGTTGCTGAACCTCTTTGTCGATAAATCCGCGCTCGATTTCCCCTACCGTATCGGACGCGGCCTGAACGCCCAGTTCACGCATTCGGGTCAGAATGTTTGAGATCTCGGCAAGACCCCCTTCTGACACCTGGACCATTGAGATCCCGTCGTTGGCGTTCCGCTGGGCCTGCGAGTAGCCCCGGATCGTGGACTTCAAAGTTTCACTGATCGAGAGGCCGGCGGCATCATCAGCCGCACGCGTGATGCGGCTACCGGAGGCGAGCTGCGCGTAGCTCTTGTTGATCTCGCGCTGACTGACTCCCATTGAGCGCTGCGCCGAGATACTCGGCATATTGGTGGTAATCCTGAGACCCATTTGGGGACTCCTTTAAGTTGAGGCGTCGTGGCCTGGCTCCCCTCGCCTTGAACCTACTCAAGGTCATATAGAGGAAAGCGACGCATCCGTGCGGCTTGGGTTGAACACGTTGGAGCAGTTGAAAGAGACTTTAGAGGCTGCGATCGAACGCCGGCCGGCAGTCACTCCGTACCGGGCTCTCACCCCTGGATCACCCATCCACTGCTTCGCTTTGCATGCCTAGTTATTCGGCCAGGTCTGGGCGAACTAAAGTCGAGTCCAGTAAAACTGGACCATAGTCGAAGCGGAACTGGACCAAGGTTTGGTTTTCAACTTTCAGATCCAAATCCATTGATGACATCGGGCTTCACGACCTTCAGCCTACAGACTAATGACTGACGGACCAACGGTTGGTTTTGAAATGAGCTCTACTGCGCCCAAGGTGCGCAGCTGTAGGTGTATTGATCGGAGAACTCTTCGTAGTTATCCCAATAAAGACGTTCCATGTCCGCGGCGGTTTTCTCGTCTTTATCAACCAGATTCTCTGTTTCTCCAGGATCGGATTGCAAGTCATAAAGAAACCTCTTTCCGGAGCCAATCTCAACCATATATTTGTATTTATTGCGGTAGCGAAGGCCGCGCCATGTGTTCGGGCAGTCTCGAACCAAAAAGACATCCCGCTTCTTCCGAGCTAAAAACTGGGGAAGATTTTCGGCGCTCACCTGGCCTTCAATCACCCCTTCTAGAAGCCCGGCCAAGTCGAAAAAATCCACCTGATCCGAAATCCGCAGCTGCGGCTGCGGCTGATCCGATTGCGGAAACCGGATCATCAGAGGCACTTTCAAAGCTTCATCGTAGATCGTCGTGGCATGGGTTACCTGATCGCGTTCCATATGCAATTCACCATGATCTCCGGCGAAAATAACAATCGTGTTTTCCTGAAGGTCCTTATTGCCGTAAAGATTCAATATCTCCCCAAGCGTCTGGTCGAGGTAATGGAGGTTGGCGTGGTATATCTTTTTGAGAATGTGCAAGTCGTCTTCGTATCCTCGGCTTTCCTTCCAACGCGCAAGGAAGATGGGGCTCGTCAATAAGCCGGAGAGGCGTTTGGGGTCCGCCCCTTGACTTCGGCGTTCTATCTTTCCAATCGCCGCAAGAACGCGTGGATCGTGTGAGAGCAGGAGGAGAAAGGGGAGTTTGTCGACAAATCTCGCGGGCGAGTCTAAATATTCGGTGACTTTGCGGCGCTCTTCCGGCGTGAGATACTTGTCCCAGGCGCTGTCCGCATTGTGACGGTCGATCAATGGAAAGTGCAGATATTTGAGGTGCGCGATCAAGTAGAATGGTTCAGTCCGGGAGGTATTGAGAATCTGCCGCAAATGTTTCAGGCGGGCCGAGTGATTCTTTTCCAATGCGTTTTGATCAAAGGAACTCATCGGGTCTGTTTCCAGTTCGTGCTCGCTCTCCGTCCCTCCCGGCAGAGCCTTACGTTGTTGACGTTGCCGCCATGACAGAGACTCAGGAATGCGTATGACATGCCCTTGTTCCCCATCGCCCAACAGGCGATATCCTCGCATCTCAAATAAATTTTCAGGAATGACGGCCCGTGCAGCCGCAAACGCTCCGACCCAAGGGAGACCATTAAAGGCATTGTCGAAAATAAACTGACTCCGCCGCGCGAACGCGTTGATATTCGGCGTCAGCTCCGGGTCCGTGTATCCATAGGTGGCCAGAGCCTGATAACGAAGTGAGCACAAACTGACAACTAAGATGTTGGGTTTCCGCGGCGGCGGGAAAAGCACGGGCTTTAAGATGTAGATCGTCCATCCAAAGCTCGCGACAATCACCACCAACAGAAAAATGATTTTCAAAACTGATTGCTGAGAGGACCCCATCCGGTAAAGTATTGCAGATGATGAAGTGTACGGCACGATTTTTCATGACTTGCGCGCTCTCGCTGGTATGCGCCTCTTCAAGCGCTGAATCCCCTATCCAGATTTGTGTACCCGAGGGCTTCGACGACGCTTTAACACGTGCTGTTCAAGAGGCCCACACGCACGGCAAGTTAGCGGCGCTCGGAATGGATATCCAGATGACTCCCCTCAAAAGGTCCATTCGGCCGAGCCAACTCACGTCCATTGCTGGCAAAATCGCCAAATCCCTGTTCCTGGATCGAGGCGTGGCCCGGAAGGTCGCCGCCGGCACCTGTCACATCGGAATCATCCCATTTGATTACCTTCTTCTGCCGGATGCCCATTCTTATCTGAGCCGGATCCAGCCCGTTCTCCTCTCCTTAGCGACCAAATCCGATGATCCGGCACTGGTCGTCGTCGCAGACTCTTCCATTCGAACAGTAGCGGATCTCAAGGGTAAACGGATCCATGTGAGCCACGTTGCTGCACACATGGCCCTTTACAAGATGCTCCGATCGCACGGCCTCAACATAAACGACGTGAAGCTGGATTTCAGAACTAGAGCGTCCCAAATCATGTCTCGCCTGGACTCGGGCCTGCTGGATGCAGCCACCCTGCCGACGCCATCCCTGGGACGAGAGTTAAGGGTCTTGCAGGCCGACATGTTAAAAACATATGTTGTGAAATCTCCCCCACGCTCACTCTTGATTGCCAATCCGGCGTATATGACCGAGTTCGGGACGCGCGTGGCGGACGTGGCCGCGATGATTGCGTCCGCGCAACGTCCGAACACAAAATTTCTGGATTTGATGGAAAAGGTATCACGAAAAAAGCAAAAAGAACGGAGGGTGATCTTCCGGCGGGTCGTGCAATACGTGGCTATTGTCAGAGACTTTGGTTATATTCTGCGGTCCCCGGATCTGCTCTCCTGGTTAAATCCGAAGAGATCCTCCAACGAAGATGAAGTCTCGCAGTCCCGTTAAAAAACCCCGGGGCGTGTGGGACGACCCCAGGGCGGGCTTAAGAATCACCTGCCCCGTTGTCTGTGGGCGCGAGACAGGGATTCCAATTCAACGACTCAAACTCAAAAACTATGAAAGCAAGCGCAGGGCCGCCGCTCCGTTCTGATTGGCCTGAGCGAGCACACCGATCGAAGCGCTTTGCAAGATCTGCGCGGAAGCCATTTCCGCACTTTCGTAAGCCACGTCCGCGTCGGAAATGCGGGATTTGGCCGCCGAGAGGTTCTCAAACTGAATGTCCAAGTTGCTATTCGTGCTCTGCAAGCGACTTTGAACTGCACCGAAGTCAGCGCGCATTTGACCCATCATGACCAGAGCTTCGTCCACGGCTTGCAGGGTGGCACGGGCATCGGACTTCGACGAGATGGAAACGCCGTCGATGCCGAGCTTACTCGTTGTCGCATCCGCCGAGATCTTATAGCGGATGACGTTTTGTTCTTCGTCCGCGAAGGGGCCCACGTGGTATTCCAGTTCCTCTCCTGTGCCATCAAGGAGAGCCTTGTTTCCAAACCGCGTGGACTTTGCAATCCGATCAGATTCCTGCACCAATTGCTGCGCTTCCTGGTCGAGAAAGGATCTCTCGACATCACTGACGGTATCGGACGCCGCCTGCACACCGAGTTCTCGCAAGCGGATCAATATGTTTGATATTTCATTCAGTCCGCCTTCAGAAACCTGAATCAAGGACTGAGCGTTGTATGCGTTGTTGCGCGCCATCTTGATACCCGACAGCTGGCCTCGGATATTTTCGGAGATGGCGAGTCCTGCGGCGTCGTCTGCCGCCTTTACAATTCGGGAGCCAGAGGCGAGAGCCTGCTGAGCGTGCTCCATACGCGTCTGCTGCTTGGTCAAAACCCGTTGCGCCCCTATTGACGCAACGTTCGTACTGATTCTTAAGCCCATTGTGGCCTCCTCAAAGACTTGGCTCAAATCCCTGAACCGCTGTCCGCCTCGTCCGCCCACAGCCAGCTTAAGGCCGTTGACGAAGTGAACGTGGACCGCCCTGTCGGGTTTATTAAGTTGTCATGTCATTGGAGGCCTCCAAAGGAGGAGGGGTGACTGACCCTCCACCTCTGGAGTTTCTTTTAGGAGAGTTCATCACAGTGACTGCTGAAATGAACTTCTTGAAGAAGTGCTCCAACGTGTTCGAAGAACTTCTCGGCTTTGGTCTAGGAAGCTTTAGCCTTTGGTCTAGGTCCGCTATGGATGCAATGCGTCTAGTGCCTGAAGTCAGGAACAATACGGGCCGAAAAAATTTTTACGCAGGACCGACATAAACTATATAACTCATCGCATCATTTGGCGTTGTCGCGGGCCTCAGTGGGCAGTAGCATACCTGTTCCTTGATCCACAATGCGAACCGAAAGGAAATGTTCAGATGCGCGCGGTGATTGTTTTGGCCGGAGTTCTTCTGGGAGCGGCTTGTTCAGGTCCGCAAAAGTCGGGCAGATCGTCCCAGTCCGAGGTCCCTGATTCCCATATCTGGCTTGAGGAGATCCAGGGGAAAGAGCCTCTCGCTTGGGTGGAGGCTCGCAATAAGGAAACCCTTTCTTCATTGGAGGGCCATCCTCAATACAAAAAGAACACTTTCGACGCGCGCTCGATCGTCCTGGCGAAAGATCGGCTCCCCTACATCCATGCCATGGGTGATTTTGTTTACAATTTTTGGCAGGACGACCACCATGTCCGCGGCATCTGGCGGCGCACCACCTTGGCGCGCTACAAAACCCTTCATCCGCGTTGGGAAACCGTTTTGGACATCGACAAACTGGCCAAAGTGGAGAATGAGAACTGGGTTTATAAACGCAGTGATTGCCTTCCGCCCAAGTACGATCGCTGTGTCGTCACTCTTTCGCGCGGAGGCAAAGACGCGTCGGTCGTGCGCGAATTCGATTTGGTTCAGAAACGTTTTGTTAACGGTGGATTTGTCTTACCGGAGGCAAAGAATGATTTCGCGTGGATCGATCGCGAGACAGTGGTGGTGGCCTCGGACTGGGGTCCCGGTTCACTTACCACCTCGGGTTATCCTCGTGTCGTCAAGCTCTGGAAGCGCGGTCAGCCGCTCGCACAAGCCACGACTATTTTTGAAGCGCAGCCCACGGATGTCGGCCTCGCTCTCTACACCGCGTTCTCCCCCGACGGAAACCCCACGTTCATTCAGCGCGCGATCACCTTCTATGAGAGCGAAGCCTTCGAACTGACCGCGGAGAGTAAACTGGAGAAGCTAAACAAGCCCGTGGATGCCGAACTCAAGGACGCGCTCAGAGGCTATAAAGTCCTTCTCCTCAAGTCGCCGTGGAAAAGTCACGGCCAAGAATTCAAGTCCGGCGACCTTGTGGCCCTTCCTCCCGGTGATGCAAACGCCGCGCCCCAGATCCTCTTCTCACCTAACGACAAGCAGTCCCTGATCAGCGTTGAACGGATTCAAGGGGCTTTGTTGATAAATTACTTGGACAATATCCAAGGAAAGATCGCACGCGCCTTTGTGAAAGGGAAAAATTGGGTCATGGAGGATTTGACCCTTCCCTCTCCAGGAAACCTGGAAGTGGTGTCTGCCAGTCCCTTCTCCGATCTTATCATTTATAATTTTGAGAGCTTCCTCACGCCTCCCACGCTCTATGCGACGCGGGCGGGTCTGGACACAGCCGCCAAGAACGTGAAATCCGAAAAGCTCAAACAGTTACCGGCGCGTTTCAACGCCCAGAACTTTGTTGTTGAGCAGAAGTGGGCCACGAGCGCGGACGGAACACAGATTCCCTACTTCTTTATTCATCCGAAAACGCTCAAGCCCGACGGTGCCAATCCGGTCTTGATTTACGGTTACGGAGGATTTGAGATTGCCCAGACTCCTTACTATCTCGCAACCGTCGGCAAACTATGGCTTGAGCGCGGAGGCAGCTACGTCTTGGCGAACATCCGTGGAGGCGGGGAGTTTGGTCCGCGCTGGCATCAAGCCGCGCTAAAGATGAATCGCCAAAAGGCGTTTGATGATTTTATCGCCGTGGCGGAAGACCTGGTCAAAAACAAGATTTCTCAACCGGAGAAGATCGCCGTCAGCGGGGGGAGCAATGGCGGGCTCCTTGTCGGGGCCGTCGTCACCCAGCGTCCCGACCTTTTTGGCGCCGCCGTCAGCAAAGTTCCGCTGCTGGATATGCTCCGTTTTAACAAGCTTTTGGCCGGAGCCAGCTGGGAAGCCGAGTACGGCAGCCCGGATGACCCTAAAATGCGTGAATATCTCGCGCACTACTCCCCTTATCACAACGTGAAGAGTCCCGAGAACAGGACGTACCCGGATGTCTTCTTCCTAACTTCAACACTCGATGATCGGGTGCATCCCGGGCACGCGCGCAAAATGGTCGCGAAAATGAAGGAACTGGGACTGCCGGTCCTCTACTTCGAAAATACGGAAGGCGGGCACGGGGCCGCCGCGAATCTGCAGCAACGAGTGAAGATGCTGGCCCTGGAGTACACATTTCTGCAGGATCAGCTTCTGAGGGATTCGAAGTGATACTTTTGAACTAGTTTCCCTTGTTAACGGCGGATTTCGCCATTATGGATTCCCCATTCGATTTAAAGAGGGGGCGTCGCATGTGGTGGAAATCCGCAGTTCGCGGGATAAGCGCATTCACCTTAAGTCTCGTTATCAACTTTCAGTTTAGTCCTGCTCCGCTCGCCCATGCGGCGGATGGCGAAGAGTCAACAGGCGCGCCTGCTGGTGCCGCTGCCGCTGTAACCGCGCCCATGACCGCGTGCCCAGCAATTCTTGCCGCGATGAAAGCCGTCGCTCCGGACGCCGCGGCGAGCGCGAAGCTGCTTGAAGAGAAGCACGATTTGGAAATTCGAATGGGGCGAATGATCGCTCAGCGCCAGGGCCTAAGCCACCAAACGCGGATTAGGGGGACACAGATCTTTGAACGCGCCTTATCTTTACTGGCCCGGGGGGATGCGTCCGAGTTGGCCATGCTCATTCAGCCAATAAGTCTGGTTATGCTGAAAAATGCGAAAATTCTCCGAGATACCGCGGTTCAAATCGAGACCCTCCGAGCCACCAGCACCGCTGACCGTCTTGAGCTCGCGCGCCTTGAAGAGAAATTCCGCGGCGCCAGCGTGCCTTTTGGGGAAAACTATGGAACCTATGTGATGCTGATGTCCCTCCTGGCTTCAGTGGTGGAGGGCAAGGGGGTCAGTAACAGTGGTCCTATTCCCCTCCAGGCTCGCGGTGCGGAAACGGATCCCGTGATTTTCGATCTCACGTCCGCCGCCGCGAGGGAAACAGCGCAAGCCGTTCAGGCCATTCTCGATCCGCACGTTGAAACGACATACCTGCCTAATTCAGCTGTTTCTGTTTATTCCCCCAGCGTTGACGAATTTCGTGGCCTCTTTCAGAACAACATCTATGCCTTGCTGGCGAAACTTCGCCACGACCTCGCCGAACAGCAGCGCGACCGACGGTGGTGGGTGAGATCCATTCGCGTGGTTGCCGACGCCTATATGAACGTCACTTCGGCCCAAATCATTCCAGAACGTTACCGCAAGTGGATCTTACGTGTCGCGGGAGTCCCTTATGACCGATTCATGCTTGAGAAGTATCTTGATCGGATTCAGGCCCTTGTTGATGTGGCTCGGGTCCGCGCCCCCGACGGGAATGTGGTCCTGAGCACAGATCCAACCACGCTCGACCTGCAGATCAAAACACTCTTTGAATTTTCCACACATGGCGTGGGCGATGATTTTCTGATTACGTTTGCACGGATCGGGTATCACACCGATGTGTGGAGCACTTTACTGACGGCCGTTCAAAAGAAAGGCGCGGGCGATGCGAACTCAGCCTACACGCACCTCCACCAGCGCATGCTGAATGCGCAAAAGCGCGCAATGGAACTCCCGGGGTTACCCTATATCTATGAGTCCACTGTGACTTACAAGATTGTTTTTGCCTCCCTCCAGATCATTTATCTTGTGGGAACTGAGGAAGCTGTTCGTCACTGGATTGGACCGTTCTTTTATCGCATGTACCACTATTTTTTCTAAGCCCTCCGCGCCCTCCCTGTAGGGGGCTCCCCGTTCCTCTCTCGATTCTTCCTTTCGCTGGAAGTCAATTCCTCCGTTTTATGTCCATCGACTGATCAGATTCGATCGGTTTTCTCAGCGCTCGTGCGCTCCTCCAAAAAAAGCTAAGGGTGCTAGCCTTTTGTCCGATAACTCAGCGGGGGGTAGATATGGGTAAAGCCAAGAATCGTCCGTCATATATTGTTTGGTTCAAATGGACGCTAGCCGTGCTCCTATCGGCGGGAGTTTCCGCGTGCGGGCAAAAGATTGAGTTTGGCTACAAACCTCTTGCGGACAGCAAGAGCAGTCTCGAACCGGATCGCACTCCGGCATCGCAGCCCGATCCCACGCCCGTGGGTGAACCCGATCCGGAACCCATTCCTGATCCGACCGATCCCGATCCCAGCGATCGGCTGTGTACTCGCTCTGAAAGCGCCCAGACCGTCGTCAAAAACGCTCAGTTTTGCTATCTCAGCCCCGCAAGCGGCACTATTGTCACTCCCCTGCTTCTCCAAAGAAATAGTAGCGGACTCTGGTGGTTGGATTGGGGAGCGTATCAGGCTGTGGCCGACAGCCGATCGGGATTGATGCATATTGAGAACATCAACACAGGAGCGGTTTCCCCGAGCGCGCGCGCCATTCACGGCAACACCTATGTCGGTGCAAGCACCGATCTCGAGGGCGTGAATTTACATTGCTACCACATGTGCTCGTCGGTTGTAGATTAAAGAATCGGCTGAGGCACCGGCAGGAACTGCCGGTGCCTATTTGAGTCATCCTTAAATCCGGAGGCCGACAGCCGCTAAATATCGAGTTACATAACGAAAACACTAAACATCATAGGCACGGGATAAAGGCCGTCAAAATGATTGGCAGTAAACTTCTCTCACGCTTCTGATCAGGCTTGCGGCGCTCACACCGTTTCCAGCAATCTTACCGTGCGTAGGGCATTGGCGTTGGCTTGTCCCATCACCGCAATGCCGGCTTGTTGCCGAATCTGCGCCTGAGTGAGCTTTGTGACTTCCTCGGCCACGTCGACATCTGCCAAATGAGAGCGGGCCGCGTCTAGGTTCTCCGCCTGCACAGCAAGCGTGTTGATCGCGAATTGAAGCCGACCCTGCATGGCTCCGAAGGTCGCGCGCGTTCCCGCCACTTTCATAATCGCCTCATCCAGGTACTCCAGAGCCATCGAGGCGTCATCCTGATCAGCGATTTCGAGATCGGAGATGCCAATATCATCGGCTGTGGTGTTGGCGTCCAATTTGAACTTGATTATGTTTTCATCGCCCTGGAACGCTCCGACCTGGAATTCGAATTCCTCACCCGTTCCGGTGAGAAGGTTTTTTGCGCCATAGCGTGTGGACTTCGCAATCCGATCCAGCTCACTCGCGAGTTGCGCAAATTCCGTATTGAGATACTCGCGCTCGCCGTCGCCCACCGTATCGGAGGCGGCGTACACCGCCAACTCACGCATACGTATGAGAATATTGTTCTGCTCGTTTAGCCCGCCCTCGGCCGTCTGCACTAGACTCACAGCGGCCTCCGCATTGAATTGCGCTTGCTTGGTTCCCCCGAGCTGCCCACGTAACGACTCGGCGATTGCAAACCCGGCCGCATCATCACCCGCGCGCACCACTCGCGAGCCTGAAGCCAGAGCGCCCAAAGACCGGTCAATTTGTTGTTGAGCTTTAGCCAAATGTCTCGCCACCTGCAACGGCACGATATTGGCTGAGATACGAAAAGACACGGGCACCCTCCTTCTTCCCGCCTTCTGGTGTGTCCCACACACACCCGAAACGCAGAAAGTTTTAGTGCCCACAGACAGGGTTCATTTCAGCAGTCACAATTCTTATCGACGCATCGCATAAATACTTAAGTGAAATTTATGTGGCGCATTATACATTTGAATTCAGCCGAATAGATCCAAGATGCGGCCACGGTCCTCATGGTGTTGAAGCCACTCTTGGTGACGGTGGTAAGGATGTGGCCCCAGCGCGCCCGCCCGCTTTGTCTCAGATGGGGACGGGCGCCCACGCGCCCGCGCCTTTTCTTTTTTTTGATTCTTGATAAAGCGAGCGAAACGAAGAAGCGCGCTGTGCGTGTCTTCATTGAGAAACATGGCTGGCGACTCCGCTGGATTCACAGGCCGCACGGGCTGAGTCACATTGAGACGCTCCATGCGCTCCTGTTGCTGGCCACTGGCTCGCACCAGATCCGCACCCGAGTAGATCATATGAACTAAGGTAACAGGACTTGGGTCGGGATCCCGAAAACAATTTACGCGCTGTATTAAATAACTGTATTAAATATCCAAGATTGAGACGGAAACTTTCTCAAAAAAATTCGCAACCGATTGCGCGTCCGCGGGTCTTACTGGACGTAGGTCGTGCGCACTTTGCCCAGGGGCTCGAGAGAGTCTCTACCCCGCGCGGGACCTATACGATCAATGACCCGACCGGGCGGCTTACCTCTCCACCGCCGCCCGGTTTCTTTTAAACAAATCCAATTTTAAAGCCCGATTCTAAACACGATTACGTTTAAAAATGTCCTCTTTGAGTACGTCTGCAAACGAATCCGGATCCGTCACTTTCTGAAGCCGAGACTGAATCTCGCGCTCCCACTGCCGCCGCAAGAGTGATTTCGCTTCTTCACGCAGGCGCACCGGATCCTTACGGTTGTTCATTGGCTGCGCGGATTGTTTGGATTTGAGAATCACGCGTACCAATTCCTCTACGCCCGTGTTCTCCGTGGCCACGGACCTTAGCACTCGCGGCGAGGCGCGTGTGGCGCCCTCGTGAATGGAGTTTTCAATTTCACGCGCCAGCCCCTCCGCTCCCGGACGATCAGCTTTGTTTACAACAAAGATATCCGCGATCTCCATCAACCCGGCTTTCATCGCCTGAATGGAGTCACCAGATTCAGGAACGAGAACCACGCAAACCTGATCCGCCACATGGAGGACATCCAGTTCCGTTTGCCCCACGCCCACGGTCTCGATCAGCACAATGTCATACCCACAGATATCAAATGCCCGTGCCATGAGATAAGCCGCGCTACTTAAGCCACCCAGACTCCCGCGTGTTCCCAATGACCGTATAAACACATTTTGATCTAAAAAATGTTCAGAGTACCGGATGCGATCTCCCAAGATCGCTCCTCGTGAGAAAGGGCTCGAAGGGTCGATGGCGATGACCCCAATTCGCATCTTTTCCACACGCAAATAGGTGATCAGACGCCCCACCAGCGTCGACTTTCCGGCCCCGGGCGGGCCCGTGATTCCCAACCGAAAGGCGGCGCGCGGCGGGTTGCGAAGTTCGGAAAGGGCCAGCGCCTCGCCCACGGGAGCGCGTTCCAACCACGTAAGAAACTGACTAAATGCCCGAGAGTCCCCGGCTTTCGCCTGCTGGAGTCGCTGTGCGCCTTCTTCGACACTCATCTGTCCCTCGCTCGCCTAGGGGTAACTTAGCGTAAAGAGTAGGTTTTTTTTACCTCCTTGTCCAGCCGTCCAATTTTAAGACAACTCCTGTTTCAGCGCCCCATCGAGCCCTTCGTAAAAATCGCCTCACTCCGCGCAGTTAGCCGCTGGCCGTGACGGCATGGTTGCTGCCTTGGCTAATAAAGGGAAGGAGTTTTTGAATCCCATGGCGGACTTCAACCGAAACTGGACAAAATGGGTGATGATTTTAGTAATCGCCCTGGGCGCGATTCTCGAAGGAATCAAACGTCTGCCCAGTGACAGCGCTCTGCGCTGGGACCGTGAAGCTCTCCGCGCGACCGGTGAAGAGAGCCGCCCCTACAGCATTCGCGTCCAGGATTTGAAAACGCATCCGCGTCCGCAGCCCGTTGCCCCTCGAATCGCAGCCCGCCCGGCCTACAAGGCCCCTTCTCGTGAAGAGTTGGAAGCGTTTGTGCGCGCGAACACACCCACCAAAACCGAATTTGCTCATGGCGATGGCAAAGGAAAAGAGGGCGCCAAATCAAAAAAGAAAAAGGCCTCGGACGATGAGTGGGAATACGTGATCGACCCGCTCACGGGCAAGAAGATCCGCCGTCGAAAAAGGAAACCGAAAGTCGCGGATGAAAAGAAAGAGGAAATTGCCAAGCAAGAAGATTCCAAGTCGGAGAACGATGAAGATAAATCCGGCGGGAGCGCGGATTCTCAAACCGTTGTGACCACATTCTTTCCGCCTCCACCGGCGGGTCGCGATGAGATCGTTACCGGACTCGACGAGTGGGTGCGACGTCTTTTGAATTATCCAGATCCGAAAGAGACGAATCGATTCATCGATCACTACAAACGCGGTCTCGTCACCGCCGACACGTATTACAAAATCATCGATCTGATGATTGAAGACTCCCGACTGGAAATGAAGAAATTGGGTGTGCTGTGCGCAGGTATGGTCCCCTCGACTTCCAGCTTTCATGCACTCGCCAAAGTGACTAAAGCCGAGCGTTCGGATTCGCCGGTGCGGGCCGAGGTCGACCGATTCCTTCCCCGCTACTCAGATCTTGCGCAGCTCTCCGTACTGGAGTCGGTATTGCGCGCGCCGGGAGACGATCCGGAAGTGACCGCCCTGGCCGCGCGCCTGCTTGAAGCCTCCGCACGGCGCTGGTTGGCTCCTGAACGCAATCGCCCCAAAAACCCCGGAAGTCCCCCAAAGAAAGATCCGGCGGGCCAGACCACGACTGTGCGCGCACACACCTATGCCGGTTACTTCCAACGCTTCGTACCGGTTCTTAACGGCCTCACACGCAGTCCCAATGCCGAAATCAGCGGCTCGGCGCGCAATGCTTTGAACAGTCTGGAAAGCCTTCTTCATCTTGAACCCACTCAGGTGGCCACGGCACAAGCCCAATAGACGTAAAGCGGATTCTTCACTAAGCTAGGGAAACATGCGCTGGCTCGTGTTTTGGTTCTTATTCTCGCCGGTCGTTTGGGCGTTTCAAATCCCCAAAGGCTTGGACTCGGCGGACCGCAAAGAGGTGATTCGGACCTTGGGGCTGAGTTCCGCCTCAAAAGCCCTGAGCAACCCTTATCCGCTCGGAGGATATTCAGGCCTCGAGGTCGGCTACTCGATGGAATTCGTTAACGTGCGCGACATCCGCCGCCTTGGATGCACGCCCGGGGAGACGGGCTGCCCGAACACAGGGTATTCGGATGAAACGGAATGGCGTTACTCACGGCTGACGATCGGTAAGGGACTCTATAACGATATCGACGTTTTCTTCTCCTTCATCCCACCAGTGGGTGGCCTGCGCGTTTCGGATTATGGCGGACAGATCCGCTGGTCATTTTATCAGGCCCGGTTTTTACCCATTAACCTTTCAACGACCCTGCACTTCAACCAGAGCAACTTCAACGATGTGTTTATGAATCGCAACTTGGGCGCGGAACTGATCGCAGGTGTGAACGTGGACAATTTTGCTTTGTACTTTGGAGGCGGTTGGGTGGAAGCGCGCGGGACCTTTATTGGCCCGAATTCGGCAGGCGCGTGTTTGGAAGACTGCACGGTCCTAGGCGGGGATCCAGATGTTGGTTCCAGCCACACGGTCACCGAGCGCGTTAGGGAAACCCACACGGTTGTGGGATTCAGTCTCCATTACCAGAATCTCTTCACCGCGGCCCAAGTGGATCGTTACCGCGATGCCGTTTACAGCTTGAAACTGGGACTCCGATTCTAAGGTGTTTCTCATCCGAGAGACGCGGCCTTACCGCCCGTCGATACGCTCGATCAACCCTGTCGTCGAGTGCCCAGGATGAAAGGGAAGGGAGCGGACCTCTCCGCCACGTGCGAGAACAAACTTCGAGCCCTCAATTTTTTCCACCGGCCAGTCTCCGCCCTTCACCAGAATATCGGGCGCGACGGCTTCGATAAGTCGGGCAGGAGTGTCTTCGTCAAAGATCACGACAAAGTCCACAGCGGCGAGATGGATCAAAAGCTCGGCGCGATCCGATTCGCACTGAATCGGACGCTCCGGCCCTTTGAGACGCCTCACGCTGGCATCACTGTTCAAGCCCACGACCAGCACATCGCCCAACTCGCGCGCTTCCTGGAGATAGCGCGCATGTCCGACATGTAAGATATCAAAGCATCCATTGGTGAAAACGATTCGCGGGGGACGGCGCGGGGACAAGTTCTTCCGCCGCGCCAACTCGGCTTGCAGTTGCGCAAGAGTGACGACTTGACCCACAACCACGTCTTTAGACCCGCTGGCGGTACAGCTTCACGCCGCTAAGAGCGCCGGCGATATCGCGGCCCACTAAGGCCGAAACGAGCGGCAGAAATACCAACCCCGTCAACAACGTCAAAAGGCTGCGGAACACAATTCGTAGCGGATAGGTGCTCTTTTTCTGATCGGCATCCTCGCCCAACTGCAAGTCAAATGTCCACTCCCCAAGGGTGCGCCCGAAGTACGAGCGGGTGATGAGGACATACATTTCCATAACAGCCACATACAGAGCGGCCAGACTGATCTGCACCATTGGGTCGACCTGAAGATTGCGCCACACGAGATTCAAATTCACCTTTGTGACCATCAAAAGAGCGACTACAAACAGCAGGCCGAGTGCCGTGATCAGGATCAAATCCAAAAATGCCGAAGGGATGCTGATTGTGGCCGATACCAGCTGACGCTGAGGAGAATCCGCGGCGCCTCGTCGCGTGCCCGTGTTGGCCAAGTCGGAAGGCGCCGGAATTTTTTTAACCTCGGCGGCCGGCTGCGGAGACGCGGGCTGTGGTTGTGGCGACTTGAAGGCCTCGGGGCGCGGAAATGGCGAGCGAACCGGCTCGGGAACCTCCACATCCATCGCCTGTTTCTTACTCTTCTCGCGCGGAAGCGTTTCGGTGATGCTCAGATCCATTTCCTTGGCGGAGCGCTGAAACGGAGACTTCTCAAGCGCGGAAAGCACATCTTCAAACCCGCGCTTTCTTGTGCTTGTCACCGCCGCCGCGGGTTCCTCCTCCAGAAGACTCTTAGGAACGGCCGCAGGAACTGCTTGAAGCTCGTCATTGAGCACTCCGCTTTTCTGAAGTCCCTCTTTCAAGCTCACGGTCTTCTTGTGAAAGCCCAGGCCGTCTGTAAGGGGTTTGAATTCAAATTCGTCGAACGGATCCATGTTCCCCGAACTCATATTGCCAGTACCCATAAGCTTTACAGCCCCTGAAACGGATTAACGAAGCGCCCCAATTTCATACTTTATGATGCTGACCAGGGCCAAGCAAGCCGTTTCCACCCTCAGGATCTGCTCCCCCATGGAGACTGGCTTCATTCCGTGCTGAGTGAAAAGCGCCACCTCACGTGCGGAGAACCCTCCTTCACTCCCGACAAAGATCCAGATCTCATCCAACGACCTGGCCTTCAGTTCAGCGACGGCCTCCGGCAGGCCCACCTGGGCCTCACCTTCGTATGGAAACAGACCTCCGGTCGCATTTTGCCGGTTAAAATCAAGCAGCAGATCTTCAAGCGCAGCCGGCGGGTGCACGCGCATGAGGTCCCCACGTCCCGATTGCTGGGTGGCGGTCTGGACCAGTTTATTCCACCGTGCCATTCGACCGGGCGAAATCTCACTCTTTTTGCGTAAGAAACTATAATCCGAAACAAACGGGCGAATTTGCGCCACCCCCAGCTCCACACACTTCTCCACAATCCAGTCGACTTTGGGAAGCTTCGGAATGGACAGGGCCAGGGTCAAATGGGGTTTGGGCAACTCTGGAAGCGTGCGGCTCGCCATCTTGCGTGCGAAGAGCTCCCTCTTCTCCACGCTCGCGATCTCCACGCGCCATGCCTCCCGTGAACCCGTAAGCACTTCAAAGACATCCCCTTCGCGGAAACGGCACACATCGCAAATATGATGGAAAAGGTCCCCTCGAATCCAAACTCCATCTTCAACCAGGCCACTGGGATCCACATAAAACCGGCGCAGCGCCATTACACTTTCGCTCCATAAAGCACCCAATCTCCTTCCTGTTCACGCCAAGTCCAGCTCCGATCCGGCGGGGCTGGTCCCGATGGCAGTACCGATCCCGGTGCCGGTAGAGAGAACCCAGAAAGAAAATCGCGCTCGCGTTCGGCGATAATGCCCGAAACCAACAGCCACCCACCCGGGCGCACGCGCGCGAGGAGCTCACGCTGAATTCGAACCAGGACGCCATCTATAATGTTGGCTATCACCACATCGAATGTTTCCGAAAGATCCTCAAATTGACGGCCGTCCAAACACACGTGCACGCAGCCATTGCGCGAAAAATTCTCTCGTGCCACTCGGCGGGCGTCAGCGTCCACATCTGTAGCCACAATTCGCGGAACACCGAGCTGGTGTGCCAGAACCGCCAGGATCCCGGTGCCAGTGCCCACATCAAGGAGAGAACCAACTCGTTCTTGCGAACACACCCGTGCCAGGGCTTGAGCCACAAGCCGCGTGGTCTCATGCGTACCAGTTCCAAACGCCATCCCCGGATCAATCCAAATCTTATGTTTCGCCAGCTCTGGAGGTTCGCACCAGGACGGCACGACCCAATGGTCATGCACTAAGGCGAATGGTTTAAATCCCGTCTTCCACTCGGCTAGCCAGTCTTTTTCCGTTTCCGATTGCACCCGCACCTGAACGTCGGGAAAGCGGGAGCGCAAGCTTTCGAAAAATTTGCCGTCAGGCGAGGACTGAAAATAAACATCCACCGCCCGATGCTTCGGGACGCGCGTGAAGACCTCCTCCTCGCCGTGAGGCTGATCGAAATCCAGCACCTCACTGGTGCCCAAGGCACCAAATGCGAAGGCGTTCTCGCTCAACCACTCTTCCGCAGCAAGCGTCACTCTTTCCAAATGAACGACGAAATACGATTTCAATCCTGATCTCTATCTTTTTGCAATTCCAGTTTCAGTTCCGGTGTCAGGTCCGGTCTCCGCTCAAGTTCAGTTCTGATTTCAGTTCTACTTTGAATTTTGATCTCACTCTTTTCTTACGACTCCATTCACCACATTGATCTTCACCTTCACCGCGTCCTTGCGATTGGAGCGCGGGAAAAAGTCCTGCAGGCCGTTCTTCACGCTCACTTCAAAGTCGTAAACTTTGGAAGGATCAGGCTCAACCTGAACCTTGCCATTGTTCAAGGAAATCGAAAGATCATCTCGTGGACCCTCGACTTTCAATCTTCCATTCACGCCTTCAATTCGGGTCTCGGGACCACTGGGAAGGAGAATCGCGCAGCGGGCGATTTGAATGGCATCCAAGTTCAGGGTCAGCATTCCCCCATCGATGGTCACCTGCGGCTCTCGCGCTTCAGCCGCACGGCAGTTCCAACTCAAACGCGCGCCGGGAGAAGACTTGAGCGCCAGCTTCGCCGTGTTGAAAGGAATCTTAATCAGCTTCACATCCTGTCCGCTCAGGTCCTGTTCTCCGGCGATGGGAACACCTTTCTTGAGCGCATTGTTCACCACCAAGTCTCCAATCTTCACCCGTCCCAGATCCTCATCCACGTCGACCAGTCCTCCAAGAAGCACCAGACGGCCGCGCTCGCTATCAATGGAGATCAGCGGGCTTAAATACCAGATCAAAATCATGGCCGAGATAAAGCAAAAGGCAAACATAGCCAGAACACTTACAAACACCCATCTCATCCAGCGCGTCGGGCGCTTGGGTGGAACATACGTGGCGCCGCGGGCCGCAAGAAGCGTCTCGGCAACCTGACGAGGTGAGCCGACTTCCAGCAGTACGTCCGAGACGTCCCGCTGCGGGTTCTTATTGTGCATCTCGCGAATGCGCGCCTTCATCTCAGTGATGGCCTCGGCACGGTCACCGATGGACAGCCCGCCCAGCTCGCGATCCAGCTGCAACAGGTAATGTTCAATCTTGAGATCCTGGTTCATTCGATGGATCCTCCTGGCGCAGTTGTAGCGTGTAAATGCGGGATTCGCAAAGGAGGAAACTGGGAGACACGCGGTTGTAGCGCAAAAGCGGTTTTCAGAAAGAAAGGTTTCTCAGCTCTCGAAAGACGCGGTCGTGAGCGGCGGCCAAAAAGCAGTTGAGAGAGGCTGAACAGCGATGTGTGTAAAATAGGCGGAGGTAAGAGGGAATAGGGACAGTTAATAGGAGCCCAAGGGAGGTGCTAGTGGAAACTTGGACCTAGAGAAGGCTCAACACAGTGGTTCGAACTGTTCAAGGAGGTTCAGGTGGTTCGGATGACAATTATTACATATTCCACTCGCGAGTCCCCGTTTTAGATCTCTGCCTCCGATGGGCGTCAGACTGGAGAACCGACCGGACCGGACCATACCTAATTAAGATCACTACTACCAAGGCGTGCAGAATACCGCCCCGAAAGGCTTCCGAGAGCCAAGAGCCAAAGCATCACGGTTCGATGTCAAGGACCTTCGCATTCTCCCAGCCCGCAGCCCTTAGGCCGAGTCCCCAAAAAGTGAATGCAAATCGTTAAGGGTCCTGGTTTCCTTGCGTGAGATAAATCCGTTCGCCTCAAGCTGGTTCAGATAGACATATTCTTTAGCAATTTTAAACGCCTTTCCCCAGCCCTGAACAATCCGGGTGAACGGACGGCATTTCCAAAATCTTTCTCCTCGAGCCGCTACACCCGCGACGATCATTGCGCGTGCAATCCTTCCGGTCAGCTCCCGAATAAACGCAGCCCAGAGCCACACCTTCCCAATCCGCACCAGAAGATGAACGTGGTTTCCGACATTCGCTTGCTCATAGATCCGCACTCCATATTTGCGCGCAGTGGATACGATTATATCGCTGATCTCCGCAAACGTCCGAGGCAGGCGCATCCCGCCTCGCCTGGCCCGCAGCACGATGTGGAGAGGCAGCTTTGAATTCAATGGTCTGGCCCGTTTCGCATGGCTGTTCTTTAGCAGAGAGCCACCAAAACAATCTCCCACTCTGGAAAAAGACCGATCGGAAAACGAGAACTGAAACGGCTTTCTGCTTTCTTTCATCTTCATCGACCCTGTTTCTACCATCGCTACCGAGAAAATCAACCTGGATTCTAGGTGTTTCCTCATTTTGACTTCCCACTAATTTGTTTAAGTTTGAGTTGAGGCGAGGCGCAACGATGAAGGACTGCCTAAAGGTAATTCGAGGAGGAGCAACGAAGCCTCAGCTCAAAATCAAACCAATTAGCGGGAAGTCAAAATGAGGAAACACCCTAGTTTTCGACCGCAACCGTGTCTCTAGTGGAGTTTACATAAATCCCCTTTTGTTCACGCATCCGGGTTTTGAAGGTTCTTCTTCTCTCTTCCCGGCTGCTTTCTGGCAGTGGGCTTGATTCGGATTATTTCTAAATGGCGCTGTTTGTGTTTTAGTTTGGAAATGTGACCACAAGAGTTCTTCGCACCCGTTCATTAAGGCGATTTCCGTTTGTCATTTAGCGTGCGAAGGCCGTCCGGCGTTTGGCTCGGGGCCTAAATGACGACACCGGCTGATGGCGGGTCCACGTCGTCCTCCCTCGAATAAGTCACCCTCCCTTCGGAACCGCCGTAAATCGTCGGTCGGTCAATTCGCGGTCTACTCATCGCGAGCCCGTATTTTGGCCCGGGGTTTGAATCGCCCTACAAAACTGATAGGTGTAGGCGAATTAGGAGGTACGTATGACAGTCCGAGCACTGAAGACTGCCGTTCCGGTGACAATTATTGTCTGTGCGGGCCTGGCCTGGGCTTCAGGTCCATCGGTCCCAGTCTCGGTTGAGGAAGGCCAGTTCGAAGTGAAATGCACCGAACAATCCGAAGCCGACGGTCGTTTTCAGTGCAAGTACCCGTATATCACGCTCAAGAATTTAACCGACCCAGACAAGAGCTCAAACGACCAAAAAAAATACTTTATAACATCCTCGTCGACTATCCTTCCCAGTTCGACTCCACTGGCTCAACGGGATGTGCGAGAACTGTTTAGGACGACTCTTCATAGCGAAGTTTGCCGCGCGCTTGGACGGAGACCCGAAGTGAACGGCCGCCTCTACACAGAGTCCAGGGCTGTGACCTCCGGTGAGCTGATTAGAGAAAATGCGGGCCTTGCCGCTTTCGTTACGCGTTCAAATGTGTACATACAATCCGACGCCAACACCTTGAACTTAGAACCGGAGCTTTACGCACGTGCCGGAATCGCACCGGCCGCCGTGATCGTAGTCCAGACTTGCGGAGCGAAGCTGAGCTACATAGATTCGATCTTTCAATAACACAAGGAATATTGGAGCGAGACAATGCCTCCCGATACCACTGCCCTTTCGGGCGCTTGTCCAGCGGTCGGCCCCTCCCCCGGGAAGCCCACTACTTCCCTACTGAAGCGCAGCCGCCTCAACCACCGCTGGCGTCGCCGGTCCAACCGAGTGCGAGGTCAGTGACCGTTCCTGCGAAGAGACCTCCACGGAATTGATCAGGATCTGACCGTTCACATCGGCCGTCCCTACAGCTGTAATAGGAGTGTCAACGGGCTCGGGCGGCGGGGTCGGTCCCAGGGTTTCGCTTTCGACTTCGGTTGCGGGTTCAGCTTCAGTTTCGGCCGCAGCGTGAGCTGGAGTGGCCGACAGAGGCGTCGATGTTGTCGGCTCGACGGGAGTAGGTTCAACCGGCGCGGGCCTCGGCTCGGCAGCTGGCGCGGAAGATCCGGGAGGTCTCGAAGGCTCCGCGTTCTTCTCCACGCCGTTGTCCGCCTTATTCTCGACCAGTTTCTTATCGACCACCTTCTCCTCGGTTACCTTTTTCTCAGCCTCTGCAGCCTCCGCATCCGCGGCCCGCGCCTTCGCGGCGGACTTTCGCTCGCCCTTGTCCATCGTCGCCGACGAGAGATCCAACCGGTCGCCCATCAAGATAAATCCATCTTCTAGTAACGGAGTTTGTTCACGCGAGAATTCGGAATGTAAGCGCGCCACGGCCAGACCTTTTTGAGCATGAATAATCTTCACCCGTGCGACCCTGAGTTCCAGATCGCCTGCCGAGCGATTGAGGTAGGTGTCGTAAAGAGGGAGCTTGCGCGTGACCGTGATCACCATTCCAGGAGAAAGCCCCTTCTCCGATCCGCCATTAATATAAAAATCGCGGAAAACGGGATCGGAGTCAGAGAGTGGCAGATTCTTGCGCACATCAAAGATGGTGAGCTCCGCTGCCGCCCACCCCGGAAGTGCAAGAAGCGGAATTGCAAGAAGACACACGACTGCCAGGATCCCTCGCATATGAACCATCCTTGTTCGTCCTCGTTCGTCCTTGTGTCTCTTTTCGGGAAAATTTTGCCGGCACTGAAGGGAAAAAGAATAGGAAATGAATGGGGAATGAGACTTTCTAAGCGAAACCGACACTTACTGTTTATCGGCGACCGCGGCTCTTTTAGCCTTCCAGCTCCGGAGGGCGATTTAATTTCACCACGACCCCCGAGTACCCGGACTGGCTCTTGATCGAGAGATTCGGATTCTGAACCACACGCTGTTGCAGGCGCGTGAAAATAGGTTCACGGATGGCAAGGGCATTGTCCTGGAGCACACACTGGCGCCCCAGACGTCTGGGAACGTTGACCACAATAGGAGCCTTGAGATTCGCCGTCATTTGGGTTGGATCTTGAGGAATGGTGATAATGGCGAATGCGCGTGAGCCTTCCAAATTAGGCAGCTGGAGGCTATCCAGATCATGTTTGGTCAGCTGAATCGAATAGGAGGCTGTAAACAACTCTGGCTCCAGTACGGGGAATGCAATTCCCGGTTCTTCACAAGACTGAAGCCAAGCAAAAATTTCGTCTGTCGGATCATCTAACAGCACGAACCGACGAAGTTCATTAAAACCTAGGAGACCTTCGGGAAAATGGATCACGTCGTCTGACGTTATGGAGATCGCGCCAAAACGGCTAGTGTGTATTATCATCCTCCCCCTCCTTGTCCAGGATGCCCCTAAAAGCCAAGACACTTCAAGACCTAATGCGGGTGAATAACGCACTGGGTGCTGGATCTTTTTGTTGGAACCAGTTGGAATTATTTGGATTTCAGGAGCTCCGCGACGGCCTTTGTACTGTCTGAAGAGGTGGACGCCGACTCTTGGTTCTGATTTTGAATCGCCAGATAGACCTCTTCGCGGTGAATCTTGGTGTCCTTTGGCGCTTCTATTCCCAGCCTCACCTGCTTGCCTTTGATTTGCACCACGCGAATTTTGATATGATCATCGATCGCGATACTTTCGCCAAGCTTTCGCGTAAGGACCAGCATAGGTAAGACTCCTTCAACATCCTAGTCAAAGCTACGCTTGAGAGCCGAGTACGGATGCGGATATGAGCGGCCCCAAGCGAATCCCTTTACGGCAGATTCATGAGAAAACTGTAGGTAGTCCCATGCACGTCTAAAGTCAAGAAAGCGCAGGCAAACCGAGCCCGGTGACGAGACCCCTCACCAAATTTCAAATTGGAAATCACAAAAACCGCTCAGGTTAGCGCAGAAAATCCATCAAACTGCGCTCGATCAGTTTACCCGAAGTCTGCAAAGTGGCCTGCAACGTGCTCTCCGTTTTGTTTATATCGGAGACCGTTGAGAATATATCGGCATCCTCTAACTGAGAAATGGAAACTTGATTGTCGACTTTGGCCTTTTCCAGTGTCTGCATGAGTTGATCGAGCGCCATGCTGCGCGAACCGACCTGAGCGCGCGTGAGAACAACCTGGGAGAGCGCGGCATCGAGCACATCGAGACTGTCCTGCACGCCAGCCTTGTCATTCGTGCGCAGCGAAACCTCCAGCTCTTTCAGGGCCTGAAAGAGATTGGTTCCTGTGGGTTCTTCACTCATGGCGCTTGGCCCCGTAGACGCATTCGCCATGGCTTCAGACGCAGACACACTCGCGGGTCCCCGGATTTCGGCCGGCGTCGTTGCGGGCGTTGAGCTGAGACTCGAGCTGGACGTGGGTACCGGACCTGATCCTGACGTTGGTCCGGGGCTCGGGCTGAGGCCGGGACCAGGACTCGGTGCCGATATCGGACCGGAGGTCGCAGGCGCTTTCATCCGGGCTTCAAACTCTTCAATCGTCCTGGGCTGAACCGGCGTGGGCTTGGCCATCCCGTTCGGGTCCACTCCCAATCCCAGAAACACGCGGCCGCCCGGAACGTTCATGGGAATGAAGGTCTCTTTGTCAATATGGATATTCATCTCACCTGGGTCGCCGACATACTCCCCTTGTGGGTTGAAGGGAGCCTGCTGCGTTCGGAAACCTCCAAAAATAAATCGGTCACCCAGCTTGCGATTGCCAATTCCGATGAGGGAATTATAAAGCTGCTCGACCTCAGTGGCCACCACGCGCCGGGTCTCGTCGTTCGCGCTCGAATCGCTCGACTGGCTGATCGCGAGTTCCTTCGCACGCATAAGGACTTCACTCAAATCGTTCAGAGACTGATCGGTGTATTCCAGAAACGATTTGGCGTAGTTCAGGCTCTTGGTGAACTGCCGGTTGCCCTGAAGATCAATCCGGTTGGACAGAACACGCGATGCCGCGAGCGGATCATCCGAGGGTTTGGTGACCCGCTTCTGCGTCGCCGCTTGGTTCTGCAATTCCGCCATCTGCGTGCGATTCTTTCCGATGTTCGCTTTGACCTGCTCAAATTGCATCTTATCGGCAATACGCATACGTCATCACATCCGTTTCAAGTTCAGAACCGTGTCCATCATCTCGTCCGCGGTACGGATCAAACGAGCCGAAGCATCGAAGGCCTTTTGGAACTCAATCATTTTTGTTGTTTCTTCGTCCAGGCTCACGCCGCTGATGCTTTCCCGCACATTCTTTAGCTGGGAGACCATATCGTTTTGCGAGTCCCGCGCCGAGTTCGCCCGCTGTGCCATAATGCCCACCTGGCCCACAATGGAGTTGTAGAACTCATCCACTGTGGCGGTGCCCTCACTCATCGCTTGCTTGTACTGCAGGCCCGAAAGAATGTTCGCGATACGGTTGTCACCGGGAGCGCTAGGCTGAGCGGCGGCCGCGATCCGCCCGACATCCTCTTGCACGGCCTGACTCACATTGATCTTTTCGGAAGCACCCTTGACTTCATCAGGCATGACGAAGAGGAGGTTTCCGGTGCGGCCTTCGCGGTCATATCCTTGAACATGCGCCCGGTTCACCTCGAACGACAAGCGGTAGGCAAGTTCATCCATTTGGCCTGTGACCTCATTGATGACCTCGTCTCGTACCTGAAGCAGGCCGCCGATTTCCCCGCCCGTAAGCTGACGAGTGACATTCACGGGAGCGCCGCCATCACTGGCGGTGTAAAAGATTTCGAAGTTCCCTTCATGCTTTCCCTCTTTCCCGGGTGTCGATGCAAGGCTGAGTTCACGTTGGGAATAGCCGGATACGAGAACCGCTGTGCTGCCCGCCGTAATGGTGAGTTGGCCGTCCTTGCTTTCGGCGTAACGGATATTGACCTTTTCGCTCAATTGCTTCAGGAGATGATCCCGACGGTCCCGTTCGTCATTGGCTGGCACGCCATTGAGTTCCACCACCTGGATTTTCTCGTTGAGGCCGGCGATTTCCTTGGTCAGCTGATTGATTTCCTCGACTTTGGTGGCGATCCGAAAGTCGGCGTCCTTCTGAATCTCGCGGAGCTGGCTGTTGACCCGATGAAAGTCCTTGGCCAAGAAATCCGCCGCTTCCTTAACCTGGGTCCGTGTCGCCAGGCTCTCGGGATTGTTGGAGAGCTCCCGAAACGTATTGAACAGGTTACCCATCGAATGGTTGAGGCCTTTATTCACCTGCTCATTGTAAACCTGCTCCACGCGGCCCAACATATCCGAGCGCGCGTTCATGTACCCCAGATTATTCCCTTCACGTTCGATCTGCTTCTCAAGATATTCGTTCGTTGTTCGCGTGACCACGCCGGCACGGGCGCCCATGCCGATGCGCAATTTCCCCGAGCCCACGGGCTCGTTGGTGAGCATCTCCACGCGCTGGCGGGAATAACCTTCGGTCGATTTATTGGAGATGTTGTGCGCGGTCGTCTGCAGCGACGTTTGGCTGTTCATCAGCGAACGCCGTCCCACATCCATCATGGACCAGATCTTTGACATCCTGTCTTCCTTCTGCCCCGTTCTTCCTGAACCGGGCGCGAAGTCTTCGCTCTAAGCCTCGCGGCGGACCAGTTGACCCGCGGCCGTATGGCCTTCCACTTCGCCCTTTTTCTGGTACGTCGGTTTCTCCTGCAAGGTTCCCTTGATCGCGTTCATGGCGCCCGTGATGTTGTTCAAGGCGGATTGCACCAGAGCCTCGTTTTGCTTGTTATACTCCTGCACGCGTCGGAGCAGAAGCTCGAGAACCGAATGAATGTTGCGCAACTTCTCGCCGAACTCGCCCGGGAGGCTCCTCGCCATATCGAGCAAGCGGGGTTGATCCCCGTTCATATTCAGAGCCTGCGCAAGCTCGACCGCAGCCTTCAGTCGTTGAGCTTCAAGGCCGCGCACCTTAAGTAGCATGGCTTCCTTCGAACGATTGTTCTCATTGAGTTCATCGAGATTGGCAGAAACCAGAATATCTTTTTCCTTGCGAACGATGTCGAGCAAGTGGCGGTACACCTTGATCTGCTCTTCGAGCACTCTGACCAGGTTACCAACCAGCTCGAACATTGAGATATTTTCTTTTTCCCCCACTTGAACCCCTTTACGACTCACTAGTCTGGAATGACGAGATGTTCATCAACCAAGCGATCAGCGATATCTTTCGCGTCCACTGAATATCGTCCCTCATCGATCATCTTTTGCAAGCGCGCCACCTTGGCCTCATCCACCGTGGTCGCACTGGCAATATCCTTCGCCTTTTGCATCATCTGGGCGCGCTCGGAAACATTAACGGCGGCGGAGTCTTTGAGCGCGGCCTTGTTGGTTAACGCGCCCGCCCTGAGCCCGTCACCCAGGGCCTTTGAAGCTTCGGTCTTGCCGGCTTTGGTTGATTCCACTTTGTGCTGGGCTGTCGAACCAACTTGGCTTTTGTTTACTTTCATCCGCTTTATCCTCCGCTTTATCGAGCGCCTAATTTAAGCGTACCATATTGAGACAGTTCGCCGCAAATTTCCGGAGTCATGTCCGACCCTTATCATTACTCATCCAGTCCAATCCAATTTCCAGGCCAACACCGGGCGCTGGGAATCGAGCCGTCCCAACTTTCGTCCAGCTTCCACGGTCTCACCGGCGCCAAATTCCGCCACCGCGCCTGGAAACGTCACTTCCGACGTCAAACCTCGCCCATGGTCCAGTCGCACCACATTCCAGCCGTCGGCCAATCGCAAGGGCGACTCCATAAGCGTGCCGGACCAGGGGGCCTGGGCCTCGTACCCGGCACCGGACGGGTCAGGCACCTCAAAGCGATAATTCAGCTTGGCATCAGGTCCGCTGGGAAGGACCTTCATGCGAAGGGAATCCGGCGATTGAAGCCCATGCGCTTCCTGCCGAGGAGCTATGGGGAGCGGACCTGGAGGATGGCCGAAATCCTTTTTGGTGGCGGAGTCGTATCGTTCGCGAATCTGATTGTAGATGACGTCGGCCAGCCCCACACCGCCCCGGTCGGTCCATCCTTGAACATATTGTTGATCGAGCTGTTCGGTGAAAATGTTTTCCGCGAAACTCGGCTTGATCATTCCGCCCTCGCGATCCACTGTCTTGCGCATGGATTTTACCATTTCGTTCAAGAAATGGTTCTCGTACATCTTGGCGGCTTGCCGGAGCCGCTGGTCTTGCATGGCCGCTTGCGCTTCAGGTGAGGTGGGTTTAAGTGAGAAACCATTCTGGATCTTCACGGTCCCGGCCTCCTGCCGAAGAGCAAATTCGCCTCAAGCGAACCAAAAAAGGGGAAAGTGAGTCAGACCACTGTCGCGCGTCCTGCGCTTTTTCGAGCCACTCAGGTCAGGAGCCATTCCTTGACTCTCGACTTGAATCCGGTTTCGTGTTTCCTGCGAGAAAATACTTAACCTTTTGAACCGTCCTGGTCCTATAGACTCTAACTCACCAACCCCCCGGGGCGTGAGACATCCATGTCCCCACCCTTAAAAAACCTAAAGAATCTCCAAATCCCCATGCAAGGCTCCAGCGGCTTTGATGCTCTGGAGTATCGTAATCAAATCTCTCGGCGAAACGCCGAGCCGGTTCATCGCTTTGACGATGTCGCCGACATTGGCGGCCTCATCCATCATCATCATGCGATCCGCTTCCTTTTTGTTCTCTCCGCCCACTTTCACCGTGAGATCGCCGTGGCTTATGGCCACCCGCGAGATCTTCACCCCGTGGCCGATCACCACGGTCCCGGTCTTTTCGTTGACGACAACCTTGGCCGATTGATCCGGATTGATATCCAAGCTCTCAATCAGCGCGAGTAGCTCAACGCCCTTGCCCTCGTACGGGGCTGGCGAAACAATGTCGATCGTGCCCGCATCCAGCGCCGTCGCAAATTTTCCAGCCAGCTCCCTATTTACCACTTTGACAACTCGGGCCGCAGTTGTGAAGTCCGGGTTATGCAACGTCAGCCTAAACATCTTTCGGCTGGCGAACTCTTGTCCTATGTCCCGTTCAATCATAGCTCCATTGGGGAGGCGAGCCACGGTTTCATGGACACCGGATCCCGAAAAACCGACCACCAGAGAGCCTTGGGCGACCGCATACACCTGCTGGTCTGCCGCACGAAGAGGCGTTTGCACTAGAGTTCCGCCTTTGAGGCTGGAAGCATCGCCCAGGGTACTTACAGTTACATCCAGCTTATTCCCGGCCCGCGCGAACGGTGGCAGATTGGCCGTGATAATGACCGCGGCCACGCTCTTCGTGGAGACCTCTTTACCCTGGACCTTCACACCCAAACGGTCCAACATGCGTTCAATACTCTTATTGGTGAATTCGGATTTACTATCGCCCGAGCCATTCAAACCGACGACAACGCCATAGCCGACAAGCTGATTGCCCCGCACTCCCCGGATATTGGCGATGTCCTTTAACCGCGCCGCCGATGCGAGCGATCCACCAAACGCGACCACTGAAACAAGAACGGCCTTGAACATTCCCGGCGCAAATTCCCTCACATTTCCTCCTTATCCCGGCGGGCACTCACAATATCGAATTTGGGATCAAGAAGTTTGGAGGCGGGAATCCCCTCATCATTGAAGTCTTCGGCGCGTACGATTCCTGTGACAATGACTTTATATTCACGGGATCCGATCATAAAGGGTTGCGAGCCTTTCACCCGGTAATTGCCCTCAAGTGTGCGCTCCACGATGCGCGTGGGCACTGTTTTCACGCCAAAATCTTCGCTTGCCGCGGCCGGCTCACTCTTCTCCTGGGAGTTCGAGGCTGTGGCGTCTTTCTTGTCCGATTCCTTTTCTTTTTTATCCTTGTTCGCGTCCGCCTCCTCGCCAGCGGCCGGGTGGCGCATGCGCGCTTTCTGACGCTCTTCTATTTTGGTCAAGAGTTTGCGAATTACACTGACCTTGGAATTCAGCTGGTCCTTGGGATCCCCTTCGAGAGTAACCGCCAAAGGATCGCCGACCAAACGCATGATATTTTGGGAAAAGAGATAGGCGCCCTGGCCTTCCATCACCCATAAAGACCCGGCCCCTGCTTCCAGTGCCGATTCTTGAGAGAGCGTCTCCTTGGTTGTGCGGCGGTACTCGCGACGCACGCGCGGAGGCATTTCGGTTGTTTGTGAAAAGGTGGTCAAGGCGGTCTTGGTTTGAGGAGAAGACTCGGACGGCGATCCGTTCAGGAGGGCTTTGAGCTTACGGTTGAAACTCGCACACCCGGTCTGGCCCACGACCAAGAAGACGATCCAACCTGAGAGGGCGATACGGCGAGATCTCATCGTAGCTCCACCTCTCCGCGCGCCACCACTTGGCCCATGAGCACGCTATTCGTCTTTGGATTCCGCAAGCTCACGACATCACCAACATAAGCATCCTGCTGAGCAATCACGTTCAGACTGACCTCCCAGTCCTCATCTCCCGACTTCACCTGCACCAATTCTCCGCGTTGGATCGCTTTCTCCTTCTCGAGAAGACTCCGCCACAAAATCGCATCCGCGCGCAGGCCTTGCCGCACACGCTTTCCGATCAATTCCTCGGCCGTGGGGATGCCATCAAAAGACAAAGTGGTATCGCGAAGCTCCCAAGTGAAGTCTTGCGCTTGTATTCGCTCCTGGGCCGCGAGCACGCGTTTCGCGACCGGCACGCGCCGCTTCGTGATTAGGCGGCCGCTCACCCAGGCGGGAACGGACGCTCCGTCTTCACGTATAAGAGTCACGGGCACAGAAAAGCTTCCACGCGGCAGTTCTGGTTTGAGCTTCAACGTCCAATCTTTGACTTGGCTGACCTTCGGCAGACTTAATCCGTCGACCTCGAGCTGACACTCGCTGCACAGGGGGCTCCAGGCTTCAATGAGTTCACGCGTAACGCTTTCGGGCATCATCTGCCGTTTCAATGTATCCACCACGATTTCGTTCGGCAGGAGCAGACGAATCCGCGATCCACGCTGGCGTTCCTCGTGAACAATGGGCTTAAGGAGCCTCATAAAAATCGCCTTGGAGAGTTGCTGACGCTCACCCGGCGCGGGTGCTCGTGAAACACGGATTCCGGAGAGTTTCTTTTGCAACGCCGGGGTCAGCCCTTCCGCGTCCACCAAATGCATCAGTCGCACCTCGGATTCAGCTGCAACGACGACATGCGGACGCACGCGGAGAAAGATCTCCGTCGCGCTCAACGCTTCACCTAACAGCAGGACTGGTAAAAGGAACCTCAACCGTTTCACAACAGATCACCTGAGATTGTTGATGGCCTGAAGCATCTGATCCGAAGCCTGAATCACTTTGGAATTGGTTTCATAGGCCCGTTGCGTGGTGATCATACCGACCATCTCATCCACGATATTCACATTGCTCATTTCCAACTGTCCCTGCGCCAGATACCCCAACCCGTTTTGACCCGGAAGCGCTTGTTGTGGAAGACCGCTGGAATTCGTCGGCATAAACAAATTGCCTCCTAGGCTCTTGAGCCCGGCCGGATTCACAAACCCCACCACCTGGATTTGTCCCACGTTCTGAGGAAGTGTGTTGTTGTCAACCAGGACTTGTACCTGGCCTGAAGGAGAGATTTCCACGCCCGTTGCATTTGGCGGCACAACAACCTCAGGCTGAAGCACATTTCCGTTTTTATCCTGAAGCCGGCCGTCAGGGCCTTTTTTGAAAGCACCGTCACGCGTGTAAGCGATCTGCCCGTTGGACATTTGTACGGGAAAGAATCCGGCGCCCTGGATTTCAAGATCAAAGGGATTATTGGTGACCTTTGTTGAACCCTGTTCGAAATCTTTTGCGACGGCAGCGGTTTTGGCGCCCAGACCCACCTGCACGCCCGTGGGTGAAATCGAATTCAGTCCGGTGGCCGCTCCGGGCTCCAGCATTGTTTGGTACATCAAATCTTCGAATTCGGCCCGCGCGCGCTTGAACCCGGTGGTGGACGCGTTGGCGATATTGTTCGCTGACACATCCATATTCGTCTGCTGCGCTTTCATGCCGGTTGCGGCCGTGTTAAGGGATCGGATCATATTGTATTACCTCATAACCTTCCAACCTGATTGATCAACTTGTCATCCATCTGATCATGGGCCTTAATGGCCTGTTGGGTGGCTTCAAAAACGCGATTGGCGCTGATCATATCCACCATCTCTTCGACCACATTGACGTTGCTTCCTTCCAAAAAGCCTTGATGCACACGCGATTCCCTGGAAGGAACCGCCGTCTGCGGCGTGGTGCCGTTAAGCACGTAAAATGACGACCCCATTTTCTTCAACTGAGTGGGATCGGGGAACTCGACCACGGCCAGACGACCGACAACATCCCCGCCCTCAAATATTTCGCCCGTGTTGGAAACCGTCAGATTGCGGGAATTCAGTTGAATGACCCGCTGTTCAGGATCTTGCTGTCCCTCACGTAAGACCGGATGTCCTTCTTTGGTGACCAGCCGGCCGTCGCGATCCATCTGAAACCCACCGGCTCGCGTCCAACGGACCCCTTGCGGCGTCAGCACCTCAAAAAACCCTTTTCCCTCAATTGCAAAGTCAAGCGGTCCACCCGTGGACCTCAAAGCTCCCTGCTCGAAGTTCGTAAAGCTGCCGGCCGGATTCACGTAGGCCGTGTCTCCTCCTTGCATGTCATAAAAGCTTTCAATAGACGCAGGCACGCGCGGAACCTGAATCACATCATTCGGCTTCTCATAGGTGCTGAGATATTCACTGAACACCTGGCGATCTTTCTTGAAGGAGGTCGTGTTGACGTTGGCGAGGTTGTTGGCAATTGTATCCAGGCGCGAATTCTGGGCCATCGCCCCGCTCACCGCCGCATAAATACCTTTTGCGCTCATTCGTCCCCCAACCTGACCCATCGCCTGGGTTCAATTCCTATTCGAGCAAGCGACATGCCACGAAGTTCTGGACTCTTCGATGGACGGGGCAGACTTCAGATTTTGCACGCGCCAGCCGAAGGAGTGGCGGCAACCATCGACCTTGGTCGGTGAATGAAGCTTCCGCCGCCGTCATGCTTTTGTCAGTCGAGTGGAGAATTATGACAGTTGGACTCGACCTCCGCGTGTGTGGCCGGCATACTAAAAGCAATGAACACGGATGTTCCCATACGTTTCGTTTGCGCCGCCGGGCTTGTGCTCTATTCATTGACCGCGGCGGCAGTGCCCGAGCCAAAAGCTTCGAAGCTTACCATGCGCGCCCCCAACGCCTTCACGCCCGTGGACACCTCACCGGACTTCGATATTCCGGTCACCTATAACACCAAGGTGAAATGGTGGATCAATTACTTCCAGACGAAGGGCCAACGCTGGTTCCGCACGTGGCTTGAGCGCTCCCACGCCTATATGCCGCTCATGCAGGACGTTTTGGAGGAAAAGGGATTGCCGCAGGATCTGGCCTTTGTGGCCATGATTGAAAGCGGCTTTTCCCCGCATGCGATCAGCACAGCCGAGGCCGTTGGTTATTGGCAATTTATCAAGCCGACCGCCAATCGCTACGGATTGAAGACGAACTGGTGGATCGACGAGCGTCGCGACTTCACAAAGAGCACAGTGGCGGCGGCACGCTATCTCGGAGATCTTTTTCGGCAATTTGGCTCCTGGTACCTGACAGCGGCCGCATACAACATGGGCGAGGGCCGCACACAAAGACTGGTTAAAAAGTATGGGACAAAAAATTTTTGGGTGCTCTCCAAGCGTTCCGATTTCCCCGACGAAACCCGTCAGTATATCCCAAAGCTGCTTGCGGCCATGCTGATCGCAAAGGCGCCAAAGCTTTACGGATTCCATGGGCTCAACCCCAAAAGTCCCTATCGGTACGAATACTTTCATGTCCCCGGCGGTACGGACCTGCACAATATGGCGCGCTATCTAGGTGTCAGCGTGGCCCAACTCACGCAATTGAATCCCGAGCTCTTGAAAGGCTTTGTCCCGAGCTCTGTGCGCACCCATAAAATCCGAATCCCCAAGGGCGCCACCCCCAAGGTGTCCGAGTACATTCGCGCGCAGCTTTGAACGCCTTCCTCGAAAATGGGACGGCCATGGCTCAGGCCCGGCAAAACCGTTTTGTTTCGCAGAGCCTTAGGGTTGACCGGCCCTCAATTTCGGTATTCCTTTGGAAGAGATGACCTCTCCAGCGGAACAGACCTCTCAAATCGTCGTACAGAAATATGGTGGCATGTGCCTCGAAACTCCGCCCAAGTTGCGCGCGGTCGCGTCTCAGCTGGCGTCGTTGCACGCGGCCGGGAAGCGCGTGGTGGTGATTGTGTCCGCGATGGGCAAAGCCACCGATGGTCTCATCAAGCTGGCCTACGAGGTCAGTCCGCACCCGAACCGACGCGAGTTGGATATGCTCCTGACTACGGGAGAACGTGTCAGCATGGCCCTTATGAGCATGGCCCTTTCGGATCTCGGTGTTCCGGCCATCAGCTTCACGGGAAGCCAGGCGGGCGTGCTCACCGATGACTCTCATTCGCAGGCTCGAATCCTGGATGTGCGGCCCATCCGCGTGCGGGAGGAACTTGAACGGGGGCGCGTGGTGGTTCTTGCCGGTTTTCAGGGCGTGAACCCAAACACGAAAGAGATTACCACCCTCGGCCGGGGCGGATCGGATACAACCGCGGTCGCGATGGCCGGAGCGCTGCGTGCCGCGCGCTGTGAGATCATCAAGGAAGTCGACGGCGTATGCACCGCCGATCCACGTCTCGTCCCGAACTCAAAGCCCCTGCGCCAGCTGGATTTTGCAAGCTTGGCGGAGATGTGCTTCTGGGGGGCCAAGGTGTTGCACTTCCGTTCCGTGGAGCTGGCACAGAGTTTAAATGTCCCGCTGGTGTTGAAAAAGTGGGGTGCAACGGGAGAGAGCACGCAGGTTCTGCGAACCATCGGCGCAGCTGAGGGAGACAAGCTTATGGAGAACGGAAGAGTGTTGGCGGTGAATTCCCATGGACGGATTGAACACCTTGAAATTGACTGCGCCAGTCTCGATCAAGGCTTCGCGAGGCTGGCTGCACACTTGAAACAGAGTTCTCTCCCGTGGCCACAGATCCTCGCCTCTGCCTTTGATGGTGGAACCTGCCGGCTGATGCTCACGTCCGATGAAGAGTCCCTAAACGCCCTGGTTCACACGGCCAGTATCACTCCCGACATCCGTCGGCTACGCACCCCTCTGAGTTCCGTCAGTCTCACCTGTTTCGGGTCCGTGGGCTCGGACCTCCCTCATCGCGCTTTGCAGACCCTCGGTGGACATGGAATCACCGCCTTCAAATATATTCTTTCTCCGCACACGGTAACGCTTTTCGTCCCGCCCGATCAGCGCGAGGAGGCGGTGCGCGTGCTACATCGGCTGGTTGGGTCTTGAGCGGAGCTGTCACACCGCCCGCGAAAACAATCTCAAAATCTAATGATTTCCCGGCATGGATTGAATCGTAACCTTGCAGGGAACAGTGTCGCCAACCATGATGTGGCCATTCGCCTCGACATGCATATCGGCACGCCCCTCATAGGTGCCTGGCGCCCGCCCTTGCAACCCTCCAACCGCCACATTAATGACGGCCCCCGGGGTCTGGAAGGCCCACGTATAGGCATTCTGGGCGCCGGCAAAGCCCTCTCGGACCAAACCGAGATGATCACTCGCAACCATTCTGTTTTCTTTATACAGGAAAAACACCGGTATGGACTTGGGGTCATTTCCCTCTCCACCCACGATCGACTCGGCGATTCCTACAGAATAGGGCACCTTCGTACACTCAATCCGTACCGGATTTGTAAGTGTCGCCGCCAGGGCTCCACTTGAAAGAAACGCACACACGGCAAGAGAGATCCCTTTCATCATACCCGACCTTCCAATCCTTTCCACAAATTAATTAAATTGAATTTAGAGATCACGAATTAACATATTGGGAGATACTTTGATTAATGACTTAAGAAAGTACTGAATTTTTTGCCGTGGGAGAAACTTCATTGTCGGCTCGAAACAAATTTCAACTCCTGGAATAAGTCCGCGCCGTACATACTGAATTGTGCTAATGTCCAAGCCTGAGCCGACCTCTGGGAACCACTCCTCACTCACGTGTTCATTATGGGAAATATTATGAGATCTTTTTGTACGATCACTGCCATTCTCTTTTGCTGCGTACCGATGTTTGGTCACGCACTCCAACGAACCGTGGAGACGTTCGATTACTCGGCGTTCGATCACATCCCTCCCGAAGCGCTCGTTCCCCAACACTTGTACTACGCCGAAGAAATCCTTCCCTTTCGAGATTGGTCGCTCCAGAGATTCGAGGAAAAGTTACACCTTGGGCTCGTCCCCGAATACCAGGAACCATATGTGATCGTCGGGCCGGCCGATCCAAGCGCTCAGGATCTTTCCGAAGCCCTGCACAGTCAGGGCCTTTCCGTAGAAGCCGTATCCGACACTTCGGATCTGAAAACCGTGGTGATTATGCTCAAAAACAGGGCCGACCGCGCGAACGTCCTGACCTTCCTCGAGTCCCTTTACTCCTCCCAGCTTCAGATCACGCGATCGGAGGGGGTCGTGATCGAGGCAACGCGAATCAACAGCGAACCCAAAAGGGTTTTGGAAAAGTTGCGAATGTATGTGGTGAAAACAAAAACTGTGATCAACCGGCCGGTGGCTTCCATTCCAATCGATGGCCGAATAAAAAGTATTGATTTCATCCGCCGTCTCGATCCCACAATTCAACATCGGGAAATCCACCCAGAGGAGACTCTCCCCCACGTGATGAGCACGGGCCGAAAAGTCCGTAACTTCAATCAATGCAATACAAACGAAAACTACATCTTCCGCGCTCAGCGCCACCGGGATCTCCGCCATCTTCAGCTGCGCAACTGGTGCCAAGAAGGAACTTGCGTGGAGTCCTGCCATATTTTTGCTAAAGAATGGCGCCAGATTATGAACAACAAGCATTTTCAGCGTCGGTTTGGCCGGAAAGATAAGGGTCTTGCCCTGCAATCTGAAATTCGAACCTTTCACGATGAAAGGCAAATTCCGAATGTACCTCTCGTGGGAATCCTCACAAAAATTCCCACCCCCGCCCATGCGGTGATACGGTGGGAGATCTTCTATGTAAACCAGGTGTTCGAATATGGAAAGATGCTCATTGTTCTTCAGGCTCACCCCCGTGATCCCAATAAGACCGTGATGACGAGTTTTATCGCGATGGGGGTCAGGGAGGGAGTCTGGTCTTCAAATCCCCTAATGCCTCCGCTATTAAGAGGAGAGCTGGACGGAAAGTGGCTGGGCGAATGGGTCCATAGCTATATCGGTGAGTGGTTCCCGGTCAATACGGCGGATGGAATCACCGCCGGAATTCCGAAATGGACTCAAGGCCTAGCCAAGCGAATCGCGGAACTGCTGGAGGAATAAGAGGTGTAAGCGTGCTGATGGTCGATGGTATGAGTTGCGACCCACCGGTCACCCGTTGTCATCAACACGGTCCGTGCACCGCCGTCGCGCACAGGATCCACGGATTTCGGTTTAACAGCTCTTGCAATTCACCTCGGCGTCGCTTCAGTATTTCCTGGTCGCGAACCGGCATCTGCTCGAGCTCCCGAATCTCCTCCTCCAATTGAGATGATTGCCTCAGGATCTTTTCACGATAATAATTGCGGGTTCTCTCTTGCACGTTCTGAGCTCGAGCCGGGGCTTGATCCAGTTCGCGCTGAAAGGCTTCGTGTGCCGCCCTTGCCTCCACCTGGCTCGGAGTTTCTAAACCAAAAGGAGCGATCAGGTGCGCGGTCAAGACCAGCGTGTGCAACACGCGCAGATAGGAGGCGGCCATGGAGTTGCGTCGATAGCGGCGATCCAGTTGCTCAGACACATTGACCCGGTCCTCCCTCGCCTCCGTGAGATCAGCTTGGTTGGGGCGCGTCCGCCCGAGCGCCGTATCCAATCCGAGAAGAGCCGTGAAACGCAAATGGCGGGCCGGATCTCTACGCCACAGAACTTGGGAAGCTTCCACTTTCGGAAGATGATCAAGCAACGCGTAGATCTCCCGTTGCAGCTCAGCCGCGTGGCGAAGTCGCGCATGAACGTTCTGGCGCGAGGCTTCGATCAGTAAGAACGGAAGAAGGTCATCCTCACTCGCACTCATCGGAACTGAGAGTTCCGTTCCCGCCAGCTCAGGACCACTCTTAAGCTCCAACTCATAAAGAGCAAGCGCGACATCCCAGACCGCCATCTGGCGATCCGATTCGCTGCCATTTGGAAGTTCGCGCACGATCAAATGTTTACGCCGGCCGGAGTCGCTGGTGCGGCCGTCGACGTTTCCTTGCCACGGAAAGCGTCGGTGTCGAAAGCTCACGTCCACCTGTTGCGAGTTCCAGCTCTGAGTCAATGTCTTCAAACCCAGGCGATTTAACTCGCCAACTGCAGTCTCAATCCCGGATCTCAAGGCTTCGGTCCGCAATTGAGGCAAGAGAAAGCCAGGGCAATTCGGCCGTGCCTGGCTTAAGGGAGGAAATGTGAGGGCCGCGGTCGCGATGGCGCTCAAAACCACGAGATGTTTCATTGCGCTCCCATCGCACCCTGCGGACGCGGTGGTGGACACGGCCCTTTCAAACTGATCACCGGCTCGACCAGCTCCACCCAGAGTCGCTCGGCGGAGACCTCGGCATCCAACATATAGCCGTTATCAATCACGAGCAAATTGATCATACGAATCAGGTTTTCCGTGAACGGATGAGGGGAATCAAGGAGCGCCTCTTGCACGATCGTGCTCAGGAGCAAAGCGGTTTTGATGGGGCGATCATGTTTATTGATCAGTTTCCCAATATTCTTTTTGAGCTTCGCCCGCGTGCCCTCCACTACCTTTGCGAGGTTGAAATCCTTGTGCGCACAGTACTTCAGGGCCCGATCTATGGCTCGCGCGCGGGACACTCCTTCCTCTTGACGGGCTTCGACATAATCCTTGATCAGGAAGTAGCGCTTGAGCAGCAACTCGTTCTTTAAGCGCTCGGCATGGATCCATACCGCGTATTCATCGCCATCGGCGATGCCTTTCTTCAAAGCCGCAAGTAGCTCATCTAGTTTGTCCCGCGTCAGGTAGTAATCCAGCTGCAACTCCGATTCAATCACGGCCCGGCTCGTGAGTTCCGTCGTTAGCCAGCTGACTCCAAGCGCCACAATCGTGGTCGGGCTTGCGAAGCGCGCAATCCGACCTTCCGTCCACGGATGAGGGCCGAGAATCTGTGACCAGGTCTGATAGGGCGAATGGCGTTTATAAAAAGACGAAGACTTCACCGCCGACCACCAGCCTGTCGCAATTCCGCCCACCACGGGAGTGAGGTCCGTCAGAAACTGCTTGAGGAAGATATGGTTGGTGCGGGAATCGAGCGTATTTGGGCTGTCTGGATCAAACAAAGGAGGTTCTGCGCATTCAGTTGCACCGTTCGGCCGGTCACCCACCGACAGACGCGACGGACCACTTGAGGCCACAGCCGAAGAGCCAATCACAAGAGGCCGCTTCTGAAGCAAGGCCAAGACGAGATTCTTAGCAATCATATAAACGCGGCCCAGAAAGTGCCGTGTGAGAGGGTGAGCGGACATGCTCACACCCATGATTATAGAAACCGCCGTTCCGACCCGCATGGACTTCCAAAACTTGCTGTACTCCCCGTCCAGGATATGATCAAAGCATGGATAAAAATAAGTCTCCTGGAAGCTCAAAAGGAGAAAATGCACAGGTGGCAAGTCCTTGCCCAGGCTATAAATAAAGCTCCTTCGCTGCAGGTACTGCGCCTTGTTCATCCGCATGTCCTGCTCAATCATCTCGTTGAGTTTATGGACACGTTTGAACTGGCAGAATTCGATTGGTCCCTCCTTCCAGTGAGCCACGAAGTCCTTTGCGAGATCCTCAAACCCGACAGAGTCGAAGTTGCAGGTTGGCCGAGAGGAAGGCGCGCACATTGAGCTTGCCGCCATGGATGACGTGAGACACGCTTCCGGACCGACCGGCGCCGGCTCCGCGGCGCGGCTGATGGCGGAGGCAAAAATAAGGAAAGGGAGAGGGAGAAGGCGAAGGAGAAGAAGAACGGACATTCTAGAGGTTAACCCAGGAATCGTGAAATCTCGATCTTCCAGCCAAAGTTCCACTCGATTCAATCATCACCTCGGATACTTTTTCAATAAAGGAATCTGAACGGACGGGGCGAATCTTTTCAGGAGATCGTCTTGTTGATCTGCGGAAGGAAACTCAAACTTATGAGGACCTCGAGCATTTAACTCGCGCACGTCCGCCGCATCGACAGGATCGCCCACCACCATCCGTGCGATAATCTTCTCCAGAAAAAACATAAACTGATTGTTCCGTTTTTTGATGGCCTCATTGTAAAGGGTCGCGCTGGGATAGTGAGATCCTCCGGCCAGCAGGAGAAACCAGCTGTTCGGGTTTTGTGAGTCTTGCCAGTGCTTAACGGCTCCCCAAGTATTGGTGGCACTGTCGAGCTCACCTTGAATATAGAAGGTCGGAACGCGACTCCGGTAGCGAGACGACTGGTACAGATTGGAGAGCGGAAAGACGGAATGGAAATGAATCTCAGAACCTGCGAGTGCGGGCTCTCGAAACCGCGCCACTTTCCCTTCCGGAGTCAGTATCCAATAGGAGTAAGTGAGTTCGGTATTACCACCAAGTTCTCGGTAATAGAGGGCCGCGTTCATCACCGAGTCGATGGATTCCAACACGGATCCTTGCAGCGAGCTTTGACTCTTTTTGAGAGCGGATTCAAGGAAAGCCAAAAGCGTTTTTCCCAAATCAGAGATCTTCCGGTTGCCCCGCGCGAGTCTTTGGATCTGTTGACGCAGTTGATTCATCCCGCGCTGGCCCTCAAACATCATCACGTAGCGAAAGGCCCTGACGATCATGTGCCCCGTCCGCCAATGCCCGCCCTTGACTTCATTAAGAAGGGCCTGTCGCGCCCGCAGAGGCAGAACATCGAAAAAGGGGACGGAGACCCACTGTCCCTTCTCCCGGTCGACAACATGTTTATACTCCTGCGCGAGTTCGGCGCCAGAGCGATAAACCTCCTTCGCCGCAACCGTGTTTAGGAATCCGACAACCAGGAATGAAGTACAAACACGCAAAACAAAGGTTCTGGCGAAACCCACCTAATCGCTCCTCGTTTAATGTTCCTCGGACCTTAACGCGAAAGCGAGTTTCGTGCCATCCATCCGTTCCCACAGGGATTCGCCACTCAAGGTCGACACACCTGTAGACTTGTGGGGCTGCCCGCTCCGCTTCCCGGAGCTCAAACGTCCGTCGACATCGGGACAGACGGGCAGAAACGAATCGATCCCTAAGATCGTTCCGAATCTGATACGTAAGTAAAACTTCCACCTTGATAAAAGGACTGTGCGCATCTTGTGGTCAGATCGACTTATATGGGCCGTATATAAGACCTATTTGGGCACGGCTCCCAGATTGCATTTCTTTGTAGCCATGAGATTTACTATCCCCTTGGCGGTCCTCTTAGTGAGTTGGTTCAATATTTCAAATGCTGGAGCCACAATCATAGCGGCTTCTTGTCGAGACTTGTTGACCCAACATCTTGCTTCCATTGCTCGATCTGCCGCACGCCCCATGAAAATGGAACCTCATTTGGGTCTCCCTGAACGCAACCTGTTCTCAGCACAGATAAGTTTAGAAGATGATTCCAAAGTTAAGGAAGCAATGGCACCGTGGCCGCTAATGACCTCGGCATTGTCCAGACTTCGTCCGGAATTGGGAGACGTGCTACTGATGTCTGATTTAGGCCCCGCGCTATGGACTCAACAAGATCTAAGAGATTGGCTAAGTTTAGACGCTTCGGGAGCGCTCAGCGATAGAGACGAAGCCTTTCGCCAAATCGACCGAATTCGAGTTGAGCCGACCTATTGTCCCCGCGGAATTGCACCCTATCTCTGCCGCGCATTGCGAGACTCTTTAAACGCCCGTCGTCTGACTCAGAGGCGACTTGGCGGGGCCTCTCCTCCAGACTTTTTCCAGGGCCTCGCCAGAATTCATAATGAAAACCAATTATTACGTTTTCCGTGGGGCACGGACATACGTTATCCGGGTCAAATTGCGCCTCATAATGCGCAGGATCTATTTCAGATTTTGGCGCGTGAATCTCTGTTGAGACGCATAATGTTCATAGATCTGGATCATAACGTAGGAGTCGTTGGCTGCGACATTGATTTGGAGTCAAGACTCCTGGTGGCCGCCCATCCCAGTCTGATGCCTCTCCTCCCTTTTCTGGCTCGCTTCCCCTTGGAAATGGATGATGAATATACAATAGGTGGCACAATCGAATCCCTTCCATTGGGTCATAGGGAATATGAGTTTATGGGGCGGGAATTGGTGCTGGTTGCTAGCCTTAGTACGTTATCGGACCATCAACCGTCTGCTGCCAGTGCCACGTTTTTAATTAGTGAGGAGTTTCTTGACGAAGCTGAGGAGGACGACATCGACCGTTTAAAAGATATCGCGGAAAGGTGGGTGAATTCCAGGTTGCGAGACTTCCGCAGCAAGACCGGAGTCGCCGCAACCTCAGCAAAGGTTGCGTGGGATACACATAAATTCCTAAACATTGAGGTGCGGGCTCCTACGGAATCACTTAGGACTCTTTTCATTTATTTCCTTGTTCATGAACCGTCGCCACCGGAGTTTCATGAGGCTCAGGGCGTGCCTTAATTTCCCGGGCGTGCAATGGGAACACCTACAAAATAGAGATCAATGCTGGCAAGTTTAAAGGCTCAGCTGGCTTCAGAGCTCACATTGAGTCGGTAGAACGTGCCGGAACTTCCGCCAAACCGCTTTACGAATCCTTCGCTCATTGCCCATCGGATAAACTCCTTAAACGAGGTTGAGCTCAGATTCATACGCAAGCACATCTCGGAAGCCCAAAAAATGTCGGCGGGAGTCACCATGCGTTTTAGGAGATCCAGTCGCGCGGCATGAATGCTCGGTCGCGGTTGCGGACACGACACCCGGATCGAAATCGATTCTCGGATTCTCAAATGATAAAAGCCAGATTGCTCCTCTATTGAGAGGGGAATGTCTTCCGTTTTCAGCCAAGCGCGGGCCCTGGAGAAGAGTTGATGCATTCGATTTGGAGAAGAAAAGATGCTGAAGTATTCGTCGGGAAAGAGCTCGGAAAACAACTCACCGAGGCTTCGTGGGCGGTAAAAGTCGGCGAGAAGTGCCGCGATCAGCTGATGGACTTTCTTGCCAGGCGCGAGCCGCAGTTGATCATTGATCCGCCCGGTCGAAAGGTCAAGGCAGGGGGATCCCGGTGTGCCGAGCAGGTATTGAGTGGGTATTTCACGAAGATCTAGCGAACGCACAATTCTTCTTCTATACATATCGAACGGCGTGCCGACATAAAGATGTTCAATCCTTTCTTGATCGCGTATAAACATGAGCTCGAACAAAGTGGCTTCGCGTACACACTCCCAATCTCCGAATTGCAACGCACGAGCTTTGAATGTCGTGATAGGAGCCGGATTCTCCGCGGCGAACGCCTCTACTATAGATCGCCACTTGTCCACAAAGAGGAGGTCAAGTCCTCCGGCGCGCCGGACGAGGCGGGACGCCTCATCTAACTCTTGACCAGCCAAGGACAAGTTATGGTGAGCAATATGAATTTGCGCACGCAGCTCATGACAGTTTCCCAGAAGCCGCGTTAAACCGCGTTTCTTGAGCTCGGCTTGGGTTTCATCCAGAAGGGCCGCGCCCTGCTCAAATTCTTCCGTAATGATGAGCGCGGCAATAAGATTTACCGCCCCTATTAACCTTTTGTAGGCGTCGAGAGGATATCCCAGAAACTCTTGGAGTAAGGGAATCGCCGCTTCATAGTTCCACCTGTTGAAGTGGCAAAGAGCTTGATAGATCAGGGTATCGGGAAGTGACAGTGGCGCAATAGAGCGCAGGATTTCGACTGCCTCTCGCACAGCACCTGTTCGTTGAAGAAGAAGTGCGTATTCGGCCTTTTCCGCAGCAGTCGGTTGAACGGGGATCCGATTGCCTGGCCGAACGACGGGAGTGAGAACCTTTAGACCGAGCCGAATCAAACCGGCCCGTCGACAGAGATTGGCCAGGGACACGCGAAATCTTCTGGGTACCAGCCTTCCGTTCACCGTTCCCAGCCGGAGGAGCGCGGCCTTGTCATCTCCAGCCCTGATGGCCGCATCACATTCCTGAATCAGTTTCGCATAATCCACGGTCATAAAACCATATTAAGTTACGGACGATAGCACGATAGCCCTGTGAGTTGACGGAAGACGACGGCTTTGGTCCCATTTGTCGGGTCGTGCATCGTGACACTTGAATCGAGCTCGATGCTTTCAGCCTGGTCAATTACACGATCCGGCGTAAGATGGAAGTGCTCGTCTTGTCGAGCGACGAGCCCTTTGATCAGCTCAGGCCCTTTGCCAGTCAAAGGAATTTCTTCCGAATAAAGGAATACGTCGAAGTCGAGTTCCACAGACTCAATATCCTCATCTGGGTCCGTAGCTGTGGCGGATTTTCGTTCCAAAATCTGAGCCTTAAGGTCACCCGTGTCAGTCTGGACAAAAACCCGCACGCTAAAGAGATCGGCGCCGGTATCTTCGCCACCAAGCGGTTTTTCGCACACCAATTTAATCATACGATCCGATTTATCCAAGTTCCATACTCGCGACCTGTAGATAAAGAAATATCCTCGATTGCTAATTTCCCCTTGTGGAATTTCGATCGCAGTAGCCAATTTGCTGCAATTCTCACGGTACAGCCGGAACTCTAGCAACTCATTTACAAGGATCTCATCTTCATGTCCGCCGTCAGGGCAAAGTCCGCCTGAGGTGAACAAACGGGTTCCAGGCAAGATCACTCCCCCGTAGCCGTTGCCGTTGTCCGCGTTATAAGTTTGCTGGCTGACTTCAACCCCGCCTGATCCGCTAGAGAACCCCGAAGGACTGCAGTTCTGAAAAAGGAGAACTGCGGCTGATAGAACACCGATGAGCGCAGATGTCGCCAGGACCGATTTCTCATTCTTTGTCATGATTTTCATTTTCATATAACTTCCCTCTCAATGCACTTTGAATCATCGTCGCAGGTCCGCCCGCAAATGGAGACTTACAAATTCCGTCCGAGATGTCTCAATCTGAGACATTGAACTCAAATTATGTGAGATGAACGGCTTGACGTGATCTGAGTCGTTTTAGAAGACCAGCAGGTCTCCGGTTCGTTGCTGATTTTGATCCGGTGTCTGCCGATACCAGCAAGGCGGTCGTTCGGCTTCCGGTTGACCCGGGCAACCATTGGGAATTGGGTCAGTCGGGCTCATCACAAGTGAATTCTCCGCGCCTTCGCGTCGGCAGGTCGCTGCGGCCACAATCGTGTCCAGCCGACACTGCCGGCCCGGAAGAATATCGCGCACCAATACTGGGGCAATCTGTGGATCAGGTGTTTCAAAGGAAATCGCGAAGTCTTTGACCAGCAGGAGGAGATTTTCGCCGCCGAGGGCGGCGCGCCGGCAAATGAGAGACTCCTCGCTCCCCAACCCCCACGCCCTGTCGCACATCCGCGCAAGACGAGGTGTGATTTTATACGTGTCGGACGCGAGCGCTACCGAATGATCTTGCCCGCGGACCAAGTGGCGAAAGCAGACCGCGCCCGCATAAAAATCGGCCTGCCCTTCACTGCTCATCACGCTCAGCCCGTCCGCAGCGGTCACGCCAGTCCACTCCGCCGGCAGTCCGCGTCGAGGAGCGCCGCCAAAAAGATGGCCAAGTTCGTGGCATAAGATAAATCGAAAACCGTCCGGTGTGAGTCGCGGACTTGTAAGAAGACCGCCGTCAATCGAAACAGTGATTGTCGTGCCGTCATTGTCGGCGCCCGCACCCTGAGTGATCCTGTTCCCATTTTGCACGATCGCGAGGCGCTGCCCGCGTGCGTGAGCTACGGGCTCGTACGCAGACACAATAGCCGCCATTATCGGCTCCTGCCATGCTGCAGCCACTACGCCCCCTCCCCTTCCCAAGCTGGCATCAGCTGACGTGAAAACCCCTGTGAAGAAAATAAGAGTCAGCAAACTCTTTTTCGCACGTCTCACCCATGGTCCTTATCATGCGGATGCAATTCCGGACGCTATAATGGGTCTTGGGAGAGAATTAAGCCAATCATCAATTCTAATACGGGCTCATATTAATTCTTAGTACATGTGAGCTTGACACTATCACCGTGACGCTCCCCGTGGCCGGAAGCTGCGTGCGATGGACCTCTATTTCCATTTTCACTTTCGCCACATTCTTCCGGCGTCACGCGTGGCACTTCGTTTACAAAAAAGCCGAAATTCCCGGCAAACGCAAAGCGGGCGCGGAGCTCGTTGGTCACACGCGACCTGGACTTAAGCTGTTTGTAATTGGACGCCGAAGGGAGAGCTCAACCTGGTCAAAAGGGGAGTCTCGCCATGCGTAGTTCTATTCTTTCCATTGGATTTCTCGTATTTGCCTTATTCACCTGGCCGGCTGTTGCCTCGGACTACACGCCGACGCGAGTCGGTCCAGACCTTCATGATCCCGAGTTGGAACCCGACTATGGGCTGGGATTCTGGAACACGGAAATCGATACGACCGAGGAAGATTCTGTAGGCGGCGAAATGAATACAAAACTGGTTGGTCCGCAAGAGGAGGTGGACCGGCTGTATAAAGAATCCTTGCGTCTCCAGGTGCCACGCTCCGATGCAAATCCGCTTTTTGAAATCTTCCTCAACTTTCCACAAACACATTGGAACGAGTGCGAAGACGCAGTCACAGGAAATTACGTGGATTATGCCTGCGCCCGGCGGCGAATGATCTCTGTGATCTTGAACAAATACCTGCAGGGATCTCTGATCAGCTGTGTGGATGCCGGCCTGAAAGCACAAGGAGGCGGAACCGCCGAAGCCATTCACATCATACACGCCGGAATTACAGCCGACACCAATCACTCCTCACAGAGCCTACATTCAGTGAATCGCGCCATTGATATCAAGGTCATTCAGGCTCAACTCAAATCGGGGGAAGTCCGCCAATTCACCTACTCGAAGGTGGGCAATCGGCCCTTCTATCAAGCGCTCCGAAACTGCTGGGGAAAGGTTGTCCGCACGGGAAACAGCTGCCCGTTCTACCGTGGCGATGCAGGGCTCACCGGCTCCATTGGCTGGGAAAACCGTGCACATGGCTTTCATATGCACCTTTCCCTTCCCTATTGCATGAATGGAAGATATGGCCCTGGATTGTGGCAGCGCTAGCCCATGATTTATGGCCCACAGCTTGCAATTTCCAAAAAACTTCCATGAAGGTATCTATCCCGCACGAAGGTTGGTGGATTTTGAGAATTGTTTCCATGCTCGTTGTTGTTTTATCCGCGACATTAGCCCTTCCTTCCGCAGGCGCCTTTTTCACGATAAGGTCGTCCACCCCCATCTTTCATAGCCCGATCAGCAAATCGGCCGATTTTGCAAACGAGGGCCTGTTCCTGGCTCGACACGCGGGTCAGATCACTGAATGGATGTCGGGAATCTTTGGCGAAGGAACAAGCTTCGATCTCAATCGCTACCGGGTGGTGACCACCCGGAGCCCCGGTCCTGGTCGGCCGGAGCTTCATGCCTTTATCACAAGACCCGGAAAATGGGATATTGATTGTGCCGTTTACGTGAACTGGAGCAAGGAACTTCTCCTGTTGCACGAATGCACCACTCGGTCTCGCAACAATCCGGCCCGGACAGCTCCCGTCGGCGCGTTCGATCTTGATTTTAGAGAGATGAGATTCCAGATGAAGAGCGCGACAGCCACGTCTTTCACACGAACGTTAAGAGACTCGGCTCGGGACGTTTCCCAAGCTGACTTTTTTAAAAAGATGGAAGCTCAGGCGAGTGGGGACCTGTCCATCAAGATCAAAGTCCTCTCGAATGTCAGGCATGGGATTTATGTGCGTGTAGAGCCAGGCGCGGTCTTCGCCCTGACCTTTGTTACAGGAGAGGCCGCCAGCACCTCCGAAGGCTCCACGATGGGTGCCAGCAGGCTCGCGTACACGGCGCATCTCGTGTTACAAGAAAACGGCGAATTTCGCGTGACCGAGGACTCTCAGGAGCCTCAGGACAATCCGGATAATGGCAGTAACGGCAACACTGACAATACGGACAAATGACAATACTGAGACGCAGATCTGTTCCCAACGCTGAGGGTTTATTTTGCAGATCCACCCCTGCTCACCTTTTCACGTTATTTTGTCGTGGGCACAAGAAAAAAGCCCAGCTGCACCACCCGTTCGGGATCCTTTTCGTCCTGAAGCCAGCCAATCAGTTCATCCTGAAAATCCCGTAGCCGTTTCTTTAGTTCCGGAATCTTTTCAGCGGTCATCGGGATGTTCAACACGCACAGCTCTCTCAAGTTCTTGTCGGTGTGTGGGAGCATCTTGGACCATGCGGAGAGGGTGCCTTCGTAAAACCTCATACCTACAGCCTCATCAAAGGCGTTGCCCGTGTCGATCACGGGATCGGACTGGATCCATTGTCCACCGTCGGATTTTAGAAATCCCGCTTTTTGCAAAAAGAGAAGAGATCTTTCCGCCTCCACGGGCGTGATCCATCCCCGCATCTTTTCCGAAATCCAGTCGCCGGAAGCTTTAAAATCAGCTAGGACCACAAGTTCACGCACAATCAGATGATACCATTCGGTTAGAACGCAGACCTGGGCTTTGGGAATCTCCTTTGCAATCAGGCTCTTTACCGAACGCAAGAGCTCCGTCTGCGCCCGAATCCGAGCCTCCTCGGACTTTGCGCGATCAATCCCCACTAGCGCGACAAAAAACTGCCGTTCCGGTGCGGTCAGACCTAAAGCCTTCGCCACTCGCGCCGCCATATCCGGAGATAAGTTGCGTTTTCCCTGCATCACCAGCTGGAGATAGTTCGGGCTGGCAATCCCGGCCATTTGCGCAAAACGTCGAAATGAAAAGCCGGCACGCAGAGCCTTCTTGAATTGATAATAGTCGGAGAGAAAATTTCTATAGTCCTTATAGAGTAAAATCTGCGGCGGAGAAGCCGCCACCGCCGATGAAGTTGAAGTCCGGTTCACCATGAGCGCATCCCCGGACGAAGTTCGATGGAACGCACCAGTTCGCGCACGGAGGCGTCCGTTGCCACGTCGACCTCACTGATAATCACAATCCCACGACCAAAGCCCCAGGCTGCCAACGTGGTGCGGGTGGTTCCATTCACCGTGCTCATCACCAGGATGTTGGGGTTGGCCGAACCCTGCTCCTGCCAACGCGCGCCCCTGGCCAGAAGGAACAGTTTGAACTGCTTGCGATCAAACAATCCAATCAACTCCGGATACATAAATCGCAGTGGATAAATCAAAATCTGCCGCATGGGATTGAGGGATCCTGTTCCGCTAAGACCAATGGATCCAAGACCCGACAACTTGACTCCGGAATTGGAAATCGAATGAATATCGCGAAACGCCGGTGGCGCCATCGCAATGCTGAAGCCCTCCACCGTATCTGAGAGCCCGCATGTTCCAACTCTTGAGATCGCGTGGGCCCGGCTACCCACCAAAGCCATTATGACCGACAAAACAACACGTCCTGTGATGTGCATGCACTTAATCCTCAATCCGCACAAGGATTTGAACATTCTCATCGAGTTTACTATCGCTGTCTCGGTTCGACGTCAGTTGACTACTGAAGAGATTTAGAATCATGGTGCGCACGTCCTGATTTTCGACGGCGTTTAAACCCATGGAGCCCACCTTAAAGAAGTCTCCGCCCTCACTGATCACGTAGAATCCAGCAAGAAAAGCCTTCCAGTCCACAAGTGTTCCCGCCGCGAACGGGTTTTCCATATCGTCGCGCAGAGCCGCGAGGGCGAAAAGGTGGATAGTGGCGGAGCCGATCTTCAGCTGAGTTTTGCACGAAAGAGTTTCCGACGGTGTGAAATTCAGATCGCCTGTGGAAATCTGATAAACGGGCACCGTCCCCGTGAGTGTGCAAACAGAGTCCTGCATCTGTTTGAAACTGCCGTCTGTTTGCTTCTCCTTCCAGCTCTTTGTGACCAGTGCGATGACCTTGGCCCTGCGAATCGGCACAGGCTGGGACTGCGCCCCTCCCAGGAGATGAACATGGGCCTGCACGGGTCCGCGGGTCATGGTCTGAGTGATCGGGGGGGCCGCTAATGCGGCATGGGCCAAAAAGATGGAATTTACGATCGCTATTGCAAGAAAAATCATGAGTTCCTCCATAAAACCCAAAAAGGTGCCCGTGGGGAACGGGCACCTGTGATGCAAATCCAATTGCAACTACATCTTCTGAGCGGCAATGACCGCGGGCTTGATCTTGCGCAGAACGTAGTCCGCAAGCGGCTTGTGATCACGTGCGGTCACCAGGTTCTCTTCTCCCGCGGGACCGTAGGCCACGAGGCTCATCGTCACTTTGACATCACCCTGGCCGCTTCGCTCCACGCGCAAGGGAGAAATGTTCACCGCACTCAAGGAGTTGGTCTCGGTGATCGTCAGGCTGGCGTCAAATGAATCGGCGTCCGCTCCGCCCGCAAATCTCATCAACGTGACCGAGTTGAGCGCCTTCGACTCGTCCGCGGTCAATACAAGCATATACTGGCCATTCGCATCAGAGACCTGGTCCACACCTGCAAAGCCGGCTCCGGACTCGTTGGTGGTCATGCTCACCACCTGCTTACCCGATGCCTTCAGATTTAAGGAACAATCCGTATGGCCGCCCTCGGCGGATTTGATATCACACGTCAGATCCATCTGCACCCGCGCCATTTCCACGGAATAGGTTCCTTGCTCAGCAAGTGCCGGTAATCCCGCAGCGAGCGTCACCACTAAGATGCTGATCCATTTTGCTTTATACATGTCTGCCTCCTTCGATGTTTGAGTTCCGCTTTCGAAATAGAGAATGAGTCGAATACGAAGGATTGTAAAGCGCTTGAATACAAAACTGAAGACAGCCAGAATACACTTTCGCGAGCGGTTCACCAATATTCTTTCATCAACTGAGTCATCCATTCGGGCTGGAAAACCTCACCTTGAGGACCAAATTCCTTTACCCACGGTTTGATGTCCAACACACTTGTGCCGTCGATGGCGTCAAGCCCCTCGACGTAAAGTCTAATTCCTTCAACTTTTCGAATGCGACATATGGTCAGGCCGAGCTGATTGGGGCGGTTCTTCCCACGCTGCGCGAAAATGCCGGCTTTGGGCCACTCCTTGCGACCTCTTGGGTGCCGAGCCGACATCTCAATTTTTTGTTTATCAATCTTGTGCATGAAGAAGAGAACCTCGGCATGTGAAAACCCGTCAAGGCCCGATAAGGCGTCGGCTGAAAACCGGGTTTCATCCAGCACGATATGGCACTCAACACTCTTCCAGCGGTCGTCTACCGGCTCCCGGCGGGTGGAGACCACCTTTCCAATCGGATGACTTGTAATCACACTTTGCGGTGAATCGGAAACCTGTTCCGAAGTCATTGTTTGCGCCTTTGCACGTTCATTCACCTCCACCCCAAAGCCTCAGCGACCGTCGGTAGATTTTCGACAAATAGGGACTTGCACTCACCGGCTATCGCGACATGCTCGCGCTGAGTTCCCGACGAGGTTCGCAGCTTTATGTAGTGAATCCAGCTTCGAATCGTCCCGTTCATATAAAGCCGCGTGGATGTGTTCAATGGGAGGAGCCCTCGCGCACACTCCTTGGCTATACCTCGCACCAACGCCTCCTTATACTTCCGATACGAAATCTGCCAGATCTCCTCTTGTGCGGCAAGAAACCAGTCCTGTCCCTCAGAATCTAAGTCATCAATTGAGTTCTGCCGATTCTTAAAATCCTGACGTCGCGCTCTATAGAGGACGCGACTATCCGGCGCTGCATATCGCTGCGAAAATTCCTGAAAACAGAACGAGCGGTGGCGCAAAATCTGCGGGGCAATAGCCCGCGAAGTCGAAATCTCGAGAATCATGTTCGCCTGCTCGAAGACAGACCAGTGACCCTGACGAATACAGTGAGTCAGAAGACGGGCCACTTCGGGGTTTTCTTGATTCCGAGGGTTACTCACCCTCGCACAATAGGCCATCAAGCGTTCTGCATTGGGTGTTATTGAAATCAGTCGTACGTTTTTCTTCATAAACCGATGCTGCCTCAACACACTGGCCCGGAAAAGACATAGTCTTTCATATTTGATATTCGAAAAGTTATAATCCAAATAATGAATCGAATCCCAGTTTATCTCCTCGAATCCTTTGTTGTCGTAGGTGAATCGACGACCCTTGTGGAAGCCGCCCAGCGCCTGGGTCTTACACAACCTGCCCTTTCGAAGCAGCTTCAGACCCTTGAATCTCTTCTTCCGCTGCCACCGTTCGCGTTTCAAGGACGGAAAAAGATGCTGACCTCTTTTGGTCGCGACCTTCATGCACATCTCAAAGATCGCCTGGGCGGTCTCCAGGAAATTGTCTGCCAAACCGTTTCACTCCACTCGGATCCTTCACAAGTCATGATTAACATCGCCGCGCGGAGGGAAATTCTAGACCGCATCACGGGGAGCCTCATGTTCGCCGGCGACCTGAATTTCATCGACGCACGAAATGAGATCGTCGTTCGCTCAATTCGCGCTCGCAAAGCCGATATCGGAATTGTTCATCACGTTCCAGAGACTCATGAACTCGTAGCTCGACCACTGTTCAAAGATCACTTTGTCGTCGCCATGCCCAAGTCACTTCTAAGAAAACTTCCGCCGGGGGAACTCATCCCGTGGCCCCATTTCAAGAATCTCCCGTGCATTGGCTACAGGCGTCCAGACGAGATCTTGGAGTCCGTTTGCGAAGCTTATGGAGTCAATCCCCGGGAGCTCAATATGACTCGCTCCACGTCCAACTATATGGGTATCGCCAGAATGGTCATTGCCGGATTGGGCTGGGCCGTGATTCCAACTCATGTGGACTTACCATGCGATCAGGTTTGGAGCTTACCTCTGCCTTCAAAGGTGTTTCCGCCGCGACAGTTTTTCGCAATCTATCGTCCCGAAATCCGGCGCGTGGCGTGGTTGACGTCCTTGTTGAGCGAGTTAGAGAGGTGCTTCTCGATGGGTTCTCAAAAATGCCCTTCCATACCGCTCAGCTCCACCGCAAAGGCTCCGCCCCTGGGACACGGACGAGACTAGACGCAATGCGAACTGAACCCGCGTTCACTCGCCAGTTGCTGGACTCTCATCTCTGAGCTAGAGTCGCCGCTCCAATGATGAGCCTATCTGATGAGCTTCAGGTCCTCGTTGTTGAGGACAATAGGGACCTTCGCGACTGCTATATTCAAGCCGTAAACCTCGGCGGCTACTCTGTAATGGAAGCTGGTAACGGCCGCGAGGCGCTCGACATTCTTCGTCATCATCGCCCTCAACTGATTATCCTGGATTTGATGATGCCTGTCATGGATGGGTGGGAATTTCTTCGCGAGCGCGAGAAGTCTCCTCATCTCAAGTCCATTCCCGTTCTCGTGTGCTCGGCATCTCCGGATCGAGTCCCTGTGGGCCTTCCATTTCTTAAAAAGCCTGTAGATATAGACGAGCTTATTGAATCCATCGACCAATACTGCAAACCCGCGGGGCAGCCCCAGTAGAACTTCTTTTGAAAGAGTGATACTGGCAGGAAATATGCACGTTGTTAAGCTGTTGATAAGCATGTTGATAAGCTTCAGACGCGAGCGAAGGGGGAGAGTTCATGCCGTCGAGGTCGCTGCACAGGAGCCAAAATATTCAAGCCCTTAAAAAGTGTCCCACGGGTATAACAGGTCTAGACGAAATTGCTTTAGGTGGCCTGCCTTGTAGTCGGACAACCCTGCTCTGTGGCGGAGCGGGATGCGGCAAAACCCTAATGGCTGTTGAGTTCGTGGTTCGCGGTATCGTGGAACGTAACGAGCCCGGCATCTTCATTACCTTTGAGGAATCTCCCGACGAACTTATGGAAAATGTGGCGTCGTTGGGGTTCGACCTTCAGACACTGGTGTCGGAAAAGAAGCTCATTATTGACCATATTCAATTGAAGCGCACGTACATGGAGGAGGACGGTGAGTATGACTTGGAAGGCCTCTTTGTCCGCCTCGCTCTCGCGATAGATACAATTCGTGCCAAACGCGTGGCCATCGATACCATTGAGACCCTTTTTGGTGCTTTCAAAAACGAGACCATTCTGCGCTCGGAAATCAACCGCCTGTTCGACTGGTTGAAAGACAAAGGGGTGACCTCAGTGGTCACAGGAGAAAAAGGCCAGGGAACACTCACGCGGTACGGCCTTGAGGAGTACATTTCAGACTGCGTGATTTTTCTTGATCACCGTGTCGAGGAAGGAATCACCACACGTCGTCTGAGGATCGTCAAGTACCGGGGTTCGATCCACGGTACAAATGAATACCCTTTCTTGATCGACCGGACAGGTATCGCTGTTATGCCTATAACCTCGATCGGGCTAAACCATCAGGCGTCCACGGAACGGATTTCATCCGGCATTCCAAAGCTTGATGAGATGTTGGGGGGACCCGGTTATTATCGGGGAAGCAGTGTTCTTATTTCCGGCCTCGCGGGAACGGGAAAAACGACGTTTTCCGCTCATTTTTCCGCTGCAACCTGCCGACGGGGTGAAAAGAGTCTGTACTTTGGCTTCGAGGAATCACAAAGCCAGTTTGCGCGGAATATGAGATCGGTCGGCTTGGATTTTGATCCGTGGATCCAGAAAGGCGTCTTTCGCTATGAAGCTTCACGCCCGACGCTATACGGTCTGGAGTCACATCTGGTCGCAATGTACCGCCAAATTGAACTTTTTAGTCCCTGCACGGTCGTCATGGATCCCCTTTCCACATTTCTTGGGTCAGGCACAAGCCGGGATGTGAAATCGATGCTGATGCGCCTGATTGATTTTTTGAAGAATCATCAGATCACAGCCATATTCACCAGCCTCCTGCACAATGAGCATCAGCTGGAGTCGACGGACGTGGGCGTGTCCTCGCTGATGGATTCGTGGTTGCTCTTAAGAACGTTCGAAATCGGTGGCGAACGCAATCGGGGACTCAACATCCTTAAGAGCCGCGGAATGAACCACTCCAATCAAGTCCGCGAGTTCCGCTTCTCTGAGTCCGGGGTGGATCTCATCGATGTTTACGTCGGTCCACAGGGAGTTCTCACGGGATCGGCCCGTGTGGTGCAGGAGGCGCGTGACCGCGCGGCCGCCCGCGCCCTTGAAAAGGACCGCGAACGCAAGCGGCTCCAGCTGAATCGCAAGAGAAAGGCTGTCGAAGCCCAGATCGCCGCGCTCGAAGCGGAGCTTGTGGCCCAAGAACAAGATACGGAAAATGAATTGAGCACCCAAGAATTTAATATCGCATCCGAAGCGGATGCGTGTGAACAAGCCGGAGTGATCCGCACTCACGCGGCCTCCCCCGTATCGGCCGATCGGAATCTTCAGAAGCATTAGGAGTACCCATGGAAGATGGTAAACAAAACGGATCTGAAGAAGCACTGAGTCTCAAGCTCTATATCGCCGGCATGTCCTCAAGATCTGCAGCCGCGCTTGAAACCGTCACGAAAATTTGCGAAGGGGAGCTCAAGGACAGGTGCTCACTTGAAGTCATTGACATCTATCAGAAACCCGAGCGCGCCAGAGACAACCAAATTGTCGCCGTTCCCACACTCGTGAAGGAGGCGCCGGAACCCCTGCGTGTCCTGATCGGCGACCTTTCCAATCCGGATCGCATACGCGCCCTGCTGGGGTTGAAACCAGAAGTCAGCCAGGGTCGGGCAGAAAGGATTTGAGAATGGCGAAGCGGCGAATTCAAATTTGCAACCAAGAAGAACTCCTCGGCGAAATTGAACGGCTTCGCAACCGCCTTGGATTTGTGGAAGAAACCCTGCGCGCGATCCATAGCGATGAGGTTGACGCCATCATCATGCAATCGCCACAGGGCGAGAGAGTCTTCGCTTTTGAAGAAGCGGAAAGACCTTATCGTGTTCTCATTGAAGAAATGTCTGAAGGAGCCGTCTGCCTTAACCCCGATCGCGCGATTCTCTATTGCAACCGCTTCTTTGAAAAGCTTGTTGGGACAGAAACAGAGACGCTCCTGGGACGCAAATTTATCGAGTTTATAGCTCCGGAAGACCTGCTGCTCTGGAAACGATTTGAGGACCCGGAGCTACCTCGGGCGGCCACTCTCCGCTTGGTAAACTCTCTCGGTGAGGCCATTCCCTGCCGTATCTCCTTACACCGACTCCAACTCCAGGGCACCATCGATATCGGACTGATTGTCACCGATCTGCGGGAACGACTGGTCACCGAGGAACTTCTCAAGCAAAAGATTGAAGAAGCCCGGGCCGGCAGCCTTATGAAAGACGAATTCCTTGCAACCGTGTCGCATGAACTCAGAACGCCCCTAAACGTCATCGCCGGGCATGCAAAACTTCTCCCGCGTCTTCCGCCCCAGTCAGCACCATTCAAAAACGCCATTGACGCTATTGTGCGCAACGTTCAGGTTCAAACGCGAATCGTGGAAGACATACTCGATATCTCTAAAATCGTGTGTGGACGACTGCCACTGCAGCAAACCCGCATCGAGATCCACCCGCTGCTGGAAGATGTGATTAACTCAATTTCGGCGGCGGCCCAAAGAAAATCCGTGCAAGTCGAGTTGAAAGTGGACTCTCGTTCTCTCGAGCTCGAAGGCGATGAAGCGCGGATCCGGCAGATTCTTTGGAATCTGCTATCAAACGCCGTGAAATTCACTCCCGACGGCGGACATGTGGAACTCAGCGTTTGGCGCGCTTCTAAACATGTCGAATTCGCCGTGACCGACACGGGAGAGGGCATATCCCAGGAATTCCTACCTTTTGCCTTCGACCGTTTTACCCAGGAGGACGGCTCCAGTAAACGAGTTCACGAAGGTTTAGGTCTTGGACTTGCGATCGTTCATTACCTGGTCAAAGCTCACGGGGGCGCGATCACAGCTGAGAGTGCAGGTAAAGGAAAAGGCGCGAGGTTTACGGTCCGGCTTCCCTTGTGCACTGGTGATGGACCCAATCTCTCCGTTGTTCACTGAAAGAACGGCCTCTGGATTATCCCGCCTGGCGCGCGGTTGACTTTTTACGGCCCGCGGGATTCGGTAGCAACCGTCGGCTCAGGTTGAGCGCGTCCAGGGGCGCGTACTTTTTTGCTTCAGTGTCGAAGTAGATGTAGAGATCACGCGCGACGGATACCGGTTCTTGTGGAGAAACGCATTGGGCGTCGTCAGGTTGATTTCCGGTGGACCAACAGAGTGCGCGTTCCGCCCACCAGTCGAGGACTGAGTTTGGATACCCTTTCTTGAATTTCTTCTCCTGCCCGTGCATGCGCGCATAAACAAAGTCGGCCGTCAGGTCCTCGGCGTACGGGGACTTGAGTCCCGAGTGCGCGAAGACGAGAGCCACACCGTGCTTTCGCATCAACTCAATAAACTCCGGCTTCATAAAGCTCGGGTGGCGGAACTCGAAGGCGTGGCGAAGGGGATGTTCGCCGTGCGCTTTGAGATACGTGCGGCCCTTCATAAATGAGGAGTGCTTTTTAGCGATCCGGGAGGCCGCCTTTAGATCCCGCGGCAAAAGCTTCATAAAGGCCTTAAAGCGATCATCTCTTAGCATAACGTTGGGCGGAAACTGCCAGAGTATAGGCCCCAACTTATCGCCCAGACAAAACAGGCCGGATGCCAAAAAGTTCGCGAGTGGCTCATCAATGTCTTTGAGGCGTCGCACGTGAGTGATGTACTGCGGAGCCTTGATCGCGAAACGAAAGTCCTTGGGCGTCTGATCGTTCCACCTCTGGAAGGTCTCGGGCTTTTGCATCGAGTAGAATGTGCCATTGACTTCGATGGAGTTGACCTGTCGGGAGGCATACTCCAGTTCTTTTTTTTGCGTCAGTCCCTTAGGATAAAATCCGCCGCGCCAGCCGTCAAACGACCACCCTGACATTCCAATCCGAATTTCTGGCATTTCTCTCTCCCCGAACACAGCCCATGAAACTGTTCGGAGAAAAACGGATGATTCTAGAGACGTTTCCGGCAGCGGACGATGCAGGTGTCGCCGAAGCCCTTCGACGCCGCGGCCTTGAAAACCAGACCTTCGACCGTCGGGTCCTGTTGCGCCAAGATGGCCATGCACTTTTCTGTTGTCGTCAACAGCGGAAGAGTCTGCACGTGACGAGAGATATAAAGCCTGGGGAGAAGCTTCCAGCGCTCCATATAGGTCAAACTGCGCAGGATTTTTCCATCGAGTTTGAGGACATCGAAGACAAAAAGCTTATCTTCAGACTTGAGCCATTCGGCATCAATTACGGTCCAGTCACACTCAATTTTAAAGAGGCGCCGCAACTCCGCGGTGACTTTATCAGGCAAGAGTTTCTGATGCGGCTTTCCTTGTCGGTTAAAGGCAATGGGCGGTTCACCCGGATCCGCAGGAATGTGAATTTGAGCCCTGTGGCCGTCAATCTTAACCTGCCCCACCCATCCGGCCCGGAGCATCTTCTCAACGGCCACGCGGCTGGGGCTGATTTGTGTCTTCGGATGCATGGCTCTAATAAAGGCTGAACGTGCCACGTCTTTCCGCCCCGATGAAAAAATCGTTCTTCCTTCAATACCAGACTGCTTACGGGTGTGTTCGCGATGGAGCATGTGGGAGCAAAAGTAAGCCCACGTCGGCCCCTCGAGCAACCATTTTTCAACGAATGTAGTTCTTGATCTTCAAACTCTTCAGTATCTCCAGGAGTTCGTCGGGTGTTTGGGCGTACTTCTTGGCGCGCTCAGCCGCTCCTGAACTCGCTTTCATTAACATCGGCTTAAATAGATTCTCCAGCACATCCGCCGGTAGAGTTTGCAGAGCATCGACGACCGCTTCATAGTTGGCCTCAAGAACTTTGGCATCGAATTTGATGCTCGAAAAATCTTTTGCGATCAAATCGTCTGCCGCCTCTTCTCCAAAATTTTTGACAAACTCTTGAACATCTTCTTCAGTCAACCCCGCGCTGGAATCCATCACCACGTAAGTCACCATGGTCTGTTCCCCAAGCAGCTTGAATGATTTGTTCTTACCTCCAAGAAGCCGTTTCACGTATTCCGTCTCGGAGTACTCCAGAATTGCGTTCTTGTGGATGGTGGCTTCGCCTTCGAAGTACTTCGCTTGATCCTGGCACTCACGAAAGGCATCAATGGCTTCGGCAACGGGTTTGGGCGGCGAAATCGTATCACTCGCATCGGACGTTTCAGTCTTGGTCTTTTTGGTCTTGAACGGGTCCACCTTCTTGCCCGTCTTTGAGCCCTCTTTGGTTACGGCCTTCGTTGATCGTGCTGCCGTCTTTGCGACTGCTTTCGCCATCTCTGTTGCCCCCGTCCAAGGTCCAGAAACTCATCGACGGAAGAGACGAAAGACTTTAATCCCCGAGACTTTTTCTCAGGCTCATAACGCATCTGGTAATATTCACCGGCTCACCTAGAACCGCTTTCCAAGGGTCGACTCTGCGCGCCCGCACTCGCTGCAGAGCGTTGAACATATGAAACTCTTCAGGTCTCAGTCCGCGACGAAGTTCCTTCCAGGTGAGAGGCATGGAAACGGGCGCGCCAGGTTTCGGGCGCACGCAGTAAGGGGCCGCAAGCGTCTGGCCACGGCGGTTTTGCATAAAATCCAAATAGATCTTCTTCCGCCGCCGGTTCGGATTTCGGTCGACGCTCGTTGTGGCGGGATACTTTTTGGCCACGAGTCGGCAGACCATCTCGGCACAGGCGCGGACTTCATCGAAGGTGTAGCGAGCGCCCGTCGGAACCCCGATGTGAATCCCAGTTGCTCCTGAGGTTTTACAGTAGGCACGCGCACCCGCCCTTTGCAGAACCACACGGACTTCGTGCGCGACTTCGATAACATGGTCGAAAGAATTTCCATCCGGATCGAGGTCGATCACCATGAAATCGGGATGATCGGGTTTATGGATGCGCGCAAACCACGGGTTAATCTCGATGCAACCGAGGTTCACGAGGTAGAGGAGACTCCACTCATCCTGGCAAAGCACATAGTCGATGGAGCGGTCCGCAGATTCGGAAAAGTAGCGCATCGTCTTCAACCATCGCGGAATATGTCCACTCATGTCTTTTTGGTAGAAGCTGGGCGCGGCGATGCCATTGGGATGACGATGAAGCGATTCCGGGCGATCTTTCAAGTAGAGCAAAATGTAAGGCGCAATACCTTGATAATATTTGATGAGATCGCCTTTTGTATATCCCTCATCAGGCCAAAAGACTTTGTCGAGGTTGGTCAATCTGGGTTCATCCCGACCCGCCAGCAGATGGGAGGGTGCGGGGTGTTTCGCGGTCTTTTGTGAAGCGCCTTTCTTTTGTCGCACCGAGCGCCGCCGTGGCGATCGTGATGACGATGATGGTGATGACGGCGGCGGTATTGGCAGTGATCGCGGCGCCGGTGGGATCGGCCGGCGCGAGGCTTTTAACCCCTGTCCGGCGGCCTCCCCATCGAGAATCAACCATTCGGCCGTCGTCCCGGCGCGGTACACGCTCTCAAGATTCTTCGCGATGACTCGCGCACCCTTGGGACTCTTCGCGCCGCTGACCGGCTCCACCCGACGCAAATACTTGCCGTCAATGCCGGCGGCCTTCAACACTTGTTTGCGTTGCGCGAGAGACTCCTTCCGGAGATCGCGGCCGTCGAAATACAAGATGTCGAAAATCAGGTAATGGGACTGCGTACGAGCAGTGACAATCTCGCCATCAAGGACCATATCCAGCTTCAATGATTTGAGAGCCTCCATAATGTGAGGAAATTTTTTATCTAACGGCAGACCCGCCCGCGAATAGAGATGAGTCCGCTTTCCCTCAACTTCGGCCAACGCGCGAATACCATTGGAAAAGGGTTCGACAATCCACTGGTCGCCTCCCGTGAATCGCCGGCCAACCGTCGCAAGCATGGGTTTGTTCTTTCGCGGCATCGGAGCCCTGGTCCTCCCGGTTTTTGGCGCCAAGAGGGCCGTTGAGGAGGCCGTAGTCTTTGCAGAAAGGGCGGCTCGTGCCGAGGTCCCAGTCTTTGACTTCGACGACCCGGCTCGGAGAACCCGATCCGGCCGTAACGACTTCTTCGCGGCCCCTTTTTTCTCGCGGGCTCGACCTTTCTGTGGCAGCCAAACATTCCCCTCAGCTCGTGCCTGCTTTGCAATCTCATCCATCGAGCGCCCCGTTTTGACTGATGTGTCGTCGAGGCCCTGGTTGCGTTTGTAGGATGAGTGCTCATCGCGCTTTTTCACGAGCAGCCAAGCTTTCTCGTCCGAATTCTTCTTAAGCTTAATCAGAGCGAATTCGCCTTTGAGCTTCGTGCCGTTAAGTACAAAGGTGAGGTGTCCTTGCGCAAATCCCGTCTTCATGGCGGCGTCGCTGTCTTTCCGGCCCTTTGAGCCTCTCTCAATGTAAGTGCCTTCATCCCAAAGCATTACGGTGCCGGCGCCATAATTGCCCGCGGGAATAATGCCCTCAAACGAGCCGTAGTCGATCGGATGATCCTCGACAAAAACCGCGAGCCTTTGATCGAGTGGATTAAGCGAGGGCCCCTTAGGCACGGCCCAGCTTTTGAAGACCCCATCAAACTCAAGCCGAAAATCATAGTGGAGGCGCGTCGCCCGGTGCATCTGCACGACAAAACGGAGCGGGCCATTGCCCTTGTGGACCTTGCCGCGTGGCTCAGGCGTCTGTTTGAAATCGCGTTTGCGATTGTACACACGCAGACTCATAAGCCTGATATTGCCTTCAGACCCCTGAGGCGTCTATTTTTTTCCTTCCAGACTCACGGGCGTGCGGACCCAACGATCAGATACCGTGAGGACCTCGCCTCCGCCAAGCGAGGAGGCGAGACAATCCGAACTCAAGGCAGGGGCAGCGGATAACGGCAAAGTCCGGGTGTGGTCAAAGGATTCAAGACGTAAACACTTGAACGCACATTCGATTCCATCTGGCCGCTTCAATGGCCTTTTGCAGGGTCTCACGAATTTCCTGAGAGGACCTGCTGTTACGATCCGCATATGGCCCAAGGGCCTCATGCAAAATTTCATGAGGGCGCAGATCCGATTCCAATGTCTGTTGGATCTCTACACCGGTCGCGATAAAGTGAATGCTTGCATCGCCCCCGCGCCCGCCATTGACCTCCACTGTTACAATATGGGCATCGTCCTTCAATCCCCATTCATTCGGCGTATGCGCAGAGAACATGGCGGCATCGGCACGAAAGCCGCGCATATCTGAGGTGCTCCAATCCTTCAAGAAATTGAAACCGCGGCCATCAGATACAAAGTACATCGCGACCGGACTGAGTCCCTCTTGCATAAACTTGTACTCGGTTCGCTTGGGATCCTCATAAATGCCCCAGCCGTGATCAATCAACGGAATGTCGAGCACCTGCGCCGAAACCAGCATTCCCATGGCATTGGCGCCCAGATCCGCCCATGTCTGGTAGGGCGACACTGTCCCAATCAGGGCCGGAACATACCCTTGAGTTTGCGCGTCCGCGTGGGCTCCTGAGAGGCAAAATGCAGAGGCGAGAAGAAATCCAATGATCGGTTTGAACATGATGTAGCTCCCTTCCTGTCAGTGTTGGCGATACCGCGCGAGGCTGTCGAGAGGTACCGTCTGTCCTGTGTACGACCGGCCGGATCATCTTTTATTCCCAGCTGGAAAAGAGCAAGAATCCCTTATCTAATTTTTTCATACCATGAGGAAGCTCAGACACAACAAGGGCGCGTGAGTCGTAGAGCCTCACGACGCCCGATCAAACTGTTGGAGCTGGACACGTATCAGTAGTACTCGAACCGGAATTCATCACCATAGGCAAAGGAGTATCCGGGGGCGAGAGTGACTGTTCCGCCAGATGCGGTCCAAACCGATTCATCCAGTGGCAATCCCCACTCCGTTTCGCCGGCCTTGCGATGCCAGACACGCCGAACGTATTGGCCGGGCGCGACGTTAATGCTAAATGAACGGTCGAGCTTTTCACGGATGAGCTCACTCAAAGATTTCAATGCCTCCGCATACCCAGAAGCATCACTCAGAACGGATCTCTTCTGGCCATCCATTAGGTCCGCCAAACGCAGATAGGCCGCTCCCAAACTGCCATTCGTTCCAAGCGGATCTCCGTTCTGGCGTACAAACACGGAGAGCGCTGGCAGAGTCTGCCCGAACAGGGCTTTGCTGCTGTCGCGGATATATTGTGCAAGAGCATCCGGTAGTCCCTGCTCGGTGAGCTCGCCCGCGACATATTCCGTACGAGGACCCGTGACTTGATAGGGGCCCTTCGTGATAACGGCCACAGGATTTTCCCCGGTTTTGTTGCAGAGCAGATTCTGCTGAATTGCGGCCGCGTCCACAAAACCGCGCTTCACGGGGCGGGGTGTAACCGCGCAATCTTTAAAGTTGTCGCCAACCGTTCCCGGCTCAGACTTGCAAAAGCTCGTTTGGCTACAAAGTGTGTTGCACGAGAACTCGCCACTAAACGTCGCGATTGTCCGTGTCGCCATGTACGGATCCCCAGGCAGTGTACTGGTGGCGATACAGTTGCGACGAAGGCCACCGCTGGACGTACAGTGCTGTTGGCTATCGAGCTGCTCGCAGGTCTTGCCTTGATTGTAGGCATAGGTGCCTCGATTGATGGCCGTCACCGTGCAACTGCTCAAGGATGCAACACCAAGCGTGTCCGCGATGGATTCCATGAGCGCATTCGGGCAACTGCCGTTCACAGTCGGGGAATGGCCGCTCACTAAAGGATTGGAGAACTGGATCACCTGATTCGTGACCGTGCGGATTTGAGACTGTGCCGAGAGCGAACATGAAACTGGACGTGAAGGGTCGATCTTCACGCTTCCCAGACCCTTGCTAATAAAGTCCACGCAGCTTTGCCCCTGAGCCGGCTCCCCGGTCAGAACGCGGCTGGTCGCCGTGCTCGCCGGGTGCTGAACGCAATCCCTAATATTTATATCGGACGTCGGACAAGCACCCGCTACATTCACCACCCGTCTGCTTTCGGCCTCACTGCATGCGAGCGGATAAGAGGCATTATTGAGAATCACATCGGGCAGACTCGCCTTCTTGGCCGCGCCGAAGGACATGCAAGCGGCAGCCGTCCATGCCGTTGGAACGCCGTCCACAGTCGTGCTTGCGGAATTTACAGAATTCACGCAGCTTTCCTTTGATCCATCTGTGGGACACAGGCCCGCCACAGGACCTGCGGTAACCGATGCATCTCGACACTGCACTTCGTAACCCGCATCTGTATAGACCGCGGAGGCCTCGAGTTTTCCTGCCGCAAATGCCGCACAGGTGGAGGTCACACTGCCGGCAAGAGGAGCGGAGTCTTTGCGAGCAGACGAGTAATTCTGCTTGCATTCGAGGACATTTGGATCCGCCGGATTGCAGGCGCCCGATTTGGCTATGGGAGCGAGAGACTGGCAGGTGATCGGGTGAGCGGGATCACTGCGAAGCGCATCCGCAGGGAGTTTGCCCTCGGCAAAAGCGGAACAATTGCCGCTGTATGCGGTCGCAAATGGTGCCGTTGTGAATGACGGAAACGTGTACGTGCAATTAAACTTAACACCGTCTCGCACGTCGCAGGACTCCACCTTTTTGAAATACTTAATGGTGGTCTGCGGCAGCTTATAAGTGGGAGCCTTCGTGAAGTAAGAAACGATTGTCTTGGGAGTGCGATAAGTGTGGGTGGCCGTTGAATAGTGGACGAGCGTGCGACGGAGCGAATAATCCCTCTGGAGCAGGAAGTAACTCACGTCGGTTGACGGCAGCCCATACGAGTATTTGTATGTAAAACCAGTGTCAAAGGCAACGGTGCAGTTGGCCTTGGTCGGGTTGGGATTCAGATCGCGGTAACTCAGCTCCGTTTTTGGCGTCACACAGTAACCGTCAATCAAATCCTCCGCGCCCGTGTACTCCTTCACGGATTCAATACAGTTCAGCCCCTTCGGATCCTGGTCGTTCTCATCAGAAACGATCACGAAGGCGCCGATGTCACCCGGCTTAAAGAACTGATCAGAATGTCGAAGCATCCGAGCCAGAGCACACAGTCCGCTCTCGCGATCGACCACTGAATCCAGAATCCCCACACGCTGAACCGGGTCCATTTCGGAACGAGCCGGATCGAGAATCGAAATACGATCTTCGAAGTCGCTCGCGAAGTCCGCCACCGACCCTCTTTGCTTAAGCCGAATTCCGATTGAAGCTACAGACCGATTTCCAGCATCGTCAAACCGCGCCACGGGAGCGGGCAGATAAGAAACCGAGTCCAGCCCCTCGGCGGATGTTTGCTCGAGAACGCGATATCCCACAAGATCGCCCGGAATTTGTCCGTTAAGCTTATCAGCCCGAGGTCCGCTCATAAGTTGATTCAGAGAGAGCGCTTCGAACTCACTTAAGGCTTGCTTGGGCAGCTTCGCGTACACGCCCTGGCCTTTGAGAAGCGACATCTGAGCCGTGCTGATCAGGTACGCGGTTGAATCAAATGGCGCCAGATTGGTGGCGTTGTCGCCAGAAAACATCTTTGAAAACGCCTTGGAGAGACTGATCTGGTTGGCTTGCATGGTGCCGGAGTTGTCGACGATGAAGGCCATCTTGAGCGGCGGAAAATTCGCCTCGTCGCCGGCTCTGAGCTCGGCATAGCGCGGGCCCTGATCGTCAGGATCTCCCATTTTTGAGGCCTCATTGGCAGGCGTAAAACTCACCTGAGAACAATTTTGAAAAGGGAGATATATGGCCGCAAGCAAAATACCCAATACGACTTGCTGCCATTTCCAGTGCCTGCTTGTCTTCATAAACTTCCCCCTGAGCGAATTTTCCCATCGTAAATACTAGCTTCGGGATCGGCCAGCGGACACTTGATGGTTCAAGTGTCTCAATTTGAGCACATGTCGCTGATAATTTCCCCACCCGACATTCCATCTAGAGTAGAGCAAATCCTATGCGCAGGACGTGATTCAAAAACAAGCGTCCAACAGGGCCTACGTTTTCCGTCGAGCGATGGGCAATCGAAGGGGTGTCACCCCGATCCACAAAGTGACGAGGATATTCTGGCTAGAGCAATGAAATGACATCGGATTTCGTCATGGTGTTGAACTCTTATTCAGTGCAGGCGAATGGTCAGTTGCTAGGGTGTGTACTTTTGAGCCTCTCAGGGGTTTCGGCAGCGGCGCTCAACTTCTGTTAAGAGTTGCGGCTGGTTCCCGTAAACTTAGACTCACTTCCGGATCATCACACTCTGAACCGAAGATTCCACCCTTTGCCAAAACGCACATGGGGAATTGGCCGCCTACCATTCCGGCCTCGCAATCTCATTCACACGACCTGGTTGGGCGGCAAGCCTAACTTCTGTTCACGTGAACAGCAGAGGGGCATGGTAACCCAGCCGCGAGGACTCACGACATGAGCTTACTGCAAGTGCGCCTTACTCCTCCACTCCTCCGCGAGGGCGCGCCTCACTCAGTTTACAGTAGATGCGCTGTACTCCACCTGCGCAGACAGGTGCGCCTGTGGAATTCCACCGGTAGCGCGTTGACCAAGGGCGCAAAAAACGGCCTCCCCCAGCCGGGAGGAGGCAACTCCATCTGACTTGAGCAATTGACTGAGAAGAACTTGCGGACTTAGCGACGCGCCGGAGTCTTCTTGGCCGCAGAAGCCGTCGCGGCTTTCTCGGCTGTTTTCTCCGCGATCTTTTCCGTCGCCTTCTCGATGGGGCGATTCGGGATCGCGCTCGCTTTATCAATCAGTTCGCCAAGCGCTTCGGACTTCTGAGCTTGGCTCTTCGGGCCGATGCCATAGGCTTCCAAGATCTGCTGGCGTAAGCTGGCCATCAGTTCCGGATGCTCGCGCAAAAACTGCTTGGCTTGATCGCGACCTTGTCCCATGCGCTCGCCCTTGTAGGAGTACCACGCACCAGACTTATCGATCAGCTCCTTCTTCACCCCGATGTCGAGAACATCGCCCTCGGCGGAAATTCCTTCACCGTACATCAGATCAAACTCGACCTTCGCGAACGGAGGCGCCATCTTGTTCTTCACGACCTTCACAGCCGTGCGGTTCCCCACGACTTCGTCACCGGCCTGGATCGCACCGATTCGGCGCACATCCAAACGCACGGACGCGTAGAACTTCAAAGCGTTTCCACCGGTCGTTGTTTCGGGGTTACCGAACATCACGCCAATCTTCATACGAATCTGGTTGATAAAGATCACCAAGGTATTGCTGCGATTGATCGCCGCTGTCAGCTTGCGCAGGGCTTGCGACATCAATCGCGCCTGCAAACCCATGTGGCTATCGCCCATCTCACCCTCGATCTCCGCGCGCGGCGTGAGTGCGGCCACCGAGTCGACCACGAGCACGTCCACCGCGCCCGAGCGAACCAGAGTTTCCACAATCTCAAGGGCCTGCTCACCGGTATCCGGCTGCGAGACCAACATGTCTTCCACCCTCACCCCAAGCTTGCGGGCATAGCCAATGTCCAAGGCGTGTTCAGCATCGACAAACGCCACACTACCACCCGCCTTTTGCGCCTGGGCGACCGTGCTCAAAGCCAATGTCGTTTTTCCGGAACTCTCAGGTCCGTACACCTCCACGATGCGACCGCGCGGCAGACCACCAATGCCAAGAGCGATGTCCAGACTAAGCGCGCCCGTGCTGTACACCGGGACATTATCGTAAAGGCTTTTCTCCCCACCCAGCTTCATGATGGAGCCTTTACCAAACTGCTTTTCGATGGAGGCAATCGCGAGTTCCAAAGCCTTGGATTTGTCGCTGCCTCCCCCATTCACATTACTACTTTTATCGGAAGAACCGACATTCATAGCCATTCTTTGCTTCTCCTTAACTCGTGTTTCCCAGCCACCCAAACTCCTCGCTATCTGATCGCATTTAAAAGCGAATCGAAAGCAAAAAGCGCGGCTTGGCGCTGGATGTCTTGCCGGCCGCCGTTGACCGGAAAATGTTTGCAGATGGCCTCTTCAAAGCCCGGACCCAATATCGCGAAACACACAGTCCCTACTGGTTTGTGCGCGGTTCCGCCACTCGGACCGGCTATACCCGTGAGACTCACGCTCCAATCACAACTCAGAACTTCACGTGCCCCCTTCGCCATCGCCGTGGCCACTGGAAGGCTCACCTCGCCATGGGTCTTTACCAGAGGAGAAGGCACACGCAGCACCGACTCTTTGACTGATCGCGCATAACTCACGACAGCACCTACAAAGAACCGCGACACACCGGGATACGCGCAAATCCAACTCGAGAGCAGTCCGCCCGTACAGCTTTCGGCCAAACCCACCGTCCACTCCCGTTGCAAACACACCCTCTCCAGACGCGCCACCCGCTCCGCGATCTCAGGATCCATCAGCCCTCCTAGCTCTCGATAAGTTGTAATTTGGAGTCATTCCGGGATTTGTCAGGTCATTTTTTATAATATAGATAAAAAAGTCCGCGTGGGAAGCCGCCGTTTCTTTCATCCTCTCTTCCCATGCCATGCCATCCCCTCTCTCCGAATCCCCTCAACATTTATAAATAAATTAAATGCAAATTAAATGGGCAGATATCCGTACTTCAAAACGGCTTGCAATCCAATGTTGGCCACGATGCCCGCCACCACGTCATCCGCCACGGAACCCAATCCACCCGGAACCCATCGATCGATGTAAGAGATGGGGTATGGTTTCACCATATCCAGCACCCGAAAGAGCAAAAATCCCGTTAACACCCACTCCCAGGTCAGGGGAATCCAAGTCATAGTGATCAAAAACCCCGCCACTTCATCCATCACGAACTCAGACGGATCGTGACTGGGAGAAATGTAATCCTCATAAATCTGCGCCACAGCCACAGCGAGTACAACGAAGGCAAAGGTCACAATCATATACGGAAGTTCCCCAAGCTGGTGCAGTCCCCAGACCAAAGGAACGGCACCAAGTGTACCGACAGTTCCCGGCGCGTGGCGGGCACGCCCGCACCCAAACCAGGTCGCCAAAGTGCTCACGATGAAGACAAGACGCGGTGGCATGTTCATGAGGTATCACACTTCCCCCGCAGGAGCGAGCTAGAGGATTGTCGAGTCAAGATTACGAGATTAAAGGACCCAAACAGAAATCCGAAAAGAAGAAGGCCATGACACTCGAAGACATACTCCGCGCAGCGGTACAAAAGGGAGCCACGGACGTGCACTTAAAAGCGGGTGTGATGCCGGTTATCCGGCGTCACGGCGTGCTTCGCCCACTCTCTTCGAGTCATTACGCGCTCACCGGGGAACAAATCGACGCCATGGCCTTCGGCCTGATGGACGAAAAGCAGCGGCAGCACTTCAACACCTATCATGAAGTTGATCTGGGCTACGGGATTTCCGGATTGGGCCGCTTTCGAATCAGCGTGTTTAAACAGCGGGGCACCACGCGAGTTGTGATCCGTAACATTCCCTACAAGGTGCCGACATACGAAGAACTCAACCTCCCTGATGTCATCAGTAAGATTGCACAATACGAACGTGGTTTGGTCCTGGTCACGGGAGTGGCCGGGTCCGGAAAGTCATCCACACTGGCGGCCATCATCGATGACATCAATAAGCGCGAGAATAAGCACATCCTGACCATTGAGGATCCCATCGAGTATTTGATCCGTGACCGCAAAAGTCTGATCACGCAAAGGGAAATCGGGGTCGACTCCCACTCCTTCGCGCGCGCCTTACGGGCCGGCCTTCGCCAAGACCCCGATGTCATTCTGATTGGTGAGATGCGCGACCGTGAGACCATTGAAAACGCTCTGACCGCCGCCGAGACCGGTCACCTGGTCCTCTCGACACTGCACACACTTGATGCAACCGAGACAATCAACCGCATTCTCGCCGCTTTTGAGGGCGATCAGCAAATGCAACTCCGACTCCAACTCTCCGCCGTGCTTCGGGCGGTCGTCTCACAACGCTTGTGCCGTCGCAAGGATGGCCGGGGGCTGGTGCCCGCATGCGAGGTCTTGATCAGCAACGCCCGTATCCGCGAACTGATCGAGGATCGCGATCACACGGCCGAAATCCAGCAGGCGATTGAAGAGGGGGCCGCCGCCTACGGAATGCGTTCCTTCGACCAGAGCCTACTCGAACTTCTCAATCGGGATCTGATTTCCTTTGAAGAGGCCCTGCTGCACTGCTCCCGCCCCGAGGAACTCCGCATTCGATACGAGGGGATTACCGCCATGGACGGGAAAGGGTGGTCCCAAACCGGCCTTTATGATAAGAAGGTCAACGATAAATGGCAGAGCATCACTGAAGTCGAAATTGTGCTGCCGACGGAGATCCAGAAGGCGCGAGCCAAGAAATCGAACCATGGCGGAGATAAGTGAACCCGAATCGCCGCGCGCCCTGTACGCGCGCGCTCAAGACGCCTTGACCCGCTACCTGGCCTTGCGCGATCATTCCCGTTTCGAACTGCGCACGAAGCTTCTTCGGCGATTTCCGCCGGAGGTGGTGGACCGGGTGCTCGCGGAAGCCGACGAGAATGGCTGGCTGCCCTCGGAGGAGATAATGGCCAAGCGTGCGGTGGAATCCTATGAGCGCAAGCTCAAGAGCCGCCGTTATATCGAGGGTCAATTGCGTAAGCGCGGCCTTCCGGTTCCGGACGCCACGACGGCCTCTGAGTTCGAACCTGAAGTCGAAGAAGAAAGCGTGGAAGTACAGAAAGCGCGCGCGTTGGTGGAGAGAAAGTTTGGTGCCCATAAGCTCTCCTTCGAAGAGCGCGCCAAGGCCTTCCGGTATTTGAAGTATCGAGGATTTGAGGATCGTTGGATCAGGCAGGTGTTGAGTGGAAAGTCATAAGGTCCGAAACACGTTCATTGAGTATTTTAAGAGACACGGCCACGCGCCCGTCCCGAGTTCGCGACTGATCCCGGAGAACGATCCGACCCTCCTGTTTACAAACGCGGGCATGAACCAATTCAAGAATGTCTTTCTGGGGCTGGAACAACGCGAATACACGCGCGCGGTGAGCGCCCAGAAATGCGTGCGCGCTGGCGGAAAACACAATGATCTCGAGAATGTCGGGCATACGGCCCGCCACAATACGTTCTTTGAAATGCTCGGTAATTTTTCATTTGGTGACTATTTCAAAAAAGACGCCATCCATCTCGCGTGGGAGCTTGTCACCAAAGAGTTTGGGATCGACAAAGAGCGGCTCTATGTTTCCGTGTTTGAGTCGGACGATGAGGCGGCTGAGATCTGGCGCAAACAAGAAGGGGTGCCAGAGGAACGGATTTACCGCTTTGGCGAGAAAGACAACTTCTGGCGGATGGGCGAAGCGGGTCCGTGCGGCCCCTGCTCCGAGATTTTTTACGATCTGGGACCGGACGTCCCCGGAGATCCAAAAGCCAATGTCATGGGCGGAAACGGCGACCGCTTTATGGAGTTTTGGAATCTTGTATTTATGCAGTACGAGGAAGATGGGCGCGGCGGCCGCATCGCGCTTCCCCGGCCTTCCGTGGACACGGGCGCCGGGCTGGAGCGATTCACGACCGTGCTGCAGGGCCAGTTGAGCGTGTATGACACGGACCTGTTTCAAGACCTGATGAATGTAGCGGCACGGCGGTCAGGCACTCACTATAAGCGTGAGACTCGCGCGTTGCAGGGCCAGGCGCGGGCCGACCAGGAACGTGTGAATGTCGCGCTTCGGGTCCTGGCCGATCATGCGCGCGCCACCAGCTTTCTGATTGCCGATGGTGTCCTTCCCTCGAATGAAGGTCGCGGGTATGTGCTCCGCCGCATCCTGCGCCGGGCGATTCGGTATGGGCGCCAGCTGTCCGAAACGGAGTCCCTCCTGCCCGCTGTGGTGGCCGAAGTGGTGCGCAAGATGGGCGGATTTTACACCGAATTGACTCAACAACAGCCCTTAATCGAGCGCACGGTCCGCGAGGAGGAGAAACGCTTTCTCACCACTCTGGATCAGGGGACCCATCTGCTCACGCAGGAACTGGCGCGACTGCCGAGCGGGGGCACGTTGAGTGGCGAAGTCTTGTTTAAGCTCTACGACACTTTTGGCTTTCCGGTGGATCTGACCCGCATCATGGCCCAAGAGAAGGGCTTCCATATCGACGAACTCGGCTTTGAAAAGAAGCTGCAGGCCGCGAAGGAAAAAGCCAAAGCCTCATGGAAAGGCAAAACGATTTCGGGAGATCAAGCTCATCTTGTGAGTTTTAGCCAGCAGGTTCAAAAGCGCGGTGGGGATACGGTCTTTACCGGATATGAAACATCCCAAGAACCCGGCGTGCGGGTGGTGGCGCTTAGCAATGGCTCGCAACAGGTTCAGGAGCTGAGGGCTGAAGACACCGGGGTGATCGCCGTCGATAAAACCTGTTTTTACGCGGAAAGTGGGGGGCAAATCGGCGACCGGGGCGTGATACGCTCCTCTACGGGTGAGGCGGAGGTTCTGGATTGCACCAAGCAAAATGGGATCTTTCTTCATCATGTGAAAGTGACCGATGGACATTTGCGAATGGGCGATCTAGCGCAGCTTGTGGTGAACAGCTTTGAACGTCGCAACACCGCCAATAACCACTCGGCGACCCACCTTCTGCATGCGGCTCTCCGCCAAGTTCTCGGCACACACGTGCAACAGGCCGGGTCCTTGGTTGAGCCGGATCGTTTGCGCTTCGACTTCACTCACAATCAGCCCTTAAGCGCAGAGCAAGTGAGCCGCATAGAGGGGTTGGTCAACGGGGAGATCGGCAAAGGGACTGCGGTTGGAGCGGAGATCATGCCGCATAAACATGCTCTTGAGCGCGGCGCTGTCGCTCTTTTCGGGGAAAAATACGGGGACAAGGTGCGCGTGATCCAGATGGGCGAATTCTCCACCGAACTGTGTGGAGGGATTCATGTCGCCAACACGAGTCAGATCCGCTTCTTTAAAATCGTAAGCGAAGGCGGCGTCAGTGCGGGAGTCCGCCGGATCGAGGCGATCACGGGCGAGCGCGCGGCGGAGTATCTCGGAGCCCTGTCCAATGAAGCGCTCCAAGCGCGGTCTCAAGCAGGCCTGACGGTCAATTGGCAGAAATATCTGGAAGAGGAAGTTCCTCGACTCGACCAGTGGGTGAAGCAAACGCAGGACACCGTCAAGGCTCTCCAACGTGAGATTCAGCTTCTGAAAGGCCGCAACATCAACATCGACGCCCTGGCGGAATCTGCAGAATCATTCGGGGTGGACGGCGGCACCGAAGCCCGATTTGTCTTTGCCGATCTCCCTATGGATGACCGCCAGGTTCTGAGCGACCTATCGGACCGTCTCCAGGACAGGCTCAAGCCCGCTGTCGTGGTCCTTATCGGTCAAGGCGAGAAGTCCCATCCTTTAGTTGTGAGTGTAAGCAAAGGTCTCACACCCAAGCTCAATGCCGGAAAGCTTCTTGGCGAAGTGGCGGCCACTTTGGGTGGCAAAGGCGGCGGGCGTCCGGATTTTGCCCAAGGCGCGGTTCCCTCGCGCACGGAACTGAACCAGGCACGCGAGAAAGCTCGCGGAATGCTCAAGACAAGCTAATGTGAAATCATCGCTATTTATATTTATTTGGATGCGTTTGCAGTCTCAATCTCCGGTCCACCAGTCGCGGGCCCACCGCCCTTCTTTTGTGCTAAGGCCTGCAAACCTGTGCGCTGGATTCCGAGAATACGGCGTCCGAATTTTTCAATTTCTGCCAGATTTCCCGCAATCAACTCGGGCTTCTTTTTACCCAAAGTCACGAGCTGGTCATATTGAATTTTGGCGAGAGCACAGCCCGCATTGGTGCGGAATTCAAAGTGCTCGAAATTTCTGAGCGGCCAGCAACCCATTTCTTTGTCTTTCTTGACCAGCTTGGCTTGAATTTTCTGTTTCATGGCTTCTAGCCGTTCCGCCAGTGCCGACCGGCCTGGACCGTCCTCAAGCCTTGCCATCGCCCCGAGTTGCTCCAACCCACACTCGCGGTAGAAGTATTGCAAACGGAGAAAGGCCAAATCGATCTGACCACTCTCGGCCTTGGCCTCAATGAGTTTGCCAAGCTCTTCACTCATTTCCCCTAGAGTCGTTGTGACTGCGCCTTGGGGACGCCAGGAGGAGCTACAGGCTTCCAACGGGGTACCCGCGTTGTTCCGATCAAAGTAATTCGTCGCATTTGGATTCTCCGCCAACACCGTCACGCCGGTGAAAGCGATCATAATGATCATAATAAGTGTGACCTTCATAAGCCAGGCCTCCTGCTGACTCCAGATGGATGCACCTGACGTGCCAAGATGTGGAAGGGGTACACGCATTTGAATGTCCGGCAAATGTCTCATTTTGAGAATTGCCGGTTTCCACAATCTTCGACACCGACAGCCGTAAACCCGGTTGGCGATGGCTTTCCCCTATTGTCTTCGAAAAGGGAAGCGCGGTCACCGAGTGTTCACGTGCACAGCGAATGATAGCCCATCGGGTTACAGTACAGATTCCGTGGCTCCGGCACCTTCGGAAACGCCTGCGGGTCACCGTTGCGCAGCGGGAGGCGGCGCTGGCACGCGATGGAGGCCGGTGCAAGTGGAGTCGGCAAGCGCGTTGACAGACTCTTTGCTCGCCGCTCTAACTTCAGTTGCGGACGCTTAATGCAGCAAACAAGGTCTTGACGGTGCCTCCTCAAAGGCGCCACGCTGCGGGCCCAAAGAGGGGGTATCACCATGAAAGTCTTCATTTTGCTTTTTTCTCTTCTTGCTGTCGCCGGCGAGGCTCGTGCGAGCCAGTTTAGCTGTGAGGCTTCCAATCTCGTCAAGATCGAGCTGGTTGCAACGTACGCGAACAGTGAGGGTCTACCACTGACGAGCGATCTCACGGTGATGATCGAAGGTCATCCCTTCGTTGTCACACGCGAACGTATTGTCCGTTACGCTAATAGTATCATGGGCAACAGCGATCAGCTCTCGCTGACCGTCGAGAGTCGCGACGGCACTCATGAAATTTTGGAGTTTGACACCATCGACGGGATCGGCACGATTAACATTGATGGGTGGGGGATTTACTTCGAAAATGTTCCGATCACTTGTGTGAGACAAACGCAAGAGCACCTGACCGGCTCATGACAAACACGGGCGGTGCTCAATTGGATTCACGGCGGACGGGATCCGGGCTTTGGATCGCGATCCCCTTTCGTGGAGAATGTCCGCGTAATCGGTAGGATTTGAAAGAAGGGCTCCCCAAGAGTTAACCTCTTGGAACCACTACATTCTCTCCACTATGGAGAAAGGAGCCCCAAGATGAAAAGTACGTCTCATCAGCTAA
>JBFWQY010000026.1:0-74621 GCA_050249195.1 Bdellovibrionales bacterium
TATCATGGTTGTTCTCCTTCGAGAACAGGGGCCACCTTCATGGATTCAGCTACTTAGCTTAAAATCCGCACACTTTTTTGACTTAAACTATCCCATGGCTTGTGACGATCGAGCCCGGACAGCACAGTCTTGAATTTGCATTTACTATTCAAGTTATCCTTAATAATTTCGGGGGGCATGGATGTACGGCATAGTTGTCAATATTGCGCAGGTATTAACCTCGACAATTCTACTTATGGCTGCCCCCTTTAGTGGGTTTTTTGTATACGCTACGGCGACCAATTGCCCAGGAGTCTTTCGAATTTATGCCAATGGTTACTTTGGAGATCTCAGACTAAGTGCAAATAGTTCCGGCGACGTCAACGGGACACTCAGGCTCGATGGTTATTCTATGGAATCGACTAAAGGAACATGTAGCGGCAGTCAAATTAACTTTAAGCGCCAGCAATCTAAGACAGACGTACAAGGGAATGATCCCGCGTGGAATCAATTTGAAGTTGCTTCCGCAATAATTCGATCGCATGAGACGAAAGAGGGATATATGTGCAACAAAACAATCTTTATAATCGCGGTTTCTACGGTTCTTTGTTCTGTGTTAGTGACCATTGAAGGAGCGGCTACTCCCGTTCAGTCCAAAGTCACTGAAATCAGTTTGAGCATTCCCGAATCGATCCCTTATCCTGGCTGTGGATCAAGCTCGTTCACTCAAGTACCTGGCTTAAGCCGCATATTCATAGGCCGCCAGCTATTCGCAGATGGGAAATGTCCTCAACCTGGAATCACCAGATCTTTGTTTATCCACCTGGTCCAATTTGACTTTGATTGGGAAAAGAAGATCTTTTCTCAGACAAAAAAGCTTATTGAGCCGGGAGATGTCATCGCGGATGGGCATCGGATCATTGCCGCGTACGATCCATCCGCCGCGTTTTTCAATGGGGAGTATTGGATCGCATTTGAATGCGCTTTGGCGGAAGTTCGGGTGGTGAGTGCCTGCGTTGGCCCATGGACACCGAAACGTGGAATTGACAAACAGCGGACATATGCCGTCGTAAACGGGGGCGCCGTTACGCGAGATATTATTTATCGCTCGGCTTCGGTACCGAAACTTTTGGTCCATAGAAATAGATTTTATCTATATTGGACAGCCGTAAAAATGCAACGTGCGGAAGATGATCCTGAAAAGAGAATCTGGTTTGACCACACGACGCGAGGTATGAGGATCTTCGTTGGAGAGGATGGACATGGAAGAAAACGGGTCTTTCCCTGGAACCGGATGAGCGCAGTGGATGCAGGAGATCCTAATGTTAGCGTCGAAGTTTTAGGTACCGAGATGAGTCCAACGTCTAACGTCGTTGCTGACGCTTTCGACGTCAAATCCGATGGAAAATATGTCTACATGACGGCAGGAATAGGTGGAGGCGATTGCTTAGTTCAGGGTGGCTCTGGAATTAACTTGAGAGCTCAGACTCCAGGATGTTACCGGCTTGCTGTGTTTGCAAGTCGCCACCCCCTGATATTTAAAGGATTTAATTACAATAAAATCGAAAATCCCGTAACCTATGGCAACCGTCAATCATACGTACGATTGATCAAGAATCGAAATGGTCGATCCTACTTTTTGGGGCAATTCGCTTCGCCCGAAGATTATGTGCCTACATCCAACGCCACGCTATTAAGCAGAGGGCTTAAGATTTACAAAGTTCCAGAGTGGAATGTTCTCTTTCCGGAGGTAAGGTCCCCTGAAACTCCCCGTACGTGCGATCTAGCTAGGATTGCAGATGCATCAAAGAACAGCATGGCAAAGTTGACTTACGCGTTTTGTTTGGTTCTCGGACGAGTTCCGAGCGCCGATAATCAATCTTGGAGGGCGCTTATAAATGAAGTTGCGCCAGCTGAGGCAGTCCTTCGGCTCCTCGCTTCCGAGGAGTTCAAAGTTAAATATTCAGATCATCTCCAAACGGGACGAGATTACGTGACTCTTTTGTTTCAACTATTTCTGGATCGAGATCCTCCTAAGTCGGCTCTAGACCAGCTGCTCGCTGAAATACGGTCGCGCAGAATGACCCGCGAACAGATTGACTCGATAGTTCTCTTATCAAATGAGTCACGCCGGAAAAATAAATTCTTATTCGAGCCATGAACTCAGTCAACGTGATCGGCTGAACTGAGGAGATTATAGTGAGTGTCAATACGACTTGGCGCGTACTCGGTGCTACTGCTTAGTAAGTGCCGCTGAACTCGAAACTGGGTGATGAAAAGGTAGTGGATGAGACTTCAGTTCCGCCTTTTTTGTTTGAAATGAGTTCTGATCAATTTACCGCGTTGTCAAGAGAGGAAATAGAGAAGGCAATGGAGGTTTATTCGTATGGTCGACGCCCTTTCTCATGGATTTCAAAGACGAATCAACAAAAATGGGCATCCTTCCTAAGCGAGACGGCCATTCGGAGACGTCAGTGAAATTCTTTGATATAAAATTATGCCATCTGAGCGCTTCAAAGAGATCTGGTTGGTGGTAACGATTTCGCGATGGTGGTTTTGGATGGAAATTGCGCGCAATCCTTTACAAAATGCGCCCCAGAAACCCCGCGGATTTGAAGCGAGTTTGGCAGGTCTTGAAATTTCACCAATGACTTCGGCAAACTTTTGAGCGCCAGATGTGCGCAGATTCGTTTAAAAATTTTTTATTCTACAAACATTGTTTACCGCGAAGCGTTGCTGATAACACTGCCCTCTGCAATGGTTTAACACCACTAAGGCAGACCGCGTCTGACAGGCGTTATAGGCTGGAATTGGAACGTAGTTGGCGCGGACAAGAACCAAAATTAGCTCTTAGGCTTTCAGGTCTTCGTTCAACAGCTCACCTTCGGTCTTTAAGATAATTCCAGGGCCGTTTTCGTTAAGGACCCCTCGGGCGGTGCCTAACGATTCGAACACCAGGCGGTCTTGGTCGATCCAGTGCCCGCTGAAAATGGTCTTGCGAGGCAATCCGGACTTTTCTTTGTGGCTTGGGTTCGTGGGTTCAGTGTAGACAGCATCATAAATGTGGTCGGCAAGCATCAGTATCTTCAGGTCAGGACCGCTTGTCTTAGCCGTTTCGCCTTGCTTAAACTGAGGCGCTCCCGTTGAGGACGCAAAATAGTAGCGCAAATTTTTATCGTGGCAGGTGCCTGAGAAGCGGAAAAGAAATTGATTGTAAAACTCTTCGGTCGTTTTGCCTCGGATCTTATATTTTTCCTGCTCTTTGACTACCTCTGCCGGCTCTTGTGCCTGAGGCGTGGGTGGGGTTGAATCCTTCTTTCCACAACCCATAAAAGCGATTGGTCGGGGAGACAGGATTCGAACCTGCGACCCTCTGCTCCCAAAGCAGATGCGCTACCGGACTGCGCCACTCCCCGAATTACGGATAATGTAATGTCTCGTTTTGCCGACCCTTTTTCCTCCTGAGAGCTCAGGCTTTGGCTCTCTCGCCGCTCAACTCAGGCACCCGGTTACAGAGCTCCGAGGCTGGTGCCAAGTCCACAGAAATACACGGTGTTGAGCGCATGGTCAATTGACGATGGCATCCCCGAAAGCGCCCATTGCGAACGCGATGGCTGTCTTGTGTTCAGTTTGTATTTGGCGGCTCAGTCGCCAGTAATTAGTCAGATCAGGCGTATCAGGTGGATAGGCCGATCCGTCCGATCAACGCAGGTTGAATTTGAGATTACGATGCCCAAGTGCTGCCCCCGGGTTCCATGCATTCAGACCATTGATACCGGCGATGATCACGTTCAATGATCGTGAAGTCTCGATCCGAAACTTCGATCGAATAGTAAATCGATCGGGCCAAAGTGTGTCCAGTTGTGCACACTGGTCTACAAAAAGCGTGTCCTTCAAACGCGGAGTTTGGATCTAGAAAACCTATCGAATTGCCAAAGTTTGACGCGTGTGAATGCCACATCCAATTTCATTTGCAATTTAGGCGAATCGATTTTTACGATCAGCAAAATGCATTGAATCACGACCGACGTCGAGTTTTGAGGGAAGGCGTGTGAATCTAAAGAAGAAGAGAGATTGTCTTTCAAGGCTAGACCTTCGTCGAGAGGATGTCGAGGCCGCGTGGCGTGGGTCGCTTTGCAGACTTTTTTATTGCACCGAGATGATGAACAACAAGAGTTACAACAAAGGAGCTCCTAAATGAGAAGAATGCTTGCTACAGCGGTTCTCGTCGCATTTATGCCGACGGCAAACGCGCAGGATCAAGGCAAGGCCGAGGTTACCCATTCGGCGGAATACAGAGCCCGCTACTGGTTCATGCAGAACCCAACGCTCAACGAAAACACCCAGCCAGGTACTGACAGCTTTTTCAATCAGCGATTCAAGCTGGGCTTGAATTATCGCGCGAATGAACAGCTCATGGCGCATGCGACTTTGCTGCACACCGCGACCTGGGGTCAGACCACTGGCGTGGCTGCCGTGGAAGACACGAGTGCAGCCACGACAGAGAACCTCCTCACGGTCAATGAAGCCTTTGTGAACTGGATGACTTCCGAAGACCTGACTTTCCGACTTGGCCGCCAGAACTATGGCTTTGCCGATGGTTTCGTTATTGGCGTCAATGATTGGGAACCGGTTCCATATTCCTTTGAAGGCGTGCTTGGAACATACGAAGCGGAGTTCGGCCGCATTCAGGCCTTTGGGTTCAAGCTTCGCGACACTCAACCCGGCGCTGCGAACACGTCCGCCAGTGGCGATCCCGAGCACAACCTTTATGGTTTGGTGTTTGACTTAAAGACCATGCCCGACTGGTTAAAGGTGATCAATGTCCACGTCTTAAAGCACAACAACGACGCCATTCTCGGTTCCGCCGGGTCGACTGTGAACGGACAGCAGGGGCAGGATATTCTCCGTTACGGGCTTCACGCCGCCGCTGATTTCCAGATCGTGGATGCGAAATTATGGTACGCGGCCCAAAATGGCGACAACGTGGACGTCGCTGCTGGCGGTGCCACCACCAAGCGCGACTCCAAAGGCAGTATGTATCAGGCTGAACTGGGACTTAACTTCCCGGACCTGATGGGAAGCCGCTTTTTCGCCGTCTACCACGTGGATTCTGGTGATGAAGAAAACTCAACGGACGAGGATGGTCAATACGACAACTTCTTTTACGAGCGCCACGAAAATGCGGGTCTGATGGACCTCTTTGACTGGGGCAACCTGACCTACATCACGGTGGGCTGGACCGGTAAGGTGACAGAAGCCACCGGCGTTGGCGTGATGTACCACATGTTCTCCAAAACGGAAGATGGTGCGGGCACGACTGTGACTCTGGGCCGCTTCGGTACAGACTATGCGATTGGTAACGGCGATGCGGCCAAAGATGACCTGGGCGACGAGATCGATGTGTGGGCCTCCCACACTTACGGCAATGGCTTGATGACAACCGCTCGCGTGGGTTACTTCATGCCTGGTGACGTTTACGACAACGCCACAACCAACAAGGATGACAAGCTTCTCCAAGTTATGTTGGAAGCCAAGCTGACATTCTAGGAGTTCGAGACGGGATCTCGAGCTGATGACTTGAACCAGACTTAGAGCTGGTAAGGCGAGGAGCCGGGTGAAACCCGGCTCTTTGCTTTTCAGGGTTTGCCCATCTGTGGCACAGTGGAAGGAATGGATAACCTTCTGGCCTTGGTGCCCAAGAATCTGATCGCCATTTTTGCGATTGGTGCCGGGATTCTCCTGATTGTGTTTCTGCAACCACCACACACGGTTTGTGATTCGCAACTGGAAATTCTTAAAGAGTCTCAGAAGAAATTCCTTTTCAAGGATCCCAAGAGTAAGACCCAGAAGACGACGCCTTACCAACACCTTATGGACACGTGCAAACTCACGAATAATCCAGGCGGATGCTACGAGCTTTTCCAGGAACTTAAGGTCCTTACCCAGGATCTTGAGATCCTGTCCGCAAATTGCGCGCGCGCCGTAGGGGACCTGTCAGAATTTCGCCGAGCGCTCTGGGATCCCGCCGAGCTTCTGGTTCGACTGGCATGGGGGGAGAAGCCTCCCACCGCGTATCACGCCAAGTTCGGTTGGCTCGATACGGCTGATATTTCCTTGTTTTGCAAGTTAAAAGCCCGTATTCATGCAACCTACGGACAGGACGCATGGGAGAGCTTCCGCGAACGGATGATGCGCGATTTGCCTGGCGCGAAGGATCTCCCTCGCAATCAGGTTTGGGAAATGTCTCTCCTATCTGAGAACTGTCAGCGTTACCCCTAAACAGGGATCGGTCTATGAGCGGGCGCGACCTCAAGTTTTTTCTGGCTCTCCAGATTTTTGCTGTGATCTGGGCGGGGATGGTGTTTTCCCTAATCGAGGCTCGGGTTTGGGCTGGAGCTTTGGCCGGAGGTTACTTTCTAGGGGCTGGACTCTTCATGCTCGCACGGATCTGGAAATGGCCGAGAAAGTGGAAATCTCTCACGCTTTATCCGCTCTTCCTTCATGTCTTCTTGATTTCCATTCCGCTGCTGGTTTCGCGGTTTCTTCAGATCGGCAAAGATTTTGAAGCCGTTCAGGTTCTCGGTCTCGAGGGACCAGTCTTTCACCGCCTCTCAACCATGGTCTTTTCGGCGCTGATCGCCGCCACTCTTTTGGATCTGGTCCGGGTGTGGAGAGGGGCACAGTCCTTGAAGTCCAAACCTGTGCAGCCCATGCGCGAAATCCGATGACCGGCTCCGCAGCATCCCCTGGCTGGGGATGCGAAATCCACCGCCGAGCCGTGCTGTAGATTCACGCAATGTGAAAATCTACAGCTTATCTTCATCTGACTGGCAATCAACGGGTCAATTATTAATCAATTGAAAAGGGCTTAGGGGAGACTGTTTCTGGGCGCTCAAATGTATCATAGGCGCCTGTCCCGTTTGGCAGGAGAGCAAGGCTGCGAGCTTTGCGAATGGCCGCGGCCACATGTTTTTGTTGGCTGGAGCTGAGCTTACTGATGCGAGACGGCACGATCTTTCCGCCTTCCATAATAAAGCGGCCCAGAGTGACGGGATCTTTGTAATCAAACTCAAAATCGGCGGGGTAATCCGGACGGAATTTGGAGCGATAGTTTTTTCTCATCCCCTTTTCATCGCGGCCGCCTTCCTCTTGTGAATTGCGGTCCATACCACGATCACCTCGGTCACCTCGGTCGCCACCGCGATCGCGAAATTTTGAGTTATTATCGGATGAGCCCCTGTCGGAAGAGTTTCTGTCCATTGCTTTTCACCTTTTCACTGTAGAGTCCGGTACATATAGTATGATTTTAAGTTGCCAACAAGAGGCTTTTTCCTCTATAGATCCCTTTTGCCCTATTCCAGTAGTACTCGGAGTCCATATGCCTCGTTGTGAATTAACAGGGAAAGTCCCTCAGGTTAAGAATTTGGTGAGCCATTCAAACATCAAGACGAAATCTGTGGCCATTCCAAATGTTCAGCAAAAACGTATATATAGCAACGTCCTAGGAACTATGCTGAGCTTTAAGCTCGCGGCCTCCACAATCCGCTCCATTGATCACGTGGGTAGCCTGGACAAGTTTCTTTTAAATCAGCCTGATGAGTGCCTTTCCAAGCGGGCTCTGACCGTAAAGAATCGCATGCGGCGTAAGCTGCGCGGTCGGACGGCGCAACGGAGAAAGGCGGAGTAAATTTATGGCGATGAAGATGAAGTTAAAGATCAGAAAAGGGGCCACCGTTCAGGTGATTTCGGGTTCGGAAAAAGGCAAAAAAGGAACTGTCCTGGAAGTGAATCCGTCCCGTATGGGGGCGCGGGTGCAGGGGCTTCGGATGCAGACCCATTTCAGCAAGCAGGATGGGGTTCAACAGAAAGAGGGCTATATCCACTATTCAAATCTGAAGCTTGTGGAAGGTCCAGCCGCAAAGGCCTCGGCCAAATCCAAATCAAAGTCCGGGTCGAGTCGTAAGGGAGTCGGTTAAAAACGGATTCTGCCCCTGGCGCAGGTCTGTTTGTATGGGCAAAGACTTCGTGTTAGAGTCTTAGCTGATGCACAGATACAACAACTTTGTTTACGGGCCTGCATTGTTTGTCCTTATCAGCTTCGGTGGAATCTTACCAGCAGGACTGGCATTTGCGGATCCTGCCGGTGAAAGCACAAATAAGGCCTACTGGCTTTGCAAGTCGCGTCGCGATGTCCGTACCATTCGGGTGCATGTCGATAAAGAAGGGACCTGCAAAACCATCTACTCCAAAGGGGGAGCTCAGAAGGTTGTGGGGTCCGGAAAAAATCTGCAGAGTTGCATGGGATTTCTTGAAAACGTGAAAGGAAATCTTGAGAAATCGAATTGGAGCTGCCGCGATATCAGCTCCACTCAAATCACCGACGTCGTGGAGTGACGTTCATGTCCCAAGCATTCCGTTTGGCGGTGGCTCAGATCACGTCCACGGATAAGGTCGATGACAATCTTAGGATCGTAGAAAGCCTATTTAGTTCGGCAAGTGAGCGAGGCGCCGATTTGACCGTCTTTCCGGAAAACACATTGTATTTTCGCTTACAGACAGGTGAACCCCTAAAGGCCGTGAAGCTCCAGGGGCCAGAGATTCGCCAGCTCGAAAACGTAGTGCGATTCCGCGGGACGCATTTGATGCTGACGACGGCAGTGGTTCATGAGGACTCGGGCCGCGTCCGGAATTCCACATTATGGTTGGCGCCCGGTGAGAACGCGCGAGAGGTTTACAGCAAAATTCACCTTTTCGATGTCGACGTGGAGGGAGCCCCTGCTGTTCGTGAATCCGAGCATTTTCTAGGCGGCGAAACGCCGGCCGAGGTGGTGATTGAGGGCTGGAAGTTCGGCTTAAGTATTTGTTACGATCTGCGATTCGCTGAACTCTATGGTCGATATGCCCAAAATGTGGATGTCATCCTTGTGCCATCGGCATTTTTGGTTCCCACCGGGGCGGCTCACTGGCATGTGCTTTTGCGCGCTCGGGCTATCGAGAACCAGTGCTATGTAGCGGCTCCCGCGCAATCCGGCGAGCATCTCTCCGGGACGGGAGCCATACGCAAAACCTACGGACACAGTTTGGTCGTGGATCCTTGGGGCACCGTCCAGACGGAACTTACGAAAAGCCCCGAGGTGACTCTAATTGAACTCTCCAGGGAGCCGATCGAGCGCGCGCGCCGGCAGATTCCAATGGCTTCTCACCGACGCCTGGTTTAGAAAATACCTTGGGGGTTTTCCTCATATTGACATCTCGCTAATTTGTTGAGGTTAAGTTGAGGCGAGGCGCGACGACGGCGGACTGTCCAGAGGCAATGAGGAAAGGCCCTAGAAAAGAGAGAATAAATGATGGCTTTGGGGAAAAAGATTCTGTGGATCGGATTGCTAGGCCTGGCGGGATCACTGAGCTGGGCGCAAGAGGGGGCGCTTGGTGGCGAGTCCGCGACATTCGAGGGTCATCCCGCAGTGATGGAAGGGGATTCCGCGTCAGCTGAGGTCGATCCTGCGGCGGTTGAGCGCGATCCGGCCGCGGCCCTTCCAAAGAAGGAACGGAATTATCCGGGCGGGAGTGAGGAGGAGGACTTGCGGGTTTCGCCGACTTTGCCTGAGGCTCCCATTAAGACAGACGCAAGGACGGTCCAGCGCGATGTCTATCGAGCTCTTTACAAAGAAGAACTTAAGAACGACCATGATGACGCTGCGGATGAGTGATGCCGAGGTTCCTAGCTCTCACGTCACGTGGATTGCTTGAGCCCTTAGCGGAAGAATTCCAAGAGCTCGGAATCAAGCGCCCGCGCGTGCGCCCCGACGGGGTGGAATTTGAGTCCTCCTGGGCGGATCTCTACCGTGTTCATCTCCACTCGCAGATTGCGTCCCGTGTTCTTCTCCCTGTAGCCGAGTTTCAGGCTTACAATGAGGAGGATCTCTATTACGGTGTTCTTCGTAAGCACGATTTCACCTTCTATATCGCCCCAAGCCAGACCTTGCGGGTTGAGGCTCATACGCGCGACCATCACAAACTCAAAGACCAGCGCTTCGTGGCCATGAGGGTGAAAGATGCGCTCGTGGATCAATTCCGAAATAAGGGCGGAGAGCGCCCCGATGTGGGAGACGAGGCTACGGCGGATCTGCGCGTTGTCGTCAAGATTGTCGGCGCTAAGGTGGCTGTGGCGGTGGATCTGACGGGACAGCCCCTGTCCAACCGTGGCTACCGACGGAATGTCGGAGTCGCGCCTCTGCGGGAAAATGTGGCGGCGGGACTGGTGCGCTTGGCGCAGTGGAAAGCGCCGCGCCCACTGGTGGATCCCTTTTGTGGCGCGGGGACGATTCTTATTGAAGCCGCGCTATCAACGGTGGGACGTGCCAGCATGAAGCAAGGGCGGGGTTATGCCTTCACCCGTTTGCGGAATTTCCAACCTGATGTCTGGTCGGAAGTGGGCAAAGGCTTGACCCGAAAGGCCGCTCCCTCGAAACCCTTTTTGTTTGGATTTGATAAAGACGGGGCCATGGTAGAGAAGGCAATTGCGAACGCACGAGCGGCCGGCGTGGAAAATTGGATTCGATTTCAGCAGAAGGATATGAAAGATCTCGTGCCTCCCTCGGGTGAGCCGGGAGTGATCATCACCAATCCGCCGTATGGGGAGCGCATGGAAACAACTCCGGAGGTCCAACGGCTCATGGCGGATTTTGCGCACACATTGAAAACAGGCTTCGTGGGATGGGACGCCTGGATTCTCAGCGGCGACCCGGAAGCCAGCGCGGCGCTACGCTTGAAATCTGCGCGCAAGATTCCCGTGTGGAATGGCCCCATCGAGTGCCGATTCCTCCACTATCCTTTAAGGTGAGACAGGTCCAAGCGCGGAAACAGGGGATCGCCTTTCCGTATCGGGGCGTTTTCTCTGAGGACCGGCCATTTTTCGAGATCCTCCCAATTGAGGCTCTCGATCCCGATCCGCTTCAGCAGTTCCTCGGTCTTGCCCGGCATAACTGGGGAAAGAAGGGTGCCCGCGACGCGGATCACTTCGAGGGTGGTGGCGAGGACGTGTCCCGCTCCCGGCAGGTCCTCCTTGGCCATTTTCCATGGAGCCTTCTCTTCGAGGTAGCGATTGGCGAGAGATAACACTTGCACAATGTGCTCAAGCGCGAAGCTCGGACGTAAGTCCTCGACTTCTTTTTTCACCAGCGCGGGGAGGCGCAAGGCCCGGGAGCGGAGTTCGCGACCGGATTCATCCTCCTCTCGCAGCGCGGGCTTTTGGCCACCGAAGAACTTTTCCACCAAATTGGTGGTGCGGCTGAGAAGATTGCCCAGATTGTTGGCCAGTTCACTGTTGACCCGCGACTCCACGAGATCCAGGCTGAAGGGGGCGTCATTACCAAGGTGAATGTCGCGCACGAGAAAATAGCGAAGTTCATCCAAGCCAAAGATGTCCCGGATGTCCACGGGAGCCACCACATCTCCTGCGGATTTGCTCATCTTCGCGTTATCCTTGTTCAGGATCCAGCCTGTGGCAAAGATCTGGCGCGGCAGAGGTAGGCCGAGAGCCATAAGCATTGTTGTCCAGTATACCGAGTGCGTGGTGAGAATATCCTTGCCGATGAGATGCAGGGCTCCCGCGTCCACCCACCATTTCTGGAAATCGGCTTCACGTCCGGGCTGATAGAGACCCACGCCCGTGCAATAGTTCAAGAGCGCATCAAACCACACATAGGTCACATACTCACGATCGAAAGGGATTTCCACGCCCCAACTGAGGCGGGACTTCGGGCGGCTGATGCAGAGATCCGCCAGCGGTTGCCGCAGGAAACCTAAGACCTCATTCTTGCGAAAATCCGGCAAAATAAAGCGCGGGTGGTCTTCAATGTGACGAATCAACCGGTCCTGGTACTTGGACATACGAAAGAAATAGTTCTTTTCTTGAATCTTGGAGACGTCTTTTCCGGTCGGAGATTTACCGTCCACCAGCTCCTTTTCGGTATAAAAAATCTCCTCGGAGACGGAGTACCAACCTTCGTAAACGTCCGCGTAGATATCGCCCTTATCGTAAAGCGATTGCAAGCACCTCTGAACCACTTCCGCGTGGGTTTTTGAGGTCGTCCGAATGAAGTGAGTGTACTCGACATCAAGGGCCTTCCAGGTGTCCTGGAAGTTCCGCACCATTTCATCACAATGCTGCTGAGGCGAGATGCCTCGCTTTTCCGCGGCCTGCTGGACCTTCTGGCCATGTTCATCCGTACCGGTGAGAAAAAAGGTTTCTTCACCGAACAGCCTATGAAAGCGACTCAGGACATCGGCGGTAATCGTGCAGTACGCTGTCCCCAGGTGAGGCTTGTCATTCACGTAGTAGATAGGAGTCGTGATATAAAAGGGCTTCATTCGGGGCTCTTTCCGTTGAGAGATTCATTTTCCAGTCCCAGGTGATCGAGAATCCTTCGGACCTGCTTGATCAGCTCGGGCAGGGATTTCAAGGCGGCGCGGGTCCGCAACGACGATTTCAGATCTTGAAGGGGAAAACCCGCGTATTCGCCCGGTTCAAGAACGGATTTGGAGATACCGGATAAACCTCCGACCCGCACACGATCGCCGATCTGAAGATGCCCACTGATCGTGGTTCGACCTCCGAAAACACAATGGCTTCCGAGCGAGGTGGATCCGGCAACGATCACGCCGCCTGTGATCAGCGTGTTCCGGCCGATTTGGATGTTATGGCCGAAATGACAGTGATTATCGATCTTCGTGCCGGAGCCAATGCGGCTATCCTGAAATGTGCCACGAGCGATCTGCACGCCGCAGCCGATATGCACGTCATCTTCAATCACCACGCGCCCGTAGTGCGTGAGTCGATAATGATTAAATTGTTTGTCTTGAGCATAGCCAAACCCTTCGCTTCCGATGGACGTATGGGGCTGGATTTCACAACGGTTCCCGATCTCGCACGAATGGCCGATGAAAACCAGCGGGTGTATATGGGTGTGACTGCCGATTTTGACGAACGGCTCAATCACTGCGTTTGCGCCGATGATGGAATGTTCCCCGATTGTACAGTGTTCGCCGATAACGGCGCCCGGTCCCACAATACAGTTTTCGCCCACCCGAGCGCTGGCCGCGATTTGGGAACTCGGGTGAATGCGTTCACCGTTGTGAATCATAAGATTTTGAGTTTGAGGAAAAAAGGTACGCGCGACCAAAGCCATGCACAGCTGGACATTTGGAGATGTGATCACCGCGGCCACTGAAGACGGAACTTCATTCAAAATCTCTTCTGAAATAACCCACGCTTGAGCTTGCGAATCCCGAGCCTCCTGAAGATGTTGCCGAGAGGACACGAAAATAAGGCTCGTGGAGCTGGCGCCAGCTGCTGACTGCGGCCCGGTCACTTGCAGTTCGGCCGGTCCCCTTTTGAGGGTCATCAGATCAGGAAATTTTTCCACCATTTCACGGATTTGCACGCTCATACGGGGACCTCTATTCGATTGGAGTGGTCGGGTTCGATTTCGTTCCAATGTGGAAAAACCCAGTCATCGCTTGGCTTTGCATTCGTTCATGCCACTTTAGGACCTAGCCTTTCAAGGAATTTTGATGTAAACACATAGTTTTTGACATGGAGATTCTCAATGGCACGAAAAACCAAGGCCGTGACCGCGGTGTCGGGCGGGGTGAGTCAGGGTAAAAGCTCTCAGGTCAAAAAAGCCACAACCAAGACGCCGGTGACTAAGGGGCCGGTCGACAAGGGATCGCTTGCAGCCGCCAAAAAAAACTCACCCGCTAAGGCCGCTTTGGTTCGTCACAAAGCCGCGCTCAAGTCCGTGCGGGTTACGGTTCAGGGAACTGGTCCCTCGGCGGCGGACGTGGTGAAAGCCCCGGTGAAGACGCGTGCACGGAAGCTGACCGTGGAGATCAATCCTAACGAGGCGGCTACAGCTCTAGCGCAAAAATGGGTGTCGCTCTACCGCAAGTCCGAGCAGATTGAAGCCAAACCTTATAACATGAATTCAGTCTTTGAAGAGAAAACGGCCATTATGCATAAAATCCTGGGTTGGGGCTATATTTTGGCCAACCGCAACGATCGATTGGAAGTTTTGTTCAAAGATGGCATAAGGTACCTCATTTCGAATTATAAACCTTGAGTAGTAGAAAGTAGGACAAGGCAAACTTTATGGCCAAAGACGATCTCGCCCAACTTGAAGGACAAGTTGTGGATGCCGCCGCCGGCGGTATATACAAAGTGAAGCTTGAGAACAATATGGAAATTGCGGCCAAGCTTTGCGGTAAGATGCGCCGGTTTAATATTCGTGTGGTCGTCGGCGACAGAGTAACGGTCGGAGTGTCTCCTTACGATCCTACCCATGGCTTGATCATGTATCGACATAAATAATAACCTCTTTCCTCCTCTAAACACTATGCTTTCAATCAGTTCTTATATTTCGAAGCGTGTTCCGGGTGTTCAGGTTCGCTCCATTGAAGCGGTCTTGGCCATGAACAATGAGGGGGCGACTGTCCCATTTATGGCCCGCTACCGGAAGGAGCGGACCGGTAACCTGGATGAGGTGCAGATCCGTTCGGTGTTGGAGGCCTTCGAAGATTACAACACCATCGTTCAACGCCGGGAGTTCGTGCTTAAGGAAATCGATAAGCAGGGCAACCTGACGCAGGAGTTGAAAACCGCCTTGCAGAATTCGTGGGATCTCAACGAGATTGAGGAGATCTACCGTCCATTCAAGAAAAAGAAAAAATCCAAGGCGACATTGGCGCGTGAGGCGGGGATCGCTCCCTTGGCCGACTGGATTTGGGCTCTGGGGCATGGTGAAGTTCAGGATGAAACCACCCTTGAGGTGAAAGCGAAAAACTATCTTGCGCCGACCATAGGATACGCCACTTACGAAGAGGTGCTGCGTGGCGCCCAGCATATTCTTGTGGAACGTCTTTCCAACGATCTGGACTTGCGCGGCCGCGTCCGCGACGAGTTTTACAATAACGGCAAAGTGAAATCGGTGAAAACGCCTGAGTTCAAGGCGCATTCCAAATATGAAATGTACGCCGATTACTCTGAGCCGATTAAGAGCCTGGACACGAAGAAAGCGTCGCACCGTTACTTGGCGCTCCGTCGCGGATGGCAGGAGGGTGAACTTCGAGTCACGATGGAGGCGGATGAAGAGGGCCTCTTGCGCCAGTTTGAAGCCGTGGCAATCTCAGCGAACTCCCAAGCCACTGAATTTCTGAAAACAGTTTGCAAGACCGCGTTGACCGTGCATGTGATTCCATCCATCTCGAACGAGCTGCATGGACAGTTAAAGGAGCGTGCCGATGCCGATGCGATTCAGGTCTTCGCCGAGAATGTCCGTCGTGTATTGATGAGTTCGCCGTTTGGACCCCGGGTGGTGTTGGGCGTGGATCCCGGACTGCGCACGGGATGTAAAGTGGCGCTGATCGATCGCAGCGGCCACTTTGTCTCGCACACCGTACTGCATATTCACGGTGAAGAGGCGAAGGAAAAAGGCCGGGCGCTTTTCGCTGAGGCTTTGCAGAAGATCAAGATCGATGCCATCGCGATTGGTAATGGCACCGGCGGACGCGAGGCGGAGACCTTTGTCCGTGGAATTTTAAAAGAGATCGGGGCAGAAGTGCCCGTGATTATGGTGAGCGAGTCGGGAGCGAGCGTGTACTCCGCTTCGGATTTCGCGCGTGAGGAGTTTCCGGATCTGGATCTGACCGTGCGCGGAGCGATTTCAATCGCTCGTCGCCTTCAGGATCCGCTCGCGGAACTTGTGAAGATTGAACCCAAGAGCATAGGCGTCGGTCAGTACCAGCACGATGTGAATCAGACACGCTTGAAGAAAACGCTGCATGAAGTGGTGGAGTCGTGTGTGAATCAGGTGGGCGTGGATCTGAATACCGCGTCGACGGCCCTTCTACAGTATGTGTCTGGGATCGGGCCGGCTATCGCCAAGAACATCGTAGAGTATCGCAAACAGCACGGATTGTTCAAGGAGCGTGAGGAACTGCTGAAGGTGCCTCATTTTTCGTCGAAAGTGTATGAGCTCGCGGCGGGGTTCTTGCGGATTGCGGAAGGTAAAGTCATGCTCGATCGCACAGGGATTCACCCGGAACGTTATTCCGCTGTCCGCGAGATGGCCCAAGAAGTGGGCGCCACGGTTTCCGCCCTTATTGGTCCGGGCGCCGAGAAGCTGCGCCGTTTACGTGAAAAATGGTCCCAACTGATTGGGGAATACACCTTCGACGATATTGTTCGGGAGCTTGAGAAGCCCGGGCGTGATCCGCGTGACATGTTCAAGGTGTTTCAATACCGTGACGACATTCACGAACTAAAAGATCTTAAGCCAGGATTGATTTGTCCAGGTATTGTGACCAACGTTACGAACTTTGGTGCTTTCGTGGATATCGGCGTGCACCAGGATGGATTGGTGCACATCTCGGAGCTGAGCCATCAATTCGTGGAAGATCCCCGAAAAGTGGTCAGTCCGGGGGATCAGGTCCAGGTCAAAGTTCTTGCGGTGGACCTGGATAAAAATCAAATTTCCCTCACCATGAAGCTCGAAGAAAAGCCCCGCGCTGAATCGCGGCCGCGTTCCGAAGCACCGTCGCGGGATCATCGCGGGAGCGGTCCACAGCAGCAGGCCAAGGGTGCGCACGGTAAGCCTCATCGTGGCAAAACTGGCGATAAAGACAAAGGGTCGCGGCGGGATAAAGGCGGTGGAGGCCGCGGCGGTCCGCGCCCGGATAACCGCAAACCACGGCCTGAGAAAACCCCTTTCAATAATCCTTTTGCTGCCTTAACAGGATTGAAGAATCAGTAATCGGTTGGCGAGTTCAGCGAAGCCTTCTCCTTCGGATTTTTGAGTCACGTAGGCGGGCTTAAACTTCATATCGGAAAGAAATTCTCTTACATTTGCTACCGCGAAGGAGTGAGGAAAAAACGCGAACATGGGTTCGTCGTTGGGTGAGTCCCCGATAAACGCGCAGGACGTCTTCATCTCGGGTTCGGAAAGTTCCAGTTCATGTTGGAGATATACCTTGCACGTGGAGAGCTTGTCGTAGTCTCCAAACCATCCATTCACATGAATATTGGAGACTTTGGCCTGGGCCCCGTGGTGTTTGAATAGGCTTACAATTTTCTGAATGTCCGACTTTGCCAATGGTGGAACATCTTCATTGAAGTCGATAGCGAGATCAAAGAGCCGGCAAAACTGATCTGAAGCGATAGCCGCGCCCGGAACCGTCGCAAGCACCTCGGTTCGAATGCGCTTGAGCTTTGCGCGGTCTTGCCGGCGTGAGTTCTTGTCCCGAGCGAAGTGGCGTCGCAGTTTTTTCTTCAATGGATCAAAGCGAAAATAAAAGGCGCCGTTTTCACCGACCACACCGTGCACGGGCCAAAGTCGAGCAATCAATTCGCACCAGCCTGCGGGACGTCCAGTGACCGGTATGACGTGAACGCCACTTGCGGCGAGCTTGCATAAGCTGGAATAGCTTACAGACGGGAGTCTCCCGTCTTGCGTGAGGGTGCCATCGATATCGGTTAAGAGGACACGGACCGCACGTGATTGAAATTGATTGAGAGATTTCATTTCTCCATCCCATTAAGAGCAGAAGCATTGAGTCAAGAGAAAAGGATTGAAAGATTTGGGCAATGAGTCCAAATCTTAAATGATATGTCCAAAGCAACAGGTAAGAAGTTAGTCATCGTCGAGTCTCCGACAAAGGCCAAAACCATCCGCAAATTCCTGGGAAAAGACTTTACTGTTGAATCCTGCATGGGACATGTGCGCGATTTGCCCCAATCCGCGAAAGATATTCCGGAGAAATACAAAAAGGAAAAGTGGGCCAACCTTGGAGTTAATGTAAACGAGGAGTTCACTCCGATTTATTGTGTGCCCCGGACCAAGACTCGCATTGTAAAAACGCTGAAGGAAAAACTTGCGGATGCTGAAGAATTGATTCTCGCGACGGACGAAGACCGCGAAGGGGAAAGCATCAGCTGGCACCTGGTCGAGGTGCTAAAGCCCCGTGTTCCGGTGAAGCGAATGGTGTTCCATGAGATTACCAAGGAAGCGATCCAGGACGCTCTCAACCATTTTCGTGGAATTGATGAGAACCTGGTGCGTGCTCAAGAGGCGCGTCGGATCCTGGACCGTCTGGTGGGATATTCCATTTCACCACTGCTATGGAAGAAGGTGACGTACGGCCTGTCGGCGGGACGTGTGCAGTCCGTGGCCGTCCGTCTGATCGCGGAACGTGAGCATGAGCGATTGCGCTTTCAGCGCTCTCGTTACTGGACCTTAACGGCGCAGAATGAAAAAGACGGAACGGTGTTTGAGAGCCGTTCTTTTATGCTCAAGGGCCAACGGGTGGCTACGGGCAGGGATTTCGATAGCCAAACGGGAGATCTGCTCGCGGATAAAAAGCCGACGTCCGTGTGGCTAAAGGAGACGGATGCCCGCAACTGGGTCCATGCCCTTCAAGGTAAGGAATGGATCGTCGATGAGGTGGAGGAAAAACCCATCTCGCGTAAACCCGCGGCTCCCTTTATCACCTCAACATTGCAGCAAGAATCCAACCGGAAGCTGGGATTCACCTCGCGTGAAACGATGGAGCTGGCGCAGAAGCTGTATGAGCGTGGGTTTATCACGTATATGAGAACCGATTCTCCGAACCTGTCCACTCAAGCCATACAGGCGGCGCGCTCGGCCATTCAGGAACTCTACGGGAATAAGTACCTGCCCGCGCAGGCGCGCGAGTACAGCAGCAAGAAGTCAAAAGGCGCGCAAGAAGCGCATGAAGCCATCCGTCCTGCGGGAACACGTTTTCAGCAACCCGAAGAGACCGGCCTCAGTGGAGGCCTTCTGCGTCTCTATGATCTGATCTGGAAGCGCACAGTGGCCAGTCAAATGACCAACTCAGAACAAAAGCTGGTCAGCGTGAAATTCAAAGTGGGCGACGCGGTCTTTGCCGCCTCGGGTATGACGATTGAGTTTCCCGGCTTCTTGAAGGTGTATGTGGAGGATCTCGAGGAGGACACGGGCGACGAAAAAGACGTGCGCCTACCCCCACTAAAAGTAGGGGATCGCGTGAAGTGTCTGCAGATCTCCAGTAATGAACATGAAACAAAGCCACCGGCCAGGTATACGGAAGCGAGCCTTGTGCAAACAATGGAGCGCGAGGGGATCGGCCGCCCCTCAACCTATGCCACGATTATTGGCACAATTCAGGATCGCGGGTACGTACGCAAAGTGGGCAATGCCCTCGTGCCTACGTTTACGGCGTTGGTGGTATCCAAGCTTCTTAAGAATCATCTTCCTGACTATGTGGATCTTGGGTTTACCTCGGAGATGGAACGCTCGCTGGACACCATCGCACAAGGAGAGATGGATTATATCAAGTATCTGGCTACGATTTACTTCGGCCAGAAAGGGTTGAAGGCTCAGATCGAAACTCAGGAAAAGACGATCAACGCGGATGAATCCCGCTGCATCCGACTCGAGGGCTTAGGGGATCTGAGCTTCCGCATCGGGAAGTATGGAGCGTATGTTTGTCGAAAGGACGAGTCGTCGAAGTCGGAAGTGTGTGCATCTCTTCCGGAGACTCAAGTTCCCGGCGATATGACACCGGAACTGGCCAATAAACTGATTGATCAAAAGATCAATGGCACGGACGCCTTGGGGAAAGATCCCAAGACCGGTTTGCCGGTCTATGTTCTAACCGGCCGTTACGGGCCGTATGTTCAGTTGGGCGATAATGATTCCGACAAACTCAAGCGCATGGCGATTCCACCGACGATGGCGCCTGAGACTCTCGCCTTGAATGAAGCTCTCATGCTCTTGGAGTTACCGAAGACTTTAGGGCGGCACCCGGAAACGGATAAAGATGTAAAGAAAGGTCTGGGCCGTTTTGGACCGTATGTGGTTCATGAGGGTGATTACCGGTCCATTCCCAAGGGAGAAAATATCTTCTCGGTGGATCTGAAGCGTGCCTTGGAACTTCTTGCCCAGCCCAAGCGCATGCGCGGTCGCTCGGCTCCGCTAAAAGAACTGGGAGCGTATCCAGGAACTCAAGATCAGGTTCATGTCCATACGGGCAAATACGGTCCCTATCTCAAAGTGGGGACCAAGAACATTTCATTACCTGATGATATGAAAATCGAAGAACTCACGTTAGAAGCCGTCCTTCCCCTCATTCAAGACAAGCTGGCGGCTCCCAAGACGGGTGGGAAACCTGGGAAAACGGGGAAGACCGGAAAAAACGAAAATAACGGTGGTAAAAAGGTGTCTTCCAAAACACCGTCAAAAACGCAGGCGTTCGCAAAGTCCGCGAAAACTGTCAAAACACGCAAGGCGGCTGGAAGATCACGCGCGAAATCTGAGTCCAAGACCGTGTGACGCGGGTCTCGAAGCGCGGACCTGAAGAATAACGCTAGACCGCCAAGTGGAAAAAAGTGTCTAAAAGTGAGAAAATCAGTAGATTCATCAGCTTGGCTTAGAAGGCTGCCGAAGAGATGCTGGAACTGATGATTTGATGATAGCGAACGCTAACAGATTAGAAAATCTGGATCACTTTGTTAAGGAATTCATATGCGTCAATTAATTATCGCGCTGACACTCGCTTTTACTTCTATGACGGCACAGGCACAGTTTCAGCGAACCCAGTCCCTAGAATTGAGTTGTGTTCACCTGTATCCGGTACAAATGAAGTACCTGGAAAAGCATGTGAACTTTTCCAAGCTCAACAAGAATCTGGAGGCTCGGACTGTTGATCAATTCACCAAGCGTCTTGATGGATCCAAGCTCTATTTGCTGGAAAAAGACGTCCGCGAAATCACCAAGACGATGGGCAGCGTCTTTGACAAAATCCGTTCGAAGGACTGCTCCTCTTTGGAAAAGGCGAACAAGCTGTTTTTGAAGCGCGTGGAAGAACGAGTGGCGTATGCCAAGAAGTTCTTAGGACCAAAGTTTAAGTACGACCCAGGCGCCAAGATTCATCGTGATCCGGAGGATCGCCCGCGGCCCAAAACTGCGGCCGAAGCCAATCGCTTTCACGAAACTTACATGCAGTATCAGGTGGCTAGCTATCTCGCGACCGATATGAAGCTGGAAGAGGCCAAGCAGCAGATCATTCGAAATTACGAGCGCGCTTTAAAGCGCGTCCAGGAGTTTAAGAAGGAAGATCTCTTGGCATCTTATCTGGATTCCTTTGCGCGCGCTCTGGATCCCCACTCCAGTTATCTTTCCGACGATGCGCTGGTGGATTTCGAGATTCAGATGCGTCTCTCTCTGGAGGGAATTGGCGCGACTTTGAGTTCACAGGATGGATTCACGGTGATCGAGCAGTTGGTCCCCGGTGGCGCCGCGGATGCTTCCGGAAAGCTCAAGCCCAAGGACCGCATCATTGCAGTGGGACAGGGCAAGGATGGTGTGTTTCAAAACGTGATCGAAATGGAATTGCGCGAAGTTGTGAAGCTCATTCGTGGCCCCAAAGGCTCGGAGGTTCGGCTTAAGATTCTTCGTAAGGCGACCAAGGATCCCGAACGTTTCGAGGTCACTCTGGTTCGTGACAAGATTAAGCTGGAGGATGAGGCCGCTTCGATCACGTACCTGAATCGTGAGGTGAACGGGCATAAGTTAAAGATCGGGTTGCTTGATCTTCCTTCCTTCTACGCGGACAATCGCAAAAACGGACCGTCTGCGGCGACTGATATGAAAAAGCTGCTGGCTCAGGCTGCCAAGAACAAAACCGATGCCGTCGTACTGGATCTCTCCGGCAACGGAGGGGGAAGCCTGCGGGATGCCGTTGACATTGCGGGACTATTTTTTGCCACGGGTAATGTGGTGAAGCAGAGCCAGCGCGTGACGTCTGAGCTGGATCAAATGAACTATGAAACTCTGCGCGATACGGATTCGGATGTGGATTGGGCGGGACCGCTGGTTGTTCTCACGAGCCGCGTGAGCGCATCCGCTTCAGAGATCGTTTCGGGAACATTGCAGGACTACAAGCGCGCCGTGATCGTCGGTGGGGATCACACATTCGGAAAGGGAAGCGTGCAATCCGTGGAGTATCTCCCCCCGGGATTGGGCGCCATTAAAACGACCGTAGGTATGTTCTTCACGCCTGGTGGAGCCTCCACACAACATCGTGGAGTTGAGGCGGACATTGAATTGCCCTCCTCGTTCGCGGTTGAAGAGATTGGAGAAAAAACCCTCGATTACTCGCTTCCGCCAAAGAAGATTAAGGACTTTATCTCCAAGTCCGCCTATGTGACGGAGGGCAAGGGCGCGTGGACACCCTTGAACCAAGCCCTTGTGAAAAAGCTTGAGGCCAAATCGAAGGTGCGAGTCGCGGCGTCGAGTGAATTTAAGAAGATTCGTGAAGACCTCGCAAAAACGAAAAAGCGCGGCAAGATGATCGTGGTTGGCGATCTCTTGAAGGACAAAGATAAGGATAAGGATAAGAATAAGAAGGGCGCCAATCCAGACGGTGAGGTGGAAGCGGGCGATGAAGGTCAGGAGAATCTGACGCTCTCGCGCGAGGAGCGCAAGAAGAAATATTTGGAGCGTGCGGATGTCGTCGAGGCCGTCAATATCGCGGCTGATCTGGTCGCGGAGCTGCGTGGCCCCATGATTAAGATTGGACAAAAAGGCGACCGCTCGGCTCCCCCGGCGGGGCCGGCACCAGTTCCGCCTCCGGCGGAATCCGACAGTAGCGCCAACTAGTCCGCGATTGTTTTGACAAAGAAAGGCCTCCTCAGTATCCCTCTGTAGAGGGGGCTTATACTTATGGCATTATCCAGTCACTCGGAGCGTGGCAAGCTCGCGAAAAAGAGCGCCACCAGGCGTGCGTCCAAATCCGCATTGAAAAAAAACACCGGAAAATCGACGGGAAGGACCACGACTAAGGCTTCTGCCAAGGTCGCGGCCAAAGTCACTACGGCGGGACGATCACCCAAAAAGACCCTTCCTCTCCCTGCCGCACTGCTTTTGCATATGCATTCGTTGATGGTCAAGAGTCGTGTGCTGGAAGAACGCCTGATCAAGATCTACAAGGCCGGTGAGGCCTTTTTCTGGATAGGAGCTCCCGGTGAGGAAGCCTTCGGTGTTCCGCTGGGATTGCATGTGCACAAAGGTCAGGGGCCACATTTTGATTACTTGCATCTGCACTATCGCGCCACGCCCACCTTGGTGGCGATGGGGATGCCCATGATTGATTCCATTCGCTTAATCATGAACCGAGCGACTGACCCTTGTACGGGAGGTCGCAATTTTTGCAATCATTATTGTTTTCCGCAGTGGAACGTCGTTCCTGTTTCCTCTCCCATCGAGGTGCAATATGGAACAGCGTTAGGAACCGCTCATGTCCAGAAGCGGATAAAGGGGGGCCGGGGTGTGACCATTGTAACCGGCGGAGATGCCGGAACGGCCGAAGGGGATTTTGCGAGTTGTTTGATCTGGGCCTCGCGTCCAAGCCACGAACTTCCCATTCTCATCACTGTACAGAACAATCGTTGGGGAATATCGACAGATTATGACAGTCAGCATGGAGAAACGCATATCGCGGATCGTGGGAGAGCTTTTAATATACGAACACAGATCATTGACGGCAATGATCCCGTGGAAACGTACAGAGCACTTGAGAGCGAGATGGCTTATATTCGCAAAACTCGTAAACCGGTGTTGCTCGAGGCCCGGGTTTCGCGCCTCTATGGTCATTCATCGGCCACGGGCGCAAACTTAATCCCGGAAGAAGATGGGCTGCGCCGCTATGAGCAGTATCTCTTTGAGAACAATGTGTTGAAAGAAGCGGATGCGCGTGAACTCTGGTCCCGCTACGAGGAGGAAGCGAAGGCGGCTCAGGAGCAGGTTCGGTTGGAGCCGGCGCCCTCTCCCGAATCGATTTGGGAGCATTACTACGCCAATGGTGAAAACGGTGACTGGAGGAAGTTCTAATGGCAAGCATGGCTCAGGCGATCCGCATGGCACTCCACTTCGCTGAAACTCATATGGACCTGCGCGATGTTTTCGGGCAGGACGTGGGAGCCCCATTGGGCGGAGTTTTCACAGCGACGCAAGGACTAAAGACCGCTTGGAACACCCCTTTAGATGAGCGTGGGATCATTGGAATGGCGACGGGAATTGCCATGACCGGTGAGCGCTGCGTGGCGGAGATTCAGTTTGCGGATTACATTTTCAACACGGTTGATTTACTTAAAATCGCAGGCAATACGCACTGGGTGAGCGCGGGCAATTACACATTGCCTATGGTGGTTATGACTCCGGTGGGCGCCGGGATTCGCGGCTCAGTTTATCACAGCCATTCGTTCGATGCCTGGGCGTCGCGTCTTCCAGGCTGGAAGGTGGTGATGCCGTCCAATTCCTTGGATGCGTATGGACTGATGCTATCAGCGGTGGAGGATCCGAATCCCGTTTTGTACCTGAAACCCAAAGCTTTGATGCGCGTGCGCGGAGAGGAATTAATTCCAGGTGAGCCCGAAGATCCCAGAGAATTGAAAAATCGTATCGATGCGCCCATCGGTGACCGCGCGCAGTGGGCTCCGGATTGGCCGGTGCTCGAGCCGTACAAAGTTCCCATTGGGCAATCCAAGACCACACGCGAGGGAGATGAGATTACGGTTGTCACCTATGGACGACATGTTCTGATGTGCAACAAAGTCGCCGATGATCTAGTTGCCGAGGGACGCTCGATTGAAGTCATTGATCTGCGCTCCATTTATCCCTATGACTGGCAGGCGGTGAAGGCGTCCGTCCGCCGCACACGTCGCGTTCTCTTCGTTAATGAGGACACCGAGGTCACCAACTTCGCCGAACATCTTGCCTATCGGGTGACCCAGGAGTTGTTTTACGAAATCGAAGCGCCGCCGCGAGTTCTAGCGGGTCAGAATCTGCCGGGAATTGGCCTCCATCCCAATCTCGAAGAAAATTCCGTTCCCCAGACTCACCATATCGCAAATGCCATCCGCGAAGTTCTGGCTGAGGTGCCCTAGTGGCGAGGGCGCCGCGCGAGTTCGATAAGTATTGGTATTATCGGCGCGCCGTGCAGGCTCCGGATGTGGATTGCGAATTTTTCTACACCACCTACAAAGAGCTGCGGGGCGCACGGGCGCGAAGCTTACGTGAGGATTTCTGCGGTACGTTCGCGATCTGTTGTGAATGGGTCCGCCGTCATCGTGAGAATCAAGCCGTGGGTATTGACCTCGACAACGAGCCGCTGGATTATGGCGTGACCAATTACCTTTCGCAACTGACCCGCAACCAACAACACCGCATTCAGGTGGTGCGGGATAACGTGCTGACGGCAGATGTTCCCAAGGTCGACATGGTGATCGCGCTGAACTTTTCCTATTATTTTTTCAAGTCGCGGCTGCTTCTCAGGCGGTACTTTTCAATGGCGCGGAAAGGTCTTAAACCTGACGGTGTTTTTATCGTTGATTGCTTCGGCGGCAAGGACTGCCAGAGCCAAATCGAAGAAAAAACGCGAATTGGAAACTTCTTCTACTACTGGGATCAGACCGGCTTTGATCCCGTAACCAACGAAGCACTTTTCTATATTCACTTTAAACGCAAAGGCGAGCGCAAACGCGAGAAGGTCTTTACCTACGACTGGAGAATGTGGACGATTCCGGAGATTCGCGAAGTCATGCGCGAAGCCGGCTTTCGCCGCACGCATGTCTACTGGGAGGGCACCACGCGCACAGGACGAGGAGACGGCATCTTCAAGCGCGTGCAAAAGGGCGAAGAGTGTGATGCATGGGTCGCCTATGTGGTGGGCGAGAAATGAGCAAATAAGCGGGCTCATACTCACATCCACGGCCAGTTCGAGATTTTTACGTCTTTATTGTCTTTCGGGAAGAGCAGAGCCATTTGCCGGAGTGCCAGAAGAGCCTCCACTGCCGCCCTTAGTTGTGACGCAGTAATGGCTGACCGCCCCTATAATGGCGTCCCGTTTTTTCGCCTGAGGATCGCTCTCACGGAGAGGCCCGAAGTAGCGAGCCATGCCGTGGGATTCCTTGCCGCTGCCTCCACCCACGGACTGATCTTCGGCAATCAGCTTCATGGCAATGCAGGCACCGCATTTGATGTTGGTTTTAGCGTCGAGGATGGTGGTTTCGTTCAACTCCGCGCAGTCAGGGTCTTTGGACTTATCGTCGACTCCAATCTGGAACAAGCCTTTCCCGCCCATGGGCCGGCCCGTGGCTGGATCTCGCCAGGGTTTTTCTTTCGCTTTCGCATTCCAGCCGGATTCTTGTGTGATCAGCGCGGCCAATAATTGTTCGAACACCAGCACGCGTTGCGGACCGCGTTCGAACTGCGAATACGTCGGGCAGAAGCGATTGAAATCACGGATGGGCTTGCCCTCATCTTGCATTTTGAAAATGCGTTGGAGTTCCTGACTCGCGCACGATTTTCCATCGGTCAGGATGTCTTTGAGTAAATCGCAATACTTTTGGTTGACCTGTGTTCGGTCCACGTTCTGGCCCGTACACAGCCCGTTACCAATGTTGCCCGAGCCTTCCCCACCGGAGTTAAAGTCGTAGTCTTTAGGGAATTCGTATTTATCCCAATTGACCTCATTCCAATTCGTCGTCTCCGAGGGACCTTTCTTTTTGTTACCATTGGCGGGCTTTTTATCTACGTCTCGGTTCCACGCCTTCGGGTCTGTCGGGCTACCGCCGCCCGCGCCCGACAGCATTTCTGGCAGTTTCGAAATCATGTCTTTCATGGGGTCAGCCTTATTTTGTTCTTGCTCGGCCAGTGTTTTCGGAGTTTCAACCGCGGGAATGGTCACGGGCGCCACGGGAGTCGATGGCGTTTCCGTTGTGTCGTCTGCCAGGGGCGTGATTTTCTGCGGAGGTTTTGGTGCAAGAACCTGAGGCTTCATGGTCTGAGCAAAACTGGTCCCAAGCGCCATCGCAAGAGAAGTAAATGTGATCAGAAGCATGTCTCAAATTGTCGCATGCTGGAGGCAGCCGGGTAAGAGACTGGACCTGCGAACTGGCTCAAAACCCTGTAAATCCCAAGCCAGTTGCTAACCGTCTCAAAATGAGAGAGGTGCCGAGACCCTGGACCGCGCCCACAGAGGTGACACTTAGCCCTGGTTAAACATAATCAGGTAAGCCCAGCAAAGTAACAGCTTATGGATGAAAAGAATCAACCAGAACTGGACTTTAAAGAGTTCCACCTGAACCCGAAACGATGAAAAGGTTTTGCTTTTCATCATATCGACCTCCTTTCTGTGAGGAGAGTCTTCCAAAAGCTCCAGGGCCTCGGCTCCTGGAGCTTTTGCATTTTTAGGGCTACGGTGGGACGTGTTTAGAGTCGAGGGAAGGTAGGGGGCGAGTCGGCCCTCGGATAGTCGGAACGGGCGGATCGGCGGCAAGTGAACTCGCCTTTAGGCTCGCGCCGCCGACTTGAGTTGGTCTTGCGTGAACAGGCTCTTGAGTTCAAGTCCGGCCTGGCGCAGATTCTCTTCACCGCCTTGCTGGCGTGAAATCACGCATAAAACATCGCGAATCCGCGCGCCTTCTTTGCGAAGATCTTCGGCGCTGAGCACGACTTGCCCGCCCGTGGTGACAACATCTTCAATGATACACACCCTTTTATCGCGGAGCGATTCCAGTCCTTCAGCCACGCGACAGGTACCGTAGGATTTTGCTTTCTTGCGTACAAACACAGCCGGTAGGCCTGTCTCCAGAGACAGAGCCGTTGCGACCGGTATGCCTCCCATCTCGAGCCCGGCCAGGACCTCGGTTCCTTCGGGAATGAGCTGTTTCATTTCCGCCGCAATCGCGCGCAAGAGATGCGGTTGAGCTTCGAAGCGATACTTATCAAAATACTCGTTTGAGGTGAGGCCAGAGCGAAGTTTGAACTCTCCTTTGAGATGAGCGATGTTGAAGATGGACTGCGCCAGTTCAGTGGGACTCAATGCAAACCTCCTTGAATCGAGCGGGATGGTCAGAATGACACTCGACCTTAGCCTGAGTAGGTGTACTTTCGGCCCCTGACAAGTCTTTTCCACGTGTCGCGATCAACGCTATTTGATCTTTCAAAACCGGCTTTGTATCGGCCGTGGCACAGCGTCGCGTTGGCACGGGATCTGCTCATAGAGTCTGTTGAGTATGGGGATGCGCCCTTCAGGAGGAAGGAATCGGCACATGGAAAAGATGAACGCGCGAACAATTTATGTGATTCTCCTTATCTTGACCCTGTTGATGGTGCTGGCGGGCAGGACTCTCCTGCAACAACCGGTTTAAAGACGGGAACTGTCATGAAAAGGCGAATTAAACGCTCTGGTAATAAATCCAATTCAAAAATTCGGGTAATCCGTCGTCAATCTTCAAGAAGGCCAAGGCCGGCACATCATATGGATGTTCTGCCCGGATTCTTTCCTTTAGTTCTGTCTTTTTTCTAGCGGGGAGCTTGAGAAGGGCGGCCCACTCCTTCTCCTTTTGAAGCTGCCCTTTCCATAGATACAGCGCCCGGTGGGGAGATAAAATATTCGCACAGGCAATGGTACCGCTCAAAACGAGGCGTTCGCAAATACGATGGGCCACATCTTCACTGGGAAACGTGCAGTACGCAAAAACAACATCAGAGCTCATGACTACGCAGTAGGCGCGGCGCCTCGGATACTGGGCCCGACACCGGCGAGAGTTCAATGCCAAAAATAATTTCCACGAACTCCGCCAGAGGCATGACACCGGTTGTGGTTCCGGCGTCGGATTTGACAATCAGGAACGGACTTGCTGACTTGAGAAATAAATCGGCGAGATCGGCCACCGATGTGTTTTCGTTCACTTCTGCGACCGGCTGGGCATAGTGCTCAAGATCAATATCTTCACTCGATTCGTTCAGCAGCTCCATGACCTTTTGCTTGGAGATCCATCCCACGATTTGATCCAAATCTCCTTTGTAGACGGGAAAGTGAGCCACTTTTGCTGATTTTAGTCGGCGCACGCGATGAAGCTGGACTTGAGCATCGAGTGCGATCACCAACGCGCGTGGGATCATGGCATCCCTTACCAACATCTCTTCCAATTCAGCCAATCGGGAATTCAGCTCCGGCGAGAGCGGCGGGGGTTCGGAATCTTCGTTTTCGTTTGGGCTTTTGAGGTCTTGAATCCAGGAGAACAATTTCATTATGTATATATATACCACATTCCGGGCCGATTCGGGTGCCCACTCTACGGTTTGCGTTCAGTGAAGCAGCGTGTGTTTTTAACCACCCACAGCGCTGGGAAGAACCTCAATGTCCTTGAATACTTGGCTCCCTGTGGCGTTTTTTTGGCCCTGGTACTTTCCTTTATACGGCGTGGCGGCGGCCTGGTCCATGCGACAGAAGACCAGCTGGCAGATGCGCCGTCCAGCCTCCAACCGAATCGGGAGCGAGTTCGCGTTGTACAACTCCAACGTGATTTGACCCTCAAACCCCGGATCGACCCAGCCCGCATTTTGGATAAACAAACCAATACGACCGATAGAGCTTCGGCCTTCGACAAACGCGGTGAGGTCACGGGGCAGACGCACGTATTCCATCGTGGTCGCGAGCAAAAATGAGTGCGGAGGAATGGTGATTTCCGTTCCATGAATCTGGCGGTAAATAATTTCGGAATTCAAGTCGATGGTATGCATTTGTCGGTCTTCGACAACTAGGAAATGATCGCCGAGCCGACAGTCAATGGAGGCCGGTTGAATGGACTCCCCGTTGAGAGGATCGACCCCCAGTTCACCCGATTGAATCAGCTGCCTGAGGGTCTTATCCGACAGAATCATGGGTCACTTCTTCTGTTCTTCCTGCCGCTGTTTTTCGTACTTCTTCACCAGTTCCTCTTGAATGTTGCGCGGAACGGGCGCGTACTTGGCAAATTCCATGGTGAACTCGCCTTTGCCTTGAGTGGCTGAACGCAATTCCGTCGAGTAGCCAAACATTTCAGACAGGGGGACTTCCGCCTCAACCACCGTGAACGCATCATTGGTCGTCGTGCCCAAGATCACACCGCGACGCTGGTTGATCTGGCCCAGTACGTTCCCCTGGTACTCTTCGGGGGCGGAAACCTCTACCTTCATAATAGGCTCCAGCGCAATCGGACGTGCTTTAAAGTAAAACTCACGGAATGCAGCCATCGCACAAATGCGGAAGGCCATTTCAGAAGAGTCAACTTCGTGATAAGCACCGTCGCTCAGCACGGCTTTCACACCGACCACAGGGAATCCAATCAAAAGACCTTTCGTCATTTGCTCTTGAAAGCCTTTGTCCACAGCCGGAATAAATTCGCGTGGAATCTTGCCGCCCACAACCTTGTTTTCAAACTCATACGTTTTATCGGGGCTGTCCAAAGGTTCGAATGTCCCTACCACCTTCGCATACTGACCGGAACCGCCGGTCTGCTTCTTGTGAGTGTAATCAAACGGAGCGGCAGCGGAAATGGTTTCACGGTAAGCCACCTGTGGCTGGCCCGTGACCACTTCACAATTAAACTCCCGCTTCATACGTTCCACGTAAATTTCGAGGTGGAGTTCGCCCATACCCGAGATAATGGTTTCGTTGGACTCCTCATCGCGATGCACACGGAAGGTGGGATCCTCCTTACGGAATTTCTGCAGGGCTTTGGAGAAGTTCGCCGCGCCGTCCTTGCTCTTGGGAGCCACAGCCAGCGAGATCACCGCATCAGGTACGAACATCGAAGTCATGGCGACGTTTACGCTTCCATCGGTGAAGGTGTCTCCTGAAGCACAGTCGATGCCAAAGAGGGCCACGATATCACCGGCGTAGGCCACATCAATATCCACCATTTCGTCCGCATGCATGCGCACGAGACGGGGAATCTTCACTTTTCTACCGCCCGCCATATTCACAATGAAGTCACCTTTACGCATGGTTCCCTGGTAAATGCGCATGTAGGTCAACTGCCCAAAGCGTCCATCTTCCAGCTTAAACGCCAGAGCCACCAGCGGCTTCTCGGGGTTGGCTTCGAGTTCAATTTTCTCTTCATTCTTATCGAGATCGAGCCCTTCATAGACGAGTTCGGAAGGATTTGGGAGATAGTCGGTCACACCGTCGAGAAGCTTTTGAACTCCACGGTTTTTGTAAGCGGATCCCATAAACACCGGGGTCAAATCCAGTTTCAACGTCCCTTTACGGATCGCGGCTTTCAGCTCTTGTTCCGTGGGTTCTTCTTCCATCAGGAATTTTTCGCCGAGAGCATCATCGAAATCAGCGGCCTTGCCCACAAGCTCATGACGATACTTCTTGGCCTGCTCCATCATATCCGCGGGAATTTCCTTCTCGGTCAGGATCTCACCGTTTGCACCTGAGAAGTACACGGCCTTCATGGTAACCAGATCGATAACGCCTTCGAGCTTGTCTTCCAGGCCAATCGGAAGCTGCATCATCACGGCATTGTGGCGGAGCTTCTCGCGCAGGGCCTCCACAACGCGGAAGGGGTTGGCTCCCGCGCGGTCCAATTTGTTAATAAAGGCCAGGCGCGGAACCTTATAACGCCGCATCTGCCGGTCGACCGTGATCGACTGCGACTGCACGCCGGCCACCCCGCAGAGCACAAGAATCGCACCATCAAGAACGCGCAGAGCGCGCTCCACCTCGATCGTGAAGTCCACGTGCCCGGGAGTATCGATGATGTTGATCTCGGTGTCTTTCCAATGCACGTTAGTGGCTGCCGACTGGATTGTGATTCCGCGCTCGCGTTCGAGCTCCATATGATCCATGGTTGCACCCACGCCGTCCTTACCCCGCACCTCGTGGATCGCGTGGATCCGACCCGTGTAGAACAGAATGCGCTCGGTTAAGGTCGTTTTACCCGAGTCAATGTGGGCGGAGATACCGATGTTCCTGACTTTCTCAAGGACCCATTTCGCAGCCATTACTCTTCCTTCCTATCCTCTCGCTAGCGTAATACAGCGTAAAAACAACTACGCTGTTTCGATTAAAGTTTGAGCCAGAACCGTTTTTCCGGAGTGAATGCCCGAATCGGTTGATGAATTCAAGTCTTTAGGGGTTAACACGAGTCCTTACAAAGTGCAAAGCCAATGTCATTGTCCTTTCGTTGCGGAAACGCATATAATTCCCGGTGCTTATGCTAACGCTGGAATCTCTTGAAAATCACGCCCGCCAAGCCGGCCTCTATCCGTTGCGAGAAGCCCAGGTCAAAGCTTTAAGGCATCTGGTCGAGGGTCGTGACCTTCTCCTCATCTGGCCAACCGGATCCGGAAAGTCTCTCTGTTATCAGTTGCCGGCTTTGGTGCTGGAAAACCTGACGGTGGTGGTCTCTCCTTTAATTGCTCTGATGGAGGATCAAGTCCGCAAGGGCCGGGCTTTCGGTTGGCCCGTAACCTGCGTGCACTCGGGAATGGCGCGCGCGGAACGGGAGCGCCGTTTGAAGCAGGTGGAAGAAGGACGTATTCGGCTCCTTTACGTGACGCCCGAACGCTTTCGGCAGCAGGATTTTCGCGATTTACTGAGCCGCCGGAGGCTGGCGCTTTTGGCCGTTGACGAGGCCCATTGCATCTCGCAATGGGGTCATGATTTCCGTCCGGACTATTCCCGGCTGGGAGAGATTCGCCGCTCGCTTGGAGATCCGCAGGTCCTGGCGCTGACCGCCACGGCCACCGCGGAGGTGCAAGAGGATATTCGGAAGCAGCTTCACATGGATCCGGGGGCCCTCACCTTATGGGAAGGAGTGGAGCGGCCCAATCTTTATTTAGCGGCTGAAGAGTGCGATCATGTGGACGATAAAACCGAGCCGCTCGTGAGCTGGTTGAAGCGCGTGCGCGGTCCTAAGATCGTCTACTTCACCCTAATTACGACGCTGGCCAAAGTCGCGGACCGTCTGCGAGCCGAGGGCTTTGCGCCTGACGTGTATCACGGAGATTTGGAAGACACGCGCCGGACCCGGGCGCAGAAGCGCTTCCTCACAGGCGAGAGCGATTTGATCCTGGCCACACCGGCATTCGGATTGGGTGTGGATAAGCCGGATGTTCGTGGTGTTCTCCATTACGAGACTCCAGGTTCCCTCGAAGCTTATTTTCAGGAGGTCGGACGCGCGGGCCGGGATGGGGAGAGGTCAGAGTGTTGTCTCCTGTACTGCCAGGAAGATTTAGAAACGCAGATGCGCTTTATTGAGTCACTCACTCCGGATCCGGCGTACGTGCGTGCCACTTACACGCTCTTGCAATCATGGCAGGACCGCCTCCAGAGCGTCAAACTCGATGATTTGCGCGCGCAGCTGAGTTTTAAGAACAAGCGTGATTACCGCCTGGAGACGGCGTTGAGTTTCTTGGATCGGTGGGAGGTGATCCGATGGCCGCACCGACGCCTGGACCGAATTGAATTTCTGCGACCTCTGGACGACGAGGATCTTTCCGCGGAGCTCTGGCACGCGCGTAAAATGCAGCTGCAAAAAAAGCTTCTGGCGATCGTGCAATGGTTCCGCAGCCCTCAGTGCCGCAAGGTGGGGATCTATTCGTACTTCGGCTGGCCGCACGTGGAACCTTGTGGTCTCTGTGACAGATGTGATGGAGCGCGCACGCCATGAGGAAGCTTTACGTCTCGGAGCGCACGAGCTTTCCTGATCCGCGCCATACGCTGGCCGAGGGGATTGTGGATGTGAGCGATGACCTGCGTGTGGAGCGCCTGCTCGAGGCGTACAGTTTTGGAATTTTTCCATGGCCGCACGAAGATCTGCCGACGCTGTGGTATTCCCCAGATGAACGCGGCGTACTTGATTTCAATGAATTCCATATTCCGCGTAGCCTGGCAAAAGTCAGTCGGAAGGCGCCGTGGACGTGCACGTTCAATCGTGATTTCTCAAGCGTGATTGAGGCTTGCGCGTCGATTCGCAGGCCCCATCAGCGCGGAACATGGATCAGTCGTAAGCTGGTCCGCGCCTACCTGGATTTCCACCGAGCTGGTTATGCACACAGCGTGGAGGTGTGGGACGGCACCGAACTGGTGGGAGGCCTTTACGGCGTGTACGTCGCGGGCGTGTTCTCCGGTGAAAGCATGTTCTTTCGCGTGCCGAATGCCTCCAAGTTCGCATTGGTTCAACTTGTTGAATTTCTGCGGGCGAACGGTCTTACGTGGATGGATATTCAGATGGTCACACCGCTTCTGCAGACCTTCGGTGGAAAGTATATTTCGCGCCAGTCCTATCTGGACCGCCTCACCGTGGCTCGGGCGGCTGCCAAATACATTGAGTTTAGTTCGCATGCTAGAACTTAAAGCGTTGACCCCAGGGGGCGCCTCGCTTGCTATCATAATTCTCGCTCGGGCGCGAGAAGTAATAGATGAAGCCCAAAGCCAAGATTGTGAGTGTAATGTAGGCGATGAATTGCCAGAGGTTGTGCAGGATGTAGGCTCGGTAGTAAAACCAATTGCGGTACTGTTGCTCGCGCATGGCTTTGAGAAAGCTGTCTTCGATCCCTTTGCGAATGGCCCGTGAGTGAGGTTCAGGAAGGTCTTCGAAGGTCAGGGCGATCAAATGCTTACCCTGGTCGGCGAAGGGATCCTGACCAAATAGCCAGGTACGGGGTTCATATTCTTGAATACGCACCACGCGAGCGAACCACGCGATTTGATCGCCGCCCGGGATGGGGATCTCCACTTTGATTTGTTCCCCGACTTTGAACTCCGTCCCCTGATCCGCCAAAAAAGCGGCTCCCGTTTCCGATAGGTTCAGCAAAATCGTGTGTTCAATACCGCCGGCTCCGCGGGTTTCTTGCAGGCTAAATCGCATGATATGTCGATCCTGCGGCCGCAGCACATAGCGGGGCGCTCTTGAGATAAATTTGCGAACACCTTCAGCCATGGCGCTAAACCGCCTTCTTGAACTTGTTCTCGACGGCCTGAACTTGCGCCGAGAGTTTCTCGTCAACCCACCCATTGCGACGGAGGGTTTCATTCGCGTTCTGAAGCCTTTCAATCAGGCCCTTGGTGAGAGCGATGAGCCAAGGCGGAACAGATTTCAATTGAGATTCGATGGAGGTTTTCGAAAAGCGAATCGCTTTGACCGGCGTGAGGGCCACCACGTTGGAGGAATTGGGTCGTCCCAGCAGAAGAGCGGTTTCTCCTACATATTGGCCTGACGAGACGAGACCAATAGTAATCTTTTGTCCGTCGGAACTGCTGCGATAGACTTCCAATTGGCCTTCCTTGATCACGAACAGCGCTTCACAGTTGGTTTTTTCCCGCATTAAGAATTCACCTGGCTGAAGGCTGATCGTCGTGCTTTCGTTTTTGCTGTCTATTGCCATGTCCCGTCTCCACTCTCATTCTCTTCGGGAGATCGGGGCTTGATTTTAAGAGATCCTGGTGAATTTGAGCTATTCCCGTCCGGGGGCCCGGGCTGAAGTCTGCACCGGAGCACACAGGATCGTCATTCGATGTGGAACGTAGACTCCCAACGTGACCATGCTGAGAAGAACATCAGTTGGCGCCAGGCGAAGGTCGATATGCGCGACTCGCGCGCCAGAACATAACGTATACGCCGGCGGAGGTTTGGAAACAGGGATCAAGCCCAGAAGCAGAGAATGCAGCCGGAGTTCCACCTTCGCGCCGGCAGGAGGGACCGAGGGGCGATGGACCTCCAGATGGGAGCAGGAGGTTGTAAGGAATGTGAGCATGAGCGCGGATGTGATCGTGGGGATACCAAGAAAAGCTTTGGTGGTGATTGAACGGTTACACACTGTATCCATGCTCCAACTTTTGCAAACGGCCGCTTATTCCTAAAACTCATTTCAAAACCCAAGATGCGAGGCGAGCAGATTGGGTTTTGAAATGAGTTCTAATCTCCACACCAGACTTTTACCGTGAGAGGCGAGTAGATTCCTAAGGTCAGCGTTGTAATCACTCCGTCTTCAAAGGATTTCACGTGTTGGATCGCGTGCGGCTTTTGGTCCATGCACACCTGATCAAGGTCCACGCGGCTGTGCCCCTGAAATCCAAACCAATAATAGTCAAAGTAATCCACATACACAGGCGGCGAACTCGGTTCCCATTCCGGATTCAGCACGACCTTCGTGGACATGCACGCCGGCAACAACGCACTTCCTAGGACCAGAGCCAAGTTCAGCCGTACACCGGCTCTCTTCATAGTCTCTGTCCTTTACCTTCCAGAACTTCGTCCGGCATGTGGAACCTTCGCGCCCATGCGTGACCATCCCTACCGAGACCATCTTTGAGTGCCGCATCCGCGCCGGCTTTCATGAGCAAGGAAACAATCGGTTTGTCCTGGTTCTGAATGGCCAACATCAGCGGAGTCTGGCCCAAGTCATTCTGAGCATTGACGGGAGCTCCCGCAGCCAACAGCCAACCCACGGCCTCCTGATTGCGCTCGCGCACGGCCAGGTGAAGCGCGGTATTACCGTCACCGTCAGCCAATGCAAGCGGGACCCCCGCGTCGATGAGCCTCTTCACTAAGAAGGGCTGACGATAGGAAAGGGCCAGCATCACCAGGGATGCGCCTTCACCATCTTTTTGGTCAAGTGAGGGATTGTGGTTCATCAGGAGATCGAAAATGGCGGCGTCACCGCGAGGAATGGAGAAGTAAAGGGCGGTCCACCCGTTGGGATCTGCCGTATGAACGGAGGCCCCCGCGGCCAAGAATGCCTTGATGGTCTCCAGGTTGGCAAAACGGACCGCCATCATCAGCGGCGTGAGATCAAACGCGTCCTTTGTTTCAAGCTTTGCCCCGTGTTTCGCCAACAGGGTTACCGCGCCGGGAGAGCTGCCCAAAGCAGCGTAATGTAGAGCTGTTGAATCCTGTTCATCGCCGAGTGAGGGATCCGCGCCCGCGGCGACCAATCTCTCCACCGCAACCACCTGATTTTTACGGGCGGCCGCCATCAAGGGCGTGATCCCCAGCGAAGACGGTTCGTTGACGGAGGCGCCACCTTCAATCAAGCGCTGAAGTTCACCTAAATCGCCACGCGCAGCTGCTCGGATGAGAGCTGTTGTTCCGGATAGCTCCAGTTCTTGCGCCGTGGGCGCCGGTTGAGGGGCCGGCGACTTTGGAAGAGAGGCGCACGCGGCCTGGAGAACAAGCCAAACAAGCGCGAGCACGAGGCTGGGCCACCTGGGTTCGGTGGGAGGGATTGAAGATGTTTGAATTGTTTCTTTCATTTCACCAGCTTCAGTGTCTTCGATGTTAAACGACGTTTCGATGTTGTTGCCGTTGCTGTGTAGCTCCACGATTGTAGGTTGGGCAAGGGAATTTCGTGTCGGGTTGGGGCGTGGGGTTTTTATGGGTTGACGCCGGGACGGGGGAGACGCATGAAATGTAGGATAGAGTGGACAGACTGATTTATAAATCAAAGAGCGGGGCTTCGTACCCGGAGGCCGTGAAATCGCGTCACGGCTGGACGCTGATATCAGCTGGCGAAGCCCTTCGGAAACTCAAGGTTGGAGCCAGGGCCCTAGACGTGCGCAGTCCCAAGGAATTTTCCGCGGCTGCGGTTCCGGGATTTACGAATGTTCCTATTCTTGATGATGATCACCGTCACCAGGTGGGGATCGCCTATAAGGAAAAAGGACAGCGCGAGGCCATTGCTCTAGGAACCGCGCTCGTCGCGCCAATTAAGGATAGTCTGACTTCCACCTTCCGGTCGCATCTGGCGCCGGCGCCTCCAGATCAGCGGTTGTTGATATGCTGGCGAGGGGGCTTACGCTCGCAAATCGCTTCGGAGTGGCTTGCGGACCAGGGTATCTTGGGATTACGGGTGCAGGGTGGATACAAGGCCTTGCGGCGGCTGCTGTTGGAAGATCTGGAGCGCCCTCGGCCATTTTTGGTTCTTGGCGGCCGTACCGGTGCCGGCAAGTCCGACCTTTTGCGCGCGCAGCCGCCGGACGTGATCTTGGATCTGGAGGGCTTGGCCGTGCATCGGGGAAGCGCTTTTGGCGGCTGGCCAGGGCGGCCGCAGCCCCGTCAGCAGACCTTTGAAAATGCGATTGCGTTCACTGTGTGGGAATCCTCTCATTTAAGAGTGGTGGAGGCGGAGAGCCAACGGATCGGCGCCTGCACACTTCCTCATTCCCTACGCCAGTGTATGCTGCAGGGTGAATTGGTTATTCTTGAAGCGGACCGCGCGGACCGGGCCCGGCGCATCTTTATGGAATATGTGTGTACACCGTTAAAGTCTCATGCACGCGAGGATGTGCGAGAGCGATTGAAGCAGTCCGTGCGCGCGATTGCTCGCGCTCTTGGCGGTGCACGCACCCAGGACCTCCTTGAGGAAATGGACCAGGCTTTTGCAGCGTCAGCGAACAGCTTCGAATGCCATGAATCCTGGATTGAAACTTTGCTGCGCGACTACTACGATCCCCGTTATGACTATGCCCTCCAGCGCACCAACCGGCGTGTCCATTTCCGGGGCGACTATAACGCCGTCCAAGATTATCTCACGGGTCGTCTTGGTCGGGGGCGGCCATAGTCACATTCAGTTCCTAAAAAGTTGGGCGGTGGACCCCATTCCCGAGGTGGAGGTGGTGCTCGTCAGTGATACGCCGCGGACGCCTTATTCGGGGATGCTTCCGGGGCGTCTGGCGGGCTGGTATAGCGACGAGGAGATGCATTTTCATCTGGCGCGGATCTGCGCCTCTAGTGGAATTGTTTACCTGAATGACCGGGCCCTCCGCGTGAACGACAGCGATGGTCGGGTTTATTTGGAATCGCATCCGCCGCTCGAATTTGGTATCGCTTCATTGAATGTGGGAATTACACCGCGGCTTCCGGAAGGCGCCACGGCGCATGCTCATGTGATTGCGGTCAAGCCGATCTCACGTTTGCTTGCGAAGTGGGAGGCTTTGTTGCAGCGGGCGGGCGATCAGCCGGCCCGCTGGTTGGTGGTAGGTGGTGGACCCTCCGGATTCGAACTTGCCGTGATCTTGGCCATGCGATCTCTTCAGCAGAAATGGAATCTTCAAGTCTCGTTACTGGAGGAGGGGATGGACATTCTGCCCTCCCAATCTTTCCGAGTGCGATCTCGGGCACGCGCGATTTTGGCCCACCATGGAATTCACGTTCACACCGGATGGCGCGTGCAACGTGTGGACGGAATGAGCCTAGTGGCGACCACCGGGTCGCGTCTTGAATTCGATGAGGCTCTTTTTACGACGGGAGCATGCGCGCCCGAGTGGTTTAAAACCTGTGGTTTTGAGCTCTCTCGCGAAGGCTTTGCGGTGGTGGATGAGTTCCTGCGTGTGCACGGAACATCCAGGATCTTCGCCAGTGGCGACTGCGCGCACTTCGCGCCTCAGCCCCTTGCCAAATCCGGTGTGTTTGCCGTTCGCCAGGGTCCGACCTTAATAAGGAATATTCGCAGTCATATTCAGGGTAAAAACGATCGGCAACCGTATCGACCTCAGCGGCGCGCGCTGGCCTTGCTCACGTCGGGACCACGTCGTGCGCTTCTCGCTTACGGATCTTTGGCACTCGAAGGATCGTGGATCTGGAGATGGAAGAGCTGGATCGATCGTCGCTTTATGCGTCGATTTTCGCCTCCCTCTGAAGCTTAAAAGAAGCGCGCCTCACCTCCGCTCGTCGCGAAATCAGACAGTCCAAGCCTCGAATATGACATCATCCTCAATTTTAAACAATTTAAACAGTATTTACTATTTTTATTAGGGGATGGAATATGAAGGCAGGTTTATTCAACACCTCACAAGGAGGGGGATATGGAAAGCGCATTGAAAGTCACTGTTCCGCATCGAAGTGTCGCCGAAAAGAACACTCTTGCAGCGGGGATCATTACGGGACAAGTCGCAGGATTGATAATGGCTGTGGTGGTTATGGCCGTGTTTGCCGTGGTCCTAGGAAAAAACCCGCTTCTTCCGGTACAAGTTATTGGTTCCACACTGTTCGGAGAATCCGCTCTTCAAGGATTCCATTTGGGCGCGCTCCTGACCGGCCTGGTGCTTCATCAGCTGGGGCCGTCGCTGCTATGGGGGCTTATCTTTGGCGTACTTGCAAAAAAGTTCTCGATTGCAACCCCCATGCAGGCTTTGGGTTTAGGTCTTACAATTGGAATTGTTTCGATGATCGGTCCCTACGTGCTCATTCCGACTCTGATGAATGCACTCCACGGTGTGGATTATTGGAATAGGGAAGTGCCTCTCTTGTGGGACTGGGCGGCCCACATCGTGTTTGGAATCTCGTTTGTCCTTTATCCAAAAGTGCAGGCTCAGTTTTTTGCTTAGTGTGAGTGATCATAAGTGAGATGGATTGGGCTTTGCGGGTTTTATTAGGGGGATTGTTCCTCCTGGTCTTGAGGGAGGCAAGGATGCTACCTTCAATCCGTGCAAACGCCACTTCCGATCGATTCTTTGATTCCCGATATCGTGGCCGTTGTCCGATCAGCGGCCAACACGGTTCTGACGGCCACGCCGGGCGCTGGCAAGACGACGCGCCTCCCACCTCATCTGCTGAGGACCGTGGCCGGACGGGTGGTGGTGCTGGAACCGCGGCGGATGGCAGCTGTATCGGCATGCCACCGCGTGTGCGAGGAGCAGGGCTGGCGCGTTGGTTCCGAGGCGGGCTACCAGGTCCGCTTTGAATCGCGGATCACATCTCAAACTCGTTTGGTATTTATGACGGAAGCGCTCCTCCTTCGACAAATGGTGGAGAACCCGGAACTGAAGGGCGTTGATTTGATCGTGATTGACGAATTTCACGAGCGCACTTTGAATCAAGATCTAATCCTGGGGCTGGTGTGTGAGCTGCAGGAGCTTGGGCGAGAGATCAAGCTTCTGTTGATGTCGGCCACGTTGGATCTTTCCAGGCTTCAAACCTTTTTACCGAACTGCGCGGTCTTGGAGGTGCCGGGGCAGAGCCATCCGCTTGAGGTCCGGTATCTGAATCAGAACCTCCGTTTACAATGTGATTCCATCTTCTATGAGCGTATAACTGATGCGGTGATAAATGCCCACCGTTCCACCGAAGGCGATATTCTTGTTTTTCTTCCCGGTGTGGGTGAAATCAACCGGACGCGGGAGCGTCTTGAAGGAGAGCTGAGCCGTGACCTCGTTGTCTTGCATGGATCTCTCCCGTTGAGCGAACAGCAAAAGGTTCTTCAGCCGCCACGCCAATCGCGAGTCATTCTTGCAACTAATGTGGCCGAAGCCTCGGTCACGGTTCAAGGTGTGGACTTCGTGATCGATTCGGGGCTGGCCAAAGTCATGGAGACAAACCCGCGGACTGGTTTTTCGCAGCTTCAGATCGCGCGCATCTCCCAGTTCAATGCCCGCCAGCGCGCCGGGCGCGCCGCCCGTGAGAAGGCCGGCGTCTGTTTACGGCTATGGTCGGCCTTTGAGGAAGCGAGTCAGCCGATTGAGCCTGTACCGGAATGTCGGCGCGAGGACCTGAGCCAGTCGCTGCTCCTTCTCGCCCATTTCGGTGTGAGCGACTTTTCCAAGTTTTCGTGGCTGGAAGCTCCACCCGCGGCCCTCATACACTTGGCTCAGCGTTTTCTTACGGCCCTAGGGGCACTGGACTCTTCGCATCGTCTGACGGAGTTGGGACATTCCCTGTTGAAGTTTCCATTGCCACCGCGGTGGGGAGCGCTCCTGGCTTTGGGAGAGCGCCGCGGGCTTGGCGGCTTATCGGCTCGGCTGGCCGCTCTTCTTAGCGAGCGGGATATCCTGGATCTGGGACAGGGGCAGGGACAGGGACAGGCGCACCCGCACGCGATGACATCAGGGCCGGACGGGAGCGAGTGCGATTTGGCCTTGCGTCTGGAATGGCTTGAAAATCTGGAGCGCGGACGCCGGTCGGCTCACATTCGGCAAGGGGCGGCCCGCGCGGTGCTCGATGTAGCACGACAACTGGAGCGTCTGGTGGCTAAGGGAGAGACATCCGCTCGCTCGGGTGAAATCCAAAGGCTTTTGATCCATAGTCAGCGGGATCGAATTTGCCGGCGACGAGGGAACTCGGATCGGGCGTTGATGGTGGGTGGTCGTGGCATTCGACTCGGGCCCCAGTCCCAGGTGCGCAAGAGCGAATTTCTGGTAGCGCTCCAAGGCGTGGACCTTCCGGGGCAGGCCGACACGGGCATTACGCTGGCCTCTGGGTTCAGCAAAGAGTTCCTCCTTGCAGAATTGAGAGACGAAGTGATCACACGCGAGGATATTTACTTTGATGGCGATAAAGACCAGTTGTTCGAAAGGCGCCAGCGTGTGCTGGACGATCTCCCGATTGAGGAGCCCGTATTGACTCCGGTGCCGCCGGAGAGGGCTATGGGGAACTTGGTGGACGTCGTGGTCGAGCGCTGGGCGCGTATTGTGGAAACCCATCCCGCGCTTCAGCGCTGGATGGAGCGCTGGAATTTTTTGTGTCTGCATGAACCTCGACATAGGGAATATTTGGGAGACGCGGAAATTCGTCAGGTGGCTGAAATGAGCGCCTACGGCAAAAGCCGGCTTTCTGACGTGCTTGCTCAGGATCTGGTCGCTTACATGGAATCGGTTCTCCTTCCGGAGGCTCGAAAGGTGCTACGTGAAGAAGTTCCTCCCCATTTCACGGCACCGTCCGGAATTCCGCACGCGATTCACTATGACGAGGGCCATTCGGCGTACGTTGAAGTCCGATTGCAGGAGATGTTCGGGCTGAGTCAGACGCCGAAGATCCTCTTTGGCCGATTTCCTCTCACATTCCGTTTGCTCGGACCAAATTTTCGTCCTGTTCAGGTCACGAGCGACCTCCAGGGCTTTTGGGAGAGAGGGTATCAGGAGGTGCGAAAGGAGCTGCGGGCGCGTTATCCGAAGCATGCCTGGCCCGAGGACCCGCTCACCGCCACCCCGCAGGCGAAGGGGCGGCGGCGTTAATCCAAGTGATCAAGACAAGCGAGGTGCCATTCGCGTGTGAACGATGATAGGCTCCTCCTCTATGCTCGAGAGCTTCCTGATATTTCTTACCGGAATGCTGGCCAGCGGGTTCGGCACCTTAGTGGGCTTTGGCGGCGGAATCTTTGTAGTCCCTGTCCTTGTGATCCTCTTTCACGTGCAGATTCATCTGGCGGTGGGATCCGTTGTGCTCGCCTTGCTGCCCGCGGCGCTCGTGGCGACAGTTTTCAATGCTCGCGAACGCACCATTGATCCATTGGTGGCCTTATGGCTTGAGATCCCTACTATGGCGGGCGCTGTTTTGGGCGCGGCACTGACTTCATTGATTCCGGTGCGGGAATTGGAAGTCGCATTTGCCGTATTTGTTCTGTTTATGGCTTATAAGATGAGGAAGCCTAAGCCTAGAACTGAGGATGGAGAGCAGGATCGCGGCCTCCTTGCCCGCCTGAATCGTGCGGGCTTTCAATTGCATCGCAAAAGAGCGGGTTGTTCATACAATGTCGGTGCCGGAGCGGCGGTGCTGTTCGGCTCTCTCTCCGGTCTCCTCGCTGGTCTTTTTGGAATTGGGGGCGGTTTTCTGAAGACTCCTGTCATGATCCGAGTCTTTGGTATGCCTGTACGCGTGGCTGTGGCTACGGCTCTCTTTATGATTGTCTTCACCAGCACGGCCGCGAGCGTGACCCACACCTCGCTCGGCCACCTGAGCTGGCCAATCGCTCTTCCCCTGGTTGCCGGATTTGCGTTTGGCGCGGCGATGGGCAATTTGATGAAGCGCCGGATTTCCGACGCGCGTACGGAGAAGCTCATTGCGGCGGCGTTGTTTCTGGCGGGCTTATCGATGCTTGTGCATGCGCTGGGGAAGGGCTGAAACGGAAATGGAAACAGGCTCCACGGGACGCCTGTCGCGACAGAGGAATCGCAGGAATGTCCTTCTGGCCTCTACTTTGCGGCTTCCGGTTTTGGTCCGCCTGAGGGCGGCGTGGTCGCGGCCGTGGCTGGCTTAGCCTCTTCTTTCGGGCATTCAGAAGCATTTTTTTGAAACGCTTCTTCGACCTTTCTGGCTAATGCGACTTCTTCATCTAGGCGCTTTTTTTCGGGATCGGCATCGGAAGTCAGTGGGTCTTTGGTGTACTCCTTGATTTTCTTCACGCCCTCGAGAATGATCGTTTCCGAGACCGATGAGTTACTAATAAACTTGTCTCGTTCTATAATTTTTGCTTTGATTTCACTTGCCGGATCCTTAATGTTCTTTATGTCCGGAAGGAAAGCATCATTGGCGCTGGTTGACTGGAAAAATTCGGGACGAGCTATCCGGCTGACGTCTGTCTTTTCAAATTTATAAGAACGGATGGAGCTGAGATCGACCTGGTTGTTCGCCCGGATAACATAACGAATTGCCGACAGAGGTAGACCCTTGTTTTCACCTTCTGTTCCTATCCTATAAGCGATAACGACTCGATTATCACCTTGGACCTCAAACACCTGGAACTCGTTAATGGCGGCGCTGGGACATCTCGGCTTGAGCACATCCACCTCTTTTCCGGTTGGGACCAGCGCCACCTTTTTCTTTTTAGCTTCGGCACACTCCGATATGGTTTTTTCATTCGCCAGGCATCGCGCCATGACGTCAAAAGGTACATCCAGATTGTTCACGATCTCCCGGCCCACGTAGCCGACTGTGAAAAGGGTCGAGCCTAGAAGGGCAGGCTTTATAACGCTGTTGTAAGCTTCCTTTGAGAACCAAGCGATCGCCTTTAACGGAGGCGTAAGCAATGCTTTTCCAGCTTTGACTGAGGTCCTCACAGTGGCCGTGGTGGCTGGATGGGTGTAAACCTCCATTATGACGTTCTTGGCGACCTCATAAGAGGTGCGCGTTGCTGCTGACATGGAGCTCATCAAAGTGGTGCGAAACGCACCCACCGCCGTCGCGGCTGTGGCGGCCACCGCAGGATTATTGGCGACATAAACTGCCGCCCGTTGTGCGAGAATGACAGCTAAGGCACAACCGCCCTCGACGCAGATCTGCATAGCTATAGGCACTGCGAGTAATGGGTTGGCTTCAGCTCTCGGAAAGAGCAAATCAAAAGCGCGTTGAACCGGAATCGCACCCGTTCTTATTGCACGGCCCAACGCACCTTTGATCAGGTCACGCTGGATGTCAGCCTTACCATCCCAATCATGGGTGTAGATTTGGCCGTTGATCCTGTAACGCTGCTCGAACAAATCGACCATCTCGATTTCGAGGACCGCCTCACCTTTGTATTCAACGAGGATCTTTGACTCCTCGACTCGCAGCTTTGGTAGTTTGAACCTCTTAAAAAAGGCGGCTCGTTCGTTGCGCGGCAGTAGGAGGGCGTAAACTTCGCGGAAATCGCCAGTGTCATGAAGCGAGTTGAATTCGTTTGCAAAGGCGCGCATGTAATTGCGTGCAAACTCCCGCCGAATTCGAACTTCATCCGCATTTGAGTATTGGGCAAAGCTAGGTGAAGCACTGGCGAACAAACTCAGGAGAAATACAAGGCGAAACATTAAGCTACCTCAAACTGCAGGGGACACCTGCTCAAGTATCATCGGTTGAATGCACGAAAACTTTATAATTCTAGTGATTTGGAATGATATTTAGCGGAATCGGGAGCAAGGGAGCTGAAACTTCGGAGTAGGACTCGGAAAGTCGATTTGCAAGACGTTTCAACTGGTCCGAAGGGGCACTTCCTAAGTCTGCGTAATCCATCGCAATCAAACCTCTATCGCCTAAGGAAATGCGCCCCGTAAGCAGGAACGGCGGAAGGTCGTGCTGGTCACGTTCAAAGATGCGACTGAAGAAGAGCCAACATGAGCCAGGAAACTCGACGGCTATCACCTGTATGAGAAAGTGCCTTTCTCCCTTGGGGTGAGGAATGGTATTGAGCGCATGTATAATGCCTTCGTCGCCAGTCGTAATCCGGCACTGTGAATCTTTAACTTCGATCTGGATGAGTTGGGATTTCCCGTCAACCTCGCCCGGACCGAGTGTCCCACGGAAAGTGGATTTCGTCGGAACGGCACTCCAAACCTGAAATGCCACCGCCCACAAAAGAAAAATTGGTCCGAAAAACAGGATTCGGCTTAAGCGAGCAGCCATCGCAAGGATCATAGTCATATTGACGGTGAAGAATAGCGTCACAGATATTCAGTGTAAATACTCGATGAAATAAAACCAGCTCTGTACATAACTTTTCCAGCTCGCGCTCCCTCAGCCCCAAGTCCAATTCTTCTTCCGCCCCGTAATGTTTTGAGATCAACCTGTCGACACACTCAGTACCATGAATATCAAGACTCTTACCCCCGGTCCGATCGCGCCGCTAGAGCCTAAGAAAAAGGTGGAAAGTAAGGCGCGTGCGCAAGCCAGTACCGAGCGGGATGCCGACGGCCGGCGCGACCCAGGGGGCGAGGAACCCAGGCGCCATCTGACCCAACAAGAATTTGACGAAGCCCTTAAGGTTCTCGAGGAGCTGCCCGGACTTAAATCCCACAACCTTACGATCAAGGTCGAGGTGAAAGAGGATTGCCGCGTGATTCTCGTGATCGATCCCCAGGGGCAAATCATTCGCCGGCTATCAGAAAGCCAGCTGTGGGCCGCCACGCGCGACAAAGATCGCCACACGGGACGTATTCTAGACAAAGCGATGTAAGTCATTTTATTGACTCACGGCATCTCTTTTCCCTTTGCGAGAATGAAGGGAAGGAGGTGGGAATGGCCCGCATCAGTTTCGGCGGAATGGCTTCAGGATTGCCGCCCAATATCGTCGAACAGCTGATGGAGGCCGAACGCCTTCCAATCAAGAACATTGAGGCCACCAAGGGGAAACAGGAAAACCGGCTCAAGCTTGTGACCGACCTTGAAACCAAACTCAACGGGATCACGGGCACGATCGGAGAGTTGGCTTCCACCAAAGGTTTCTCCGATATGAAGATCAATTCCGGTGATCCCAATATCATCACCGGTGTCGTTGATCCCGGCGTTGCCACCAACGGCAGCTGGAACGTGGAGGTGCTGGAACTCGCGCAGAAGGCGGCGGCCATCACCAACGGATTTCCGGATAAGGACAAGACCGAAATCGGCGTGGGGTACTTTCGCTTCGACACGCCTGAGGGTCGAAAAGATGTCTACATCAACGGCGAAAATAACACCCTTGAAGGCGTGGCCAATGCCATCAACAGGGCCGGTATTGGAGTCAAGGCCACGGTCCTCAACGATCGCTCCGATCCCGATGAGCCGTTTAAACTCATGATCTCTGGCGATAGCGTGGGAGGAGAGAATCAAGTCAACTACCCCACGTTGTACTTTCTCGATGGAGACCAGGACCTTTACTTCGATCAGGAACGTGAGGCCAAGAACGGTCGCATCAAGGTGGACGGGTTCGAGTTCGAGATTGGCGACAATTCCATCAAGGACATCATTCCGGGGGTCACGCTGGATATCCGGCAGGCCAGCCCGGGACGGACCGTGAACATCAGCGTAAAAGAAGATATGGAAGTCGTCGTGGGAAAGATCAAGAGTTTTGTGGACGCCGTGAACGCAGTGTTGAGCTTCATTCAGCAGCAGAACGCGCTCACTCAGGAGTCGGACACAAGCTCAACACTTGGCGGAGACAGCCTTCTTCGCAGTGTCGAAAATCGTTTTCGCCGCTTGATTCAAAATCCGATCATGGGAACGGGAAGCGAGGTCACGCGGCTCAATCAACTCGGGATTGCATTCAACCGCAATGGAACCTTGGAGTTTGATCAAAAGAAATTCAACGCCACGTTGGCTCAAAATCCTCCGGCTGTTCAGAAATTCCTCGCGGGGGACGGATTCAAGGTGGGCTTTATTCCAAGCCTACGCAATGAAATCAAGACTCTGATGAACTCGGCCTTTGGTCCCATCGCGATTCGCAAGCGCGCGCTTCAAGATCGTATCAGTCAGATGAACGACCAGATTGCCAACAAGGAACGAATGCTTGCGCGCAAAGAGGAGAGCTTACGCAATAAGTTCGCGAAGCTGGAAGAATCTATAAGTCGGCTCAAGGGCCAGGGCGGGCAACTCGCAGGTCTTGCGGGCGCCGGGGGCGGACAAATCCTTCCCGGAATGGGTTAAGTTCCGTGATGAGGCCGCCGATTGAAAATGGAGATGAATGAGACGAACATGAAAAGCGCGTATCAGAAGTACAAACAAACCTCGGTTCAAAGCGCCAGCAAGGAAAAGCTCCTTCTTATGCTCTATGAAGGCGCCATTCGTTTCATGAAGCAGGCCTTAATGGCCATTGACAAGAAGGATATCGCGGGTCGAGGCATGAATATCGGCCGGGCCTTCGATATCGTCAATGAATTGAACAACACCTTGAACCACGAGGCGGGCGGCGAAATCGCCAAAAACCTCGAGCAGCTGTACATGTTCATTAGCGAGCAGCTGACGAAATGCAATGCCTCCGGCGAGCGGAAACCGCTGGAGGACGCTCTGAGAATTATGGAAACGCTGCACTCGGGTTGGGTGGAAGCTGTGGAAAAACTGAAACGCGGGGACAACGTCAATAAATAGGGTCTTAAACAGGTCACGGAGGGCCAATGGACACCATCATCAATCTGCTGAAGGACAAGAATTACCATCTGCAGAAGTTTTATCAGCTTAACGAGAGTGAGCTGTTGAACTTCACCGAGGGCTGCTTCGATAACCTCGAGATTTTTTATCAGTCCCGTGAGACGATTCTAGATCTCATTCGATGCATCGACCGGCTGATCGAGGCCGCGGCGGTTTCACAGGGTGAACAGGTGACCCCCACCGACAGCCAAAAACAGGAAATGCTCAAGGCCATGAATACCAAAAATGATCTGGTCACCCGAATTCTCGCGCAGGACCTGCAGATTCTCTCGGTCATTGAGCAAGCGAAGTCCGACATCATCAGGGAACTGCGGCAGGTCCAGGCTGCCAAGAAAGTCATGGGAGCTTATAAATCTGGCGAGCCTTCCGGGAAACTTGACGAAAAGGCGTGACGGATTGATGACGCTGGACTGGTTTCTTCCGCACGGCCTTCGGCAAGGTTGCCCGATCAGAAAGAAATAAGCGCCCTCACAACACTGGCACCACGGTTGCTGAACTCGAGATGTGGGAGGCGATCGTGGACAACCTACGACTAATGACTGAGCGGATGGTTCCGTATGGAACCGAATCCAACGTTAAGCAAGGCCCGTACCTTCGACAGAACCCTGGCAGCCCTCCGCAGCCGGTCCGACTTGACCTTGAAGATCTTTATTGCATTCTCCAGATCGACCCCAACGATTCTTTGATCGCCATGGAATTGGCCCGCCGCCTTTCCCATCTTGGTCGCAAGGATGAGGCCTTGCGGATTTTGGAGAACGTGGTGGCGATCGACTACCGTTTTGAAACCCTCCACGCCCTGGCGCAAGCCGCCTTTGATCTGGACCTCGTGGACGCGGCCTTTGAGCACATGCAGCATGCGCTGTTGATCGCGCCGGAGGATCATCCCTTGCTGTTTGATGCTTTTAAATCCCTGGGGAACTTGTTTGTCCGTCGAGGCGACTTTGACTCCGCCGAGGACAGTTACAATAAGGCCCATCGCCTCAATCCCAGTTCGGATGTGCTTCATGTCAATATGGGCACGTTAAACATGCAACGTCAGAACTGGGACGAAGCAGTTGAAAAATTCAGAATGGCGCTTAGTCTAAATATAAAGAATGACAAAGCATGGGTCGGGCTTGCGCTTGGTCACCGCCTGAAGGGGGACTGGGAACTGGCCTGGGGCAACGTTGAAGCGGCGCTTGAAATTAATCCGCTAAACGAAGTGGCGTTGACTCTCGCGCTCGAATGGGGCGCGCGCGAGGGGCGGGAGTTTCGCGTTCTGGAACTGATTCGTAATTATCTGGTTGAGGGTGGATGGAACGAGAAACTGAGTCTGGCGTTTGTTTGGCTGAGCTGGAAACGGGGAGACCTGATGGTCGCTCGTCTCGAACTCGAACGTCTCCTCGCCGTGAATCCAGGCCACCCGCAAGCGCTCGCGATCGCGCGCGAGATGAGGTCGAGCCATTGATTGATATTGTGACCTCCTCCACTGGAGATCCCGTCGTCCGGTTTCAAGGCAAGCTCTTGGCGTCGCGCTTTGATCCGCGGATGGAAGCGAAGTCATGGCTCGCGCGCCGAAGCCTGTTTGTGGATAAGATCGAGGGCGTCTTCGTCCTAGGTCTGGGCTCGGGCTACCATGTGTTGGAGCTCCAGCGCGCCACTTCGGGGCGGATCATGGTAATCGAACCCAATCCTGACATCATTGCCGCGGCTAAATCCATACATACCTTCGACTCCGCCCGCGTGATGATCGAGTGTGTGACTTCCGCTCGAGAGCTGCGCGCGAGTGAGAATGTCAAGAAGCTGCTGATGAAGAGTTTCACGGTCCTCCAACACGCGCCTTCGGTGGCATTGTCACCTAAGCTACACAAGGCGTGCGCGACTCAGTTGATGGGACGCGACTGGGGCAGCTTAAGCTGGCAGTGGCAGTTACGCGAAGGTTACAGCTTGGAAACCAATCCCCGTGTCGAGAGTGCAGTCGGCGCGCCTTTGACGATCTATGATTTGGAACAAACGGAGCTGGTCCAGAATTCCGAGGAGCGGGAACGCTTGCTGATCAAAGCGCTACGGGAGCTGGTGAAGTGAAAATTCTTGTGTTGAGCCTGTTGCGCCTAGGGGATTTCATTCAGATCGTTCCCATTCTTGAAGGGCTGAGCGCGCGGTATCCACAGGCGCAGATCGATGTATTTACACATTCTCCAGCAAAGGCGCTGCAGCCCATGCTTCATGGCGTCCGTCGGTGGTGGACACTCGATCGCGAAGAACTCCAGCAGGGACTGGGTCGGGCGGATGTCCCCCTGTTGACATCGTTTGACGTTCTCCGCGAGCACCTTGATTCCATGAACTCCGCGAACTATGACTTGGTTATCAACCTCACTCAGACGCGGTTTTCCGGCTGGATTATGGGTTACTTGGAAGGGCGCGATAAGCTGGGACTGACTTTCAGCCCGGGTGGACAGGCCCGCTTTCATTCCCCATGGTTCCGGTACTTGGATCAACATGCGGCGGCCTCCTCGGCGGATGTTTTCCACTACACGGATATCTTTCACCTTGCCTGTGGATTAAAGGAGATTCCGCGCTCATGGAAATTCAGCGTTACGGCGCGAGGAGAGACCGAAGTCACGGCCTTGAACCTCGGGTCGGGAGAGCGCGTCGCTTGTCAGGTCTTCACTTCCGACACGAAAAAAACATGGGGTGAAGACCAATGGACGGAGCTTCTCACGGGCTTGCGCGCGGAGCGTCCGGAGGCGGAGATTTATCTCCTCGGCGCCGCCAATGAGGAGGAGCGTCTGTCTCGAATTCAGGTTCGGGTCCCGGGTGTGCGCAAAGCGATTCTTTCTTTGGAAGGTGTGCTCTCGCTCTTGCATCGAACGGATCTTCTGATCACGGGAGACACGAGCATCAAGCATTTAGCCAACGCGACCGACACGAAAGTTCTTGAGTTGAGCTTAGGTCCCAGTGACTGGCGTCGTACCGGAATCTACCGCGCGGACAATCTGATTTTGCAATCGCGTGAGGAATGCGCTCCTTGCGCCCACTCTTCTCCTTGCTCGCAAGCTTCGCACCTCTGCTCCGCGCGCATTTCGGCCGTAACGGTAAAAGATTTCGCAGTGGCGTTCCTGAACTCCGATTGGGAGGGCCTGCGAAGTCTGGCCGAGAAACATCGCTCAGCGCTTCAAGCCTTGCGCACCCGCCACACAAACATGGGATTTTGGTTTGCTTATGACCTGAACGGAGGCGAATGCGCTTTGGAGCGCATCCTGGAAAGATGTGCATGGAAGTTTATTCTTAGCGGCGACCTCAAGCGCCCGCTGGTCGAGTTGGGTAGCGAAAGTGTGCACCTTGCCGAAGAGGTGACACGGCTGTTCGGTAACACCGCTCCCATCATGCCCCACCTTGATTTTTTGGAAAAGGAACTGCACGCGCAGGAGGAAAAGGCCCGGTGTGGTCTACAGTCCTTCACACGCCAACCGCTGGGTTTTGTCGGTGGCGCGCCGGACCTTGGGCGCTTGCGCCAGATGCAAGCGTCCCTTGAGGAGCAGCACCGCAAGTTGGAGATCAAGTCAAAACTCGTCCGCTCACTTAAATCGCGGCTCACGGAGTACATATGAACAATAATGAGCAAGACAAACTCAAGGCGACATTGGCGAAGCTCGAACTCTCCATCCAGAAGGTCCTGGGCACTCGCGGCTATTCACACGATGCGAAGAGTTTGAAGTTACTGGAGAACTCGATCCGGGAGAGCTTGACCAATGAAAATACTCGTTCTGCAAATCGCCACGGACGCTGATTTCTTACTTAGCGTTCCGGCTTTCAATGCGCTCAAGCGCCAGGGAGAGGTTCATCTTCTGGTGACTCCACACTTAAGAGAAATCGCCGGGATGATCGCCGGAGTTCATCTCCACATCATTAACGAGGAGGATCCGGCGCCGAAGTCTCTCATTCCACTTTTGCTTCCTATCAAACAAATGAATTTTGATCGCGTCATCAATCTCACGTGCTCGGCACTTACGAGTGTCATGACTGAGATTCTCAGCTCCCCCGGGGCCCAAGTGAGCGGATACACACGCCATGCGGACGGCCACCTCCATATCCCGGACGATGCCAGCGCGTACAGGCATGCGCAAGTGGGGCGAGGACGCCATAATCAGTACCACATGGCCGACGTCTACGCCGCCATAGCCGGTGTGGAGCTTGAGGACAGAGACTTCGACCTAGATGCGTCACGGGCGGCCACGAGGGAAAAGCGGATTCTGGTTCACCTCCAAGGGCGCGCGCCAGGTGAGCTGTGGAGTCATGTCGTTCAGGATATCGAGGCGTGGAATTCACACGAGGTGCACCTCATCGGGTTGAACGATCAGAGAGGACTCGCAGATGCGATTTCGCTCTTGGCCCCGGGCGTGCGAAATCGGGTCGGTTCTCTCTGCGCGGCTCAACTCTGGAAGGAACTGACGGCCGCCGAGCTTGTCCTCTCGGCGCCCGATCCCAAGGAGGATTTGGTGATCGCCATGAGTTCGCTGGCGCAGACACCGGTTCTTTGGCTCGGGACGGAAGCTTCAGAGATTTTTGAACGCGGCCCGCTAAGTGTCGGAAGCCGTGCGATTTGTACGCCGCGCCTTTTGGATCTTTCGCCCCAACGAGTTGTGGGCGAGGCGCAGGCTCTCCTTTGCGCGGAACGCCCACTGGGGCCTTGTGCCGAGCGAGTGTCGCTGTGCAAACCCTATTTGTTGCGGGGATGGGAATTGAACGATTCACCCTGGAAGTTGGTGGAAGCCATGTACACGGGCACGCCTTATCCTCCGCTGCCCGGCCTGGAAGATAAACTCGCATTGCAAAGAGTCTTTGAAATCGCAGACCTCGCCTTGGAGCAGCTGGACCGCTGGAAGGATTCGCGCCACAAGTCCAGTCTTGTCGGAATCCTCGCGTCCGTGGACGAATTGCTCACGGAGGTTTGCGCGCGCAACACCTATGCGGCGATCGTCATCCGATGGTTTGAAACTCAGCGCCTGAGACTCCCACCTGCGGATGCGGACGCGACACTCGCATGCACCCGCCAACTCTTTGAAGAATTATTGTGGGTGGCTGCCGTTTACCGGGATTTTGCGGATCCCGCGAGCGAGGCCAAGCAAGCGTCAGATCTCTGCGTAAGCTGCGCGGCTCGACTGCGCGAGCATGAACTTGCCGACGTCCAACCCGAGTTTCAAACCCTGCTCTCCAAGCTTCACGAGTTGGCGCGTCACTCGACGAAGGTCGCGGGACAGAGCTGGTCTTCAGTCCTGAAGACATTGAACTCCGCAATGGAACGCCAGGATTTTATCGAGGTTGCCGATCAACTCGAGCATGTTCTCGCACCTGCCCTCGGACAAGACAGCGCAGACGAGACGTGCTAGCCTTGGGAAGTGGAAACAAAGACCATTCAACTCCTGACCCGCGGGGAACCTCCGTCCTGGTGGTTTGACGTCCAGCAGGCCGCTCGTCCCCTGGATTGTCGCTGGATTGTGGAAAGCGGCTTTAGCCCCTACGCTTCTGTCGTTATCGTTCCGTGGCGGGAACTGATGGATTACCGCAAAGAGGAATTTTCGCCGTCGAAGGCTTATATCCTGGTCGACGAACGGTGGACGCCCGCGGGACTGAGACGGGCGTTGAATGCCTTAAAAGGCGCGCTGTTTATCGAATCCACTCAGGCCGACGAGATCATCAGGGTCGTGCAAGTGGCGCTCGCGCGCCAGGTAGAAAAGGATCAGCACAGCCAGATGATGCAAATGATGCGCACACAAAACCGCCAGATCGATGAGTTGAACCGGGGCCTTGAGCAGGTCGTGCGTGAACGCACGGTCAACGAAGCCCGTTCTCGACGCGCCAGTCAGCGCAATATCGCACGCATGCGCGAAATTATCGGCTTCATCAAGGAATTGGCCCAGCTGTTTGATATCGCCGACATGCTGCCGCTGATTCGCAAGCAGGTGAAGGAGTATCATGCGGTCGAAGCGCCTCATCTCTTTGTACCCCGGGGTGAAGGGCTTGGGGACTTGTATTACATGCGTGGGTCGGAAACCATTCGGTCGCGTGCGCGCGGGATCTGGACGGCATCGGCGCGGATCCGCGTGAATGAGCCGGAGGATCGCCAATTCCTCGCCAATTCGCTCGGCCGCCCTTTCGGCCGCGTGATTCGCTTTCCCTTACTCACCGGACGCCATCAAGACGAGGTGGCCCGAGCTCCTTTGCTTTTTTTTGAACATGGCCTTCCGGCACCGGAACTGGACGCTCTCATCGAAGCCTTAAGCGAGAAGCTTCAACCAGTGAGCTGGGCCCTAGACCGGCTGTTGCTCGAACAAGAACTCAAGAGCACCTCGCGCGATTGGGAGCGCACCTTTGACGAACTCTCCGAGCCAATCGCGATCGTGGATCCGTCTGGACGCGTTCTGCGCAGCAACTCGCATTGGCGTTCGGAATTCACTTCCATGCTCGGGGATTCTTCCGATCGTGTTCAGTGCGGCGAGATGCTATATGCGATTGAGCGTTATCCGATCCGAATGCCGCCGTCACAAGCTCCGCTGTCGTGGGTGGTTTACCTTCGCGACGAAACCCGTTCGCGGAAACTGAAAAGCCAGGTTGTGCAGGTGGAAAAAATGTCGGCGATCGGCCAACTCGCCGGTCACATCGCCCACGAACTCAATAATCCACTCACGGGAATACGGTCGTTGACTCAGGTTCTTCTCACGGAAATCCCGCCAACTGATCAGATTCACAAGGATCTTGATGAAGTGGAACGCGCCTCGGCGCGCTGTCAGAGCATTATCAACAATTTGCTGGATTTCTCCAAAGGAGGATCAGGACTTGAGCATCGGGTTCAAACGGTGGATCTCAACGAAATCACCGGCCGGACCCTGCCCCTGCTGAAATCCGCCATTAGCCGCTTCCGCAATGACATTGAATTTGCAGCGGAACCACTTCCCGTGCGCGTGGAACCACAGCTTATGCAACAGGTGATCTTCAACTTGGTGAACAATGCCTGCCAAGCCATGGGGGAAAAAGGAGAGATTGGTGTGCGCACGCGACGGGAATCCTCCTTTGCATTGCTGGAAGTGCGCGACACCGGGCCCGGAATTCAGTCTGATCTACGCGAAAAAATATTTGAGCCGTTCTTCACCACTAAGGGAGAGGGTGAGGGAACGGGGCTCGGATTAAGTTTGAGCCGTGATTTCGTGCGCCAGTTTGGCGGCGACCTAGAATGTGAGTCGGAATTAGGCGAGGGATCCGTATTCCGCGTTCGTTTGCCGCTCAAGGAGTCGCCGTGAGGATATGCGCGTGAAGGTAATGGTGGTGGATGATGAATCTTTGGTGCGCCTGTCTCTGCGTCGAGCGCTCGAGAAGCACGGGCATGAAGTTTTAGAGTCCGAGGATGGACAGCATGCGCTGGAGAATTGGCAGGCGTTCGAGCCGGATCTTGTGTATCTTGATGTTTTAATGCCTCGACTTTCAGGGCCTGACCTTTTACGCCAGTTCGCAAGTCGGGGGCGGCCCTTTCGCGCCAAGGTGATCTTGATGAGCGCATTTTCCGGAGAGTATGATTTGGAAAGAGCTAAGTTATTGGGCGCGGATTTGTTCGTTCCCAAACCATTTGACGACATATTTGCCGTTGTAAAGGCGGGGGAGGAGCTTGTCCGGTGAGTCGGGAACAGCCTGTAAAGATCGTGAAGAAAAAAATCAAACCTTACCCGATTGAAGCTGTTCTGGAGGCCAACGCCCTTAAAAAGACCGTGGAAATCATGTATTTGACGGCTCAAGGCGCTGTCGTGCGATTGGGCACGCAAATGGTGTTTGTCGGCGAATATTACCAGACCCAGTTTCAGATTCCGGTAATGCGTGAGTCGATCCGCTCGCAGTGCCGGATCATTCGTACTTTTGACCGCGCCGTCGATCCTAAAAATGGGGTCGTGGAACGTTTGGCTGAGTTTCATTTTCAGAACTTGACCCCGGAACACAAAGAACGCATCGTGAGCTTCACGAAAGCCATTGGCCAAGCTTAAAGCCGAAGTCATGGGGACACGGCTGTGGCCACGGTCCACGAGTGTGCATGCGGGTCATATCAGGAAGGTTCAAGGGCCGCCGGTTGGCGGAGTTCGAGGCGGGTCACATCCGCCCTACCACGGACCGGGTGAAAGAAACCCTATTCAATAAACTTATCGGTCGTGTAGAGGGAGCGCGGGTCCTGGATCTTTTTTCAGGAACGGGTAGTCTGGCGATTGAGTGTCTCTCGCGAGGCGCGGCGTGGGTCGATTTGGTTGAAAGCCATCCTAAAAGCCTGGCCATTGTTCGCGACAATCTGGAGCGGCTCGATATTCGCAGCGGGTATAAAGTTCACGCGGTCGATGTCTTTCGCTTTATTGCGCGCTTTCATCGCGCCGAGCGCGGGGATTCTCGGTTGGAGCCCTACAACCTGGTTCTGGCTGACCCTCCATTCACACGCGCATGGGCCCATGATTTAGCCGTGAAAATCGGCCAAAGTCGCGTGCTCGCGGAGGCGGGATGGCTTGTGATTGAAGCCAGTTCCAAAGAGCGTATGGATGACGTCTACCCGGGTTTAATTCGCTTGGATCAACGTCGCTTTGGTGATAAACACCTTAACTTCTTTGCGAGAGACCCGGACCATGCAGATAAAGGCGATCTATCCCGGCAGTTTTGACCCGATTACTATGGGCCATTTGGACATCATTCGTCGCATTCAGCCTCTCTTTGCGCGGGTCACGGTGGTCGTGGCTAACTCCCAACGCAAGCAGTATCTGTTTTCACTTGAAGAGCGGGTCCAGCTGATTCGGGCGAACCTGGATAATCTTCCTGGCGTGGAAATCGACAAGTGTGATGGCCTGCTTACCGACTACGCCGAACGCGAGGGCGCGCGCGTGATTGTGCGCGGTTTAAGAGCGATCTCGGACTTTGAGTACGAACTCGCAATGGCCGCGATGAACCGAAAGTTAAAGCATGGAATCGAAACGATGATTGTCTTCACTCGGCCGGAGTTCAGCTTTGTGGCCTCGCATATGGTCAAGGAGGTAGCTCACCATGGGGGCGACCTGTCCGGTTTGGTTCCTCCGAACGTGATAGAAGCTCTAACCAAACGTTTGTCGATCAAGAGGTAAATCCGTGCTGTCGAAGAAAGCCCAGGGCCTGAAGCCCTCTCCCACCCTTGCCATTGCCGCCAAAGCCAAGGAATTGGTGGCGCAGGGCTATCATGTCATTTCTCTTTCAGTGGGCGAACCGGATTGGGATACGTTCCAACCAATCAAGGACGCCGGTATCCAGGCGATTCGGGCCGGTCAAACCAAGTACTCTCCAGCCAATGGAACACCTCAGTTGCGGACCGCAATTGCCCACAAGACAAGGGAACTGCTCGGAGTTGACTACGCGCCAGCGGAAGTGACGGTCACCGCGGGCGCGAAGTTTGTGTTGTTTTCGGCGTTGCAATCGCTGGTCGATCCGGGTGACGAAGTGCTCGTGCCCGCGCCTTATTGGGTCAGCTATCCCACTATGGTGGAGCTGGTGGATGGAGCGCCCGTGATCGTTCCCAGCGATGAGTTGACCGGTTTCAAGCCACACGCGTATCAGTTCGAAAAAAAGATCACGGACAAGACAAAAGTTCTTTTGTTGAACAGTCCCAATAACCCTACCGGACAGATGTACACGCGGGCGGAAATCGAGGGTGTTGTGAATCTCCTCCGGCGTTATCCCCGGATCGTGGTCATAAGTGACGATATTTATAACCAGCTACTATTTACAGGCGAACCGGTTGCGCCTCATATCCTGCATGTGGCTCCGGACCTTAAGGAGCGTGTGATCGTGGTGAACGGGGCATCCAAAACATTCTCGATGACCGGCTGGCGTATTGGATGGGCTTTAGGTCCCGAACCGGTGATTCGGGCGATGTCCAACTATCAGTCACAAACGGTGAGTTGTGCGAGTCCTTTTACCCAGAGCGCGGTTTTGGCCGGACTTCAGGCCGGCGATAAGGAGATCAAAACTCACGTCGCGATCCTGTGCGAACGTCGGGACCTTTTTGTGGACGCCTTGAACTCGGTCCCGGGATGGAGAGCCGGTCCTCCACAAGGAGCGTTCTACGTCTGGGCGGATATCCGCGCGCTCCTAGGACGAAAATGGCATCAGACGGTCTTGCGCACGTCCACAGATGTGGCCGCGGCCCTTCTTGAAAGTCAAAGGGTTGCCGTGGTTCCTGGCGGGGAGAGCGGTCTTGAGGGATATTTGCGGCTCAGCTTTGCTCTTCATGAGCATGATCTGAATGAGGCCGTTAAACGAATTCGATTGTTCACTGATTCTATTGATTAAATGATGAACCATCTTATCGGGAATTCATGAGCCCGACCAATGGCACTCCGCCTGAAGCCCAAGTCCAGTTGTGGAGTTCGGACGCCCGCACTTAGACTGAAGGAAAGTAGGGGGAGGGTGCGTGGCCATCTCAGTCTGGACAATGTTACAGGTCGTTTTCAATCTTGTGGTCTTTGCGAGCCTTGCGATGCTCTGGTCGCGATTGCGCCGTCCTCCGCAAGATGATCCCAGACTCAGTCGCGGCCTCCAGCTTCTGCAGACCAAGATCACGGTGCTTGAGGATTTGTCCGACCGAACAGACAGTCAGGTTAAACAGCTAACTGGATTGCTGGATCATAAGACTCGTGTTTTGCAAAACAAAGTCCTCGAGGCCGAACAGCAAGTGATCAAAATTGAACACTCGATGAGCAAGAGCATGGAAGTTGCGGAAATTTTCCAAGACAAGATTCCCCATCAAGAGATCCTTGAGCGTCGTCAGAAGGTCGAGTACGTGAAGGCCGCACGCATGGCGCATTCGGGCTTGAGTGTGGATGAGATCGCGGAGTCCGTCTGTCTGCCGCGTGAGCAGATTGAGCTGATCGCGAAGTTCAACCGGGACCAGTTGATGTTTGATGAGGAGGCGCTGCCGGAGTGGGCGGCGCGTGGGGCTCAGAAGGATGAGGAGTCGTTCTCGCTGGGAGATATGGATTTTGTGGCGAATCTGGAGGGCCCCAAGCACGATGTGGAACAAATGGCGCGCCTTGAAAGTGACTTCAAACAGGCGGTTAAGCAGGCGCAGGCCAAGGAGGCGGAGCCACCGTCCCCGCCCCCACTCCCACCTAACGTTATCAGCGCCAGCGCCGCGCCGGCTGTGATGTCTCTCAAAGCCACAGCGAAAACGCTCAAGGAGCATCTTGTATCGACGGCCGAGGACATTCTACGTTCGCAAAGCTCCGAGCCCTCCACCGTTAAGGACGTAGATCAGGCGACTGCTAAGGCGAAGCTTCAGGCGGTACAGGTGAAAAAGGTCGTGTTTCCGCGCATTGAACGCTAGGGTGTGGTGAGCGCCGACAAGGGATGCTTTCCATTGATCATTGGTTCCAAAGGAACTAAAGCCGATTTGGCGAGTTGAAGGTTATGCTTTTAAAAAGAACATTTGTAGCAGTCGCGATCCTGTCTCTAAATTCAGCTTTTGCGAACGACTCTTCACAAAAGGATGACATTTCGAATATCAGAAGGGCTGTCTTAGTGCCTCAAACCAGTCTAAAGCCAAGGGGCCACGTGGAGTACATAGTCAAAGGCCATTTGCAGTTACACGAGCCCGAGGACAGAAATGAACCCAATTGCACTCTCATTTGGCGTCCGGAATACAAAAAGGTGATTCCTAAAGGCACTAAGTTAAAAGTAAAGAAGCTGAGTTACACTAGAGACAAGACTGTTATGGATATTCAGCTTGAGGATAGGTCAATCTTCATTGATCTATGGTGCGCAAATAGAGATTCAGAAGAAGTGACCTTTGAACTTTTGCATAACAGTTTGAAAGGTGTTTTTGAGCTTAAAAGAGAGTAGGTCGCAGAATAAACCACTCCTTAAACACCCATCAATTGATCAGGATCGCCGGTGATCTTCGCCCAGCCGGAGATTGATATTTGGAAATGTGAGCCTTGTTAAACCATGTAGGTTCTTAACGTGCTGAGTCCTTAACAAAACGGCTCATATAATACCGAACCAGGTAGTCGAGATTGATCGTGTGATCATTGTAAGTCCATACGAGTTGGCCGAAGGCGCCCCAAGCCGCGCGCAAGTTGTCTGTCGCCTGATTGTCTTCTGGCTTTGCGGTTCCCGGGACGTAGTGTGTTCCGGCGCTGGAGTAGGCGACGGTGATCAATCCTGGCTGGCGCATACTGAAGATGAGTTTGTATCCATTGCGAAATAACATAAAATCCGCTTTGGTTTTGGAGATCCCATAGATGCGCAGGTGACCATGGGGCGATCCTTTCATTTGATTGAAGGCGGATGCGGCTTCCACAAATCCCGCCTTCAAATCGTTAATGAAGTCCACGGTGGCTTCTTCCAGCTGACGGCCCGGATCAAAGCCTGCTTCCAGATCCACCACACCAGACTCCTCCATCTGCTGCTCGGCTAAAACGAGTTCCTTGATCCAACTCATTTTTTCCACGGATCCCCCTTCGAAATGGTCACATCATGCAGGATGCGCCACAGCATTATGATTTCGTGAGGGCATGGGATTGTCAAGATTCTCCATATCCTCCGAGAGTGCGGGGTTTTCTCCCGTGCGGGCTGGTATGGACAAATGCAGGAAGCGGACCTCTTCCGCGTGCACGGCATTCTTATACGGCGTCTCTCCTGGCGTCGGTTCCGCTACTTTCCAGTAGGTGAGAGCTCCTTCAACAAACACCAATGCCCCTTTATCCAGGTGTTTACAGCAGGTTTCGGCAAGAGCGCCCCAAACAAACACGGAGTGCCATTCCGTTGTTTCCTTTACCCCTTCATCCGGATGGGTCCACCGCCGGTGAGTGGCAACGCTTAAGCGCGTGTAGGGGCGCCCCGCCTTAGACCATGTCAACTCAGGCTTGCGACCAAGATGGCCCATCAAGAAGACGCGATTCATACTTTTCATTGAGAAACCTCCCTCAGTGGGTAGTGGGTTGAACTGGAGAAGACGAGTTGCAAGGCGGAAGGCCACAAACGGAAGTGGTATAACGTCGGGGTATGAAATTCCTGTCCGGATTCCAAATTTTGTTGCTCAGCAATAGAAATGGACAGAAAATAAGATTTTCCTAAAATGCTAAGCAAATTCAAAAGGAGAATGCATCATGTTAAAGCGCGTTTCGTTAGTCACCGTACTCCTGGCGTCTTTGGCGCTGACGGTTTCCTGCGGGAGCAAGAAGAAGACCGAGTCCGCTCCGGTTGGAGGAACGGAAGGCGGAACGATGGATCCGAATGTATCCTCGCAAGCGATGAGCTTCGATGCGGCAGGCAGCGACAGTGGCAAGATCCAGGGATTACAGTCGGTGCATTTCGACTATGACTCTTCCACCCTGACCACGGAGGCGCGTCGCCAGTTGGCTGAAAATGCAGAGTGGATCAAGTCAAATGCGAATGCCACCATTCAGATTGAAGGCCACACCGACAGCCGCGGGTCCGTAGAATACAACTTGGCATTGGGCGAACGTCGAGCCAAATCGGTGAAGAGTTATTTGAGTAGCTTGGGGATCGACTCCAAACGCATGACTATCATCAGCTATGGTGAGGAAAAGCCGATTGCAACCGGGGACAGTGAAGACGCGTATCAAAAAAATCGCCGTGCGAATTTTGTTCCTCTGGCCCAGTAGTATATTGGTGATCTGCGGTCTCGTAGGATGCGTGGCCGCGCCTCCGCCTTACGAAGAATTCACCTTGGCGCGCGCGGCTGTGCGTGCCGCTCAAGACGTGGATAGCGCTCGCTACGCTACCGGGTTGTGGCATAAGGCGGACGAGGCTTTCCGGCACGGCAGTAAGTCCTTTCGGGAAAATGAGTTTGGCGAGGCTAAGCGGTATTTTGAAATTGCAATCGAGTATGCGGAGCGCGCTGAAAACGCGACTCGACTTAAGAAATTTCAGAGTGGAGATACATTCCCATGAAAGACCGAATCCCGTCCATTCTCCTTTCCTTGCGATCCGTCTTATCCCTTCTTCCAGTCCTGTGGCTCGCGGGCTCTCTCGCGGGTTGCGTGAAAACGCGCTCGCAACTCAAGGGAGAATCAGGGAATCAAGAGTTGGCTCGCCAAACTCAAGCACAAAGGCGTTTTGAACAGCAGAATGCACACGCTTCAGCGTCGGCTTCGGCACCGGCCGCAGCATCAGCTCCCGCCCCGGCTCCAAAACCCGCAATCGCGGCCTACCGCCTCGAAGAGTATGACGAGCAGATGCGTCACTTGCACGGACGTGTTGATACGGTTGAGAACATGTTAGCGCAGTTGAATGCGGCCGAGCAGGGTCACCGGGAAATGAAGCTTCAGGAAAACCAGGCTCTGGAGCAAAAATTCATCGCCTTTGAAGACGCTCTGAAGAAATTGGAAACGCAGGTCCTGGAATTGAGTGATCAGGTCTCGCGTTTGAAGCCGACTCCCGCGCCAGCCGTGGACACGAGCGAGAAGGCCCGCACCTCTTTCGAGCAGGCTGAAGACCTCTTCACTGCCAAAAAATGGAAAGAGTCAATTGTGGCCTATCAAAAATACCGCGACAAAAATCCGAAAGGAAAGCAGTACGCGGACGCGACTTATAAAATTGGCGTGAGCTTCCAGGAGCTGGGCATGAAGGACGAGGCCCGCGCCTTCTTTGATGAAGTCACAACCAAGTTTCCGAAATCCAAAGAGGCCAAGAAGGCCAAGTTCCGACTGAATAGTCTGAAATGACCGGCGAATGATCCTTGGGCTTGAGACCAGCTGCGATGATACTTCCGTGGCCGTGCTGGATACATCTGGCATCGTGAGGTCTCTAGTTTCCGCGAGCCAAGACTCCTCCCATCGTGCGTTTGGTGGCGTTGTTCCCGAAGTTGCGAGTCGCCAGCACACTGAAAACTTATTGCCGCTCGTGGATCAAGCCTTGCTTCAGGCCGGAGTGAGATGGTCTGAGATCACGGGTCTCGCCGTGACCTCTCGTCCGGGATTAATCGGCTCTCTGCTGGTGGGTGTGGTGACCGCCAAGACCCTGAGCCTCGTGCGCGGGATCCCGTTTGTGGGTGTGAACCACATCGAGGGACACCTCTTAGCGGCATTGCTGAAAGACGAAACCTATGCTCCACCGCCTGAGTTTACCTTCCCCTTTTTGGGACTGGCGGTCAGTGGCGGTCATACCCATCTCTTTCATGTGGAGAAGCCTGGTCGCTATCATCTGCTTGGGCGCACACGCGACGATGCGGCCGGTGAGGCCTTCGATAAATTTGCGAAGATGATGCGACTTGGATTTCCCGGTGGTGTAGAGGTGGATCGAGGAGCCGCCGAGGGGAACCCGGGTGCATTTAAATTTCCGCGCGGATTGATCCAGGAAGACTCTTTGGATTTTAGTTTTTCCGGACTGAAGACCGCGGCGCTGAGGGTGATCGAAGGACTCAGCCCGAATGAACGTGAGACCCGTAAAGCGGATCTTTGCGCCTCGTATCAGGAAGCGATTGTGGAAGTGCTGGTGGCGAAGCTGGTCCGCGCGTCCGCGCGCACAGGCATCCGCGCATGGACCGTGACTGGGGGAGTGAGTGCCAACTCGCGGTTGCGCACGATGGCGACGGAGTCGGCACGAAATCAGGGCGCTGTCTTGGCTCTCCCGCCGCTGCGATATTGCACGGACAACGCGGCCATGATTGGTCTTGCGGGTCTTTACAGGCTCAAGTCTGGTGCTCCTTCGGAGCAAGATCTCGCGCCACGTGCGAGCTCGTTGCCCACGGATTGGCTGAATTCATGAGTCTGACCGGGGATCTCAAAGCGCGCCTGGCGGAAATAGGAATCGAGCCCAAAAAGGCGCTGGGACAGAACTTTCTTATAAGCCGGCAGGTGATTCAAAAAATCATCGCGGCCGTCCGTTCCCACGAAGGCGAATTCAAGGACCTGATCGAAGTCGGACCGGGAGTGGGGGCTCTTACCGAGCCTCTTCTCGAAGCCGGACTGGACGTCAGGCTCCGATTAATCGAACTCGATCGGGATCTCATCGCGTACTGGCGAGCTCGTGGCCTTGCCGTGATCGATGCGGATGCGCTGAAACTGGATTGGGAAACATTGAACTTGTCCGCTCCAGCCCTACTGGTCAGCAATCTCCCCTATCAAATTTCAACTCATCTGGTGGTGGAGCGCTGCCTGGGGCCGGAAAGGCTGCGCTGGATGATTCTGATGTTCCAGAAAGAAGTGGCCCAACGTCTGACCGCCCGACCCCGCACCAAGGACTACGGCCTTCTGTCGGTAATGGCTCAGCTCCATTGGCGAATGTACAAGATAGCGGATGCGGCTCCCGGAGATTTTTTTCCGCCACCCAAGGTTGCCAGCCGGGTGTTGGCGTTTGAGCGGATCTCCGCCGAAGGCCTCGGAACGCCCTTTCTGAAGTTTCTTAAGGCGGCATTTGCACTTCGCCGAAAGTTTTTATTGAAAAACGTGAAAGGGGTGGTGGATAAAGCCAAACACGACCGGATCCCACGACTTCTCGAGGAACTGGGGCACTCGGATAAGGCGCGTGCGGAGGAGCTGAGTCCGGGAGATTTCGCGCGGCTTTTTGGCCAGCTAAGAGATCGGTAGGGACGGTGCCGCGAAAGACGGCTCACCCGACGGGACAGAACTGAGCGACACGGGACCCCGAGAGATCCCATGAGAGAGACAATGAGGATCTAAGATGAGTACGAAAACGGCCGGGATCAAGATTGTTACAGATAACAAGAAAGCCCGCTTTGATTATGAAATCGTGGACACGTTTGAGGCCGGTCTCGTTCTCACGGGCAGTGAGGTGAAATCGCTGCGCAATAACCAGTGCACACTCAAAGACGCCTACGTGGCCTTTCGGGGTCATGAAGCCTTTTTGCAAAACGCTCATATCCCCGTGTACGCCGCTTCCAGTTACAATAATCATGAGCCGGAACGGCTACGCAAGCTGCTCTTGCATGAGCAGGAACTGAACCGGATCAGTGCCGCGCTCGCCGAAAAGGGCCTCGCGTGCGTGCCGTTGAAGGTCTATTTCAAACGAGGAAAAGCCAAAGTTGAAATCGCGTTGGCACGTGGAAAAAAGAAGGGCGATAAGCGCCAAACAATTAAGAATCGCGAAGCGGAACGCGACATCCAGCGATCGATGCGGCGGTCGCGGTAGGCTTAAGTCAGCCTACTATCCTCAATACTTCCTTCAATTCATCCAGTGCTTTTCGGGCATGTGAGAGCTCGTAAAATTCGGAAGGCGTAATATCCTCTGATCCGTAAAAAGCCAGCTCCCGATCACGACGCATGGATTTTGAGATTTCGCATAGGCGGTCGAGGGCGTTTGCAACCGGAGCCGGTAAATCCGCCTTGATCCGCGTGAGCGTGCCGGAGACTTCGTGGGAAAAAGGAACGCTATGTCCGGCTTTGCGGATAACGGCCTTGAGCGCCAGTTCGCAAGCCTCCTGAGCTTCCCGAACCACGTCCGCATAGAGCCCATCTTCCAGTAAGACCTCGATCGCACGCACTCGGCCCTTAGCCCGCCTCAGGTAGTCGTCAGCCAATGTCTGATTCGTCATCTGTCTTCCCTTTCAGCGCCTTTAACCGCGATTGCAAAAGCCTTTGTGGATCGTAAAGTATCAATGAATCTCGCAGATTTCCCATCATAGCAGGTTCCTGCGTCTGAAAAACGCTCTTCCCGACGACTACGAATTGAAGCGGCAGGGGATCGTTGTGCGCTTGGAGCTGGTTTTCAAGTAGTTCCTGCACGGCTCGCACGTCGTGCGCCTTGAACGCCCTCTGATCAAGAATCACCAACAAATCGACGTCGCTGCGATAGGTCGCCGTACCCCGGGCGCAGCTTCCAATCAACAACACACCGAGAATGCCTACAGGCCTAATTTGATCCAGATCGGATGAAAGGCCCCGGACCTGACGACTCAGCGGGACTTGTAGACTGGGAACCTGGGTAAATTTCATTATTCCACTCTTGAATCCAGTTGGAAGCGACACCTCCAACCTAGCATTTCAGGTGTAGGAGCTCAACTTCGTCAATTCGGCAACGGCTGGCCCGCCTCACTTACGACGAAAAAATCTGCGGCAAGCTCTAATTCGGAGGACAGTCTCAAATTCCGTGTGCGATTCCGGTTTGTCGTCAAGAAGGAGGGGAACCCAGGATCGCTCAAGGATGCTCAATCCTAAGCTTCTCAATTCATTGCGCCCGGACGAAGGTCGAGATTGCATAAAACATTGAGGGACATCCTATCGGCTACTATCCTTAAACTATGTCCATAAAGTTCCGTATGAGTTTTACTCTTCTGATCCTGATTCTTCTGTGCGCATGCAAGAGCAAAGTGAAAGCCGCGCAGGAACAGCGTCAGCAGGACGCGCAGAAGGTGGAAGCGGTGCTGAAGACGGAAGTCTCCCTTAAAGAGGATCGCGACTATCTCTCGGAAATGCGTAAGGACATTCCGGAAGAGACGCGCAAAGCGAATGATGAACTCGCGCTGCAGTTGAATTTGATGCAACAGGGGACTGAGAATCCGTCGCGTGTGCGCGAGCGCTTTCATCACTTGATCCAAAGTAAACGCGCGGAGTTTCGGGACAAGGTGACGCGCCTTCGGGAAGAGTTCCACGCCGACGAGCGCAAACGGCGCGACACTTTTTTGACTAAAAAGAAAAAGGAACGCGATGCTTTCGCGCGACGCAAACTCGAGCCAAGATACACCCGCGAGTTCTTCGCGCAGCAGGAGCGAGAACGCCAAGCGTTCTTCGCCGACGAACGGGACCGGCGCCAAGCTTTTGAATCCGAAATCAATGCCCAGTCACGGGACTTTGATTCCTATATGCGTGAGCGCCAAAACGAGTTTAACGAGCAATTCCGCATCTATTCCAAACGGTTGAGCGAAAAGCCTAAGCCCAAAAAGGCGATCACCGGCGATGTGAATGACTCAAACGCGGTGGACGCGGCTCCTGTTTCCCCCCAAGGGTCGGAGGAGCAATGAAGAACGACAGAGTTAGCGATACGCGCGCTTGGGCGTGAACTTCGAGCTGGCTTTCTTTCGACGCGAGGTTTTTTTCCGCCGGACGGCTTGGCTGGGCGCCTTACGGGCTTCTGGACGGCGCTGGCGAAAGACGCGCGCGATTCCACTTTCGTCCAAAAAGGCATACTCGCCTTTACGTAATCCCCCCAGGGTTAACTGGCCTATGGCGACGCGCTTGAGCTTCTTCACGTCAAAGCCGATTTTGGCGAACATGTGCCGGACCTGTCGGTTTTTGCCCTCGCCAATAATAATCTTAATCCAATCGTATTGCTTCGAGTCTCCCACCTTTGCGCGCTCCACATGCCAGGCCTTCACGCGGCCCCCTGGGATCGTCACTCCGCTCATGAGCTTCTTGAGTTGCTCGTCGGAGGGATGTCCATCCAGCTTGGCCAAATAGGTTTTTGGGATTTCTTCGCGTGGGTGCATCACGGACTGCGCGAATTCCCCATCATTCGTCAAGAGTAGCAAACCTTCCGTGTCCCAGTCCAAGCGGCCGACCGGAAACACACGCACCGGGAGCTTTTCCATATAATCCGCCACGGTGGGCCGTCCTTCAGGGTCTTCCATAGTCGTAAGGACGTTTTCAGGTTTGTTGAAAATCACGTATATTTTCTGAGTTTCGGGCCGGACAGGCTTGCCGTCCAAAGTGATCCGATCTTCCGTTGGACTTACACGCACGCCGAGCTCAAACACGGTCTTGCCATTGATCTGAATCCGGCCTTCCTCAATCAGCCGGTCGGCTCCGCGCCGACTGGTCAACCCGGAATCAGCCAGATATTTATTGAGCCTCACTTGGACGGAGCCGTCTTTGGGAAATGGCATAGTCCAGATGAGTTATCAAAAGGCCGAGCAGTCTGTCATTGGGAAAGATATTTTTCAGGCATAAACGACCACGATTCAAGGTGCGCTCGACCTCCGCTAGATTATCGAGCGAGGGGTGATTGAGCAGTCGATTCGCCCGTTCCAAGCGTCCCACCAGGTCCTGATAGAAAGGATCGGACTGAGGGTTTATAAAGTGCCGCTCGAGCTTTTTGAGGCTGTAGAAAAGATCTTGGGTCTCGGAGAGCTTTGCGCGGATAAACGTTTCAAACTTTTGAAACGTATGCCCACGGGTGATGAGGCCGTGCACACCTTCCATGTCGACATGAAAACAGTGGGTGGTGAGCAAGCTGCCCTCAAGCACCTGCCGTATGTCGGGAAGCAGTTCGAGGTCCGCCGAGTAATGAAGGTGCGTGATGGGAGCCGCGAGTTTCAGGGCCGCTCCCCACACGAGAGCCATATTGGGGTAGATCTTCACCTCGAGGCCTCCCCCGGGCGCCAGGATCAGCGCCATGACCTGCGTTTCTGACAAACGCACGCATTTGATCTGGTGCCCAGACTTTTGTCGAGCCACGTGGGCCGATTGAATGAGCTCCTCAAGATCCTCAAACAGCTTGAGATGGACGATTTGAAGCGAATCCGAGTGGCGCAAATTCTGCCACACTTCGCCTTCTTCCTCGTTTAAGTGCTGTCGGACGAAAGCATGCAGATCGGTGCGTACCGTGTTGGCAAGGCTTTCTGTTTCGCTTTGCCAATGTTCAAACTGCAAGACGCGCGCGTAAAAATTTTGGATCACCGCCGGAGTGAACGGCACTGCCGAATCGAGGACGTGCTTTACAAAATTAAATAGGGTGAGGCGGGCCGTATTCCGTTGCGGATCAAGCTTCAAAAGGTACTGGGCGAACTGGCTCACCGATGTCATAATTCTAACGATAGGGTGGAAGACACGACGTCGTCCACTTTAAAAAGGAGTTCAGTTATGGCACGAGAACTCAACCGCGATCTGTTTGGTAATCGTCCGGCCGCAGAGGGTGACGCCCAGGGAATTCCGGCCACGCCCGCTTACGCCAAGGCTGACGATGTCCGCGCCGCGTATCTTCATATAGAAGCGATTTCCCGGCGGATTAAAGAATTCGAGTCACGCGTGGAGACGATGCATACCAAGGTGGAAGACCTCGCCGCTCAAAACCGGCAACGATTCGAGCGCGTGCAAGGGGCCTTTCAGCGTCAGAATGAGAGCATACAAAACGGTTTCGGCGACATGAATAGCAAGATCGCCGCAGTCGTGAGCCGCGTGAACGAGCGTAAGGTCGCTGAGGGCATGATCAAGGAGATGGTCGACCGGCACGCCGCCGTCGTGCAAACCTTCGAGGTGCGGATGCAGCAGCTCCAGCGCGTGATCAGTGAGCAGGAACTCACGCTAATGAACGCCCGCAGCGAACTGCGGGAAGCTTTGCAGGAGTTAGCCCGTCTGAAGAAGCTCTGATGACCGGCTGAAGCCATGGACCAAGGTCGAGGCGACGGTGTTTCATGTGTGTTTCAAAATGATACGTGGGGGGCGTACTTTCGGTCTAGGAGCCACCTATTCGCCCCTTGTTCCCCTATCATAATCTTCTTTCTGACGTCTTCATGACACGCGAACACAAAATCGAATAGCATAGACAATATGGGTAAACATAATGATCGAGAACAATTGATCCTCGGCGGAGTTCCTCGTTTTATCGTCATGACCGCGATTTTTGTATCGCTGGTGGTTGCCTATCAGAACTGCGGTCGGTTCAAGGCATCAGGGACCTCGCCGTCCTCTGCACCTGATTCTGCAAGGAATGATCGCTCCGCGCCAACGACCGCCGCTTATGAGAAGCAAAATTCCATTTTGCTGATGGAACGTCGTCCTGCTGCCGGGACCTCGAACGGGACCTTCTCCATTCATTCCTCGCGCCCTGACGGCACAAACTCTATTCAGATCGCAAGCGATGGTATGTCTCCCTCCTGGACGCCGGACGGTCGGGTTATATTTGTATCCAACAGTAGTGGCTCCCAGCAGATTTGGATCGCGGATGCGGATGGTCGCAATGCGCGCCAAGTAGGCGATCTTTCTCCCGAGACAATGCCTTTGATGCCCCAAATCGGAAGGAATGGCTTGATCGTTTTTATGGGCTCATATGAAGATTCCGAGTTTGATGGCAATCAAGGGATCTGGGTTATGAATGAGGATGGCTCGGGACTCAAGCGCCTCACGATTGGAATGCAACCCTTTCTGGCGGCATCGGGAACATGGCTTGTTTTTACGCTCCAGACGAATGAGCCCTATCACCGCCAAATATGGCGCATCAATACCGATGGGACCGGCCTCCAGCAGCTCACCTCGTTAGGTGATCCCGACTATCCGGATGCAAACGCGCCGAGTATTTCTCCCGATGAGTCCACGGTTGCATTTTTCAGTGGCAAAGAATCCGCGCGCCTGGTCCCGGGAGAGATGCCGACGGAATCCATATTTGATTGGGGATACCGAAACGTCGCCATCATTCCCGCGACCGGAGGTACGCGCAAAACACTCACGCCGTGCACGCCGGTCCGCTCGAATGCGGAACTTGAGGCATCCACGAGCTCGAGTGGAAAATGTTTGGCGGCAGATAATCCCACATGGTCGCCTAACGGCAAGTGGCTGGTCTTCGACACGGGATTCTACACGGGAACAGAAACATGGATGGTGGACATCGAGGGCAATCAATTCCAACGATTTTCCACTCAGAGCCGCGGAACTGTGCGGGTGGCACTGAAGCGTCGTTAATGATGTTATTGTTATTTTCATTTTTAAGCGTTGCTACAGCTCAAATTCATTCGCGATCCCTCGCGGGACTTCGAGAAGACTCGCGTCAGATCCTTCGGGAACGACTATGTGGGGTGTGTCATATTCCACCGGGCGTGGAGCGTGCGCTGCGCGTGTTCAACCTGAATAATGAAAGCTGGACGGCGTTGATGTCGGATCGCCAAATGGCGCAAATCAAGTGGCGCATCGTGGTTGATGAAGGGCAAATCCGCGAGCAGCGCGGGGATCCGAAGAAACATCAGTTCACCCAGGCAGAGATTGATACGCTTATCGATTTTGTTGAGAGCGAACTCAGACATCGAAATCCGGCCCAATCCCTGTTTAACCGCTAGGGGTACCGGCGGGCTGATCGAGCCATATCGCAGCGCCAAACTTACGTCACACGATATCCGAGCTGGACTCGGACCAAAGCCCTAGGTTAGGGTTTGTCAAAATTTTAGAGCGTTAACTTCTTAGGGGGGAGGGATCGCTATGGAGCGCCGCCAGTTCCTGGCGCTATTGGCTGGCTTGGGGATGTCGGCCCATGCGCGCACGTCTTTGGGATCGGGTACTGTCGAGCCCGAATCTTGGTTATTTGAACAAAGTCAAAAAATCGGATTTTCGATCGTTCAGGGAATGACGGACGAGGTCTCGGCCCAATTCAGCTTGGTCTTACCCAAGCGGGTGAGTTGGGGGATCGAAGTCCTCGATGAGCAAGGGCGGCATCCACGTGATCTCCAGCAGAATTTAACGATTGTGGAGCGGCCTCATTCCGATCAGGCCGTTTACAAGTTGGAACTTCGCGGGCTTGAGTTGGGGCGAGAGTACCGGCTGCGGGTGAATGACGATCAGGGAATTTTACGCGATGAACGTGACTTTCGCGCATTGGACTTGTCCTCGCGATCCGTGCGATTGGCATTCGCCTCGTGCGCCAATGATTCTCTTCACCGCGATGATATCTGGCATCGGTTTGAGCAATGTGACCCGGACATGGTGTTCTTTCTTGGCGATAATGTCTACGCCGACAACACCTCGTTGATCACGCGGAGCCCGGCCGATGAAGAACAGCTTTGGCTCAGGTACGTGGAGACGCGAAATCGCATTGCCTTTTACTTTCAGCGTCGACTGAAACCAGTCCTCGCGATTTGGGATGATCATGACTTCGGCTTCGACAACCGCGGGCGCCAGTTTCAGTATAAGGAGGCGTCGAAATTCGTGTTCGATACGTTCTGGGCGCAGTCCGAACGGGCGTCGCTGGTGCATGGACCTGGAATCGCCAAGCGCTTCTCCGCGTTCGGCGCCGACTTTTTTCTGATGGATGGCCGCAGTTTCCGCGATTCTGCGGGGTTCTCCGGCCGACGGATGTTCGGATCGGCCCAAGAAGAGTGGTTATTCCAGAATGTCCATCCGCGCGCTTCGTTTCTGTTGAACGGATCGGTATTTTACGGGGCGTACACCGGTAAGGACTCCTTTGAGGGTCAATTTGGGCGGGACTTTTCAGACTTCATTGCAAAGCTCGCAAATACGGATGGCTTGTTCTGTTTTGGCGCGGGCGATGTGCATTTCTCCGAGGTGATGGATATTGAACCCGCGCAGCTGGGATATCGCACGTTCGAGATGGTTTCGAGTTCCATTCATAGCTTTTCCATTCCGGGACATGAGTGGCGCTTCGGAAGAAACCCGCGGCGTCGCCAATCCAACAGCCGTCACAACTTCACGGTCTTTGAGGGCGAGTTCGGTGAAGACCGGATTCAGGGAAACATTGCGTCCTATTCGGCCGACGGGGAAGAGTTTCGGGTCGGGATTGATGTCAGGCGTTGAGTCTAACCGGCCACTTTTCCACAGCTCGGTGGCCCTGATCGTGATATGAGATTTCTTTGAATTGAACCGAGGGAATCCGGTGAGAATCCGGAGCTGTGCCGCAACGGTGATCAATCGTCAGGTTGGAAGCCCGATCGCTCGGCAACTCACAACATCCCGCGCAGGAGCGAAAAATGGCCTTCGTAAGCTTGCCTCTTTCTATTGTTTTCGCGGTCACCCTTTCCTCTCAGACGTTTGCAATCGAACCACCAGATTGTCCCGGTCACTTGAGCGCTGAGCCAAATATGGCGCAAAGAATTGCCAAGGTTTTGGAAAAAAGGTTGAAGCGCGAGGGCGGGAGCTTGGGCCGGCAGGCGCGCGGTTACTCGATTGTGATTGCAACAATGGTGGCCAGCGCCGCGGCGACCACGTATGTGAGCTCGTCTCTTCCGCCGAATTTTCAATTTATTTCCCTTTTCTTGGGTCAAGTCACGACGTTGGGTGTTTGGGTATTCGGGGCGCCTATCTGGGAGCCGCTGTACTCAGGTTTTAGAAAGGTGGCCTTTGGCGTTAAGAGCTCTGACTCGGACAGCAAATCATCCCAGGCCGAGGTCAGTCGCCGATTTGACCGCATTTGGCAGAGGACACAGGAAAGCTATAGCCTAAATGAACAGATGAGTCGGAACCTGTTGAGCCAATTTCTTCTCGCCATCCATCAAAATTTTTACGAAGCCTATCGGGCCATGAATAGTCACAATCCGGAGTACGCGGCCGATCAAGTGGCGGAGGCGGCGGTCCGACTCAGGCGATTGTTTCGTGATATTGAACCGGATGATCCCTCGGTCGTAGCCGTGGTGAGAACAGCGTTCGTCAATCACGTCCAGATTGATGAGGAATTCGTTAAAACAGTTGAGCGTAGGATCACGGCTCTTGATGATTCTTTTCCTACGGAAAGTGCGCAGCCCTACTACAGGCGCCTCTTTGAGGCCTGGTTAGGGGTGTTGCCAAGTTTTAAGAGGTGAGGGCCGGGGAAATTTGCGCTAGCCTAAGAAGGCGTCCTATAGTCAATTTTAAAATCTATCGAGTCATTGTTATCATGGGCTCTTCGATGCTCTCTATCAGATAACAATCGCCCATTTGTTTCCTTGTTTTCATCTCCTCAATCTTAGCGATGGCTCGGGACTGAATTTCAGAAAGGCGAACGGAGTGAACTTCGAAAGTGTGCATGTGCCCAATGAGCTGCGTAATACTCTCATAAAGATTTCGTCGATATACACTTGGACTGGGATAAAAATAACGTGCGAACCGCCCACCCAGTACCAATTCGTCCCGGAATTTCTGCAATGTTTCTACGCTCAGTTCATCGGTCAAATCGAAACGTAACGCGTTCACTAGCTCGTCCGGGAATGTCAACTCAAAAACTTGGCCTGGGTCCAAACGTTGGAAGAATCTGGCGGTTAGATCGTCTAATTGGGTACTCCCAGCCGATGTCGTAAACGGGCATACAATTGTTAAAGTTATGAGCAGTCGCACAACATAAAAGCAAATCTGCTTAAGCCTGCCTAGTTTCAAAGTTCGCATACCTGCAGTATCGCAGTAACCACTGCGTAAATCGCATCTAAATTTCCGTTTGCCCTTCTGTCATAGTCCCTCGGAGGAGGTGCATCATGACAGACAGAGCGGCAACACTGATCGAGGAAATCCGCCAGATCAAGGCGCAA